>NZ_JABWRP020000002.1 GCF_014269035.2 Pseudomonas vlassakiae
TGGTTACTTTTTGCCCCGTCAAAAAGTGACCCGCCGTAAGGGCGGAAAGGTGATTGTGCGCCACCATCGCAAATGAATGCGCACCGGATCTGAAAGCCAAAAGCCAAAAGCCAAAGGCCGCAGCGCTTGACGGGCATCCATGCCCGTCACCTCCCTCCGCAAGACCTGCGCTCGGCCTCCTGAAGTCGCATTCGGCGTTTGCTGAACTACCGCGCGCTTAGAAGCAAAAGCAGAGCGAAAGCAAAGGCAGAGCGAAAGCAAAGGCAGAGCGAAAGCAAAGGCAGAGCAGGAGCACTCAGCGGTGGCCCTCATGAATGGCTATTGGTCCTTGTGGCGCGATGCGCCACAATAGCGATCATTTGCGGAGCCCCCCATGACCGATTTCACCCCCGATGCCATTCTCGACGCCACCGGCCTGAACTGCCCGGAGCCGGTGATGATGCTGCACCAGCACGTACGCAACCTGGCCGCCGGCGGCCTGCTCAAGGTCATCGCCACCGACCCGTCGACCCGCCGCGACATCCCCAAGTTCTGCAACTTCCTCGGCCACGAATTGCTCGGGCAGCAGGAGGAAGCCGGCACCTACCTGTACTGGATCCGCAAGAAAGCCGACTGAACCGCGCTGGAACACACCTCGCGTAGCGCCTACACTGCGCTCCCCAGACAGGAGAGCGCCATGCTGATAGTTGCCGACGAGAATATCCCGCTGCTCGATGCCTTTTTCGCAGGCTTCGGCGAGATCCGCCGTTATCCCGGCCGCAGCCTCGACGCCGCCAGCGTCAGGGACGCCGATGTGCTGCTGGTGCGCTCGGTGACCAAGGTCGACCGGCAACTGCTCGAAGGCAGCAAGGTGCGCTTCGTCGGCACCTGCACCATTGGCACCGACCACCTGGACCTCGACTACTTCGCCGAAGCCGGTATTCACTGGAGCAGCGCGCCGGGCTGCAATGCCCGTGGCGTGGTCGATTACGTACTGGGTAGCCTGCTGACCCTGGCCGACCTGGACGGCGCGGTACTGGCGCAACGCACCTATGGGGTGGTCGGCGCCGGCGAAGTCGGTGGCCGCCTGGTGCGCGTGCTGCACGGCCTGGGCTGGAAGGTGCTGGTCTGCGACCCGCTGCGCCAGGCCACCGAGGGCGGCGACTTCGTCAGCCTCGCGACCATCCTTGAGCAGTGCGACGTGATCAGCCTGCACACCCCGTTGCTGCGCGGCGGTGAGTATCCAACCTGGCACCTGCTCGGTGCAGCCCAGCTGGCGCAGCTGCGCCCCGGTGCCTGGCTGATCAACGCCAGCCGCGGGCCGGTGGTGGACAACGCAGCGCTGCGCGAGCTGCTGCTGGATCGCGAAGACGTGCACGCAGTGCTCGATGTCTGGGAAGGCGAGCCGCAGGTCGACCTGCAACTGGCAGACCTGTGCACCCTGGCCACGCCACATATTGCCGGTTATAGCCTGGATGGCCGCCAGCGTGGCACGGCACAGATCTATCAGGCCTTGTGCCGCCACCTGGGCGAGGCCGAAAAGGTTCAGCTGGCCGACCTGCTGCCGCCTGCGCCGTTGGCGCAGATCGAGCTGGACGGCACTGCAGAGCCTGCCTGGGCCTTGGCGACCCTGTGCCGGGCGGTCTATGACCCGCGCCGTGACGATGCCGATTTCCGTCGCAGCTTGAGTGACGACGTGGCCGAGCAGCGGGCGGCGTTCGACCAGCTGCGCAAGCAGTATCCACCGCGCCGGGAGATCGAAGGGCTGGCGGTGCGCGTGCGGGGCGAAGCGCCGCAGCTGGCGCAGCTGGTCAATGCCCTGGGTGGCGTGCTGGCCTGAGCACGGCCAACACATAAAAAACCCGGCCTAAAGCCGGGTTTCTAAAAGTCCGCATTTCAGCCGTGGTGAAGTTTTTTCACGCGGCTGTCTTCCAGGTCCTTGCAGGCCTGCTGGATCATCTGCTCGGTGATCTCGATCTCGCGGCCCTGGGCGTCGATGATCGAACCACAGGCCTTGGGTTGTGGCTTGTTCTGCGGTTTCACAGTGTCGCTGCCATGTTGCAAGCTCATTGAATATCTCCTCATCAGGTTCAGGCTCAGGTTAAACCTGCGCCGTGACTGGCCTGTTACAAAAGTTATCGTGTGCACCAAGGCCTGCACAGTCCAGCAGAAAGCGCAGCAAAGCTCCAGAGGCCCGTTAGAACGATGGGCTATAGGCACTGCCTCGGTGGATGAGTGGTAGTCTTCATATTCCTGCTTTCCTGGTTCATGTCATGCCCGATTCGGCTTCCTTTCGCCAACGCCGTGCCCTGCGCCTGGCCTGGCAGTTCATGCATCCTTACCGTCGCCAGGCGCTGTTGGCCCTGCTGGCGCTCATCGTCACCGCCGGCATCACCCTGTCCATGGGCCAGGGTATCCGCCTGCTGGTCGACCAGGGTTTCATGACCCGTTCGGCACACCAGTTGAACCAGACCATCGGCCTGTTCATGGTGCTGGTGCTGGCCCTGGCGACAGGCACGTTCAGCCGCTTCTATCTGGTGTCGTGGATTGGCGAGCGCTGCGTTGCCGACATCCGCCGCGCGGTGTTCGACCACCTGGTGGGTTTGCATCCAGGCTTTTTCGAAGACAACCGCAGCGCTGAGATCCAGTCGCGGCTGACTGCCGACACGACCTTGTTGCAGTCGGTGATCGGCTCGTCGCTGTCAATGTTCCTGCGCAATGCGCTGATGGTGATCGGTGGCGTGCTGCTGCTGTTCATCACCAACCCCAAGCTCACCAGCATCGTGGTGGTGGCATTGCCACTGGTGCTGGCACCGATCCTGTTGTTTGGCCGACGGGTGCGCAGCCTGTCGCGGCAGAGCCAGGACCGGGTGGCCGATGTAGGCAGCTATGTGTCGGAGACCCTTGGGCAGATCAAGACCGTGCAGGCATACAACCACCAGGCACGCGACCGTGAACTGTTCGCCGGTACGGTGGAGGCTGCGTTTGCCGTGGCCCGGCAACGCATTGCCCAACGTGCCTGGCTGATCACGCTGGTGATCGTGCTGGTGTTGGGGGCAGTGGGCGTGATGCTCTGGGTGGGCGGCATGGATGTGATCGCCGGGCGCATTTCTGCAGGCGAGTTGGCGGCGTTCGTGTTCTACAGCCTGATCGTCGGCAGTGCCGTTGGCACGCTCAGTGAAGTGATCGGCGAGCTGCAGCGCGCCGCAGGGGCCGCCGAGCGCATCGCCGAGCTGCTGGCGGCGAATAGCACGATCCTGGCCCCAGAGGCCCCCGTGATGCTGGCACCGCAGCGCGCCACTGGACGCATCGAACTGCAGCACGTGACCTTTGCCTATCCCTCGCGGCCCTCGGTGGCTGCCATCGACCAGCTCAACCTGGCCATCGAACCCGGCCAGACCGTGGCGCTGGTGGGGCCGTCGGGGGCGGGTAAGTCGACATTGTTCGACCTGCTTTTGCGCTTCTACGACCCGCAACAGGGGCGCATCGTGCTCGATGGGCAACCCATCACGGCGCTGGCCCTGGACGACCTGCGCCGCCAGTTCGCCCTGGTGGCGCAGAACCCGTCGCTGTTCCGCGGTACGGTCGAGGCCAACATCCGCTACGGCCGGCCCGAAGCGACACTGGCCGAGGTCGAGGCGGCGGCCCATGGCGCCCATGCCGACGAGTTCATCCGGCAACTGCCGCAGGGTTACCAGACGCCGCTGGGCGAGGGCGGCATTGGACTTTCCGGTGGCCAGAAGCAACGCCTGGCAATCGCCCGGGCGCTGCTGGTGGATGCGCCGATCCTGCTGCTCGACGAAGCCACCAGCGCCCTCGATGCGCAGAGCGAACACTTGATCCAGCAGGCCTTGCCGCGCCTGATGGCCGGGCGGACCACGCTGGTCATCGCCCATCGCCTGGCCACGGTGCAGCACGCCGACCGCATCGCGGTGATCGACAAGGGGCGTGTGGTCGCGGTCGGCACCCATCGGCAGCTGATCGAGGAAAGCCCGTTGTACGCTCGCCTGGCCGAGTTGCAGTTCACCACGGGCTAGGCGTCGTGTAGCTGTAACATTTCTGTAGCAATTGCCTGAGAGTATGCATCGCAACTGTTGCGTAAGTGCTCGACCTGGCTGCTATCGATTGATGGCAGCTTTTTTTTGGCCTGCGGACGAGGACAAGGATGTCTGTCGCGGCGCTGCAACGGCGCGCCGTTCCCTTATTCCTTGTTCCCGAGATCCGCGATGTTGCGTAAATCACTTCGAGTGCAAATTCTTACCCTGCTGGGCAGCAGCCTGGCGGCGATGCTGCTGATCGCCCTGGTGTGCTTCCAGTTCCTGTCCTCCAGCGTGCGTGGCTATGGTGAACTGGTGGACGGGCCGCTGCGGGCTTCGCAATTGATCGATGAAGCCAACCTGCAGTTCAAGATCCAGGTGCAGGAGTGGAAAAACGTGCTGCTGCGCGGCCGCCAACCTGCCGAGCTGGACAAGTACTGGCAGCAGTTCCAGGCCCGTGAGCAGCAGGTTCAGCAACTGCTCGGGAAACTGATCGACAGCAGCGATGAAAAGCTGAAGGCACCGCTGCAGCAGCTGCGTGATAGCCATCGCCAGCTCGGCCAGGCCTACGCAAAAGGGCGTCAGGCCTTTCTGGCGGCCGGGGGGGACCCGGTAGCCGGTGACCAGGCGGTGAAGGGGGTCGACCGGGCGGCCAGTGAGCAGATGAGCGCGCTGGTCGAGCAGTTGCGCGCCGAGGCTCGTGATCGCGCCGCCCAGATCAATGCCAGTGCCGAACGCACCGTGTGGCTGGGCGTGTTGGTCATGCTGGGGTCGGCGTTACTGGTCGGCCTGCTCAGCCTGTGGCTGCTCAACCGTAGCCTGATCGAGCCGATCCGCCAACTGATCGAATACGTGGCGCAACTCAGCCAGGGCCACTTCGCCGCCCGCGTTGACAGCCGTCGCGAGGACGAACTGGGCCGCCTGGCGCGTGCAGCCAATACCCTGCGCGACTTCCTCGCCGACACCGTTGGCCGCCTCAAGGACAATGCCCAGGAGCTGGAGGGCGCCAGTGGCCAGCTGCGCACCATTGCCGGTGACATGGCCCGTGGCACCCACGACCAGTTCCAACGCACCGACCAGGTGGCCACGGCCATGCACGAGATGTCTGCCACCGCCCAGGAAGTGGCGCGCCACGCAGCGGATGCTGCACGGGCCGCCGACGAGGCCGACCACAGCGCCCAGGCCGGCGAACAGGTGATGCAGCAGACCATCGACACCATTGGCGTGGTCAATCGCGAGATCGCCGGTACCGCCGCAGTGATCCGCAATCTGGAGAACGACAGCTCACGCATCGGCAAAGTGCTTGAGGTGATCCGTGGCATCGCCGAGCAGACCAACTTGCTGGCGCTCAATGCCGCCATCGAGGCGGCCCGCGCGGGTGAGGCCGGGCGTGGCTTTGCCGTGGTCGCCGACGAGGTGCGCAGCCTGGCCCAGCGTACTGCGGCGTCGATCGCCGAAATTCACCAGATCATCGAAGCCGTGCAGTCGGGTGCGGTGGAGGCGGTGAAGGCCATCGAAAGCGGCCAGCAACGCAGCGAGGAGGGTGCCGAGCAGGTGCAGCAGGCCGGGCAGATGCTGCAGCGCATCACCTTGGCGGTAGAGGCGATCCGCGACATGAACCGGCAGATCGCCACGGCGGCCGAGGAGCAGACCAGCGTGGCCGAGGATATTTCGCGCAACCTGATCGAAATCACCCGGATTGCCACCGCCAACCAAGAGGCCGTGCAACATACCGAGCAGGCGGGGCAACGCCTGCATGGCTTGTCGGGGCAGCTGGGCGAGGTCACTTCGCGTCTGACCGCCTGATGGTTGCCGGGGGGACGAAGCGCCCCCCAGCGGCAACCCACCCTGTGCCGGTGCTGGCGGAACAGGCGCTTTCAACGCGCAACAAAAAGCCCGCGCGAGGCGGGCTGTTTGTTGAGGATCTGGTCGGAGAGACAGGATTCGAACCTGCGGCCTTCTCGTCCCGAACGAGACGCGCTACCTGGCTGCGCTACACTCCGATGAGCAAAATCCTACTGCATAGCATTTTCGGGTGCAAGCCCTTGTAGTTTAAAGGGCTTATGCCCAAAACAGCGCGTGGATCAGAGTTCCTTGACGGTACGGATCTGGTCCTTGTTCAGGCGCGTGCGCTTGCCGTCGAGCTGTTCGAATTCGTAGAAACCGGAGTCCTCGTCAAAGGAAGGGGTATCCACTGCCTGGATTTCACGGCCGTCGTTCAGGGTGATCACGGTCGGCGATGCACAGCCGGCGAGGGCGCCAAGGCCCAGGGCGAGCAAGAAGGCGGGAAGGGTCCGTTGAATCATCGTGTTTCTCCAGTGCGATGGTGCAAGATGACTTTAAGACGCAGGGCGTCCACGCAAGTTCCTTTTACATTCCAGCATAGCGACAAGCCAGGGTTATTGACCTGTGCCTGCTTCCACGGCCGCCTGTGATATAACTGCGCGCATCATCTTCACCTGCGACGGACACTCATGAAAGCCAAGGCAGATACCCCCTTCGTGGCGCTGAACATTGCCGTGCTGACGGTCAGCGACACCCGCACTTTCGAAACCGACACCTCCGGGCAAACCTTTGTCGAGCGCCTTACCGCCGCGGGCCACAACCTGGCCGCGCGCGTGCTGCTCAAGGATGACCTGTACAAGATCCGCGCCCAGGTCGCCACCTGGATCGCCGACGACAGCGTACAGGTGGTGCTGATTACCGGGGGTACCGGCTTTACCGGCCGTGACAGTACACCGGAAGCTGTCACCTGCCTGCTGGACAAGCAGGTTGAAGGTTTTGGCGAGCTGTTCCGGCAGATTTCCGTGGCCGATATCGGCACCTCCACCATTCAGTCGCGCGCCCTGGCTGGCCTGGCCAATGGCACCCTGGTGTGCTGCCTGCCGGGTTCGACCAATGCCGTACGCACCGGTTGGGACGGCATCCTCGCCGAACAGCTGGATGCCCGCCATCGTCCGTGCAATTTCGTCGCCCACCTGAAACAGGCAGCGGCCTGTGACAGCCGTGGCTGAGGCCCCCGCTGCCCGGCCACTGATGCCGGTGGAGCAAGCCTTGGAGCGCCTGCTGGCGCTGGCCGAGGCTGCGCCAATCACGCAAACCGAACGCGTCTCGCTGGCCGAAGCCGAAGGCCGCGTGCTGGCCACCGAGCTGGTGGCCACGCTCGACCTGCCGCCGTGGCCGAACAGCGCCATGGACGGCTACGCCTTGCGCCTGGCCGACCTGCAGGGCGAGCCTTTGCCGGTAAGCCAGCGGATCTTCGCCGGGCACGCGCCTGAACCTCTGCAGCCCGGTACCTGTGCACGGATCTTCACCGGTGCACCGATGCCGGCGGGGGCCGACTGCGTCGAAATGCAGGAAAACACCGAGGTGCTGGAGGATGGCCGGGTGCGCTTCCTCGAAGCGCTGACGCTTGACCAGAACGTTCGCCCGCAGGGCCAGGAAACCCGCAAGGGCGAGCAGGTGATGGCCGCCGGCACACGGCTCGGGCCGATAGAACTGGGCCTGGCGGCGACCCTGGGTCATGCCGAGCTGCAGGTGGTTCGACGGGTGCGGGTGGCGGTTCTGTCCACTGGCGATGAACTGGTCGAGCCTGGCCTGCCGCTGGGCCCGGGGCAGATCTACAACAGCAACCGGCGCCTGCTGGTCAGTTGGCTGCAGCGGCTGGGCTGCGAAGTGCGCGACATGGGCATTGTTCCCGATAACCTGGAGCGTACCCGCGAGTGCCTGGGTGCCCTGGGCGATGTCGACCTGATCCTCTCCACGGGCGGTGTCTCTGTGGGCGAGGCCGACTACCTCGGTGCTGCACTGCGCGAAGCGGGGGAACTGGCCTTGTGGAAGCTGGCGATCAAGCCTGGCAAGCCGCTGACATTCGGCCATTACCGCGGTGTGCCGGTACTCGGTCTGCCCGGTAACCCGGCGTCGACCCTGGTCACCTTCGGCCTGTTGACGCGGCCCTACCTGCTGCGCCGCCAGGGTGTGGCTGATGTCACACCGCTGCGCTTCGATGTACCGGCCGGGTTCGAATGGACCAAGGCCGGCACGCGCCGCGAATACTTGCGTGCGCGCATCGACCAAGGCCAGGTGCGCATCTACAAGAACCAGAGCTCCGGTGTGCTGCGTAGTGCGGCCTGGGCAGAGGGGTTGGTGGAGGTGCGTGAAGGCAGCACGCCGAAACCTGGCGATAGCGTGCCGTTCATCCCGCTGAGCGAACTACTCGGTTGAGCGACCCAGCCAGGCGCCAGCGCCTTGGGGGGCATCGGCCGTTGCTGCCTGGGTAAGGCGCATGTGCACCGTTTCCAGTTGCTGGGCGGCCACGCTCCAGTCGTGGCGATTGCGGGCGAACTGTCGGCCGGCCTCGCTCAATTGGCACATGCGCCACGGCTGGTTGAGCAATTGCGTGACCAGCAGCGCCAACTGGTCGCCGTCGTCACTGCCCAGGTAATGTTCGCCGTTGTTGGCGGCCAGCCCTGAGACGCCTTTGCCGGTGCTGATCACCGGCAGCCCGGCGGCCATGGCTTCGAGGATCTTCACCTTGGAGCCCCCGGCATAGCGCAAGGGCGCGAAGAACAGCGCGGAGCGGCGTTGCAATTCGCGCAGGTCGGGGCGATAGCCGACCCATTCGATACGTGGATCGTTCCAGCGCAGTTTCCAGCTTGCTGGCAGGGCATGCCCGGCGATGGCCAGGCGTACCGCCGGATTGCTCATCCACACTTGGGGCAGGATTTCTTCCAGGGCCCATTCGACCGCCTCCACGTTGGCGGCGTACTCGAAATTGCCAACGAACAGCAGGCGCTGGCTATGCAGGGCCGGATGGACGTTCTGGTAATAGTCGCAATCGACGCCGTTGACCACCACCTTTACCGGGCGGCCGCTGACCTGGCTGATCAACTCGGCATCGTGCGGGCTTACCGCCACCACCTCGGTGGGTTGGCGCAGCACGCGCTGCTCCCAGCGCCGGTAGCGCCAACGGTCGAAGGCGTTGAGCGGGCGCAGCCACAGCGGCAGACGGTCGTGGCAGGCGGCGCCGGTGACTGATTCCAGATTGTGCTCGCAGAGCATGTAGGGCAGCTCGCGGGCCTGCAGTGCTTTTTCGAAAGGCTGGAAACTGTAGCTGTGCTCGATCTGGATAACGTCCCAGGGTTCGTCCAGCAGCTGCTCGAACTGGCGCCGCAAGCCTGGCGACAGGCCATTGATGATGGCCCGCATCGGGTAGTCGATGATCGGCGAGGCGAGCAGATTGAGCGGGCTGTGCAAGGGGCGCCGGGGCAGCACGATCAGGCGTTCGAGCAGGGGTTCCAGGGCTTCGCGGGCGGCATCGCACAAAGGGATTTTCGACTGCACCAGCAAGGTGATCCGGTGGCCCTGCTGCGCCAGCGCGCGCAGCAGGTGATATTGCCGGGTCTTGCTGCCACTGGTGGTGGGCCAGGGCAGGTAAGGCAGAGTCCAGAGAATGCGCATGAAGCGGAAACCTCGCTGAAGGCTGCGGACAAAAAACGCGCCCGCCAGCCCTCAGCCGATGGCTGCCGCCGGGACGCGTCCGTAAATATCAGTAAAGCGCACGATATCGTCTTCGCCCAGGTACTCGCCGCTCTGGACTTCGATCATCACCAGGTCGATGACGCCGGGGTTGGTCAGGCGGTGGGTGCGGCCTGGCTTGATGAAGGTCGACTCGTTGGTGTCGAGCAGAAACTCTTCTTCGCCGTTGGTCACGCAGGCCATGCCGCTGACGATGATCCAGTGCTCGCTGCGATGATGGTGCATCTGCAGCGACAGCGATTCGCCAGGGCGCACCATGATCCGCTTGATCTTGAAGCGCGGGCCTTCCTCGAGCACGGTGTACATGCCCCAGGGGCGAATGACGGTGCGGTGCAGGCGGTAGGCCTCATGGCCTTGGTGCTTGAGTTGCTGGGCAATCACCTTGACCTCCTGGCTGCGTGCTGCGTCGGCGATCAGCAGGGCGTCGGGGGTGTCGATGACGATGAGGTTATCCAGGCCGACCGCGCCGACCAGGCGCTTTGGCGAGTCGATGTAGCAGTTGGTCACATCGTGCAGCACGGCTTCACCATTGCAGTGGTTGCCGTCGTCGTCGGTGTGGCGCAGTTCGCGCACCGCCTCCCAGCTGCCGATATCGCTCCAGCCCAGTTCGCAAGGCACCACGGCAACCTTGTCGGAGCGCTCCATCAAGGCGTAGTCGATGGAAATGTCTTCGGCCAGGGCGAAGCTGTTCGGGTCCAGTTCCACCTGCAGTGCCTTGTCGCCCTCCTTGGTCGCGCTCTGCTCCAGGCAGCAGGTCACGCAGGCCAGCAGTTCCGGGGCATGCGCCTGCAGTTCGGCGAGCACGGTGCCCGCTCGCAGGCAGAACATGCCGGCATTCCACAAGTGGCGGCCGCCTTCGAGGTATTCGCGGGCGGTGAGGGCATCGGGCTTCTCCACGAAGCAGGTGACCTGGTGCGCATGCTTGCCGATCGCCTCGCCTTGTTCGATGTAACCAAAGCCGGTTTCGGCGCGGCTCGGCAGCAGGCCGAAGGTGGCCAGCCAGCCATCGTCAGCCAATAACCGGGCGTGTTCGACGGCGTTGGCGAAGGCCTCGGCATCCTGGATCAGGTGGTCGGCGGGCAACACCAGCAGCACGCTGTCCTGGCCATAGTGCCTGGCACAATGCAGCGCGGCTGCAGCGATGGCGGGAGCAGTGTTGCGGCCGTTGGTTTCCAGCAGGTAATCGAGGGCGAGGTTGTCGGTGTTGACCTGGCGGTATTCGTCCTGAGTGCGGAAGAACACTTCGCGGTTGGTCACCGTCAGTATTCTTTCGACGCCCGGTAACGCCGCAGCGCGGGAAAAGGTCTTCTGCAGCAGGCTCTGGCCATCGGGCAGACGCATGAAGGGTTTGGGCATGGCTTCGCGCGAAACCGGCCACAGGCGGGTACCGGCACCGCCGGCGATGATACAGGGGATCAGAACGCTCATTTCACGGCCTCGACTCTGGGCGCTGCTTACAGCGCAGTGAAGGGAAACGTTGCGACCTGTCACGGTTTTGGCGGAAAAGTCAAAAAACCGACCTTTCACTACAGCTTCGTCCATGAAGGCCAAATATTTGTCGATCATGCGCCGGATGAAAAAAGCTTTCAATGATATTTATGTGAATCGGGTGGTTTTTTTGTTCGACCCTGCGCCAAGTCAATCCCCGATGTAGAGCTGTTTTACCGGTGGCATGCAGTATTTGGGCAGACTTTGCGGTCGAGATCTGGACAGAACCCACCCCATGGAGACGCGTGATGCCACAGCGCAAGGCAATCTTGATCCTGCATGGCAAGCAGGCCATGAACGAAGCGGTGCGCCACGCCGTGAGCGCCATGCGCGAACGTGGCTGGACACTGGATGTGCGGGTGACCTGGGAAGGTGGCGATGCCCAGCGGCTGGTAGGCGAAGCGCTGGCGGCCGGGTACAGCCAAGTGATCGCTGGCGGAGGGGACGGCACCTTGCGTGACGTCGCCGAAGCCATGGGCCGGGCACGCAGCGAAGCCAGCCTGGCGCTGCTGCCGCTGGGAACGGCCAATGACTTCGCCAAGGCTGCCGGCATTTCCCTTGAGCCCACCGAGGCCCTGGCGCTGCTGGAGCTGCCGCCACGGCCAATCGACCTGGGCCAGGTGGGCGACCAGTTGTTCCTGAACATGGCCACAGGCGGTTTCGGCAGTCAGGTTACCGCCAATACCTCTGAAGACCTTAAAAAAATGCTCGGCGCTGCGGCCTACCTGTTCACCGGGCTGTCGCGCTTCAGCGAGCTGCAGGCCGCCTCGGTCGAGCTGTCAGGGCCGGGCTTCGACTGGCAGGGCGACCTGCTGGCGCTGGGGATCGGCAATGGTCGCCAGGCCGGTGGCGGACAAGTGTTGTGCCCGGACGCGCAAGTCGATGATGGCCTGCTCGATATCGCCATCCTGCCAGCGCCCCAGGAAATGGTAGGCGCCCTTCGTGATTTGCTGGCGGGTGAAGGCTTGTTCGTGCGGGCGCGTTTGCCCTGGGTCGAGATCACCTGTTCGCAGGGGCTGGACATCAACCTAGATGGCGAGCCGCTGCAGGCCGACAGCCTGCGCTTTGCGGCGTTGCCAGGGGCACTGCGCGTGCACTTGCCGTTGAATTCACCGCTGATCAGTCGTCCAGGCTGATGATTTTCTCGCGCACGGCGAACAGTACCAGGCCGGCCACGTCGTAGATCTGCAGGCGCTTCATGATCTGCGAACGGTGGGTTTCCACGGTCTTGATCGACAGGCCCAGGCCGGCGGCGATTTCGCGGGTAGACTTGCCACGCACGATCAGGCGCAGGATCTCCAGTTGCCGTGCGGTGAGGTTGTGGCGGTCGAGACCGGGTTGCTTGCCGTGTTGCGCGCGCATCAGTGCCTGGTTGATCACCGTATGGGCGATGGCCGGGCTGAGGTAGCGCTCGCCATTGCGCAGCGCGGCCAGGGCCTGCTCCAGTTCGGTCGCCGTGGCATCCTTGAGCAGGTAACCGTGGGCGCCACTTTCCAGCGCCCGCATGATCAGGTCCGGATCGGTGTGCATGGACAGGATCAGTACCTTGCAGGGGTTACCCGTGGCGCGCAGTTGGGTGAGGGCATCGAGGCCGCTGGTCGAGCGCATGGAGATGTCCAGCAGGACGATGTCGGGTGCCAGGTGCCGAACCTGCTCGAGCAACTGGTCGCCGTCATCGGCTTCGCCGGCCACGGTGTAGCCAGGGATGTCGGACACCAGGGCACGAACCCCGGCTCGGATCAGCGAGTGGTCATCCACCAGCAGCAATCTACAGGTCATGTTGAAGCGGTAGTCCTGGCGCGTTCATGAATACGGGGTGGCCACGGGAACAGCACATCGATCGTCGTGCCCAGGCCGAGCTGGCTGGTGATCGCCAGGCTGCCGTTGAGGGCGGTGGCGCGTTCCTGCATGCCGGCCATGCCGCGCTGGCCGGCCTCGGCCGGATTGGCAGCCGGGATGAAGCCCTGGCCGTCATCCTGGATCGACAGGGCAAGCCCTGCTGCGCTGCGCTGCAGGCGGATGGTCAAGTTGCGCGCCCGGGCATGGCGCAGCATGTTGGTGACCGCCTCCTGGGTGATGCGAAACGCCGCCATGGCGACTTCTTCGGAAATACCGCCCAGGCGTTGATGGCATTCCAGGCTCCAGTGCACGTCGGTGTTTGCCAAGGTGCGTACCAGGTGTGCCCGCAGGCTGGCCTCGAGACCAAGGCTGGCCAGTTGCCGTGGGTTGAGCAGGGCGGAAACGTCGCGCACTTTGCTCAAGGTGTCTTCGAGTGTGCTGCGCAAGCTGCCACAGTGTGCCTGCAAGTCGCCCGGTACACGGCGTTGCAACCAGTCCAGCTGCATCTTGGCAGCGGTCAGCAGTTGCCCGATGTCGTCGTGGAGTTCGCGGCTCAGGTGCTGGCGCTCTGTCTCCTGGACCTGGAGCATGCGCCCGGCCAGCTCCGCCGGGCGCAGGCTGATCGACTTGGCACCGTGGCCCAGGTGCCAGCAGACGCCAAGCGTGGCCACCAGTTGCAGCAACAACAGGCTGGCCGGCATGCCTTGCCCGCCCGCATACAGAACCAGGTTGGCAAGCAGGGACACCCCGCACAGCATTGCCGTCACCCAGCGCAGCAAGGTGGCGCGTGAACGGCAGCGCAGAGTTATCTTCAAGCGTGGGAACATAGAATTGGGAAGCCACTGAAGTCTTGCTGATGGGGGCTGTGCACACCTCTTGGCAGAGGCTTTGGCGCTGTGCTTGCAACAAATGGCGAGCCCGGCCCGATGTGAAACATGGGGAGCCGGCCAGCATTTGTGTGCGCGCATCTTAACACTTCGGTTGAATTTGGTCGCGCTGGGCAATGCTTTGAAACCTAAGCATTTCCGGGCTCGGGAGGGGTGCTGGGCAGGCAAAATAAGTGTCAAAATGCCACCTCCCGATCCTGTGATGACCGCTTCACGATCAACTAGCAACAGACCGCGCAAGTGCACCCGGCTGAACGCGCGAAAAAAACCGCACGTCCTGCGTCATCGGGTGAATGGAACCAGCCGGCTAGTGGCGCTGCACGGGGGCATTGACTGATGACCTGCCCGGCACGGTGGAGCGCGGATGCATGCAGTTGCTGGCGTTTTCGTTGCAGGACGCACACGTTTGCGGCAACGGCTGATTCAGGGCAACTGCCAGTTCGCTCAGCAGCGTTACCTGCTCGCAGGAATCGAGAGCGAGTCGGCCGGTGCGCACATCGATCAGTTCCAGTTGCCAGGCCAGCAAGGTCAGGCAGGCATTCAGCGCTGGCAAAACGGTCTGGTCCAGGCACCGCTGCTTGCAGGCCGGGGCGAGCAGGCGGTGCAGGACGCTGGCATAGTGGGCGACTTCAAGCAGGCCCAGGGCGCTGGCGCGTCGGGCCAGGGTCTGGAGCGTGCTGTTCAGGCATTGGCAGGCGTCCGGGTCGTTGCTGATCAGTTCCAGATGTTGCAGGCATTCCTGGGACTGGGTCAGCAAGACCTGGGCATCCAGCAGGAAGTCCTGCAGGGTGTCGAAGTTGGAGACGCTGCTGTCCATCAAGTCACTCCGGCGCGTTGGGCTGGAGCAGGGGATGGCCACGCCATATCGATCGCTAGCAAAAGCCTGACTCCATTCATGCAGTGAGAATGGCGTCACATTAATGGCTAAAGGATATCGCGAACATCAGGTTGCACCTGATTGCTCCTAGGGGATTCCCTGAGGGCGTCTAGGGTGCGACAGGTTGCGCTGAAATGGATCCAGGCGGGTCATGCCGCAGTAAAGCATGATGCTAATATGATATCAATCGCCCGGCAGGGCATTTTTTCGCCGGGGTCAAGATACGCAGAATAGCGCCGATACAGGACGGATCATTTCTATTTTTCGACATAACCCTGGGGGTTTTCCAATGGCTGGCATTCTCGACACGGTAGACCAACGCACGCAGCTGGTGGGTGAGAACCGTCTGGAAATCCTGATGTTCCGCCTTGCCGGTCGCCAGTTGTTCGCAATCAACGTGTTCAAGGTGCAGGAAGTACTGCAACTGCCAAAGCTGACCCTGATGCCGCAGCGCCATGCCTTCGTCTGTGGGGTGGTCAACCTGCGTGGGCAGACCCTGCCGGTGATCGACCTGTCCCAGGCGATCGGCATGCGCCCGCTGCAGCCGGGGCCGGACAGCACCATCATCGTCACCGAGTACAACCGCTCGGTGCAGGCGTTCCTGGTGGGTGGCGTCGATCGCATCGTCAACATGAATTGGGAATCCATCATGCCGCCGCCTTCGAGTGCCGGGCGCCAGCACTACCTGACCGCCATCACCAAAGTGGATGACAAGCTGGTCGAAGTGATCGATGTGGAGAAGGTGCTCGCCGAGATCGTGCCTTACAACGCCCGGGTCTCCGGCGACAAACTGGCCGACCCGGTGCTGGCGCGCGCACGTGGCCGTGAAGTGCTGCTGGTGGACGACTCCAGCGTGGCACTGGCGCAACTGCGCGATACCCTTTCGCAACTCGGGGTGAAGCTGCACGTTGCCAGTGATGGCCTGAAAGCCTTGCGCCTGCTCAAGGGTTGGGCCGAGGCGGGGGAGGACGTCTGCGAGAAGCTGTTGATGGTCTTCACCGATGCGGAAATGCCCGAGATGGACGGCTATCGGCTGACCACCGAAATTCGTAGCGATGCGCGCCTGCGCAAGCTCTACGTGGTGCTGCACACTTCCTTGTCGGGCAGTTTCAACGAGTCGATGGTGAAAAAGGTCGGTTGTGACAATTTCCTCTCCAAGTTCCAGCCCGATCGCCTGGTCGATGTGGTCAAGCAGCGCCTGCTGCTGGATGCCGGCAACGCGTGATCCCACGGTCAGCCAGGTATAAGCTTGGCTTTTGACAAGGCATGAGGCGGGCAGGGATGTTTCTCAGTGAGTTGTATCGATACCCGGTGAAGTCGGGGCAGGCGCAAGGCTTGCAAGGTTCACCGGTGGGGCTTCTAGGGTTGCAGGGCGACCGACGCTGGATGGTGGTCGAGGAAGACAACGGACGCTTCCTCACTCAGCGTGCCTGGCCCCAACTGGGCCAGCTGAAGGCCAGCGCGGGCGAGACTGGCGAATTGCTGCTCGAGCTGCCTGGGCAGGCGCCGTTGCCAGTGGCGGTACCCGCCGCTGACGATGCGCTGCGCGGTGTGACCATCTGGCGCGATACCTTGCGTGTGCCGGACGCCGGCGACGAGGCGGCTGCCTGGCTGTCACAGTGGCTTGGCAAGGCGGTGCGCCTGGTGCATTGCCCGGAGCAGCGGGCACGCTACCTGCCCAATGGTTACGGCCTGAACAGCGACCGTGCGGCGTTCCCTGATGGCTTTCCGTTGTTGCTGATCGGGCAAGGCTCGCTGGATGACTTGAGCCGGCGAATTGGCCGGCCCATGGAAATGCTGCGTTTCCGGCCAAACCTGGTGGTGCAGGGGGCTGAGCCGTTTGCCGAGGATGGTTGGAAGCGGATCCGCATTGGCGAGCTGGAGTTTCGAGTGCTCAAACCGAGCGTCCGGTGCATCTTCACCACCCTCGACCCGGCGACCGGGGAGCGCAGTGCTGACCGTGAGCCATTGACCACCCTGAAGACTTTCCGCGAGAAGGAAGGCGACATCCTGTTCGGGCAGAACCTGGCCGTGGATGGCAGTGGCTGGCTTGAAGTGGGGATGGAGGTTGAAGTCCTGGAGTAGCCGTTACCGACCTCTTCGCGGTTAAACCCGCTCCCACCGGGATAGCGCCAAGCCTGAGGGCAGCGCCATACCGGTGGGAGCGGGTTTACCCGCGAAAGGGCAGGAACGGGCTCAGCAAAAATCACATGTCATCGAAATACCGCTCATGCCAGTCCACCAGCGGCTGTGGCACGTTGAGCTTCTGCCCGTAGATCACCGAGTACGACAGCACGTTCTGCACATATTGGCGCGTTTCGTCGAACGGGATCGACTCCACCCACACGTCGAAGCTCAGGTGCTTGGCGCCCTTGAGCCACTGTCGCACACGCCCCGGGCCGGCATTGTAGGCCGCCGACGCCAGCACCCGGTTGCCATTGAACTGGCCATGCACCTGGCTCAGGTAGGCCGCACCGACCTGAATGTTCTTTTCCGGATTGAACATCTGCTGCGGCGAGGCCAGCGGGATGCTGAACTTGCGTGCGGTTTCCTTGGCGGTGGCCGGCATCACCTGCATCAGGCCGCTGGCACCGACGCTGGAGCGGGCATCCTCCATGAAGGCGCTTTCCTGGCGGGTGATGGCGAATACCCAGCTCGAATGCAGCCCACGCACCTTGGCTTCACGCACCAGGGTGTCGCGGTAGGCCATGGGGAAGCGGACATCCAGGTCGTCCCAGTACTGCGCCTGGCTGATGGTGCGGATGGCCGGGAAGTACCAATGCATGTCGTAGGCCAGGCGAGCCTGGGCGACCATCTCATCGCGGTTGAAGTGACGGCTGACGTGGTACCACTCGCGGCGGCCTTCGACCACCTGGCCACGCGCGTGGAACTCCAGGGCACGCTGGATGCCGGGGGTATTGCGCACCTTGTTGACCAGTTGCGGGCTCAACAGCAGTGGCCTGTTGTTCAACTGGTAAGGCGTTTTGGCCCGGTCAGCCGCGAGGAACCCGTAGAAGTCACGCTCGCGTGCCACGTTCTTGTACAGCAATGGCACTTGCGGGTTGTTCGGCTGGGCCAGCTCCAGGGTGCGCGCCTGCCAGTATTTCCAGCGGTTGCTGCTGGCCAGGTCCTGTGGCAGGCGCCGGGTCAGCTCGTAGGCGTCTTCCCAACGGCCGAGGCGCAGCAGCAGGCGCAGGCGCCATTCACTGACCGTGTTGTCGCGCAATTCGGGGTCGTAGCGGGTCATCAGGTCCAGCGCGCGCGGGTCGTAGCGGCGTGCCAGGGTCAGGCCGATCTCGCGGGCGATGGCCACCTTTTCGTCACGCGAGAAATGCATGCGTTGGGCGTAGTCGTCGAGCAGCGCCATGGCCCGATCAGGGTCTTGCCGGGCCAGGCGGCGCAGGCCGAGGCTGACCACGTCGGACATCGCCTCGGTGGCCGGCATGAAGCGCGACGGCTGGTTGAGCAGTTCCGGCTTCTGTGCCACGTCGATCAGCAGCCGGCCCTGAGGCCCGAGCGTGGTCAGGCCTTGCACCAGGTTGTTGGCCAGTGCGTAGTTGCGCGCCTGGGCTGCAAGCTTGGCGCGGTTCCAGCGCTTGGCCTCGGTCAGCTGGCCCTCTGCGGCCCACATGCCGAACAGGGTGTCGCAGGCAGCCGGTTGCGTCTTGCCGACGTTCCACAGTTTTTCCGCACTGGCGAAGCCTTCGGCGCGCTGGCCGTGGCTCAACTGATACTGGCCGTTGAGGCAGTCCAGCTCGGTGAAATTGAGCTTGGGGTCGTAGTATTTGACGAAGGTGTTCCACTCGCCGCGTTCGGCCAGCCAGCGCAGCCAGCGCAGTTTCATCCAGTTGGCCTGGGGCAGGTCGCCGTGCTTGGCCAGGAAACCTTCGATTTCCTCGTTGCTGGCCGTCTTCAGGCGCGCAGTCAGTTCGTCATACGCCAGGTAAGGCGTGAGCGGGTAGTCGCGCAGCTGTGGGGCATAACGCAGGTAAGGGCCCTTGTCACCCTTGGCCAGCGCACGCTTGGCCTCGTCGTAATACTGGCGTTGCAGAGAAAGGTCGATGGCCTGTGCCGCACTGGCGGTGGCGGCAGTGAGCAGCAGGCAGGAAGCAATCTGTAACAGGCGGCTGCGCATGATACGTCCGGGCAGTTGAACCATGGGGAAGTGACGGCGAAGCCAGCACTGTTGGAATCTGATTGCCTTAGCTTAGCCGTTTGCCGGCGGCGGGTGATAGCGCTGTGCTTGTAACCGGGCATTAACACTGACCGGGCGTCGCCAAGCCCCGGCACGGAAGTGTACTTAATGCCGGCAAGGGCCAAGTCAGGTAGAATGCGCGCCCGCTTTCTGGAGACGAACATGACCCTGCTCAAATTCAGCGATGTGTCCCTCGCATTCGGCGCGATGCCGCTGCTGGACAAAGTGTCCTGGCAGATCGCCCGTGGCGAGCGGGTGTGCATCATCGGCCGTAACGGCACCGGCAAATCGAGCATGCTGCGCCTGGTCAAGGGCGAGCAGAAGGGCGACGATGGCGAGATCTGGCGCGCCCCTGGCTTGAAGATCGGCGAGCTGCCACAGGAGCTGCCGGTTGCCGACGAGCGTACGGTGTTCGATGTGGTCGCGGCAGGCCTGGATGGCGTCGGCGAGTTGCTCGCCGAGTTTCATCACCTGAGCCAGAACATCCACAGCGATGCAGATCTGGAAAAGCTCATGCACGTTCAGCACGAGCTGGAAGCCCGCGACGGCTGGCGCCTGCAGCAAGTGGTGGAAAGCACCTTGAGCCGCCTGCAGTTGCCCGCCGACAAAACCCTGGCCGAGCTCTCCGGTGGCTGGCGCCGCCGCGTGCTGCTGGCCCAGGCGCTGGTGTCCGAGCCTGATCTGTTGCTGCTCGACGAGCCGACCAACCACCTGGACATCGGGGCCATCGCCTGGCTCGAAGAAGCCCTGCGTGGTTTCAACGGTGCTGTGCTGTTCATCACCCACGACCGTTCCTTCCTGCAGAACCTCGCCACGCGCATCCTCGAACTGGACCGCGGCGGCCTGATCGACTGGAACGGCGACTACGCCAGCTTCCTGGTGCACAAGGAAGCCGCGCTGGCCGCCGAAGAAACCGCCAATGCGCTGTTCGACAAGCGCCTGGCCCAGGAAGAAGTGTGGATTCGCCAGGGCATCAAGGCCCGTCGTACCCGCAACGAAGGCCGTGTGCGTGCACTCAAGGCCCTGCGCGTCGAGCGCAGCGAGCGCCGCGAACGCCAGGGCAAGGCGAACATCCAGATCGAAGCGGCGGACAAATCCGGCAAGCAGGTGATGGTGCTGGAAAACGTCAGCTTCCATCACGCCGATGGCCCGCTGCTGGTCAAGGACTTCTCCATGGTCCTGCAGCGCCAGGATCGTATCGGCCTGCTGGGTGCCAACGGTACCGGCAAGACCACCCTGCTGAAGATGATGCTCGGTGACCTGGAGCCCACCGCAGGCAAGGTCGAGCGCGGCACCAAGCTGGAAGTGGCGTACTTCGATCAGATGCGCCACCAGCTCGACCTGGAAAAGACCGTGATCGACAACCTCGCCGAAGGCCGTGACTTCATCGAGATCGATGGTCAGAACCGCCATGTGCTGAGCTACCTGGGCGATTTCCTGTTCAGCCCGCAGCGTGCCCGTACGCCGGTCAAGGCGCTGTCCGGAGGCGAGCGGGCGCGCCTGCTGCTGGCCAAGCTGTTCAGCAAGCCGGCCAACCTGCTGGTGCTCGACGAACCGACCAACGACCTGGATGTGGAAACCCTCGAGTTGCTGGAAGAGGTGCTGTCCAACTACAAGGGCACCGTGCTGATGGTCAGCCACGACCGGGCCTTCCTCGACAACGTCGTCACCAGCACCTTGGTATTCGAAGGTGAGGGCAAGGTGCGCGAGTATGTCGGTGGCTATGAAGACTGGATCCGCCAGGGCGGCTCGCCGAAGCTGCTCGGCGTGACCGAGAGCAAGGGCGGCAAGTCCGAGCTCAACAGTGCCGTGGTCGAAAAGCCGGTGGAAGTGGCTGCGCCTGCGCCAGCTGCGCCGGTTGCCGATACGTCGAAGAAAAAGCTCAGCTACAAGCTGCAACGCGAGCTCGAAATGCTGCCGGGGCAGATCGACGAGGTCGAAAAACGCATGGCCGAGGCGCAGGAAGAGGTGAACGCTGCTGGCTTCTATCAGCGGCCGATTGCCGAGACTTCGGCAGTGCTGGCCAAGATCGAGAAGCTGCAAGCCGAGCTGGATGCGCTGGTGGAGCGCTGGGCTGAGCTGGAAGGCTGATCAGCCTTCATTGGCCTCTTCGCGGGCAAACCCGCGAAGAGGCTGGTGCAGGCTAGATCATTCTTTTTTCTGCAAACGCACCGCCAGCACATCGCATGGCGCCCCATGCAGCACATCATTGGCGGTGGATCCCAGCAGCAAGGCCAGGCCATGCCGACCATGGCTGCCGACCACGATCAGGTCGCACTTCTGGTCCTTGGCCAGCTGGTGGATTTCCTGGCGCGGCTGGCCGTAGGTCAGGTGCGAGTCGCCACGATTGATGTCGGGGTACTTGTTGAACAGGCGGTCCATGCGCTCCTTGGCCTGGTCGAACTGCTGCTGTTGCAGCTGCGACAGGTCCATCGGCACATCGCCGCCAAAGGCCATCGCCATCGGTTCGACGATATGCACCAGCGAGACCTTGGCGCCTGTGGGCTCGGCGAGCTTCATGGCACGCTTGATCACCGGGTCGCATTCCTCGGTGAGGTCGACGGCGACCAGAAGATGTTCGTAGGACATGAGCTGTACTCCTGACAATCGCGATAGTAGAAGTATGGTCGCTTTCCGGCAGGTCATCCGTGAATACTGAGTAACCCGCTCTTTTGCAACGCTTTATGGAACTTACTGATATGACGGTATGGCTAGTGGTGTCAATCCTTGCGCTGATTCTCAGTCCGCTGTCCTGGCTGCGCCTGTCGCGCAAACAGGGGCAGCAGATGAGCCTGCGCCTGGAGGCGCGGCGCATGGGCCTGGCCATGCAGCTGGCCCCCCAGCAGTGGCCACACTGGTTCGAGCAGGCGCCGCCGAGCCCGTGCCCGCAATACCACCGTGGGCGCAGGAGCGGGCATGAAGACAGCTGGTGCTATTGGCAGGTCAGCCCTGGTGTCTGGTGGAACCAGTGGAAGGAAGCCTGCGAAGAGCCGCGCCTGAACGAAGTGTTCATGCGCCTGCCGGCAACCGTCTACAAGGTCGAGGCTGACAAGCGCATGCTTGCCCTTTACTGGAGCGAGCGCGGGGATAAATCTGTATTGCAGGATATTGCCCACGCCTTCGACACCCTGGCTTGATAGCCATAACGACAAAGCGGCAACCCGGTAGCTACCAGGTTGCCGCTTTGTCGTTTCTGCTGCGCAGAAAAGGCCAGGCAGGCCGGGAAATTCCTGAATCCAGTCGCAGTGTAGCCATTCCCAGGCCGCGTGCATGAAATAAATGCAGCCCCCGTCGTTTGCGTGTGGTCAATCGCTCACATGAATGATCAGTAATCACTGTCATCATGTTTTACCCATCGACGATACAAAATGACCGCAAAGTCGCGTTTTCACCCTGTTCCGGAGCATTTGACAACGCCGACCTTTTCGGTGAATGTGTGCATACCCAAATCAAACGGGCGTATGAATTGAGCGTTTGTATGTCATACCGCTCATACAGAACCCCGACTAGCGCGCTGACGGGTGTGCCTGGGGCAAGGGCGGCAAGACCTACTCTTCCACCAGCGATCGGCGTGTACAGTTCAGCTTCCATATCGTGGAGATCAGTTGATGATTTACGAAGGTAAAGCCATCACGGTTAAGGCTCTTGAAAGCGGCATCGTCGAACTGAAGTTCGACCTCAAGGGTGAGTCCGTCAACAAGTTCAATCGCCTGACCCTGGACGAGCTGCGCCAGGCCGTCGACGCCATCAAGGCCGACGCCTCGGTGAAAGGCGTGATCGTCAGCAGTGGCAAGGACGTGTTCATCGTCGGCGCCGACATCACCGAGTTCGTCGACAACTTCAAGCTGCCCGAAGCCGAACTGGTTGCCGGCAACCTGGAAGCCAACCGCATCTTCAACGCCTTCGAAGACCTCGAAGTGCCGACCGTGGCGGCCATCAATGGCATCGCCCTGGGCGGCGGCCTGGAAATGTGCCTGGCAGCCGACTATCGGGTCATGTCCAGCAGCGCGAAGATCGGCCTGCCCGAAGTCAAGCTGGGCATCTACCCAGGCTTCGGCGGTACCGTGCGCCTGCCGCGCCTGATCGGTTCGGACAACGCCATCGAGTGGATCGCTGCCGGCAAGGAAAACCGTGCCGAAGACGCCCTGAAAGTCGGCGCCGTCGATGCCGTGGTCGCCCCTGAGCTGCTGCTGCGCGGTGCGCTGGACCTGATCAAGCGCGCCATCAGTGGTGAACTGGACTACAAGGCCAAGCGCCAGCCCAAGCTGGAAAAGCTCAAGCTCAACGCCATCGAGCAGATGATGGCCTTCGAGACCGCCAAGGGCTTCGTCGCTGGCCAGGCTGGCCCGAACTACCCGGCGCCGGTCGAGGCCATCAAGACCATCCAGAAGGCCGCCAACTTCGGCCGCGACAAGGCCCTGGAAGTCGAGGCTGCAGGCTTCGCCAAGCTGGCCAAGACCTCGGTTGCCGAAAGCCTGATCGGCCTGTTCCTGAATGACCAGGAGCTCAAGCGCAAGGCCAAGGCCCATGACGAAATCGCCCACGACGTGAAGCAGGCTGCCGTGCTCGGCGCCGGCATCATGGGTGGCGGCATTGCCTACCAGTCGGCGGTCAAGGGCACCCCGATCCTGATGAAGGACATCCGCGAGGAAGCCATCCAGTTGGGCCTGAACGAGGCCTCCAAGCTGCTTGGCAACCGCGTCGAGAAAGGCCGCCTGACTCCGGCGAAAATGGCCGAGGCGCTCAACGCCATTCGCCCGACCCTGTCGTATGGCGACTTCGCCAACGTCGACATCGTCGTCGAAGCCGTGGTCGAGAACCCGAAGGTCAAGCAGGCCGTGCTGGCCGAAGTGGAAGGCCAGGTAAAAGAGGACGCGATCCTCGCCTCCAACACTTCGACCATTTCCATCAACCTGCTGGCCAAGGCGCTCAAGCGCCCGGAAAACTTCGTCGGCATGCACTTCTTCAACCCGGTGCACATGATGCCGCTGGTGGAAGTGATCCGTGGCGAGAAGTCCAGTGACGTAGCGGTCGCGACCACCGTGGCCTACGCCAAGAAGATGGGCAAGAACCCGATCGTGGTCAACGACTGCCCGGGCTTCCTGGTCAACCGTGTGCTGTTCCCGTACTTTGGCGGTTTCGCCAAGCTGGTCAGCGCTGGCGTCGATTTCGTGCGCATCGACAAGGTCATGGAGAAGTTTGGCTGGCCGATGGGCCCGGCCTACCTGATGGACGTGGTCGGCATCGACACCGGCCACCATGGCCGCGACGTGATGGCCGAAGGCTTCCCGGACCGCATGAAGGACGAGCGCCGCTCGGCCGTCGACGCCCTGTACGAGGCCAACCGCCTGGGCCAGAAGAACGGCAAGGGCTTCTATGCCTACGAGACTGACAAGCGCGGCAAACCGAAGAAAGTCTTCGATGCCACCGTGCTGGATGTGCTCAAGCCGATCGTCTTCGAGCAGCGTGAAGTGAGCGACGAAGACATCATCAACTGGATGATGGTGCCGCTGTGCCTGGAGACCGTGCGTTGCCTGGAAGACGGCATCGTCGAAACCGCCGCCGAAGCCGACATGGGCCTGGTCTATGGCATCGGTTTCCCTCCCTTCCGGGGTGGTGCGCTGCGCTACATCGACTCGATCGGTGTGGCCGAATTCGTTGCCCTGGCCGACCAGTACGCCGACCTTGGGCCGCTGTACCACCCGACCGCGAAGCTGCGTGAAATGGCCAAGAACGGCCAGCGCTTCTTCAACTGAGTGGTCAACGAGCTAGAGCGAGAGATTTGATATGAGCCTGAATCCAAGAGACGTGGTGATTGTCGACTTCGGTCGCACCCCCATGGGCCGCTCCAAGGGTGGCATGCACCGCAACACCCGCGCCGAAGACATGTCCGCGCACCTGATCAGCAAGCTGCTGGAACGCAACGGCAAGGTCGACCCGAAAGAAGTCGAAGACGTGATCTGGGGCTGCGTGAACCAGACCCTGGAGCAGGGCTGGAACATCGCCCGCATGGCGTCGTTGATGACCCAGATCCCGCACACCTCGGCCGCGCAGACCGTCAGCCGCCTGTGCGGCTCGTCGATGAGCGCGCTGCACACCGCCGCCCAGGCGATCATGACCGGCAACGGCGATGTGTTCGTGGTCGGCGGCGTCGAGCACATGGGCCACGTCAGCATGATGCATGGTGTCGACCCCAACCCGCACCTGTCGCTGCACGCGGCCAAGGCGTCGGGGATGATGGGCCTGACCGCCGAAATGCTCGGCAAGATGCATGGCATCAGCCGCGAGCAGCAGGACCTGTTCGGCCTGCGTTCGCACCAGCTCGCCCACAAGGCGACGGTCGAAGGCAAGTTCAAGGACGAGATCATCCCGATGCAGGGCTATGACGAAAATGGTTTCCTGAAGGTCTTCGACTACGACGAGACCATTCGCCCGGAAACCACTCTTGAGGGCCTGGCGTCGCTGAAACCGGCGTTCAACCCGAAAGGTGGTACCGTGACTGCCGGTACTTCGTCGCAGATCACCGACGGTGCATCGTGCATGATCGTCATGTCCGGCCAGCGCGCCATGGACCTGGGCATCCAGCCACTGGCGGTGATCCGCTCGATGGCGGTGGCCGGCGTCGACCCGGCAATCATGGGCTACGGCCCGGTGCCATCGACCCAGAAAGCCCTCAAGCGCGCCGGTCTGACCATGGCCGATATCGACTTCATCGAGCTCAACGAAGCCTTCGCTGCACAGGCCCTGCCAGTGCTCAAAGACTTGAAAGTGCTCGACAAGATGGATGAGAAGGTTAACCTGCACGGCGGCGCCATCGCTTTGGGCCACCCGTTCGGTTGCTCCGGTGCACGGATTTCCGGCACCCTGCTCAACGTCATGAAGCAGAACGGCGGTACCTTGGGGGTGGCGACCATGTGCGTCGGCCTCGGTCAAGGTATCACCACTGTCTTCGAACGCGTCTGATCGCGTAGCGGGACAGCAGCCGGGGCCTTGTGCCCCGGTTTTTGTTTTTTACAGAATTTGTTTCAAGAGGAAGGGCGGCATGCAGATACAACCAGGCGTATACCGGCATTACAAAGGGCCTGAGTACCGTGTCTTCAGTGTTGCACGGCACTCGGAGAATGAAGAGTGGATGGTCTTCTACCAATGCCTGTATGGTGATTACAGCTTCTGGGTGAGGCCCCTTGCGATGTTCCAGGAGTCCGTCGAGGTTGACGGCGAGCAGGTGCCGCGCTTTGCTTTGGTCAAGGTCGAAGAAGGGCTGCCGGAGCTGGTTGGCAAGTCGCAAGCGTGATCGACCACGCTTGACCTCACTCTTTTGCCACTATATATAGCGGTGCCGCGTCCGGCACCTGACGCGTTTTTCATCTTCAGATTCAGGAATACTCCGATCCATGGGCAAATCGCTGGTCATTGTGGAATCCCCGGCCAAGGCCAAGACCATCAACAAGTACCTGGGCAACCAGTACGTGGTGAAGTCGAGTATCGGCCATATCCGAGACCTCCCCACCAGCGGTTCGGCCAGCGCAAGCAAAGAGCCGGCCGCCAAGCGTGGCAAGGCTGCTGCGGGTGAGGCTCCGGCGCTGTCGCCAAAAGAGAAGGCCCGTCGCCAGCTGGTGGCGCGCATGGGCGTCGACCCTGAGCACGGCTGGAAAGCCAAGTACGAGATCCTTCCCGGCAAGGAGAAGGTGATCGAAGAGCTCCGCCGCCTGGCCAAGGATGCCGACACCATCTATCTCGCAACCGACTTGGACCGCGAAGGGGAAGCCATTGCCTGGCACCTGCGCGAAGCCATCGGTGGTGACGACACCCGCTACAAGCGCGTGGTGTTCAACGAAATTACCAAGAAGGCGATCCAGGAAGCGTTCTCGCAGCCTGGCGAGCTGGACATCGACCGGGTCAACGCCCAGCAGGCGCGGCGCTTCCTCGACCGCGTGGTGGGCTATATGGTCTCGCCGCTGCTGTGGGCCAAGATCGCCCGCGGCCTGTCTGCCGGCCGCGTACAGTCGGTAGCGGTGAAGCTGGTGGTCGAGCGTGAGCGCGAGATCCGTGCCTTCGTCCCTGAAGAGTACTGGGAAGTGCACGCCGAGCTTGGCACCGCCAAGAACGCCAAAGTGCGTTTTGAAGTGGCGCGCGAGAAGGGCGAGGCCTTCAAGCCGCTGAACGAAGCTCAGGCCATGGCCGCGCTGGACAAGCTCAAGGCCTCCAGCTACAGCGTGATCAAGCGCGAAGACCGCCCGACCAGCAGCAAGCCGTCGGCCCCGTTCATCACCTCCACCCTGCAGCAGGCCGCGAGCAACCGCCTGGGCTTCGGGGTGAAGAAGACCATGATGATGGCCCAGCGTCTGTACGAAGCGGGTTACATCACCTACATGCGTACCGACTCGACCAACCTGTCGGCAGACGCCCTGGACATGGCGCGCAGCTACATCGAGCGCGAGTTCGGCAAGCAGTACCTGCCGGAAGCCCCGCTGGTGTATGGCAGCAAGGAAGGTGCCCAGGAGGCGCACGAGGCGATTCGCCCCTCTGACGTCAATACCCACCCCACCAAGCTCAGCGGCATGGAGCGGGATGCAGAGCGTCTGTACGAGCTGATCTGGCGCCAGTTCCTGGCCTGCCAGATGCCTCCGGCGCAATACCTGTCCACCAGTGTCACTGTGGCTGCTGGTGATTTCGAGCTGCGTGCCAAGGGCCGCATCCTCAAGTTCGACGGTTACACCCGTGTGCTGCCACAGCAGAGCAAGCCGGGCGAAGACGATGTGCTGCCGGAAATGGCCCAGGGCGAAGCGCTCAAGCTGATCCAGCTCGACCCGAGCCAGCACTTCACCAAGCCACCGGCGCGCTTCACCGAAGCGAGCCTGGTCAAGGAAATGGAAAAACGCGGTATTGGTCGCCCGTCGACCTATGCGGCGATCATTTCTACCATCCAGGACCGCGGCTACGTCACGCTGCACAATCGTCGTTTCTACTCCGAGAAGATGGGCGATATCGTCACCGAGCGCCTGTCGGAGAGCTTCTCCAACCTGATGGACTATGGCTTCACTGCCGACATGGAAGAGAACCTCGACGACGTGGCCCAGGGCGAACGTGACTGGAAGAACGTGCTCGACGAGTTCTACGGTGACTTCAGCAAGAAACTGCTGACCGCCGAGTCTGCCGAAAGCGGCATGCGTGCCAACCAGCCGACCATGACCCATATTCCGTGCAAGGAATGTGGCCGGCCAATGATGATCCGCACCGCTTCCACCGGTGTGTTTCTCGGTTGCTCGGGTTACAGCCTGCCGCCGAAAGAGCGCTGCAAGGCCACCGTGAACCTGGTGCCGGGCGATGAGATTGCTGCGGACGATGAGGGTGAATCGGAATCGCGCGTGCTGCTGGGCAAGCACCGCTGCCCGATCTGTGCCACGGCGATGGATGCCTACCTGCTGGATGAGAAGCACAAGCTGCACATCTGCGGTAATAACCCGGACTGCGCCGGCTACGAGATCGAAGAGGGCAGCTACCGCATCAAGGGCTACGAAGGGCCGAGCCTGGAGTGCGACAAGTGCGGCAGCGAGATGCAACTCAAGACGGGCCGATTCGGTAAGTTCTTCGGTTGCACCAACCCGGCGTGCAAGAACACCCGCAAGCTGCTCAAGAGCGGTGAGGCGGCACCACCGAAGATGGACAAGGTGGAAATGCCGGAGCTCAAGTGCGAGAAGGTCGACGACACCTACGTGCTGCGTGACGGCGCTTCGGGCCTGTTCCTGGCGGCCAGCCAGTTCCCGAAAAACCGCGAAACCCGTGCACCGTTGGTGCTGGAGATCGTTCCGCACAAGCACGAGATCGATCCGAAGTATCACTTCTTGTGCGATGCGCCGCAGAAAGACCCGGAAGGGCGCCCGGCGGTAATTCGTTACAGCCGCAAGACCAAGGAGCAGTACGTGCAGTCCGAGGTCGATGGCAAGCCGACTGGCTGGAAGGCGTTCTACGAGGGTGGTGCGTGGAAGGTTGAAGACAAGCGCTGATCTGTCAGTGCTGTAATTGGGGCCGCCTCGCAGCCATACTGAGGGTATTGAAAATGGCCCAGGAACTTTACACCCGCACCAACCAGAAATTGTTCTTCGCAGGCCTCGCCCTCGAATCCATGGCCAAGGCTGAGCAGAGCCAGGCCATGAACGCTCAGGGCCTAGTCCAGGCCGAGCGTGAGTCGGCGCTGTTCCACCTGTACGGCGCGTTGCTGGGGCTGTGTCATGAAATCGGTGGTTTCTACCGCCTGCCCGTGGTGGCTTCGGTCGAGCAAGCGCTGGCCGACGATGCGCTGAACAACATCGCCATCCCTGAAGTGGCGGAGATGCTCGAACTGGTTCGCCAGCGCGAAACCTGGTTGGCGCAACTGCTCAGTGCTTATGCCGATTTGTTCCGACCACCGGTCGCGAAAAAAACAGCCAAGACCGACGTCACCCAGCCGCTGATTCAGGCCGTCAATCTCGATGAGCCCGAGCGTCCTGCATTGCCCAGGGAAGCGCTGGAAGAATGGCGCAATGACCTTAAAAGCCTGGTGAGACGTTTCCGCGACGCGCTGAGTGAGTGCTGACAGCTGCAACGGCTGGTACACTAACGGCCTTTCGTGGAGAACTGCCCTATATGTCTACGTCGTTTCTGGAAATTGTCGAGTTGCCTGATGGCCGTATCGAGCTGCGTCGCGCCGAGGATGAAGGCTCCCTGGTAACCCTGGATTTCTCGGAAGACGCCAAGGCGTTCCTGCAGGGCCAGCATGTCGAGGTCGCCAAGGCAATGCTGAGTGTTGGCGTGCAAATGGCAGGCCGCCTGGTAGAAGGTGAGCTGGAGCGCGACGAAGGGCCGCGTGTGTTGCACTGAATCGCCCGCTTGCACTGCTTCATAGGCAAAGCCTGAACATCAGCCGAGGCGGATGTTCAGGCTTTGTGCGTTTCCGACACTGGCAGCGCGTAGCAGTTGTTGGCGAGCGGTAGCGTTGACGCTGCCAAGCCAGCTGACCACGGTGTGGCTGTGGCCCAGGCGCAACGCTTCGCAGGCCAGCTGCAGTGCGCTCTGATTGCCACGGGCATGCAGCAGCAGGATCCGTTCGCGGTTAAGCCCGGCATCGCGCAGCCAGGCTTGGGTGAGGCTGGCCGGTGGGGCGATCAGCGTCAGCCAGCGCGCTTCCTCCTCTTCGCTCAGCTCACGCAATACCGGCGCCAACAGGCTCTGGCAGTGTTCGGGGGCGCCACGCAGGGACAGTTCGCTGAACAGCTCCGGATGGCTGCTCTTGCGTGCCTGCTCGCTGGCCTTCAGGCCTGGCAGTACCGGCTGGGCGAGGAACGCTTCGAACAGCGGAAGCTGGACCTGCTGATGTGCTTGGATGGACTGCTGCATGACGCCTCCTGAATCAGCGGCGAATGACGCCGACACTCAAACCCTCGATCACCAGTTCCTGCTCTTTCAGGTCGACTTCGATAGGGGCGAACTCGGGGTTTTCGGCGATGAGCCAGACCTTGCTGCCTTCGCGCTTGAAGCGCTTGACGGTCACTTCGTCGCCGATGCGGGCGACGACGATCTGGCCATTACGGGCCTCGCGGCAGGTGTGCACCGCCAGCAGATCGCCGTCGAGGATGCCGATGTCCTTCATGCTCATGCCGTGCACACGCAACAAATAGTCGGCAGGGGGGTGGAAGAAGGTCGGGTTGATGTTGCAGGATTGCTCGATGTGCTGCTCGGCGAGGATAGGAGCGCCAGCAGCGACTCGGCCAATGATCGGCAAGCCGTTTTCTTCGGCCTTGGCTTCAAAGCCCGGGATACGGATGCCACGGGAAGCGCCCGGGGTCATTTCGATCGCGCCTTTGCGGGCGAGGGCCTTGAGGTGCTCCTCGGCGGCATTCGGCGACTTGAAGCCCAGCTCCTGAGCGATTTCCGCACGCGTGGGTGGGAAGCCGTTGTCTTCGAGGCAGCGTTTGATGAAGGCCAGAATCTCGGCTTGGCGTGGCGTCAGTTTCAACATGGCGGGCGCTCTGTCTTTTTATACAGTGACTGGGATTATATACAGTGCTGGGTTCGCTGCAAGCACAAAGCGACAGGAAATACGCAGGATGACGCTTGCAGCCTGCAGTCTGGCGCTTTTAAATGGCGACCGCCCGGTCACCGAGCCTTGACATCAGCAGGGCTGAAACGTATGTTTCAAACACCTGTTTGTCTCTGTCTGGCGGAGTAGTGATGGCCCAATCTGAAACCGTTGAACGCATCCTCGATGCTGCCGAGCAGCTGTTCGCGGAACGAGGCTTCGCGGAAACCTCATTGCGGCTGATTACCAGCAAGGCCGGGGTCAACCTCGCAGCGGTCAATTATCATTTCGGCTCGAAGAAGGCCCTGATCCAGGCCGTCTTTTCGCGTTTCCTCGGGCCGTTCTGCGCCAGCCTCGAACGTGAGCTGGAGCGGCGACAGGCCAAGCCCGAGCAAAAGCCCAGCCTTGAAGAGCTGCTGGAAATGCTGGTAGAGCAGGCATTGGTCGTGCAGCCACGCAGCAACAACGACCTGTCGATCTTCATGCGCCTGCTGGGCCTGGCCTTCAGTCAGAGCCAGGGCCATTTGCGGCGCTATCTCGAGGACATGTACGGCAAGGTGTTCCGCCGTTACATGTTGTTGGTCAACGAAGCTGCACCGCGCATTCCACCGCTGGAATTGTTCTGGCGCGTACACTTCATGCTCGGCGCCGCGGCGTTCAGCATGTCCGGTATCAAGGCGTTGCGTGCGATTGCCGAGACCGATTTCGGTATCAACACGTCGATCGAGCAAGTCATGCGCCTGATGGTGCCATTCCTGGCCGCTGGCATGCGTGCCGACAGCGGTGTCACCGACAGCGCCATGGCCAGCGCCCAGTTGCGTCCGCGCAGCAAGTCCGGTAGCGCCACCGTCAAGGCTTGAAGGCTGGGCGGAGCAGGGCGCTTCGGCTAAGCTAGCGCCCATGCCTGACCTCGATTTCCTGCACATCTCCCTCGCCGACCAGCGCCTCTACGGCTTTGCCCAGGGCCGTTTGCGCGTGCGCATCGCGGTATCCACCGCACGCAATGGCGCAGGTGAGCGCAACGGCTCGGGCTGCACACCGCGCGGGCTGCACCAGGTGCGTGCGCGTATCGGCGCAGGCTTGCCAGTCAATGCCGTGCTGCAAGGCCGGCGCTGGACGGGCGAGGTCTGGTCGCCGGCACTGCACGCGCAGCATCCCGGGCGGGACTGGATCCTGACCCGCATCCTCTGGCTCAGTGGCTGCGAGCCGGGCGTCAACCGCCTGGGTAGCGTTGACACCTTTCGCCGCCACATCTATCTGCATGGCACACCAGACACGGAACCCTTGGGCGTGCCGCTGTCCCATGGCTGCATACGCTTGCGCAACATCGACCTGCTTGGCCTTTTCGAGCGCGTCCCGGCACATTGCCCGGTGCGCATCGATGAGGCTGCCTGCCCTGAGTGGGCTTCACTGAATCTGTAATGAAGGATTGCCTATGACCGCCAGCCTGCAAGGCTCCCTGATGGTGGATATCGCCGGTAAATGGCTGACTGCCGAAGATCGCCAGCTTCTGCGCCAGCCGGAAGTGGCCGGCCTGATCATCTTCGCCCGCAATATCGACAGCCCACGCCAGGTGCGTGAGCTGTGCGCATCGATTCGCGCCATCCGTCCCGACCTGATCCTTGCGGTCGACCAGGAAGGCGGCCGCGTGCAGCGCCTGCGCCAGGGCTTCGTACGCCTGCCAGCGATGCGCGCCATCGCCGACAATGCCAATGCCGAGTACCTGGCCGAGCAGTGCGGCTGGCTGATGGCCACCGAGGTGCTTGCGGTCGGCCTCGACCTCAGCTTCGCTCCGGTGCTCGACCTCGACCACCAGCGCAGCGCGGTGGTTGGCAGCCGTGCCTTCGAAGGCAACCCTGAGCGTGCCACACAGCTGGCTGGCGCATTCATTCGCGGCATGAATGCGGCGGGCATGGCGGCTTGCGGCAAGCATTTCCCGGGGCATGGCTGGGCCGAGGCGGATTCGCATGTAGCGATTCCTACCGACGAGCGCAGCCTCGAGCAGCTGCGCCAGGCGGACCTGGTGCCGTTCTCCCGCCTCAGCGGGCAACTGGCGGCGGTGATGCCGGCGCATGTCATCTACCCGCAGGTCGACAACCAGCCAGCCGGGTTCTCGCGCCGCTGGCTGCAGGACATCTTGCGCGGCGAGCTGGGCTTCGACGGGGTGATCTTCAGTGACGACCTGTCGATGGCCGGTGCGCATGTGGTGGGTGATGCCGCCAATCGCATCGAGGCGGCGCTGAGCGCCGGTTGCGACATGGGCCTGGTGTGCAACGACCGGGCGGCGGCGGAGCTGGCGTTGACCGCAGCGCAGCGCTTGAAGGTCAAGCCGTCGCCGCGTATTGCACAGATGCGCGGGCGTGGCTTTGCCCGTACCGATTATCGCCAGCAGCCACGGTGGCTGGAGGCCCTGGGGGCCTTGAAGGACGCCCAGCTGGTCGATTGACCTGACTGGCTAACGGCTTCGTTTGCCAGGTAGCGGGGCAAACAGCGCGTCGATCTCGTCATCGCCGAGCCGCCACTGCCCCGCCTGCCCACCATCGAGCAGGCTCGCCGCCAGCGCTGCCTTCTCCTGCTGCAGCGCCTGGATCTTTTCTTCCACCGTCCCCCGGGTAATCAGCTTGAACACGAACACCGGTTTGTCCTGGCCGATCCGGTAGGCACGGTCGGTCGCCTGGTTCTCGCTGGCCGGGTTCCACCACGGGTCGAAGTGGATCACGGTGTCCGCAGCGGTGAGGTTCAGCCCCACCCCTCCGGCCTTGAGGCTGATCAGGAACACTTCGCTGTCGCCCTGCTGGAACTGCTGCACCGGGGTGCGTCGGTCGCGGGTGTCGCCGGTGAGCAGGCTGTAGCGGATCTTGCGCTTTTCCAGCTCCTGCTCGATCAGCGCCAGCATCGAGGTGAATTGCGAGAACAGCAGCACCCGGCGCCCCTCGCTGAGCAGCTCTTCGAGCATCTCCAACAGCGCGCCGAGCTTGCCCTTGTCGGCCTGGTTGCCCTTGGTCTCGACCCCCTTGACCAGGCGCAGGTCGCAGCACACCTGGCGCAGCTTGAGCAGGGCGTCGAGGATCACGATCTGGCTGCGCGCCGCGCCATTGCGGGCGATTTCGTCGCGGACCTTCTTGTCCATGGCCACGCGCACCGCCTCGTAGGTGTCGCGCTGGGCGTCACTGAGTTCGACCCAGTGGACCATTTCGGTTTTCGCCGGCAGCTCGGTGGCCACCTGCTCCTTGGTGCGGCGCAGCAGGAACGGGCGCACCCGGCTGACCAGGTGGGCCAGGCGTTCGGCGTCGCCGTGGCGTTCGATGGGGGTGCGGTAATCCTGGTTGAAGCGTTTCACGTCTCCCAGCCAGCCGGGCATGAGGAAGTGGAAGATCGACCACAGCTCGCCCAGGTTGTTCTCCATGGGTGTGCCGGTCAGGCACAGGCGCTGGTTGGCCTGCAGTTCGCCGACGGCCAGGGCGGCCTTGCTGGTGCTGCTCTTGATGTTCTGTGCTTCGTCCAGCACCAGCACATGCCAGGCTTGCGCGCGCAGGTGTTCCAGGTCGCGAGGCAGCAGGGCGTAAGTGCTGAGCACCAGGTCGTATTCGTGCAGCTTGGCAAAATGCTTGCTGCGGCCGGGGCCATGCAGGGCCAGCACGCGCAGGTCGGGAGCGAAGCGTCGCGCTTCATCGAGCCAATTGGGCACCAGGCTGGTTGGCATTACCGCCAGGGCCGGGGCGGTCAGGCGCCCGGACTGTTTTTCCAGCAGCAGATGAGCCAGGGCCTGCAGGGTCTTGCCCAGGCCCATGTCGTCGCCAAGGATGCCGCCGGTGCCCATTTCGCGCAGGGCCTGCAACCAGTTCAGGCCTTGCTGCTGGTAAGGCCGCAGGGTGGCGTTGAGCCCGCCCGGCACTTCGACCTGCAGGTCGCGGGCGTCGCGCAGTCGCCGGCCAAGGTCGCGCACATGGGCGCCGCCTTCCCAGTGCAGTGGCAGGTGCTCGATGTCATTCAGCCGCGCGGCGTCGGCACGGTCCATGCGCAGGGTAGGGCCGACCGCGTCCTCGTGCAGGTACAGTTCGCCGAGCGTGCCCATCACCGCCTTGATGCGGCCATAGGGAAGGGCAACGCGCAGCGCCGGGCTATCCAGGCGGCCGCGATTGAGGTCGATCAACAAATGCTCATCGTCGCTGCGCCGCGCCAGTTCGCTGGGGCGCAGCAGCTCGGGGTTGCTGCGCAACAGTTGCAGCACGATCGGCAGCAGGCTGTGGCGCTGGCCTTCGACCACGATGCCCAGCTCCAGGTCGAACCATTCATGCCCCGGCGCTTCCTCGACAGTGGCGTACCAGTCGTCCACGTCCTGCAGGTTGAAGGCGAAGTCACGGTGGATTTCGATGTCCCAGCCAGCCTCGCGCAAGCGTGGCAGGCCATCGCGGGCAAAGCGCAGCCAGGCCTCGTCGTCGGGCAGCTGGAGCATCTCGCCAGCACTGTCGGGCAGGGCCTTGCTCTGCCGGGTGGCGGGCTTGAAGCCGAAGTCGCGCAGCATCTTGCGCAGCGCCTGTTCGGCCTGGGGCTGGCGGCGGATACGCTGACAGGTGGCGTCGACCAGGCGGGTCAACGGCTTGTCGTCATTGCCACTGGCGCGCAGGCCGTCGTAGTCGAACGCCAGTGCGGCGCGGTGCTGCATCTGCCGTTGCATGCGCCCGGTCTTGGGCGTGTAGGCGCTGAATTCGAGGCTGCCGAGGGTCAGGTGGGGCCTGGGCTGCAGGTCGTCGATGAGTTGTTCGTCCAGCGTGGTCGGCGTAGGAAGCTGGTGGTTCAAGGCATTGAGCTTGTGGCTGAGAGGCACGACGAGGTGTTCCGGAACGTCAGGAGCAATGGTCAGTTGCAGGGCAATGTGAGGATCGAGGCCGTGCTCGAGCTTGCCTGCTTCACTGCTCGAAACATCGAAGTAGTAAAGCGGCAGTAGTGCAATCACGCAGTTCAGCGGTGTTTCGCCGTGATACCAGATGCCGCGATAGTGGCCGTTATCCAGTCGCACCCAGCGGAACTCGGCGGCAAGCGCCGGGCCCTCGCGCAGCAGCGGTTTGTTCTCGTCACAGAGCATGCGCCCGGTATCCAGCGCACGCTGGAACAGTTCGCCGCCTTCGCGGCCTGTGAGCTGGTAGCCGCGATCCTGGCTACCGGCCTGGTTCAGTGCCGAGAGCAGGCGCAGGATGCGCATGTCTTCCTCTTTGACGAAACGCGGTGGTTCGTAGAGGAATTCGTACAGTGACTGCACGCGGCTGTAGCGCAAGCCCTCCTCTTCGCGCATGCCTTTGCGTACCCGCAGGGCGCAGCCGGGTTCTTCGGTCAGCCTGAGCTGGTAGCAAACCATGCGCCCACGTTTATCTTGCGCTTCGGCGGTTTCCGGGGCGGGTTGCTCAAGGCCTTTCAGCCAGCGCTGCAGGTTGGCTGGCAGTGCGTCGCCAGCGTGTTTTGCCGCTGCCTGCGGCTCGCTCAAGGCGAGCAATACGGCGGCGCAGTGCTTGCAGTTCTGCCCCACTGGGCAGCTGCACTGGCCGCGTACGTGGCAGCGGCCAGCCAGGGCGGTGAGGGTGATCTTCTGACGATAGCGGCTGCCTTCGCTGCCACGGCAGGTGGCTTCGATCAGCGGGCCGCTGCAGTGTTCGACTTCTACCCGGTCTTCCCGGGCGTAACGCTCGCCGCGCTGCAGGACCGGGCCGGTGAACGACTGGGTCCAGTTCGGGTATTCGCGCAGCAGCTGGAGAGCGTCGCGGCTCATTGCATCACTGCTCCATCATCTCCGGGTCCATCACCGGCATCTTCGGCGTGCCCGGTGGCGTGACCTTCAGCAGCAGGGCCAGGTGGCCGCCGTCGAGGAAGGTCAGCTGGCCGCCTTTCATGTTGCTGTTGCTCTGCTTGAACTGCTCGCTTTGCAGCACGTTGCCGTTGCTGTCCAGCTGGTTGACCCAGAAATTGGCCTCCACACCGATGAAGCGGCCGGCGGTGATGCCCAGGTTGCCCTCGATGGGGAAGTGGCCGAACTGTTCGGCGCCGGCGCTCAGGGCGATGCGGCTGGTGTCACTGCTGACCGGCTGTTGCCAGGCCTTGTGCAGCAACACGGTGTAGTCGGCAGTGGCTTGCAGGCGGGTGGCCTCATCCTGCAGCGCCAGTGGGCGTTCGGCGCCCTTGTCCAGGCGCGGGGCGCCAGCGCTCCAGTCTTCCGGGGCGAACGGGCTGGTGAAGGCGGGCACGCTGTTCTGCCGCACCAGAATCATTTCCACCTGATACATCCCTTCGGCAAAGGCGGCCGACGCGAACAGCGCAAGCAGCAGGGTCAGGCAACGGATGGCACGCATGGATCTTCCTTAGGCAGGCTGTGGGGTCAGGCGCTCGAACAGCGCCTCCAGGGTGTTGAAGCGTTCTTCGGGGCGTTCCATCGGTACCAGGAAACGGAACTGCGTCGCGCCTTCGAACTTGTAGCGTTTGGGCTGGCCCTGGATCAGCTTGATCAGGGTCAGTGGGTCGACCGGGGTCTCGGCTTCGAACTCGAGCTTGCCGCCATTGGGTCCGGCGTCGACTTTCTTGATGCCGAGCTTCTCCGCCTGCAGCTTGAGCAGGGTCAGGCGCATCAGGTTCTTGGTCGGCTCGGGGAGCAGGCCGAAGCGGTCGATCATCTCTACTTGCAGGTCCTTGAGGCCTTCTTCGTCGGCCGCCGAGGCAATGCGCTTGTAGAGGATCAGGCGGGCGTGCACGTCGGGCAGATAGTCCTCGGGGATCAGCGCCGGCAGGCGCAGGTTGATCTCCGGGCCGCCGCCCAGCGGCTGCTCGAGGTTTGGCTGGGTGCCTTTGCGGATGGCCTTGACCGCACGTTCGAGCATTTCCATGTACAGGGTGAAGCCCACGGCCTGGATCTGCCCGCTCTGGCCTTCGCCCAGCAACTCGCCGGCACCGCGGATTTCCAGGTCGTTGGTGGCCAGCACGAAGCCGGCACCGAGGTCCTGGGTGTTGGCGATCGCTTCCAGGCGCTTTTCGGCGTCGGCGCTGATCTTCTGGCGCTGCGGCGTCAGCAGGTAGGCGTAGGCCTGGTGGTGGCTACGGCCAACCCGGCCACGCAGCTGGTGCAGCTGGGCCAGGCCGAACTTGTCGGCGCGCTCGATGACGATGGTGTTGGCGCTGGGCACGTCGATACCGGTCTCGATGATGGTCGAGGCGATCAGCACGTTGAAGCGCTTGTGGTAGAAGTCGCTCATCACCTGTTCCAGTTCGCGCTCGCGCATCTGCCCGTGGCCGATGCCGATACGCGCTTCCGGGACCAGCTCGGCCAGTTCGGCGGCGCACTTTTCGATGGTTTTCACATCGTTGTGCAGGTAGTACACCTGGCCGCCGCGCAGCAGTTCGCGCAGCAGCGCCTCCTTGACCGTGCTCTTGTTCTGCTCCATGACGAAGGTGCGCACCGACAGGCGCCGCGCCGGCGGGGTGGCGATGATCGACAGGTCACGCATGCCCGCCACCGCCATGTTCAGCGTGCGCGGGATCGGTGTAGCGGTCAGGGTGAGGATGTCCACTTCGCTGCGCAGGGCCTTGAGCTGCTCTTTCTGGCGCACGCCGAAGCGGTGTTCCTCGTCGATGATGGCCAGGCCCAGGTCCTTGAAGCGCACGTCATCCTGCAGCAGCTTGTGGGTGCCGATGAGGATGTCGATCTTGCCTTCGGCGAGGTCGGCGGCCGCTGCGGCCACTTCCTTGGCCGACTTGAAGCGGCTCATCACTTCGACCTTCACCGGCCATTCGGCAAAGCGGTCGCGGAAGCTGTTGTAGTGCTGCTGGGCGAGCAGGGTGGTGGGCACCAGCACCGCCACCTGGCGGCCACTGTGTACGGCAATGAAGGCGGCGCGCATGGCCACTTCGGTCTTGCCGAAGCCGACGTCGCCGCACACCAGGCGGTCCATCGGCTTTGGCGCCAGCATGTCGAGCCGCACCGCCTCGATCGCGGCTTGCTGGTCAGGTGTTTCCTCGAACGGGAAGCCTGCGCTGAAAGTGGCGTAGTCAGCGGCGGGGTCAGCGAAGGCATAGCCCTTGCGCGCTGCGCGGCGGGCGTAGATGTCGAGCAGCTCGGCCGCCACGTCGCGGACCTGTTCGGCGGCCTTGCGCTTGGCTTTCTGCCAGGCTTCGGAACCCAGCCGGTGCAGCGGCGCCAGGGCGTCATCGCTGCCGGTGTAGCGGGCGATCAGGTGCAGGTTGGCCACCGGCACATACAGCTTGGCGCCCTCGGCGTATTCCAGGGTGAGGAATTCGGCGGCCTGGCCGTCGATCTCCAGGGTGGCCAGGCCCAGGTAGCGGCCCACGCCATGGTCGATATGCACCACCGGCGCGCCTTCGCGCAGTTCGGTAAGGTTCTTGATCACCGCGTCGTTGGCGGCCTCGCCGCGTTTTTCACGGCGCCGACGCTGCATCACGCGCTGGCCGAACAGCGGGCTCTCGGCAACCAGGGCGACGGCTGGGTCTTCCAGCAGCAAGCCGTCGTCGAGCGGGGCGATGGTGATCGCCAGGCGTTCGCCGCCGGTAATGAAGTCGACCCAGCTGTCGACCGTCTGTGGGCGCAGCTTGAGGCGTTCAAGCAGTTCCAGCAGTACCTCGCGGCGGCCCGCCGATTCGGCGGTGAACAGCACGCGGCCGCTGAACTGATCGAGGAACTCGGCCAGCGCCGCCAGCGGCTGGTTGGCCTTGGCTTCGATGGCCAGGTTGGGCAGGCTGCGCGCAGGGAAGCGCTCGCGGCCGACACCGGTTTCGATGTCGTCGGGGCTGACCACCACCCGTGGCCACTGCTTGAGTTGGGCGAAGCAGTCTTCCACCGGCAGGAACAGTTCGGCTGGCGGCAGCAGCGGGCGGGTCAGGTCGCCGCGGCGCTCTTCATAGCGCCCGCGCACGTCGCTCCAGAAATGCTCGGCAGCCTGCTCGACGCCTGGCAGCGAGAACACCTGGGTGTCGGCGGGCAGGTAATCGAACAGGGTCGAGGTTTCTTCGAAGAACAGCGGCAGGTAGTACTCGATGCCGGCGGGGATGATGCCGCTGGCCAGGTCCTGGAAGATCGCGCTGCGGCGGAAGTCGACATCGAAACGCTCACGGAAACGCGCCTTGAAGCGGGTCACCTCTTCCTTCTGCATGGGGAACTCGCGCGCCGGCAGCAGGCGGATCGAGTCGACCTTGTCGATCGAGCGCTGGGTCTCCGGGTCGAAGGTGCGCAGGGTCTCGATCTCGTCATCGAACAGGTCGATGCGATAAGGCAGCTTGCTGCCCATCGGGAACAAGTCGATCAGCGCGCCACGCACGGCGAACTCACCATGCTCGTAGACCGTGTCGACGCAGCGGTAGCCGGTGGCCTCCAGGCGCGTGCGCATCTGCTCGACGTCAATGGTCTGGCCCACGTCGAGCACCAGGCTGCTGCCCAGCAGGAAGCGCGTGGGGGCCAGGCGGTGCAGGGCGGTGGTGATCGGCACGACCAGAATGCCGTGGCTCAGTTCCGGCAACCGGTAAAGGCTGGCGATTCGCTGGGAAATGATGTCCTGGTGCGGCGAGAACAGGTCGTAGGGCAGGGTTTCCCAATCGGGGAACGGCAGCACCGGCAGGTCCGGGGCGAAGAAGCGAAGTTCCTGTTCCAGACGATCGGCTGCCTGGCTGTCGGCGGTCAGCAGCAGGGTGAAGCGACCTGCGCTGCTGGCGGCCTCGGCGATGGCCAGGCTGAGGGCGGCCCCGGGCAGGTTGCCCCAGGTTTGTTTGCCGGCCGTGGCCGACATTTGCGGAAGGCGCAGAACTGACACGGGAGATTGCACTCCAAGCGTTGCGGCAAAGAGATCGATTGTACCGGTGACGGTGCCTGCTGTCAGGCTTCACAGGCCATGAACAGCGGGCTTTGCCATCGGCGACAGGCGCTCATTGCCGGTTACGCGCTGGGGCGTCATAATGTAGCCCCTTTTTTCTGTCCCTACATGTGGAAGGTTCCCGTGACTCAGAAGCCCGACCAGTGTCTTGGTGAGTGGATCGATCGTGAAGCGCTGGCTGAAGCGATGATCCCGCTTATCGGTCAGCTCTACCGCAACAACAACGTGGTGAGCTCGATTTATGGCCGTAGCCTGATCAACCGTTCGGTTATCTCGATCCTCAAAGCCCACCGCTTTGCGCGTCACCGTCAGACCGACGAGACCGAACTGTCCGTACACGAGACATTCCCCCTGCTCAAGGCCATGAGCGAGCTGAAACTGGGCGCCGCTTCGGTCGACCTGGGCAAGCTGGCCAACAAGTTCAAGCAGGAGGGCAACGGCCGCACTGCCGAGCAGTTCGTCCGTGAAGAGCTGGCCGACGTGGTTGGCCAACAGAACGCTTCGGCCCGCAAGGGGACCGACGTCGTCCTGTACGGCTTCGGCCGCATCGGCCGCCTGCTGGCGCGCATCCTGATCGAGAAGACCGGTGGCGGCGACGGCCTGCGTCTGCGTGCCATTGTCGTGCGCAAAGGCGCCGAGAACGACCTGGTCAAGCGTGCCAGCCTGCTGCGCCGTGACTCGGTGCATGGCCCGTTCGATGGCACCATCACCATCGATGAAGCCAACAACACCATCACTGCCAACGGCAACCTGATCCAGATCATCTACGCCAAGAGCCCGAGCGAAGTCGACTACACCCAGTACGGCATCAACAATGCGCTGATCGTCGACAACACCGGTGTATGGCGTGACGCCGATGGCCTGGGCCAGCACCTGGCCTGCCCGGGCGCTGCCCGCGTGATCCTCACTGCGCCGGGCAAGGGCGCGCTGAAGAACATCGTGCACGGCATCAACCACGGTGACATCACTGCCGATGACAAGATCATCTCGGCAGCTTCGTGCACCACCAACGCCATCGTGCCGGTGCTCAAGGCCATCAATGACCAGTACGGCATCGTCAACGGCCACGTCGAAACCGTTCACTCGTTCACCAACGACCAGAACCTGATCGACAACTTCCACAAGGGCAGCCGCCGTGGCCGTGCCGCGCCGCTGAACATGGTCATCACCGAAACCGGCGCTGCTACCGCTGCCGCCAAGGCACTGCCAGTGCTGAAAGGCAAGCTGACCGGCAACGCCATTCGCGTTCCGACGCCGAACGTTTCGATGGCCATTCTCAACCTGAACCTTGAGAAGCCGACCACCCGCGACGAAATCAACGAGTACCTGCGCCAGACCGCCATGCACTCGGAACTGCACAAGCAGATCGACTACGTCAGCTCGCAAGAAGTGGTTTCGACCGACTTCGTCGGATCGCGCCACGCCGGCGTGGTGGATGCCGAGGCCACCATCGCCAACGATAACCGCGTTGTCCTGTACGTCTGGTACGACAACGAATTCGGTTACAGCTGCCAGGTCGTTCGCGTGATGGAAGAGATGTCGGGTGTGAACCCGCCAGCGTTTCCACGCTGATTCGCTTGTAAGCGCATGAAAAAACGGGAACCTTCGGGTTCCCGTTTTTTTTCCAGATTTTGTGTGGTCTGTGCGGGCCTCATCGCGGATAAATCCGCTCCTATACAAGCGGTGAATGTTCTGTAGGCGCGGATTTATCCGCGATGAGGCCGCAACGGCAACCGAGAGCCCGACCTTTTGCGCAAAGCCCTCCTGTTCATCCTGATGCTCCTCACCGCCTGCAACCAGGGCCCCACCCTGGAACGCCTGGGTGGCCCGACCATGGGCAGCAGCTACAGCATCCAGTACGTCCGCGAGCCTGGCGGCCCGGCGCCGGCCCAGGTCCAGGCGGCGGTCGAGGCCATCCTCAACGACATCGACCAGCATTACTCGACCTACCGCGGCGACTCCACCGTCAGCCAGTTCAACCGGCTGCCCGCCAACCAGTGCATGGCCTTGCCGCCCGACATGCTTGAGCTGGCCGCATTCGGCCAGCACCTGGCCGAACAGAGTGATGGTGCTTTCGACCTCACCGTCGAGCCATTGCTCGACCTTTGGGGGTTCGGCCCGCAAGCCCGCCAGGAGCAGGTGCCCGACCCGCTGGCCCTGGCCCAGGCCCGCCAGCGCGTCGGTTACCGCCACCTGCGCATCGACGGCCAGGCACTGTGCAAGGACGCTGCGGTGCAACTGGATTTCAACAGCATCGCCGCTGGCCACGCCGTCGACCTGATCGCCGAGCGCCTGCGCGCCATGGGCGTGGCCAGTTTCGTCGCCGAAGCCACCGGTGAGCTCAAGGCCGTGGGCCGCAAGCCCGACGGCAGCCCCTGGCGCATCGCCCTTGAATTGCCGCGCGAAGACCGGCAGATCGCCCGCCAGATCATCCCGGTCAATGGCCTGGGGGTGTCGACCTCGGGTGACTATCGCCACTATTTCGAGGAGAATGGCCGGCGCTATTCACACACGTTCGACGCACGTCTGGGGCGCCCGGTCGACCACGACCTGGCTGCGGTCACCGTGCTCGATGCCTCGGCGCTGCAGGCCGATGGCTATTCGACCCTGTTGCTGATCCTGGGGCCAGAGCGCGGCTGGGATTTCGCCCTGGCCCATGATCTGGCTGCGGTTTTGGTGACTCGGGCAGACGGTGGCTTCGTCTCCCGAGCGACCCCTGCATTCGAGCAGGCGGTGAAAGGCGATTGAAAGCGTTGCCAGGGATGATCGCCGCCAGGGATCGGTGAATGACATGTAGTGCAGGCAAAATTGGCCTACGACGCGACCAAGGGTTAATGTGCGCGGCGTTCACGCTTGATTAGACTGCACCCGAATTTTCTCATGACGCCCCGGCGGCATGATCGAGCCCCGCGGTTAACCGTAACCCCGGGCCAGTTCTGAAGGAGTACGCATGGCTGTCTACAACTACGACGTAGTGGTGCTGGGTTCCGGCCCGGCCGGTGAAGGCGCGGCAATGAACGCCGCCAAAGCGGGGCGCAAGGTGGCAATGGTCGACAGCCGCCGTCAGGTCGGCGGCAACTGCACCCACCTGGGCACCATCCCGTCCAAGGCGCTGCGTCACTCGGTGCGGCAGATCATGCAGTTCAACACCAACCCGATGTTCCGTGCCATCGGTGAACCGCGCTGGTTCTCGTTCCCGGACGTACTCAAGAGCGCCGAGAAGGTCATTGCCAAGCAGGTTGCGTCGCGTACCGGCTACTATGCCCGTAACCGCGTCGACCTGTTCTTCGGTACTGGCAGCTTCGCCGACGAGCAGACCGTCGAAGTTGTGTGCCCGAATGGCGTGGTCGAGAAGCTCAACGCCAAGCACATCATCATTGCCACCGGCTCGCGCCCGTACCGCCCGGCCGACATCGACTTCCACCACCCGCGCGTCTATGACAGCGACACCATCCTCAGCCTGAGCCACACCCCGCGCAAGCTGATCGTCTACGGCGCCGGCGTGATCGGTTGCGAGTACGCCTCTATCTTCAGTGGCCTGGGCGTGCTGGTCGAGCTGGTCGACAACCGCGGCCAGCTGCTGAGCTTCCTCGATTCGGAAATTTCCCAGGCGCTGAGCTACCACTTCAGCAACAACAACATCACCGTGCGCCACAACGAGGAATACGAGCGGGTCGAGGGCCTGGACAACGGTGTGATCCTGCACCTGAAGTCGGGCAAGAAGATCAAGGCCGACGCCTTGCTGTGGTGCAACGGCCGTACCGGCAATACCGACAAGCTGGGCCTGGAAAACATCGGCATCAAGGTCAACAGCCGTGGCCAGATCGAGGTCGACGAGGCCTACCGCACCAGCGTGCCGAATGTCTACGGTGCCGGTGACGTGATCGGCTGGCCAAGCCTGGCCAGTGCTGCCCACGACCAGGGCCGTTCGGCTTCTGGCAGCATCGTCGACAACGGCAGCTGGCGCTTCGTCAACGACGTGCCGACCGGCATCTACACCATCCCGGAGATCAGCTCGATCGGCAAGAACGAGCAGGAGCTGACCCAGGCCAAGGTGCCGTACGAAGTGGGCAAGGCGTTCTTCAAGAGCATGGCGCGCGCGCAGATCGCCGGCGAGCCGCAAGGCATGCTGAAGATCCTGTTCCACCGCGAAACCCTGGAAATCCTCGGCGTGCACTGCTTCGGCTACCAGGCTTCGGAAATCGTTCACATCGGCCAGGCGATCATGAACCAGCCAGGCGAGCAGAACAATCTGAAGTACTTCGTCAACACCACGTTCAACTACCCGACCATGGCCGAAGCCTATCGGGTAGCTGCCTATGACGGCTTGAACCGGCTTTTTTAAGCGGCTCCGGCCGGTGGCCTGAGCCGGTCGGGGAGACCGATTTCAGCCCTACCCGAGGGTGGTCTTGGCCAAACCGGGAAAGTCTGTAATCAGGCTGTCCACGCCAAAATCAGCGAGCCGGCGCATCAGTGCCGGTTCGTTGACCGTCCACACCGACACGTGCAAGCCCTGGCCCTGGGCTTTGAGCAGGCGCTCGGGCGTGCACAGTGTCCAGTTCAATGCCAGCAGCTCGCATTGGTAGTTGTGCGCGACCTTCAACGGGTCGAGCCAGGCGTATTCGGCTACCAGCCCGCGCTTCACATCCGGCACCAGCTCCTGGGCCGCGCCCAGCACTTCGCGTGAACTGGAGGTGATGGTCACCTTGTCCAGCAAGCCGTACTGCTGCGCCAGTTCACGAATTGCCAGCACGGTGGTGGCGGCACGGGTGCGCGAGGCGCTCTTGACCTCCAGCTGCCAGTGCTCGAACGGGCATTTCTCGAACAGTTCTTCGAGCCTCGGGATCGGGCAGGGCTGCACATGGCCCGGGCCGCCTTTGCGTGCATCGATCCGGACCAGTTCGGCAGCCGGGTGCTCGACCACCTTGCCACGCCGGCCGGTGGTGCGTTTGAGCGTAGGGTCATGAATGACCATCAGCTCGTTGTCGGCCGACAGGTGCAGGTCCAGTTCGCAGCGGGTCACGCCGTGGGACAGGCACTGCTGAAAACTCTTCAGGGTATTTTCGGGGGCTTCGCCCTTGGCGCCGCGGTGGCCATAGATCAGGGTCACGTTCGTTCCTTCAAATCAGGGGGATAGGGCTCAGGAGGCGGGGCCGTCTTGTTCCAGTTGCTGGCGCCGTTGCTGCTGTTGGCGTTGCAGGATGTAGCGGGCCAGCAGTTGCCGTTGGGCATCGGTCATGTCGGTGAATTCCGTGCCAACCTCGAAATCGCCGTCCGGGCGCCGGTCGCAGTGGGTGACCTTGCCGCGCAGCAGCAGGCCGTGGGCGCGTGGCATCAGCACCATCTTCACTTTCACCCGGGTGCCGGGGGCGATCTGCTGCGGTTGCGCGAATTCGATGCCCCCTTCGGAGATGATCACCCGTTGTGGTTGGCCGATTTCGCCGAGCAGGGTTTGCGCGACCACGGCGCTGAGCAGGTCGAGGCGCTTGTTCTGCGCCCGCAGGAAAGCTGCCAGGGTGCGGTCCTTCTCGCTCAGCTGGCGCAGCAGGTGCTGCGACTCGAAGTCTGACAGGTGTAATTCGCTGAGCAGGTTGAACAGCGGCGAATCATCCTGCAACAGTTCTGCTTCAAGGGCTTCGGCCGCGCTGAGGGGGCTGATTTCCAGTGCGATCCGATCTTCGATGCGGTAGTATTCGCGGCGATCTTCTTCGTCTAATGTCGTCATGGCGAACCCATGGTTGCGGCGGTGGTCCGAGTGTAAAGCCGCCGTAGGCGCCTCGCCACAAGGACGTTCCCTTTCATCCGAACAAGCCCCGACATGTTCAGACCTCTTTTCGCATTCATCGGTACGCGTTACACCCGTGCCAAGCGCCGTAATCACTTCGTCTCGTTCATTTCCCTGACCTCGATGATCGGCCTCGCCCTGGGCGTGGTGGTGATGATCGTGGTGCTCTCGGTCATGAACGGTTTCGACCACGAGATGCGTACCCGCGTGCTGGGGATGATCCCCCACGCCACGCTGGAGAGTGGCCAGCCGATCAACGACTGGTCTGCCCTTGCCCAACAAGTAAAGCAGAATCCGCACGTGCTGGCGGTTGCTCCGTACACGCAGATGCAGGGCTTGCTGACCCATGATGGCAAGGTGCAGAAGGTGTTGCTCAATGGCATCGACCCGGCGCGCGAGCGCGAGGTGTCGATCATCGACAACTTCATCCAGCAAGGCAGCCTCGACAAGCTGGCGGCGGGGGAGTGGGGCATCATGATCGGCGACAAGGCCGCAGCCAAGCTGGGCGTCGCCATCGGCGACAAGCTGACCTTCGTCGCCCCCGAGGTCAGCGTGACCCCGGCCGGGATGTTCCCGCGCATGAAGCGCTTCACCGTGGTCGGCACCTTCCACGTCGGCGCTGGCGAGATCGACGGCTACCTGGGCCTGACCCACATCACCGACCTGTCTCGCCTGCACCGCTGGAAGCCGGACCAGGTGCAGGGCCTGCGCCTGAAGTTCGACGACCTGTTCCAGGCGCCGCGAGAAGCCTGGAGCATCGCCCAGCAGCTGGGCGACCAGGAATACTACAGCCGCGACTGGACCCGCACCCACGGCAACCTGTACCAGGCGATCCGCATGGAAAAGGCCATGATCGGCCTGCTGTTGCTGCTGATTGTCGCGGTGGCGGCGTTCAACATCATTTCCACCCTGGTGATGGTGGTCAACGACAAGCGCGGCGATATCGCCATCTTGCGTACCCTGGGTGCCACGCCCGGGCAAATCATGCTGATCTTCATGGTCCAGGGCACGGTGATCGGGGTGATCGGCACCCTGATCGGCGCCGTGGTCGGGATCGTCGCTGCGCTGAATGTCAGCGCAGTGATCGCCGGCATCGAGAAACTGATCGGGCACAAGTTCCTCAACGCCGACGTCTACTTCATCGATTACCTGCCGTCGCAGATCCAGGCCCAGGACGTTTACATGGTCTGTGGTGCGGCGCTGGTCCTGAGTTTCTTCGCCACCCTGTACCCGGCCTGGCGTGCGGCCCGCACCCAGCCTGCAGAGGCGCTACGTTATGAGTGAGTCGCGCATGAGTGATAAAGCCGTTCTGAGTTGCCGCAACCTGGGCAAGTCCTACGACGAGGGCCCGGAGTCGGTGCAGGTGCTGTCCGGGCTCAATCTGGAACTGCACGCTGGTGAGCGCGTGGCCATCGTCGGCAGCTCGGGCTCGGGCAAGAGCACCTTGCTCAACCTGCTAGGTGGCCTCGACCGGCCGACCCAGGGCAGCGTATGGCTGGCTGGCGAAGAGTTGTCGGCCCTTGGCGAGCGCGCCCGCGGCCTGCTGCGCAACCGCGAGCTGGGTTTCGTCTACCAGTTCCACCACCTGTTGCCAGAGTTCACCGCCATGGAGAACGTGTGCATGCCGCTGCTGATCGGCCGCACCGCCATCCCGGAAGCCCGTGAGCGTGCCGAGGCGCTGCTCAAGCGGGTTGGCCTGGGCCATCGCCTGCACCACAAGCCGGCCGAGCTGTCCGGTGGCGAGCGCCAGCGCGTGGCGATCGCCCGCGCCCTGGTCAACCGCCCGGGCCTGGTGATGCTCGACGAGCCGACCGGCAACCTCGACCATCACACCGCCCAGGGCATCCAGGAACTGATGCAGGAGCTGTCCAGTGCGTCGCGTACCGCCTTCCTGGTGGTGACTCACGACCTCAACCTGGCGCGCCAGATGGACCGCGTGCTGAAGCTCGACGACGGCCACCTGGTGGCGATCTGACCGAGCGCACGGGGTGGCAGCGCTGCCCCGTTTTCCCGTTTTAATTGGGTGTTTCCTACATGTTCAGACCCTTGCCCATCTTCATCGGCGCGCGCTACACCCGGGCCAAGCGCCGCAACCACTTCATCTCGTTCATCTCGATGACCTCGATGATCGGCCTGTCGCTGGGCGTGCTGGCGATGATCGTGGTGCTGTCGGTGATGAACGGCTTCCAGCGTGAAATGAGCTCGCGCATTCTCGGCCTGGTGCCGCATGCCTCGATCCTTGGCGTGCAACCGTTGGACGACTGGCACCAGGCGGCCGACGCTGCGCTGCAGAACCCGGCAGTGATGGCCGCAGCGCCGATCACCGAGATGGAAGGCATGCTCTCCTACAAGGGCGCGATGCAGCCGATCCAGGTCAGCGGCATCGATCCGGCCGAGGAAGGCAAGGTTTCGATCGTCGGCCAGCACATCGTCCAGGGTCGCCTGCAGGACCTGCAGCCGGGTGAATACGGTGTGGTCATCGGTGAACTGACCGCACGGCGCTTCCGCCTCAACACGGGCGACAAGCTGACCCTGATCGTGCCGGAAATCAGCAAGGAGCCAGGTGGGATCACCCCGCGCATGCAGCGCCTGACCGTGGTCGGCATCTTCAAGGTCGGTGCCGAACTGGACGGCTCGCAGGCTTACATTCACGTGGCCGATGCCGGTGAAATGCAGCGCTGGGCGCCGGGCCAGGTCCAGGGTGTGCGCCTGAAGCTGCATGACCTGTATGCCGCGCCACAGGTGTCCAGGGCGATCGCTGCCAGCTTGGGCGATCGCTACCGTGCCGACGACTGGTCGCACACCCAAGGCAGCCTGTTCAGCGCGATGAAGATGGAAAAGACCATGATCGGCCTGTTGCTGCTGATGATCATTGCGGTGGCGGCATTCAACATCATCGCCACCTTGGTGATGGTGGTGAACGACAAGGGCCCGGACATCGCCATTCTGCGCACCCTGGGTGCCACGCCGGCACAGATCATGGGCACGTTCATGGTCCAGGGCAGCTTGATCGGCATTGTCGGCACCCTGATCGGCGGTGTGCTCGGGGTGCTTGCAGCGCTCAATGTCAGCCAGATCGTTGGCTGGCTGGAGCGGGTTAGCGGGCAGCACATCTTCACTTCCGACGTTTATTTCGTCAGCAGCCTGCCGTCCGAGCTGCAGGGTGGGGATGTGCTGATGATCTGCACGGCGGGGCTGGTGATGAGCTTCCTGGCAACGATCTACCCGGCTTACCGGGCGTCGCAGGTGCAGCCGGCCATCGGCCTGGCAGTTTGATGTTTGCCTGAGGCGCGGGGGCTGCAAAGCAGCCCCGCTTTCAACGGGTTTCAGGTAATTCGATCACAAAGCGTGTCCAGCCCCCCTGGCTGTGCACCGCAATGCTGCCGCCATGGGCCTGCACGATCGAACGGGTAATCGCCAACCCTAACCCCGCATGTTCGCTGCTGCCTTCCCGCCGCGCCGGGTCCACCCGGTAAAAACGATCAAACAGGCGCGGTAACGCTGACGGTTCAATTGCTGCCCCGGTATTGGCCACGCAAATCCGCAACCCCGGCTCCAGCGTCACCCGTATCTGCCCGCCTGGCGGGGTGAAGCGCAGGGCATTGTCGAGCAGGTTGGATAGCGCCCGTCGCAGCATAGGCCGGTCGCCCTGCACGATCGCCTCGCCCTCGCGCAGCAATTGCACGTCAGTGTCCTCGGCCAGCGGTGCGTAGTACTCCAGCAGTGCGTCCACGTCATCGTGCAGGGCCAGGGCTGTTTGCCCTGGCACCAACAGGCCGTGGTCGGCCTTGGCGAGGAACAGCATGTCGTTGATCATCTGCGCCATCCACTGCAGTTCCTCGAGGTTGCCATGCAGTGCCTCGCGGTACTCCTCCAGGCTGCGCGGGCGGGTGAGGGTGACTTGGGTGTGGGTCAGCAGGTTCGACAGCGGCGTGCGCAACTCGTGGGCGATGTCGGCGGAGAACGCCGACAGGCGCTGGAAGGCGTCGTCCAGGCGCTGCAGCATGGCGTTGACGGTCGTGGCCAGCTCTGCCAGCTCCTCGGGCATCTGCGCCACCGGCAGGCGCGTGGTCAATGAGCGCGCCGACACGCTGGCAGCCACCCGGCCCATCTGGCGCAAGGGGCGCAGGCCACTGCGTGCGGCCCAGGCACCGAGCAGGGCGGTGGCCAGCGCTGACAGCCCGACGGTGAGCCAGATCAGGCGCTGCATGCCTTGCAAGAAGTGCTGGTGATGGGTGATGTCGAGAAACAGCGTCAGTTGCGCAGGCGTCTGAGCGTCCGGCGGCGCAGACAGGCTTCGATAATCGATGCCGTCGGCGTGAAGGGTCGAAAGCCCCGGCGTTGACGGCGTGCCAGGCAGGCCGTCACGGCTGGCGAACCAGGTCGCACCGTCGCGGCCAGCGATGCGCAGCGCCAGGTCTGCCTGATGGCTCAGCTCGTTGCGCAGGGCAGGCAGGCGGCCTTGCAGTTCGCCCGGCCCCTGCAGGCCAGCGAGCTGGCTGCGAAACAGAGAAAGGCGCGACTCCAGCAGTTGCTGGTCCAGTTCGACGAAATGCTGCTCGCTGGCGCGGTTGAACAGCAGCCCCGCGCCCAGCGACACGGCGGCGGTACAGGCGGCAAACAGCAGCGCCAGGCGCGTGCCGAGGGAAAGCCTGCGCATCAGTCGTGACGCTCTTCGAGCACGTAGCCCATGCCGCGCACGGTATGGATCAGCTTGTTCGGGTGCGGGTCGTCGATCTTCAGGCGCAGGCGGCGGACCGCCACTTCGATCACGTTGGTGTCGCTGTCGAAATTCATGTCCCACACTTGCGAGGCAATCAGCGATTTGGGCAGCACCTCACCCTGGCGGCGCAGCAGCAGTTCGAGCAAGGCGAACTCCTTGGCGGTCAGGTCGATGCGTGTGCCCGCCCGTTCGGCACGGCGGCGGATCAGGTCCAGGCGCAGGTCGGCCAGGCTCAGGGTGGTGTCCTGGCTGGGGATGGCGCCGCGGCGCAGCAGGCTGCGGACCCGGGCCAGCAGCTCGGAGAAGGCGAAGGGCTTGATCAGATAGTCATCGGCGCCCAATTCAAGGCCGTGCACGCGGTCTTCGACGGCGTCGCGGGCGGTAAGGAACAGCACCGGGGTATCCAGCCCGGCAGAGCGCACCGCGTGCAGAATCTGCCAGCCGTCACGCCCGGGCAGCATCACGTCGAGGATCAGCAGGTCGTGGTCGCCGGTCAGGGCCAGGTGCTGGCCGGTTTCGCCGTCGGTGGCCAGTTCGGTGGCAAACCCGGCTTCGCTCAAGCCCTGGCTCAGGTACTGGCCGGTGCGGGACTGGTCTTCGACGATCAGCAGTTTCATGGTGCTCCCAAAAGGTCGGGTGTTGGCTGAAATGATACGTGACGATGCGCCTGCTCGGCCAAGCTGACAAAGTTGTAATCTCCCTGTCAGCCAAGCGCCAGCCGTGCCTTTCTAGAGTGGTTTCATCCCGCCGTGATCTTTTGGAGTCACCATGAAACACCTGTTCGTCGCCGCCGCGTTGACCCTGGTCAGCCTGCCCACCCTGGCCGGCGAGGCGCAAACCTTCGCGTTCGGCGAGCCGGCCCCGGCAGCCAAGGCCACCCGCACTGTCGAAGTGGTGCTCAAGGACATCGCCTTCGAGCCCAGGAACCTGCACGTCAAAGCCGGTGAGACCGTGCGCTTCGTGCTGATCAACGAAGGCAAGCTGCCCCATGAGTTCAACCTCGGTGACAAGGCCATGCATGCCGAACACCAGAAGGAAATGATCGCCATGCAGGGCAAGATGTACAACGCTGCCATGCAGCATGAGGGCATGGACCATTCGCAGATGGGCCATGCACCCGCCAAGCCGATGGACCACGGTGCCCATGGCCACGACGGCGGCAATACCGTGCTGTTACAGCCTGGCCAGCGCGCCGAGCTGACCTGGACGTTCCGCAAGTCGGCGCCGATCGAATTCGCCTGCAACGTGCCGGGGCATTACCAGGCCGGTATGGTCGGTGAGCTGACCATCGAGTGACTGGCACTCCAAGGCGGGGTGCAAAACCGGTAGACTAGGGGCAATTTCGAACCTCCAGGTCAGTTTCCATGCATCCCGCCGCCGAACACTCTCCGCTGGGCAAGTCCAGCGAATACATCGCCACCTACACGCCCTCGCTGCTGTTCCCGATCCCGCGCACGGCCAAGTGGGCTGAGCTGGGTGTGACTGCCCAGACTTTGCCGTGGCAGGGCGTGGACTACTGGAACTGCTTCGAGCTGTCGTGGCTGCTGCCCTCGGGCAAACCGGTGGTGGCCATCGGCGAGTTCGCCATTCCGGCCGATTCGCCGAACATCATCGAGTCGAAGTCGTTCAAGCTCTACCTCAACTCGTTGAATCAGACCGTGTTTGCCTCGGTCGGCGAGCTCCAGGCGTGCCTGGTCAAAGACCTGTCGGCGGCCGCTGGCAAACCCGTCGCTGTGCAGGTGCGGACCTTGGCAGAAGTGGAGGCCCAAGGCGTGGTCGCGTTGCCTGGGCAGTGCATCGATGCGCTGGATGTGGCGATCGACAACTACGAGCAGCCGCAACCGGAGCTGCTGAGCTGCCACCCGGAGCGCATCGTCGAAGAGACCGTGCACAGCCACCTGCTCAAATCCAATTGCCCGGTGACCGGCCAGCCGGACTGGGGTAGCGTGGTGGTCGAGTACAAGGGCAGGGCGCTGGACCATGCCAGCCTGCTGACCTACCTGATCAGCTTTCGCCAGCATGCCGACTTCCATGAGCAGTGCGTGGAGCGGATTTACCTGGACTTGAAGAACCTGCTGCAGCCTGAGCACCTGACCGTGTATGCGCGGTATGTGCGCCGCGGTGGGCTGGATATCAACCCGTACCGCAGCACCGGAGCGATCAGCCCGGTGAACCGGCGACTGGTTCGGCAGTAATTTCCAGGTAGTCGGGGCCGCAAAGCGGCCCCTGATGTTTCAGATCCCCATGCTGTGCAGCGAGTTGGCGATGCTGCGCAGCGTGGCAGTCAAGTCCGGGTGATCGGCCTCGAAACGTTCGATCGCCAGGTTCACCCCGTCAACCACGTTGTTGTCCGGCGTGGCTTCCTCGAGCTTCAACTGCGCTTCGATCTGCCTGGCCTCTTCGTGCAAGGCGGCCAGTTCTTCATCCGTAAGCGGTATGTTGCGGTCCAGTTGCTCGCGCAGGCTGTTCAAGCGCTCTTGCAATTCGCGGGCAGGCATTGGCTGTTCTCCATCAATGGCTTGGCAAGGCATGGACCTCAGCGAAGCGGCAAAGGTTCTCGCCTGTCTCCTAGCGTAATCCACTCGCTGGCGCTTTGCATGATCGGCATCAATGGCGCTGTGTCAGGGTTTTTCGCCCTTGCTGCAACGCAGGGCGATGTCGGCAAGGCAGGCGTCCAGCTCATCGAGGTGGTCGATCACCGAATGTACCCCCAGGCTGAACAACGCCAGGGTGGCCTTGCCACGCGCCAGGTCCTGCTCTTGCTGGGTCATGGCCTGCCATTGCCGGGAGGAGGCGTCGCACGAGGGGCTGCAGGCCGCCAGGCCCACCGTCCACAAGCCGGCGTTGAGGCCAGATTGCAGCAGCTTTGGCTCACTGCTGACCAGCACGCAACCTTCCAGGCGTTCGCTGGCCAGGCTCATCAAGGCCTGCCAGCAGGCGTTTGGCGCCGGCCAGTGCACACCATTGACCGAGTGGCCCGGCAGCCAGGCGGGGAGAACGCTGGCAAGGCGCCTGCTTTGCAGGCTGCCGAGATCATCCAGCCAGATGCACGGCACCTGGGCGTGGCGCAGGCCGGCCAGGGTTTCGAGAGCGCCGGGGGCGGGCAGGGGGTTGCCGTCGGTAGCCTGGACCAGGCAACCGCGCAGGCCGAACAGCACAGCGGTAATGGCGGGTGCAGCGAGCATGGTAACGTCCCTGAAATAATCCGCAGCCTATTGGACGATTGTTACCGTGCCGTGACGGGCAACAGTTGTTCACAAATTATTGAGCAAAAATGTGTAAAGCTGTTTATCAGCGTACAAGGCTCTATACTGCCGCCGTACAGCAGCGCTCACGTGGCGTTTGCGGCCGAGAATTTCGATGGAGAAACATCTATGCGTAGGATCGGTGCCGGTGTGATCGAACGAGTCACCCAGGCCTGTGTCTGCGCCAGCTTGTTGCTGGCGCCCGTGGCAGCCACCCATGCCGCCACCGAGGAAGATCCCTGGGAAGCGGTGAACCGCCCGATCTTCCGTTTCAACGATGCGATCGATACCTATGGCCTCAAGCCGTTGGCCAAGGGCTACCAGTGGGTCACCCCGCAGTTCTTGCAGGATGGCATCCACAACATGTTCAACAACGTTGGTGATGTCACCAACCTGGCCAACGACGTGCTGCAATTCAAGCCCCATGCAGCAGGCGTCGACACGGCGCGGCTGATCGTCAATACCGTGTTCGGCATCGGTGGCTTCTTCGATGTCGGCAGCAAGATGGGCTTGCAGCGCAACGACGAAGACTTCGGCCAGACCCTCGGTCACTGGGGCGTGCCCAGCGGTCCATACGTCGTGATCCCGCTACTCGGCCCGAGCACCGTGCGTGACGGCCTGGCCAAGTACCCGGACTCCTATACCGAACCCTACCGCTACATCAACGATGTGCCGGTGCGCAATTCGATCTTCGCCCTCAACGTGGTCGACACGCGCGCCAGCCTGCTGTCGGCCGAGAAGCTGATCCAGGGAGACAAGTACATCTTCATCCGCAATGCCTACCTGCAGAACCGCGAGTTCAAGGTCAAGGATGGCGAAGTCGAAGACGACTTCTGATCCTGGCAGGCATGAAAACGGCGACTTTCGGGTCGCCGTTTTCATTTCAGCTCAATGCATGGCCAGGATGCGCAGGCCAAATTTCTGCTGCCCGCCGGGTTGATTGGCGATCCACACCACTTCGGTGCTGGCATGCAAGCCCTTGAGTGCGGGGTGATCGGATTCGATGCGCACTTCCAAGGGGTCACCCACCTTGAATTGCTGCGGCGCCTGCACCTGCATGCCGCCGCTGGAAAGGTCCAGGCAGACCGCCGCGATGACCTGCCCCTCATGCAGCAGGCTGATCTCGGTGTCGATGCGCATGCGGATGAAATCGCGTTTTTCGCTGTGGCTGGAGGGCGTATGAGGCATGCTGCATCCTTCCCAATAGGTAGTACTGGTTGGCGTTTTTATAACTCTCGGTGATTTACCCTGTAAAGAGCAGCGAACTCGACCGACGTATGCTTGAAACGCCTGGCGGATGGGAGTACCGTCTGCGCCTTACGAGGTAGCTCGACTGGTTGCCTGGGCCGCGTTCTTGGCCTACAACTCAAGAGAGCGTTACCACAGAGTATTCCAGCAGTTGGATGTCAGCCTTGCAGACGCCCCTGCACCACCCCAAATCGGCGCCGTTCGCCCACATGCAGAAAATCAGTGCAACGCTGCTGATCATCGATGATGACGACGTGGTCCGTGCGAGCCTCGCCGCCTATCTGGAAGACAGTGGCTTCAGCGTCCTCCAGGCCGGTAATGGCCAGCAGGGGCTCCAGGTCTTTGAAGAACACCAGCCCGACCTCGTGATCTGCGATCTGCGCATGCCGCAGATGGGCGGCCTCGAACTGATCCGCCAGATCAGCGAGCGTGCGCCGCAGTTGCCGGTGATCGTGGTCTCGGGTGCCGGCGTGATGAGCGACGCGGTCGAGGCCTTGCGCCTGGGGGCCGCCGACTACCTGATCAAGCCGCTGGAAGACTTGGCCGTGCTCGAGCACTCGGTACGCCGGGCGCTTGACCGTTCGCGCCTGGTGCTGGAAAACCAGCGCTACCGCGACAAGCTGGAAGCGGCCAACCGCGAGCTGGAGGCCAGCCTGCACCTGTTGCAGGAGGACCAGACCGCTGGTCGCCAAGTGCAGATGAACATGCTGCCGGAGAGCCCCTGGAAGCTCGGCGAATTCACTTTCGAACACCAGATCATTCCATCGCTGTACCTGTCAGGCGACTTTGCCGACTACTTCCGCGTGGATGAGCGGCGCATTGCCTTCTACCTGGCCGATGTCTCCGGGCACGGCGCGTCGTCGGCGTTCGTCACGGTGTTGCTGAAGTTCATGACCACACGGCTGTTGTTCGAATTCAAGCGCAACAGCAAGCTGCGCGAGTTCAAGCCCTCGGAAGTGCTCAGCCACATCAACCGTGGTTTGATCAACTGCAAGCTGGGCAAGCACGTGACCATGGTCGGTGGCGTGATCGACGAAGAAACCGGCCTGCTGACCTATGCCGTGGGCGGCCACCTGCCGCTGCCGGTGCTGTTTACCCCCGGCCAAGCCCGCTATCTGGAAGGCCGAGGCCTGCCGGTAGGGTTGTTCGACGAAGCGAGCTACCAGGACCTGGTGATCGAGCTGCCACCGCAGTTCAGCCTGAGCCTGATGTCCGACGGCATTCTGGACCTTTTGCCGGGGCATACGCTCAAAGATAAAGAAGCTGCCTTGCCGGATATCGTCAGGGCGGCGGGGGGTAGCCTGGATGGGCTGCGCCAACGATTCGGATTGGCTACGCTTGGGGAGATGCCGGATGATATCGCCCTATTGGTGTTGAGCAGGAACCTTCAATGAGTACCGGTAGAATCCAGTTCGCCGAGCAGAGCGGTACCTTTGTGCTGAAATTCGTCGGTGAAGTGCGCCTGACCCTGTGTTCGGCGCTGGATGCGACGATCGAGAAGATTTTCACCGCGCTGAACTTCTCGACCATCGTCATCGACCTGACCGAAACCGAAAGCATCGACAGCACCACCCTGGGCCTGCTGGCCAAGCTGTCGATCCTGTCGCGGCAGAAGGTGGGCCTGTTGCCGACCGTGGTTACCACCAACCCGGATATTTCGCGGCTGCTGCAATCGATGGGCTTCGACCAGGTGTTCAACATCGTCGATCGCCCGGTGCCACGCCCCGAGTGCCTGACCGACCTGCCGTCGCAGGATCAGAACGAGGACGTGGTGCGCTCCAAGGTGCTGGAGGCGCACAAGATCCTCATGGGGCTCAATGACTCCAACCGCGAAGCCTTCCATGACCTGGTGAATGCACTGGAGCGGACCTGACCTGCTGCGGCTACACCAGCCTTCAAAACGGGTGACATCCCTGCAGGAGCGGCTTCAGCCGCGAAGGAGGCCAGCAAGGCCTCCAGGCCTGGTCACTCTCGCTGCGCAAACTCGGTCGCCTCACTGCCATTCGCACTCAGCTGGAACACTCGCGCCGGCCGCCCCTGCTCATCGAAGAACACCTGCCCCAACCCCGCGCCATTCCATAACCGCTCCCCGGCCTTGCTGCGGCTGGGCGTGCGTGGCACGACCTCCATCTGCCGGCGCTTGGTAAACCAGTTCAGCGGTGAGCGTGGCGAGTAAAGCCAGCGGTTGAGCCTGTCCAGCACGTCCAGCAAGCGCCGTGGGAACTCGTTCTTGATCCCGCTGCTGGTCACCTGCCAGAGATGCGGGCTGCGCTGGCGATGGCGGATCAGCACCTCGTAGACGAACGAATAGTGCACATCGCCCGAGAGGACCACGTAGTGCCCTGGCGTGCGCGAATGGCGGAAGATGTTCAGGATCACCTGCGCTGCGCCTCGATGGGCCATCCAGTTCTCGGCATCCACCAACAACGGGTAGCCCAGCCAGCTGAATATCCGCTGCACGGTTTCGATCAGCTTGACGCCGAAGATCGGTGCCGGTGACACGATGATCGCCGAAGGGTGGTCCAGCAACGCCTGTTGCAGCTCGCACAGCGCTTCCCAGTCGAGCAGGCCGGACGGCTTGCCCAGGTCGCGCTCGCTGCGCCAGCGGCGGGTGCGGGTGTCCAGTACCAGCAGCGGAGGCTCGCTGGGCAGGCTGTATTGCCAGCCCTGGAAGCGCAGGAGCTCACCGATCAGCTCATCCTGCTGCTGGCTCAGCGCCTGGCACTGCCCGATCAGCGTGTTGCAGCCATCCGGGTCGTTGCCCCAGGCCTGGCACAGCAGGTAGCCCAATAACGCGTTGCCGATGATTCGCCGCGAGAAGGGGTGGCCATAGGCGGTTTCCTCCCATTGCGCGGAGAGGTTCCAGTCGTCGGTGATGTCGTGATCATCGAAGATCATCAGGCAGGGCAGGTGCGCCATCACCCGTGCCACGTCGCCCAGGTTGGCGGCGAAAGCTTCGATCAGCGGCAGTTCCGTACGGTAGCGTGCCTGGTCTTGCTGGCTCAGGCCGGCAGGCATGCCCAGGTCCACCAGGTGCCAGGGCGCGGGCGCCCATACCAGCAAGTACATGGCCATGACTTCGGCGAAGGTCACCAGGTGGTTGTCGGCGTTGCTGGAAGAGAATATCGGTTTGCGCTTGCCGCCGAAGAAGCGTTCGCGCAGGGTTTCGTTGCGTGCCTGGGCCGGCAGCAGGTCGGCACGATGGTAGTAACTGGCAGCATGCCGGTAGAGCGCCTGGCTGTCGGTCACGACTGCGCCATCCAGCACTTCGTCGAACAACCCCAGGCGTTCGATCAGCGAGTGAATGGCCCGCAGCATCGGGCCGGCGACGTCGTCGGCATATACCTGATCGCCGGTCATCAAGAGCACGGCGGGGCGGTCCTCCGGGCGTTGGCAGGCCTGCAGCAGGCGGTCTGCGCAGAGCAGGCCGTCGGCGGCCGGGTAATGCGGTTTGCGACAGGACCCGTGCAGCAGCTGATCGAGGCGGTCACGCAGCACCAGGCTGGGGCGTTGGCGGCCGGGGTAGAGCAGGTGCGGGGCCCAGCCGGCAACGCCCTGGCCGTCGATCAGCAGGTCATAGGCGATGGCGACGTTGCGCGGCAGGGGCTCGGCGAAGTGAACGTCCAACAGGTGAACGAAGGCGTGCTGGCCGACGGCAACGACCTGGCAATCGACCTTGGCGGTGCCGTCGAAGACGAATTCAGGTTGCAGGGGTTGGCTGCCGACCAGCCAGATGGCCAGCCTTTGCGGTTCAAGGCGGCGCAGTACCGGGCCGGCGAGTACGAGGGGCAAGGGGGATGAGGTCATTTTGCCTTTGGGTTCGGAACGCGTTTGCAGCCCGTTGAAACGAAACGGGCGGAAAATGCTGAACATTTCCCGCCCGCCTGGCAAACCTTAGATGTATCAGGCTTTTTCAGCCATCAACTTCTCCAGTTTTTCCTGGTCCCGGGCAAACTGGCGAATACCTTCTGCCAGCTTCTCGGTGCCCATGGCATCTTCGTTCATCGCCCAGCGGAACTGGCTTTCGTCCAGCACCTGCTTGGTTTCACCAGCATTGCCCGGCTTGAGAACCCGCGGCAGTTCGCCCTGGTCGCTGCTCAGCTTGTCCAGCAGGTCCGGGCTGATGGTCAGGCGATCACAGCCGGCCAACTGTTCGATCTGGCCGAGATTGCGGAAGCTGGCGCCCATGACCACGGTGTCGTAACTATTGGCCTTGTAGTAGTTGTAAATGCGAGTGACCGACTGTACGCCCGGGTCTTCGGCGCCGACGTAGTCCTGGCCGGTATTTTTCTTGTACCAGTCGTAGATGCGGCCTACGAATGGCGAAATCAGGAACACGCCAGCGTCGGCGCAGGCCTGGGCCTGGGCGAAGGAAAACAGCAGGGTCAGGTTGGTCTGGATGCCTTCCTTTTCCAGTTTCTCGGCGGCGCGGATGCCTTCCCAGGTGGAAGCGAGCTTGATCAGTACGCGGTCTTTCGACACCCCTGCGGCTTCGTACAGGGCGGTCAGCTTGCGTGCCTTGTTCAGTAGCGCCGTCTCATCGAACGACAGGCGTGCGTCCACTTCGGTGGAAATGCGCCCGGGAATGACCTTGAGAATGCCCGCGCCCACAGCCACTGCAAACTTGTCGCAGGCCAGGTCGACATCGCCCTTGGCATCGGCCTTCACCTGCTTGAGCAGCTCGGCGTAGCCCGGGATGGCCGCGGCCTTGAGCAGCAAGGAGGGGTTGGTGGTGGCATCGACCGGCTTGAGGCGGGTGATGGCATCCAGGTCCCCGGTGTCGGCAACCACGGTGGTGAACTGCTTGAGTTGTTCCAGCTTGGAGGTCATGGGCGTGCTCTGTCCTGTGCATTTACTCGACATTACCCGAGGCCCGACGGGCGCTCAAGAGGCCAGTGGGGCCGGGCGGAATTGCCTAAGGTGATGATTCGAGTCGGCAGCTGGCGCGAGGTTCCCTGACCCCCATGTATGCGACGCGATTGGCCTCTGTGGGAGCGGCCTTGTGTCGCGAAAGGGCCGCAAAGCGGCCCCTCGATTTTAGTGACAATGCATAGATTGCTGGGGCTGCCTTGCAGCCCTTTCGCGACACAAGGCCGCTCCCACAGGTCGGTGTCAGGCCTGAGGATCAACGCCCCTGCATCAACTCCGCCGCCTGATCAAACACCTTCAGCGGCTCCGCCGCCTTGTGAATATCCGCCGACAACAGCTGCCGGAACCGCCGCGCCCCAGGGAACCCCTGGCCAAGCCCCAGAATATGCCGGGTGATGTGATGCATCGCGCCGCCACTCTCCATATGCGCCACGATATAAGGCCGCAGCTGCTCCAGTGCCTCGCTGCGGCTCACCACCGGCGCTTCGCTGGCAAACAGCTGCTGATCCACCTCGGCCAGCAGGTAAGGGTTGTGGTACGCCTCGCGCCCCAGCATCACGCCGTCGAAGGTTTCAAGGTGAGCCTGGCACTCCGCAAGCGTCTTGATCCCGCCATTGAGCACGATCTCCAGGTCCGGGAAGTCAGCCTTGAGCTGCGCGGCCACGTCGTAGCGCAGCGGCGGGATCTCGCGGTTTTCCTTCGGCGACAGCCCCTCGAGAATCGCGATCCGCGCATGCACGGTAAAGCTCCGGCAACCGGCCTCACGCACCTGACCCACGAAATCGCACAGCTCGGCATAGCTGTCACGGCCATTGATGCCGATGCGATGCTTCACCGTCACGGGTGTGGATACCGCATCCTGCATGGCCTTCACGCAATCGGCGACCAGCGCTGGGTGGGCCATCAGGCAGGCGCCGATCATGTTGTTCTGCACCCGGTCGCTCGGGCAGCCGACGTTGAGGTTGACCTCGTCGTAGCCGGCTTCTTCGGCCAACTTGGCACAAGCGGCCAGGTCGGCCGGCACGCTGCCGCCCAACTGCAGGGCCAGCGGGTGCTCGGAGACGTCGTGGCGCAGGAAGCGGTGGGCGTCGTTGTGCAGCAGGGCGCCGGTGGTGACCATTTCGGTGTAGAGCAGGGTGTGCTTCGAGAGCAGGCGCAGGAAGAACCGGCAGTGCCTGTCAGTCCAGTCCATCATCGGCGCAACGGAAAAACGCCGGGAAAGTGGGGCGGGTATGGTGGAGATTGGGGACATTGGGGCTAGAGAGTCGGTGTGGCTGGGAGGTGGAGGGAGTTTATCAGGAATGACCGTTTGGGCTCAGTGATATCCGCCGGGACAAGCCAATCCAGGGTGGGATTACGCAAGACAGCCATGAAACGGGCTGATAGCATCGGGCTATCAGTCAGAGTAAGGAAGGAACCCCATGCTGAAGAAAGTCGCGTCATCCATTCTTGTTGCCGGCGCCGTGCTTGCCTCCGCCCAAGGGGCTTGCGCCGAAGAAAAGCTGTTCAAGAACTACGTCTACCAAACCCCGCTCGCAAAATTCACAGAAGCTGCCGGTTACTACGACTGCTCCGAAGACGTCGGTGGGACCGCAAGGTGTATCGACGATGTCGATTTCCTGGAAGAGAAATTCACCGTCGCGCTGATCTTCTCCGGTGACAAGCTGATGATGGTTTCATTGATCAGCCCGTTTGATCAGAACGCGTATGTCAAAGCTATCGCAGGGCTTTCCAACTCATTCACGCTGGTTTCCATGAACGATGAAAAGTCGATCCTGGATGTGTTTGATACGGCGAGAAAGTCGAGAAGCAAACAAGAACTGACGACGAAGATCTCCAATTTTGAGCAGGTCGCTCTGGCATCTGGGAGTCTGACATACACCTTTCTCGAAGGGCTGAGCCCTGAAGGGCAAACCAGTGCGGTGAGTGCGTTGGCTGCCGCGCCGGAAAATATTCGGTCCGCCGAGTTGGTGATGGCGGGGCAAGGTGCGGAGGCGGGGATGGTTATTCGATTTACGTTTCCTCGGTTAGAGGCGAATAAGGTTCTGGCTGAGGCCAACAAGCCCGTTGAGTCGTTTTGAGGAAAGGCCGATGGCGTGATCTGGGACCTCGCCATCGGCCTTCAGAACGGTAGATACCCGTCCGCTCGTTACTGCGGGGAATTGGCCGCAGTCTGTTGAGCCTTTTCCGCCGTGTCCTGCGGCAGTTGGTCGAACTCATGCAACCCATCCTTGCGGTACGGGTCGCCGATCCAGCGCGGCATTGGCGTGAACTGCGTGCTCACCAGGCTCTTGGCCGGCTCGTACCGGTCGTAGCTCAACCCTGCCAGGTCCGACAGCGTATGAATCAGGTGCGAGCTGCTGTAGGCGCGGTTGGCCATCGACTCCAGGTCTCGCGGGTGCTCGGCCTGCCAGCTCGGTGAGGTCCACAGCAGGAACGGCACGGTGTACATCGGCCGGGTCGGCGCGCCTTCGTTGCGCCCCAGGCGGTCGTGGTTGCCGGAGCTGTAGACGTCTTCGCCGTGGTCGGACAGGTACAGCAAGAAGCCGTTGGGCGTGGTTGCCGAATACTGCCTGATCAGGCTCGACACTACGAAATCGTTGTAGCGCACGGCATTGTCATAGAAGTTGTAGGTTTCCACCTGGTCATCGGTCAGTGCAGCCGGCGCACCTTTGCGATCGGTGAAGTGCTGGTAGGCATCCGGGTACCGGTAGCGGTAATCCATGTGCGTGCCCAGCAGGTGGACGATGATGAACTTCTTCGGCGCCGGGTCTTTCAGGGCCTTATCGAACGGTGGCAGCACCACTTCGTCGTACTGGCTGGCGTTCTGGTTGCGCTGGTTGTTCAGGTACACCTGCTCGTCCGTCTGTTGCGAGAACGTGGTGAGCATGGTGTTGCGCTTGGTCATGGTCTGCTGGTTGGTGATCCAGAAGGTCTTGTAGCCTGCCTGTTTCATCAGGTTGATCAGCGACGGGTCGGTGAGGAAGCGGTCGGGGTGTTCCTCGTCACCAAAGGTGAGGATTTGCTGCATCACCTCGATGGTGTAGGGGCGCGGGGTCACCACGTTGCGGAATACGGTCAGGCTCTTGTCGGCGGCCAGGGCATCCAGGTTGGGGGTGGTATCGCGGTTGTAGCCGTACAGGTGCATGTGCTCGCGGGTGGTCGACTCGCCAAGTACCAGCACCAGGGTGCGCGGGGCGTCGCCGCTGCTGTCCTGCAGGTTCTGCAGGGGCGGCAGGGCGGCGTTCTGCGCCAGCAGTTTCTGCATGTTGTTCAGCTGCTGCAGGTACTGGCGGTAACCGACCACCAGCTGCCAGGGCACGGCAGGCTCCATGCGTTGCTGCACTTTCTCCACGGCGTCGGCGAAATTGCGTTCCTGGGTGACCATCTGCTTGTAGAACGGCAGCACCAGATTGGCGACCAGCAACAGCACCACCACCGGGATGCGGCTGCGCAGGCGCAGGGTGACCGGGCGCACGCGGGTCCACAGCAGCACGGCGCCCACGGTGTAGGCCAGCAGGCCGAGCATCAGGCCAATGCTGAAGTACTGGCTGAAGTATTCGCCTGCTTCGGCGGTGTTCGACTCGAACATCACGAAGATGACGCTTTGCGAGAATTCCTGGTGGTAGATGCCGAAGTAGCTCAAACCCACCAGCGAGGCGGCCCACAACACCACGCCGATCACGGCGGCGAGGGGGCGCGTGAGGCGTGGCAGCAGCAGCACCGGGACGAACCACAGGGTGCTGAGGAACAGGGCATCGCGGAAGCCAGCGAAACCGGTGGTACCGCTGAACAGCAGCAACGCCTGGGTGACGCCGGAGAAATACCAGAAGAACAGCAGGAGCCAGCCCAGGCCGGCCCAGTCCACGCGCTTGGGCGTGGATGGGGATGCGGTGTTTGCCACGTGTGCCTCGTAACCATGGCGGCAGCCAGAAAAGGGGGCTGCCGGGAAGGCAGAGACGCTAGAGGGCCGATCGTGAAAATTACGTTAACGGAGTATGGAAAAAGTCTAAACGAATCATTGCTTCAAGACCCACGCCCACCGGGATCGTGAATGGTCCGAATCGCTGAACAAAGCTCAGGGTGTTGTCGCTTGGGCTGCGCAGCACGCTGGGGCATTGCCGGCAAGCCGGCGCTGAGGCCAGCAGTAACATCACATTTCCAGCGAAAAGAATGCTCACACCGTCAGTATTGGCCCAGGTGTTGAAACCCGTTAAGGTGTCGCCCCCAGCAAGGAACGCCGCGACCCCAGGGAGTAATTGATGTCGCTTTTCAATCGGGCCAGCCCGCCTTTCGACCTGCGTTTTGGCAGTACTTTCACGCCTGCTCCAACGCTCGAGCCGTTGCTCGACGGTTACTCTGAACTTCAGCTCCCCGGCCCGGAAACGGTGTGGGCCTGCGGCGAGGTCGACCTTGGCCAGTCCGTACGCCTTTTGCGTTATTACCTGGACGACGAAGATTACTGGCTGCAAGTGCTGATGCGCGGCAGCCAGCCGGGCGATACCGTGCTGTTCGGCTACCACAGCGCCATTGCCGTGCGCGACGATGCGCACCGGCAGGCGCTGGTTGGCTGCCTGTCCAAGGTCGGCCTGCCGATCTACACGCACGAAGGCTGCCTCTACTCCCGCCAATGGGGCCAGGCTCAAGGGCAGGCTGAACTGGTCCCGTTCCATGAGCAGGTGGTCAGCCCGCAAGCGCGCTATGGCGTCCAGCACCTGTCGATGCTTTATGCCCGCGACACAGGCCTGCTCGACCGTCGCGAATTTCTGCTGTTTTCCCTCGAAGAAGATGAGCACGGTGCGCTCACCTTCACCACCTCGCTGGGTGTCACCCTGTTCCCCACGGACTTCAACGTAACCTGACAAGGATTCACCATGCTCGACGCGCTTCGCCTGTCACTCAATGCTTCGGCGGTGACCGGTTTCATCCTCTATATCAGCGTGGCACTGCTGCTGTTCTGGCTGTTCCAGTTCATCTACACGCGCATTACGCCCCACCGCGAGTTCTCGCTGATCCGCGAAAACAATCCGGCGGCGGCCATCGCCCTCGGGGGCTCGCTGATCGGCTTCTCGCTGCCAGCCAGCAACATCATCGCCTACAGCGTGAGCATTCTGGATTTCGTCGCCTGGGTGGTGATCGCAGCCGTGGTGCAGTTGCTCGCCTTCGGCCTCACCAGCCTGGTACTGCGCGACCTGTCCAGGCGCATCGCCAAGGGTGAACTGGCTGCGGCCATATACGCGGCCAGCGTGGCAATCAGCGTCGGCTTCCTCAACTCGGCCTGCATGACGCCGGCGGCCTGACATGCAAGGAGCCCCCATGAAGCCCCCTGTTCGACGCAGCTCCGTCAAGCTGGTGCTGGCCGGTTCGCTGCCACTGGCGCTGACCGCTTGCGGCCCGCAGGAAGAGCTGTACACGGTCACCCAGCAAAGCAATTACGACAGCGTTGCCGCCTGCGTCGCCGACCAGGTGCCGGAACCCGCTTGCAACGATGCCTTCAAGCGGGCGCTGGCGGATTACCAGCGCAATGCACCGACATTTTTCACCAAAGCGGAGTGCGAGGCGCAGTTCACCCCGGACGGTTGCCAGATCACCGTTGGTGGGCGCTACATGCCGCGCATGAGTGGCTTCGAACTGCAGACCAGCGCTGAGGTGACGCAGTCTCAGCTCGATGCGGGCTATGCCCAGGGCGGTGGCTATGGCCATGTGGCCACCGCCGCAGTGGCTGGCATGCTGCTTGCGCAGATGGGCAACAGCGCCGGCCGTCACTACAACGCGCAACCGTTGTATGCCTACCGCGACGGTACAGGCCAGCGGCACGGCTTGCTTGGCCAGCGTTACGGTGCCACGGGTGGCGGTATTCAGCGGGTGAAGCAGGACGAAGAGAGCAACAGCTCATCGAGTGGCGGAGGGGGTGGAGGCGGCTACGGCGGCTCAAGCCGCAACGAGTCGCGTTCGGCGACTTCCGCCTCGGTCACGCGTGGTGGCTTTGGCAGCCAGGCCACTGCGCGCAGTGGTTGGGGCGGCAGATCCGGCAGTTTCTTCGGGGGCTAGGCATGCGCAAGGTCGAACTGGCGGAGCGTCCCGACTGGCGCACGACAGCCCTGCGCGAGGGCTTTGCCTTTCACACGATCGACGGTGAGCGCTACTGGGATGAACGTGGGTACTACCAGTTCAGTGAAGCCCAGGTGATGCATGACCTGCACGCCCCGACCGCAGAACTGCACGCGATGTGCCTGGACGCGGTAGGGCGCATCGTCGAAAGCGAAGCGCTGATGGCGCGCCTGGCGATCCCGCCAGCCTTCTTCGACCTGGTACGCCGCTCATGGCTGGAGGGGCAGGCGCACCTCTACGGGCGCTTCGACTTCAGCTACGACGGCAAAGGCCCGGCGAAGTTGATCGAGGCCAATTACGACACGCCCACCTCGCTGTACGAAGCCGCAGCGTTCCAGTTGATCTGGCTGGAGGAGCAGATTCAGCGGGGTGTTCTGCCCGCCGAGGCGAGCCAGTTCAATACCCTGGCCGAAGACCTGGTCCAGGCATTTGCAGCGATGCCTGGGCACGGAGATTTTTATTTTTCGACCATCTCCGGTTCGCTGGAGGACCGTGGTACCACCGACTTCCTGCGCAAGATGGCCGAGCATGCCGGCATCCGTACCCGGCATATCGACCTTGAAGACATCGGCCTGGACGGCGAGGGCCGTTTCGTCGACCTGCAGGGGCGGGCGATTGCACGGCTGTTCAAGCTGCATGCCTGGGAGCACATGTTCCACGAGGGCTTCGGCCAGGCGATTGCCGGGTGCGACACGCAGTTCGTCGAGCCGCCCTGGAAGGCGTTGATTTCCAACAAAGGCATTCTGCCGTTGCTTTGGCAATGGCATGAAGGCCATCCGAACCTGCTCCCGGCGTTTGTCGACCACAGTCCGCACTTGCCGGTGCCCAAGGGCTGGGTCCGCAAGCCGTATTTCTCGCGGGAAGGGGCCAACGTGGATATCCGCACTGCCGAGGGGGAGCGGGTTTTCGAGGACGGGCCATACGACGATGCGCCTTACATCCTGCAGGGTTTTGCGCCGCTGCCGAAGTTTGGCGACAGCTATACCCTGATCGGGTCCTGGGTGGTTGGGGGCAGGGCTTCGGGGATCGGCATCCGCGAGGATGATTCGTTGATTACCAAGGACAGTTCACGGTTCTTGCCTCATGTGGTGCTTGGCTGAGAGGCCAGCAAACACCTGCAAGAATCCTGAGGTCGGTTTCAGGATGCGCCTGGTCGCTCGCACGCAACCTAACGGCGTCACAACTGCCATGCTTGTGGGATGCCCATGAGCCCAGTGCGCGCAGACGCACGGCCATCGGCAAGGAGGCCTCCGCGCCCACGCCACCGTGACGTGGCCGGTGTGCCGCAGCAGAACACGCCGGATACCTGCCCTCCACAATAATTCAGGCAGGGTCCGTGATGCCGAGGTCCGCTGTATGCCTGATGAACTGCTTCACCTGCCGGTAATCCAGAACATCCTGACCCGCGAGAAGGACGCTCCCGGCGCGCTGTTGCCGATCCTTCACGCTCTCCAGGACGCTGTCGGTTTCATCCCCGAAGCTGCTGTTCCTGAAATCGCCCATGCCCTTAACCTCAGCCTCGCCGAGGTGCGCGGGGTGATCAGTTTCTATCACGACTTCCGCACCTCACCGCCTGCCCGTCACACCTTGCGCCTGTGCCGCGCCGAATCGTGCCAGAGCCGAGGCAGCGAAGCCCTGGCTGCGCAACTGCGTGAACACCTGGCGCTGGATGACCATGGCACCAGCGCCGACGGTGCCATCAGCCTGCGCCCGGTGTACTGCCTGGGCGCTTGTGCCTGTTCGCCGGCGCTGGAGCTGGATGGCCAGGTGCATGCGCGGCTTACCCCTGAGCGCCTGCGGGCGTTGGTGAACGGTTGCCTGGAGGGTGAAACATGCTGAAGTTGTTCATTCCCTGTGACTCGGTCGCCCGCGCAGTCGGTGCCGATCAGCTCGCCGATGCAATCCAGGCCGAGGCCGCGCGTCGCCAACTGCCCGTCGATGTTCAACGCACCAGTTCGCGTGGCCTGTATTGGCTGGAGCCGCTGCTGGAGTGCGAAAGCAGCGAAGGGCGCCAGGGCTTCGGCCCGGTCAGCCCGGCAGACGTGCCGTCGCTGCTTGACGCCCTGACGGGTGAACCCGCGGGGCATTCGCTGGCGCTGGGCCCGGTCGAAGCAATCCCCTACCTGAAAACCCAGCAACGCCTGCTGTTCGCCCGCGCTGGCATCACCCGCCCGTTGTCGCTGGATGACTACCGCGCCCATGGCGGTTTCAAGGGCCTGGAAAAGGCAGTGGCGATGGACGGCGCCGCCGTGGTCGCTACGGTGCTCGACTCCGGCCTGCGCGGCCGTGGCGGCGCGGCGTTTCCGGCCGGCATCAAGTGGCGCACCGTGCGTGACGCCAGTGCAGCGCAAAAGTACGTGGTGTGTAACGCCGATGAAGGCGATTCTGGCACCTTCGCTGACCGCATGCTGATGGAGGGCGACCCCTTCCTGCTGATTGAAGGCATGATCATCGCCGGTCTCGCTGTCGGGGCCGACAAAGGCTACATCTATGTGCGCTCGGAATACCCCGACGCCATCCGCGTGCTCAACCAGGCCTTCGCCATCGCCCGCGACGCCGGCTACCTGGGCAGCGACGTGGCCGGCAGCGGCCAGGCCTTCGACCTGGAAGTACGGGTGGGGGCCGGTGCCTATATCTGCGGCGAGGAAACCGCGCTGCTCGAATCCATCGAAGGCAAACGCGGCATCGTCCGCGCCAAGCCGCCGCTGCCCGCGCTCGAAGGCCTGTTCGGCCTGCCGACCCTGGTGCACAACGTGCTTACCCTGGCCTCGGTATCGACCATCCTCGCCGAGGGCGCGGCGTTCTACCGTGATTTCGGCATGGGCCGCTCGCTGGGCACCATGCCGTTCCAGCTGGCCGGCAACATCCGCCACGGTGGCCTGGTGGAGCGCGCTTTCGGCCTGACCCTGCGCGAACTGGTGGAAGGCTACGGCGGCGGCACCGCCAGCGGTCGGCCGCTCAAGGCCGCCCAGGTCGGCGGCCCGCTCGGCGCCTGGGTACCGCCCAGCCACTTCGATACGCCGCTGGACTACGAGGCCTTCGCCGCCATGGGCGCGATGCTCGGCCATGGTGGCGTGGTGGTGGCCGACGATACCCTGAACATGGCCAGCATGGCGCGCTTCGCCCTGCAGTTCTGCGCCGAGGAATCCTGCGGCAAATGCACCCCGTGCCGGATCGGCTCGACCCGTGGCATGGAGGTGGTCGACCGGCTGATTGCGAGCAGCGACTTCACCGAGCGCCATGACCAGGCGCTGCTGCTGCGCGACCTCTGCGACACCCTGCAGTACGGCTCGCTGTGCGCCATGGGCGGCATGACCGCCTACCCGGTGGCCAGCGCCCTCAAGTACTTCCCCGCCGATTTCGGGCTGACCACCACGGAGGCCGCACAGTGATCAACTATTTCGATCCAGAGACCGACCTGGGCACGCCGGCCCGTGACAGCGACGTGCAGGTCAGCCTGCATATCGATGGCCGCAGCATCAGCGTGCCGGCCGGCACCTCGGTGATGCGCGCCGCCGCCCTGCTTGGCACCAGCATCCCCAAGCTGTGCGCCACCGACAGCCTCGAAGCCTTCGGCTCGTGCCGCATGTGCATGGTGGAAATCGACGGCATGCGTGGCTACCCGGCCTCGTGCACCACGCCGGTCAGCGAGGGCATGGTCGTGCGCACGCAAACCCCGCGCCTGGCCGACCTGCGCCGCAACGTGATGGAGCTGTACATCTCCGACCACCCGCTGGATTGCCTGACCTGCTCGGCCAACGGCAACTGCGAACTGCAGACCGTTGCCGGCCAGGTCGGCCTGCGCGAGGTGCGCTACGGCTATGACGGCGCCAACCACCTGGCGGAGAAGAAGGACACCTCCAACCCGTATTTCGACTACGAACCCAGCAAATGCATCGTCTGCAGCCGCTGCGTGCGTGCCTGCGAAGACATCCAGGGCACCTTCGCCCTGACCATCACCGGGCGCGGTTTCGAGTCGCGGGTAGCGGCAGCCGGTGGCGACAACTTCCTGGCCTCCGAATGCGTGTCGTGTGGCGCCTGCGTGCAGGCCTGCCCGACGGCGACCCTCACCGAGAAGAGCCTGGTCCAGCTTGGCCAGCCCGAGCGTGCGGTGATCACCACCTGCGCCTATTGCGGCGTGGGCTGCTCGTTCCGCGCCGAGATGAAGGGCGACCAGCTGGTGCGTATGGTCCCGGACAAGAATGGCGGCGCCAACCACGGCCACGCGTGCGTCAAGGGCCGCTTCGCCTGGGGCTATGCCACCCACCCCGACCGCATCACCAAGCCGATGATCCGCAAGCGCCTGGAAGACCCGTGGCAGGAAGTCAGCTGGGACGAGGCGGTGACCTACGCCGCCAGCGAGTTCCGCCGCATCCAGCTCAAGTACGGGCGCGATTCCATCGGCGGCATCACCTCCAGCCGCTGCACCAACGAAGAAGCCTACCTGGTGCAAAAGCTGGTGCGCACGGCGTTCGGCAACAACAACGTCGACACCTGCGCCCGGGTTTGCCATTCGCCGACCGGCTATGGCCTGAAGCAGACCCTGGGTGAGTCGGCTGGCACCCAGAGCTTCGATTCGGTGATGCAGGCCGATGTGATCCTGGTGATCGGCGCCAACCCAACCGACGCCCACCCGGTATTTGGCTCGCAGCTCAAGCGCCGCCTGCGCCAGGGCGCACGGCTGATCGTCATCGACCCACGGCGCATCGACCTGGTCGACTCGCCCCACGCCCGTGCCGAACTGCACCTGCAGCTGCGCCCCGGTACCAACGTGGCCATGCTCAATGCCCTGGCCCACGTGATCGTCAGCGAGGGGCTGCTGGCCCAGCCGTTCATCGACGCCCGCTGCGAAACCGAGGACTTTGCCCGCTGGCGTGACTTCGTCAGCCTGCCGGAAAACGCCCCGGAAGCCCTGGGCCCCGTATGTGGCGTGCCCGCCGAGCAGATCCGCCGCGCCGCCCGGTTGTACGCCACCGGTGGCAACGCGGCGATCTACTACGGCCTGGGGGTGACCGAACACAGCCAGGGCAGCACCGCAGTCATGGGCATCGCCAACCTGGCCATGGCCACTGGTAACATTGGCCGCGAAGGGGTAGGAGTGAACCCGCTGCGTGGGCAGAACAACGTGCAGGGCTCTTGCGACATGGGGTCGTTCCCCCATGAGCTGCCGGGCTACCGGCATATCTCCAACGAGGGGGTGCGGGCCGAGTTCGAGCAGGCGTGGGGCGTGACCTTGCAGCCCGATCCGGGCCTGCGTATCCCCAACATGTTCGAAGCCGCGCTCGATGGCAGTTTCAAGGCGCTGTACTGCCAGGGCGAGGACATCGCCCAGAGCGACCCCAACACCCAGCATGTCACCGCCGCCCTGCGCGCCATGGAATGTGTGGTGGTGCAGGACATCTTCCTCAACGAGACGGCCAAGTTCGCCCATGTGTTCCTGCCGGGCAGCTCGTTCCTCGAGAAGGACGGCACCTTCACCAACGCCGAGCGGCGCATCTCGCGGGTGCGCAAGGTCATGGAACCGCTCGCCGGCAAGGCCGACTGGGAGGCTACCGTGGCCTTGGCCAATGCCCTTGGCTACCCGATGGACTACCGCCACCCGTCCGAGATCATGGACGAGATCGCCCGCCTGACCCCGAGCTTCCATCGCGTCAGTTATGCCGAGATCGACCGCCACGGCAGCCTGCAATGGCCGTGCAACGACGCCGCCCCGGACGGCACCCCGACCATGCACATCGAGCAGTTCGTGCGCGGCAAGGGGCGCTTCATGCTTACCGGTTATGTGCCCACCGACGAGAGGGTCAACAGCCGTTACCCGTTGCTGCTGACCACCGGGCGCATCCTCAGCCAGTACAACGTCGGCGCCCAGACCCGACGCACCAGCAACACCGCGTGGCACGATGCCGACCGGCTGGAGATCCACCCCGACGACGCTGAAAGCCGCGGCATCCATGACGGCGATTGGGTTGGTATCGGCAGCCGTGCAGGGCAGACTGTGCTGCGTGCCAAGGTGAGCACGCGGGTAGCCCCAGGGGTGGTGTACACCACCTTCCATTTCCCCGAGTCCGGTGCCAACGTGATCACCACCGACAACTCCGACTGGGCCACCAACTGCCCGGAATACAAGGTCACGGCGGTGGAAGTGGTGAAGGTGTTCCAGCCGTCGGAATGGCAGAAGCGCTATCAGGACTTCAGTGACGAACAGCGGCGTCTGCTCAAGGAGCGCCGCACTGCGGAAAAAGCCGAGGTGCGCCGATGAGCAGTGAAAATCTGGTCAAGATGGCCAACCAGATTGCCCACTACTTCGACAGCGAGCCAAACCGGGCGCAGGCGGTGCAGGGCGTGAGGCAGCATCTGTACAGCTTCTGGACGCCGGCGATGCGCCGGCAGCTGGCGGAATGGATTGCCGAGCATGGTCATGACGGGCTGGATGCCAAGGTGGTGGAGGCCCTGGCCTAGCGCTTGCCTGTACTTCCCCTTTCGCGGGTAAGCCGTGAAAGGGGAAGTACAGGAAAATGAAATGTCCGTCATTTATGCAAGACGAATCCCAGCGCAATGCTACGCTCGCGGAAACCCTCGTCACGGATATCTTCTATGGACATGAACTGGCACCAGGCCCTGCAAGAGAGCCTGAGCTGGCTTGCAATCGCCTCGTTCATCACCCTCATCGGCTTCACCGCTGCAGCTTTCCTGGCCGTGCGCTACACGCGCTGGGGCAGCCAGTTCTGGCAGCTGGCGGGCCCTTACTTCACCTTCCGCCGCAGCTGGCGCCCGCTGCTGGTGTTCGGCCTGCTGCTGGTGCTGACGCTGTTCTCGGTGCGCCTGAACGTGCTGTTTTCGTTCTGGTACAACGGTTTCTACAGCGCCCTGCAGGCTCTCGACCAGACGGCCTTCTGGTACCTGCTGGGGGTGTTCGCAGTGCTGGCCACCATCCATGTGCTGCGTTCGCTGTTCACCTTCTACGTGACCCAGGCGTTCAGCATTCAATGGCGGGTGTGGCTGACCGAGCGCCTGACCGGCGACTGGATGAAAGGCGATGCCTATTACCGCGGCCGTTTCCTCGCCGAGCCGGTGGACAACCCCGACCAGCGTATCGAACTGGACGTCAGCGCGTTCGTCACTCATTCGGTGTCGCTGGCCCTGGGCGCGGTCAGCGCGCTGGTTTCGCTGGTGGCCTTTACCGGCATCCTCTGGGGCCTGTCGGCACCGCTGACGGTCGCAGGGTATGAGATACCCCGGGCGATGGTGTTTGCGGTGTACGTTTATGTGCTGATCGCCACCTGGATTGCCTTCCGCCTCGGCCAGCCGTTGATCCGCCTGAACTTCCTCAACGAAAAACTCACGGCGAACTTCCGTTATGCGCTGATGCGCCTGCGCGAGAACGCCGAGAACATCGCCTTCTACCAAGGCGCGCCGGTCGAACGGGCAACCTTGCTCGGACGCTTCGGGGCGCTGATCGCCAACGTCTGGGCGCTGGTGTTCCGGAACCTCAAGTTCAGCGGTTTCAACCTCGGCGTCAGCCAGGTGGCGGTGGTGTTCCCGTTCATCCTGCAGGCGCCACGCTTCTTCAGCGGGGCGATCAAGCTCGGTGACGTGATGCAGACCTCCCAGGCGTTCGGCCAGGTGCAGGATTCGCTGTCATTCTTCCGTGAGTCCTACGACACCTTTGCCCAGTACCGCGCCACCCTCGACCGTTTGACCGGCTTCCTCAATGCCAACGACCAGGCCAGTGCGCTGCCACGGGTGCTGACCAAAGACCAGCCACGCGCCCTGGATATCATTGGCCTGCAGGTGCTGCGCCCGGACGGGCATGCACTGATTGCCGACCTCGACCTGCGCCTGCAGGGCGGCCAGGCGCTGCTGATCAAAGGGCCGTCGGGCAGCGGCAAGACCACCTTGCTGCGCGCCCTGGCAGGCCTGTGGCCGTATGCCGAGGGCGAAGTCCGGCGGCCATCGGGGACCCAGGCGTTGTTCCTGTCGCAGCGGCCTTACCTGCCGCTGGGCGACTTGCGCACCGCCATTGCCTACCCGGCCGACAGCCGGCCGGAGGATGAAGCACGCATGCAGCAGGCCCTGCGCGAGGTCAACCTGGCGCACCTGGCCGAGCGGCTGGCGGTGAGTTGCGACTGGTCGAACATTCTCTCGGTCGGTGAGCAGCAACGCCTGGCGTTTGCCCGGGTGCTGTTCAACCGGCCGCAGGTGGTGTTCCTCGACGAATCCACCTCGGCGATGGACGAAGGGCTGGAGCATGCGATGTATGCGTTGCTGCGTAGGGAGATGCCCGAGACCTTGCTGGTGAGCGTGGGGCATCGCAGCACCTTGGCCGACTTCCATACCCACCGGCTGGAAGTGGATGGGCAGGGCGGCTGGTCGCTGCGCCAGCAGGAGGTTCTGGCTTAGCGTGCAGCAGATGGGTTGCCAGTGCCGGCCTCTTCGCGGGTTACCCGCGAAGAGGCCGGCACTGGCAACCGAAGCTCAGGGCTGATCCTCGGTATCCAGCATCACGATCAGCTCAGCCCCTTCATTGCGCACATTCCCCACTTCCTTGCCCACCGCAAACCACTCGAACGCCTCCACCGGCAGGCACTGTTCCCGCGCCAGGCGTTCGGCCTCGTCGGCAGGTACCTCTGGGTCGATCCACGCCCGGGCATGCTCCGGGCTCAGCACCAGGGGCCGGCGGTCGTGGATATCGACCATCCCCGCATCGCTGGCGGCGGTGATGATCACGAAGCCATCGCCTTCGTTAGGCTCGCGCCCGGCACGCACCTCGGCCAGCGCCGCCATGAACATCGGGGCCTGGTTTTTCAGGCGAATGAAATAGGGTTGTTTACGCTTGGGGTCATGCGGGTCAGCCACCCACTCGTACCAGCCGTCAGCCATCACCAAAGCCCGCCCTTGCGGCCAAAGGGCCTTGAAGAACTTGCCGGAGGTCACCGTCTCGACCCGCGCGTTGATTGGTGCCGGCCGCTTGCCCGTGGCCCAGAACGGCGCCCAACCCCAATGGCAGGGATCGATGCGCAGGCCATCGGTGGCATGATGCAGGATCAGCACGCGGCTGCCGGGGGCGACGTTGTAGCGGCCGATCGGCACGTTGTCGTACCCGCTGATCACGTCCTGTTCGGCGTCCAGTTCACGCAGGTAGTCGGCCAGGCCCTGGTACTGGGCGAAGCGTCCACACATGGCATCTACCCCCACTTGTCGAAATATCCTGCGGCGAAATTGACCGGATGCCTACTACGGCGTTTACTGTATATGCATACAGCTAAACATCAAGGCCGTCGCATGACTTTCATCCTGGGTCCCATCACGGGCGGCAGTGTTGCCGTGCCGCGCTATCTGTTCCGTGTCCCGGCGGGCTTTCCGTCACCTGCTGCCGACCACATGGAGCAGCCCATCTCGCTGGACGAGCTGCTCAACCTTCGGGCACCCCATATCTATCTGGTCAGGATAGACGGCGACAGCATGCAAGGTGCCGGCATCTTTGATAGCGACCTGGTGCTCGTCGACCGTTCGATCGAGGCGCGCCATGGTCATATCGTGATTGCCGCAGTCAATGGCGAGCCGCTGTGCAAGCGGCTGCAGTACGTCGCCGGGCAAGTGCTGCTGCGCTCGGAAAACCCGCGCTATGCGCCACGCTACCTCATGGAGGGTGACGACTTCATGATCTGGGGCGTGGTGACGTTCAGTGTGCGCAGCCATGAACCGGCTTAGCGCAGCAGCATCACTCCGACCAGGGTGGCGCCGGCAAAACCCGCCCCGACCAGGAAGGTCGCCTGGAACCCGGCGCCATCCCACAGCAGCCCGGCCACCACACTGGCGCCCAGCAGTGCCACCCCAGTCAGCAAGTTGAACAGGCCGAACGCGGTGCCACGCAGGCTGGCCGGTGCACGGTCGGCGATCAGCGCGGCGAAGATGCCCTGGGTGAACCCCAGGTGCAGGCCCCAGGCGGCAACCCCGAGCGCCAGCCCGGCCCAGCCTGGCATCAGGGCCAGCAACAGGTCGGCGGCGATCAGCAGGCCCAGCCCTGTCATCAGCACGCCACGGCGGCCGACGCGGTCTGACAGCGCGCCGGCCGGGTAGGCCGACAGCGAATAGGCCAGGGCCATGAGCACCAGCACCGCAGGCGCCCACAACGGCGCCAGGCCCATATCCTGGGCGCGCAGCAGCAGGAACGCCTCGCTGAACCGGGCCAGGGTGAACAGCATGGCCAGGCCGGTCAGGCGCCAGTAGGCCGGGCCCAGGCGCGCCAGTTCGTGCCATGCCAGCGGCGAGCGCACCGGCCGCGCGCTGGGCGCTGTCTCGGGCTCACGGACGAAGGCAACGAGAATGTACACAGCGACGAACGCCGGGATCACCGCCACCCAGAACACCGTCTGGAAATGGCTCGCCGTCAGCCACATCAGCCCGATCGCCAGCAACGGGCCGAGGAAAGCCCCCACGGTGTCCAGCGTCTGGCGCAGGCCGAATGCCGCGCCACGCAGTTCGGCCGGCGTCACATCGGCGACCAGCGCATCGCGCGGGGCACCGCGGATGCCCTTGCCGATGCGGTCGACGAAGCGCGCCGCGGTCAGCCACTCCAGGCCGGAGGCCAGCGGGAACACCGGTTTGGTCAGCGCGCCCAGGCCGTAGCCCAGCACCGTCAGCAGCTTGCGCTTGCCGAGGCGGTCGCTGAGTGCGCCGGAGAACACCTTGGTGATCGACGCGGTGGCCTCGGCGATACCCTCGATGAAGCCAACGGCGACCACCGACGTACCGAGCACGGTGACCATGTACAGCGGCAGCAGGGCGTGGATCATTTCCGAGGAGATGTCCATGAACATCGACACGAAGCCCAGCGCCCAGACGCTGCGAGGAATCTTCGGCAGGGCCTTGGCGGTGCTGCCTTGTTCGGACTTTTCGCCACTGTGCATCGGAAGCCTCGATGGGGTTGTCACAGTTCGAAACTGTAGGACTGCGTGCGCAGGATGCAAATCGGATGAGTGGCGAGAGGCATGGGCAAGGCGTTGTGATTAACTGTATATAAATACAGTATTGATGATGTTTGCAATGAAGCCTACCCCAGTTTTTGCCCTGATCGATTGCAACAGTTTCTACGCCAGCTGCGAGCGGGTGTTTCGCCCGGACCTGCAACGTACGCCCATCGTCGTGCTCAGCAACAATGACGGCTGCGTCGTCGCTCGCAGCGCCGAGGCCAAGCCTTTGGTGAAGATGGGGCAACCGTACTTCCAGGTCAAAGACCTGTTGCGTCGGCATGGTGTGGTGGCGTTTTCCTCCAACTATGCGCTGTACGGTGACATGAGCCAGCGGGTAATGACGGTCATCGAGGGCATGGTCCCGGCGCTGGAGGTGTATTCCATCGACGAAGCCTTCGCTGACCTGTCCGGTATGCCCGGCGATCTGGACCGCCTCGGCCGTGACATCCGCGCCAGGGTGTTCAAGCACACCGGCATCCCGGTGGGGGTCGGTATCGCTGGCACCAAGACCCTGGCCAAGCTGGCCAACCACGCGGCCAAGCGCTGGTCGGTGCACAGCGGCTGGGTGGTCGATCTGCGCGACCCGCTGCGTTACGAGCGGGTGCTGAAACGCTGTGATGTGTCGGAAGTCTGGGGCATCGGCAAACGGCTTACGGCACACCTGCAAGCGATGGGCATCCGCACTGCCTGGGACCTGTCCCGCGCGAACCCTGGCCTGCTGCGCAAGACCTTCAGCGTGGTGGTGGAAAAGACCGCCCGCGAACTGGCCGGCACGCCGTGCCTGCAACTGGAGGAGGTCGACCCGCCACGCCAGGAAATCTGCTGCAGCCGCATGTTCGGCCAGCGCCTGACCGACCTTGCGCCGCTCAAGGAAGCCGTGGCCACCTACGTGATGCGGGCGGCGGAAAAATTGCGCAAGCAGCGCTCATTGGCGCAGCGGATGCGGGTGAGTATCCGCACCGGCATGTTCAACCCCGATGAACCGCGCTACGCCAACGGCGTGGTGGTGCAGCTGCCGTACCCGACCGATGACGAGCGGTTGCTGACACGCATGGCGCTGGAAGCGGTGGAGCGGGTGTATCGCGAGGGGTTTCGCTACAGCAAGGCCGAGGTGTTGCTGATGGAATTGTGCCAGCGTGGGGAGGTGACCGCTGATCTGTTTACCCCGACGCAGAGCGTGAAGGCCGAGCGGGTGATGCAGGTGATCGACGGCGTCAACGGGCGCTGGGGGAGGGGGACGCTGCGCAGTGCAGCGGTGCCGGCGGCGGCGCAGTGGGCGATGCGGCGGGAATTGATGAGTGCGGGGTTTACCACGATATTTGAGCAGCTTTGGACCATTCCGGCACGGTGACTCAAAACTGGACAGCGCGATGGCAAAACGCTGGCTTTGCTAGTCCTATCTAAGCCACACGTGGCTGGGGCTGTGCTCCAAGGTCCGGAAAAGGGATAGGTGATTGTTGATAGGGCCGCAGATCCGGCCCGTTCTGGTTTTGTAGGGGTTGGTGAGGCGAGGGGCGCAAGCCAATCAGCGCGCCTGAAGAACCTCACGAAACACATCCGGGCGAGAAGCCGCAATGTGCAGAAGAGACCGCGCTGCCCCCGACGGCATACGTCAGGGTCGTTGGCCAGATAGGACATGAATGCCCCGTGCTCTTCCTCGCTCCAGTAGTTGGGCCATTGCCTGGAGAATAGTGGCGCTTCAATGATCGTCAGCCTACTGCAACCCTACGTCTTTGACGTAGATATTTTGCTTTGCCTACCTGAGATCAAGAAGCGGGAGGTTGTATCGAGGGGTTGCTGAGAGGGTGGTTGGGTTCGAGATCGCCGGGGGCTGCACAGCAGCCCCGGCGATCTTAAATGCTCAGCCGCACTGCCAGCGCCGCCAAGGTCACCAGCAGCACCGGCACTGTCAGCAGCACGCCAACCTTGAAGTAATACCCCCAGCCAATCGTCACCCCCTTGCGCGCCAGCACATGCAGCCAGAGCAAGGTCGCCAGGCTGCCGATCGGCGTAATCTTCGGCCCCAGGTCGCAGCCGATCACGTTGGCGTAGATCATCGCCTCGCGGACCACGCCGTGCGCCTCGCTGGCGTGGATCGACAGTGCGCCGATCAGCACGCTGGGCAGGTTGTTCATCACCGAAGACAGCAGCGCGGCAATCAGCCCGGTGCCCAGCGATGCAGCCCACAGGCCATGCCCAGCCAGGCCGTTCAGCACCTGGGTCAGCGAGTCGGTCAGGCCGGCATTGCGCAGCCCGTAGACCACCAGGTACATGCCCAGCGAGAACACCACGATGTGCCACGGCGCCTCGCGCAGCACGCGGCGGGTCATGATGACGTGGCCGCGCGCAGCCACCGCGAACAGCACCAGCGCCCCCGCAGCGGACACGGCGCTGACCGGGATGCCAAGCGGCTCCAGCACGAACAACCCGGCCAGCAGGCCCACAAGCACTACCCAGCCGACGCGGAAGGTAGCGCGATCGCGGATGGCCAGGGCCGGTAGCTTGAGGTCCTCGGCAGTGTATCGGGCCGGGATGTCACGGCGAAAATACAACCCCAGCACCAGCAGCGTGGCCGCCACCGCCACCAGGTTCACCGGCACCATCACCGAAGCGTAGGCATTGAAACCGAGGCCGAAGTAGTCCGCTGAAACAATGTTCACCAGGTTCGACACGACCAACGGCAGGCTGGCGGTGTCGGCAATGAAACCGGCACCCATGACGAAGGCGAGGGTTGCTGCGGGTGAGAAACGCAGGGCCAGCAGCATCGACATGACGATCGGGGTGAGGATCAGCGCTGCCCCGTCATTGGCGAACAATGCCGACACTGCAGCCCCCAGCAGTACCATGAAAGCGAACAGCCTGCGCCCGTCGCCGCGCGCCCAGCGTGCCACGTGCAGCGCTGTCCATTCGAAGAAACCGGCCTCATCCAGCAACAGGCTGATGACGATCAGGGCGATGAAGGTGCCGGTGGCGTTCCAGATGATCGCCCACACGGTGGGGATGTCCTGCACCGAGACCACCCCGAACAACAGCGCCAGCACGGCGCCAAGGCTGGCGCTCCAGCCGACGCCGAGGCCCTTGGGTTGCCAGATGACCAGGGTCAGGGTGAACAGGAAGATCAGTGCGGCTGGGAGCATGGGCAAGGGATTCGTTGAGGGAGTGGGTCGACGTGAAGCGTCTGTGGGTTGTACCTGAAATCGTACCTTTCAACTACAAGGATGACTGGCCAATGGATGGTCAGGGTCGCTCGCGAGCAGCTGAAAACGCCGATCAGGGCAAACGGCAGTCGCTAGTGCAGGACACCGCGATGGTCCAGCCACGCTTCGAAGCGGGTAAAGGTGTCGATGGCGGCCTGCATTGTTGTGGCCTGTTCTGCAGCCGGTGCCCGGCCAAGCCGCTCCAGGAAGCTTCGCCAGTAGCTGCCCGTTCGTTCGCCATACACGTCGAGAAAGGCTGCACCGCTGTCGTGGCCGATGCCCAGCCGCTCGGCCATTGCCCGCTTGAGCACCTGGCCACCCAGGGTCGAGCCCTCCAGCACGTACATCACGCCCAGTGCGCTGGCCTCGTCGCGGATGGCCGGCAGTGCCTGGCACAGCGGCAGGGCGCCGATGTCGGCTTCACTCAGGCCCAGGGCCAGCAGGTCGCGGGCCAAGGTTGGGGCCTTGTGGCGCTCTCGTCCCTGGTAATCGCTCAAGCGATGTTCCAGGGGAAGGTGAAAACCGTAGTAGGCCTGCAGCAGGCGCCGATAGTCAGCGCTATCGAAGCCTGGGCTGAAGAACGGCAGGCGCGCCTCCAGCGACTTGTGGCAGTCACGGGTGCCTTCGCGCAGGGCGAGCAGCAAAGGGCTGGGCGTAGTGGTGGGCATCGATCTGGCTCTGGTGGCATTTCGCCTAGGTAGGAGTGGCGATGCTAACTCGACGTTCCGCCCTGGCGTGACTTTGTTGCGGTAAAAAAGTGGCTGGCATGTTAAACCAGTCGGCCTGACTTTTAATGAAGAACGCCTTGGTGAAAGCCGTACGCCTGACCTTGCTCTGCCATGCCCTGACCCCGGCCCAGAAAAGCGCGCGCCTGGCGCAGCCCGACGACGGCATTTTGCCTTTGGCCCTCGAGTCCTTGGCGTCTACTCCCGGCATGCAGCTGCTGGCTGCGCCTGAGCGGCGCGCTCAGGAAACGGCGCTGCGCCTCTCATCGCAGGTGCAGAGCGTACCGGCATTGGCCGATTGCGCGCTTGGCGATTGGCAGGGTTTGCCACTCAAACAGTTGCAGGCCGAGCAGCCTGAGGCGTTGGCGCTGTGGCTCGACGACCCGCTCAGTGCGCCCCCTGGCGGTGAGTCGTTTGCCCAGGTGTGCGAGCGTGTAAAGGCATGGTTGATGGCCTTCGACAGGCCGGGTGAGTGGCTGGCGGTGACTCACCCCTGGGTGATCCGCGCTGCACTGGTGGCGGTGCTGGAATGCCCGCTGGCTGCCGCACAGCGTATCGATGTGCTGCCGTTGTCGCGGGTCGAGTTGAGCTTTGCCGGGCAGTGGCGCTTGCGTCTGGGTTGAGCAAGCGCCGGTTGCCAAATCAGAACACCAGCTTGTAGCCGATCAGCAGCAACATGGTCGCCAGGCAAGGGCGCAGGACGCGATCCGAGATCCGCCCGGTGAGGTGGCTGCCAAGGTAGATGCCCGGCAGCGAGCCCAGCAGTAGGTAACCCAGCAGCGACCAGTCCATGTTGCCCATGCCGGCGTGGCCGATACCGGCAACCAGGGTCAGGGGGACGGCATGGGCGATTTCGGTGCCAACCAGGCGACGGGTGGCCAGGAACGGGTAGAGCAGGAACAGCGCCACGGTGCCCAGGGCGCCGGCGCCGATCGAGGTCAGGGTGACCATGACGCCCAGCAGTACGCCGGTCAGCACAGTGAGAACATTCAGGCTGCGGTCGCTGAGGTGATAGTGGTCACCTGCATGACGGCTGGCGAACGCTTGCAGGCGCGACTTGAACAGGATTGCCAGGGCGGTGAGGATCAGCACCACCGCCAGGCCCTGCTTGATAATGGCGTTCAGCGCCGTGGTGTCGGTGTGCAGGGTGCTGAGGAACCACAGGGTCAGGGCTGCCGCCGGTACGCTACCGAGGCTGAGCAGGCCGGTGATCTTCCAGTCGATGTTCTTCTGCCGGGCATGCACCCAGACGCCACTGCCCTTGGTGATCGCCGCATACAACAAGTCGGTGCCCACGGCAGTCGCCGGGTTGATGCCGAACCACAGCAGGATCGGGGTCATCAGTGAGCCACCGCCGACGCCGGTCATGCCGACGATGAAACCCACAACCAGTCCGGCAATGGTGAAACCGAAAGAACCTACATCCATACGCTACTCGACTGCCCAGCTTTGCCCGTTATCGGATGGGTGCCAGCATATAGGGAGTTTTTATAGCCAAATAGACTTGTTCGTTATTAGGTTATAACCGTGATAGCTGGTGGGGGCCTGGCTGGTGATTGCCGGCGCCTGGGAGATCGAGCGCCGCGCGGGCGGCGCTCGATTTCGGCCCCAACAAAAGCCTCAAACCCTACGCAAAGGCGCCCCTCAGATGCGGAAGCTGCCCACCAGCTGCTTCAGCCGCCCGGCCTGTTGAGCGAGCGCGTCGCAATGCTGCAGGGTCTGGTTGAGGTTTTGCACCCCTTGCTGGTTCAGCGCGTTGATCTGGGTGATGTCCAGGTTCAGGCTCTCGACCACTGCGGTCTGCTCCTCGGTAGCGGTGGCCACCGATTGGTTCATGCCGTCGATTTCACCGATGCGCTCGGTGACACTGGCCAGGCGTTCACCGGCCTGGTTGGCCACCTGCACGGTCTGTTCGCTCGATACCTGGCTGGTATTCATGGTGTGCACCGCCTCACGCGAGCCCACCTGCAGGCTGGTGATCATGCGGTGGATTTCCTCGGCCGATTCCTGGGTGCGGTGTGCCAGGTTGCGTACCTCGTCGGCGACCACGGCAAAGCCGCGTCCGGCCTCACCGGCGCGGGCGGCTTCGATGGCGGCGTTGAGCGCCAGCAGGTTGGTCTGCTGGGAAATGCCCTTGATCACGTCGAGAATCTTGCCGATCTCATCGGTGCTGGCATTGAGGGTTTCGATCTGCTGGCACGATTCGCTGATGCGCTGGGAAAGTGCAGTCATGGCGCTGATCGCCTGCTCGACCACTTCACGGCCGCCGTGGGCCTGTTCACTGGCACCGCTGGCGTGTTGCGAGGCGTCGGCCGCATTGCGGGCGATTTCCTGGGTCGCCGCGCCCAGCTGGTTGATGGCCGCGGCCACGCTGTTGGTGCGCATGCTCTGTTCTTCGGAGCCGATGATCGAGGCGTTGGAGGCGTCGACGACTTTTTCCGACAGGTCGTGCACCAGGCGGGTGGCCGAAGAGACTTCGCTGATCGAGGTGTGGATACGCTCGACGAAGCGGTTGAACGAGCTGGCCAGTTCGCCGAATTCGTCCTTGTGCTGCACCTCGAGCCGGCGGGTCAGGTCGCCTTCACCTTCGGCAATGTCACGCATGGCGCGGCCCATGGTGGTCAGCGGGCGCATCAGCACCGGGATCAGCAGGCCCAGCAGCACGGCGATGGCGACCACGGCGATGAGCATGGCGATGATCGCTGAAGTTCGGAACTGGCTGAGTGCAGCGTAGGCTTTGTCCTTGTCGATCGACAGGCCGATGTACCACTGCGCCGACGGCAGGCCGGCCACCGGGGCGAACGAGATCAGCCGTTCCTGACCGTTGAGGGTGACGTCCTGCATGCCAGCGGCCACCCGCAGGCCGCTGCCGGGGTAGATGTCCTTGAGGTTCTTCATCAGCTGGTCTTTGTCCGGGCTGACGATCACCTGGCCACTGCTGTCGGCGAGGAAGGCGTGGCCGATGCCACCGAAGTCGACCGAGTTGATGATCTCGACCAGGGTGTCGAGGGTCAGGTCACCGCCGACCACGCCGATCAGCTCGCCGTTACGCTTGCTTTTCACCGGTACCGCGATGGTGACCATGAGGCCACCGACTGCGCCCTGGTAGGGGGCGGTGAGCACAGTCTGGCCGGCGCTGGCCGCGCTGCTGTACCACGGCCGCTGGCGAGGGTCGTAGCCGGCCGGCATCTGTGTGTCAGGGCGCTGGGTGAAGGCGCCGTTGGCCTGGCCCAGATAGGTGAAAAGGAAATTTCGCGTATAGGAAGGCTGCTCGATCAGCCCGCCCAGGGTCTCTCCTGCCCCTTGTTCGGCAATGTCCTGCGCCAGGTTTTCCAGCACCAGGATGCGCCCGCTCATCCAGTTCTGCACGCTGCTGGCAGTCAGCGCGCCAGACTGTTGCACGGACGATTCGATATTCTGGCGAAGGGTGTTGCGTTGCAGGTAATCGTTGTAGAGCGTGAACAGTGCAAAGGCCAGCACCACGACACCGCAGGCGCTGAGAAGGATCTTGTGGCGAAATTTCAGGTTCATGTTTCGAGACCTTGAGCCAAGGATGGGAAGGGCGCCGCGTGCTTGTGGCGAAAAGGCGAGTCCTGTCCTACGTGTTATCGGCGCGCTTGGTAAAAGGTTGAAACAATTAGCTATTTGCCTGGCACACCGACGACGGACGGTGGGCTAGCCCGCGGCCAGCAGCTCGATCAGCAGGCGAGCGCCCTGGTGCAGCGGGTGCTGCTTGCGCCAGAAAACATGGATTGGCAGCTGCAGTTCGTTGCGGGTATTGCCAAATTGCAGGCGCACCAGGCGCTCGGCCGCGACCAGCGGCGCGACCCGGGCCAGTGGCAGGTCGCCCCAGCCAAGGCCGGCTTCGACCATCTGCAGGGCCAGGTCGAAACTGTCGGTGGACCAGTGCGTGGCGCCGATCAGTGGGCGTGGGTCGAGCAGTGGCAGGTCGCGGCTGCGGACCAGGATCTGGCGCACATTGACCAGGTCCTCGAGGTAGTGGATACGGCCTTCGAGCAGGGCCGGGTGGGTGGGTGACAAGGTGGCCACCAGCGTTTCCATGCCGATGTGCTGGAAACTGCGCCGGGCATCGACCTGCAGGCCGGCAAAGGCCAGGCACAGGTCGACGCGCCCGCTGTCGAGCAACTGCAGGGCTTCTTCCTGGGGAGCGCTGAGCAACTGGATGTCGAGCAACGGGTAGCGGGCGCCGAGGTTGGCGATGGCGGCGAGCAACGGCCGATGGTCGATATCCGGGACCACAGCGAGGGTAAGGCTGCTTTCCAGGCCCTGGGACAGTTCCAGCGCGTGCACCTGCAGCAAGCCCAGTTGCTCGGCGATCAGCCGTGCATGGGGCTCGAGTGCCAACGCCTGGGCGGTGGCGCGGACTTCGCGCGAGCCGCGCTCGAACAGCGTGTAGCCCAGCTCGGCTTCGAGGTTGCCGATGGCCATGCTCACCGCCGAGGGCACCCGGTGCAAGGCGCGGGCAGCGGCGGAAAACGAGCCGCGGTCAAGCACGGCGAGAAACAGCTGGATGTTGTCGCTGGAAAAGTTCATGTGCGCCTCCTGTCAGTCAATCTGAAGGCTGCTGACTTTTCCTGTCAAGCCAGGTGAATCATCCTTGCGCTGTTGAAATCGACCCATGAGGTAACCCGTGCAGGGCGTCAAACGCAAACTGATCTACGTGACCGCCTATGAACTGATCGGCCTGTGCATGTCGACGCTGGGGCTGGCCTACCTGTCCGATACCCAGGCTTCGCACACCGGGCCGCTGGCGGTGATGATCACCACCATCGCCATGCTCTGGAACCTGATCTACAACAGCCTCTTCGAGTACTGGGAGAGCCGCCAGGCCACCCGTGGGCGCAGTGTGGCGCGGCGGGTGGCGCATGCCATCGGTTTTCAGCTGACCTTGGTGGTGTACCTGATTCCGCTGATTGCCTGGTGGCTGGACATGAGCCTGGTGGAGGCGTTGCTGGTGGACCTGGCGTTCATCATTCTGATCCCTTGCTACACCTTCGCCTACAACTGGGCGTTCGACCGGATCTTTGGTTTGCCGGCTTCGGCCATGGCCGCAGCCTGATGCTGGTTGGCATGAGTAGCTAGGGTAGGCGAATCAGCAATGATTCCTGGGCGGCTGGTGCTGGCCGCTGCGGTGTCTGCTGCTCCATGGATGGCTGGGGCGCGGTGGCCAGCAGGCTGTCCTCGACCTGCCCCGACAAGTAGTACACCCCCGCCAGGGCGCCGCTCTGACGGTTCTCCATCAGCTCCTGCCATTCCTGGTTGAGCGCGACATTGAGGATGACCCGCAGTTGCTCGACCATCTGCGGCTGGTCACGGTTGTGGGACATGATGCCGTAGCCGGTCGCCGCGATCGAAATCATCGCGCCGGCCACCTTGCCCACGGCACTGGCGACGGCACTGGCGATGCCGCGAGGCGCCAGGGTGGCGCCGAGCTTCTCACTGGCATTGGTGGCCACGGACGACAAGCTTACATCGGTTTTCCCCGGGCCTTTGGCGGCCTGCTTGTGCAAGTGCTCGCGCAACGCCAGCCAGGCTGGTTGCTGCTCTAGCGGCTTGGCCCGCAGCAATTGATAGAGCGAGGCATTGCGGGCGGGTGGCGGCCCCAGGTTGATCGCCGGGATGCGATTCAGGCGCTGGCTGAACTGCTCGGGCGGCGCATGGTAGCGCTGGATGATCGCTGGCAGTTGCTGGCCGAACAGTTGCACGTACAGCTCGCAGGCACGATCGCGGATGCCTTCGGGGTTGATCTGTTCGGCCACGGGTTCGATCACCCGCTCGTGGTACTGCTCCTGCAGGTACAACGCCAGGCGCTTCTCTGCAGGCTCGCGGCCTTCGCCGCTGTCGAGCTTGTACCAGGCCACCTTCATGGTCAGCCATTGTTGGGTCCAGTAACCGGTGAACCACGGGATGAAGTCGTTTTCGGTGCGTTGCTGCACCTGTTCCTTCCATACCCGCATCGAGCGCCGTGCATAGTCGTTGGCCGAGCCGGCCGCGCCGACCGAGGCCTCGATCAGCTCCTGGTCGATGCGCTGCCAGCTGGCGGGGTCGAGCACCGCTGGCGGGGGCGGGGCCGGCGGGCGTTTGCCTGCGCAGCCGGCGATAGCCAGCAAGAGGCACAGCAGGACCAGCAATCGTCGGCTCACTCGGCTGCCTCCCGGGGGTAGAGGCGGGGTGGTCACCCGAGTATAGGGCGCAGCTCAGGGGGCTGCCGTGCAGCCTATCGGCCGTGGTCAGTCCAGCTCGAGCTTGTCTTCCAGTCGGTCGAGATGATCATGCATCAACGCCAGGGCCGCCTCCGCATCACCGGCTTCCACGGCATCGATGATCGCGGCGTGTTCCTCCCAGGCGCAGTGGTCGCAGCAAGGCGATTCATAGCGGGCGATGATCAGCGAAGTCATGGGTACCAGGCCGTTGAGGAAGCGCGCCAGCGGCGCATTGGCCGCCACCTGGGCGAGCTTGAGGTGAAACTCGCCACCCAGGCGGATTGCGGCGCAGCGCTCACCGCGTTCGTGGTGCTGGCGCTCGCGCTCGACCAGTTGGCGCAGCTGGCGAACCTGCACCGGCCGTGCGCGTTGCGCGGCCAGGCTGATCAGGGTGGTTTCGGCCAGGCGCCGGGCGCTGAGTACCTGGCGCGCCTGCTGCGGGTCGGGCGCAGCCAGGTGGGCAGTGTGGCTGGGGCGCTGCACCACCACTTGCTGGTCCGACAGGCGCCCGAGCACCCGGCGGATCACCGTGCGGCTGACGCCAAAGGCATTCCCCAGGGCCTGTTCGGGCAGCAGGCTGCCAGGTGGCAGGCGCTGTTCGAGGATCGCGTCGAACAGGCGCGGGTAGATCTGCTCGGCCGACAGGCGGGTCTCGCCAGCGGCGAGCAGGGCAGGCAGGCGGGGGGCGGCGTGGGCGCAGGCGGTCATGGTCGCTCTCCAAGGGTCATTGGCCGGGCTGGTCGTCCGGGATATTGAGTTGAATGCCCATGCGCTGGCCTTCGGCGAGAATGTGCTGGCGCATCTGGGCGCTGGCCAGGGCACTGTTGCGTTCGCGGATGGCGCGCACCACCGCTTCATTCTCCTTGAGCCGTGCGGCCAGGTGCTCGGGCGAGTTGCGCAGCATGCTGGCGCTCTGCTTGAGGGCGTTGCCGGTCTGCTGCACCACGCTCTGGAAGATCGGGTTGGTGGTCAGGGCGAATAGCGCCTCGTGGAACGCGATGTAAGCCTTGGCCCCGGCTTCGCTGTCATCGGCTTCCAGGGCTTCGCGCATGTCCATCAGGGTCAGGCGCAGCTGGCCGATGTCCTGGCTGTTCGCCGATTGCGCGACCAGCCCGACGATGAACGGTTCGAGGGTGTAGCGCAGCTCCAGCACATCGGCCAGGCTGGCCGCTGCGGCACTTTCGCTGGCTGGGTCCTGGGGCACGGCATCGGCATCCAGTACCAGCACACCCTTGCCTGGCAACGCACGCACCAGGCCCAGGGTTTCCAGCACAGTCACCGCTTCGCGCAGGCTGGGGCGGCTGATGCCCAGTTGCTCAGCCAGTTCGCGCTGCCCGGGCAGCATGTCGCCGGAGCGCCACTGGCCGCGGGCCAGGGCCTGGCGCAGTTTTTCCACCACTGAGTTGACGACGGTCGATGAGCTGATCACGGTTCGCTCCTGCAAGGGCCGGCGTCAGCGCCGGCCACGTTCGCTCAGAATTGCTGTTGATGGGGGTTGGCTTGCTTGCGTGGCGCAGGGGCGAAGCCGGGTTTGCCATCGAGCACGTTATGCGCACGTTCCAGGTCGATGTCCTTTTCCCAGCGGGCTATGGCGACGGTGGCCACGCAGTTGCCGATCAGGTTGGTCAGCGCCCGGCCAATGCCCATGAACCAGTCCACCGCCAGTACCAGCACCAGGCCCACCACCGGGATCGCCGGCACGGCGGTCAGGGTGGCGGCAAGGATTACCAGCGCCGAGCCTGGGATGCCGTGAGCCCCCTTGGAGGTCACCAGCGACACCAGCAGAATGGTCAGCAGGTCGGTCATCTCCAGCGGTGTGCCGGTGGCGTTGGCAATGAACACGATGGCCAGGGTCAGGTAGATGGAAAAACCGTCGAGGTTGAACGAGTAGCCGGTGGGAATGACCAGGCCGACGGTGGAGCTGCCGATGCCCAGGTGTTCCAGCTTGCGCATGATCTGCGGCAGCACGGCGTCGGACGAAGCGGTGCCGAGGACGATGGTCAGCTCTTCACGCAGGTACTTGATGAACGGCAACAGCTTCAGGCCGGACACGCGCATCACGGTACCCAGCACAATCAGCACGAAACCGGCGCAGGTCAGGTAGAACAATGCCACCAGGCCGCCCAGGTGCTGCAGCGATTCCAGGCCGTACTTGCTGGTGGTGAAGGCGATGGCGCCGAACACGCCGATCGGTGCCAGGCGCACGATCATGCCCATGATGCGGAAGATGACGTGGCTCAGTTCGTTGATCAGCCGCGAGATGCCGGCGGCCGAGTCGCCCACCAGGTTCAAGGCACTGCCGAACAGTACCGAGAACAGCAGCACCTGAAGGATATTGTTGTCGGCGAAGGCACCCACCACTGACGTCGGGATCAGGTCCATGAAGAACGCCGTGGCCCCATGGATGTGCTGGCCGCGCTCGGCCAGGCTGCTGGCATCGGCGCTGGACAGCTGGTCGAGGTGGATGTTGGCGCCGCTACCGATGCCGCTGCTGAAGGCGAACACCAGGCCGATGACCAGGGCAATGGTGGTCAGCACTTCGAAGTAGATCACCGATTTCAGGCCGATGCGCCCGACCTTCTTCAGGTCGCCGGCGCCAGAAATGCCGCTGACCACCACGCAGAACACGATCAGGCCGATGAGCATCTTGATCAGCTTGATGAAGCCGTCGCCGAGGGGTTTGAGCTGCAGGGACAGGTCGGGGAAGCTGAGGCCGCAGGCGATGCCGAGGGCGAGGCCGAGCACAACTTGCAGGAAGATCGAACGCGAGCACCATTTGAGCATGGGAGAGATCTCAGATCGGTGTCCTTGCTTCGGTGCCGCACGGGGCGAAAGAGCGCAGGACTTAATTATTGTGGTCTTACCGGTTTGTTCAGCGCGGAGTCATGAAAGCGCGAAAAATCCGACTTTGCAAGGAATTTTGGCCTTACCGGTCTGACCAGTTATGGGGCATTCACGCTGGCCGGGCTCTAGTCCGGTGCACGCGCTGTGTGGTTGCCCAGGCGCAACGGCGAAATCGGCTCGGGACCTGGCCAGCGTCCGCTTGGTCGGTGCAAGCCGCTTGCCAAGTCCTTGGGAGGGGGGGCCGTGCAGGTGGCCTGCATGGGGCGGGTGCCTCAAGTATCGGGCACGAAGGTTTGAGGGTTAGCTTCGCTGATGGCCTAGGTCAACGTCGTGCACAATGTTTCACGAGCTGCTTGTCGACTTTCAGTAATTGCTTGAGGCATGGGCCGTGCTCCATTGCAAGGAAACGGCCAGCCTATTGAATGCAGCGAAGCACTGTAGTTACCGGGTTACTGCCCGATCTGTGGCGCCATGCACTTGATTGACGCCAGCTCAGGATGGGCCACCAGCTTGTCGATGTGCAACGCGTCGTCATTCATCCAGCTTTCGCTCAGCACCCGATAGTGCTCCATGTCCCGGCAGCGCAGGCGCAGGCTGTAGTCGAAGTGGCCGCTGATCAGTTGGCATTCGTAGACCTCCGGGCAAGCCAGCATGGTGGCTTCGAAGGCTTTTTGTGCAGCGCGCCCGCTCTGGTTGGACAGGGCCACCAGCACCAGCAGCGACAGGCCCGGGGCGAGCTTTTGCAGGTCGATGATGGCGCCGTAGCCGCGGATCACGCCGCGTCGTTCAAGCTTGCGCACGCGTTCCAGGCAGGGGCGCGGGGTGAGGTGGACGAGGTTCGAGAGCTTTTCGAAGGTGATGCGGCCGTCGTGGCGCAGCACCTCGATGATGGCTTCGTCGATACGGTCCAGCGGTGGGGTGTTGGCGTCCTTGGTGTCCATGCGCAGGGTTTCTTTCGGTAGGGGGCATGGACAGGGTAGGCGTAAACCGGGGCCGCTGCGCAGCCCCAGGGTGCATCAGGCGCAGGCCGTGTCTGCCTGGCGCGTCGAGCGTACGCCAACCACGCGTGGTTGCAGCAGTGAGTAGAGGTCTTTCGGGTTCTCCAGCTTCGGCACCAGCGCGATGTCCTGGCCAATGCCCAGCATGCGCGCGGTGTCCAGCACATAGCGCAGGGCCGAGTAGTCCTCCAGGGCAAAGCCGACCGAGTCGAACAGCGTGACCTGTTCGGCATGCTCGCGGCCGTGAACAAGCCCGGCGAGCACCTGCCAGAACTCGACTACCGGCGAATTTTCAGGCATCTGCTGAATCTCGCCTTCGACCCGGCTCTGCGGCTCGTACTCGACGATCACTCGCGCCTGCTCGACGATGTCACGGTGCAGCTCGGTCTTGCCCGGGCAGTCGCCACCCACGGCGTTCAGGTGCATGCCCGGCTCGATCATCTCTGGGGTAAGGATGGTCGCGTAGGCCTTGTCAGCCGTGACGGTGGTGACAATATCGGCACCACGTACCGCTTCGGCGACGGAGTTGGCGATGCTCAGCTTCAGGCCGGGACGGCAGGCCAGGTTGGCGACCAGCTTGGCCGAGGCCGCCGGGTCGATGTCGTACAGGCGGATCTCGTCGATGCCCACCAGGGTATTGAAGGCGATGGCCTGGAACTCGCTTTGCGAGCCGTTGCCGATCAGTGCCATGCAGCGGCTGTCCTCCCGTGCGAGGTAGCGAGCTGCCAGTGCCGAGGTGGCAGCGGTACGGATCGCCGTGGTCAGGGTCATCTCGCTGAGCAGCAGGGGGGTGCCGGTGTCGACATCGGCCAGGGTACCGAAGGCCATCACCGTGGGCAGGCCGTGTTGCGTGTTCTTCGGATGGCCGTTGACGTACTTGAAGGCGTAAAGGCTGGCATCGGACACCGGCATCAGCTCGATGACCCCGCCGGGCGAATGGTTGGCCACCCGGGCGCACTTCTCGAAGGCCGGCCAGCGCAGGTAGTCCTGGCGAATGTACTCGGCCATCTCTACCAGGCAAGTGGCCAGGCCTTTGCGGTTGACCAGGCGGGCGAGGTCTTGCACATCGATATAGCGGGTCATGACGGGTCTCCTTGCGGCGACGCTTCCAGTGAGGTGGTCTCTGGAAATATTGTCGGGCGCGGAGCGTGGCGATGCTGGCTGAAGCAGGGGGTGCTGGCAGCGGGAGCGGCTGATTTTGCGCAACCGGCAGCCGAATCGGCTGCGCTGTGGCGCAAGCAAAAAAAACGGCACCTGCCAGAGGTGCCGTCTTCAAGTCACGCGCTGTTACTTGTGCAGCTCTTCAGCCGCATACAGCGTATTCTCCAGCAGGCAGGCGCGGGTCATCGGCCCGACGCCGCCTGGCACCGGCGTGATCCAGCCGGCGCGCGGCAGGGCGGTCTCGTAGACCACGTCGCCGACCAGCTTGCCATCTTCCTGGCGGTTGATGCCGACGTCGATGACGATGGCGCCTTCCTTGATCCACTCACCCTTGACCAGGCCCGGCTTGCCGGCGGCCACGACCACCAGGTCGGCGCGGCCGACGTGGCCGGCCAAATCCTTGGTGAAGCGGTGGCAGACCGTCACGGTGCAACCGCCCAGCAGCAGCTCCATGGCCATCGGGCGGCCAACGATGTTGGAAGCGCCGACGATGACCGCGTTCATGCCGTACAGGTCCTGACCGGTGCTTTCCAGCAGGGTCATGATGCCTTTTGGCGTGCACGGGCGCAGCAGCGGGATACGCTGGGCCAGGCGGCCGATGTTGTAAGGGTGGAAGCCGTCGACGTCTTTGTCGGGGCGGATGCGTTCGAGCAGCAGCGAGGCGTCCAGGTGCGCCGGCAGCGGCAGCTGCAGCAGGATGCCGTCGACGGCCGGGTCGTCATTGAGGCGGTCGATCAGCTCGGTCAGCGCTTGCTGCGTAGTCTCGCTGGGCAGGTCGAATGCCTGGGAGATGAAGCCGACCTCTTCGCAGTCCTTGCGCTTGTGCGAGACATAGACTTGGGAGGCGGGGTCGGTGCCGACCAGGATCACCGCCAGGCCCGGCGTGCGCAGGCCTTGCTGGCGACGCTCCTCGACACGTTGAGCGATCTGCTTGCGCAGGTTGGCGGCGATCGCCTTGCCATCGATTAGGTGTGCAGTCATAGACGCGTGATTAACCATCGAGAAAGTAACAATAAAGAGGGCGCATTCTCGCACGACATCGCCCTAGGGCAAAGGCGGGTGGTCGGGCAAATCCTCTAACCCCTTAAATAATTTAAATTTTTTCTAGAAAGGTGTTGACGACCTGTAGGCTCGCCTATAAGATTCGCCGCACTTGTCGGGCACAGCCTAGCACTGGTTGGCGAGGTCGGGCAGAATGAGTGGTTTGGCAGTTATCTGTTAACGGCTTGTTCGGTTAGGCTTCAAGCTTAAGCGCCCGTAGCTCAGCTGGATAGAGCATCCGCCTTCTAAGCGGATGGTCGCAGGTTCGAGTCCTGCCGGGTGCGCCATTTAGGCAGCTTGGGCAAGCAAGTAAGGCTGTAATGCAATATGGTGGGCGTAGCTCAGTTGGTAGAGCGCCGGATTGTGATTCCGGTTGTCGTGGGTTCGATTCCCATCGTCCACCCCATATTCGACGAAGGCGCCGTTGATTGAATGATCTGGCGCCTTTGTTTTTAAGCGTTACGCGGACGTGGTGAAATTGGTAGACACACTGGATTTAGGTTCCAGCGGCGCAAGCTGTAAGAGTTCGAGTCTCTTCGTCCGCACCATGCTTCTGTAAGGTTGTATCGCAACACCGCAATATGGTGGGCGTAGCTCAGTTGGTAGAGCGCTGGATTGTGATTCCAGTTGTCGTGGGTTCGATTCCCATCGTCCACCCCATATTTTCGAAGGCGCCTTGATCGTGAGATCGGGCGCCTTTGTTGTTTTCGGGGTGCCAGCATTGAGGGATATGGCGCCTGTGAGATAGAGCGCCGCCCGCGCGGCGCTCGATATTGCAGGCGCCACAACTCTCAAGTCAGGACTTCGCAGCCATTACTCAATCCCCCCTTGCAATCCTCTGGTGACACCCCAATAAAAGCTGTTAGATTTCAGCCGGTTGAAACACCGGTCCATTTGGCCGGCAGAGGAATACCCCTGATGATTGCAAAAGAAGCCCGCCAGGCCCTGGCGTTGCAGCGCTTTGCCGAAGCCAATCCGCAACTGCTCGAAGAAATTCGTGAGCTGGATGCCCGTGAGCAGGCCCAGCAGATCGAGTGGGCATTCGAGGATGCTGCCGATGAGCAGGGGCTTCAGCCTTGGGAGCTGGCGTTGCAGCTGATTGCCGAAAGCCCCGAGCAGCTGCGGGCCATGCGCCTGGAGACCCATCGCGAAGTGGCCGAGGCGTTGGGCATGGAGTGGGAGGAGTACTGCCAGTTCAACGAGATCGATCCTGAATAAACGGGTCGCTCTCAAGCTGGCGGATGTTTGACAAGGTATTTCGGTTGTGTGCCGGCGTTGGCTGGTACGCGGCCTTCTATATAAAGAGGCTCGGCACTTCACCGTGCGGGCCATGCAAGTTAATCGACCGGCGTGGTTTCCCGTCGTCCCGGGTGGGGTGACTTCTGGTGCGTGACTCACTAGAATGTTCGCCCTTGATTCTGGAGTCGGGCTATCGCCGGCTAACGTCTGTGCAACGAGGAATATCCATGCAAGTTTCTGTTGAAAACACTTCCGCTCTCGAGCGCCGCATGACCATCGCCGTTCCGGCCGAGCGCGTCGAGAACGAAGTCAACAAGCGTCTGCAACAGACTGCCAAGCGCGCCAAGGTCGCGGGCTTCCGCCCAGGCAAGGTGCCGATGAGCGTGATCCGTCAGCGTTTCGAAGCCGATGCCCGTCAAGAGGCCTTCGGTGACCTGGTCCAGGCTTCCTTCTACGAAGCCATCGTCGAGCAGAAGCTGAACCCTGCTGGCGCTCCGGCCGTCGAGCCGAAGTCCTTCGAGAAGGGCAAGGACCTGGAATTCGTTGCGGTCTTCGAAGTATTCCCGGAGTTCACCGTTGCCGGCTTCGAGTCGATCAACGTCGAGCGCCTGAGCGCCGAAGTGGCTGACGCCGACCTGGACAACATGCTGGAAGTGCTGCGCAAGCAGAACACCCGTTTCGAGGCTGTCGAGCGCGCTGCGCAGAACGACGACCAGGTCAACATCGATTTCGTCGGCAAGGTCGACGGTGAAGTGTTCGCCGGCGGTTCCGCCAAAGGCACTCAGCTGGTACTGGGTTCCGGCCGCATGATCCCTGGCTTCGAAGACGGCCTGGTTGGCGCCAAGGCGGGTGAAGAGCGCGTTGTCAACGTGACCTTCCCTGAGGACTACCAGAACCTGGACCTGGCCGGCAAGGCCGCCGAGTTCACCATCACCGTCAACAGCGTCTCGGCCCCTGTGCTGCCAGAGCTGAACGAAGAGTTCTTCGCCCAGTTCGGCATCAAGGAGTCGACCCTGGAAGGCTTCCGCAGCGAAGTTCGCAAGAACATGGAGCGTGAGCTGCGTCAGGCGATCAAGACCAAGGTCAAGAACCAGGTCATGGACGGTCTGCTGGCCGCCAACCCGATCGAAGTGCCAAAGGCCCTGCTGGAAAACGAAGTCAACCGTCTGCGCGTGCAGGCTGTTCAGCAGTTCGGTGGCAACATCAAGCCTGAGCAACTGCCGGCCGAGCTGTTCGAAGAGCAAGCCAAGCGCCGCGTGGTGCTGGGCCTGATCGTCGCCGAAGTGGTCAAGCAGTTCGAGCTGAAGCCGGACGAAGGCAAGGTTCGCGAAATGATCGAAGAAATGGCCTCGGCTTACCAGGAGCCTGAGCAGGTCATTTCCTGGTACTACAAGAACGACCAGCAACTGAACGAAGTTCGTTCGGTTGTGCTGGAAGAACAAGTTGTAGATACTGTTCTGCAGAAAGCGACTGTGACCGACAAGTCGGTCTCGTACGAAGACGCCGTAAAGCCAGCACAGGCCCCTGCCGCCGCTGAGTAACAGGCTTCTCTCGTAGGAAACCCCCACAAGCCAGCCTTCGAGCTGGCTTGTGCGTTATCAAGCCATGACTATTTGGGAGTGAGCGCAGGACATGTCCCGCAATTCTTATATTCAGCAGAGCTCTGACATCCAGGCCGCAGGCGGCCTGGTCCCGATGGTTATCGAGCAGTCCGCCCGTGGCGAACGTGCCTACGACATCTACTCGCGCCTGTTGAAGGAGCGAGTGATCTTCCTGGTTGGCCCGGTAGAGGATTACATGGCCAACCTGGTTGTGGCGCAGCTGCTGTTCCTTGAAGCGGAAAACCCGGACAAGGATATCCATCTGTACATCAACTCCCCAGGCGGTTCGGTGACTGCTGGCATGTCGATCTACGACACCATGCAGTTCATCAAGCCGGACGTATCGACCATCTGCATCGGCCAGGCCTGCAGCATGGGTGCGTTCCTGCTGGCCGCAGGTGCCAAGGGCAAGCGTCACTGCCTGCCGAACTCGCGCGTGATGATCCACCAGCCACTGGGCGGTTTCCAGGGGCAGGCCACCGATATCGAGATTCACGCCCAGGAAATCCTCAATATCAAGGCGCGCCTGAACGAGCTGCTGGCCTACCACACCGGCCAGGACCTCGAGACCATCAAGCGTGACACCGAGCGTGACAATTTCATGAGCGCCTCGCGCGCGGCCGAGTACGGCCTGATCGACTCGGTATACGACAAGCGGCAACTGGCCTCCTGAACCCAGGTGCCAGAGCAGGTAGGTGCGCAAAGCGCCTACCTGCGGACTTGAAAAAGCCCGCAATTGCCTTCATCTTGTGTTGCAAGCCTACCGGATTGGATCGATCGAATGACTGACACCCGTAACGGCGAGGACAGCGGCAAATTGCTTTATTGCTCCTTCTGCGGCAAAAGCCAGCACGAAGTGCGCAAACTGATTGCCGGGCCCTCGGTATTTATCTGCGACGAGTGCGTCGACCTGTGCAACGACATCATCCGTGAGGAGGTGCAGGAAGCCCAGGCCGAAAGCAGCGCGCACAAATTGCCTTCGCCGAAAGAAATCAGCGGCATCCTGGACCAGTACGTCATCGGTCAGGAGCGCGCGAAGAAGGTGCTCTCGGTAGCGGTGTACAACCACTACAAGCGCCTGAACCAGCGTGACAAGAAGGGCGACGAAGTCGAACTCGGCAAAAGCAACATCCTGCTCATCGGGCCTACCGGCTCGGGCAAGACCCTGCTCGCCGAAACCCTTGCGCGACTGTTGAACGTACCGTTCACCATCGCAGACGCCACCACCCTGACCGAAGCCGGTTATGTGGGTGAGGACGTCGAGAACATCATTCAGAAACTGCTGCAGAAGTGCGACTACGATGTGGAAAAGGCCCAGATGGGCATTGTCTACATCGACGAGATCGACAAGATCTCGCGCAAGTCGGACAACCCGTCCATCACCCGCGACGTTTCGGGTGAAGGCGTGCAGCAGGCACTGCTGAAGCTGATCGAGGGCACCGTTGCTTCGGTACCGCCGCAGGGCGGCCGCAAGCACCCGCAACAGGAATTCCTGCAGGTTGATACCCGCAACATCCTGTTCATCTGCGGTGGCGCCTTCTCCGGCCTGGAAAAGGTCATCCAGAACCGCTCCACCAAGGGTGGCATCGGTTTTGGCGCCGAAGTACGCAGCAAGGAAGAGGGCAAGAAGGTCGGCGAGTCGCTGCGCGAAGTCGAGCCGGACGATCTGGTCAAGTTTGGCCTGATCCCCGAGTTCGTGGGTCGCCTGCCGGTTCTGGCGACCCTCGACGAGCTTGACGAGGCTGCACTGATGCAGATCCTCACCGAGCCGAAGAATGCCCTGACCAAGCAGTACGCCAAGCTGTTCGAGATGGAAAGCGTGGACCTCGAGTTCCGCACCGACGCCCTCAAGGCCGTCGCACGCAAGGCCCTGGAGCGCAAGACAGGCGCTCGTGGCCTGCGTTCGATCCTCGAAGGCGTGCTGCTCGACACCATGTACGAGATTCCTTCGCAGAAGGATGTCAGCAAGGTGGTGATCGACGAGAGCGTCATCGAAGGCACCTCGCAGCCGCTGATGATCTACGAGAACAGCGAGCCGCAAGCCAAGGCCGCACCCGACGCCTGATGGCAGGTGAATACCGGGTGATAGCCGCAAAGCAAGGAGGGGGCCTACGGGCCCCTTTCTGCTTTTCCTATGCAAGCGCTTGTAATTTCCCAAGCGTGCCCCCACATTAGGTCCAAGCATCATTTCCACCGGTTTCCGGCCATAAGGCCGCTGTAGAGGCGAAATCATGAAGACCACCCTCGACTTGCCTCTTTTGCCATTGCGCGATGTCGTCGTCTATCCGCACATGGTCATCCCACTGTTCGTGGGGCGTGAGAAGTCTATCGAAGCCCTTGAGGCGGCGATGACGGGCGAGAAGCAGATCCTGCTGCTGGCCCAGAAAAACCCTGCCGATGACGATCCAGGCGAAGACGCCCTGTATCGCGTCGGTACCGTCGCTACCGTATTGCAACTGCTGAAGCTGCCCGATGGCACTGTCAAGGTGTTGGTCGAGGGCGAGCAGCGCGGTGCGGTCGAGCGTTTCACCGAAGTAGAAGGGCACATCCGTGCCGAAGTTTCCCTGATCGATGAAACCGACGCCGCCGAGCGCGAGTCGGAAGTCTTCGTGCGCACGCTGCTCTCTCAATTCGAGCAGTACGTGCAATTGGGCAAGAAAGTCCCCGCCGAAGTGCTGTCGTCGCTGAACAGCATTGAAGAGCCTGGTCGCCTGGTCGATACCATGGCCGCGCACATGGCGCTGAAGATCGAGCAGAAGCAGGAAATCCTCGAGATCGTCGACCTGGCGGCCCGGGTCGAGCACGTGCTGGCCCTGCTGGATGCCGAAATCGACCTGCTGCAGGTCGAGAAGCGTATCCGTGGCCGGGTCAAGAAACAGATGGAGCGCAGCCAGCGCGAGTACTACCTGAATGAGCAGATGAAGGCCATTCAGAAGGAACTTGGCGACGGTGACGAAGGCCACAACGAAGTCGAAGAGCTGAAAAAGCGCATCGAAGGCGCTGGCCTGCCGAAAGACGCCCTGACCAAGGCCCAGGCCGAGCTGAACAAGCTCAAGCAGATGTCGCCGATGTCCGCCGAGGCCACCGTGGTGCGCTCGTACCTCGACTGGCTCGTGCAGGTGCCGTGGAAGGCCCAGAGCAAGGTACGCCTGGACCTGGCCAAGGCCGAAGAGATCCTCGATGCCGACCACTATGGCCTTGAAGAGGTCAAGGAGCGGATTCTCGAGTACCTCGCCGTGCAGAAGCGGGTGAAGAAGATCCGCGGCCCGGTGCTGTGCCTGGTCGGCCCGCCTGGCGTGGGCAAGACCTCGCTGGCCGAGTCGATCGCTGCCGCGACCAACCGCAAGTTCGTGCGCATGGCCCTGGGTGGCGTGCGTGACGAGGCCGAGATTCGGGGGCACCGTCGTACCTACATCGGTTCGATGCCTGGCCGCCTGATCCAGAAGATGACCAAGGTGGGTGTACGCAACCCGCTGTTCCTGCTCGACGAGATCGACAAGATGGGCAGCGACATGCGTGGCGACCCGGCCTCGGCGCTGCTGGAAGTGCTCGACCCCGAGCAGAACCACAATTTCAACGACCACTACCTGGAAGTCGACTACGACCTCTCGGACGTGATGTTCCTGTGCACCTCGAACTCGATGAACATCCCACCGGCGCTGCTGGACCGGATGGAAGTCATCCGCCTGCCCGGTTACACCGAAGACGAGAAGATCAACATCGCGGTCAAGTACCTGACGCCCAAGCAGGTCAAGGCCAACGGCCTGAAGGTCGAAGAGCTGGAGATCGACGTCTCGGCGATTCGCGACATCATCCGTTACTACACCCGCGAAGCGGGTGTGCGTGGCCTGGAACGCCAGATCGCCAAGGTCTGCCGCAAGGTGGTCAAGGAACATACCGGGCAGAAGCAGGTCAAGGTCAAGGTTACCGGTGAACAGCTCGAGCACCTGCTCGGCGTTCGCAAGTTCCGCTACGGCCTGGCCGAGCAGCAGGACCAGATCGGCCAGGTCACCGGCCTTGCCTGGACCCAGGTGGGCGGCGAATTGCTGACCATCGAGTCGGTGGTGATCCCTGGCAAGGGCCAGCTGATCAAGACCGGCTCGCTGGGCGATGTCATGGTCGAGTCGATCACTGCCGCGCAAACCGTGGTCCGCAGCCGTGCCCGCAGCCTGGGTATTGCCGCCGATTTCCACGAGAAGCACGACGTGCATATCCACATGCCCGAGGGCGCCACGCCGAAGGACGGCCCGAGCGCGGGTATCGGCATGTGTACCGCGCTGGTATCGGCGCTGACGCAGATTCCGGTGCGCGCTGACGTGGCCATGACCGGCGAAATCACCCTGCGCGGCCAGGTCCTGGCGATTGGCGGGTTGAAGGAAAAACTGCTGGCAGCACACCGGGGCGGGATCAAGACGGTGATCATTCCCGAGGAGAATGTTCGCGATTTGAAGGAAATTCCGGAAAATATCAAACAGGATCTGCAGATCAAACCGGTCAAATGGATTGACGAAGTCCTGCAAATTGCGCTGCAATACGCCCCGGAGCCCTTGCCAGATGTGGCTCCGGAGATTGTCGCGAAAGATGACAAACGCGACGGCGATGCTAAGGAAAGAATCAGCACGCATTAGTAGTTTTTGGCTGGGGGGCTTTCCTTGACAGTTTTTTCGGGGCCTTGCTATAAAGCGGCACGCTATTGTCAAACGGCCTCCTGGTACAGGTTTCATCAGCTTTTCATTACATACTTAGAAACAAACTCAATAGAGAAATAAGGGGACTTAGAGTGAACAAGTCGGAACTGATTGACGCTATCGCCGCATCTGCAGACATCCCGAAAGCTGTAGCCGGCCGTGCGCTGGACGCAGTCATCGAATCCGTCACCGGCGCCCTGAAGCAAGGTGACGATGTGGTACTGGTTGGCTTCGGTACCTTCTCGGTCAAGGAGCGCGCCGAGCGCACCGGCCGTAACCCTCAGACTGGCAAGGCGATCAAGATCGAAGCCGCCAAGGTTCCAGGCTTCAAGGCTGGCAAAGGCCTGAAAGACGCCGTCAACTAAGTCGTCTTTCAATCGGACCAGGCCTGGCCGGGTCCGAGCACGCTGATGGCGGGTCGCAAACGTTCCCGCCTGACACGTTTGCTAAGAAAAGGCGCATCCTCGGATGCGCCTTTCTTTTATCAGGATTCTACCCACGCTCCGCGGTTGTCGACGCAGTGGTACAGCCGTTTCTGGGGGACGCATGCTGCAAAATATCAGGGACAATTCACAAGGTTGGATTGCCAAGACCATCATCGGCCTCATCGTCGTGTTGATGGCGTTGACCGGTTTCGAAGCCATTTTCAAGGCCGCCACCCACAGCCAGGACGCGGCCAAGGTAAACGGCGACACCATTAGCCAGAATGAGCTGAGCCAGGCCGCCGACATGCAGCGCCGCCAGCTGATGCAACAGTTGGGCAAGGATTTTGACCCAGCGGTGCTGGATGAAAAGCGCCTGCGCGACGCCGCGCTCAAAGGTCTGATCGATCGCAAACTGCTGCTGCAGGGTGCCAGAGACGCCAAGTTCGCCTTCTCCGAAGCCGCGCTGGACCAGGTGATCCTGCAGACGCCGGAATTCCAGGTCGATGGCAAGTTCAATGCCGATCGTTTCGATCAGGTCATCCGCCAGCTGGGCTATGGCCGCATGCAGTTCCGCGACATGCTCGCGGAAGAGATGCTGATCGGCCAGCTGCGTACCGGTATCGCCGGCAGCAGCTTCGTCACCGACCAGCAGGTCGACGCCTTCGCCCGCCTGGAAAACCAGACGCGCGATTTCGCTTCTCTGACCTTCAAGGCCGACCCGGCCGCAGTCAAGGTCAGCGATGACGAGGTCAAGGCGCATTACGACCAGCACGCCAAAGAGTTCATGACGCCGGACCAGGTGGTCATCGACTACATCGAGCTGAAGAAGTCGGCATTCTTCGATCAGGTCAAGGTCACCGACGACGAACTCAAGGCCCAGTACGAGAAGGAAGTCGCCAACCTCGCCGAGCAGCGCCATGCCGCGCATATCCTCATCGAGGTCAACGACAAAGTCACCGACGCCCAGGCCAAGGCCAAGGCCGAAGAGATCGAGCAGCGCCTGGCCAAGGGTGAAGACTTCGCCAAGCTGGCCAAGGAGTTCTCCCAGGACCCAGGTTCTGCCAGCAATGGCGGTGATCTGGGCTTCGCAGGCCCAGGCGTGTATGACCCGGCCTTCGAAGACGCGCTGTACAAGCTCAACGACGGCCAGGTGTCGGCCCCGGTACGTACCGAGTTCGGCTACCACCTGATCAAGCTGCTGGGCAAGCAAGCGCCGGAAGTACCGAGTTTCGCCAGCCTGAAGGACAAGCTGACCCGCGACCTGAAGACCCCTCTGGTCGAGCAGCGTTATGTCGACGCCAGCAAGCAGCTGCAGGATGCTGCCTACGAGGCTTCCGACCTGGCCCAGCCGGCTCAGGACCTGAACCTCAAGGTGCAGACGTCCGCACCGTTCGGCCGCGAAGGCGGCGAGGGCATCACGGCCAACCGTGGCGTGATTCAGGCGGCGTTCTCCGAAGAGGTGATGGATGAAGGTGCCAACAGCACCGCCATCGAACTCGACCCGGAAACCACCGTCGTGCTGCGCGTGAGGGAACACCGCAAGCCGGAGCAACTGCCTCTGGAGGCCGTGGCCAAGAACATCAGCGAGCACCTGGCCAAGGAGAAGGCGACTGCTGAACTCAAGGCCAAGGCGGACAAGCTGATTGCCGGCCTGCGTGACGGTTCCATCGCTGCCGCTGGTGCGCACGATGGTCAGCAGTGGAAGGCTCACGAAGCCGTGACCCGTGGTCAGGACGGTATCGATCCGGCCGAGCTGCAGGCGCTGTTCCGCCTGGCCAAGCCGCAAGCCAAGGACAAGCCGGTGTACGGCAGCGTGGTCCTGGCCGACGGCAGCCTGGTCGTGCTGCAGCTCAAGGGCGTCAACGAAGGTGCCGCCGCCAGCGACGACGAGAAGCAGCAGATCCGCCGCTACCTCGCATCGCGTGCTGGCCAGCAGGACTTTGCGGCCTACCGCAAGCAACTGGAAGGCACTGCCGACATCACCCGTTACTGAGTGATGGAAGCATGACGAAACAGGCCGCGCGATGCGGCCTGTTTCATTTCTACCCTTCGCGAAGGGGCCAATACCTAGCGCTTGATCCCTTCGTAGTTATCCAGCGTATCCCGCGCAATCTCCCGCCCCAGCGCAATGAGCTCCGGCGCTTTGTAGAACTCGAAGAAGCGGCAGACCCGCTTTGGCACGTTGATCAGCACATCCGGTGGATACCCGGCGATCTTGTACTGCGCCAGTGACGTCTGCATCACCTCGAAGCTCTGGTTGATCAGGTCGAGCAGCGAGGCCGGCCCGACGTTGTCGATGATGAACGAGCCAGTCGCTGACTTGGGTGCGCCTTCACCCTCGGGCGCTGCGGCGGGTTGCTGGGCCTCGGGGTCGGCGGTGTCGGCCAGCCACGGGTTGGGCGGTGCCAGCCCCTCGGCGACGATCTCCTGCTCGATGCGAATCAGCTCTTCGGCAGGCTTGCGCCGAAACGGCAGGCGCGAGCCCAGGGAGCTGAGCAGGGCATCGAAGCGCATTTTGAAAGCGGCGGGCCGCTCGATTACCGGCAGCTGGTACTGTTTCTGGTTGGTCGCGTTAAGGTTGACCGCGATGATCAGGTCACAGTGGCTGGACACCACCGGTACGATCGGCAGAGGGTTGAGAATGCCCCCGTCGACCAGCATGCGATTGCCCTGCATCACCGGCGTGAAAAGGCTCGGTATCGCCGCCGAGGCACGCATGGCCTGATGCAGGCAGCCTTCCTGGAACCAGATTTCCTGCTGGTTGGTCAGGTCGGCCGCCACTGCCGTGTAAGGGATGCGCAGCTGCTCGATGTTCATGTCGCCGACGATCTTGCGGATCTGGCCGAACACCTTGTCACCGCGGATGGCGCCAAGGCGGAAACTGACATCGACCAGGCGCAGTACGTCCAGGTAGTCCAGGCTTTCGATCCAGTTGCGGTATTCCTCCAGTTTGCCTGCCGCGTAGATACCGCCAATCACTGCGCCCATGGAGCAGCCAGCAATGCAGGCGATGTCGTAGCCGCGCCGTTCGATTTCCTCGATCACGCCGATATGGGCATACCCACGAGCGCCTCCCGATCCCAACACCAATGCCACGCGTTTGCTCATGAGCGATCCCCGGCTTGTGCCACCATGGTTCTACAATGCACTCATCGCTGCCTGTGCTTCAATCCAGACGGCGCTGAACTACGCTAAGCAAAGCATATCGAGCCGGGCACTTTTCAGTTGCACTGGCGTCGAACAGCCACTGTTTTTTGACCTTTGAGGTACTACCGATGAAAGCCTGGATCTGCCTTCCACTGATTGCCCTGGCCCTTGCAGGCTGCGCGGGCAAGACGGCCTACCGTGAAAGCTGCGCGACTCAGCTCGATGCCGCCTGGAAGGAGCTGGACCTGGCCAAGGCCGAGGGCTTCGCCGGCACTGTCAGCTATTCCAAGGCGCTGTCGTTGCTGACGGGTGCCAAGACGCAGCAGCAGTTCGAGGGGTACGAAGGGTGCACCCACAAGTCCGAGAAGGCCCGCTTCTACATTCGTGAGTCGCGCGCCGGGCGTTGATCAAGGAGTGTCACATGTCAGCCATGCTCGATCATATCGTTGCCCAGTTGCTGACCTTGCAGGTGCGTCTGCTGGCCTGCCGTGAGCGCCTGGCTGCCAATACTGACAGCGAGGCGCTGCACGACTTGCGGACCAGCTTGCGGCGCCTGCGCAGCCTGTTGCGGCCGCTGCGGGGGCTGCCAGGAGTGGAGCAGCTGGAGGAGGCGGCGCGGTCGTTGGGGGCGCTGACCACGCCCCTGCGGGATCGAGAGGTGCTGGCTGCCGAGCTCATCAGGCGCGGCTATGCCGAAGCCGGGCAACGGCGCGTGGCAAGGTGGGACAGTGCATTCGCCAGTGTTGCCGCCAGCCCGCAGCTGACCCGGGTGCTGGCGATAGTCGATGTGTTCCCGCTGTTTCTGCGGGCAGCGGAGCGCGAGGGGCTGGCCAGGTCGCTGGTCAAGCGGGTCGACAAGCGCCTGGTCAAGCAATGGCACAAGCTGCACGAAGCCCTGCAGGACCCAGGCCATGATCGCCATCGTTTGCGCCTGCTGATCAAGCGGGTGCGGTACGGCGACGAGGCTTATCCGCAGCTCGACCATGCCGGCAAGAAGCTGCAGCGTCTGTTGAAGAAGGCCCAGGGCGATCTGGGTGATTGGCATGACCACCTGCAGTGGTTGCTGCAGGCCAAGGATCACCGGGACCTGGCGCCTTGCAAGGAAGGCTGGGAGCGGCAACTGCGCGACGCAGAGCGCAACGCCGACCTCACCCTCGATGCGCTGCAGGCTTCGCTCAAGCGACGTTAGCCCGGCAAATGACCGATATGCGGGCTGATCGGTCGGCGTTTGCTGGCTAGTATTGGCAAACCTTTCGCTGTAGGCAGGAGCCGGCCGATGAATTTCAACCAATTGCTCGACGCGGTGCGGGAAAACCCCGAGACGCTCAGCATTCCGCCCAGCTGGGCCCAGGGGCGCGCCGTGTTCGGCGGCCTGATGGCGGCCATGGTTTATGAGCGTATGCGTTTGAAGCTCGCCGATGATCGCCCGGTGCGCTCGTTGGCCATCAGCTTCGTCAGCCCGGCGGCAGCGGATGTGCCCATCCGTTTCGAGGTAGAAGTGCTGCGTGAGGGCAAGGCAGTCAGCACCTTGCTGGGCCGTGCCATTCAGAATGGCCAGGTGGTGACGCTGGTGCAGGGTAATTTTGGTGCGGGCCGACCATCGGTGATCAATGTTGCCGCTGCGCCCGCCGTGGCGATGACACCGCTTGAGCAAGCGGCTCCGGAGTTACCCTACATCAAGGGCGTCACCCCGGAGTTCATGCGCCATGTTGCGTTGCGCTGGACGGTCGGAGGCCTGCCGTTCAGTGGCAACCCGTCGCGCCACATGGGCGGCTGGGTGCGCCTGCGCGATGTTGCTGAAGAGCAGGTCAACGAGGCGCACCTGTTGGCGCTGGTGGACGCCTGGCCACCGAGCCTGATGCCGTTTCTCAAGCAGCCTGCCGCGGGCAGTACCTTGACCTGGACCATCGAATTCATCCAGCCGACGGCGAAACTATCAACGCTGGATTGGTGCTATTACCGTGTCGAGACCGAACATGCGCGCGATGGCTACGGCCATGCGGCGGCAGCATTGTGGAGTGCCGAAGGGGAGTTGCTGGCGCTGAGCCGGCAGACGGTCACGGTGTTCGCCTGATCATCAGCGCCGGTGCTTGTGCCGCTCGCGCCAGGCTCTCCACCAGGCGCCGCTGAGCACGAAGCGTGGAAAGGTGACGAACTGCTCGGTCAGCAGCCGCTGCACCGCGTCCTTGCGATTGGCGAACGGTTCAGGCTGCTCGGCTTCCAGGCGATGCCCTTGGCGCTGCAGGCCCAGGCCGGCAATCACGGCAATGACGCCGACGGCGATCTGGCCCAGGTCCAGGCCGAACAGGCCTGACAACACCAGCAGCGCACCAAGGATGAACAGCGGCACGGCAATCAGGTGCAACACCAGATTGGTCGGGTGCCGGTGATTGTGGTGGTAGCCACGCCATTGCCAGGCGTGCAGGTTGGGCAGTCGTTTGCTCATGGGCAGCTCCTCGCGCTTTTTCTTGCAGGCATGCCCAAAGCTTAGTGTGGCCCCGGTTACGGGGCCAATCGAGGCTGGCTATGGCGACTATAGCTTGAGCTGGCCAATCGCCTTGTTCAGCTCACCGGCCAGGGTCGCCAGGTGGCTGCTGGTGGTGGCCGAGTCGATGGTCTGCTGGACGGTCTCTTCGGTGACATCGCGGATGCTCACCACCGCGCGGTTCATCTCTTCGGCCACTTGGCTTTGCTGCTCCGCGGCGACGGCAATCTGTGTATTGCTCTCGCGCATCTGGGCAACCGCGCCGGTAATCTCGGCCAACGCCGCGCCAGCCTCCTGGGCCTGGCGGACGCAGTCGTCGGCCTTGTACGAACTCTCCTGCATGAACTCCACGGCGTCACGGGTGCCAGCCTGCAGGTCGGCGACCATGCGGGTGATTTCGTCAGTGGAGGTCTGCACGCGCTTGGCCAGGTTGCGCACCTCGTCGGCAACCACGGCAAATCCACGGCCCAGGTCACCTGCGCGGGCGGCCTCGATGGCGGCGTTGAGTGCCAGCAGGTTGGTCTGCTCGGCGATACTGTGAATGACCCCGACCACGCTGTTGATCTTCTGGCTGTCGTCGGCGAGCTGACGAATCATCTCGGCGGTTTGCTGAACGCCACTGGAAAGCCCGGAGATCGCGTCCTGCACCCGGCTGACCACGTCCTTGCCACTGCCGGCGAGGGTGTCGGCGGTCTGCGACAGGTCACGGGTGGCGCCAGCATGCTGGGCAATGTGGTGCACGGTGGCCGACATTTCATTGATTGCCGTGGCCGCCTGGTCGGTCTCGCTCTGTTGGCCGAGCATGCCATGGCGCACTTCGCTCATGCTTGCGGCCAGGCGTGCGGCACCGGAGTCCAGCTGCGCCGCAGTCTGGGCGACGGTGCTGACCACACGGTGGTAGGTGGCCTGCATGGCATTGAAGGCACCGGCCATCTGGCCGACTTCGTCGCCACAGGCCAGCGGGACGCGGGCCGACAGGTCGCCGGTCTTTTCCACGTGCAGCATCACGTCCTTGAGGGTGTTGAGCTGGCTGAGCAGGAAGCGGATCAGCAGCTGCGATGCGCCGAGCATCGCCAGCATCAGGATCAGCACGCAGAAGGCGTAGTTGCTGAAGCGGTCGAAAAACACCTGGCGCAGGCTTGGCGCTATGGCCATTACGGCCAGTTGCTGCGAACCATGGCGCAGCACCTGAGCGCCGCGCAGCGGGTTGTCGCCGAGGATCCAGGCCGTCGGCAAGGCTACCCAGCCTTGTGCAGTGGTCAAGGCTTCGAGGCTTTCACCCGCATAAGACGGGGTCTGGCCGGGCTGCCAGGTAATCAGGTTGGCCTGGCGCGGCAGGGCCTGACCGGTAGGCCAGGCCGCCAGCAGTTCGGCCTGGGCTTGCGCCTGGGCCTGCGCGGCCTCGGCACGGGCGCGTTGCTCAAGGTGCACCGCATAGAGCACCAGCAGCAATGTCGTGACAAAGGCCACCGCGTTGACGGCCCAGAATTTGTACTTCAGGGAAATATTGCTAAGCCAGGCACCCATGGGTAGGTCTTCTCTGAATTGAGCGGAAACATTATTGGCAAGGTGCCATCATTGTGCCCGCGCACTCGAGAAACGTTCATGACATGCGTCAAGGAAGCTGGAAGAAGGCTTTGGCCGCGGCAGTGGTGTGTTGGGCGCAGTGCTCGATGCGCTCGTTGCGATGCAGCGCCACTTCACGCAACACCTCGGTCAGGAATGCCGGCTCATTGCGGCCGTTTTTAGGCTTTGGCCGCAGGCTGCGTGGTAGCAGGTAGGGCGCGTCGCTCTCCAGCATCAGCCGGCCTTCGGCGATGTTGCCCACCAGCGGATGCAGGTGGGTGCCGCGACGCTCGTCGCAGATCCAGCCGGTGATGCCGATGTGCAGGTCCATGTCCAGGTAGGCGAACAAGGCTTCGCGCGCGCCGGTAAAGCAATGCACCACGGCAGCCGGCAGGTGGTCGCGGTAATCCTTGAGGATGGCCAGCAGGCGCTCGCTGGCATCGCGCTCATGCAGAAACACCGGCAAGCGCAGTTCCGCTGCCAGGGCCAGCTGGGCTTCCAGGGCCTTTTCCTGGAGGGGGCGAGGGGAGAAGTCACGGTTGAAATCCAGCCCGCATTCACCCACGGCCCGCACCCGGGATTCAGCCAGCAGCTGGCGCAGCTTCCGCTCGCTGTCGCCATCCCATGACTTGGCGTCGTGTGGGTGCACGCCAGCCGTGGCGAACAGGTGCTGGCCGTCGCCATCGAGCTGCTGACACAGCTCCAGCGCCTGCTCGCTGACCTCCAGGCTGGTGCCGGTCAGGACCATCTGTAGCACGCCGGCTTCGATGGCGCGCTCGACGATGGCGGCCTGCTGGTCGTGGAAACTGCTGTTGGTCAGGTTGACGCCGATATCGATCAGTTGCATGGTGCTACCTCGTGCCGCGGGGCGGCCAGCATAGCAAAAAGCGTGATATTCGGAAAAAACCAAGAACTTCAGGCAGTTGTCGTGGTCTTCTAGCGTCATTTCTCACGACCGCACGTTCCGCCATGGCTGCTGCCCACCGACCACGGACACGATTTCGCATGCTGCGATACCTGCTGACCCTGATGCTGATGCTCGGGCTGACCGCGGTCGGTCCGGCCTACGCACGGCTGCCAGGGCCACAGCAGCACGTGCCGGTGAACGGTGCCCGAGACTTGCAGCAGATCCGCAGTACCAAGGTGCTGCGGGTGCTGGTCAACCAGAGCCGCAACAGCTCCGGTGAGATCAAGGGTGAACCGGTGGGTATCGAGTATTACCGCCTGCGTGGCCTCGAGCACTACCTCAATGCCCGGGCCGGTGATGGCCAGCAGATCAGCCTGAAGATCATTCCACGGGCCAAGGAGCAGCTGCTGGGTGCCCTGCAGCGCGGTGAAGGTGACCTGGCCGCACCAGGCGAGTTGCTCGACCCGGCCCTGACCGGCGGTGTCAACAGCAGTGCGCCGGTGCTCGACCAAGTGCCGCTGCTGCTGGTCGGGCGCAAGGGGGAGCGCAGCTATACCCGCGCCGAACAGCTCTCCGGCCGTACGGTGGCCTTGACCAGCGCCAGCGCGGCCGGGGCGGTGATACAGCAGCTCAACCAGCAGCTGGCGCTGCGTAAACGGGCGCCGATCAAGATCGAATGGGTCGATGCGACGTTGGCGGTGGAAGACGTGCTGGAGATGGTCCAGGCCGGCATCTATCCGTTGACCATGGTGGAGCGCCCGATCGCCCAGCGCTGGGCCAGGGTCATGCCGAACCTGCGCCTGGACACCCGCGTGCAACTGGGGCAGGCGCAGGCCATGCGCTGGTATGTGCGGCGTGATGCGACGATGCTGTTGGCCGCGGTTGATCGCTTTCTCCAGGGGTACCATGCGCCGGAAAACCAGGATGCGGCCTTCGAACGCATCTACCGACGCCAGTACCGGGTACACAACCCGTTGGCCGGCAAAGACCGCCAGCGCCTGAACTCATTGCGCCCGGTGTTGCAGAAGCATGCCGAGGCGCAGCAGATCGACTGGCTGAACCTGGCGGCCCTGGCCTTCAAGGAATCCACCCTGAACCCTGCGGCGCGCGGCAGCGGCGGGGCGCACGGGCTGATGCAGATCACCCCGTCGGCTGCGCAACGGGTGGGGGTCAGCGACACTGGCTCGGTCGATGGCAATGTCCAGGCCAGTGCGCGCTACCTGGCGCTGCTCCGCCGCAAGTTCTTCGCCAGCCCGCAGATCAACGAGCGCGAGCGCATGGCGTTTGTGCTGGCGGCCTACAACCTCGGCCCGGAGCGGGTCCAGGCCATGCGCGCCGAGGCCCGCAAGCGCGGCCTCAACGGTAACCAATGGTTCTTCCAGACCGAGCGCATCGCCATGGAGCAGGTCGGCATGGGGCCGGTCAATTTCGTCAACAGCGTCAACAAGTACTTCCTGGCGTTCAGCCGCGAGCGCACGGCGCTGGAGCGTGTGGTCAGTCGCTGACCAACCGCCAGCCGAACGCATTTCAGCTTGGGGCTTGCAGCTTGCGGCTGGTCGCTCTAGCATACCGCCTGCGCCGATTTAAACAGCTACTTGCGGGGCGCGGGACTGGCACGCTCACCGGGTCGTCCGAAATACCGCTAAAGCGCTGGTTCGGTGACGCCTCCCACCGCTGCCCAGCGGGAGTCGCGAGGCGGAGAGAAACTCCATGAGTTGTCCACGTACCAGTGTCTGTTTGAGCCCGTTGCCTGCCGGCCAGGCTTCCCGCACACCGCGCATTCTGCTCGGTGGCCAGCATCAACCCACGCTCTTGCGCCAACTTGAAGGCTTGTCGCGCCGCAAGGGGCAGGCCCGCGCTTTTCTCATCCAGTTCGCCGAAGACGCATGCCGCCTGGAGCAGTTCGGCAACGATCGCTTCGACCTGGCGGTGATCCAGGCGCCAACCCGCGAGGACGCGGCCGAAGTGATTGGCCAGCTGACCCGCATCGCGCGCCAGGGCCTGATTACCCGACGCTGAGGAGCGCGCCGTTGAGCACCAACATCATCACCACGGAAGGTCACGAGGCCCTCAAGAAGGAGCTGGATCATCTGTGGCGGGTGTACCGCCCGGAAATCACCCAGAAAGTGGCCTGGGCCGCTTCGCTCGGCGATCGCAGCGAGAACGCCGACTACCAGTACAACAAGAAGCTGCTGCGCGAAATCGACCGCAGGGTCCGCTATCTGCGCAAGCGCCTCGAGGATGTAAAGGTGGTCGCCTACTCGCCGCAGCAGGAAGGCAAGGTCTTCTTCGGTGCCTGGGTCGAAATCGAAAACGATGACGGCGAGACCAAGAAGTTTCGTATTGTCGGGTATGACGAGATCTATGGGCGCAACGACTATATCTCCATCGACTCGCCAATGGCCCGGGCCCTGCTCAAGAAGGAGGAGGGCGACGAAGTGCTGGTGAACACCCCCACCGGTCAAGCGACCTGGTACGTGAACAGCATCCATTACGGGCAATGAATCAGTATTGCCTGTGCCGGCCTCTTCGAGGCGTCGAACCGCCGCGAAGAGACCGGCACTGTCGACATCAACTTTCCCGTAAAACCGCCAATGGGCTGGCATTCAGGGCTCGCTGAGTCCCGAGTACCCCGGCCCCGCCCACCAGCATCGCCCCGATCAGCGGCAACAGCAGCAGCCACGGATGCGGGCTCCACTGCAAGTCGAACGCATAACGATAAAGCACCAAGGTAATCAGCTCGCACCCCAGCGCCGCCAAGGCACCACTGGCCGCCCCCAGCAAACCGAACTCGATGCGCCGCGCCTTGACCAGCAAGGGGCGCGCGGCGCCCAGTGCCCGCAGCAAGGCGCCTTGGCGAATCCGCTCGTCCAGCGTCGCCTGCAACCCGGCGAACAATACGGCAAGCCCTGCCGCCAGCACGAACAGCAACACATACTCGACCGCCAGGGTGACCTGGGCGAGGATGCTGCGCAGTTGCTCGAGCAAGGCATCGACCTGCAGGATGGTCACTGCCGGGAACGCCCGCGACAGTGCCACCACGTCCAGATCATGGCCGGGGGCGAGGTAGAAGCTGGTCAGGTACGTGGTTGGCAGCCCCTGCAGGGTGCCCGGCTGGAAGATCATGTAGAAGTTCGGCTGAAAGCTGTCCCAGTGCACACTGCGCAGGCTGCTGACGCGCGCCTGGCGCTGCTCGCCACCAATGTCGAAGGTCAGCAGGTCGCCCAGTTGCAGCTTCAGGCTGGCAGCCAGTTCGGCCTCGACCGACACGCCTGGGGTTTCGTCGCCAGCAGGCAACGCCTGCCACCAGCTGCCTGCACTCAGCGCATTGCCCTCGGGCAGGTCGGCAGCCCAGGTCAGGCTGAGGTCCCGTTGTACCGCCCGCTCGCCGGCGGAATCCTTGCTGACGACCTGCTGCACCGGTTGATCGTTGATCTGAATCAGCCGGCCCGGTGTCACCGGATACAGCGGTGCCGAGCTGGCGTTCACCTCGCGCAGGCGCTGGGCGAACGGTTCGCGATCGGTAGGCAGGATGTTCAGGGCAAAGTGGTTGGGTGCGTCCTTGGGCAGTTGTGCCTGCCAGTTGTCGAGCAGTTCTGCCCGCAACAGCGCCACCACTGCCATTGCCAGGAGGATCAGGCCAAATGCCAGGGCTTGCCCGGCAGCGGCCATGGGGTGGCGCAGCAACTGGCCAAGGCCCAGGCGCCAGGCCAGTGGCGCGCCGGCGAGTGCCTTGCGCAGGCTCTGCAAACCGAGCAACAGCAGCCCGCCCAGCAGCAGCGCGGCGACCAGGCCACCGCCGAGCAGGGCGAAGGTCAATAGCAGGTCGAGGCTCAGGCGCCACATGATCAGGCCCAGGGCGAGCAGGGCGGCGCCATACACCAGCCAGCTGCTCGGTGGCACGGGCAGCAGATCACGGCGCAGCACGCGCAGCGGTGGCACCTGGCCGAGCGCGGCCAGCGGCGGCAAGGCAAAACCGGCCAGGGCGACCAGGCCGGTGGCGATGCCGGCCAGTGCCGGAAGCATGCCCCCGGCCGGCACTTCGCTGGGCAACAGGCCATGCAGCAGGCGGAACAGGCCCAGTTGCGCCAGCCAGCCGAGCAGGGCGCCAGCCAGTGCAGCGACCAGCCCGAGCATCGCCAGTTGCAGGCAATACAGCCCCAATGCCTGGTGCCGCGACAGCCCCAGGCAGCGCAGCAAGGCGCTGGCGTCCAGGCGCCGCGCAGCGTAGCGGCTGGCGGACAGCGCCACGGCGACACCTGCCAGCAGCACGGCCACCAGGCTAGCCATGTTCAGGTAGCGCTCGGCTTTGCCCAGGGCACCGCCGATCTGGCGGTTGCCATCGCGGGTGTCGAGCAGGCGCTGGTTGGCAGCAAGGTGCTTCGCCACGTGGTTGTGGTACTGCACGAGGGCTTCGGCATCGCCGCGCCAGAGGTCGCGGTAGGTAACCCGGCTGCCGGGCTGAATGACCCCGGTCGCTTGCAGGTCGGCCAGGTTCATCATCAGCCGGGGCGTCAGGCTATAGAAGTTGTTGGCGCGGTCCGGCTCGTAAGTCAGCACGCGGCTCATGCGCAAGGTCTTCATGCCGACGTCGATGTGGTCGCCGACTTTCAGCCCCAGCGCCGCGAGCAGGCGAGGTTCGACCCAGGCTTCTCCAGGGGCGGGGCCGCCTCCCGGGGTTTCCTCGGCATACGGGGCTGCGGCACTGCGTACCTGCCCGCGCAACGGGTAGGCGCCATCGACCGCCTTGATGCTGGAAAGCTGGATGCCGGCATCGCCGCCCACCACGCTGGTGAATTCGACGACCTGGGCATGCCGCAGGCCCAGCGCCTGGCCCGCGCTGAGCTGGTCTTCACGGGCCGCCGTGCTGCCTTGCAGTACCAGGTCGGCACCGAGGAATTCGCTGGCGCGCAGTTGCATCGCGCCATTCAGGCGGGCGCCGAAATAACCGATGGCGGTACTGGCGGCGACGGCCACCAGCAGGGCAAAGAACAGCACCCGCACTTCGCTGGCGCGGATGTCGCGCAGCAGCTGGCGCAGGGCCAGGCCGCACAGGCGAGACAGTGGCATGTGCTTCATCAGGCCTCCACCGGCGCCACCAGGCGGCCTGCGTCCAGGCGGATCTGGCGGCGGCAGCGCCGGGCCAGGCGCTCGTCATGGGTGACCAGCACCAGGGTGGTGCCGCGCTCCTTGTTCAGCTCGAACAGCAGGTCGCTGATGCGCTCGCCGGTGTGGCTGTCGAGGTTGCCGGTGGGTTCGTCGGCGAACAGCACTGCCGGTTGTGCGGCGAAGGCGCGAGCGATGGCGACACGCTGCTGCTCGCCACCGGAAAGCTGGCGTGGGGTGTGGGCCAGGCGCTTGCCCAGGCCGACCCGCTCCAGCAGGGTGCGGGCATGCTCGCGGGCGTCGCGCCGGCCGTCCAGCTCCAGCGGCAACATCACGTTCTCCAGGGCGTTGAGGCTGTCGAGCAGCTGGAACGACTGAAAGACGAAACCGACATGCTCGGCGCGTACCCTGGCGCGTTGGTCCTCGTCCAGCGGGCCGAGGTCGTGCCCGGCCAGAATGACCTGGCCGGCGCTGGGGCGATCGAGGCCGGCGAGCAGCCCGAGCAGGGTCGACTTGCCCGAGCCGGAGGCGCCGACGATGGCCAGGCTGTCGCCCTGGGCAAGGTCGAGGGAAAGGGCGTGGAGGATGGTCAGGTCACCTTCCGCGCTGGGGACCACTTTGCTAAGGTTCTGCGCAACGAGAATGCTGGGGCCCATGGAGAATCCGATGCGAATGTGGTGGTTGAGTGCCGGTCTGGCCCTGTATTGCCTGGCCCAGAGCGCGGCGGCGGGGACATTGCTGGTCGTCGGCGATAGTATCAGCGCCGGTTTTGGCCTGGATACCCGCCAGGGGTGGGTCTCTCTGTTGCAGACCCGGCTCAAGGACGAAGGTTTCGACGATCAGGTGGTCAACGCGTCGATCAGTGGCGACACCAGTGCAGGCGGCCAGGCCCGGCTGCCGGCGCTGCTTGCAGCGCACAAGCCGAGCCTGGTGGTGCTGGAGTTGGGGGGGAACGATGGCCTGCGCGGTCAGCCTCCGCAGCAATTGCAACAAAATCTTGCCTCGATGATCGAGAATGCCCATCAGGCAGGGGCCAAGGTGCTGCTGCTGGGCATGCGCCTGCCACCGAACTATGGCGTGCGCTATACCACGGCCTTCGCCAACGTCTATGAACAGCTGGCGACGGAAAAGCAGGTGGCGCTGGTGCCGTTCTTCCTCGAAGGGGTCGGTGGTGTGCCGGGAATGATGCAGGCCGATGGCATCCATCCGGCACAGGCTGCGCAGCAGCGGTTGCTGGAAAATGCCTGGCCCAAGATAAAACCCTTGCTGTGACGCTTTAAACGGGGCCGGCTTTCGGCTAATGTTGCGCCCCCCGTTTCGAGAGCCCCCGATGCCGCGCCCTGCCTGGTCCTTGTTTGCCTATCAACTGATCGAGCCTGATGAGCAGCTCGACCTGTTCGCTTGCCAGGAAATCCGCGTCCACCTCGTGGCCCGTCAGCTCGAACTCGGCGTGCCGGTCGACCGTACCTTGTGCGGTGGCCTGCTGCCGGCGCAACCGCGCTGGTCCGGTGTATCGCGCAGCATTTACCGTGACGGACGCCTGTGCGACCTGTGCCGGGCAATCCTCGATGCCCAGCGCCGCGGCATGCGGCCGGTCTGGCCCGAGCTCTGAGGTGAAGGGCAGGTACTAAACTGCGCGCACCTTTCATCATCTGAAACGCATGTAAGACGCCAATGCCTCCCGCTTGCAGCGAGGCGGGTGTACAATCGTGCTTCTTGACTACCTTTCGAAGGATTTACCGGATGTTGCCGCGCTTTCCCGCCGTCACCCGTTGCCTGTCCCTGGCCGCCCTGCTGGTAGCGGGCCCCGCTGCTGCGCTGGAACTGCCACTGCCACCGCCCGGTGAAGACGTCGTTGGCCAGGTCCAGACGATCAAGGCCAAGTACGAAGACACCTTTGCCGACATCGGCACTGCCAACGACCTCGGCTACCTGGAAATGATCGCTGCCAACCCGGGTGTCGACCCGTGGCTGCCGGGCGCTGGCACCGAAATCATCCTGCCGACCCGCTATATCCTGCCGCCGGGCCCGCGTGAAGGCATCGTCATCAACCTGGCCGAGTACCGTATGTACTACTACCCGAAAGGGCAGAACGTGGTGCATACCTTCCCGCTGGGCATCGGGCGCGAAGGCTGGGGTTCCCCGGTGGCCATGACCAAGATCACCGCGAAGACGCCGAACCCGACCTGGACGCCTCCCGCCTCGATCCGTGCCGAGCACGCCGCAGACGGTGACATCCTGCCGACCGTGGTGCCGGCTGGCCCTGACAACCCGCTGGGGCCGTTCAAGTTCACCCTGGGGGTGCCGGGCTACCTCATCCATGGTTCGAACAAGAAGTTCGGTATCGGCATGCGCACCAGCCATGGCTGCTTCCGCATGCTCAACAACAACGTGCTGGAACTGTCGAAGATGGTCCCGGTGGGCACGCCGGTGCGCATCATCAACGAGCCTTACAAGTTCGGCATCAGTGGCGGCAAGGTTTATCTCGAGGCCCATACGCCGCTGGACGATCATGGCAACCCGTCCGTGGTCGACAAGCACACGGCAGTCATCAATGCCTTGCTCAAGCGTGAAGACCTGGCCAACAACCTGCGCATGAACTGGGACATGGTACGTGACGTGGTGGCTGCAGAAGACGGCATGCCGGTGGAAATTGCCGTACCGGTCAATAACCAGGGCGCCGCACCGATGGTGTCGAGCATCCCACCCGAACTGCAGTAACGCTTTTGTAACACCTTCGGGCCCGCTCGGGTTAACAGCCTGATGCGGGCCTTTTGCTTTCCGCTGGAGACCTTTCCTTCAGGCAATAAAAAAGCCGACCCACAAGTGGGTCGGCTCCATAACAATCCGTGAGGATTATTACTTGCGGCTGGCTTTGTCCAGCATACGCAGAGCGCGCTCGTTGGCTTCGTCAGCGGTCTGCTGAGCCTTCTGAGCGGCTGCCAGTGCGTCGTCAGCCTTACGGTAGGCTTCGTCAGCACGAGCTTGAGCGCGAGCTGCTGCGTCTTCAGTCGCAGTCAGACGAGCTTCGGTTTCTTTGGATACGCTGCTGCAACCGGTAGCCAGAACTGCGGCCAGAGCCAGAGCAGAGAATTTCAGAACGTTGTTCATCGTGTTCCCCTTCAAGGACTTTCTATTAAATAGCCATCTCTCGGAAAAGAGAAACTGGCCGGCGTACATAGTACCCATTACTTGTAGTAAGTAAACTGACAGAGCGCAAGAACTGCAAAAAAAATGTTGCTATGGGTCACGCCGACAAGATTTGCCGGGGTTTTGTGAAAAAACCGTACAGCCGGTGCAACCGATTGTGCTACAGGAACTTTTTTGCTGAACTAGCGGTGACTTTAACTGTCTCCTGGCGTCTTAAGCACAACAACATCCGGTTGCTGTTCAGGGCGTGATTGCTGTTGCAGGGTGTGCAAGCTCCAGGCGTGGCCTGCTGCTACTTTTTAACGCTGATCACCTTGAGCAATCCCGCTTGCGGCGCCTACTATTTGTGAGTGCCCGACCCGGTCGAACAACTGCCGTCGGCGGATGGTCCAAGGGGCATGAGGTGGCGTTGAGGTTCCTCCGCCGGATAAACCACACGGTTAAGGTAAGGGTCTGCCAGAAAGGCCTGTGAGGAGTAGTGATGAGTGAAGCGCTGACCATCCACCATGACCAGGCCGGTCATCAGTTCGAAACCAACGTGGACGGTCATCGTGCCTACCTGACCTACATGGACCTGGGCAAGCAGACACTGGACATCTATCGCACTTTTGTGCCCAACGCTCTGCGTGGCCGCGGGATTGCAGCAGCGTTGACCGAGAAAGCCCTCGAGTATGCAGACCAGATGGGCTATACGGTGATTCCTTCCTGCTCCTATGTGGAGCGCTACATGGAGCGCCAGCAGCGCCATTCGAGCAAGGCCTGAACGGGCCAGCGACACCTGTAACAAAAGCGCCGGGCAATGCCCGGCGTTTTTCATCGCGCTTGACTCAACCGCGCTTGCGCTGTGGCAGCACGTCCTTGAGCTTGGCGTGCATGCTGCGCAGGGTCTTTTCAGTAGTCGACCAGTCGATGCAGGCATCGGTGATCGACACCCCGTACTGCAGTTCGTCGAGGTTTTTCGGGATCGACTGGCAGCCCCAGTTCAGGTGGCTCTCGACCATCAGGCCGATGATCGACTGGTTGCCTTCGAGGATCTGGTTGGCGACGTTCTCCATGACCAGCGGCTGCAGGGCCGGGTCCTTGTTGGAGTTGGCGTGGCTGCAGTCGACCATGATGTTGGCCTTGATCCTGGCCTTGGCCAGGTCCTGTTCGCACAGGGCGACACTGACCGAATCGTAGTTCGGCTTGCCATTGCCGCCACGCAGCACCACGTGGCCATACGGGTTGCCCTTGGTGGTCACGATCGATACGCCACCTTCCTGGTTGATACCGAGGAAGCGGTGCGGTTTGGACACCGACTGCAGGGCGTTGATGGCCACGGTCAAACCGCCATCGGTGCCGTTCTTGAAGCCGACCGCCGATGACAGGCCCGAGGCCATCTCGCGGTGGGTTTGCGATTCGGTGGTGCGGGCGCCGATGGCCGACCAGCTGATCAGGTCCTGCAGGTACTGCGGGGAGATCGGGTCGAGTGCTTCGGTAGCGGTCGGCAGGCCCATTTCGGCCAGGTCCAGCAGCAACTGGCGGCCAATGTGCAGGCCGTCCTGGATCTTGAACGAGTCATCCAGGTAGGGATCGTTGATCAGGCCTTTCCAGCCAACGGTGGTGCGTGGTTTTTCAAAGTACACGCGCATGACCAGGTACAGCGTGTCGGACACTTCCTCGGCCAGCACCTTCAGGCGCTCGGCATATTCGTGAGCGGCCTTGATGTCATGGATGGAGCAGGGGCCGACTACCACGAACAGGCGATGGTCCTTGCCGTCGAGGATATTGCGCACCACTTCGCGGCCGGCAGTCACAGTCTGCAGGGCCTTGGCGCTGAGGGGGATCTCCTTCTTGAGCTGATCGGGGGTGATCAAGGTCTCGTTGGAGGCAACGTTAAGGTCGTCGATCGGTAAATCAGCCATCGTGTTACTCGTCAGGTCACGGGTGCCGGCCGCCAGCAATCCCCGTGCGGCCCAGCAGCAATAATGTTCGCAGCGGGGAGCCGAACCTTAGCGCGTTACAGGGGGCGCGACAATGGGATTTGGCACGCGCTGACACACTTGTGTGCGCCTGCAAGGCCCTGAAGGGTGTAAAAAAGCGAACCAACCTACTCAGGAGATTTCCATGGCTATTCGCAAACCACGCATCGGCATCATTGGCAGCGGTGCTATCGGTGGCTTCTATGGGCTGATGCTGGCGCGCGCTGGTTTCGATGTGCATTTTCTGCTGCGCAGCGAATATGACGTGGTGCGCGAACGGGGCCTGAAGCTGGAGCATGCCGTGCATGGCATGTTGCAGATGCAGGTCAATGCCTACGCCAGCGCTGCCGACATGCCGCCCTGCGACTGGCTGCTGGTGGGTGCCAAGTCAACCAGCAACGTCGAGCTCGCACCGCTGATCGTCCAGGCCGCCACAGCCGATGCCAAGGTGGTGCTGTTGCAGAATGGCCTGGGCGTGGAGGAGCAGTTGAGGGTGGCCTTGCCGGGTAACCTGCACCTGCTCGGCGGCTTGTGTTTCATCTGCGTCAACCGCCAGGCCCCGGGGGTGATCCGCCACCAGGCGCTGGGTGCGGTCAACCTCGGTTACCACAGTGGGCCGGCCGAAGATGGCGGTGCGGCGATCGTGGCGGCGGGCGCCGGGCTGTTCCGTGCGGCGAGCGTCGAATCCCAGCCGATGGCCAACCTGGCTCAGGCGCGCTGGCAGAAACTGGTATGGAACGTGCCGTACAACGGCCTTTCGGTATTGTTGGGGGCCAGCACCGCGCCGCTGATGGCCGCTGACGAGAGTCGCGACCTGATCCAGGCGCTGATGGCTGAAGTGGTGCAAGGCGCTGCCGCATGCGGGTATGAGCTGCCAGCGGGCTATGCTGAGCAACTGTTCCGCATGACCGAGCAGATGCCTGATTACTGGCCGAGCATGTACCACGACCATGCCCAGCAACGCCCGCTGGAACTGCAGGCGATCTATGCCGAGCCGATTGCTCGTGCAGGGGCGGCCGGCTGCAGTCTGCCGCGGATGCAAATGTTGTATCAGGCCCTGGCCTTCATCGATCGCGCCAACCGAGCTGGCTGATGCTCTGCAGGCCGCATCGGCAGTACGCCGGACGGCAGAGCGCGGGTCCGGTGCACTGCTAAGCTGAAGCTTGCTCTGCCGCCACGGCAGTCGAGGAGGTCGAATGATCCGCTCCATGCTGTACGCCACCGACCTCGGTGTCTACGCACCTTTTGTCATGCAGCACGCCCTGACCCTGGCTCGGGCCTTCAACGCAGAACTCTATGTGATTCACGCGGTGGAGCCCATGGGCCAGTTCGCTGAGTCGCTGCTGCAGAGTTACCTCGATGAGCAGACACTGGATGCATTGCACAGTGAAGGCGTCAACACGGTGATGGCCAATATCGAACAGCGGGTGCTGGAGAACTTTCGTGACGAATTGGGCGAGGATGCTGACTTGGCGCTGATCAGGGCGGTGCGGGTGCGTCAGGGTGACCCGGCACAGGTCATCCTTGACCAGGCGCAGCGGCTGAGCGTCGACCTGTTGATCTTCGGCAGCCACAGTGCCGGTGCCGGGGTGGATGTGCCGATTGGGAGGACGGCGGTGCGTCTGCTGCAACTGTCGCCGGTGCCGGTGTACATGGTGCCGCTCTCGCAGCACTTAGGGCGTAGGAAATCGTGAAGCTGGCTGTAGTCTGTTTCGGAGGCGCGTGTAACAAAATAGTTCTAGTTTTATTTCGAGAACCACTAATATAGTTATATCTCGTCGCTGCCTGCTGCCGCTGACTTACCGCCGATTCGAGGGAAACCTATGAAGCTTCAACAACTGCGCTACATCTGGGAAGTGGCGCACCATGACCTCAACGTCTCCGCGACGGCGCAGAGTCTGTATACCTCACAGCCGGGCATCAGCAAGCAGATCCGCCTGCTCGAGGACGAACTGGGTGTTGAAGTCTTTGCCCGCAGCGGCAAGCACCTGACCCGGGTGACCCCGGCCGGTGAGCGCATCATCAACACCGCTGGTGAGATCTTGCGCAAGGTCGAGAGCATCAAGCAGATCGCCCAGGAATTCTCCAACGAGAAGAAGGGCACGCTGTCCATCGCGACCACCCACACCCAGGCCCGCTATGCGCTGCCGCCGGTGATCAGCAGCTTCATCAAGCAGTACCCGGAAGTCGCCCTGCACATGCACCAGGGCTCACCGATGCAGATCGCGGAAATGGCCGCCGACGGCACCGTCGATTTCGCCATTGCCACCGAGGCGCTGGAGTTGTTCGGCGACCTGATCATGATGCCGTGCTACAAGTGGAACCGTTGCGTGGTCGTACCGCAAGGTCACCCGCTGGCCAAGCTGCCGAAGCTGACCCTGGAAGCGGTTGCCGAATACCCGATCGTCACCTATGTGTTCGGCTTCACCGGCCGTTCGAAGCTGGACGAAGCCTTCAATCACCGCGGCCTGACGCCGAAGGTGGTGTTCACCGCGGCTGACGCCGACGTGATCAAGACTTATGTGCGCCTTGGGCTGGGCGTGGGCATCGTGGCCAAAATGGCGGTCGACACCAAGCTCGACAGCGACCTGGTGGCATTGGATGCCAGCGAGCTGTTCGAAGCCAGCATCACCAAGATCGGCTTCCGTCGTGGCACCTTCCTGCGCGGCTTCATGTGCGACTTCATCGAGAAGTTCGCACCGCACCTGACCCGTGAAGTGATGGCCAAGGCCATCCAGTGCCACAACAAGCAGGAACTCGAAGAGCTGTTCGAGGGCGTCGAGCTGCCGGTGCACTGAGTGCACCAGGCATGAAAAAACCGGCCCGATGGCCGGTTTTTCTTTACCTGCGAATCAGGCCTTGCTGATCAGGTTGCCGGCATGCAGCCCGCATTCCTTCTGGGTCGACTCTTCCCACCACCAGCGGCCTTCGCGCTCGTGCTGGTTTGGCAGCACCGGGCGCGTGCAAGGCTCGCAACCGATGCTGATGAAGCCGCGCTCATGCAGGCTGTTGTACGGCAATTCGAGCATGCGGATGTAACCCCACACTTCCTCGCTGGTCATCTGCGCCAGCGGGTTGAACTTGTAGAGGGTGCGTTCAGGGGTGGAGAAGGCAGCGTCGATCTCCAGTGCTGCCACCTGGCTGCGGGTGCCCGGGCTCTGGTCACGGCGCTGACCGGTGGCCCAGGCGCTGACGGTGGCAAGCTTGCGCCGCAGCGGTTCGATCTTGCGGATGCCACAGCATTCGCCGTGGCCATCCTTGTAGAAGCTGAACAGGCCTTTTTCCTTGACGAACGGGTCGAGCCTGGCGCGATCCGGGCTGAGGATTTCGATCGGCAGGTTGTAATGCTCGCGCACCTGGTCGATGAAGCGGTAGGTCTCCGGATGCAGGCGGCCGGTGTCGAGGCTGAACACCTTGACCTGCTTGTTCAGCTTCCAGGCCATGTCGACCAGCACCACATCCTCGGCGCCGCTGAAGGAGATCCACAGGTCATCGCCAAAGTGCTCGAAGGCGAGCTTGAGGATGTCCTGCGGGGACTTGTTGGCATAGGTCGCGGCCAGGGCGGCGACGTCGAAGGGTTGGCTCATCAGGCGGTTTCCATCTTGGCTGTGGCGCTGTGCGCTCGTAATGGAGTGATGGTAACAAAAAATGGCCGGGCAGACGCCTGGCGAGAGCCTCAAAGGCTCTGCAGCGTTTCCATCAGTACCCGCACCTTGGCAATCGATTCTTCGTATTCGGCCTGCCAGTTCGAGTCGGCTACCACTGCGCCGCCGCCCCAGCAACTGACCTGGCCATCCTTGACCAGCAGGCTGCGAATGGCGATGGAGCTGTCCATCTCGCCGCGCACGTCCACGTACAGCAGCGAGCCGCAGTACAGCGCGCGACGTGTCGGTTCCAGCTCGTCGATGATCTGCATGGCGCGGATTTTCGGTGCGCCGGTGATCGAACCACCCGGGAAGCTGTCGCCGATCAGGTCAAGGGCGTCCTTGTCGCGGGCCAGCCGGCCGGTGACGCTACTGACCAGGTGATGGACGTTGGGGTAGCTTTCCAGGCTGAACAGCTCCGGCACCTTCACCGAGCCGATTTCGCACGTGCGGCCCAGGTCGTTGCGCAGCAAGTCGACGATCATCAGGTTTTCCGAACGATCCTTGGCGCTGTGGCGCAGCTCCTCGGCATTGCGGGCGTCCTCGGCGGGGTCGGCCGAACGCGGGCGGGTGCCCTTGATCGGGCGGGTTTCCACCTGGCCCCGGCCGACACGGATGAAGCGTTCCGGGGAGAAGCTCAGCAGCGCACTGCCATCAGCCAGTTGCTGGTAACCGGAAAATGGCGTCGGGCAGGCTTTGCGCAACGCCTGGTAGGCTTGCCACGGGTCACCCTGGCAAGGGGCGCGGAAGCGCTGGGTGAGGTTGATCTGGTAGCAGTCGCCTGCCTGGATGTAGCGCTGCACCTGGTCGAAGGCGGCCTTGTACTGTTCCGGCTGCAGGTCACCCTGCATGGGCGCGAGCAGCTGGAAATCACCGCACGTCGAAGTGTCGACAGTCTCGAACAGCGCCGCCAGGCGAGCCCGCTCTTCTGGCGCCAGGCTCGGGTGGAACACCAGCTGGCTGGTGCCAAGCTGGTGGTCGGTCAGCAGTGCCCAGGCGTACAGGCCCAGCTGCGAATCGGCCAGGCCCAGGTCGTCAGTCGACAGCTGCGGCAGCTGTTCCAGGCGGCGGCCGAAGTCGTAGCTCAGGTAGCCGATCAGGCCGCCGACGAAGGGCAGTTCGATGCCGGCGGGCAGCTGTGCTTCACCCAGTTGTGCCAGGCTGGCGCGCAGGCGTTCAAGGAAGGCGCGGCCATCCTCGTCGGGCTGGGCCTGCAGGTGCTGCACGGGCCAGGCGCTGAGCAGGTCGAAGCGGCCGCGTTCGGCGCCGGGGCGGGCGCTGTCGAGCAGGATCGCGCCGGGGGCCTGGCGCAGGCGGGCGAAATAGGCAGCGGGGTCAGGCTGGTAGGGCAGGGGGTGGAGCGTACAGGTCGGCATCAGTGTGGACGGCGATGAAAAAGCAAGGAGGGCGATTGTAGACCTGTGCAGGAAAAGCGCCTAGCCCTGTAGGAGCGGGCTTGCCCGCGATAATCGGCGAAGCCGGTGCCATCCACTGCGGTGGCTGCTTCTCGGGTAAACCCGCTCCCACAGGGAGCGCAGGCCCTGAGGGCAGTGCGGTACCTGTGGGAGCCGGCTTGCCGGCGGGGAGGCCCTTGAGGGTCAGCGCGGATGCACGTGCCCGAACAGGTTCTGGGCCACCCGCACACGCTGCTCGGCGTCTTCGGTAATGCCGTCCTTGGCCAGCGCTTCGATGTGCGCTTCGATGGCATGGGTACGCTGGGTCAGCCCGGTGTCGTTGGCGATCTGGATGTTCAGGCCAGGGCGGGCGTTGAGTTCGAGAATCAGCGGCCCCTTGTCCTGGTCCAGCACCATGTCCACGCCGATATAGCCCAGCCCGCACAGCTCATAGCAGCCGGCGGCCAGTTTCATGAAGCCGTCCCAGTTCGGCAGCTGTACGCCGTCCACCGCGTTGGTGGTGTCGGGGTGCTTGCTGATGATGTTGTTCAGCCAGGTGCCGCGCAGGGTCACGCCGGTGGCCAGGTCGACACCCACACCGATGGCGCCCTGGTGCAGGTTGGCCTTGCCGCCGGACTGGCGGGTCGGCAGGCGCAGCATGGCCATCACCGGGTAGCCCATCAGCACGATGATGCGGATGTCCGGCACACCCTCGTAGCTGATGCTCTTGAAGATCTGGTCGGGGGTCACCCGATACTCGATCAGCGCCCGGTCTCGGTGGCCGCCAAGCGAGTACAGCCCGGTGAGGATGCTCGACACCTGGTGCTCGATTTCCTCGTGGCTGATGATCTTGCCCGACACCGTGCGGTAGCGGTCCTCGAAGCGGTCGGCGATCACCAGGATGCCGTCACCGCCAGCGCCTTGCGCTGGCTTGATGACGAAGTCGTTGCGCCCGCCGATGATCTCGTGAAGCTTTTCGATCTGCTTTTCGGTCTCGATGATGCCGTACATTTCCGGCACATGGATGCCGGCTGCGAGCGCGCGCTCCTTGGTGATGATCTTGTCGTCGACGATCGGGTACAAGTGCCGCTTGTTGTACTTCAGCACGTAGTCCGCGTTGCGCCGGTTGATCCCCATGATGCCCCGGGCCTCCAGGGCTTTCCATGTCTTGATCAGGCCAAACATCAGGCGTCAGCCTTCTTCAGGAATGCCTTGAAACGCACCAGCTCGGTCAGGCGGTAGCCGCGGTAGCGACCCATCGCCAGCATGAAGCCCACCAGGATCAACAACACGGCCGGGAAGGTGAAGACGAAGTACACCAGCTCCGGCACCATCATCAGCAAGTGCGCCAGGGAGGCGGCGAACAGGGTGCCGATCGCCACTTTCATGGCATGGCCACCGCCGCGCTCTTCCCAGGTGATCGACAGGCGCTCGATGGTCATGGTCAGGATCACCATCGGGAACAGCGCCACCGACAGGCCGCGCTCCAGGCCCAGCTTGTGGCTGAACAGGCTGATGGCGGCGATCAACACCACGACAAAGGTCAGCACCACCGACAGGCGCGGCAGCATCTGCAGCTTCAGGTGTTCCAGGTACGAACGTAGCGACAGGCCCAGGGCGGTGATCACCGTAAACAGCATGATGCCGAAGCCCAGCTGGGTCTCACGGAAGGCCAGGGCGATCAGCACCGGGGTAAAGGTACCCAGGGTCTGGATGCCGATCAGGTTGCGCAGGATCAGGATCACCAGCACGCCGATCGGGATCATGACCATGATCATGAAGGTCTGCTGGGTCTGCAGCGGCAAGCCGTACAGCGAGTATTCGAGGAAGTCGGCGTCGGTGTTCTCGTCAGTCAGCTTGGCCAGGCGGATGGCGTTCATCTCGCTGTTGTTCATGCTGAAGGTGACGTTGGCTTTCTTGCCGCCATCGACGGTGATCAGGTTGTCATCCCCGGTCCACCACAGCAGGCGGTCGGCCGGCAGGCCCTGTTCGCCGGTGTCCGGGTTGAAGTACAGCCAGTCGTTGCCGTTGAAGCTGCGCAGCCACAGCTCCGGGGTCTGGGGCGTATCGGCAACCAGCCGGATGGTGTGGACCTTTTCCATCGGCACATGGGCGATCGACAGCAGCAGGTCGATGACCTGGGCCTTCTTCATCGGCGAGGTGTCACCGGCCAGCAGCAGCTTGACGTTGTCGTCGTTGAGGTTGTTGACCCGCTTGATGGTCTCGCTGACAAAGGTCTCGACGTCGGCCGAGTGCTGGCGGATAGGGGCCATCAGGGCTTCGGCGGCGATTTTTTCCGGGCCTTCGATGGCCAGGCTGTCACGGAAGGTCGGGCCTTTGATGGCGGACTTTTCGTTGCTGTAGCGCTTGGTCAGCACCAGCCGGTAGTACAGGGTCTGATTACCGCTGACACGGCGCGCTGACCAGGTCACCTTGCGGTTGCCGTCGGCGCGGTTGACGCTCACCCCATAGTTGTTGGAGATGAAGCTCTCGTTGAGGCTGACGTAGTCGCGGTTCAGCGGCGGCACGAACATCTGGATCTTGACCGGGTCCTTGGAGCTGGCGACGAACTCGACCTTGGCGTCGATGTTCCACAGGTCATCGGTCTCGTCTTCGGTCACCGGGATGCCGAGCACGAAGATCTGATAGGCCGTGACCGCCACGCCGAGCAACACCAGCACGGTGATCAGGACTTTCAGATGGAGGGTAAGAGAGCGCATCGGGATTACTCTGCTTTGGTAGCGTCGGTGGCACAGGCAGGTTTGCCGGCCGCGTATTTAAGGCTTGGGTCGACCAGCGCGTCGAAGTGCTTGAGCGCCTCGGAGCCGATCAGCAACGGGAACTGGAAGGCGCTGCGGTCGGTGAGGTTGACTTCGATGGTGCGCCGGGCCTGGCCCATGCAGATTTCCAGTTCGATGACCGGGCGGGCGGTGTAGGCCTTGCCGGATTCCGCATCATAGTCGCCGGCGCGGCGTTTGATCTTGCTCACGCGGGCCAGGGGGCGCTCGATGGGGTGCGAATGGGCGGCGTCGATGGCCAGGTAGAAGCGCACCCAGCTTTCGCCGTTGCGCTTGAAGCGTTTGATGTCACGGGCACTGAGCGACGCAGTCTTGGCCCCGGTGTCGAGCTTGGCGGCCACTTCCAGGTCGAGGTCGCCAAGCCGGGCGTATTCGTTCAGACCGTACACGGTCTTGCCCGCCGCCTGGCCAAGGGCCGGCAGCAGGGTGAGGCATAACAGCAATAATACGGGTGTAAGTCTCATAGTCCTGGCGCGATGCTGAGCTGTGCAGGGTGCGGGGCAAAGGTGACTGGCAACGGCAGCACAAGCTTCCTCGTTCATCTGTCAACAACATGAATTGATGACAAATACACTATCGATACCCCCTTGGAGGCGCGGCATTCTATCACGCCGACGTCTTGACGCCAGCGTGAAGCGATCTGACAACGCCATCACTGGGTAAGTTCGTTCTTAGACGATTGTCGACAATGTTGATTTTGTCTTTGACTGCGGGCCGCTGATTCGCTAGTTTCTGCTCAAGTGATTAGCAAGGTGTCGACAATATGCTGGACATCACCACCCCAAGCCCTGCTGAAGCAGACGAAACGGAAACCTTGTCCGAGAATGTCTTCCGGCGTATCCAGGCGGCGATCGTCAAGGGCGACATTGCCCCCGGCAGCAAGATCTCCGAGCCCGAGCTGGCACGCACCTATGGCATCAGCCGCGGCCCGCTGCGCGAGGCCATCCATCGGCTGGAGGGGCAGCGCCTGCTGGTGCGGGTACCGCATGTCGGCGCGCGGGTGGTTTCGCTCAACCACGCCGAACTGATCGAGCTGTACGAAATCCGCGAGTCGCTGGAAGGCATGGCCTGCCGCCTGGCAGCCGAGCGCATGAGCCAGGCCGACATCGACGAGCTGCGCCGGGTGCTCGATACCCATGAGCGCGATGCCGCGTTCCAGGCCGGGCTTGGCTACTACCAGCAGGAAGGCGACTACGACTTCCATTACCGCATCATCCAGGGCAGCGGCAACCAGACCCTGGTCAAGATGCTCTGCGGCGAGCTGTATCAACTGGTACGCATGTACCGCATTCAGTTTTCCGCCACGCCCAATCGGCCGCGCCAGGCCTTTGCCGAACACCACCGCATTCTCGATGCCATTGCCGACCGTGACGGCGAACTGGCCGAACTCCTGATGCGCCGCCATATCGGCGCGTCCAAGCGCAACATCGAGCGTCACTATCTGGACGCCAACAACAACAGCCCACGAGGTGAGAAATGACTGTGAACAGCACCCCCGGTCAGCGTTTCCGCGACGCCGTTGCCGCCGAACACCCGCTGCAAGTGGTTGGCGCGATCAACGCCAACCATGCACTGCTGGCCAAGCGTGCCGGTTTCAAAGCCATCTACCTGTCGGGTGGCGGTGTTGCTGCCGGCTCCCTGGGCCTGCCTGACCTGGGCATCAGCGGCCTGGATGATGTGCTGACCGATGTGCGCCGCATCACCGATGTCTGCGACGTGCCCTTGCTGGTGGATGTCGACACCGGTTTCGGCGCTTCGGCCTTCAACGTCGCCCGCACCGTGCGTTCGATGTGCAAGTTCGGCGCTGCGGCCATCCACATCGAGGACCAGGTTGGCGCCAAACGCTGCGGCCACCGCCCGAACAAAGAAATCGTCAGCCAGCAGGAGATGGTCGACCGCATCAAGGCGGCAGTGGATGCCCGCACCGATCACTGCTTCGTGATCATGGCGCGCACCGACGCCCTGGCGGTGGAAGGTCTGAACGCCGCCCTGGACCGGGCTGCTGCCTGCATCGAGGCCGGCGCCGACATGATCTTCCCGGAAGCCATCACCGAACTGTCGATGTACAAGACCTTCGCCGACCGCGTGCAGGCACCGATCCTGGCCAACATCACCGAGTTTGGCGCCACACCGCTGTACACCACCGAAGAACTGGCCTCGGTCGACGTGTCGCTGGTGCTGTACCCGCTGTCGGCGTTCCGGGCCATGAACAAGGCGGCTGAAAACGTCTATACCGCACTGCGCCGCGACGGTACCCAGAAGAACGTGATCGACACCATGCAGACCCGCATGGAGCTTTACGACGCCATTGGCTACTACGCTTTCGAGCAGAGCCTCGACGCGCTGTTTGCCCAGAAGAAAGGTTGAGCGCACCGCTCCCGAATCAGCCAGATCGCTTCCATAACAAGTTCAAGAAAGGAGAAACACCATGGCCGAAGCAAAAGTACTCAGTGGCGCTGGCCTGCGCGGCCAGGTGGCCGGCCAGACTGCGCTGTCGACCGTGGGCCAGGCCGGCGCCGGCCTGACCTACCGTGGCTACGACGTCCGTGACCTGGCCGCCGGTGCCGAGTTCGAGGAAGTCGCCTACCTGCTGCTGTACGGCGAGCTGCCGAGCAAGGCGGAGCTGGCCGACTACAAACGCAAGCTCAAGGGCCTGCGTGACCTGCCACAGGCGCTGAAAGAGGTGCTCGAACGCATCCCCCGCGACGCCCATCCGATGGATGTGATGCGCACCGGTTGCTCGGTGCTCGGCACCCTGGAGCCGGAGCTGACCTTCGACGCCCAGCGCGAGAAGACCGACCGCCTGCTGGCGCTGTTCCCTGCGGTGATGTGCTACTGGTACCGCTTCACCCACCATGGCGTGCGCATCGACTGCACCAGCGACGAAGACACCCTCGGCGGCCACTTCCTGCACCTGCTGCATGGCAAGAAGCCAAGCGAGCTGCACGTCAAGGTGATGAACGTGTCGCTGATCCTCTACGCCGAGCATGAGTTCAATGCCTCGACCTTCACTGCGCGGGTTTGCGCGTCGACCCTGTCCGACCTGTACTCCTGCGTCACCGCCGCCATCGGCTCGCTGCGCGGCCCGCTGCACGGTGGTGCCAACGAAGCGGCGATGGAGTTGATCGAGCGCTTCCAGAGCCCGCAGGAGGCCACCGCCGAACTGCTGCGCATGCTCGAGCGCAAGGACAAGATCATGGGCTTCGGCCACGCGATCTACAAAGAGTCCGACCCGCGCAACGAGGTGATCAAGGGCTGGTCGAAGCAGCTTGCCGACCAGGTCGGTGACACGGTCCTGTACCCGGTCTCCGAAGCCATCGACAAGACCATGTGGGAGCAGAAGCGCCTGTTCCCCAACGCCGACTTCTACCATGCCTCGGCGTACCACTTCATGGGCATCCCGACCAAGCTGTTCACCCCGATCTTCGTCTGCTCGCGTCTGACCGGCTGGGCCGCGCACGTGTTCGAACAGCGCGCCAACAACCGCATCATCCGCCCGAGCGCCGAGTATGTCGGCGTCGAACAGCGCCAGTTCGTACCGATCGAGCAGCGCTGAACCCTAGAGTGCCGGGGCTGCTGCACAGCCCTTTCGCGACGCAAGGCCGCTCCCACAGGTGCGGCGCAGTCCCTGTGGGAGCGGCCTTGCGTCGCGAAAGGGGCGCGCAGCGCCCCCAAGGGCCAGACCTGCACACCCGAATACCGTGACCGAGCCTGATAACGTATGAACACTGCATTTCGCAAGAACCTGCCAGGCACCGCCCTGGACTACTTCGATGCCCGCGCCGCCGTCGAGGCCATCAAGCCCGGTGCCTACGACAGCCTGCCGTATACCTCCCGCGTGCTGGCCGAAAACCTGGTGCGCCGCTGCGACCCGGCCAGCCTCGACGCCTCGCTGGGCCAGCTGATCGAACGCAAGCGCGACCTCGACTTCCCCTGGTTCCCGGCGCGCGTGGTGTGCCACGACATCCTTGGCCAGACCGCTCTGGTCGACCTCGCCGGCCTGCGTGATGCCATCGCCGACAAAGGCGGCGACCCGGCCCAGGTCAACCCGGTGGTGCCGGTGCAGTTGATCGTCGATCACTCCCTGGCCGTGGAGTGCGGTGGCTTCGACCCGCAGGCGTTCGAGAAGAACCGCGCCATCGAAGACCGCCGTAACGAAGACCGTTTCCATTTCATCAACTGGACCAAGAAGGCGTTCAAGAACGTCGACGTGATCCAGCCCGGCAACGGCATCATGCACCAGATCAACCTGGAGAAGATGTCGCCGGTGATCCATAACGACCGTGGCGTGGCCTACCCGGACACCTGCGTCGGCACCGACAGCCATACCCCGCATGTCGATGCCCTGGGCGTTATCGCCATCGGGGTCGGTGGCCTTGAAGCCGAAAACGTCATGCTTGGCCGTGCCTCGTGGATGCGCCTGCCGGAAATCATCGGCGTCGAGCTGACCGGCAAGCTGGCGCCGAACATCACCGCCACCGACCTGGTATTGGCCCTTACCGAGTTCCTGCGCAAGCAGAAAGTGGTTGGCGCCTACCTCGAGTTCCATGGCGAAGGCGCACGCGCCCTGACCCTGGGCGACCGTGCGACCATTTCCAACATGGCCCCGGAGTACGGCGCCACCGCTGCGATGTTCGCCATCGACCAGCAGACCATCGACTACCTCAAGCTGACCGGCCGTGATGACCAGCAGGTGCAGCTGGTGGAAACCTATGCCAAGGTCGCCGGGCTGTGGGCCGACAGCCTGGCCAAGGCCGAATACGAACGCAGCCTGAGCTTCGACCTGTCGAGCGTGGTGCGCAACATGGCCGGCCCGTCCAACCCGCATGCCCGCGTCGCTACCAGCGACCTGGCGGCCAAGGGCATCGCTGGCGCCTGGGAAGAAGTGCCGGGGCAGATGCCTGACGGTGCGGTGATCATCGCCGCCATCACCAGCTGCACCAACACCAGCAACCCGCGCAACGTGATTGCCGCAGGCCTGCTGGCGCGCAACGCCAACAAGCTCGGCCTCAACCGCAAGCCGTGGGTCAAGTCGTCGCTGGCGCCCGGCTCCAAGGCCGTGCAGCTGTACCTGGAAGAAGCGGGGCTGGAAAAGGAACTGGAGCAACTGGGCTTTGGCATCGTCGCCTTCGCCTGCACCACCTGCAACGGCATGTCCGGCGCACTGGACCCGGTGATCCAGCAGGAAATCATCGACCGGGACCTGTACGCCACCGCCGTGCTGTCGGGCAACCGCAACTTCGATGGGCGTATCCACCCGTATGCCAAGCAGGCGTTCCTTGCTTCGCCGCCGCTGGTGGTGGCCTATGCGATTGCCGGCACCATCCGTTTCGACATCGAAAAGGACGTGCTGGGCGTGGTCGACGGCAAGGAAATCCGCCTCAAGGACATCTGGCCGAGCGACGAGGAAATCGACGCGGTAGTGCGTGCGGCGGTCAAGCCGGAGCAGTTCCGCAAGGTCTATATCCCGATGTTCGCCATCGAGGAAGAGCGCGGGCCGAAAGTCGCGCCACTCTACGACTGGCGCCCGATGAGCACCTATATCCGCCGCCCGCCGTACTGGGAAGGCGCCCTGGCTGGCGAGCGTACCCTGCGCGGTATGCGCCCGCTGGCGGTACTGCCGGACAACATCACCACCGACCACCTGTCGCCATCCAACGCCATCCTCCTCGACAGTGCCGCCGGTGAGTACCTGGCGAAGATGGGCCTGCCGGAAGAGGACTTCAATTCCTATGCCACCCACCGCGGCGACCACCTGACCGCCCAGCGCGCCACCTTCGCCAACCCCAAGCTGTTCAACGAAATGGTGCGCAACGAAGACGGCAGCGTGAAGCAAGGCTCGCTGGCGCGCATCGAGCCGGAAGGCAAGGTGACCCGCATGTGGGAAGCCATCGAGACCTACATGGCGCGCAAGCAGCCGCTGATCATCGTGGCCGGTGGCGACTATGGCCAGGGCTCGTCCCGCGACTGGGCGGCCAAGGGCGTGCGCCTGGCGGGTGTCGAGGCGATCGTCGCCGAGGGCTTCGAGCGCATTCACCGCACCAACCTGGTGGGCATGGGCGTTTTGCCACTGGAATTCAAGCCGGGCACCGACCGCAAGACCCTCGGCCTGGACGGCAGCGAGACCTATGACGTGCTCGGCGAGCGCAAGCCACGGGCGACGTTGACCCTGGTGGTGACGCGACGCAATGGCGAGCGTGTCGAAGTGCCAGTGACCTGCCGCCTGGACACTGCCGAGGAAGTGTCGATCTATGAGGCGGGCGGGGTGCTGCAGCGCTTTGCCCAGGACTTCCTCGAAGCGACCGCTTGAACAGGACTTGAACATGGCACATGTACCACAAGTGAAAATCCCCGCCACCTACATCCGTGGCGGCACCAGCAAGGGCGTGTTCTTCCGCCTGCAGGACCTGCCGGAGCCGGCTCAGGTCCCAGGCCCGGCGCGCGATGCCTTGCTGTTGCGGGTAATCGGCAGCCCCGACCCTTATGCCAAACAGATCGACGGCATGGGCGGCGCCACTTCGAGCACCAGCAAGACGGTCATCCTGTCGAAGAGCATCAAGCCCGGGCACGATGTCGACTACCTGTTCGGCCAGGTCGCCATCGACAAGGCTTTCGTCGACTGGAGCGGCAACTGCGGCAACCTGTCTGCGGCGGTCGGCTCGTTCGCCATCAGCAACGGCCTGGTCGACCCGGCGCGCATTCCGCGCAATGGCATCGCCACTGTGCGCATCTGGCAGGCCAACATCGGCAAGACCATCATCGCCCATGTGCCGATCACCGAAGGTGAAGTGCAGGAAACCGGCGACTTCGAACTCGACGGCGTGACCTTCCCTGCCGCCGAAGTGCAATTGGAGTTCCTCGATCCGGCCGCCGACGAGGATGGCGACGGTGGGGCAATGTTCCCCACCGGCAACCTGGTGGACGACCTGGAAGTGCCGGGGGTGGGCACCTTCAAGGCGACCTTGATCAACGCTGGCATCCCGACCGTGTTCGTCAATGCCGCCGACATCGGTTACACCGGTACCGAGTTGCAGGGTGCGATCAATGGCGACCCCCAGGCGCTGCAGCGCTTCGAGACCATTCGTGCCTATGGAGCCGTGCGCATGGGCCTGATCGAGCATGTCGACCAGGCTGCCGGGCGTCAGCACACGCCGAAGGTGGCTTTCGTTGCGCCGCCGAGCACCTACACTGCGTCCAGTGGCAAGGCGGTTGCGGCCGGTGACATCGACCTGCTGGTGCGTGCGCTGTCGATGGGCAAGCTGCACCACGCGATGATGGGGACCGCAGCCGTGGCCATCGGCACCGCTGCTGCCATTCCGGGCACGCTGGTCAACCTCGCCGCGGGCGGGGGCGAGCGCAGTGCCGTGCGGTTTGGCCATCCGTCCGGCACGCTGCGGGTTGGTGCCGAGGCGCGCCAGGTGGATGGCGAATGGACGGTGACCAAGGCAATCATGAGCCGCAGTGCTCGCGTGCTGATGGAGGGCTGGGTTCGCGTGCCTGGCGACAGCTTCTAACGCACCACTGGCGCTCGGCTTGGGATGAGTAGGGCCGCAAAGCGGCCCCAACTTCACAGGAGCTGGCTATGAGCGCCAACGTGGACCTGAACGACCGCCCGGACTACGACCGGGTGCTGCAAACCCTCGCCGATTACGCCCTCGGCTACCGCGTCGAATCCCCTGAAGCCCTGGACACCGCACGCAACTGCCTGATGGACACCCTCGGCTGCGGCCTGCTGGCCTTGCGCTTCCCCGAGTGCACCAAGCTCCTTGGCCCGCTGGTGGAAGGCACCGTGGTGCCCAATGGTGCGCGCGTACCGGGTACCGCCTATCGCCTCGACCCGGTGAAGGCCGCCTGGGACATCGGCTGCACCGTGCGCTGGCTGGACTATAACGACACCTGGCTGGCTGCCGAGTGGGCGCACCCTTCGGACAATCTTGGCGGCATCCTCGCCGTTGCCGATCACCTGTCACAGAAACGCGTGGCTGCGGGTGAGGCGCCGCTGCTGATGCGTGAGGTGCTGCAAGCGATGGTCATGGCCCACGAGATCCAAGGCGTGCTGGCGCTGGAAAACTCATTCAACCGCGTCGGCCTGGATCACGTGATTCTGGTCAAGGTAGCCTCCACCGCCGTGTGCGCCCGGCTGATGGGTGCCAACCGCGAGCAGATGCTATCGGCCTTGTCCCATGCCTTCGTCGATGGCCAGGCGCTGCGCACCTATCGCCATGCCCCCAATGCCGGCTCGCGCAAGTCCTGGGCGGCCGGGGACGCTTCCAGCCGCGGCGTGCGCCTGGCCGATATCGCGCTGCGTGGCGAGATGGGCGTGCCGGGCGTGCTGACTGCGCCGCAGTGGGGGTTTCATGACGTCTCGTTCAGCCACACCAACAAGGACCTGGCGGTGAAGCCCTCCGGCCAGTATGAGCTGCGTCTGCCGCAACCCCTGGGCAGTTACGTGATGGAGAATGTGCTGTTCAAGGTCAGCTTCCCGGCCGAATTCCACGCCCAGACCGCCTGTGAGGCGGCGGTCACCCTGCACCCTCTGGTGCGTAACCGCCTGCATGAAATCGACCGCATCGTCATCACCACCCAGGAATCGGCGATCCGTATCATTTCCAAGAGCGGCCCGTTGGCCAATGCCGCTGACCGTGACCATTGCCTGCAATACATGGTGGCGGTGCCGCTGATCTTCGGTCACCTGGTGGCCGAGCATTATGAAGATGCCTTCCATGCCAATCACCCGAGCATCGATCGCCTGCGCGAGAAAATGGAGGTGGTTGAAGACCCGCGCTTCAGTCGCGAGTACCTGGAAGCCGACAAGCGCTCGATCGCCAATGCCGTGCAGGTGTTCTTCAAGGATGGCAGCTGTACCGAGCAGGTGCTGGTGGAGTACCCGATCGGGCATCGGCGGCGGCGTGAGGAGGGGATACCGCTGCTGGAGGCCAAGTTCAGGAGCAACCTGGCGACGCGCTTTGTGCGGCAGCGGTGTCAGCAGATTTTCGAGCTGTGCAAGGACCAGCAGAAGCTGGAGCAGATGGCGGTGCACAGGTTTGTGGATCTGTTCGTGATCTGAGGCCTGCACAGGAGACACAAAAAAGCCCCGGCAGCGCTGCCGGGGCTTTCTTCTACTGCTTACAACTCAGCTTACGCCTGAACCACCGGGATCTTGGCGTTGGCAGCCGCTTCACGGAACTCGGCGATCTGGTCGAAGCTCAGGTAGCGGTAGACGTCGGCAGCCATGCTGTCGATGTCTTTGGCGTACTGCATGTACTCTTCGACGGTCGGCAGCTTGCCGAGGATCGATGCGACCGCAGCCAGCTCGGCCGAGGCCAGGTACACGTTGGTGGCGTCGCCCAGACGGTTCGGGAAGTTGCGGGTCGAGGTGGAAACCACGGTCGAACCGGTCTGCACACGTGCCTGGTTACCCATGCACAGCGAGCAGCCTGGCATTTCCATGCGTGCACCGGCCTTGCCGTAGATGCCGTAGTAGCCTTCTTCGGTCAGCTGGTGGGCGTCCATCTTGGTCGGCGGGGCCAGCCACAGACGGGTCGGGATACCGCCCTTGACCTTGTCCAGCAGCTTGCCGGCAGCGCGGAAGTGACCGATGTTGGTCATGCACGAACCGATGAACACTTCGTCGATCTTCTCGCCCTGTACCGAGGACAGCAGGCGGGCATCGTCCGGGTCGTTCGGCGCGCAGAGCACAGGCTCCTTGACGTCGGCCAGGTCGATTTCGATGATTTCGGCGTATTCGGCATCGGCGTCGGCCGACAGCAGCTCAGGCTTGGCCAGCCAGGCTTCCATGGCCTGGGCACGACGCTCCAGGGTGCGGGCATCGCCGTAGCCTTCGCCGATCATCCAGCGCAGCAGGGTGATGTTGGACTGCAGGTACTCGGCGATGGCCTTTTCCGGCAGCTTGATGGTGCAGCCCGCGGCGGAACGCTCGGCCGAGGCGTCGGACAGCTCGAAGGCTTGCTCGACGGTCAGGTCGTCCAGGCCTTCGATTTCCAGGATGCGGCCGGAGAAGGCGTTCTTCTTGCCTTTCTTCTCGACGGTCAGCAGGCCCTTCTGGATCGCGTAGTAAGGGATGGCATGAACCAGGTCACGCAGGGTGATGCCAGGTTGCAGTTTGCCCTTGAAGCGCACCAGGATCGATTCTGGCATGTCCAGCGGCATGACGCCGGTGGCGGCGGCGAAGGCCACCAGGCCGGAACCGGCCGGGAACGAGATGCCGATCGGGAAGCGGGTGTGCGAGTCACCACCGGTACCTACGGTGTCAGGCATCAGCATGCGGTTCAGCCAGCTGTGGATGATGCCATCGCCTGGACGCAGCGACACGCCGCCACGGGTGCGGATGAAGTCTGGCAGGGTGTGGTGGGTGTTGACGTCGATCGGCTTCGGATAGGCTGCGGTGTGGCAGAACGACTGCATCACCAGGTCAGCGGAGAAGCCCAGGCACGCCAGGTCTTTCAGTTCGTCGCGAGTCATCGGGCCAGTGGTGTCCTGGGAACCGACGGTGGTCATCTTCGGCTCGCAGTAGGCACCCGGGCGCACGCCCTGGCCTTCTGGCAGGCCACAGGCGCGGCCAACCATCTTCTGCGCCAGGGTGAAGCCTTTGCCGGTGTCGGCAGGCTGCTCTGGCTTCTTGAACAGGTCGGAAGGGCCCAGGCCCAGTTCGGCACGGGCCTTTTCGGTCAGGCCACGGCCAACGATCAGCGGGATACGGCCGCCGGCGCGGACTTCATCCAGCAGTACTTCGGTTTTCAGCGCGAACTCGGTGACCAGCTCGTCGCTGCCGTGACGGCGCACTTCACCTTTGAACGGGTAGACGTCGATGACGTCGCCCATGGCCAGGTTGGTGCAGTCGAATTCGATCGGCAGGGCGCCGGCGTCTTCCATGGTGTTGTAGAAGATCGGGGCGATCTTGGTGCCGAAGCAGAAGCCACCGGCGCGCTTGTTCGGCACGTACGGGATGTCGTCGCCGAAGAACCACAGCACCGAGTTGGTGGCGGATTTACGCGAAGAACCAGTACCGACCACGTCACCGACGTAGGCAACCGGGAAGCCCTTGGCCTTGACCGCTTCGATCTGTGCCAGCGGGCCGACCGAACCAGGCTGCTGCGGTTCGATGCCATCACGGGCCATTTTCAGCATGGCCAGGGCGTGCAGCGGGATGTCAGGGCGCGACCAGGCGTCCGGGGCAGGGGACAGGTCGTCGGTGTTGGTTTCGCCAGGCACCTTGAACACGGTCAGGGTGTACTTGTCGGCGATGGCCGGACGCGAGGTGAACCACTCGCCGGCAGCCCAGGATTCCAGCACGGCCTTGGCGTGAACGTTGCCGGCCTTGGCTTTTTCGGCCACATCGTGGAAGGCATCGAACATCAGCAGGGTGTGCTTGAGCTGTTCGGCCGCGACGGCGCCCAGTTCGGCGTCGTCGAGCAGCGCAACCAGCGTCTCGATGTTGTAGCCGCCCTGCATGGTGCCCAGCAGTTCAGCAGCGTGCTTGCGGTCGATCAGTGGCGATTTGGCTTCGCCCTTGGCCACGGCGGAGAGGAAAGCGGCCTTGACGTAGGCAGCTTCGTCGACCCCTGGCGGAACGCGGTTGGTGATCAGGTCTACGAGGAAGGCTTCTTCGCCGGCCGGCGGGTTTTTCAGCAGCTCGACCAGGCCTGCAGTTTGTTCGGCGTTCAGCGGCTGGGGCACGATACCCAGGGCGGCACGCTCTTCGATGTGTTTGCGGTAGGCTTCAAGCACAGTTATTACCCTCATCAGTGGTCCCTAAAGGGGGTCCGGGACGCTCATCCAGCATTCGATGCACCCATGCGCTGCCACGGCTTTGTGGGCCGCCCAGCCAGAGTCGCAAAGAATCCTTACAGAAGCTGCTTTCAAAGTTTTACGCCTGCAGAACGGGAGCTGATGAGGGCTGGCACGGGCATGCGAGGGTGCATGGCCCGGGCCAACGCCGTTCTACCGGATGAACTGTGCTCGTGACGCTTTGAAAACAGCTTCCAACGGACATTGTTGCCTTGAAAAGGCGGGATGATTCTACGGCAAAAAAAGCCCGAAGGTAAGGCAGCGATCATGACTTTAACGGGTGACCCTGGTTAGACAAAGGGCTAACATGACCCCGTGTTCCACCGCCAAGCCGTTGTTTTCAATGTCCAACCAGTCCATCAAGACCCCGTGTGTCGGCCTCTGTTCCACCGTCTATGGGGACACCGTTTGCCGTGGCTGCAAGCGCTTCCACCACGAGGTGATCAACTGGAACGGCTACGACGACGACCAGAAGCGCGCCGTCTGGCTGCGCCTGGAACAACTGTTGGTGCAGGTGATGATGGCCAAGCTCGAAGTTTTCGATAAAAACCTCCTGCGCCAGCAGTTGCAGCAGCGTTCGATCCGCTTCGTCGAGCAGCAGTCGGAATACTGCTGGGCGTACCAGCTGATCGCCCGTGGCGCCCGCATGATCCGCGATCTGGAAGCCTACGGCATGGTGCTGCTGCCGGAGTTTCGTGACTGGGAGCTGCCGCAACTGCGCGATGCCATCGACCGCGAGTTCTTCCTGTTGTCCGAGGCGCACTACCAGCGCTACATCGCGCCAGCCTTCCTCAAGCAGGGCATGCAGTGAGCGGCTTCCTGCTGCTCGGGTGAGCGCAACTTCACTAGCGTAGAGGCTCTTTCAGTCTGACCAGGAGAGTCAGCATGAGCCATTATGTATTCAATCCCCGCTTTACCTTTCTGGCCCGCTGCTGGTGGCAGGGCTCCGGTGTGCGCAGCGTGACAGCGGCGACGCCAGCACGCGAGCGCCAGCTGGGAGCGATCTGGGTGCAGACAGGCAGCCGGGGCGCCAACGGGCACTATGACCGGTATCTGCAGGCCGAACCGGACGGCGTGTTGGAGAAGCCCCTGGACCGTTCTGATTATGCCAACCCTGGCCAGCGCTATTACGAGCTGTTCTGGTTTGGCGCCTACGCCAAGGGCAGCTATGCCGCCGACAAGCCACTCTTCTACGAGATACGGCCGGCTGACCGCGCCCACAAGGTTTCCGACTGGGTGCTGGATTACAACGCCAGCGTGTTCTCAGGTTATGTCGGCATCTGGGAAGCCAGCGAAGCCCAGGGCGTGCAGTCCAAGGCAGGTGACGCGCGGCTGTGGCGGATCGAGGGTTTCGATCAGGAGAAGATCGGCGAGGGCGACCAGCTCTTCAATCTTCAGCTGCTCACCCCAGGCGGTGAGAAGATCCTGCGTTACACCCGCTACAGTGACCGCTTCTTCAATAGCCGAAAAGGCGAGGCCGGCCTGGTGTCGATGCAGATCCTCAGCATGCCTCACCATTTCGAAGAGCACTGAGTGCATGGCCAGCCCTCGGCCCGCCAGGGCCGAAGGCTGGTCAAGGGCGGATCAGTCGCCGCTGTATTCGCAGCCGCTGGTGCAGGTCTCGTGGATGCGGACTTTGGACAGCTCCGGCATCAGCGGCTTGACCTGGTCCCAGATCCACTTGGCGATCACTTCGCTGGTCGGGTTCTCCAGGCCAGGGATGTCGTTCAGGTAGTTGTGGTCCAGCTGATCGTAGATCGGCTTGAAGATCGCCTTGACCTCGGCGAAGTCACGGATCCAGCCAGTGTGCGGGTCGAGCGGACCGGTCAGGTGCAGGCCGACCTTGAACGAGTGGCCATGCAGGCGGCCGCACTTGTGCCCGGCAGGGACGTTAGGCAGGCGGTGAGCCGATTCGAAGGTAAATTCCTTGAAGATTTCCACGCTTTCGTAACTCTGTATGAATCAATAATGCGCGCAGTCTACCAGCATGCCCGCTACAAGGCTTGCAGGCGTTCGTGCAACCGCCCGGTGGCGATCAGTCCGAGCAACTCGTCGCCCAGGCGCTGGCTTTCGGCGATCGCTTTGTACCAGTAACGCTTGCGGCTCGGCGCATCACCCATGAAACGCTTGAAATCGTTACGGTCAGGTAACTTGCCGAAGGGCAGGGCGGCCAGGTACTGCGGCGAAGGCGCCATCAGCAGCACGTTCTGCAGCCGCCTGGCGTCGCCCCGGCGCCAGGGCAGCGCCTTGTCGAACCAGCCGGGCACCACCTTGTCGGTAAAGTGCGGGTACAGCACCAGGTCGTCACCACGGTAGGGCAGGTCGAGATGGTAGTCGAGCAGGCCGCCGTCGCGGTAGGTGCCAGTGCCTGCGCCGGGAAGGTCGCGCACACCTTCCATCACCATCGGGATCGAGCCCGAGGCGAGCAGGGCCTGGCGCAGGTTGGCCAGGTCCAGTGGCAGGCAGCGCGAGGGGAAGTCGGTCAGCGCATCGAGCGGCGGCGCGCTGCGCTCATCATGCAGGATGATCCTTTCAAAATGCCGCGCCAGGCGCGAGCGCCCCAGCAGGTTGCTGGCGATCACCGAGCCCAGGCCCATGCCCAGGCGGCCGCGATGGTCGTGCGCGAGCTGGCCGTGGCTCTTCACCACCAGGATGTTCAGGCGGTAGTGCGGGTTGGCGAGGATCTGCCCGTCGCGGCCCTGCAGCAGGTCGTCGAGCATGCGCTGGCAACTGCGGCTGATCTCGGCGGGGGTGACGCCTTTGGCGAAGTCCTGCTCGGTATAAAGCTCACCCAGGCGGCGGATGCCGGCGACCGGGTCGTCGAGGCAGGCACTGGCGAAACGCCAGGAGCCGATCGAGGCGCCGATCAGCGCGCGTTGTCGAGGTGCCGAGGGCAGCCATTCACCGAACAGTGCCAGGTCCAGGCCCTGGATGCCCAGCGGCTTTGGGCCACCTGCCGCGCCTGGCAGCACACCGACATCGCTTGCCTGCAGTCCCTTTTCGCGAATCTGGCGTATAGCGCGCTGGCCAGCCTTGAAGGTGAGTGCAGGGTATTTGATGTGAATGGCGCTCATGACGGATCTCGCAGGTAACAAGGCGGTCATTATAGGGGCTTGAGACCGTTACAGCTGCGCTATCATGGCGCCAGCTGTTTTCAGGTTGAATTAAGGACCGCTGGTTAGTCTTAGCCCCGTAGACAACTTGAACCTCGCTCAGGAGAGCCCCCATGAAAACTTTGACTGCCCTGTTCACCGCCGCCGCCCTTGCCCTGGGCGCCAATGCCGCCTTCGCCAAGGACGTCCAGCCTGACGAAGTGGTCAAGCTGGTCAATGCCAAGACCATCAAGTCGCTGGATGAACTCAAGGCCGCTGCCGTGGCCAAGCACCCAGGCGCCACCGTCACCGACTCGGAGCTGGAAAACGAATACGGTCGCTACATCTACAAGGTCGAACTGCGCGACACGCAGAACGTCGAGTGGGACGTCGACCTGGATGCCAAGACCGGTGAAGTGCTGAAGGACGAGCAGGACCGCTGATGACCCACTTACCCCGGCCGGCGCGATACCTGGCGCTGTCGTTGCTGGCCGTGTGCTCCTTGGCCGTTGCCCGCGACCTGGACCAGGACGAAGCCCTGAAGCTACGGCAGAAGGGCATCATCCTGCCGCTCGAGCAATTGCTGGATACCGCCCTGGGGCGTTACCCCGGGGCGCGCCTGCTGGAGGCCGAGCTGGAAGAAGACGACGGCCGCTACGAATATGAAGTCGAGCTGCTGACCCAGGACGGCGTGGTGCGCGAGGTCAAGCTCGATGCCAGCAGCGGCGCCCTGCTCAAAGACGAGGAAGACGACTGACATGCGCTTGCTGCTTGTCGAAGACAACGTGCCCTTGGCCGACGAACTGACCACCAGCCTGCAGCGCCAGGGTTATGCCGTGGACTGGCTGGCCGATGGCCGCGACGCGGTGTACCAGGGCCAGAGCGAACCCTATGACCTGATCATCCTCGACCTCGGCTTGCCGGGCTTGCCGGGCCTGGAGGTGCTGGCGCAATGGCGTGCCGGCGGTCTCGCCACGCCGGTGCTGATCCTCACTGCGCGCGGGTCGTGGGCGGAACGTATCGAGGGCTTGAAGACCGGGGCGGACGACTACCTGAGCAAGCCTTTCCACCCCGAGGAACTGCAGCTGCGCATCCAGGCCCTGCTGCGCCGTGCCCGCGGCCTGGCCAACCAGCCGACACTGGAAGCTGCAGGCCTGCAACTGGATGAAAGCCGCCAGTGCGTGAGCCGCGATGGCGTCGACATCCAGCTCACCGCTGCGGAGTTCCGCCTGTTGCGCTACTTCATGCTGCACCCCCAGCAGATCCTGTCCAAGAGCCACCTGGCCGAGCACCTTTACGACGGCGAGACCGAGCGCGATTCCAATGTGCTGGAAGTGCACGTCAACCACCTGCGGCGCAAGCTGGGTCGCAGCGTCATCGAGACCCGTCGCGGGCAAGGCTACATCTATGCCGGGAGCACCGGGTGAAGTCCATCCAGGCGCGCCTGAGCCTGGGCCTGGTCGCCGTGCTGGTGCTGGTCGGGCTGGTACTGGCGCAATTGACCCTGTGGCTGTTCGAGGCAGGCTTGCAGCGCTACCTGGAAAACGGCCTGCGCAAGGAAAGCGAGAACCTGCTGGTGGCATTGGTGCGCGGGCCGAATGGCCTGCAGCTGGATGAGCGGCGCATTTCCGCTGCCTATCAGCGGCCTTTTTCGGGGTACTACTTCCGCATCGATCTAGACCAGGGCACCTGGCGTTCGCGCTCACTGTGGGACCTGGACATGCCCAAGCCGGCCACGCCGGGGTTGTCCGATAGTCACGAGCTGGGCCCGGAAGGCCAGCAACTGTTGGCCTTGCGCGCCGATTATCGGCGCCTGGGCCAAGACATCTCGATCAGCGTGGCACAGGACTACTCGCCGGTTCGCGACGGTTTCCGCCGCTTGCAGCAGATCGGCCTGGGGATGGGGCTGGTGGCATTGCTGATCGTGCTGGTGCTGCAGCGCATCACCGTCACCCGCTCGTTGCGCCCGCTGGAGCGCGCGCGCCAGCAGATCGCCCAGCTGCAGCAAGGCCAACGCTCGCAACTCGATGCCGAGGTGCCCAGCGAGCTGGCGCCGCTAGTGGACCAGATCAATCACTTGCTCAGCCATACCGAAGACAGCCTGCGCCGTTCGCGCAATGCCCTGGGCAACCTCGGCCATGCACTGAAGACGCCGCTGGCGGTGCTGCTCAGCCTGGCATCCAGTGAGCGCTTGCAGGGCCTGCCTGAGGTGCAGGCGCAGTTGCGTGAACAGCTGGAGCAGATCCAGCAGCGCCTGGCCCGTGAGCTGAACCGCGCCCGCCTGGCCGGTGATGCCTTGCCTGGGGCGCAGTTCGACTGTGATGCCGAACTGCCTGGCTTGCTCTCGACCTTGGCCATGATCCATGGCGAGGGCTTGCTGCTCGAGCACGATGCCCCACCGGGCCTGCTGCTGCCCTGGGATCGCGAAGACGTGCTGGAGCTCCTCGGCAACCTGCTGGACAACGCCTGCAAATGGGCCGACAGCGAAGTGCGGCTGGAGATCGCGCCGACAGCCGGGGGCTATCGGTTATGGGTCGATGACGATGGCCCCGGGATTCCGCAAAACCAGCGCCTGCAGGTGCTGGAGCGCGGCTCGCGGCTGGATGAACAGGTCGACGGGCACGGGCTGGGGCTCGGCATCGTGCGCGACATCGTCGAAGCTTGGGGCGGGCGCCTGGCGTTGCTGGATAGCCCCTTGGGCGGGCTGCGGGTGAGCATCGAGTTGCCGCGCAAGGTTCGGTAGTGCCAGGGCACATCGGGTGCCCCCGGTGCCCCGTTCAGTACTGCAAAAAAATTGCAGTACAGGCGCATTTTTTTGAATTAGCCCTGTCTTCCTCCTGCCGGCACAATGCCGTTGTTTTTAATCAGAAAAACTAGATCCCGATTACTTGAATGTCTGCCATGCGTTCTGAAAGTCGTCTTCAGCGGCTGTTGCCAGCCCCCCTGAACATCCCTCCCAAACAAGGCTTGCGTGCCTCTATCGGTGCGTTGCTCGGCCTGTTCCTCGCCGGCTGGCTGACCAGCCTGGCCTATGGGCCGGGCATTGCCCTGCACCTGCTCGGCCCGTTGGCGGCCTCGGCAGTGCTGGTGTTCGCCGTGCATTCCGGGCCCTTGGCACAGCCGTGGCCAGTGCTCGGCAGCTATGCCTTGGCCGGTGCAGTCGGTCTGGCCCTGCGCCAGGGGTTTGGCCCAGAGCTCTGGGTAGCGGCCGTTGCCTTGGGGCTTTCGATCCTGGTGATGTGCCTGCTGCGTTGCCTGCATCCGCCGGGAGGTGGGGTGGCGGTGAGCGCGGTCCTGGCCGACCCGGGCCTGACGGCCATGGGCGATCACCTGCTCGAACCGGTACTGCTCAACGTGCTGATCCTGGTGGCCGTGGCCGTGATCTACAACCGGCTCACCGGTGTGCAGTACCCGAAAGCCGGGGCGCCGCGCAAGGACATGCACCACACCCACGACCCGCTGCCCAGCGAGCGCGTGGGCATCAGTGGCGCTGACCTGGACCAGGCCCTGGAAGAGTTGGGTGAGTTTGTCGATGTCACCCGCGACGAACTGGAGCGCATCATTCTTGCCACGGAACAGCACGCGCTGCAGCGTAGCCTGGGCGGCATCACTGCCGGCGCGGTCATGTCCCGCGACGTGCAGTTCGCTACGCCGGACACACCCTTGGAGCAGGCCTGGACAATGCTCGCTGACCATCACCTGAAAACCTTGCCGGTGCTGCAGCAGGGCAAGCTGGTGGGCATTGTCAGCCTCAGTGACCTGGCGGGCGCGGCCATGCAGCGTGGCCAATTCAGCTGGCGTGGCCTGTTCGGTCGCAAGGCCGTGCGCATGGAGCAGGTGATGAGCCGGCGGGTGGTCAGCGTCAGCAGCCAGCACCCGCTGGAGCGCCTGTTGCCGCTGCTGTGCGAGCAGGGTTTGCACTGCCTGCCGGTGCTCGACGGCGAGCAATTGGTTGGCGTGGTCACCCAGACCGACCTGATCGCCGGCCTCAAGCGCCAGTTGCTCAGTGCGGCCGGCAATACCTCAGATAGCCGGGTCCCAGCGTTGTGACCAGTCGCTGGCGCCGGCTGCCAACTGCCGGCGCAGCACCGTGAAGGCCTGCTGCAGGGCTTCGCTGTCGCGTTTGCGCGAGTAGACCAGGTAGGTCGGGTAGGTAAATTCCGGCGCCTGTGGCACCCGCTCGAACACACCACTCTCCAGGTAGGCCTGGACCACGCGGGTGCGGAAGTAGCCGCTGCCACCTTGTTCGAGGATGAACTGCAGGGCCAACGGCCCGAGGTTGAAACTCAGCGCCGGGCGTGCGCAGTCGGGCAGGGCGGCGTCATGTTGGCGGCGGAAGGCTTCGCCCCAGTCAATGTAGATATAGGGCTCGGGTTGCGCGACCCGGCGCACGCGGATCAGCTTTTCCTCCATCAGTTGCTCCACCTGCAGCCCCGGGCCGTAGGTCGGCTGGTAGACCAGTGCGGCGTCGAGCAGGCCCATCTCCACCTTGTGCAGCAACGACTCGCCATCGCTCACCTCGCTGCGGATGGCATGGCTGGGCAGCTCGCGGTACAAGGCGCCGACCCAGTCGAGCAGCATCGGGTTGCCCAGGCTCACCTCCGCGCCCACATGCAGCACCTGCCGGCAGCCTGCGGGCAGCGGCAGGTCGCGGCGTGCCGCTTCCCAGGTCTGTACCAGCTGGTTGGCATAGCTGACGAAGGCTTCGCCGTCACTGGTCAGGCTGGCGCCGTTGCGGCTGCGCACAAAGAGCTGGCAGCCCAGTTGCTGCTCCAGGCGCTGCACACGGGCGGTGATCGCGGTCTGCGAAACGAAGAGGCGTTCGGCAGCGGCGACCAGGCTGCCGCAACGTACGATTTCCAGGAAGGTTCGGGCCTGATCGATGTCCATGAGCTGCTCTGTGGCGGGAGTGGCGGCCTATTCTAAAGGCTTGGCACCGTTGTGGGGCATTTCTGTCAGGTCTGCAAATTTGCAGGTCCGTTGTGACTTTAGTCCCATGGCGGCCCCGGTGTGGCAGGCCATACTCACTATCCGCCCTTCAATAACAACAAGTACCGGGTTTTCATCGACATGACCTACCAGCACAGCTACGCCCAATCCATTGCCGACCCTGCGGCTTTCTGGGCCGAACAGGCCAAAGCCCTGGCCTGGTATCGGCAACCCTCGCAGACCTTGCAGAACAACCCTGACGGTACCCACCGCTGGTTCGCCGACGGTCGCCTGAACAGCTGTTACCTGGCCCTGGACCGGCAGATCGAACTGGGCCGGGGTGAGCAGCTGGCGCTGATCTACGACTCCCCCGTGACCGGTGTGCAACAGACCTTCACCTACCACCAGCTGCGCGACGAAGTGGCGCGCCTGGCCGGCCTGCTGCGGCAGTTGGGCGTGGGCCAGGGCGACGGGGTGATCATCTACATGCCGATGGTGCCGCAGGCCGCCATGGCCATGCTCGCCTGTGCGCGAATCGGCGCGGTGCATTCGGTGGTGTTCGGTGGCTTTGCCGCCAACGAGCTGGCGCTGCGCATCGATGATGCCCGGCCCACGCTGGTGCTCACCGCGTCCTGTGGCCTGGAGTTCGACCGGGTAATCGAATACAAGCCGCTGGTCGACCGCGCCCTGCAGCTGGCCCGCCATCAGCCCCGTAATGTGCTGGTGCTGCAACGGCCCCAGGCCCGTGCGCAGTTGCTGGCAGGCCGTGACCTGGACTGGCAGCAGGCCTTGGCCGGTGCCGAGCCGGTGGCGCCCGTCGAGCTGGAGGCCGGCGCCCCGCTGTACATCATGTACACCTCCGGTACCACCGGCAAACCCAAGGGCATCGTCCGCGAAAATGGTGGCAACGCGGTCGCGCTTTGCTATGCGATGCGTCATATCTATGGCATGCAGGCCGGGGATGTATGGTGGGGCATTTCCGATGTCGGCTGGGTGGTTGGCCATTCGCTGATCGTCTACGGGCCACTGATGAGCGGTTGCACCACGGTGTTCTACGAGGGCAAGCCGATCCGCACGCCGGACGCCTCGGCGTACTGGCGGGTGGTCGAGCAGTACCAGGTCAATGCCTTGTTCTGCGCGCCGACGGCCATGCGGGCGATCCGCAAGGAAGACCCGGAAGGCGAGCTGATCCGCAAGCATGACCTGAGCTCGTTGCGCCAGCTGTTCCTGGCCGGGGAAAAACTCGATTCCAGTACGCACCAGTGGCTGGAGCAAGTCACCGGCAAACCGGTGCACGACCACTGGTGGCAGACCGAGACTGGCTGGCCGGTCACCGCGCCTTGCGTGGGGCTGGAAGGCAGTGCGGCGCGGCCGGGTTCGAGCAACCGTGCGGTGCCGGGTTATCACGTGCGCGTGCTGGATGACGACGGGCATCTGCTGGGGCCCGACCAACAGGGCTCCATCGTCATTGCCCTGCCACTGCCGCCCGGGTGCAGCCAGACCTTGTGGGGCGACCATGAACGTTACCTGCAAGCCTACCTGCAGACCTACCCTGGCTATTACCACACGGGTGACGGCGGTTACCTCGATGAGGAGGGCTTCGTCTACATCATGGGCCGCACCGACGACGTGATAAACGTCTCCGGGCATCGGCTGTCCACGGGGGAGATGGAAGACCTGGTCGCCCGTCACCCGGCGGTGGCCGAGTGTGCGGTGATCGGTGTGCATGACGAGATCAAGGGCCAGGTGCCGCTGGCGCTGGTGGTGCTCAAGGATGGCGAGGGCATAGCCGAAGCGCAGTTGCTGGTGGAATTGGTCGGCAGGGTGCGTGAGGAAATCGGCGCGCTGGCGTGTTTCAACCGGGTGCGCCTGGTGAAGCGCTTGCCCAAGACCCGTTCGGGGAAAATCCTGCGGGCGGTACTGCGCAAGATTGCCGATGGGCAGGCTTATGTACCGCCTTCGACCCTGGATGACCCGGCGGTGCTGGGGGAGATCGAGGCGGTGCTGGCGGATTTGCCCAGGGCTGGCTGATGCGGTGACACCTCAGGCCCTCTCGCGGCTAAAGCCGCGAAGAGGCCAGATCAGGCCATACCGCTTTCGGGCCCGATCGGGTGCAACTGCCCCAACCGGCTGCGGGTACGCATCAGGTCGGCCAGCGGCCCGCCGAGGCTTTGTTCCAGTGGCCGGCGCCCGATCACGGTCACCTGCCGATCCTGGTCATAAAGCACGTCCACCAGGTTGACGAAGCGCTGCTGCGCCGCCAGCGAACACGCCGACAGATCATCCAGCCCATCGATGATCCACTCGTCGTACTGTGCGGCCAGCACCAGGTAGTCGATCACCGCTGTGGCCTTCTCGCACAGGTCCTCGAAGGCCAGCATCACGCGTCGGCCATCGATGGCCAAGGCGCGCAGCGGGCGCGTGTTCACTTGCAGCACCACGGGTTGCTCAGCGGGTAGGTCAAGCGCCCGGCGTTGCGCCGCATCACCCGGCCACACATAGTGCCCTTGGGTAAAGCGCTGCTGCTCGCGGTTGGCTGGCAGGCTGCGGAAGTCCGTGTCGCCGCCCACTTCGAGCACCTCCATCGAACCGTTGATCAGGCGGATCACCGGCAGGAAGCGTTCGTGGTACAGCGGGTTGGGCAACAGCCCTTCAGGCGCGTAGTTGGAGGTCACCAACAGGAAGATACCGCGGGCGAACAAGGCGTTGAACAGTCGGGTGAGCAGCATGGCATCGCCGATGTCATGCACGTGAAACTCATCGAAGCACAGCACTTGGCAGCCGCCCAGCAGCTCATCCAGGGTGGCGCCCAACGCATCGTCCAGCAGGCGGTGCTGGTGCATGCCTTGGTGCAGGCGGGCAAAAAAGTCGTGGAAGTGCAGGCGCCGCTTGGCCGCTACCGGTACCGCCTGGAAAAAGCCATCGAGCAGCCAGCTCTTGCCACGGCCGACCGGGCCGTACAGATACAGGCTGCGAGGCTGGCCTCCCTCCAGCAGACGCGCAATCTGCGCGGCCATGCTGTCGATGACCCGGCGCTGGCCATCGCTGAGCTGATAGCCGCGGCTGGCGGCCTTGTCTTCGAACCAGCTGAGCAATTCGCTCTGTTGAGGCGCGGCAGTGCGCAGGCGCTGGCTGAGCTGGCGCAAGGGTGCAGGGATCCAGGCGGGCAAGGTGAAGCCTCCTTGGGCAAATGCGGGGCTGCGCGCAGCTTGCCCGAGGCGAGCGGTTTTGACCAATACAAAAAGTGCCAGGCATCTATCGCCTGGCACGATGTGTTCAGGCCTTGCGCTCCAGCTGGCGCTCGATCATGTACTTCACGGCCAACCGGCGCTCCTTCAGGTGTCGCAGGTCTTCGTCGACGAAGTTGCCGGCCGAGATCGATTCGGCGGCCAGCACCTGGTTGTCGATATCCACATACTCGTCGAGCAGCCGGTCCAGGGTCTTGTCCTGCTGGCGCCGCTGCTGGACGATTTCGCGGGGGTAGTGCAGGTCCTGGTAAAGGTCGTGGGAAACGGGCATGGGGTCCTCCTTGGTCGGTTCAATTCACTTAACTGATTGGAAGGGAGGAATGCGATTGCGTTGAAGCGCAGCGGTATAAATACGACGAATGGTTGCCAGAGCGACCCGCAGAATCGGCTCGTGAACACTAACTTGCTGTTTTAAGGCATTTTTTTTCACAAAGGGGGTTTACAGGCTCAATCTATGTGGTAAAGTGCCGCGCATTCCAAGACAACAACCCGGTTGTCACTTAGCTGGAATTGTCAGGTCAGCGTCAGCTGCATCCGATACAGGGGCGTCGCCAAGCGGTAAGGCAGCAGGTTTTGATCCTGCCATGCGTTGGTTCGAATCCAGCCGCCCCTGCCATTTTTCTCTTCAGTTGGAAAATTTCTCAATCAGTGCAGACGACCGTCAGCGCTGGTTTTGTCGTTTCTGTTCCCTGCACCGGCCCCTTCGCGGCGGTTCGACGCCTCGATAAACCCGCTGCCACAGGTACCGCGCTGCGTTCAAGGGCGGGGATATCACTGTGGGGGAGGTTATCGAGGCGTCGAACCGCCGCGAAGAGGCCGGTGCAGGAAAACGACTCTAACCGGGTGCGCGCAGCAGTTCATTCAACATCCTGGCCAGTTCATCGGCCTGCACCGGCTTCTGCATCACCAGGCTCCCCGGTAATTCCAGCCCTTGCAGTTCCGCATACCCGGTCAGGAACACCACCGGCAATTGCGGATAGCGGTCGCGTGCCGCCATGGCCAGTTGCCCGCCATTGAATTCGGGCATGGCAAAGTCGGTCAGTAGCAGGTCGATATCGTCGTCCAGCAAGGCCAGCGCCTGCTCCCCGCTGTGCGCTTGGCGCACCTGGTAGCCGTACTGGCGCAGCACGTCACCGAGCAGGTCGCGCACCAGGTGATCGTCATCCACCAGCAGCACCGTGCGGTCCCTGCCACTGTCGTCGATGGTCAGTGCGGCGATCGGCGCGACGGGATCGATGGCCACCTCCTGCTTCACTGCCGGCAAGTACACCGCCACCAGAGTGCCATGCCCAGGCTCGGTATCGATGCGCACACCGCCACCGGACTGCTTGGCGAAGCCGAACACCTGGGCCAGGCCCAGGCCAGAGCCCTTGCCGATGTCCTTGGTGGTGAAGAACGGCTCGAACACCTTGGCCAGCACCTCTTCGTTCATGCCACAGCCGGTGTCGCGAATGCTCAGCATCACGTACTCGCCGGGCTCCGGGTCTTCCGGGCGCTGCGGGCTGGCGCTGATGCGTGTGTTGCGGGTCGACAGGGTCAACTGGCCACCTTCAGGCATGGCGTCGCGGGCGTTGATCGCCAGGTTGAGGATGATCATCTCGGTCTGGGTCGGGTCGGTCAGCGCCTGCCACAGGCTATGGTCCAGGTCCAGGCGCACGCGGATATTGCCGCCGAGGGTGCGGCGCAGCAGTTCTTCCAGGCCGGTAAGGGTGCGGTTCAGGTTCAGCGGCACCGGCTCCAGGCGCTGGCGACGGGAGAACGCGAGCAGTTGCGAGGTCAGCTTGGCGCCGCGGTCACCGGCTTCGCGGATATGCGTGAGGCGGCTGCGGGCCTTGGCCAGGTCCCCCTTGGCCAGGTCGCGCTCCAGGAAGCTGGCGCCGGTGAGGATGACCGTGAGCAGGTTGTTGAAATCGTGGGCGACCCCGGCAGTGAGCTGGCCGACGGCCTCCAGCCGCTGCATTTGCTGCAGTGCCGCCTCGATGCGTTCGCGCTCGGCGATCTGTTCGCGCAGGCGGTTGTTGGCTTCGGCCAGGCCCAGGGCGGTTTCCCGTTCGCTGGTGATGTCCCGCGCGACCACGTAGAGCAGGGTATCTTCCGGTACCACGACCCAGGACAGCCAGCGCAACTGGCCGCCCGCGTGCTGGATGCGGCCGACGAAGCGCGCACTGGTGCGGCCATGGGCGAGGGCGGCCAGTTCGGTCAGCAGCGCTTCCTGATCCGCCTCAGGCAGCAGGTGCAGCAGCGAAGCCTGGCTCAGACGCTCGCGGGAAAAGCCCAGGCTGGCCTCCCAGGCCGGGTTGAGGGCCACCGGGGTCAGGTCCTTGTTGAGCACGGCGAGCAAGTCCTGCGACAGCTCCCAGGCGCGGTCGCGCTCACGGGTACGGCGCTCGACCCGTTCGCCGAGCATCTCGTTGAGCTGCTTGAGTGCCAGGGTCGCCTGGCGTTGGGTATGGATGTCCTGCAATACACCGGTAAACCGCGTGCACTGGCCATCGACGAACTGGCACTGGCCGCTGCTGAGCAGCCAGCGCGGTTCCAGGCCATGAGGTTGGGCAATGCGGAACTCGACCCGGTACAGGCCGTCGCTGTCCGGGCGCATGGCCTGCTCGACGGCCTCGCGCACCTTGGCGCGGTCGTCGGGGTAGATGCCGGCGTAGAACACCTCAAGGCTCATCTCGGTCTCGGCCGGCAGGCCGAAGAGGGTCTTGCAGCGCACGTCCCACACCAGGTGGCCTTGTTGGGGCCGGAAGTCCCAGGTGCCCATGCCGGCGGCATCGATGGCAATGCGCGCGCGTGCCTCGACATCAGCCAGGGCTTCCTCGGCACGGCGCCGGCGCTGGCGTTCCTGCACTTCGGACAAGGCCCTGCGCACGGCCTTGGGCAACAGCGGCAGGTTCTTCTTCAGCACATAATCGGTGGCGCCCAGGCGAATCATCTCGACCGCATGCTCTTCGCCATAGATGCCCGAGAGGAAGATGAACGGCGTGTCTGGCGCCAGGCGCTGGGCGATGGCCAGCACTTCGGTACCGGACGACCCGGGCAGTACGCAGTCGCACAGGATCAGGTCGAAACTGCCTTCAAGCAGGGCGTGCTCGACCCCGACATGGTCGAAAACCAGCTGCGATTGCACCTGCAATCCGCTGCGCTCCAGGCGCATCAGGGTCAGCTCGGCGTCCATCGAGCTGTCTTCGACCATCAGCAACTTGAGTGGTGTGGGCAACATCTCTGCGGGGGCCTCAGTGGCTGCCACGGCGGTTCAGGCGCAGCGAACCGGGAGGCGGTTCGTTGAGCACCGCCCAGAACACGCCAAGGTCGGAAATCGCCGCGACGAACTCCTTGAACTCCACGGGCTTGACCACATAGGCGTTGACCCCAAGCTCGTAGGCGCGCAGCAGGTCGGGCTCTTCCCGCGAGGAGGTCAGCATCACCGTGGGGATGCTGCGCAGCTCGGGCGTGCTACGCACCACCTTGAGCACTTCCAGGCCGTCGACTTTCGGCAGCTTGAGGTCCAGCAGCAGGACGGCCGGGTTGCCGTCGGCACGCTCGTGGTAAGTGTTGCGGCGCAACAGGTAGTCGAGGGCATCGGCGCCGTCGCGCAGGACGATCACTTCGTTGGCCAGCTGGCTGCGTTCCAGGGCCAGGAGCGTCAGCTCCAGGTCCCGGGGGTTGTCTTCGACCAGCAAGATTGGTTTGAGCATGGTGATACGGGTACCTCAGGTGGTTGCCGGGTGACGGGGCAGGGTGAAGTAGAAGCAGGCACCCTGGTCGACATGGCCTTCGGCCCAGACTCGCCCGTCATGACGCTCGATGATCCGCCGCACGCTGGCCAGGCCGATCCCGGTGCCTTCGAAGTCTTCCATGCGGTGCAGGCGCTGGAACACCCCGAACAGCTTGTTGGCGTAGGCCATATCGAAGCCTACACCATTGTCGCGGATGTAGATCTGCGTCTCGTCGTGGTTTTGCTCGGATCCGATGGTGATGTGGGCGGGTTCACGGCCACGGGTGTACTTGATGGCGTTGGCGATCAGGTTGTGCAAGGCCAGGTTGATGAACGCCGGGTCGGCGATGACCTTGGGCAGCGGCGCGATATCCCAGACGATTTCGCGGCCTGCATAGTCCGGGGCCAGGTCCTGGCGGATGGCGTCGACCAGCGCATTGAGGTCGACATCCGACAGGCGCAGGGCCGAGCGGCCCATCTGCGAGAAATTGAGCAGGTTGTCGACCAGGCTGCCGGCAAAGCGCGCGGCTTCCTCGATGTGCTGCAGGAAGCGTTTACCGCGCTCGCTCAGGCCCTGGCCCTCGATCTCGCCGAGCAGCTCGGTGTAGCCGGCGATGTGGCGCAACGGGGCGCGCAGGTCATGGGACACACTGTAGGAGAAGGCTTCGAGTTCCTTGTTCGAGCGGCGCAGCTCGTTGGCCAGTTGCGCCAGCTCCTCGGCTTTGCGCAGCACGATACCCAGCACTGCCGTGCGCAATTCGAGCACGCCTTCGATGACCAGCGATTCCCAGGGGGCGCTGTAGCCGCTGATCTGTTCTCGCCAGCGCTCGAAACTGTGCCGCGGGTTGAGCGTACCCTGGGCATCGATCTGCTTGTCGGGGCGCCCGGCCCAGTCAACGGTACGCACCTGCTCGGGGCGGAACCATAGCAGGTAGTGCGAGTGGATCTGCGAGATGGCCACGGCCAGCACGCCGCCGGCATAGGCGGCCAGTTCTGGCAGTTCATCGATGTCACGGCGCAGGTTGTCGCTGTGGAATACCGTTTCTTCGCCGCGCTGTTCCAGCCAGTGCACCAGGGCCGTGACCTGCGCCGCAGGCGGGGTCTGGCCGATCAGCTCGCAGCGCTCGGCGGAGATGATCGCCGCGCCGCTGGCGCCAGCGAATGCCAGCAGCACCTCGGGCAAGTCGCACAGGCCATCGCTGACGCTGTCGTGGTCGGCCATCGACGAGATCATGCGCACGATGTGCTGGCGCAGCTCCAGCAAGTGGCGGGTCTTGGCGTGCGATTCGCGGCTTTCGATCTGCAGCGACAGCACGCTGGCCAGCAGTTCGCAGGCCGTGCGGGTGCGAAACTCGACCGCGCGCGGCTGGGCGTGGTGGCAGGAGATCAGGCCCCAGAGCTGGCCATCGACCACGATCGACAATGACATCGAAGCCAGGGTGCCCATGTTGCGCATGTACTGCAGGTGCACCGGCGACACGCTGCGCAGGGCGGCGAAGCTCATGTCCAGGGGCTTGCCAGTGCGCGGGTTGTTCGCCGGCAGGAGGGGGGAGGCGCGGTAGTTGGCATCTTCGATCACGCGGATGCGATTGACCCGGTACAGGTCGCGGGCCTGGCGCGGGATGTCCGTCGCGGGGAAGCGCAGGCCAAGGTAACTCGGGTAACCGGCGTCGGCCAGTTCGGCGAGCACGTGGCCATTGCCCTCGGCGTCGAAGCGGTAGGCCAGGACCCGACCGAAGCCGGTGATGCGCTTGACTTGCATCACGCATTGCTGGAGCAGCTCTTCGAGGCTGTCGGCGTTGTGCAGGCTGCTGACGAACCCGCGCACCAGTGGGTAGTAGTCGCCCTGGTCGGTCACGTCCGCAGGCAGGCGGAAGGGTTCGAACTCGGCGATCAGCACCTGGTCGTGACGGTGGGTCAGCAGGCGCAGTGTGTCGCTGCACGGCGCGCCCTCGCGCAAGCGCACATCGCCGATGTGGAACGGGAACGCTTCGTCGTCCGGCAGGCGTTCGAGCTGGGCGCGGAGGTCGAAGCGCTCGCTGACCAAGTCAGCGAAGGTACAGCCGATCAGCTCCCTGGCCGGTACACCCAACCAGCGCTCGATGTTCTCGCTGGCCTGGAGGATACGCAGGTCGTGTTCATCCAGCACCAGCAGAAAGCCGTGCGGCTGGATACTGCCGGGCACCTGGATCGGCTCTTCGGCGCAGCGCTCCACGGCGGCGTCGAGCGCTTTGTCTGCAGTCATTGGTGGAAACGCTCCTGTGAAGTTCTTCCATGCATGCCGCCGGCAACGGACGCTGGCGGTTGGCTACCGGCCACCCTAGCAGAATGCCGATCGCTTTGTCGGCCCATGGCCATTGGAGGCATGGGATGGCCCGGGGTTCGCCGGGGTTGGGAAATTTCTTGCTGGCCCCCTACCGCTTTGGCGTTAGCACAAAAGAATGGCACCCAGCCATCACGGTTCTGCCACCTGCTGCTACGCTCAGAATCACACGATAGAAACAAGGAACATCCAGTGACGGAACGCTTTCTGGCCGCGCTGTTTGGCCTGTTGTTGAGCGGCAGTGCCGTAGCGGCGGACTTCCTGGTCGAGGTGCGGGTACTGGTGCAGCGCGGCTGCATGCTGATTACCCAGCAGCGTGACGCGGGCGCCCAGGCCCTGGGTCGGATCGACCTGGGTGCTGCCGCACGCCTGGACGGCCCGGATGCGCCATTGAGTGGCGTATTGCTCAGCCAGCGCCCGCCACGGCTCGAGTGCAACCCTGACACAGCTTACCAAGTGCGCGTCGACGGTGGCCAGCATGGCGGCGTCGGCGAGCTGCGCTTTCTCGCCAGCGACGACACCAAGGCCAGACCGATCCCCTATCGGCTGTTCCGTGATGCCGCCTGGCGCGAGCCGGTGGTTGTCGGTGAAGCGCATGCCGCGCGTGTGCCGGATACCGGGTCGGTCGAGCTGCCGCTCTACGCCCGCATCGACAAGCTGGCCTGGGTGCCCCGCGCCGGCCAGTACGCCGACCGGCTCAAAGTCACGGTCACCTGGTAGCGAGGCACCGGCACATGTTGAACCGTACTTCGATCCTGCTGCTCAGCCTTGGCCCATTGCTGTTGCCCAGTGGCGGGGCACATGGCACCACCACAGGGTTCATCCAGGCGCGGCTGGTGATCAGCGCTGCCTGCCAGATCAACAGCGGTGACCAGCCGCCAGCCACGCTGGGCAATCCAGGCCTGATGGATTTCGGCGAGCGCGGCCCGAACTGGGACACGCCGCTGCGCAGTCGGGTCGACGAGGCGGGTGGCGAGGGCAGTTTGCGGATCAGTTGCACGCCAGAGGTGCGGGCGTTCAATGTGCGCATCAACGGTGGCCTCAATGGCGACGATGGCGTCCGTCGTCTCAGCAATGGCCGAGAAATGATCCCCTATCAACTGGCAGTCGACCCGGGTGGCAACAGCCGCTACGGCATCGGCCAGGCCCGTGCCTTTACCGTCAGCAGTTCCGAGCAGATCCCTATTCCCATCTACGGTGTGGTAGTGGCGCAGCCGCGCGCACTGCCGGCTGGGCTGTACCGCGACACCCTGAGAGTGACCCTGGACTGGTAAACGACGCAAGGAGACTCCGATGCGCACGACTTTTTCCCGTTGCATGCTCGCCGGCCTCGGCCTGGCCATGGCAGCTCACACCCAGGCCGCTACGGTGACCGGGACCATCTCCTCGACCCTGACCCTGACCTCGGCGTGCCAGGTCAACGGCGCTGGCGGTACCTCGGGGCTGAACTTCGGTACCCTGAACTTTGGCACCCAGGAAGCCCTGTTCACCACCGCCAATGCCCAGGTGCTGGGCGGTGGCGGTGGCGCCATGAGCATCCTCTGCTCGGCCGGCACAGTGCCGGCGATCCGTGTGCGTGCCGGGTCACATGATGGCCAGTCGACCGGCGGCACGCGTGCGCTGGCTGACGGCGCTGGCAATTTCGTGCCCTACGACTTCTACACCGATGCCGGGCGCACCACGCTGCTGGCCATCGACGGCACCATCACCTTGCCGACCAGCACTGGCGTGGCGCAGACCGTCAACCTGTATGGCCAGGCGCGGGGCAAGGCGGGCCTTCCTGCCGGGACGTACACCGACACCGTGGCAGTCGAGTTGTCGTTCTGAACCATGCTCAGCGCCATGCGTTACTGGCTCACGGGTTGCCTGACGGGGCTCGGCATGTGGCTGCCCGTGCCCCTGGATGCCGCAACCAGCAGTACCTTCCAGGTCAGCGCGCAGGTCGTTGCCGGCTGCCTGGTGGTGGGCGGGGTGACCAGCTACGGCGCGCTCGATTACGGCACCCAGTCGGCACTGTCCACCGGCCTTCTCAGTACTTCGCTGGGCGGTGCCACGGTGACCTTCCAGTGCACCCCGGGGGTGACCATGAGCATGAGCCTGGACGGCGGCCAGAACAGCACCAGTGGTACGCGCAACCTCAAGCGTTCGGGCGGCACCCAGGTGCTGGCCTACCAGTTGTACCGGGACGCGGCCTACAGCCAGGTCCTGGGCATCGGCCAGAGCGTGACGGTGAGTTACACCGACGCCACGGCCATCAAGTTGCCGGTGTATGGCCGTACCCAGTTGCCCGGCACTTTGCCGGCCGGGACCTACACCGATGTGGTGCAAGTGTCGGTGACCTGGTGAGCACACCAGCACCCAAGAAAAAAGACCAAGGAGAGTGGCATGGGGGGAGGCGCGAAGTGGGCGCAAGGTGCGGTCGGTCTGTTGCTGTTGGCGAGCCTGCCGGCAGGGGCGGCCACCTCGGTGCTGATCTGGCCGATCGACCCGGTGCTGGAGGCTGACCAGAAGGCCGGCGCCCTGTGGCTGGAGAATCGCGGCACGGCGCCGGCCAGCCTGCAGGTACGGGTGTTCGCCTGGCGCCAGGGTGACTATCAGGAGCAGTTCCAGGCCCAGCGCGAGATCATCGGCAGCCCGCCGGTGGCCACTATCGCCCCCGGGCAAAAGCAGCTGATCCGCCTGACCCGCACGGGCAGTTCGCCGGCCGGCCAGGAGCAGGCCTACCGCATCATCATCGATGAGATCCCCTCGCCGATGCCCACCGACACTGCCAGCCAGGGCACCACCGCAGCGATCCGCCTGCAGATGCGCTATTCGGTGCCGTTGTTCGTCTATGGCGAAGGCTTGTGGGGCAAGCCCGACCCGCAAGGCAAGCGCAACGCCGACAGCGTCGGCAAGCCGCAGCTCAGCTGGCGCGCGGTGACGGTGCAGGGCAAACCCTATGTGGAAATGCGCAATACCGGCCCGGTGCATGCGCGCCTGACCGATGTGGTGGTGCAGCAGGGTGGTCAGGGCAAACCCTTGGCCGAGGGCCTGCTTGGCTATGTGCTGCCCGGTGCCAGCATGCGCTGGCCGGCGCCAGTGGTGCCGAACGCGGGCAGCGTGATCAAGGGGAGGGTGAACGGCCAGGAGGTGGCCGAAGCGATCCGGCAAGGGCAATGAGCCCGCTGAATGAGCGGCAAGCGCCATGGAGGACGTGGCAATGGTCGGAATCCGTGTGTGAAATGGCTGTCGCGGGCTTCGCGCCGCTGGTGCCTGGGGCTGACCTTGTTCGGCCCCTGGCTGGCGCTGGCAGACGACCTGCCACCCCCGCCCAGCGAAACCATGGCCGTTGCCGACGCTACGCTGTACCTCGACTTGCTGGTGAACCAGATGCCCAGGGCTGAGCTGGTGGCCGTGCAGCAACGTGCCGGGCGCCTTTACCTGGACAGCGATGTGCTGCGCAACCTGGGCATTCAGCTGCCGGGCGATCCGCAGGGTGAAATTTCGCTGGACGATGTGCCGGGCCTGCACAGCGATTACGACAGCCAGAACCAGCGCCTGCTGCTGCAGGTGCCGCCGGCCTGGCTGCCGGACCAGCAGGTCGGTGATCGCGGGCTGTACCCGGCCACCGAGGCGCGCAGCAGCTTCGGCGCCTTGTTCAACTACGACCTGTACCTCAATGACACCGACGATGGCGGTTCCTACCTGGCTGCCTGGAACGAGCTGCGCGTGTTCGACAGCTGGGGCACGTTCTCGACCACCGGCCAGTGGCGCCAGTCGTTCAATGGTGCGCAGAGCGATGCCAATCGCCAGGGCTTTCTGCGCTATGACACCACCTGGCGGTTCACCGATGAACAGCGCCTGCTCACGTACGAAGCCGGTGACTTCGTGAGCGGCGCCTTGCCCTGGACCAGTTCGGTGCGGGTGGGGGGCGTGCAGCTGTCGCGTGACTTTGGCGCCCGCCCGGATCTGGTGACTTACCCGTTGCCGGCCTTTGCTGGTGAAGCCGCGGTGCCGACCTCGCTGGACCTGTTCATCAATGGCTACAAGTCCAGCACCACCGAATTGCAGCCAGGCCCCTACACCCTGACCAACGTGCCGTTCATCAACGGTGCCGGCGAGGCCGTGGTGGTGACCACCGATGCCCTGGGCCGGCAGGTGTCCACAACCTTGCCGTTCTATGTCACCAGCAGCCTGCTGCAGAAAGGCCTGTCGGACTTCTCCGTGGCCGCCGGCAGCCTGCGCCGCGACTACGCCGTGGAAGATTTCAGCTACGGTACCGGCGTTGCCTCGGCCAGCCTGCGCCATGGCCTCAGCGACAGCTTCACCCTGGAAACCCATGTTGAAACCGCGCAATCACTGCTGCTCGGCGGCCTGGGCGGCAACATGCGCCTGGGTAACTTCGGCGTGCTCAATGCCGCCTTGGCACAGAGCCAGTTCGAGGGCGAGAAGGGCCACCAGGTCGCCCTCGGCTACCAGTACAACAGCCAGCGCTTGGGCTTCAATTACCAGCGCCTGCAGCGCCATGGCGAGTATTCGGACCTGACCCGGGTCGACACCCCTGACATGCAACTGAGCCAGCGCAGCGAGCAGGTGACCCTGAGCGTCAACCTCGACCAGTACGGCAGCCTCGGCGCCGGCTATTTCGATGTCCGTGCCGGCGACGACACGCGCACCCGGCTGATCAACCTGAGCTGGAGCAAGCCGCTGTGGGGCAACAGCAGCCTGTACCTGTCGGCCAACCGCGAGGTCGGCGACAGCAACTGGGCGGTGCAGGCGCAGGTGGTGGTGCCGTTTGATTTCGGCGGCACCCTGGCGGTGGGTACTGAACGCAGCAAGGATGGCGAGCGCCTGCAACGGGTCAATTACAGCCGCGCCGTGCCGGTGGGCGGCGGCGTCGGCTACAACCTCGGCTATGCCAGCGGCAGCGACCGCGATGCCTATCGCCAGGCTGACGTCACCTGGCGCCTGCAATCGGTGCAATTGCAGGCCGGCGTTTACGGCAGCAGCGGTGAGATGACCCGCTGGGCGGACGCCAGTGGTTCGCTGGTGTGGATGGATTCCGGCGCATACGCCGCCAACCGCATCGATGATGCCTTCGTGGTGGTCAGCACCAATGGCTACGCCGATGTGCCGGTGCGTTACGAGAACCAGGAAATCGGCCGCACCGACCGTAGCGGCCACCTGCTGGTGCCGTACAGCAGCGGCTACTACCGCGGCAAGTACGAAATCGACCCGATGAACCTGCCGCCCGACGTGCTGGCCGCCGAGGTCGAGCAGCGGGTGGCGGTGCGCCGTGGCAGCGGCTACCTGCTGGAGTTCCCGCTCAAGCGCGTGCTGGCGGCGAGCATCGAGCTGCTCGACGTCAATCAGCAACCGCTGAAGCTCGGCAGCAAGGTCAGCCATCAGGAAAGCGGCAGCCAGGCTGTGGTGGGCTGGGACGGGCTGGTGTACCTGGAGAACCTGTCGCCGCACAACCGCCTGCAGGTGACGGTGGAAGGAGGAGGGCAGTGCCAGGTGGAATTCGATTTGCCCGATTCGCCAGGCAGTGTTCCGCTGATCGGCCCACTGGTGTGCCGATGAAGCGGCTGTTGTGTGCCTTGATGCTGTTGCCGGCAGGTTCGGCCTGGGCGCTGTGCTCGTCGGTGGCCACCACGCCGGCGGCGTTCGGCACGATCAACTCGACCCTGGTACGTACCACGATACAGAGCGCATCGAGCACCAATTCCGGGCTGCAATGCACCGGTTCGCTGCTGAGCCTGCTCAGTGCCAGCGACCATTTCTATGCGACCATCACCTCGTCCACCAGTGGGCTGGTTGGCCCAACGGGGGACGTCATTGCGTACACCCTGTATGCAGACAACAGCACCAGCTATCCGATTACCCGCGGTGTCGCTTTCGATTTCGCCCGAAATGGCATCCTCGATCTACTGGGCTTGTTGAATGGCACCACGCCCAAGGCGGTGCCGCTTTACATGAAGACCCTGGTCGGCAGCAATGTCGCGGCGGGGTTGTACCAGGAAACCCTGACCATTGCCTGGAGCTGGAACTACTGCTCCGGGATCGGTGCCGGCAGCCTCTGCCTGGGGCGGGATATCGGCTCCGGCACCCAGACGATGACCGTCAACCTGACGGTGAGCAACGACTGCCAGATCACCACCCCCACTATCAGCTTCGGCAGCGCCCCGGTGGTGGCCGGGTTTGGCACCGTGAGCCAGAGCGTGAGCCTGTCGTGCACCAAGGGCAGTGCCTATACGGTGGGCTTGAATGATGGGGAGAATGTGTCCGGCGGGCGGCGGCGGATGAAGTCCTCGGCGGGCAACTACCTGGCCTATGACATCTTCAAGAGCGCAGGCACCGTGCGCTGGGGCTCGCTGACCACCGCCCGGCGAGCGAGCAGCGATGCCGATGTGAACCCCGGTAACGGTACCGGGACCGGAAGCCAGGTATTCAACTACAACGCCAAGGTCTACACCGACCAGGCCACACCGCCAGCGGCGAGCTACGTCGACAATGTGATCCTGGATGTGCAGTTCTGACGGGATAAGCCTGGTCTGGCTTCTTCGCGGGTTTACCCGCGAAGAAGCTGATCCTGCTCAGCGTAAATCGTCGATCATCGTCAGCAACGTCTCCAGCACCGCCCCGGCCAACGCCTTGGACCGCGCCCCCGACCACTCGGCCACCGGCTCCGGCGCATCATCATGGTCCTTGAATGGCATCTCGAGGGTCAGCGACAGGCAGTCATACGCCATCCCCACGGCATTGCACGCCAGCGTGGTATTCGCCTGCCCCGGCTCGTCCCGCGTGTAGCCATGCACCGTCTGGAAGTCCCTGGTCACGCTGCACAAGGTCGTACGGAACTGCTCTTCCAGCTTGGCCAACCGCGGCGTGTACCCCGGGTTACCCTCGCAGGCCGCCGTGAACACGTGGGGGATTTCCTCATCCCCATGCACATCGATGAACGCATCCACCCCATACTGCTTCATCTGTGCCTGGGCAAAGAACACCTCCGGGCTGAGCTCGACACTGGCATCCTGCCAGGCGCGGTTCAGGTCCTTGCCTTTGAAGTTGGTCCGCAAGTGGCCGAGGAAAGCACCGTCCGGGTTCATGTTCGGGATCAGGTACAGGTCGGCCTTTGCCAGCAATTGCTGAACGGTCGGGTCATTGGCTTGCAGCCGGTCGATCACCCCTTCCATGAACCACTCGGCCATGTGCTCGCCCGGGTGTTGCTGGGCAATCAGCCACAGCTTGCGCTTGCCTGCCGCGCCATTGCTGGCGCGCAGCAGTGGGATATCCCGGCCTTGCACGCTGCGGCCGTGCGCCAGCAGTTCGACGCCAGGGATCTGCTGCGCCCGTTCGATCAGCTGGTTGTGGCGGGCACGCGGGTAAGGTTCGAAGTAGGCGAACCAGACCTGCGCATGTTCGGCCTTGAGTTCGAACGACAACGCCTTGCCATCGAACTGGCTTGGCACGCGGAACCAGCGCTGCTGGTCGTAGGAGGCCACGGCGTTGTAGCCGCTCCAGGCGTTCTTGTAGGAAGACTCGCTGGCGTTGTCCAGGCTGAAGCGGTGGACCTGGCCCACGGTGAGGCCGCTGACCTTGAAGTGAAACCACTGGAAGTGGCCGCTGTTCGTGTCCGGGCGGATGGCCAGGTGCACCTGGGCCGGGTTGCTGGCATCCAGGACCTGGATGTTGCCGGAGTCGAAATCGCAGTCGATTTGCAGGGGGGACAGCGTCACGGTCATGGGCGGGCTCCTTGGGATTTGTTGTGGGGGGTACTGTACACCGCTTGAGGGTGGGGCGTGTGAGGAGAAGGGCTGGATCGCTTCTCTTGATCGCGATCAGTAGTTGCTTTGTAACTTGAGTAACCAAGTCTGAATTGGCTGAGGAACACCAGAGATTTCATGCTGCTCAGCTGCTGAATGCCGCGATTTCTTTGCTGATCAGTGAATTGCGAGGTTTGGAGTTTATGGCGGGAATCAAGCTCGAGAAACGCCAGTGCTGGAAAATTCCTACAAATCTTTGGGGATTTTCCTTCAATGATTCAGCTTGTGCATCTTGCATTGATGGCTAATTATTAGTGCGTCGCAATGACGCGGCACTCAATGGAGAAATTGAAATGAAAGAAGTTAAAATGGAGTCTCGTAAGCTGGCCAATCTGGCTCACCTGGTCAAAAAGGCCTGATTAGGCTTTTAGGCTGATAACTAGGCGCAGAGCCGGCCTGCGCTTAGTCAGCCAGTGGAGGAATTGATGATCAGTGAAGATTGTTTTTTTATAGTGCTCGGCTCATCCCTCATTTGCTGGGATTTCAAGGCGCATAAGCAGTATGAGTTGTCAGCTGCTCATGCTCGGCGCTTGATTTTTTTAATTTACAATCAGGATTGCATTGATCAGAGCTGCAAAGTTGATCAGGAGTTGATTCGCGCAGGGCTCGTGAAAACTACTCAAGAGCAATCGGACTATTGGGGGTGGGACGTACTGTCCAGAATTTTTCACTTCGGCACGAAGAATATTCCCCTGGACGATATACCTCAAGATGAGGAGGAGTGGGCGAAGCTGTATTTGGAACATTGTGACGGTGCATGGGCGAAACTGCTGCCTATAGATTACGCGCAAGATGGAGGTGAAGCGGGTGTCTTGCTACCTTGGAAGACGTGTGAAGGGAAACTCGAGCAAATTCTGTGTCGTCGCTCGACTACCAGAGAATTTATTGATGTACCACTTCGGCTAGAGATACTAGCGAAAATTTTGCAGTTTACATTGGGGTTTGTAGATGATCGCGAAGTTTCGGAGGCTAGTGGGTTGCCTGATTCCCTCCGAAAGCGCCGGTGCAGCCCATCCGGCGGGGGGCTGAATTCAACTGAAGGCTATGTGCTGGTGAGAAATGTCGAAGGGCTTGACGAAGGTATCTATTACTATGATGCCTCCAGTCATCGATTGCTTCTCAAATCTACTGGCGTGCCGTCAGTGGGGCAGATGCTATCGGGGCAGCATTTTGCGAATAATCTGTCTGCAGGCGTATTTTTCACGTCCAGATTCGATAAGTTATGGTGGAAGTATGAGCATTCGCGCGCTTATCGAAATGCACTACTGGAAGTGGGGCACATCGCTCAGACGTTTCAGATTATCTGTACTTCCCTTGGCTTGGGGACCTGGCTCACAGGGGCACTGTGCGAACAGGATATAGAGCCTTTCCTAAAGTTGAAAAATGCCCACGAGCAGGTGCTTTTCTTTGTGGGTTGTGGGTACACCAGTGGTGAGGCCACACCTCAAAGCTTGAGGATGCTGACACGCTAGGGGCGTCGCTTGGATGAGCCAACAGAAAGAAGTAAGTCGTGCCGTCATGGTATTCGATACGTGGGATAGCACCAGTTCCGTTCGTGCTCGTCCTTATGCATATGAACTCTCCGGACAGGATTTTCTACGGGCAGATCCGAGCTTATGGTTTCCCGCGGCTTTAATGCCGCTTATGGGGTGTCCGGGAATAGAAAGTTTACCTCTTCAGAAGGTTCGCAAGCTGCATGTCAGTCATTTGCTGTATTTTCTGGACTATACGACAGAACTTGAGATGACTATCGTCAACAAGGCGGTCAACTGCATGGTGCATGGCGAGTTATCTATACATTTTTCGGTGGGTGAGCGTTGTGCGGTCTTAAAGCTATATGCTGATGAAGGCTATCATGCCCTGTTTTCCAAGGATTTGGCTGAGCAAATTGCTGGTTACCATAGGCTGGAAAGATTTCGCTCTGTTCGCTTAAAACATTTGAGCAGGTTTTTGGCTCGCTGTTCCGGTAAGTGGGAAGAACTTGCCTTATTTGTGATGGCGTTCATTTCTGAGACTGTTATAACACGTGAGCTATCGCTCTTAGGGCAGGATGACTTGAACGTGCCTGTTTTCAGCATGCTGAGAGACCATTTGCATGATGAGGCCAAGCATTCAGTTTTTTTTGCCGACTGCTTTGTCAAATTGTGGGGGCAGGCGTCGGCCGCCGAAAGGGACTTTGTTGTAAATGCATTGTTAGTGGTGGTGCGCATTTTTTGCCGTCCAGATATTTCATTTATAAGTTTTCAGGCAAAAGATACAACGCTTTGTCGTGAGCGTGTAGTGAATCATCTTAGGCAAAACTGGCGTCGTAGGGTTGCCTCTACTTTGCAATTGACTCTGAAAGCTGTAAGGCGTACCGATCTGCTCTCGAATGCATCCTACTTTCGCCAATTGAAAAATGAGGGGTGGCTCGATGAATAGACGAAACGCTTCGCAGTCCACTCACTGTTATATTTTATTGCTCCTCCTCATCAGTCTTCTGGGCGTGTTTCCGCTCGATGTGATTTTGCCCTCTGTGCCTTTGTTGGCCCGGGATTTTGGTGTCGATGCGCAGTACATTGCATACTCGATCAGCCTGTTCGCTGTCGGTGTCGCCATTTCGCAAACCATCATTGGTCCTCTTTCTGACCGAATGGGGCGAAAGCGTCTGCTGATAGCTGGTCTAGTGGTTTCCGTAGCGGGTGCGCTCGGGTGCATCCTCGCAACAAGTTACGGAGGTTTCATGTTGTTCCGTCTTCTACAGGCGGTGGGATGCGGGTGCTTCGTGCTTAGCCAGGCCCTGGTGCAGGATAAGTTCAGCGGCCATCAGCGCAATGCGATGCGTATCCTGATGACCAGTGCAAGTGGCTTGTTTATTTCTTTGTCGCCGCTTGCAGGCAGCGTGCTCCAGCAGTATTTCGGGTGGGCAGGCAGCTTTCAGGCCTTTGTGGTGCTAGCCGTTGTTGTGCTGCTGCTTTGCTTGAAATTGCTGCAAGAGAAACCGACAGCAAATAGCAGTGCAGGCGTATTAAATAGCTATCCGGTTTTGTTCAAGGACCGCGCTTTTCTCGTCAGCTCGCTATTTTCATGCTTGGCATTCGCCTGCCATTTTTCATTTGTAGTCGTCTCCCCATTGCTGCTCATCGAACAGCTGGGCCTGACGGAGTTCGCCTTCTCCATGGTCTTTCTCGGATATGGGCTGGCGTACATGATCGGCGGATTCATTGCCAGCTGGCTGAATTGCCGCATGGGGATGCAGGCGCAGGTTGGTTGGGGATTTGCACTCATCGGTCTGGCTGGGGTTGCTCTATGTCTGGTTGTTACCATGCATGAGCTTGGAGTTTTCAGCCTTCTGTTTCCATTGGTGCTCTGTACCATCGGTACAACCATCGTTCGGCCAGCTGCAACAACCCATGCATTGGGCCGGCACCCAGAGCGGGCAGGTGCAGCAGCCTCACTCAACAATACGATGCTGTTTGCATTCGGTGGCGGCGTCAGCATGCTGGTGGCTTCGATCAGCAGCAGCTTGCCGATGAGTCTGGCGCTGGGCTTTATTGCTTCCAGCTTTGCAGGCTGGTATTTGCTCGTCTATCTGCAAGGTTTGGAGCGTAAAGCGCAGATGGCTGCGGCCCCAGCGGGTATGTAACTCACGCCCAGTAGCCAAACAACAACAGCGCCGCAACACCCAAACCAACCGCCACCGAACACCCACCCACCGAAATCGCCGCCCGCCCTTGCCGATACCAGCCATCCTGCCCCAGCTCCCGCGCCGGGGGGAGCAGGCTGCGCCAGCGCAGCTCGGTATCATGAAACGCCTGCAAGTGCGCAGGCGCCGCATCCAGCCAGCGGCGAAAATCGATGCGCTCGCACGAGGTCACGTCAGGGCTCTGCAACCGCACATACCATTGCCCGGCCACACTGGCCAGCGCATCCCCGCGTGGTTGCGCCACCTGCAGTGCCTGGTTCATGTTGCGTTCGATGCTGAGCAGCGGGAGGTCGAGGCGTTTGGCGATGCTGGCAAAGTCCAGCTGATCGAGGCGGTTGAGCAGGAACACTTGCTGCACGCGTCGGGGCAGGCGCTTGAGTGCGAACAGCAGTTCATGCTCGGCAGCATGCTCACTGGAGGGCGTGGAGTGCTCAAGGGGCAGCAGCAGACGGCTCATGGACAGCTCCTTGCTCGGGGTAGGGGTGGGGGCATCGTCCTTGATGCAGAAACAGCGTAGTCAAAACGAGATTGATTCTCAAGTGCTGATTCCGCAAAGATTTGTAATGAGCGTTCACGCTCTGAAACACTTTTGCTATCATGCGCGCCATCAACGATCTTCATTAGCCTGAAGAGCCAAAAAAAATGACCCGGCAAAAAGCCGGGTCAAAAACCGTGATTAGCCTGATGAGGAGATAATCTGGAGCGACCTAAGCTCCGGGTTATCCAGCAGATCTTGCGATCAGCTGAGTGCAATAATAATCGTTATCATTTGCCAGTCAAATGAATTTTCAGTTATCCGGTAAAAAATTTTTACCGGTGCGCTTCCTCATTCCGGTAGACGGGGCCTTTCGCCGGTATCCGGCCATCACGTTTCTCCCTTTTTTTGCCTATAAGCCGTTCTGCAGGGCGCGTCTGTGCTCCAGCAGGGCCCTGGCCATGTCGATCATGTGCATCAATGCGAACGTCAGCTCGCGGGTGCTGCCTTCCTGGTGGGTGGCGGTTTCGTGGGCGGTGGCGGCGGCGCAGCGCAGCAACTCGATGGCGTGGTCCTGGGCCTGCTCGGCGGAAACGCCCTCGTGCAGGGTCCAGATCCGGTTGTGCGCGCTGGGGCGCGTGGGGTTCGGATTAAGGTAGTAATCGAGCGCGCGGCGGGCCGCTTCGCTGTCGAGATCTGTTACGTCGTCTTTCGGTGGTTTCATCCTGATACCTGCGCAGGCCAATGGGAAAGGGTTCTGTCTGAGTTTAATACCTTGGGTATTCATGTGCTTTTCTAGAAATAATACTGAATGTTTATTGAGCGCCAGAAGGCAGTCCGTATCGTGCCAGCGATGAATATGGATAAATGGATTGCCCTCGTCCGTGACCGGATGGAGGAGTTGAAGCTCACTCAAGAGCAGCTTGCCGAGCGCGTTGGCGTGTCTCAAGGCAGCGTGGGGCATTGGGTGAACAAGCGGCGCCAGCCGAAGATCGAGTCGATGAACCGCACGTTCGTCGAGATTGGCATGCCTCATTACAGCGTCAGCCTGCAGTTGCGCATTCAGGGGCAAGTGGGTGAGGAGCGTGGCAGCTACGAGGTGGATGACGACGATGACGAACTTGACCTCATGCAATACATCGTGTGTTTTCGCTACCCAGTGTTGGCGTGGGATGAGCTAGGTGCCGCAGAGGTTGTCGAGCCTGGCGTATTCGAACAGACGGACTACCTGGCCCAGGGCAAGGCGTTCTGGCTGACCGTGGAAAACGACACGATGAGTTCAGCCAGTGGCCGCAGTGTGCCGCAGGGCATGCGGATACTGGTGGATCCGGGGCTGGAGGTGGAGCCGGGGCGCTTGGTGATTGCCCGGCAGCCGGGGAAGACGGCGATTCTGCGTGAGCTGGCCGAGGAGGGTGGGCAGCAGTACCTGAAGGCACTGAACCGCAGTTATCCGACCCTGGTGTGTGAAGAGGGGTGCGAGTTTCTCGGGGTGGTCGTGCGGGTGCATGGGGTCTTCTAGATTGCTGGGGCCGCGCAGCGGCCCCTGTATGCCTTACTCGGCCAGTTCGACCAACACCGTCCCTTCGCTGACCATATCCCCTTCCTGGCAGAAGAGCGCCTTCACCGTCCCGCCATGGGGCGCACGAATGCTGTGTTCCATCTTCATGGCTTCCAGCACCACCAGCGCCGTTCCGGCCTCCACCACCTGGCCAGGTTCCACCAACACCCGCACGATGCTGCCGTTCATCGGCGCACCTAACCCACCCTGATGGCTGTGGCTGGCCTCGGCCTCGGCGACCGGGTCGAAGGCTTCGACGGCATGCACCTCGCCCTCCCAGCGCAGGAACAGTGTGCCGCCGCGAAGTACCGCCAGATAACGACGACGGATACCGTCTGCGTCATGGCCCAGCTGTTCGCCCTCCAGCTGCCAGGTCGACGCGGCACTGCACTCCAGGGCAACCGCCTGGCTTTCACCACCACTGACCAGGTGCAGGCTGCTGCGCGCTGGCAGTCCCAGGCGCAGGCCATTGCGTTCGGCCCACGGGGAACGCGCATCGTCGGCGCGCTGGTGCGGCGGCTGGCCTTGCAGCCAGGCTTGTGCCGCGGCCTCCCAGAAGCCCGCAGGCAGTGCCTGGGGTGCTGGCAGCAGCACGTCCTGATGCCGGGGAATGAAGCCGGTATCCAGCTCGGCTGCGGCAAAGGACGGGTGGGCCAGGATGCGGCGCAGGAAGGTGATGTTGGTCTTCAGCCCGCCGATGGCGAACTCGTCGAGCATGGCCAGCAAGCGCAGGCGCGCCTGCTCGCGGTCCTGGCCCCAGGCGATCAGCTTGCCCAGCATCGGGTCGTAGAACGGCGACACCACGTCGCCTTCGCTGACCCCGCTGTCCACCCGGCGACCTTCGCCCGGTGCCGACTCGCGGTACAGCGTCAACGTACCGGTGGCCGGCAGGAATTCATTGGCCGGGTCCTCGGCATACAGCCGCACCTCGATGGCATGGCCGATCAGCGGCACCTGTGCCTGGGTGATCGGCAGCGGCTCGCCGCAGGCCACGCGGATCTGCCAGGCCACCAGGTCGAGGCCGGTGATGGCTTCGGTGACCGGGTGCTCGACCTGCAGGCGGGTGTTCATCTCCATGAAGAAGAACTCGCCACGGGCGTCCAGCAGAAATTCGACGGTGCCCGCGCCGACATAGCCAATGGCTTGGGCCGCGCGCACCGCCGCTTCGCCCATGGCCCGACGCAACGCGGCGGACAGGCCCGGCGCTGGGGCTTCCTCAACGACCTTCTGATGGCGACGCTGGATCGAGCAATCCCGCTCGTTGAGGTACAGGCAGTTGCCGTGCTGGTCGGCGAACACCTGGATTTCCACATGGCGTGGCTTGAGCACGTACTTTTCTACCAGCATGCGCGCATCGCCGAACGACGATTGCGCCTCACGCTGGGCCGAGGCCAGGGCGTCGGCCAGCTGGCTTTCGTCCTCGACCACTTTCATGCCCTTGCCGCCACCGCCGGCGCTGGCCTTGAGCAGCACCGGGTAGCCGATGCGCTCGGCGGCGGCGCGGAAGGTGTCCAGGTCCTGGGCTTCGCCGTGGTAGCCGGGCACCAGTGGCACCCCGGCCGCTTCCATCAAGGCCTTGGCCGCCGACTTGCTGCCCATGGCATCGATGGCGCTGGCCGGTGGGCCGAGGAAGATCAGCCCGGCCTGTTCGACGGCGCGGGCAAAGCCGGCGTTCTCGGACAGGAAGCCATAGCCCGGGTGGATGGCCTGGGCGCCGCTGGCCTTGGCCGCAGCGAGAATCTTGTCGACCATCAGGTAACTGTCGGCGGCCTTGCTGCCGCCCAGGTCGACGCGAATATCCGCTTCGCGGCTGTGGCGGGCGTCACGGTCGGTGGCGCTGTGCACGGCAACGGTGGTCAGGCCCATGGCCTTGGCGGTGCGCATGACCCGGCAGGCGATCTCGCCACGGTTGGCGACCAGCAGGGTGGTCAAAGCGGGGCGGCTCATGGGCGCGGCTCCTTCTTGTCGTCGGTTTGCCAGGCGGGGCGGCGTTTTTCCAGGAAGGCGCGCAGGCCCTCCTGGCCTTCGGCGCTGACGCGGATGCGGGCGATGGTGTTTTCGCAGTAGCGGCGCAGGGCCGGGCTGAGTTCGCCGTCGTCCACTTCGCGCAGCAGGTCCTTGGTGGCGCGCAGCGCTTGCGGGCTGTTCTGCAGCAGGTTGTTCACCCAGGCTTCGACCTGCGCGTCCAGTTCACTGGCTGGGTACACCTCGGCCAGCAGGCCCAGCTCGCGGGCCCGCACGCCGCTGAAACGCTCGGCGGTAAGGGCATAACGGCGTGCGGCGCGTTCGCCGATGGCCTTGACCACGAACGGGCTGATTACCGCCGGGGCCAGGCCGATGCGCACTTCCGACAGGCAGAGTTGCGCGTCTTCGGCGCCAATGGCCATGTCGCAGCAGCTGATCAGGCCCAGCGCGCCGCCGAAGGCCGCGCCTTGCACCACGGCCAGGGTCGGCGCCTTGAGGCGGTGCAGGGCGTACATCAGTTCACCGAGCTCGCGGGCGTCATCGAGGTTGGTGTTGAAGTCCAGCTGCGCCGATTGCTGCATCCAGGCCAGGTCGGCGCCGGCGCTGAAGTGCCGGCCGCGGCCGCGCAGCAGCAGGAAGCGCACGCTGGCATCTTCGGCCAGTTGGTCGAGGGCAACGATCAGTTCGCGGATCATCAGCGCGTTGAAGGCGTTGTTCTTGTCCTCGCGGCTCAGCCACAGGGTGGCGAAGCCGCGAGGGTCGCGGATCACTTCGAGGGTGCTGAAATCGCTCATGGATCACATCCGGAAAATGCCGAAGCGGCTCTGTTCGATCGGGGCGTTCAGTGCGGCTGACAACGCCAGGCCGAGCACGTCGCGGGTTTGCGCCGGGTCGATGACACCGTCGTCCCACAGGCGGGCGCTGGAGTAGTAGGGGTGGCCCTGGTGCTCGTACTGGTCGAGGATCGGCTGCTTGAGCCTGGCCTCGTCTTCGGCGCTGAAGGCCTGGCCGCTGCGCTCGCTCTGCTCGCGCTTGACCTGGGCCAGCACCCCGGCGGCCTGCTCGGCGCCCATCACGCCAATCCGCGCATTGGGCCACATCCACAGGAAGCGCGGGTCGTAGGCGCGGCCGCACATGCCGTAGTTGCCCGCGCCGAAGCTGCCGCCGATGATCACCGTGAACTTCGGCACCTGGGCACAGGCCACGGCGGTGACCAGCTTGGCGCCGTGCTTGGCGATGCCGCCTTCCTCGTACTTCTTGCCGACCATGAAGCCGGTGATGTTCTGCAGGAACAATAGCGGGATGCCGCGCTGGCAGGCCAGTTCGATGAAGTGCGCGCCTTTTTGCGCGGCTTCGGCGAAAAGGATGCCGTTGTTGGCCAGGATCGCCACCGGGTAGCCATGCAGGTGGGCGAAGCCGCACACCAGGGTGGTGCCGAACAGGGCCTTGAATTCATCGAACACCGAACCGTCGACCAGCCGCGCGATCACTTCGCGCACGTCGAACGGCTGCTTGGCATCGGCCGGGACCACACCATACAGCTCGTCGGCGGCATACAGGGGGGCCACCGGTGCCTGGCATTGCAGCTTGCCGAGCTTGTGCCAGTTGAGGTTGGCCACGCTGCGCCGGGCGATGGCCAAGGCGTGTTCATCGTTGTCGGCGTAGTGGTCGGCAACGCCGCTGGTGCGGCAATGCACATCGGCGCCGCCGAGGTCTTCGGCGCTGACCACTTCACCGGTGGCGGCTTTCACCAATGGCGGCCCGGCGAGGAAAATGGTCGCCTGCTGGCGCACCATGATCGCCTCGTCGGCCATGGCCGGCACATAGGCGCCGCCCGCCGTGCACGAGCCCATCACCACGGCGATCTGCGGGATGCCCAGCGCGCTCATGTTGGCCTGGTTGAAGAAGATCCGTCCGAAATGTTCACGGTCGGGGAACACTTCGTCCTGGCGCGGCAGGTTGGCGCCACCGGAATCGACCAGGTAGATGCACGGCAGGCGGTTCTGCAGGGCAATGGTCTGCGCGCGCAAATGCTTCTTCACTGTCAGCGGGTAGTAGGAACCACCTTTGACCGTGGCGTCGTTGGCGACGATCATGCATTCCACGCCTTCGACGCGGCCGATGCCGGCGATCACCCCGGCGGCTGGCACGTCTTCGCCGTATACCTCATGGGCGGCCAGCTGGCCGATCTCGAGGAACGGCGAGCCCGGGTCGAGCAGGCGGTCGATGCGCTCGCGCGGCAGCAGCTTGCCACGCGAGGTATGCCGCTCCTGGGCCTTGGGCCCGCCGCCCTGGGCCACCTGGGCGAGCAGCCCGCGCAGGGCCTGGACCTGTTCGAGCATGGCCGCGCGGTTGCCGGCGAACTCCGCCGAACGCGGGTTGATCTGGGTGTGCAAGGTAGCCATGTGCGCCCGTCCCTTGTGCTCAGCGGGTTTCGTTGAACAGTTCGCGGCCGATCAGCATCCTGCGGATTTCGCTGGTGCCGGCACCGATCTCGTACAGCTTGGCGTCGCGCAGCAGGCGGCCAGCCGGGAATTCGTTGATGTAGCCATTGCCACCGAGAATCTGGATCGCTTCCAGGGCCATCTGCGTGGCACGTTCGGCGGTGTAGAGGATCACCCCGGCGGCGTCCTTGCGGGTGGTCTCGCCACGGTCGCAGGCCTGGGCCACGGCATACAGGTAGGCGCGGCTGGCGTTGAGCTGGGTGTACATGTCGGCGATCTTGCCCTGGATCAGCTGGAACTCGCCGATGCTCTGGCCGAACTGCTTGCGGTCGTGGATGTACGGCACCACCAGGTCCATGCAGCTTTGCATGATGCCGGTCGGGCCGCCGGACAACACCACGCGCTCGTAGTCCAGGCCGCTCATCAGCACGCGCACGCCGCCGTTGAGCTGGCCGAGGATGTTCTCTTCCGGCACTTCGACGCCGTCGAAGAACAGCTCGCAGGTGTTGGAGCCGCGCATGCCCAGCTTGTCGAACTTGTTGCTGCGGCTGAAGCCTTTCCAGTCACGTTCGACGATGAACGCGGTGATGCCATGCGGCCCCTTGTCCAGGTCGGTCTTGGCATAGATCACATAGGTGTTGGCGTCAGGGCCGTTGGTGATCCAGGTCTTGCTGCCATTGAGCACGTAGTGGTCGCCGCGCTTTTCGGCGCGCAGTTTCATCGATACCACGTCGGAACCGGCGTTGGGTTCGCTCATGGCCAGGGCGCCGATGTGCTCGCCGCTGATCAGCCTGGGCAGGTACTTGAGCTTCTGCTCGTGAGTGCCGTTGCGGTTGATCTGGTTGACGCAGAGGTTGGAGTGGGCACCGTAGGAGAGGGCGACCGAAGCCGAACCGCGGCTGATCTCTTCCATCGACACCACATGGGCCAGGTAACCCAGGCCGGCGCCGCCGTATTCCTCGGCAACGGTAATGCCCAGCAGGCCCATGTCGCCGAACTTGCGCCACATGTCGGCAGGGAACAGGTTGTCGTGATCGATCTGTGCAGCGCGCGGGGCCAGTTCGGCGGCAACGAAGGTGCGCACCTGGTCGCGGAGCATGTCGATGGTTTCGCCCAGGGCGAAGTTCAGGGTGGGGTAATGCATGCTGGGGCACCTTGTTGTTCTTGAAATTGGGTTACACCGTAGCCGAGGATCTTGCGCCGGACTCTGTGGGAGCGGGCTTGCCCGCGAAATGCGTCAGCAGGACCACCGTCATTGCCTGAGTGATCGCATTTGCGGGGAAGCCCGCTCCCACAGGGTTCGGTGCCAAGCCGGGGCAGGTGTCGTTCATCACCTTTACGTTAACGTAAACCTGCATTCGGTCACTGTCAATCCGCTCGTCACCTTTACGTAAACGTAAATCTGCGCCAAAGTAGTCACAGCTCACTTCAGCCGTGCCCAGAACAACCACAAGAAGGGACACCCATGAGTCAACCTAGCTACACCCGCGGTCGCCAGGACCAACCGTTGCTGACCCTGACCATCGGCCAGGCCTTCGATGCCACCGTGGCCCGTTGCGCCGACGGCGAAGCGCTGGTGGCGCGCCACCAGGGCCTGCGCTACAGCTGGCGGCAGCTGGCCGAACAGGTCGACACCCATGCCCGCGCCCTGATGGCCCTGGGCGTGAACACTGGCGACCGGGTCGGCATCTGGTCGCCCAACTGCGCCCAGTGGTGCATCTTGCAATTGGCCAGCGCCAAGGTCGGTGCGATCCTGGTCAACATCAATCCGGCCTATCGCGTGGGTGAACTGGAGTACGTGCTACGCCAGTCTGGCTGCCGCTGGCTGGTGTGTGCCGATGCGTTCAAGACCTCTGATTACCATGCCATGGTCCAAGCGCTGGTGCCGGAGCTGGCGACCGCCAACCTTGGCGAGCTGGCCAGTGAGCGCCTGCCCGAACTGCGCGGGGTGATCAGCCTGGCGGCCAACCCCCCCAGCGGCTTCCTGCCCTGGCAAGCGCTGGCCGAGCGGGCAGGGCAAACGCCGGTGGAAGCCTACGTGGCTCGCCAGCACAGCCTGCAGTTCGACCAACCGGTGAATATCCAGTACACCTCCGGCACTACCGGTGCGCCCAAAGGTGCCACGCTCAGCCACTACAACATCCTCAACAACGGCTTCATGGTCGGTGAAAGCCTCGGCCTGAGCGACCGCGACCGCATGGTGATCCCGGTGCCGCTTTACCATTGCTTCGGCATGGTCATGGCCAACCTCGGCTGCATCACCCACGGCAGTACCATGGTCTACCCCAATGACGCCTTCGACGCCGAACTCACCTTGCGCGCCGTCGCCGAAGAACGTGCCAGCATCCTGTATGGCGTGCCGACCATGTTCATTGCCATGCTCGACCACCCATCGCGCACGCAACTGGACCTGTCGACCCTGCGCAGCGGCATCATGGCCGGCGCCACCTGCCCGATCGAGGTGATGCGCCGGGTCATCGACCACATGCACATGGCCGAAGTGCAGATCGCCTACGGCATGACCGAAACCAGCCCGGTATCCTTGCAAACCGGCCCGGACGATGAACTGGAGCTGCGCGTGACCACTGTTGGCCGCACTCAGCCGCAGCTGGAAACCAAGCTGGTGGACGCCGATGGCTGCATCGTCGCCAGGGGTGAGATCGGAGAGCTTTGCACTCGCGGCTACAGCGTGATGCTTGGCTACTGGGGCAACCCCGAGGCCACGGCGGATGCCATCGACCCGGCTGGCTGGATGCATTCGGGCGACCTGGCGGTGATGGATGAGCACGGGTATGTGCGCATTGTCGGGCGCAACAAGGACATGATCATTCGCGGTGGCGAGAACATCTACCCACGCGAGCTGGAGGAGTTCTTCTACACCCACCCGGCAGTGGCCGACGCACAGGTGGTGGGCATTCCGTGCAACCGTTATGGCGAAGAGATCGTGGCCTGGATCAAGCTGCACCCGGGGCACAGCGCCACGGCTGAGGAGCTGCAGGACTGGTGCAAGGCACGTATTGCGCACTTCAAGGTGCCACGGTATTTCCGCTTCGTTGACGAATTTCCAATGACGGTGACCGGGAAGGTGCAGAAGTTTCGCATGCGGGAGATCAGTATCGAGAGCCTCTCCTTGCGGGAATAATGACGATGGAAACAGGTCGGTGTTCCGGCCTGTTTCCTGTCAAGCAATGACTCCGCGAAGAGGCCAGTGTGCTCAGAGCAGCTCCATGGCCTTGCAAAGCCCGGCGGCAAGCTCGGCAACGGTCTGGTAATCACGGCGAAGCTGCACGCCGTAACGTGCCTCCAGCCCCATCAGGGCGAACTCGCATTTATCCCTGTCCTGATGCGCGAGCCAGGTCCCCGGCCACGGATCGACTACCCCGGCATCCTGCAAGTAGTCGATCACTTGCCGCTCGAATTCCATGCGCAGCCAACGGGTCGCGATAGGCACGATGGGGGGCTCCTTGGCATGAATAGGGAGCCCCCAATTTTCAACACCGCCGGCAATTGCGCTACTGGCAAAAATGTCAGTCCGCCGTCGTCTACCCTTAAGCCTTCACCGGTGGTTCATCGCTCGGCGGGTCACCCACCGTCGGCGGCATGGTCGGCTTGATCGGCAGCTCGTCCGGGTCGTCCTCCGGCACGGGCGGTGGCAGGCTCGGGTCGTCGACGTTGGGGTCGGGTGTTTCCGGTGGAATGGGAATGTTCATGGCCGGGCTCGTGTAGATGCGCGTGGGTGGAATTGAAGAGGTCCTGCAGGCTCTGACCGCTGGCAGTAGCCATTCGCTCCAATTTTTTTGAACCCCTTGACGTGCGCCCGGCTCTGAACCCTTACCGCCATCAGCTGAGGGAGCAAGGTCGATGTCACGCAACGAGCCCTTTGAGCATGCGCCCACGGCGAATGATCACCCGGACCAGGCCATCAGCCTGTCCCAGGCGCTACTGGCGCCACGCATCGTCATCGAAGACACCCAGCCTGTGCTCGACGCCGGCAGCTTCGCGGCCAAGGCCATCAGCGGCCAGCCTGTGGCGGTCAGCAGCAAGGTCTACACCGATGGCCATGACCGCATGGCCGTGGTGCTGACCTGGCGCCAGTCGCAAAGCCGCCGGGTGCACTGCGTGCCCATGCAGTCGCCGGGCAATGACCTGTGGCTGGCCGAGTTCACGCCCACCGAGATCGGCCCGCACGTGTTCAGCATCGAGGCCTGGATCGACCCGTTCGCCACCTATTGCCATGACCTGGAGAAGAAGTACCACGCCGGCGTCGACGTCAAGCTGGAGCTCGAAGAAGGCCGGCTGATGCTCGGCAAAGGCATCGAACTCAGTGAAGGCGTGCTTCGCGACGAACTGCAACGCTTGCAACAGCAATTGGGCGAGCTGCACACCGATGATCAGGTAGCCCTGTTGCTGGGCGCCGAAGCGTCGCGGCTGATGGCCGAAGCCGAGCACCGCAGCTACCTGACCCGCAGCATCGAATTCCCGCTGGACGTCGACCGGCCGGCGGCGCAGTTCGCCAGTTGGTACGAACTGTTCCCGCGTTCGATCACCGACAGCCCGGAGCGCCACGGCACCTTCAACGACGTGCACCAGCGCCTGCCGATGATTCGCGACATGGGTTTTGATGTGCTGTATTTTCCGCCGATCCACCCCATCGGCAGCAAGCACCGCAAAGGCCGCAACAATGCACTGCAGGCCGAGCCCGGTGACCCGGGCAGCCCCTATGCCATCGGCAGCCCGGACGGTGGTCACGACGCGATCCATCCGCAGCTGGGCAGCCGTGACGACTTCCGCCGCCTGGTGTCTGCCGCCGCCCAGCATGGCCTGGAGATCGCCCTGGACTTCGCCATCCAGTGCTCCCAGGACCACCCGTGGCTCACCGAGCACCCAGGCTGGTTCAGCTGGCGGCCGGACGGCACCATTCGCTACGCGGAAAACCCGCCAAAGAAATATCAGGACATCGTCAACGTCGATTTCTATGCGCCCGACGCGGTACCCAGCCTGTGGCTGGCCCTGCGTGACGTGATCATCGGCTGGGTCGAGGAGGGGGTGAAGACCTTTCGTGTCGATAACCCGCACACCAAACCGTTGCCCTTCTGGCAATGGCTGATCGCCAATGTGCGTGCCCAATATCCCGACGTGATCTTCCTCGCCGAAGCCTTCACCAAGCCCGCGATGATGGCGCGCCTGGGCAAGGTCGGGTACGCCCAGAGCTATACCTACTTCACCTGGCGCAACACCAAGCAAGAGTTGCGCGAGTATTTCGAGCAACTCAACCAGCCGCCGTGGAGCCAATGCTACCGGCCGAATTTCTTCGTCAACACGCCAGACATAAACCCATACTTCCTGCAGCATAATGGCCGCGCCGGTTTCCTCATCCGGGCGGCGCTGGCGACCATGGGCTCGGGGCTGTGGGGCATGTACAGCGGCTTCGAGCTGTGCGAAAGCGCAGCGCTGCCGGGCAAGGAGGAATACCTGGACTCGGAGAAGTACGAAATCCGCCCCCGGGATTTCACCCAACCTGGCAACATCATCGCCGAGATCGCCCAGCTCAATCGCATCCGTCGCCAGAACCCCGCGCTGCAGACCCATCTTGGGGTGGCGTTCTTCAACTGCTGGAACGACAACATCCTGTACTTCGCCAAACGCACGCCAGCGCGCGACAACTTCATCCTGGTTGCGGTGAGCCTCGATCCGCACAACGCCCAGGAGGCGCATTTCGAATTGCCGCTGTGGGAACTGGGCCTGGATGACAATGCCGAAACCCATGGCGAAGACCTGATGACCGGCCATCGCTGGTCCTGGTACGGCAAGACCCAGTGGATGCGCATCGAACCCTGGAACCTGCCGTTCGGAATCTGGCGCATCAGCAAGGCCCGATAGGGCAAGGAGTCGCACATGGCCAAGCGGTCCCGCCCGGCAGCCTTCATCGATGACCCGCTGTGGTACAAGGATGCCGTGATCTACCAGCTGCATATCAAGTCGTTCTTCGATTCGAACAACGACGGCATCGGCGATTTCGCTGGCCTGATCAGCAAGCTCGACTACATTGCCGAGCTGGGCGTCAACACCCTCTGGCTGCTGCCGTTCTACCCCTCGCCACGGCGTGACGATGGCTACGACATCGCCGAGTACAAAGCCGTGCATCCGGACTACGGCAGCATGGCCGACGCCCGCCGCTTCATCGCCGAGGCGCACAAGCGCGGCCTGCGGGTGATCACCGAACTGGTCATCAACCACACCAGCGACCAGCACCCGTGGTTCCAGCGCGCCCGCCACGCCAAGCGCGGCAGCAAGGCGCGGGACTTCTACGTGTGGTCGGACGACGACCAGAAGTACGACGGCACGCGGATCATCTTCCTCGACACCGAAAAGTCCAACTGGACCTGGGACCCGGTCGCCGGCCAGTACTTCTGGCACCGCTTCTATTCGCACCAGCCGGACCTCAACTTCGACAATCCGCAGGTGCTCAAGGCGGTGATCGGGGTGATGCGCTTCTGGCTCGACCTGGGCGTCGATGGCCTGCGCCTGGACGCCATTCCGTACCTGATCGAGCGCGACGGCACCAACAACGAGAACCTCGCCGAGACCCACACGGTGCTCAAGGCGATCCGCGCCGAGATCGACGCCAACTACCCTGACCGCATGCTGCTGGCCGAGGCCAACCAGTGGCCTGAAGACACCCGCCCGTATTTCGGCGAGGGGGATGGCGACGAATGCCACATGGCCTTCCACTTCCCGCTGATGCCGCGCATGTACATGGCGCTGGCCATGGAAGACCGCTTCCCGATCACCGACATCCTGCGCCAGACCCCGGACATCCCGGCGAACTGCCAGTGGGCGATCTTTCTGCGCAACCACGATGAGCTGACCCTGGAAATGGTCACCGACCGCGAGCGCGATTACCTGTGGAACTACTACGCCGAGGACCGTCGCGCCCGCATCAACCTCGGTATCCGCCGGCGTCTGGCGCCGTTGCTGCAACGTGACCGGCGGCGCATCGAGCTGCTTACCAGCCTGTTGCTGTCGATGCCAGGCACGCCGACGCTGTACTACGGCGATGAACTGGGCATGGGCGACAACATCTACCTCGGCGACCGCGATGGTGTGCGCACGCCGATGCAATGGTCACCGGACCGCAACGGCGGTTTTTCCAGAGCCGACCCGCAACGCCTGGTACTGCCGCCGATCATGGACCCGTTGTACGGCTACCAGACCGTCAACGTCGAGGCCCAGGCCCACGACCCGCACTCGCTGTTGAACTGGAACCGCCGGCTGCTGGCAGTGCGCAAGCAGCAGAAGGCCTTTGGCCGCGGCAGCCTGCGTACGCTTACGCCGAGCAACCGGCGCATCCTGGCCTATATCCGCGAGTACACCGACGCCGACGGCAATACCGAAGTCATCCTCTGCGTCGCCAACGTTTCCCGCGCCGCCCAGGCGGCGGAGCTCGAACTGTCGCAATACGCGGGCAAAGTGCCGGTGGAGATGCTCGGTGGCAGCGCCTTCCCGCCGATCGGCCAGCTGCCGTTCCTGCTGACGTTGCCGCCGTACGCCTTCTACTGGTTCCTGCTGGCTGCCCATGACCGCATGCCCAGCTGGCACATCCAAGCCACCGAGGGGTTGCCGGAATTGACCACTTTAGTGCTGCGCAAACGCATGGAAGAACTGCTGGAAGCGCCTTCCAGCGACACCCTCAACGACACCATCCTGCCGCAATACCTGCCCAAGCGCCGCTGGTTCGCCGGCAAGGAAGGCCCGATCGACCAGGTGCGCCTGCGCTACGGCGTGCGTTTCGGCACCGCTACCACCCCGGTGCTGCTCAGCGAGATCGAAGTGCTCAGCGATGGCGTAGCCACCCGCTACCAGTTGCCGTTCGGCCTGCTTCCGGAAGAGCAGATCAACTCGGCGCTGCCACAGCAGTTGGCGCTGTCGCGGGTGCGCCGTGGCCGTCAGGTCGGCCTGATTACCGATGCGTTCGTCCTCGAACCGTTCATCCGTGCGGTACTGCGGGCCTGCCAGGACGGCACGCAGCTGCCCTGCGGCAATGGCCAAGGCGAGTTGCGCTTCGCCTGCACCGCTCAGCTGGCCGGGCTTGAACTGAACGAGGAAAGCCAGGTGCGCTACCTCAGCGCCGAGCAATCCAACAGCTCGGTGGTGGTTGGCGACCGCGTGGTGCTCAAGCTGATTCGCCGGGTCAACCCAGGCATTCACCCCGAGCTGGAAATGAGCGCCTATCTCACCGCCGCCGGCTTCGCCAACATCTCGCCGCTGCTGGCCTGGGTCAGCCGCGTCGATGAGCAGGGCGCGCCGCACCTGTTGATGATCGCCCAAGGCTACCTCAGCAACCAGGGCGATGCCTGGGCCTGGACCCAGAATACCCTGGAGCGGGCCATCCGCGACGAGATGGAGCCCGGCACTGCCGACCCGGAAGTGCATACCGACGCGCTGGCCGAACTCACCGGCTTCGCCGCCTTGCTCGGCCAGCGCCTGGGCGAGATGCACCAGTTGCTCGCAGCGCCGAGCAACGACGACGCTTTCCAGCCGCGCCCCAGCGACGCCGACGACAGCCAACGCTGGAGTGCGCAGATCAGCGCCGAACTGGACCATGCCCTCGACCTGCTGGCGCAGCACCGCGAACACCTCGACAGCGACAGCCAGGCCCTGGTCGACGACCTGCAACAGCAGCGTGACGGCCTCGCCCAGCACGTCGCCAGGCTCGCCGAACAGGCCCAGGGTGGCCTGCTGATGCGCGTGCACGGCGACCTGCACCTGGGCCAGGTGCTGGTGGTGCAGGGCGATGCCTACCTGATCGATTTCGAGGGCGAACCTGCCCGTCCGCTGGACGAACGCCGGGCCAGACACAGCCCGTACAAGGATGTCAGCGGCGTGTTGCGATCTTTCGACTATGCTGCTGCGATGATCTTGCGCAGCGCGTCTGCCGTAGACCTTTCCGACCCGGCCCGGCAAGCCCGGCAACGGGTTGCCCGGCAGTACCTGCACCAGTCGCGGCATGCCTTCGTCGAAGCCTACGGCCTGGCCACCGCCGCCATGCCCCACGCCTGGCAACAGGCCGAGGGCGAGCGCGCCGCACTGGAGTTGTTCTGCCTGGAAAAAGCCGCCTACGAAATCACATACGAAGCCGAAAACCGTCCAAGTTGGCTGGCCGTGCCTTTGCATGGCCTGCATGGACTGATCAGTACCTGGGGAGAGTCATAGATGAACGCAACCACGCGTGAAAACGGCGGCCTTCGGCAACGGGACCTGGATGCCCTGGCCCGCGCCGAGCACGCCGATCCATTTGCAGTGCTGGGCCCCCACGGCGACGGGCAGGGCGGCTTGTTCGTCCGCGCCTTCCTGCCCAATGCCCTGAGCGTGCGGGTGCTGGCGCGCCATGACGGGCGCATCCTTGCCGACATGGTGCAGGGCAGCCTGCCCGGGCTGTTCACTGCGCACCTCGATGAGGCACACCCGTACTTGTTGCAAATCGGCTGGGCCGGTGGCGAGCAGGTGACCGAAGACCCTTACAGCTTCGGCCCGCAACTCGGCGACATGGACCTCTACCTGTTTGCCGAAGGCAACCACCGCGACCTGTCCGGGCGCTTCGGCGCTCAACCGACCCAGGTCGAGGGTGTCGATGGCGTGTGCTTCTCGGTGTGGGCACCGAATGCGCGGCGGGTGTCGGTGGTCGGCGACTTCAACAACTGGGACGGCCGCCGCCACCCCATGCGCCTGCGCCACAGCGCTGGCGTGTGGGAGCTGTTCGTGCCGCGCCTGGGTGTGGGCGAAACCTACAAGTTCGAAGTGCTCGGCAAGGACGGCATACTGCCGCTGAAGGCTGACCCGCTGGCCCGCGCCACCGAGCTGCCGCCGAGCACCGCGTCCAAGGTGGCCGCCGAGCTGAGCCATGCCTGGCAGGACCACGACTGGATGGCGCACCGCGCCCAGCGCCACGCCTACAGCGCCCCGTTGTCGATCTACGAACTGCACCCCGGTTCCTGGCAATGCGAGCTTGACGAGCCGGGTGAAGTGTCGCGCTACTACAACTGGCGTGAGCTGGCCGAACGGCTGGTGCCTTACGTGCAGCAACTGGGGTTCACCCATATCGAGCTGCTGCCGATCATGGAGCACCCGTTCGGAGGGTCTTGGGGTTACCAGCCGCTGTCGATGTTCGCGCCGACTTCGCGCTACGGCAGCCCTGAGGACTTCGCGGCCTTCATCGATGCCTGCCATCAGGGTGGCATTGGCGTGATCCTCGACTGGGTACCGGCGCATTTCCCCACCGACGAACACGGCCTGGCACGCTTCGACGGCACGGCACTGTACGAGTACGACAACCCGCTCGAAGGCTACCATCAGGACTGGAACACGCTGATCTACAACCTCGGCCGCAACGAGGTGCGTGGTTTCATGATGGCGTCGGCTCTGCACTGGCTCAAACACTTCCACATCGACGGTTTGCGCGTCGATGCGGTGGCCTCGATGCTGTACCGCGACTACTCGCGCAAGCCGGGCGAATGGGTGCCCAACCGCCACGGTGGGCGCGAAAACCTCGAGGCCATCGATTTCATCCGCCACCTCAACGGTATCGCTGCCCACGAGGCACCGGGCGCACTGATCATCGCCGAGGAATCCACGGCCTGGCCGGGCGTGAGCCAGCCGACCGAGCAGGGCGGCCTGGGCTTCGCCTACAAGTGGAACATGGGCTGGATGCACGACACGCTGCACTACATCCAGAACGATCCGGTGCACCGCACCTATCACCACAATGAGATGAGCTTCGGCCTGATCTATGCCTATTCCGAGCACTTCATCCTGCCGATCTCTCACGACGAGGTGGTGCACGGCAAGCACTCGCTGATCGACAAGATGCCCGGTGACCGCTGGCAGAAGTTCGCCAACCTGCGCGCCTACCTGACCTTCATGTGGACCCACCCGGGCAAGAAGCTGCTGTTCATGGGCTGCGAGTTCGGCCAGTGGCGGGAGTGGAACCATGACCACCAGCTGGACTGGTACCTGCTGCAGTATCCCGAGCACCAAGGCGTACAGCGCCTGGTAGGCGACCTCAACCGCCTGTACCGCGAGCTGCCGGCGCTGCATGAGCAGGATTGCCAGCCCCAGGGTTTCCAGTGGCTGATCGGCGATGACGCGCACAACAGCGTGTACGCCTGGCTGCGCTGGAGCAGCCAGGGTGAGCCATTGCTGGTGGTGGCCAACTTCACCCCGGTGCCGCGCGAGGGCTACCGGATCGGTGTGCCGTTTGGCGAGCGTTGGCAGGAGTTGCTGAACAGCGATGCCGAGCTGTATGCCGGGTCGAACGTGGGCAACCTGGGGGCGGTGGAGAGCGATCAGGTGGCCAGCCATGGGCAGCCATTGTCACTGGCGCTGAACTTGCCGCCGCTTGGCGTTCTGGTGATGAAGCCGGCCTGATCGGTTGCCTGTGCTGGCCTCATCGCGGATGAGTCCGCTCCTACAGGGAATCGTGATGAAGGCGGCCTGGTTGGTTGCCTTTGCTGGCCTCATCGCGGATGAATCCGCTCCTACAGGGAATCGTGATGAAGGCGGCCTGGTTGGTTGCCTTTGCTGGCCTCATCGCGGATGAATCCGCTCCTACAGGGATCGCGATGAAGCCGGCTTGATTGGTACCTGTGCTGGCCTGATCGCGGATGAACGGGGATCGCATGGTCCGTGTAGGAGCGGATTTATCCGCGATAGGGCCAGGCCTGCCTACCACCGCATCCGCACCCCAAGGCTGCCTATCAGCCCATTCAGGTCGTTGCCATCCACATCGCTGCTGTAGTCGGCACTGACGAACAGCGCCACCTTGGGTGTGACCCGTGCCACCAAGCCCAATCCCAGTTCTACCGTGGTCGAGTATCGCGAGCTGGAGATCTTGTCGACCTGGTCCAGCTTGACATCGCTGGCGTCGTTGAAGTCATACCAGACGTTGGTTCGCACATAGGGCTCGATCGGCATGCCTTTCACTTCGTAGCGCCCGGACAGCTTGGCACCGACCCGGCCGCTCCAGCTCGGCTGGCTATCGAAGGCCTGCAAGGTCTCTGCCTGCACCTGGTTACCCGGGAAGAACTGCTGGTTGATCAATTGCGCCTGGGGCTCGATCACCCAGCCGCCACCCAGGCCTATCGGGTAACCGCCTTCTACCGAAAACGTCATCGCATGGCCGCTGTCATTCAGGCGTTGGCCACTGTCGCCGCGGCCCATCACCTCGATGCGTGAGCCCATGGCCACGGCATCCAGGTGCCAGCCTCGCTCATGGGTCATGCTCCAGAACACCCCCAGGCTTTCGCCACTGAGGTTGACTGCGTTGCGCTGCTTGTCGCCCAGCAGCGGCCGTACGCCATTGAAGCTGCTTTGCAGGTTGTTGTGGCCAACGAAAATTCCCGCACGGTGGACATTGCCCTCGGCAGTTTCCCGCACGAACAGGTCCGGGCCGATCATCAACTGCTGGCTGGGCGCTTCCAGTTGCTCTGGTGCTCGCGCTCCAGGCCTAGGCGTGGTGCCAGGGAAGAACTGTGCCCACTGGCCGCCTACCCGTTCGGGGGCCGGCAGGTTGTGGCGCTCGCCCATTTTCTCGCTGAAGGCGTTCAGCGTCCCCATGTTCAGGCCGCTGGCAGTAACCGGGTCTAGCGATATCGTCGGCACCGTCGCTTGCTGCAGGTAGCTGGGCGAGATCGGATCTTCCTGCAGTTCGAACGCGAAGGTTTCCACTGGGGTTGCCAGAAGCATCGACGTGGAAACCGCATAGAAAATAGGTTCGAAGCGCAGGGGATTCGAGGTTCTTTTCATGGCGGATCTCCTCTGTTTTTTTGGTGTAAAGCCCAAGGACCTGGCCTGTTGTCACGAGCTGTACGACAAAAACAGAGGGCGACCCAAACCAGCACGCCGGCGTTCGCGAGCGCGCACAAAGGCGCGAGCTAGAGGCCCGGCGCGAGTTCTTACATCTAGTGATAGTGTTCAGCTAAGGAGAGTCAGGCGCTTGCGTCAAGAAAACGTGAAAGGTCTGTTCAAACCCTGTGGGCGGCGGTAATGCTTTGATTAGCCGAATAAATTTTCCGTATATAGCGATGATCGCTATTTCTGCGGCGCTGGCTATGCCGAATCATTGTTACAACCTGACCTCCACGGTCAGTGGCAAGTGGTCGGAAAGGTGCGTCCAAGGTTTGTGCCCCAGTATCTGCGGCGCATGGCTATCGGCGTTGCGCAGGTAGATACGGTCCAGGCGCAGAAGGGGCAGGCGCGCCGGGTAGGTGCGGGCGAGGTGGCCATGGTGGCGTTCGAAGGCCTCGTGCAGGTCGCGCTGCAGGCCAAGGGTGCGGTTGCCGTGGGACTTCCAGTCGTTGAAATCGCCGGCAATGATCACCGGCGCCTCGGCAGGCAAGGAATCCAGCAACTGACGCAGCAGCTTGAGCTGCTTCTGTCGATGGTTTTCCAGCAATGACAGGTGCACGCAGATGGCATGCACGTTGTGCTGGCCGGGGACGTCGAGGATGCAGTGCAGCAGGCCGCGGCGCTCGGGGCCGGTGATCGACACGTCGAGGTTGCGGTGCTCGATGATCGGGTACTTGGACAGCAGCGCATTGCCGTGGTGGCCGTCGGGGTAGACCGCGTTGCGGCCATAAGCGAAGTCGCTCCACATGCTGTCGGCAAGGAATTCGTACTGCGAGGTCTGCGGCCAGCCGGGGTAGCGCGCGGCATGGCGGTCGTGGCTGCCGAGCACTTCCTGGAGGAACACGACGTCTGCCTGGGTGCTGCGCACCGCCTCGCGCAGCTCAGGCAGGATGAAGCGCCGGTTGAAAGCGGTGAAGCCCTTGTGGGTGTTCACCGTGAGCACCCGCAGGCGGTCGACGGGCGGGGCCTGACGGGTGCTGGCGAAACCTGGGCTGCCGGCTTCGAGGTTCACAGTGGCTCCTCAAGGCTACCGATACAGATAAAACAGGGTGAGCCGGTTCCGGCTCACTCTTCCTCGCGCTGCAAGGCCAACAGCAGCAACGACCGCCCCTTGACCTCGAAGGTACTGTCGAACTGCAGATGCTGCGGCTTGCGCAGCTCCGGCCGGTCGGTGTCGATCAGGCAGCTCCAGTAGTCACCTTCCGGAACCGCCGGCAGCAAGAACGGCACCACATCGTGGTGCGCATTGACGATCAACAGCATGGTCGCCTCAGACCCAGGCCGGGCAATACCACTGACCTGGGCGCGGCCATCGATCAGCATGCCCAGGCAACGGCCGTGCGGGTCTTCCCACTGCTCCACGCTCATCTCGTTGCCATCGGGCGCCAGCCAGGTCACGTCCTTGACCCCGATCGCTTCGTTGTAATCGCCGACCAAAAAGCGCGAGCGGCGCAGCACCGGGTAGGCCAGGCGCAGGCGGGTCAGGCGCTTGACGAAGGCCAGCAGCTGCTTGCCTTCGTCATCCAGGTCCCAGTTGACCCAGCCGATCTCGCTGTCCTGGCAATAGGCGTTGTTGTTGCCATGCTGGGTGCGGCTGAATTCATCGCCGGCGACGATCATCGGCGTACCCTGGGCCAGCAGCAGCGTGGCGAAGAAGTTGCGCATCTGGCGCATGCGCAGGGCGTTGATTTCAGGGTCGTCGGTCGGGCCTTCGGCACCACAGTTCCACGACAGGTTGTTGTCGGTGCCGTCCTGGTTGTTCTCGTCGTTGTCTTCGTTGTGCTTGCCGTTGTACGACACCAGGTCGCGCAGGGTGAAGCCATCGTGGGCGGTGATGAAGTTGACCGAGGAATATGGCCGCCGCCCGCGGTTGTTGAACAGGTCGCCCGAAGCGGTGATACGTGCGGCGAAATCGGCCAGCTGGCCTTCGTCGCCCTTCCAGAAGGCCCGTGCCGTGTCACGGAAGCGGTCGTTCCACTCGGCCCAGCCCGGTGCGAAATTGCCGACCTGATAGCCACCTGGGCCGCAGTCCCAGGGTTCGGCGATCAGCTTGACCTGGCTGAGCATCGGGTCCTGGCGGCAGGCGACCAGGAAGCCGTGGCGCTCGCTGTAGCCGTCGTGATAGCGGCCAAGGATGGTCGCCAGGTCGAAGCGGAAACCGTCGACATGCATTTCGCCCGCCCAGTAGCGCAGCGAGTCGGTGACCAGCTGCAGTACGCACGGGTGGCTGAGGTCGAGGGTGTTGCCGGTGCCGGAATCGTTGATGTAGTAGCGCTTGTCGTCGGGCATCAGGCGGTAGTAAGAGGCGTTGTCGATGCCACGCATCGACAGGGTCGGGCCGCGTTCGTTGCCTTCGGCGGTGTGGTTGTAGACCACGTCGAGGATCACTTCCAGGCCTGCGTCATGCAGGTGGGCGACCATCTCCTTGAACTCGGCAATCTTGCCGCTGGCCAGGTAGCGCGGGTGCGGTGCGAAGAAGGCGATGCTGTTGTAGCCCCAGTAGTTGTTCAGGCCCTTGTCCAGCAAATGCTGGTCGTTGACGAAGGCATGGATCGGCAGCAGCTCGATGCTCGACACGCCCAGGTCCTTGATGTGCTTGAGCAGTTCGTCGTTGGCAAGGCCGGCGAAGGTGCCACGCAGCTCTTCTGGCACGGCAGGGTGGCGCATGCTGATGCCGCGAGTGTGGGCTTCATAGATGATCGTGCGCTCCCAAGGGACCTGCACGCGCTGGTCGCGGCCCCAGGTGAAGGCCGGGTCGATGACCTTGCACTTGGGTACGAATGGCGCACTGTCGCGTTCGTCGAACGACAGGTCGCCATCGGGGTGGCCAATGGTGTAGCCGAACAGCGCCTCGGACCATTTCAGGCTGCCGACCAATTGCTTGGCATAGGGGTCGATCAGCAATTTGTTCGGGTTGAAGCGGTGGCCGTTTTCCGGCTCGTAGGGGCCGTATACGCGGTAGCCGTAGACCAGTCCGGGATGCGCATCAGGCAAGTAGCCATGGTAGATCTCGTCGGTGTACTCGGGCAGCTCGATGCGCTCGAGCTCCTGCTCGCCGGTGGAGTCGAACAGGCACAACTCGACCTTGGTGGCATTGGCCGAGAACAGGGCGAAATTGACCCCCAAGCCGTCCCAGGTCGCGCCGAGGGGGAAGGGCAGGCCTTCGCGGATGCGCGTTGGGGCGACGGAGCGGGTTTTCTTTGGGGTGCGCGGGCTCATGGCAATCCTCGATTGGCCGTGGTGGGGCGGGGGGTTGTGCAGACCTGTGCCGGCCTCGTCGCGGGCTTGCCCGCGAAGAGGCCGGTGCAGGCTTAGCCGGCAGTAGGTTTTTTCGCTGCTCTTGGCTTCTTGGCGGCCGTGGGTTTGATAGCCCCAGGCAACGCCGCAGCCTTCGGCTCAGCCGCTACCTTGGGCTTGGCCGGCGCCCGCTTGCGCGGTGCCGCCTTGGGGGCCAGCGCTTCGGCCTCGGCAAGCTTGCGTGCCATGTCCCAGTGGCGTTCCTCCTGACCCTCCGGCTTACCCTCCGACTCCCAGATCTGGTAAGCGAATTCGCGTACTCGTTTTTCTTCGACACTCATCACGACACTCCTGAATGCTATGCATGTTCAATCAACAAATTGACTGGGAATTCCGCCAAGACCGCGCTCAACATCAGCTCCCTTGTAGGGCTGACAGCGGCGCCGCCGAAAAGTCCAGTCCAAGTGGCAGGCGACAAGGCAAACGGCAGGATCACCCGGGTATCGTCCCAGTTCTGTGCCGGGATCAACGGTGTAGTGGCGCCGCCGAGCAGGCCGCAGGCCAGCCGCGGGGCGACGACAATGGCGCGTTGGCCTTCACCCAGGCGGGCGAAGGCAATGACCTGATCGGCATGCCGGCCCTGCATCTGCAGCGGCAGGTAGGCCCCGCGCCGGAACAGCTCGGCGTGGGCCTGGCGGCAGTCCAGCACGCGTGCGATCAGGGCCTGCTTGATGCGGCCGTCACGCCAGTGCGCCAGCAGCTCGCCGGGCGTGCTGGCATCGTCCAGGGTGCGACGCCTGCAAGCGTAGTCCACGGCGCGGCGGTTATCCGGGTCGACCAGGCTGAAATCCCAGTATTCGTTGCCCTGGTACAAGTCGGGCACGCCCGGCACGGTCATGCGCAGCAGGCTCTGGACCAGACCGTTGAGCGCGCCGGGGCAGGCGATCAGCTGTGCGGCATCGGCCATTGACTGGCGCAACTGCTGGTTTTCCCGGTCCAGCAGCAGCCCGTCGACATAGGCGGCGCAGGCCGCTTCATAGGCTTCGTTGGGCGCGCTCCAGCTGCTGCGCAGCTTGGCTTCGCGCAGGGCCTTCTGCTGCCATTGGCGGATACGTTCGGCGTACTGGCGCAGTGCGTTGTCATCCTGCAGGTCGAGCGCGAGAGGCCAGCTGCCCAGCAGCGTCTGCCACAGCAGCAGCTCGTCGCCGGGGCTGGGGGCCACGCCGTCATCCAGTTGCTCGCGCAGCGGCGCGGCCAGCTCGCGCCAGTGTTCCACGCGGCTGGCGAACCACGGCCCACGCTCGCTCAGCACGGCCAGGCGAGCACGGCTGTCCTCGCCGCGCTTGTGGTCGTGGGTGGCGGTGGCCAGCAGGTTGTCGGGGAAGTCGCGCAGGCGGCGTTGAGCCTCGTTGTGGAAATGCTCGGCGCCTGCGCTGAAGCGCTCGGCCTCGAAGCCGACATCGTTGCGCGACAGCAGCCGTGCCGAGCGGTAGAAGGCGGTGTCTTCCACAGCCTTGGCGGCACTGGGTGCGGTGAGCTGCTGGAAGCGCACGCAGGCATGGCGCAGGTGCTTGCGTGGCCGGCCCGGTGGCAGCTGGCGCCAGGGCTGGCCACCGAGCCATTGTTCGAGCTGATCGAGCAACGGCCAGTCGGCTTCGCCAAGGTCCTGGCGGGCGTTGGCCAGGGCCTGCTGGAAGAAGCGCTCGTCCTCGGCCGGGCGCCCGCAGGCATTGAAGTAGGTGCGATACACCGGGTAATGCGCAACCAGCGCTTGCAGTGCGCGGCGAATCGCGCCAAGGGTCAGGTCGCGGGTCATCAGGTCGTCACGGGCGACCTGCAACAACGCCTGGGCGACGGATTCGCAATCGCCGGCAAGGCTGGCATTGAGCACCAGGTGGCGCGCCAGCCGCACTTCCTCGGGGAAAGCGGGGCGCTCGCTGACCGCCGCCCACAACTCGGTCAGCGGCGCTTCACCGGCCGGGTCGTGTTGCAGCAGCGAGACCTGGTTCATGAACTCGTAGCCGGTGGTGCCGTCGGTCAGCCAGTCGCGGTGCAGGTGTTCGTCGGTGCCGAGGATCTTTTCCACGTAGATCGGGAAGTGTTCCAGCGCAGCCTGCAACGGGCGCCTGGCGAGCAGGCCGTCGACCCGGCGGCGCAGCTTGCGGCAATAGCCGCGCGGGTCGGCCAGGCCGTCGATATGGTCGATGCGCAGGCCGTCCACCAGGCCGCGCTCGATCAGTTCGAACAGCTTGGCGTGGGTGGCTTCGAACACTGCGCTACGCTCCACTCGCAGGCCGCCCAGTTCGTTGATGTCGAAGAAGCGCCGCCAGTTGATGTCATCGGCGGCAGTGCGCCAGCTGGCGAGGCGGTAGGTCTGGCGTTCGAGCAACAGGTGCAGGCGCTTGAAGCCGCTTTCGCTGCGGCTGTCGAAGGCGATCAGGGCCGACGCCAGGTCCGCGCCTTCTCCCACCAGGCGCGCCAGTTCGGCGTGCAGTGGCAAGGCGTTCGCCACGGGTTCGGGGGATTCGCGCAAGGCAGTGAAATGCTCCGCCAGCGCCTTGAGTGCAGGCTCGGGGCTCTGTGCGAGGATCCAGCCGTAGTCCAGCGGGCAGATCGGGAAGCGATGCTGATAGTGGGCGATCTGCAGCACGCCCGATTGCGCGTCGAATTGCAGCGGGATGTCGCCGTTCTTCAGCGCCACGCCGTAGTCGCTGCCGAGAAACGGCAGCAGCAACTGCCCGGCCAGCAGCGGGTCGCTGGAGTGCCACTGGATGTCGAAGAACTCCGCGTAGGGGCTGCGCCGGCCCCAGGCCAGCAGGCTCTGCCACCACGGGTTGTCGGCGCCGCCCACGGCCATGTGGTTGGACACGGTATCGAGGATCAGCCCCATGCCATGCTGGCGCAGCGCAGCCACCAGCCGTTGCAACGCAGCCTCGCCACCCAGCTCGGGGTTGACGCAGGTCGGGTCGACCACGTCGTAACCGTGGCGCGAGCCGGCGCGGGCCTTGAGGATCGGCGAGGCGTACAGGTGGCTGATACCCAGCCGGGCGAAGTACGGTACCAGTGGCACCGCGTCATCGAGGCTGAAGTCGCTGTGAAATTGCAGGCGTAGCGTCGCGGTCAGTGGTTTCATCGGTCACGCTCCCAGGCTTGTTCGCGGGCCTGGGCCAGCAGTTCAAGGCGCCGTGCGGCGTCTTCGTCGTCGAGTAGTTCGTGCACCGGAGCGGCGAAGCGCCGGCGCCAGTTGGGGTGGCCGCTGGTGGTGCCGGGCAGGTTGGGTTGCTCGTCGCTGCCCAGCAGGTCTTCCAGTGGGATGAGCACCAACGGGGCGCGGGTGTGGCCGACGTAGCGGATGGCGGCATCGATCAGCGCGTCATTGTCCGCTTGCGGGCCATAGTTGGCCTCCAGCGTGCGGCGCAGGCCTTCGCGTTCCTTTTGCCGATCGTGGCGCCAGTGCAGCTCGGTGGCGGCGTCGATCAGGTTCAGGCGCTGGCTCCAGTCGATGTCGCGGCTTTGCAGCCAGCCGGCCAGTGGCGCCAGGTCATGGGTGCCGGTGGTGGCCAGGGCATCGTCCGGCCAGTCGAGGATCGGTTTGAAGTGGCCGGGCTGGGTCTGCTCGAACGGCAATACGCGCATGCCCAGTATGGCCTTGGCCGCCAACTGCTCGCGCAGCCCCTCGGGCACGGTGCCGAGGTCTTCACCCAGAATGATCGCCTGGTGGCGCACCGACTCCAGGGCCAGCAGGCGCAGCAGGTCTTGCACCGGGTAGTCGAGGTAGGCGCCCTGGTCGGGCTTGCAGCCACGCGGGATCAGCCACAGCCGGCGCAGCCCCATCACATGGTCGATGCGCAGGCCGCCGGCATGGGCCAGGTTGGCTCGCAGCATCTCGATGAAGGCGCGGTAGCCGTTGCGCTTGAGGCCTTCGGGAGAGAAGGCGCAAATGCCCCAGTCCTGGCCCGAGCGGTTGAGGATGTCGGGTGGTGCGCCGACCTTGAGGTTGGCCAGCAGCTCGTCCTGGCGGCTCCAGGCCTGGCTACCGGCGCCATCGGCACCCACGGCCAGGTCGGCGATCAGGCCGATGGCCATGCCATTGCTGCGTGCGGCGTGCTGGGCACGTTGCAGGCTGCGTTCGGTCAACCACTGGCAGAACGCGTGGAACTCGATCCTGGCCGGATACGCGCTGGCAAAGGCTTCGACTTCCGGGTGGTACGGGTCGTGCCAGGCGCTGGGCCAGTTGCGCCAGTCGGCGCCCAGGCCATGCTCGACGGCATGCGCCTGCAGCACTTCGAAGCGGCAGTGGTGCTCCAGAGCCTGGCCACGGGCCTGACGGAAGCTGTCGAAGTCTTTGCGCAGCGGGTGGTCGGCCTGGCTGAAGTCCAGGTAAAGCGCTTCGAGTAGCCGCAGGCGGGCGTCGGCGGCGCGTGGCCAGTCGACCAGGGGGCGTTGTTCCAGGTCTTCGAGTACCTGTTCCAGGCCGCAGGCCTCGATCGCCATGCGCACGGCGCGCTCGCCCAGCAGCGCGGCGGGGCTGGCATACAAGGTATTGAGCAGCAGGCGGCTGGACGGCGAGTAAGGGCTGTAGTGTTGCTGGTCGATGGCTGACAGGGCATGGATGGGGCTGATCGCCAGGGCGTCGGCGCCGCGCTCGGCGGCGCTGCGTGCCAGCTGCTCCAGGGCCAGGCAATCGCCATACCCGCCGTCGCCTGGGCGGCGCAGGCTGTAAAGCTGCACGGCCAGGCCCCAGCAGCGCGGCGGTGGTTCGCTGACGGCGTCAGCCAGGCTCCAGCAACGCGGCGGTGCCACGGCGACGGTGAAGCTGCGGTCGTTGACCTGCAGCAGGTGATAACCCACCGGCAAGCCGCCGGGCAGGTTGCCCTGGGCATCGAGGGTCAGGTACTGCAGGCGGTTGCTTTCCAGGGTACAGCGCACGGCGCTGCCTGGCGGGAAGTAGCGCCCGAGGGGCAGCGGTTGATCAAGCTCGGCAGTGATCAGCGGCGGCAGGTGCTCGGCGTCTTCGGCGGCGTCCACGGCGCGCAGGCTGGCCTGGATGGCAGGCTCGTCGCCAGCGGGGTGGCCCAGGCCGTCGAGGACCTTGCGCAGGACCTCGTCGCTGACCTGCTGCGGCCGGTTGTTGGCATCGATCCAGTCGCGGGCCAGCCCTACGCGGGCGGCCAGTCGGTGCAGGGCGGTTTCGCTCATGGAAGCTCCTGGCCAGGTGGAAGCAGGCTGACCACGCAGCTGTAGGCGGATAGCGCGGTATCGGGGTGGCGGGTGTCGCTGCTGTCGAACAGGCGCCATTGTGCGGCGGGCAGTTCAACGACCTGCGGCGTCGCGGCCAGGTTAAGGTCGATGCGCAGGATACGGCCGTCGCCCAGGCGCCAGCGTGCGGTCAGGGCCTGCTCGCCCAGCACCACGGCGCCCAATGCACGGCTGCCGGGCAGGTGTGGGATGACATGGCGCTGGCGCACGTCGAGCAGCTGCTGATACAGGCCGTGCCAGCCCGCGATGACCTGCTTGCCCTGCGGCCGCGATGCCTCGAAGGTCTGCTCGGCGTTGGGGTCGGGGATGTGTTCGCGTTGCTCGGGGTCGGCAAACGCCTTGAAGTGGGCGAACTCGCCGCGTCGGCCCTCGCGCACGGCATCGGCCAGTTCGTCGTGGAAGTCGGTAAAGAACAGGAACGGCTGGCAACTGCCATCTTCATCGCCCATGAACAGCAGCGGGATCATCGGCGCCAGCAGCAGCAGGCCGGTGGCCGCACGCAAGGCAGCTGGCGCGCACAGGCGAGTCAGGCGTTCGCCCAGGGCGCGATTGCCGATCTGGTCATGGTTTTGCAGGAACAACACGAACGAAGAGGGTTCCAGGTGCCCGCTGGGTTCGCCGCGGGGCGTACCGTGGCGGTTGGCCTGACCTTGGAAGACGAAGCCTTCGGACAGGCAGCGGGCCAGTTTTTCGATGGGTTTTTCCTGGTAATCGGCGTAGTAGCCTTCGGTTTCCCCGGTCAACAGGACGTGCAAGGCATTGTGGCCATCGTCGTTCCACTGGGCATCGAAGCCCTGCTGCAGCAGCGAGGCCTGGTTGTGCTCGTTCTCCAGCACCAGCCACACGTGCCGGCCCGGTTCCACCGCCGCACGCACCCGTTGCGCCAGTTCCATCAGGAAGTCCGGTTGGTCGATGGCGTGCACCGCGTCCAGGCGCAGGCCATCGCAGCGGTAGTCGCACAGCCACATCAGGGCGTTCTGGATGAAGTACTCGCGCACCTCTGGGCGGCGGAAATCGATGGCGTCGCCCCAGGGTGTCTGGCGGTCTTCCCTGAAGAACGGGCTGGCGTACTGGTGCAGGTAGTTGCCGTCCGGGCCGAAGTGGTTGTAGACCACATCGATCATCACCATCAGCCCGTGGCCATGGGCCTGATCTACCAGCGCGCACAGCTGCTCCGGGCTGCCGTAGCTGTGTTGTGGCGCAAAGGGCAGTACACCGTCGTAGCCCCAGTTACGCTCACCGGGGAACTGCCCCAGGGGCATCAGCTCGATGGCGCTGATGCCCAGCTCGGCCAGCCTCGGCAGCCGCCGGGCGACCCCCTGGTAGCCCTCGAGCACGCCGACGTGCAGTTCCTGGATCACCGCTTCGTGCCAGGGCCGCCCCTGCCAAGGGTGCTGCCAGTCGAAGGCGCCGACATCCACGACCTGGCTCGGCCCGTGCACCCCTTCGGGTTGATAGCGCGACGCCGGGTCAGGCACTTGCAGCTCGCCGTCGATACGATAGTGATAACGGTCACCGGCCCGGCACGGGGCGACCCCGGTGTACCAGCCGCCGTCTTCGGGCAGCAGCTCGATCGCCGGCTGCTGGTCCAGTTCCAAGCTCACGCTGCGCGCATCGGGCGCCCACAGGGCGAAGCGCGCCGACGTGGCGTCCATCAGGTGTGCGCCATGCCTGTGCATCTTCTAACCCCGCTCAGTAGTGGCTCAGGTGGGCCTGCTTGACCAGGTCCTCGTAGAGGCGCGCGTAGGGTTCCACTGCCTGGCACCAGTTGAACGGCTGGGTCATCGACAGGCAGCGCATGGCATTGAGCAGGTCCTTCTTGCCGTAGGTATAGAAGGCTCGGCTCAATGCTTCGCGGTAGCTGTCGACGGTCGATTCATCGAACAGGAAGCCGGTAACGCCGTTCTCGATGGTGTCGGCCAGGCCGCCGGTGTTGCGTGCCACCGGCAGCGAACCGAAGCGCTGCGCGTACATCTGGCTCAGGCCGCAAGGCTCGTAGCGCGAAGGCATCAGCAGGAAGTCGCTGCCCGCGAACATGCGCCGGGCGTCGGTTTCGTTGAAACCGATGCGTACCCCGATGCGGCCAGGGTAGCGCAGGGCCAGCTCGCGCATGGCCTGTTCCTCTTCCGGCTCACCGCGGCCGATGATCGCGATCTGGCCGCCTTGCTCGACGATGTAGTCGGCAACGCCCAAGGTCAGGTCCAGGCCTTTCTGGTAGACCAGCCGCGAAACCACGGCAAACAGTGGCCCTTCGGAAGGTTGCAGGCCGAACAGCTTGCGCACGGCGTCAGTGTTGCGTGCCTTGCCTTCCCAGTCATTGATGCTGAAGTTGTGCTCCAGGTGCTTGTCGGTGGCCGAGTCCCAGCTTTCGTCGATGCCATTGGGAATGCCGCCGAGCAGGCCTTGCTGGGCCTTGCTGGCCAGGAAGCCATCGAGCCCACAGCCGAATTCCGGGGTGGTGATCTCCTGGGCGTAGGTGGCGCTGACCGTGGTGATGTGGCTGGAGTAGGCAAGGCCGGCCTTGAGGAACGACAGCTTGCCGTAGAACTCCATGCCTTCTTGCTGCATGGCATGGTCGGGTATCGCCAGCTCCGGGCTGCAGCCGCGGCTGTAGACGCCCTGATAGGCCAGGTTGTGGATGGTGAACAGGGTCGGTGTGTTCAGCCCGCGCCAATGCATGTAGGCCGGCGCCAGGCCGGCGGGCCAGTCGTGGGCATGCACCACTTCGGGCTTCCAGTGGATCATGCCTTCGCCGGCGGCGATCTCCGCCGCGGCCAGGCCCAGGCGGGCGAAACGGATGTGGTTGTCCGGCCAGTCGCGACCGTTGTTGGCGCCGTAAGGGGTGCCGTCGCGCTGGTAAAGCTCGGGGCAGATCAGCACATAGATCACCAAGCCGTCGGCCATGTCCATGCGGCCGATCTTGCAAGGCGGCAGGGCAGCGTGGCCGCCGAGCTCGCCGACGATGTGGATGGGATTGTCGCTTTCCACCACCTGCGGGTAACCCGGGATCAACACCCGGACATCATGCAAGTGCGCCAGGGCGCGTGGCAGGGCCGCGGAAACGTCGCCGAGGCCGCCGGTCTTGACCAGGTCGGCGATTTCCGAGGTGACGAACAGGATCTTGCGCTTGTTGGGGTTGTGCTGGCGCTGGGCGCCGGGTGCCGTGCCTGTCTTGGCGAAATCCGGGGTAAGCGGCTCGCGGTTGTCCGGTTTGAATGACTCTACGTGAGGCTCGACAGCGGCACTGATCATACTTCTCTCCGTCCCTAAGTGTTGGCAGGGTGCTGGCACCCTTGGTGTTATCTCGTGCGGGTTCTCTCTGATTCGGCAATTGCGTGATGCTATCCATGCCCCGAAGTCGTGCGTGCAGGCACAACGCGATCAGCATTCCGGCCGAAGGCGCTTGGACTGGTTGGGGTAGGCGGGCCGTGCGAAGGAAGTCCTTTGCGATTGGCCTACTTAGTTGCTGACCCGCCACCATTTCCAAAAGTTCGACTTTTTTACGTCGCTCTTCCTCTGAGCAAATGGCGGGCCGAAACCTGAGTGTAGGAGAGAGGGAGATAAAAAGGTGACCCACTGGTCACTTCGGTTATGACCGAGATAGACGCAAACGTTGGCGTGTGTGACCGGATATGAACAGGGGTGTTCGAGGGTGGGGCAGGGCTGGCTCACGCGTGCGCCATCAGGTAACCGAGCAACGTGTCGCGCACCAGAATGGGGCGGGGTTACAGCGCTGTGGGAGCGCGAAGCTCCCACCAGGAGAGGGGATGAATCAGAAGCCGACGGTCTTGCCGTCGTCGCTACGTGCCTGTTCCAGCAGCATGTGCAATTGAGCGACCTGCTGGCGCAGCTGGTCACGTTCGTCCTTCAACTGGCGCAGCTCGTCGCGGCGCACGGAGACATAGAGGGTCTGGGTTGGAGTAGCAGGCATCAAGGTACCCATGGCACACCTCGCAGTTTTGGCTGGTGACAGTTAAAGCGTAGTCGCTTCACGCGGCGCGCATTCTGAATTCTTTCTCTGCCTAAGGGAACTTTTTTGTTTAACGTTGTCACGCCGTTCGTCGCTGAACCCTCAGGCGCCGTGCTGGACTAATCTGAAAAGCTGAACTGTGGTTGTCATTTATTGGGTAAGGGGAGCATCGGCTCATGCAATTGGGAATCGTCGGGCTGGGCCGCATGGGCGGCAATATCGCAAGGCGGCTGATGCGCGCCGGCCACCGCACCGTGGTCCATGACCGTAACCGTGAAGCCGTGGTCGGGCTGGAAGGCGAAGGCGCCCAGGGTGCCCACGACCTTGGCGCACTGGTGCAGAAGCTCAAGGCGCCCCGGGCGGTGTGGGTGATGCTGCCAGCCGGCGAGCCTACCGAGCAGACCATCGCTCAGCTGGCCGAGCTGCTGGAACCCGGCGATGCCATCATCGACGGGGGCAACACGTTCTACAAGGATGACATGCGCCGAGCGGCCGAACTGGGCAAGCGCGGGCTGCATTACCTGGATGTCGGCACCTCCGGCGGTGTGTGGGGCCTGGACCGCGGCTACTGCATGATGATCGGTGGCGAGAAGGCGGTGTTCGAGCGCCTCGAACCGCTGTTCAAGGCACTGGCACCGGGCGTCGGCGACATTCCGCGTACCCACGGCCGCAGCGGTGAGCACGAACGTGCCGAGCACGGCTATATCCATGCCGGCCCGCCTGGCGCAGGGCACTATGTGAAGATGGTGCACAACGGTATCGAGTACGGCCTGATGCAGGCCTATGCCGAAGGCTTCGACCTGCTGCGCAGCAAAGGCGGCACCGAGCTGCCGGAAGACCAGCGCTTCGACCTGAACGTGGCCGAGATCGCCGAAGTCTGGCGCCGTGGCAGCGTGGTCACCTCCTGGTTGCTTGACCTCACTGCCGATGCGCTGGTGGCCGACCCGCAGCTGGCGCAGTTCAGTGGCTCGGTGTCCGACAGTGGCGAAGGCCGCTGGACCATCGACGCCGCCGTCGAACAGGCGGTGCCGGTACCGGTGCTGTCCAGTGCGCTGTTCGCCCGCTTCCGCTCCCGCCAGCAGCAGGGCACCTATGGCGACAAGATTCTGTCGGCCATGCGCCTGGGCTTCGGTGGCCACGTCGAGAAAAAAGACTGATGACCCAACAGACCATTCCTGCTGCTCCGCCCTGCACGCTATTCCTGTTTGGCGCCAACGGTGACCTGGTCAAGCGCCTGCTGATGCCGGCGCTTTACAACCTCAGCCGTGACGGTTTGCTCGACCGCAACCTGCGCATCGTCGGCGTCGACCACAACCCGGCCACGGCCGCTGAATTCGCCGAGCGCCTGCATGGCTTCATGCAGGCGCGCGACAAAGGCGGCGAGGGCGCTGCCAAGTGCCTCGACGAAAAGCTCTGGGCGCGGCTGGCCAAGCGCCTGGACTACCAGACCGGCGACTTCCTTGACCCGGCGACCTATGCGGCGTTGGCCAGGCGCATCGAGAAAACCAGCCATGGCAATGCCATTTTCTATCTGGCCACTTCGCCACGTTTCTTCCCGGAGGTGGCTCAGCGCCTGGGCGACGCCGGGTTGCTCGACGAGTCTGCCGGTGGCTTCCGGCGCGTGGTGGTGGAGAAGCCTTTCGGCACCGACCTGGCCAGTGCCGAGGCGCTCAATGCCTGCCTGTTGAACGTGATGAGCGAGCGGCAGATCTACCGTATCGACCATTACCTGGGCAAGGAAACGGTGCAGAACATTCTGGTCAGCCGCTTCTCCAATGGCCTGTTCGAGTCGTTCTGGAACAACCACTACATCGACCATGTGCAGATCACTGCCGCCGAGACAGTCGGAGTGGAAACCCGCGGTGCGTTCTATGACAACACCGGCGCGCTGCGCGACATGGTGCCCAACCACCTGTTCCAGCTGCTGGCGATGGTGGCCATGGAACCACCGGCGGCGTTTGCCGCCGATGCCGTGCGAGGCGAGAAGGCCAAGGTGATCGGTGCCATCCGCCCCTGGTCGGCAAAAATGGCCCTGAAGAACTCGGTGCGTGGCCAGTACACGGCGGGCAAGCAGGGCCGCAAGCAGCTGCCGGGCTATCGGCAGGAAAACAACGTCGCTGCCGACAGCCAGACCGAAACCTACGTGGCGCTCAAGGTGATGATCGACAACTGGCGCTGGGCCGGGGTGCCGTTCTACCTGCGCACCGGCAAGCGCATGAGCGTGCGCGACACCGAGATCGCCATCTGCTTCAAGCCCGCGCCCTACGCGCAGTTTCGCGAGTCGGAGCTGGAGCGGCCCAAGCCCAACTACCTGAAGATCCAGATCCAGCCCAACGAAGGCATGTGGTTCGACCTGCAGGCCAAGCGGCCGGGGCCGGAACTGGTGATGGAGAACATCGAGCTGGGCTTTGCCTACAAGGACTTCTTCAAGATGACCCCGGCCACCGGCTATGAAACGCTGATCTACGACTGCCTGACTGGCGATCAGACCTTGTTCCAGCGGGCCGACAACATCGAGAACGGCTGGCGCGCGGTACAGCCATTTCTCGATGCCTGGGCCCAGGGCGGCGAGGTGCATGAGTACCGTGCGGGGGAGGATGGCCCCGAAGCAGGCACTGAATTGCTGACGCGCGACAAGCGTGAGTGGCACAAGCTGGGTTGAAAGATCCTTGTTGCCTGTGCCGGCCTCTTCGCGGGTTTACCGGCGAAGAGGCCGGCACAGGCAACCCATCAAGGAGGTGCAATGCCTGCCCCTATCGAAGACTACGCCCTGCTCGGCAACTGCCGCAGCGCCGCCCTGGTCAGCCGCGACGGTTCGATCGACTGGCTCTGCCTGCCGCGTTTCGACGCCCCGGCCGTGTTCGCTGCATTGCTGGGCAACGAAGAGAATGGCCGCTGGCGCCTGGCCCCCAGCGACCCCATCGAACACAGCAGTCGCCAGTACCTGGGCGACACGCTGGTGCTGGAAACCACCTGGGTCACTGCCAGCGGCCGCGCCCGGGTGCTCGACTTCATGCCGCTGGGCGAAGTCAATTCGGTGGTGCGCATCGTCGAGGGCGTCACCGGTGAAACCCACTTCGAAATGGACCTGGTGCTGCGCTTCGACTACGGCCGCAGTGTGCCCTGGGTAGAAAAACTCGACCCGCTGACCCTCAGTGCGGTGGCCGGCCCTGACCGCCTGATCTTGAGCAGCAGCGTGGAGCCCCATGGCCTGGATCATCACACCGCCGCCCGTTTTCGCGTGGGTGCCGGCGAGCGGCAGGTCTTCAGCCTGCGTCACCAGTCTTCGCATCTGCCGGTGCAGCCCGACTGCGACATCGACCAGGCGCTGCAATACGCCCTCACGCATTGGCAGGCATTCGCCGACCGTTGCCCTGAGGTCGGCCCCTACACCGGCCTGGTGCGCCGTTCGCTGCTCACCCTAAAGGCCATGACCTATGCGCCCACCGGCGGTATCGTCGCAGCGGTCACCACCTCGCTGCCCGAACGCATCGGCCACGAACGCAACTGGGACTACCGCTTCTGCTGGCTGCGCGACGCCACCATGACGTTGCTGGCGTTCATGAACCTCGGCTACTTCGATGAAGCCCAGGCCTGGCGTGAATGGTTGTTGCGCTCGGTGGCTGGCAACCCTGAACAGATGCAGATCATGTACGGTCTGGCTGGCGAGCGTGACCTGCAGGAATACACCTTGCCCTGGCTGGCCGGCTACGAGCGCTCGCAGCCGGTAAGGGTGGGCAACGCGGCTGCTGAGCAGAGGCAGCTGGACATCTATGGCGAACTGGCCGATGCCATGGCCCAGGCGATCAAGGGCGGTTTGCCGCGTCACCCGCGCAGCGCAGCGATCTCCCGGCTGATCCTGCCCTATGTCGAGCGGATCTGGCGTGACCCGGACGAAGGCATCTGGGAAGTGCGCGGAGGCCGTCAGCATTTCGTCCATTCCAAGGTCATGGCCTGGGTCGCCTTCGACCGTGCCGCGGGGCTGGCCGACACCACCGAAGAAGGCCGCGAGCAGGGCCGTCACTATCGGCAGGTGGCCGACCAGATTCATCAGGAAGTCTGCGCCCGCGGGCTCGATGCCAGTGGCCAGCATTTCGTCCAGGCCTATGGCTCGACCGAGATGGACGCCAGCCTGTTGCAGATCGCCCTGACCGGCTTCCTGCCGGCCGAGGACCCGCGCTTTCAGCGCACCCTGGTGCAGATCGAGCAACGCCTGCTGAAGAACGGTCTGCTGTTGCGCTACGACAGCGACAGCTGCAGCGACGGGCTGACGCCAGGGGAGGGCACGTTCCTGGTGTGCTCGTTCTGGCTGGCCGACGTGTACGTGCTGCTGGGGCGCGAGGCCGAGGCCCAGGCGCTGTACGAAACGCTCACCGCGCTGTGCAACGACGTCGGCCTGCTGGCCGAGCAGTACGACCCTGCCGGCAAGCGGATGCTCGGCAACTTCCCCCAGGCGTTCAGCCACATCGGCATCATCAACACGGCGCTGAACCTGCACCGGGCACGGAGCCCGGTGCGTGATCGGGCACGATGTGACTAGGGGCGTCGTCAAGTCCCGGAGTAGACTAGGGCAAACCCATTCGGCAAGGAGTAGGCATGAACGTCAGTGGCCATGATCGAGAGACCCAAGCCTGATGGCCAACCACAAGATCGAAATCCGCCGTCGCAATATCGAGAAGATTCTGGTCGCAGCAGAAAAGGTGTTCGCCGAAAAAGGTTATGGCGCCACCTCGATGGGTGACATCGCCGAACAGGCCGAGCTGCCGCGTTCCAACCTGCATTACTACTTCAGCACCAAGGATGAGTTGTTCCGCGCAGTGCTGCAGGACCTGCTGGATGTGTGGAAGCAGGATGCGCTGTGCTTCGAGAACTTCGAAGACCCGCGGGTGGTGCTGACCAGCTACATCCGCGCCAAGATGGGCCATTCGCGGTCACGGCCGCTGGGCTCGAAGATCTGGGCCGAAGAGATGCTGCACGGGGCGCCGGTGCTAGGGGTGAATCTCAGTGAGAGCCTGGTGCCGTGGGCAAAGCTCAAGGAGGACAAGATCCGCCGCTGGGTGGCGGAGGGGCGCATCCTGCCGGTGGAGCCTTCGGCATTGCTCTACATGATCTGGGCGTCGACGCAGCACTATGCCGACTTCGGCTATCAGGTGGCCTTGCTGAACGAAGGTGAGCCATTGTCCGACAGGGCGTTCGAAAGGGCGGTGCAGACGGTGACCTGTGTGATCTTGCGCGGGATCGGGCTGGAACCTTGAAGCGGCGTTGCAGGCTACCGCGGCCCTTTGTGGGAGCGGCCTTGTGTCGCGAAAGGGCCGCGCAGCGGCCCCGGTAATTTATGCGGCGAAGCTGAAAACTGGGGCCGCTGCGCAGCCCTTTCGCGACACAAGGCCGCTCCCACAAGGTCAGGTAGCAATCAGCTTCAACTGGCCTCGCGGTAGGGATTGCGCGGATCCTGGGTCCAGTTCAGGTAAGGCTTGCCGGTGTCCTGCGCGACCATCTCGATGCAGTTCTCCACCGGGCAGGTGATCTGGCACAGGTTGCAGCCCACGCATTCGTCCTCGATCACGCTGTAGGCATGGGTCCCGTCAGCTTTCAGGGTGCTGGCAATCGCCTGGTGCGATGTGTCCTCGCAAGCGATGTGGCAGCGGCCACAGCCAATGCAGGCGTCCTGGTCGATATGCGCCACCGACTTGTAGTTGATGTCCAGGTACTTCCAGTCGGTGGTATGCCCCACGGCCTGCCCGCGGAAGGCTTGCAGGTTGCGGTGGCCGTGCTGGTCCATCCAGCGCGCAAGGCCATCTTTCATGTCTTCGACAATGCGGAAGCCATGCAGCATCGCTGCCGTGCACACTTGCACCGCACCGCTGCCCAGGGCGATGAACTCGGCGGCGTCGCGCCAGTTGCCGATCCCGCCGATGCCGCAGATCGGCAAGCCGCGGGTTTCCGGGTCGCGGGCGATCTCGGCGACCATGTTCAGGGCAATCGGCTTCACCGCCGAGCCGCAGTAGCCGCCGTGGGTACTCTGGTCGCCGACGATGGGGTGGGCGACCATGCGGTCCAGGTCGACGCTGGTGATCGAATTGATGGTGTTGATCAGCGACACCGCATCGGCGCCACCGCGGTGGGCGGCTCGGGCCGACTGGCGAATGTCGGTGATGTTCGGCGTGAGCTTGACGATCACCGGCAGCGAGCAGTGCATCTTGCACCAGCGGGTGACCATCTCGACGTATTCCGGCACCTGGCCGACCGCCGCGCCCATGCCGCGCTCAGGCATGCCGTGCGGGCAGCCGAAGTTCAGCTCGATGCCGTCGGCGCCGGTGGCTTCCACCAGCGGCAGGATGAATTTCCACGACGCCTCCACGCACGGCACCATCAGCGACACGATCAGTGCGCGGTCGGGCCAGTCCTTCTTCACCTGGGTGATTTCCCGCAGGTTGATCTCCAGCGAGCGGTCGGTGATCAGTTCGATGTTGTTGATGCCCTGCACCTGGCGATTGGGGCCGTAGTGCGCGGAATAACGTGACGACACGTTGACCGCCGCCGGGTCCTCGCCCAGGGTCTTCCAGACCACACCGCCCCAGCCGGCCTCGAAGGCGCGGACCACGTTGTAGGCCTTGTCGGTCGGTGGCGCGGAAGCCAGCCAGAAGGGGTTGGGCGCCTTGATGCCGGCGAATTCGATGGACAGGTCGGCCATTTACGCTGCCTCCACGTTGAGCATGAGTTGGGCATGGATGGCTTCGGCGGCCAGCTTGCCGTGTTGCACGGCCTGGACGGTGAGGTCCTGGCCCAGGGCGGTGCAGTCGCCACCGGCGTACACGCCCGGGAGGCTGGTGCGCAGGTTGTCGTCGACGCGGATGCGTTCGCCGTCTCGCGCCAGTTGCGCGGCAACCGGGTCGCCGAGGCTGGCGTCGTCGAAGCGCTGGCCGATGGCTTTGAAGATGGCATCAGCAGCCAGTTCATAGGTCTCGCCCGTGTCGCGCAGGCGGCCGTCGGCCAGTTCGGTGCGCATGAAGCGCATGCCACGCACGCGGCCATGGTCATCGAGCAGTACGCCGTCGGGGCGGGCCCAGGTGTGCAGGCGCACCTGGTTGGCCTTGGCGATGTCCTGCTCATGGTCGGTAGCGCCCATGTCGGGGTAACCGCGACGGTACACCAGGTTGACGTCGCGGGCGCCCAGCCGGCTCATTTGCACGGCCATGTCGATGGCGGTGTTGCCGGCGCCGATCACCAGGCAGCGGTCGGCCAGCGGCAGTTGCGCCAGGTCGTCGGCCTGGCGCAGTTCGCAGATGTAGGCCGTGGCGGCGAGCAGGCCGGGGGCTTGTTCGTCATCCAGGCCAAGCTCGCGCACGGCGTTCAGGCCCAGGCCGAGGAACACCGCGTCGAACTGCTCGCGCAACTCGCCCAGGCCAAGGTTGGCGCCCAGGCGCTGGCCGTGGCGGATCTCGATACCACCGATGCCGAGCAGGAATTCCACTTCGCGCTGGGCATAGTCGTCCACCAGTTTGTAGCGGGCGATGCCGTATTCATTGAGGCCACCGGCCTTTTCGCTGGCTTCGAACACCACCACGTCATGGCCGTGCATGGCCAGGCGGTGGGCGCACGACAGCCCGGCAGGGCCGGCGCCGACCACGGCAATGCGCTTGCCGGTCGCCGGCGAACGTTTGAACGGGTGCTCGGTGAAATGGGCATTGTCCAGGGCGTAGCGCTGCAACTGGCCGATCAGCACCGGGGCGCATTCCTGGGCATTGTTGCGCACGCAGGCTTGCTGGCAGAGGATCTCGGTGGGGCACACGCGGGCGCAGCTGCCGCCGAGGATATTGGCCGACAGGATGCGCTCGGCGGCGCCTTGCAGGTTCTCGTCGCTGATGCGGTGGATGAACGACGGGATGTCGATTTCGCTCGGGCAGGCGTTCACGCAGGGGGCGTCGTAGCAGTACAGGCAGCGGGCGCTCTCGACGGCAGCCTGGCGGGCGGTGAGCGGCGGGGCCAGGTCGGTGAAGCGCTCGGCCAGTTGGTCGCTGCCGGCACGCGGGCGCGGCAAGTGGTTCAGGGCATCGATCACGGTTGTAGCCTCTCTTTTCTTTTTTGGTTGTGGCAGTCAACGGCAATACGGCGCCGCCCGGCCTCTGAGGGCCGGTACGGCAATGCGGCTCAGGTCAGCGCTGAACGGGGGTCGGGCGCTGTTGCTCGGCGCGTCGGCCCAGCACCTCGTACACCGAGGGATAGGCCGGGCGCTCCACGTAACGACCGGCGCCAGGCTCGGCGCGCAGGTCGCCATCGGCCCAGAGCACCTTGCCCTGGCTGATGGTGTGGCTGGGGATGCCGCGCACGGTGCGGCCTTCGAAGATGTTGAAGTCGACCCGCTGGTGGTGGGTCTGGGCGGAAATGGTGCGCGTGCCCTGCGGGTCCCACAGCACCAGGTCGGCGTCGGCGCCGACGCGGATGGCGCCCTTGCGCGGGAACAGGTTGAAAATCTTCGCGGTGTTGGTCGAAGTCAGGGCGACGAACTCGTGCATCGACAGGCGCCCGCTGTTGACCCCGGCATCCCACAACACTGCCATGCGGTCCTCGATGCCGGCCGTGCCGTTGGGGATGCGGCTGAAGTCGTTGCGGCCCATGGCCTTCTGCTCGGCGCAGAAGCAGCAGTGGTCGGTGGCGGTGGTGTGCAGGTTGCCCGATTGCAGTCCACGCCACAGGGCCTCCTGATGCTCGCGTGGGCGGAACGGCGGGCTCATCACATAACCGGCGGCGGTTGCCCAGTCCGGGTTGCGGTAGACGCTGTCATCGATCAGCAGGTGGCCCGGCAACACCTCACCGTACACCGGCTGGCCCTTGGCCCGCGCGTAGGTGATTTCGTCCAGCGCCTCACGGCTGGAGATGTGCACCACGTACAACGGCGTACCAATGGTTTCGGCAATGCGGATGGCACGGCTGGCGGCTTCGCCTTCGACTTGTGAAGGGCGCGACAGCGGGTGCGCTTCCGGCCCGGTCAGGCCCTGGGCCAGCAGTTTTTGTTGCAGGTGGTAGACCAGCTCGCCGTTCTCGGCGTGCACCGTGGGCACGGCGCCCAGTTGCAGGCAGCGCTCGAAACTGGCCACCAACGTGTCGTCGGCCGCCATGATGGCGTTCTTGTAGGCCATGAAGTGCTTGAAACTGTTGACCCCGTGCTGGCTGACCAGCTCGCCCATTTCTTCGGCGACCTGCTCGCTCCACCAGGTGATGGCAACGTGGAAACCGTAGTCGCAGGCACTCTTCTGCGCCCAGCCGCGCCAAGTGTGGAAGGCCTCCAGCAGAGACTGCTGCGGGTTGGGGATGACGAAATCGATGATCGAGGTGGTGCCACCGGCCAGCCCTGCGGCGGTGCCGCTGAAGAAGTCCTCGCTGGCGACCGTGCCCATGAAGGGCAACTGCATGTGGGTGTGCGGGTCGATGCCGCCAGGCATCAGGTACTGGCCGCTGCCGTCGAGGATCTCGCAGTCGGTAGGGGCTTCGAGGCCTTTGCCGATGGCACGGATCTGGCCGTCGACACACAGGACATCGGCGAGATAGCGCTCTTCATGGGTAACTACGGTGGCGCCACGGATCAACAGGGACATGCCGTCTTCCTCGCAGGCTGACCGGTCTGAGCCGGCTTTTGGAATTGTTATGCGCCAGTGGCTGAAGGAGGGGTTTTAATCCTGTCAGGCCTGACAAGATTGGAATCTAGATGCGTTTTCAGGATTGTTCAAGAAAAAATATTATAGGCTTATATCTTTTATAAATTATTGATAAATAAGGATAATTTATCAAGATCCCCAAAATGGTGAGGCCTTTCACCATTTTGACGCACTTGACAAGAAGCCAAATTGGTCAAGATTTTCCATGCAAAATCAGCTGCTTGATTCCTGGCTTCGAGGCGCACGCCGTGCCGTTGAAAAAACAGGCTGCACCAGTTTGAAACCTGATGCAGGGGCCAGGGCCGGCCCAGGGTGGCGCAAGCGGCAGGCGAGGGAACAACCGTGCCCCCGCCTGCCGCGCAACAATGCTTTGCAGATCAGTTAATTACCTCCGGTCGGCGGCGGCCGGCCGGGTTGGCGCAGGCCAACCCGGCACGCAATTTGAGTACGGCCACAACCGCCAGGCCGGACCGGAGGAGCATTACTGGTGGTGTGTGTACTCCGGCCATCGCGTTAGCCCGATGAGCAAACAACTAGAAGAAATCTGGAGAAGGCCCCATGCAACAGAGCAGATCGGAAGTGATCGAGCAGGCAGGCCTGTTCGAGCTGTCCGCAGGCAGTGACGTCCTCGACAGCCCGCGTTATAACCACGATATCGCGCCGACCAAGGTGCACCAGCGCACCTGGAACAAATGGCACATCACCGCGCTGTGGGTGGGCATGTCCATCTGCGTGCCGACCTACACCCTCGGCGGCGTGCTCACGGCCTATTTCGGCCTGAGCGTGGGTGAGGCGCTGCTGGCGATTCTGCTGGCCAACCTGATCGTGCTGATCCCGCTGACCCTCAATGCCTTCCCTGGCACCCAGTACGGCATCCCGTTCCCGGTGCTGCTGCGCTCGTCGTTCGGCATCCTCGGCTCCAATGTGCCGTGCCTGATCCGCGCGGTGGTCGCCTGTGGCTGGTTCGGCATCCAGACGATGTTCGGCGGTTTGGCCATCCACCTGTTCCTCGGCTCGATCTTCGACGGCTGGAAAGCGCTGGGCGGTACCGGCGAGGTGGTTGGCTTCATGATCTTCTGGGCGCTGAACCTGTGGGTGGTGCTGCGCGGTGCCGAGTCGATCAAGTGGCTGGAAACGCTGTCGGCACCGCTGTTGGTCGCGGTCGGTTTCGGCCTGCTGTTCTGGGCCTTGCCGCACATGTCGATGACTGAATTGCTGGCGCAGCCTCCCAAGCGCCCGGAAGGGGCCAGTGTGGTCGGCTACTTCTGCGCCGGGCTTACCGCCATGGTCGGCTTCTGGGCCACGCTGTCACTGAACATTCCCGACTTCAGCCGCTACGCCAAGAGCCAGAAAGACCAGATCCTCGGGCAGATCTTCGGCCTGCCGCTGACCATGTTCCTGTTCGCCTCGCTGGGGGTGGTCATGACGGCAGCGTCCGCCTCGCTGGTGGGCGAGACGGTGTCCGACCCGGTCAGCCTGATCGGCAAGATCCATAGCCCCGGCTGGGTCGCGCTGGCCATGGCGCTGATCGTGATCGCCACGCTGTCGACCAACACTGCCGCCAACATTGTCTCGCCGACCAACGACTTCCAGAACATCGCCCCGCGCCTGATCGGGCGTAGCCGCGCGGTGTGGCTGACAGGCTTCATCGGCCTGGCACTGATGAGCCACGAGTTGCTGAAGAAGCTCGGCTGGATCGTTTCCGACCTGAGCCTGGAGAGCGTGTATTCCAACTGGTTGCTGGGGTATTCCAGCCTGCTCGGGCCGATCGCCGGGATCATGGTGGTGGACTACTTCCTGATCCGCCGCCAGCACCTGGACCTGGCCGGGCTGTACCGCGACGACGTGTACCCGGCATGGAACTGGGCGGGCTTCGCCGCCTTCGCCGTGCCGGTGGCGCTGACCGTGCTGGCCATCGGCAACAGCCGTTTCAGCTGGTTCTACGACTATGGCTGGTTCACCGGGTCGCTGCTGGGCGGGGTGCTGTACTACGCCCTGGGTGGCGTGGCGGTGCGCGGGCCGGCGATTGCGCCAGTACACACCAATAAAAATGCCTGAGGAGAAACACCATGAGCCAATCCCAGCATGTTTTGAAATCCACCGAGCGCCACGTCGACAGCGCCCGCCTGTGGCAGTCGCTGATGGACCTTGCCCGCCTCGGCGCCACGGCCAAGGGCGGGGTGTGCCGGCTGGCACTGACCGACCTCGACCGCCAGGCGCGCGACCTGTTCGTTCAGTGGACGGAGGCCGCCGGTTGCACCGTCAGTGTCGATGCGGTGGGCAACATCTTCGCCCGTCGCCCAGGGCGCAACCCCAAGCTGCCACCGGTGATGACCGGCAGCCATATCGACACCCAGCCAACCGGCGGCAAGTTCGATGGCTGTTTTGGCGTGATGGCCGGGCTGGAGGTGCTGCGTACCCTCAATGACCTGGGCATCGAGACCGAGGCACCGCTGGAAGTGGTGGTGTGGACCAACGAAGAAGGCTCGCGCTTCGCGCCCTGCATGATGGGCTCGGGTGTGTTCGCCGGCAAGTTCACCCTGGAAGAAACCCTGGCCAAGCGCGACGCCCAGGGCGTTTCGGTCGGCGAGGCGCTGGACGCCATCGGCTATGCCGGCCCGCGTGCAGTACTTGGCCACCCGGTGGGTGCCTACTTCGAAGCCCATATCGAACAGGGGCCGATCCTCGAAGACCAGGCCAAGACCATTGGTGTGGTGCTCGGCGCCCTGGGCCAGAAGTGGTTCGACCTGACCCTGCGCGGCGTCGAAGCCCATGCCGGGCCGACGCCGATGCACCTGCGCAAGGACGCCCTGGTGGGCGCCGCAGCCGTGGTCGAAGCGGTCAACCGCACCGCCCACGCGCATCAGCCCCACGCCTGCGGCACAGTCGGGTGCCTGCAGGCCTATCCCGGTTCGCGCAACGTGATCCCTGGCGAGGTGCGCATGACCCTGGACTTCCGTCACCTGGAGGGCGACCAGCTGGAAGCGATGATCGCCGATGTGCGCACGGTGATCGAGGCGACCTGTGCCAAGCATGGCTTGAGCCATGAACTGGTCCCCACGGCGGACTTCCCGGCGCTGTACTTCGACCGCGGTTGCGTCGATGCCGTACGCCAGTCGGCGCAGGCCCTGGGCTTGCCGCACATGGACATCGTCAGCGGAGCAGGGCATGACGCGATCTTCCTGGCCGAGCTGGGGCCGGCGGGGATGATTTTCGTGCCTTGCGAGAATGGCATCAGCCACAACGAGATCGAGAACGCCACGCCAGAGGACCTGGCGGCAGGCTGTGCCGTGCTGCTGCGGGCCATGCTGGCGGCCTCGGAGGCGATCGCCAGCGGGCGGCTGGCGGCATAGCAATGCGCTGAACGGGGCTGCAAGGCAGCCCCGGCAATCTCAAGACGAAACGGCCACCAGGCGCCCATCACGCCCGATATGGTAGCGCTGCAGATCCCGCGCCAACGTCAGGTGCCCGGTGTAGTGGGCCAACGCCTCATCCTGCACATCATCAATGCACGGGCTGCGCTCAGGGTCCCCCTGGTACCGCGCACTGAAATGCGTGAGCACCAGGTTGCGCACGCCCGCAGCTTCCGCGAACTGCGCCACTGCCGCCGCCGTGCTATGGCCAAACGTATTGCCGCTACGCTCGACAATGGGTTGGGTATAGGTCGCTTCATGGACCAGCACATCCGCGCCTCTGGCAACCTCGGCGAGCAGTGGCGGGTTATCGTTATCGCCACAGACGATCACCCGCCGCGGCGGTCGCGAGGCTTTCAGGTAGTCGCGCGGCGCAAGCTGCCGCCCGTCATGCTCGGCCGCCAGCCCCTTGGCCAAGGTACCCCATAACGGCCCACGTGGAATGCCTTCGGCTTCCAGCCGTTGGGTGTCCAGGCGTGGTTCAGGGTTCAGTTCGGTGAACACGAAGCCAACGCTCGGCACCCGGTGCGACAACGGCACGGTACTGACCTGGATGTGCTCGCTTTGCCACTGCCCCAGGTGCTCGACAGGCAACAGCCGCAGTTCGAACGGCAGGTGGGTTTCGCTGGCCGCCAGGCTCAGGCGCACCCAGTCCTGCAAGGCGGCGGGCAGGATCAGGTCCAGGGGTTCGCTGCGCCCGCCCATGCCGGCACTGGCCAGCAGCCCCGGCAGGCCGAAACAATGGTCGCCATGCACATGGGTGATGAAGATGCCGCGCAGGTCGCGTACGGAGAGCGAACTGTGCAGCAGCTGGTGCTGCGTGCCTTCGCCGCAATCGACCAGGTACCAGTGTCTGCCGCTGGCTTCGATGACGGCGGTGGCGCTGACGTTGCGGGCTTTGGTGGGCACCCCGGAGGAGGTGCCCAGAAACTGCAGGTCCAATGCTTTGCTCCATGCGTGGGGGAGCCACACCTTAGACCGATTGCTGCAGGGCGTCGATGCTCAAGGCTCGGCGGGGGTATCCTGCCGCCAGATCAGCTTGCTGGTGTCGTAACCCTGCTTCTGGGCAATCGTTACCAGTTGGTCACGCGTCTGGTCGGTAATTGCCGGTGTGCGCGACAGCAGCCACAGGTATTCGCGGTTGGGGTGGCCAACCAGTGCCACGCGATAGTCCTTGTCGTGGTACAGCACCCAGTATTCACCCTTGGTCAGCCCCGGCGCGAGGCGGCTGAACCAGTTATCGAAGCGCACCCAGAGCTTGTCGGTCCGGCCCGGCACCTGGGCTTCGGCAATACCACGGGCTTCGTTCAAGGTGCCGTCCTTTTCCTTGCAGCGGTTGGTCACGTCGATACGGCCATCTTCGCGCAAGCCGTAGTGGGCTTCGGACTGCACGCAGTTGCGCTGGAAGAACATCGGCAGGCGTGCAAGCTCGTACCAGGTGCCCTGGTAGCGTTGCAGGTCGACCTGTTCGGTGGCCGGCGGGGTGTGGTGATCGTCGTTGGAACCGACGCAGCCCATCAGGGCCACGGTCATGCAGGAAAGCATCAGGGCCGTGCGCATCGCCATGGCAAATCTCCTGTCAGCGAGTGTGGAGCTTACCTCTTGTTCGATGCGGGTAGGGGGTAAAAGTTGTATCGGTTCGCCTTGGCATTTTTAGCACCTGTCAGATCGAGCGCCGCCCGCGCGGCGCTCGATCTCATAGGCGCTGCAAATCTGTCGGCAGGCACCTGTCAGCCCTCACCCATTCTCCGGCGGCAAATCAAACGATCCCGTTTCGACTTCGCCCTTACGCACATAACGGGCGATGATCACGCCCTTCGGCGTCACCTGCGAATGCTTCAGGGTAAACGCCACAGGCGCGGCATCGTCGCCGAACAGGCGCTTGCCATGCCCCAGCAACACAGGGTGAACAAGCAACTGAAGCTCATCAACCAGCCCAGCAGCGAGCAGTTGTTGCACCACATCGGCACTGCCCTGGGTCAACAGGTCGGCGCCGTCTTGCTGCTTGAGGGCACGCACCGTCGCGACGATATCCACGCCCAGCCCATGACTGTTGTGCCATTCGAGACTGTCGGGATCATGGGTGGCGACATGCTTGGCCACGCTGTTGAACAGCCTGGCGATGGAGAAGTCCTCGGTATCGTCTTTCACCTTCGGCCAGTAGCCGGCAAAGATGTCATAGGTGCGCCGCCCCAGCAGCAATTCGAACGGTTGGCTGAACAACGCCTGCATCGCCTGGCCGAACACTTCCTCGGCATGGGGCACCAGCCAACCGCCAAAGGTGAAACCACCGCTGGTGTCTTCCTGTGGGCCACCGGGGGCCTGCATGACGCCGTCGAGGCTGACGAAGGCGGCTACGATGAGTTTGCGCATGGGGTTCTCCTGAAAGGGCTTGTCGATGTGATGATTCACCCTATGGTCGAACGGCGCGCGGCGATTTCGACAGGCCATGCAGTCCCGTTTTTGGCACAAGCACGGTCACTTGCCTGGGTTACCATCCATGCCGTGAATCCTTTTCCCACAGGAGTGCCGCCCGTGACCGAATACACCGCGCTCAAGGTCGAACTGACCGACAACATCGCCCATGTGCAGATCAACCGCCCGGAAAAGATCAACGCCATGAACGCGGCCTTCTGGACGGAAATCGTCGATGTCTTCCAATGGATCGACGACACCGAGGCCGTGCGCGCAGTGGTGATCAGCGGTGCCGGCAAGCATTTTTCCGCGGGTATCGACCTGATGATGCTGGCGTCGCTGGCCGGGCAGATGGGCAAGGATGTTGGCCGCAATGCCCGCTTCCTGCGCAAGACCATCCAGCGCCTGCAAGGGTCGTTCAATGCCGTGGACAACTGCCGCAAGCCAGTGTTGGCGGCGGTGCAGGGTTACTGCATTGGCGGCGCCATCGACCTGATCTCGGCCTGCGACATGCGCTATTGCAGCCGCGATGCGCAATTCTCGATCAAGGAAATCGACATGGGCATGGCCGCCGATGTCGGCACCTTGCAACGTTTGCCACGTATCATCGGCGACGGCATCATGCGTGAGCTGGCCTTCACCGGCCGCAATGTGGAGGCCGAGGAGGCGCTGCGCATCGGCCTGGTCAACCGGGTCTATGATGATCAGGCCGCGTTGCTCGACGGGGTTTTTGCCATAGCCCGCGAGATTGCTGCAAAATCGCCGATCGCCGTGGCCGGCACCAAGGAAATGCTCAGCTACATGCGTGACCATCGCATCGACGATGGCCTGGATTACATCGCCACCTGGAACGCCGCGATGCTGCAGTCCGAAGACCTGCGCGTGGCCGTGGCGGCGCACATGAGCAAACAGAAACCGACGTTCGCCGACTGACCGGGCCGGGGGACGCGCAGTAAAGGAACCCCCGACATGTCAGCTCGCTGGACTACCGCAGTACTCGACCCACAGCTCACCGGGGGGCTGGCCGTGGCCCGCAGCCCGGAAGGGTTCCTGGTGGACGCCAACGGCGCGCTGTTCCCCCGCGACTGGCTCAAGCGCCAGGACCTGGACGTACTGTGCGAGCACGGCATCGGCCACTTCGACGGCGAGCCGGTCTTCCTGCTGGAACTGCGCAGCGCCACCGAAGTGCCGGGCTGCAGCTGGCGTGGCTTGCGTGCGTTCATGTTGGAAGGCGATTTCGACACCTACAAGGTGCTCGGCTATGCCGCGCAGATCGGCACCTGGGCGCGCGAACACCGCTTCTGCGGCAGCTGCGGCCAGGCGATGACGCAGATCCGCTGGGAGCGGGCGATGTACTGCCAGCCCTGCGACCTGCGCAGTTACCCGCGCATTTCGCCGAGCATGATCGTGCTGGTGACCCGTGGCGACGAGATCCTGTTGGCCCGTTCGCCGCGCTTCGTCACGGGGGTGTACAGCACCCTGGCAGGCTTTGCCGAGCCGGGTGAATCCGCCGAAGACTGCCTGGTGCGCGAGGTGCGCGAAGAGGTGGCGGTGGAGGTGCGGAACATCCAGTACGTCGGCAGCCAGTGCTGGCCCTTCCCGCACTCGATGATGCTGGGCTTCCATGCCGAATACGCCGGGGGCGAGATCGTCATGCAGCCGGACGAGATCGAGGATGCCAAGTGGTTCAGCGTCCATGACCTGCCGCCATTGCCGGCCGGGCGGTCCATCGCCCGCTATCTGATCGACCTGTATGTGGCGCGGCGGCTAGGCCTGCCCGAACCAGTGCTGCCACGCTAGGCGCACGGTCAACGCCAGCACCACGGTGATGAACACGGGGCGGATGAACTTGCTGCCGCCGCTGATCGCCGTGCGTGCGCCGAAGAAGGCGCCGACCATCACCGACAGGCCCATGCACAGGCCGACGATGTAATCCACCTGCCCGGAAATGACGAACACCGTCAGCGCCGCGATGTTGCTGACGAAGTTCATGCTGCGCGCCACGCCGCTGGCGCGGACCAGGTCGATGGGGTAGAGCAGCAGGGTGCTCACGGTCCAGAACGCACCGGTACCGGGGCCGGCCACGCCATCGTAGAAGCCCAGGGTGAAGCCTTGGGGAAACTGCCATTTTTTCTTGATTGGCGCATCGACATCCAGCGGTGCCTTGGGCGTGCCGCCGAACAGCAGGTAGACACCGCAGGCGAAGACGATCACCGGCAGCATCTTGTTCAGCCATTCGGCCGGCATGTAGTGGGCGATCACTGCGCCGATCGAGGCGCCGACCAGCGTTGCGAACAAGGCCGGGCGCCATTGCGCCGGGTGGAACAGCTTGCGTCTGTAGTAGGTAAAGCCGGCGGTGGCCGAGCCGAAGGTCGAGCTGAGCTTGTTGGTGCCCAGTACCAGGTGCGGTGGCATGCCGGCGGTGAGCAGTGCCGGGGTGGTCAGCAGGCCGCCGCCGCCAGCGATGGCATCGATGAAGCCCGCGACGAAGGCGACCAGGGCGAGGATCAACAGGGTGAGCGGTTCTACGGTGAGTTCGAAGGGCATGAGAGGCTTCAAGCAGTTGGCAGGCAGTGAAAACGCTACAGTTCTACGGCTATGGTAATGCCTCCAAGCAGCAACTGTCAGTGACTAACGTGCCCGACCGAGTGCTTCGGTTTTACTTTTACGTTCTGGTGAGTGTGTTTTTTGCAGAAAGGGACAAAGACGCTGCTGATGTACCAGGTTCAGGTTTTCCAGGTTGAGCGTACGCTGGCAGAAGACTGTTCAGCGTCTTTTCATTTTGCATTACCTTGGTCTCCAGGATCTGCATAGATAAGATCTGAAAGTCATCCGTCATGTTGTATTTTAATCTTCCCAGACTATCAGTGCTGATAAGGTTGTCCTCCATCAATTTGCTGAATGTATTCAAGGCTTTGCCAGTGTCAGACAGTGTTTTCAGTTCCTTTTTTATAACGCTATTCTCCGCAATGGGCCGGTAGGCTTCGAGTGCTGGGTTTTTTTCGATTGCACTCAGTGCGTTGTCGCGTCGCTGCATGATTGTTTTCTTTGTTTTGAAGATTGATTTTACGAAAGAAATCGGGCCGTGACCTGAAGGGTCCTGGTAGTTAATGGGGTCTCCTGAGCAGTATGCATAAGCATTGAACCCACCCCGGCCGAAAGGACTGGATCTATCAGGCGAGTGGAATCTCATGAGCCTGGTATTGTAGCTGCGATAACTTCCAAGCTGGTAGTGACCTGAGAAAAGGTCAATGAACTGGCCGTTGAAGCCTGTTGCGGGCCCGAATTGGGCATGTGATCTATAGCCGTAGCATGAGTAAGCGAAGTGACAAGGGGTATGGGTCAGGAGTACGCCTAAATCAGGTGTCTGTTTGCAGGTGGCCATGGCTTTCAACACTTTCAGGATGATCGAATGATCTCATCGCGTTTTGCCCGGATGAACAACTGGTAGAAATGCTAGTTTTAAGCCTGTCTGTGCATCACAAACAGTCAAGCGGCTCGTGGGTAAGCGGGCCTCTTCACAGGACTCAGTTGACTGCAAAAAGACCCGCGCAGGCGTTTAAATCAAATCTGGATGAAAGCGAGCAGATCCGCGTTGATCACATCGGCATGGGTAGTCGGCATGCCATGCGGGTAGCCCTTGTAGGTCTTCAAGGTGCCGTTGGGCAGCAACTTGGCCGACAGCGGGCCGGCGTTTTCATAAGGCACGATCTGGTCATCATCGCCATGCATGACCAGCACCGGCTGTTTGATGCCCTTCAGATCCTCGGTGAAATCGGTCTGCGAGAACGCCACGATGCCGTCGTAATGCGCCTTGGCGCTACCGATCATGCCCTGGCGCCACCAGTTGCCGATGATGCCTTCCGACGCTTGCACACCCGGCCGGTTGTAGCCATAGAACGGACCCGTCGGAACATCCCGGTAGAACTGTGCGCGGTTGCTGGCGACCTGGGCCTGGAAGTTGTCGAACACTGACTTGGGCAGGCCGCCAGGATTGGCCGGCGTCTGCACCATCAACGGTGGCACGGCTGCGATCAGCACGGCCTTGGCCACCGGGTCATCAGGATACCGGGCCATGTAGCGCACCACTTCGCCGCCACCAGTGGAGTGGCCGACATGCACTGCGCCCTGGATGCCGAGGTGGGCGACCACGGCTGCGACATCGTCGGCATAGTGGTCCATGTCGTGGCCGTCCCACACCTGGCTGGAGCGCCCGTGGCCGCGGCGGTCATGGGCGACCACGCGAAAGCCCTTGGCGAGGAAGAACAGCATCTGCGCGTCCCAGTCGTCAGCGCTGAGTGGCCAGCCGTGGTGGAAGTGGATGACCTGCGCATCGCGCGGCCCCCAGTCCTTGTAGAAAATCTGAACGCCATCCTTCGTGGTTACGTAGCTCATGGTCGTGTCTCCTCAGTGCACGAACCGAAGTGAGCTATTGAGAATAGGAGGGATTTCGCACGGCATCGGAATTTGTAGTGGCAGTACCGGCTTCTTCGCGGGTAGACCCGCGAAGAAGCCAAAACCCCTGTCACAGGAACCAGCGGTACTCCCGCGCACTGACTTCCTGCATGAATGCCAGATGGTCCTGGCGCTTGTTCTCGCAGTACACCATCACGAACTCTTCCCCCAGCCCTTCGTTCACTGCCGGGTGGCTGCGCATGGCCGCGACCGCGCCGAGCATGTCCTTGGGGAAATCGATGCCGCTGCTGCGATCTTCGTTCAGCGGCGCAATCGGTTCCTGCGCGGCATCCAGCCCATGCTCCATGCCACACAGGATCGCCGCCAGCACCAGGTACGGGTTGGCATCCGCCCCCGCCAGCCGGTGCTCGATACGCAGGTTGCGCGCATCCGACTCGGGGATGCGAATGCACGCATCGCGGTCCTCGAACCCCCAGCTCGCACGACTGGCAGCATTGACCATGGCGCCATAGCGGCGGAATGCATTGTGGTTGGCAGCGAAGATCGGCATGCAGTGCGGCAGCAGCGCCAGGCAGCCGGCCACCGCGTGGCGCAGCGGGCGTTGCTGGTTGGCGGCCAGCAGGTTGTTGCCAGCGGGGTCGTAAAGGCTCAAATGTACATGCATGCCACTGCCCGGCGCCTGCAGGTAGGGCTTGCTCATGAACGAGGCGCGCAGCCCGTGCTTGAGCGCGACACCCCGGGTGCTGCGGCAGAACAGGGCGGCCCAGTCAGCCGCCTGCAGGCCGTCGTCGCAATGGCCGAAGTTGATCTCGAACTGGCCGGGGCCGAGTTCGGCCGTGATCACGTTGGCGTCCACGCCTTGCGCCTTGGCAGTGTCGACCATGTCATGCAGCACGTCGCTGAAGCGCGACAGCCGTTCGATGTGCATGTTGGGCTGGTCGTCCGGGTCATCGCTGAGCGGGTCGCGGGGGAACTGAGGCAAGCCTTGCTTGAGCGCGCGGTCGAACAGGTAGAACTCCAGTTCGAACGCCACCACCGGGCGAATGCCACGTCGCTCGAGGCGCTGCAGCACACGGGCGAGGACCTCGCGGGGTTCGAATTCGATGGGCGCGGCAGTACCGTCGGAGCTGATCAGCATCTGCCCCAGTGGCTCGCGCTCCCAGGTCACCGGCTTGAGCGTGCCAGGGATCAGGCGGCGGATGGCATCCGGGTCGCCGTCGTTGAAGCAATAGTCGCCGATCGGGAACAGCCCACCTTGGACACCCAGCAGTACGCAATTCTGCGGCAGTTTCAGCGGGCTGCCGGCGGCAACCTTTTCCAGCATGTCGATCGGGTAGCGCTTGCCGTAGAAGTGCCCAGGGATGTCCAGGCTGAGCAGGTCGACATGGCTGACGTCGGGGTGGCGGGCACGGAACGCGCGGACTTCACTGAGCAGATCGGGAAAGCCTGTTGTTAGGGTCATGCTGTGCTCTCATCGGAAGACCCAGAGGACGCGGGTCGTCTGGTCGGTCAGGTTGGCGTAGCGAAAGTGGCGGTTGGGCGGCAGCTGGAAGCTGTCGTTAGGCGCCAGGGTCACGGCCTGTTCGTCATCGGCAAGCCAGAGGGTCAGTTCACCTTCGAGGACGAAACCACCTTGCTCGGAGCTGTCGTCCAGGTGCCCCTCGCCACTGCTGGCGCCGGGCGCCAGGTGGCTTTCGAGCATGGCGAAACGGCCGTTGAGGGTCGGTGAGACCAGCACGTCGCTGATGCCTTCGGCGTAGTAGAGGGTGCGCCGCTCGCCGGGGCGGGTGACCCAGTCCAGCGCGGGTGGCTGGCTGGCCTGGTAGAAGTAGGTGGTCGGCACCTGCAAGGCTTCGCTGATGGCTGTAAGGTCGGCCACGGTCGGCTGCGACAGGCCGCGTTCGACCTGGGACAGGAAACCCAGCGAGCGTTTGACCTTGCCCGCCAGCTCATCGAGGGTCAGCCCGCGGTGCTTGCGCAAGTCGCGAATCAGCAGGGCCAGGCGCTGGGCGTCTTCAGACATGATCGCGCATCCTGTACCAGGCCTTGGCCGCTGCCTCCAGCGGTGCGGCCAGCAGGTCACCGCCCGGGAAGCGGCCGTTGTCGATGCCCTGGTACAACGCCAGCAGGTCGTCGTCGCCGAGAATGGCATCGCTGACCGCCCGCGCGGCGGCCAGGGTCGGCAGCACGCCATGGCCAGAGAAGCCTTGCAGCCAATAGCGCTGGCCCTCGCGGCCGACGTCCGGGGTGCGCTGGATGCTGCAGTCGATGTGGCCGCCCCAGGCATAGTCGATGGCCACCCCGGCCAGTTGCGGGAACACCCGTTCCAGGTAGGGGCGCGTGGCGCTGGCGACGTCCTTGGGGATGCCGCCCAGGTAGGTGCAGCCACCGCCGAACAGCAGGCGGTGATCGGGGGTGAGGCGGAAGTAGTCGGGCACGAACTGGTTGTCGATCACGCAGCTGTTGCGCGGCAGCAGCGAGCGGGCGAACTCGGCATCCAGCGGTGCGGTAGCTACCTGGTACGACCCGACTGGCAACAGCCGGCGCGACAGGCTGCGGTCGAGGCGGTCGATGTAGGCATTGCAAGCCAGTACCAGCACCCCGCAGCGCACCTCGCCATGCTCGGTGCGGGCCACGTAGCCGTTGGCGCTGGGCTGATAGCCGAGCACCTGGCTCTGCTCGAAGATGCGCCCGCCATGGGCTTCGATCGTGGCGGCCAGGCCCTGGGCAAGTTTCAGCGGGTTGAGGTGCGCACCCTTGGCGTCATACAGCGCGGCCTGGTAGCGCGGGCTGTCGATCCATTGCGCCAGCTCGTCGCGGCCGATCAGGCGCAGGGCGTCGTAGCCCCATTTGTGCTCGGCATCGTGCAGGGCTTCTTCGAGCATCTTTACGCGCCGGGGCAGCACGGCGGTCCACAGGCTGCCGAGCCGGTAATCGATGTCGAAGCCATGGCGCAGGGGCAGCTCGCGCATTTCGTCGGCGGCCCAGCACATGCTGTCCCACAGGCGTCGGGTGCGTTCCACGCCCAGCGCTTTCTCCAGGGGCGGCATATCGCACGACCAGCCCAGCAGCGCCTGGCCACCGTTGCGCCCGGAAGCGGCCCAGGCCACCCGGCTGGCTTCCAGCAGGGTCACGCGCTTGCCGGCCAGGGTCAGGCGCAGCGCGGTGTGCAGGCCGCTGAAACCGGCGCCGATGATCAGCACATCGGTGTCGTGCGAGCCTTGCAGGGTAGGGCGCAGGGGGATGCTGGCGGGGTAGGTCCGGGCGTAGTAACTGGCGACGTGTTGGGCGGATTGCTTGAACATGCCTTGGCCTCGTGAAATTTATTGTGATTATTTTCATGAAAATCTAGCAGTGAATTTTCATGGCGCCAGAGCCGTTCGTCTTTTCTGTGGGGTTGGCTATATGATCCGGGGGCTGCTGCGCAGCCCTTTCGCGACACAAGGCCGCTCCCACAAGGACCTGTGAACGCCGATCAATGTGGGAGCGGCCTTGCGTCGCGATAGGGCCGCAAAGCGGCCCCCTTGGCCCTGACAGGAAAAACAATGCGCCGCCTGCCTTCCTTGACCGCCCTGCGCACTTTCGAATGCGCCGCCCGCCATGGCCATTTCGGCCGCGCCGCTGCCGAGCTGTGCGTGACCGACAGTGCCGTCAGCCATCAGATTCGTCAGCTCGAGGAGCAGCTTGGCGTCGCCCTGTTCGAGCGCGTCGGCCGCCAGGTGCGCCCCAGCGCCGAAGCCGAACGCTTGCTGCATCACCTGCAGCAGGCCTTCGAACTGATCGGCAAGGCCTGTGACGAACTGCGCGACCCGGCATCGCAAGCGGTACTGAGGGTGGCGGTCACAGCTGAGCTCGCGCAGAAATGGCTGGTCGCGCGCCTGGCCGACTTCAGTAGCCGTTACCCTCACATCACCCTGCACCTGCACGATCAACCGATCGATGCCGGCGCCCCGGCGCTGGACGTCGACCTGGCCATCACCTACGGCACCGGTGCGCTGGACGCCAGCACCCATTTCGTCCGGCCCCTGCCGCTGCTGCAGTTCTTCCCGGTGTGCAGCCCCGGCCTGTTCAACCAGGGCGGGCTCAAGCGCCCACGCGACCTGGTGCGCCATTGCCTGTTGCACGATGACCAGGACGGCCGCACCTGGACCACCTGGCTGGCCACTCACGCCGAGGACGCCTTGCCTACCCGGCAGCTGTATTTTCCCCATGCCGCGCTGGCGCTGGAGGCTGCGCTGCTGGGGCAGGGCGTGGCGATGGGCGACAACCTGACCTGCCAGGCCGACCTGCAGAGCGGCCGGTTGGTACGCCCGTTCAGTGCCAGCGTGACGGCCCAGGGGCAGTACGCGCTGGTGTGCGAACGGCTGCGCCTTGAGCGGGCACCGGTGGCTGACTTCATCGAATGGTTCATCGAACAGCTGGGCGATAGCTGAATTGAATTCAGCTATCGCTGAGTTTTCATCGTTGGATGCCGCAAGCGAGGCGGCGTAGCGTGCAGCTATCACCCACCGATACGAGGTTGACCCATGGCACGTTCGCTCACCACCACCCCCAAGGCCGATGGCTTCCGCCTGCCCGGCGAATTCGAGCGCAAGGCGGGTTGCTGGCTCGGCTGGCCAGAGCGCCCGGATGTCTGGCGCAATGGCGCCAAGCCTGCGCAGAAGGTCTGGGTCGAGATCGTCACGGCAATCGCCTCCAGCGAGCCGGTCACGGTCTGCGCCTCCGCTGGCCAGTACGCCAATGCCCGGCGCCTGCTGCCACCGCAGGTGCGGGTGGTGGAGATGACCTGCAACGACACCTGGTTCCGTGACAGCGGTCCATGCTTCGTGATCAATGACAACAGGGGTGAAGTGCGTGGCGTCGACTTTGAATTCAACGCCTATGGCGGCCTCGATGGCGGGCTCTACTACCCGTGGGACAAGGACGACCAGATCGCCCAGAAAATCCTCGAGATCGAGGGCCTGGACCGCTATCGCGCGCCGCTGATCGCCGAGCTTGGCGGCATCCAGAGCGACGGCCAGGGCAGCCTGCTGACCACCGAGCAATGCCTGCTGAACCGCAACCGCAACGCCCACCTGGGCAAGGCCGAGGTGACCCGTCGCCTTGAAGACTACCTGGGAGCCGAGCAGGTGATCTGGCTGCCGCGTGGCTGCAAGTTCGACGAGACCGATGGCCACGTCGACGACCTGGCCTGCTTCGTGCGCCCCGGTGAAGTGGTGCTGCAATGGACCGACAACCGTGACGACCCGCAGTGGGAAATCTACCAGGAGGCCTACGACATCCTGCGCAGCACCCGCGATGCCCGTGGCCGTGAACTGAAGGTGCACAAGCTGCCGCAACCTGACGTGCTGCAATGGACGGCCGAAGAGGCCGCGGGGCTGGACCAGGTCGAAGGTACTCACCTGCGTGAGGCCGGTACCCGGATCTGTGCCTCGTACATCAACTATTACGCGGGCAATTCGGCCATCGTCGTACCGCTGTTCGGCGACCGCAATGATGCCATTGCCCAGGCGACCCTGGCCGAGCTGTTCCCCGATCACCGCATCATCGGCATCGAGAATTCCCGCGAAATCCTGCTGGGTGGCGGTAATGTCGCGTGCATCACCATGCCGCAATACGCTGGAGGCCGCCGCTGATGAAGCCGAGCGCACTGACCCTTGCGCTCGCCCTGGGCTGCGCCGCTACTGCGGCCCAGGCTGCCGACGCACAACAGCCGACCGTCAACCTGTACATCTGGGGCGAGTACCTTGCCCCCGATACCTTGACCCGGTTCGAAAAGGAAACCGGCATTCGTGTGGTGGCCGACCACTTCGACTCGCTGGAAACCGCCGAGACCAAGCTGCTGACCGGTGGCAGTGGCTACGACGTGGTGCTCACCGCCGGCCAGCACCTGAGCCGGGCCATTGCCAGTGGCGCCCTGCAGCCGCTGGATAAGGCGCAACTGCCGCACCTGGCCGGGGTGGGTGAAGAGTTCCGCCAGCACATGGCCGTGTTCGACCCGGGCAACCGCTATGCCGGGACCTATGCCTGGGGCACCACAGGGGTGGGTTACCAGCAGCAGGCGGTGACTGCGCGCATGGGCGATGCGCCGCTGGACAGCTGGGCGATGCTGTTCGACCCGCAGGTGGTGGCGAAATTTGCCGATTGCGGGGTGAGCCTGCTCAACGACCCCAATGAAGTGTTCGCCGCCGTGATGCGCTATATGGGCCTGGACATCAACCAGCAGCGTCTTGAAGACCTGAAGGCGGCGGAGGTGCAACTGCGCAAGGTGCGCCCGTACATTCGCTACTTCGACAACGACCGCAACATCAACGACTTGGCCAATGGCGAGACCTGCGTGGCAATGTCGTGGAACGGCAACGTGGCCATCGCCCAGGGGCAGGCGCAGCAGGCGGGCAAGGCGTTTGAGCTGGACTACAGCATCCCGAAGGAGGGCACGTTGATCTGGCTGGATGCACTGGTGGTGCCCAAGGATGCGCCACACCCGGACGCTGCGTGGAAGCTGGTGGATTACCTGATGCGACCGGATGTGATCGCGCCGATTACCGACACCATCCACTACGCCAATGCGATCACGGCGGCGGATCAGCTGGTGGCTGCGCAGATCCGCAATGCGCCGGGGACCTACCCGCCGGCTGAGGTGCGGGCGCGGTTGTATGGCAAGAATGACAATGGCAAGGCGTTCAACCGCGAGCTGACCCGGGCGTTCAGCCGGTTGAAAAGTGGTACCTGACAGGCATGTTGTGTTGCCCGTGCTGGCCTCATTGCGGGCAACCCATCAGCTCGGAGCTTTGCGCCTTGGTTTGCGGGCAGTGTTTTTGCCTTCGGCCGCCTTGCCTTTTGTGGCACCGCTGCGCCGCTTCTTCTTCCACGGCGCCGCCTTGCCTACCGCCGGGCCAGTAATGGTCATGCGCATCCCGCGGCAACGTTCCACCAGCTTGCCCATCCACGCCGACTGCCGGGTGACGAATTCTTCCAGGCTCATCTCGCCGCTCTGCACCATGTCCAGTGCTTGTTCCCAGATGGCCGTGGTACCAGGGTCGGCAATGGCGCGGGGCACGGCGTCAATCAGGCTGAGCGCGGCCGGGGTGGCAGACAGGGCCTTGCCGTTCTTCACCAGATAACCGCGGTCGAGCAAGCCCTGGATGATGCTGGCACGGGTCGCTTCGGTGCCGATGCCGGTGGTTTCCTTGAGCTTCTGTTTCAGCCGTGGGTCGTCCACCAGCTTGGCGACGTTCTTCATCGCCTTGATCAGGTCGCCTTCGGTAAACGGTTTCGGTGGCTGGGTCCACAGGTCCTTCAGTTGCACATCATGCACGTTGCAGTCCTGGCCTTCGCGCAGGGCCGGCAGCACCTGGGCTGGCTGGGCCTCGCGGCCCTTGGCCGGGGTCAGTGCTTCGGGGAGGGCGCGGCGCCAGCCGGGTTCGACGATCTGCTTGCCGACGGCGCGCAGGGCATGGCCGGCGCAAGCGAACTCGGCCTGGGTGCGATCGTACTCGTGGTTGGGCAGGAACTGCGCCAGGTAGCGGGCACGGATCAGGGTATAGACCGCCTTGTGCTTGGCCGGCAGGCGTGCCGGGTCGCTGGCGGCTGCCGTGGGGATGATGCCGTGGTGGGCGCTGACCTTGGCGTCGTTCCAGGCGCGGAAGCGGCGCTGCGGCTCCAGGTGAGCCTGCAGCGGCGCCAGGCTGGCGTCCGCCCGCTGCAGCGCCGCGAGGATGGCGGGCGCCTCGCTGTGCTGGCTGACGGGCAGGTAGCCGCAGTCGCTGCGCGGGTAGGTGATCAGCTTGTGGGTCTCGTACAGCGCCTGGGCGATGTCGAGGGTTTCCTGGGCGCCGAGGCCGAACTTTTTCGAGCACAACTCCTGCAGGGTACCGAGGTCGAAGGGCAGCGGTGCGGCCTCGCGCACGCGCTCGGTGGCGACTTTCGATACCCGCGCCGTACCGGCATCGTGCATGTCGCCAGCAGCCTGCCGGGCCAGCGCCTGGTTCAGGCAGCGGCCTTGGTCGTCGCAGGTGTCTTGCGGTGCGCGCCACTGGGCGTTGAAAGCCTGGCCGGCACTTTCCAGCTGGACATCGATGGCCCAGAACGGCACGGGCACGAAATCAGCGATACTGCGGTCGCGGTCGACCACCAGGCGCAGGGTAGGGGTTTGCACCCGCCCCACTGGCAGCACGCCCTGGTAGCCGGACTGGCGGCCGAGCAGGGTGAACAGCCGGCTCATGTTCATGCCGATCAGCCAGTCGGCGCGGGAGCGGCCCAGGGCCGAATGGTAGAGGTTGAAGGTTTCCTGGCCGGGCAGCAGGCGCGCCAGGGCCTTGCGGATCGAAGCGTCGTCCAGGGCCGACAGCCACAGGCGCTGGATCGGGCCGCGGTAGCGGCAGTGCTCGACCAGCTCGCGGGCAATCATTTCACCTTCGCGGTCGGCGTCGGTGGCGATCACCAGTTCGCGGGCCTCGCCGAGCAGGCGCTTGACCGCCTTGAACTGGCTGGCGGTCTTGGGCTTGACCAGCATCTTCCACGTTGCCGGGATGATCGGCAGGTCGGCCAGGTTCCAGCGCTTGTAGCGGTCGTCGTAGCTGTCGGGCGGGGCGGTTTCCAGCAGGTGGCCGATGCACCAGGTCACGCAGACGTCGGTGCCCTGCCAGCAGCCGTCGGCCTTGCGGTTGGCACCGAGCACCTTGGCGATGTCTTTGGCCTGGGAGGGTTTTTCGCAGAGGAACAGGCGCATGGCCGGGAACGCTTCATCGGGGAATGATGGGCACTAGGATGCGCAAGCGGGGGCCCGGAGGCAAGTTTTATCTGGATGGATGTACAGGTTAATTTTTGCTGGAAGTTAGCGCGATCCCTGTGGGAGCGGCGAATTGCTGGATCAGGCGCGCGAGTCGCGCACCATGTCCACGTGCGGAATACCGGCTTCGAGGAACTCCTCGCTGACTACGCGAAAGCCCAGGCGCTCGTAGAACGGCGTGGCATGCACCTGTGCACTGAGCATCTGCTGCTTCAGGTCACGGTTCTGCGCTTCGACGATCACTGCATTCATCAGTGCATCGCCGACCTTCAACCCACGCCAGTCCTTGAGCACCGAGACCCGGCCAATGGTGCCGTCAGGCAGCAGGCGAGCCGTGCCGATCGGATAGTCGCCTTCCAGCGCCAGGAAGTGTGCGGCGCCCGGATCGTCCGAATCCCACTCCAGCTCTGGCGGTACATGCTGCTCGGCAATGAACACGGCTTCGCGGATACGGCGGATATCAGCGTTATCCTTGTGCCAGTCGGCAAGGCGCACACGAATCTTATTCATTGGCGAATCCCAGGCTTCCTTGTTTGATCAGCTGCTGGACCAGCATAAGGCCATCTTCATCCTGCAACCACTGCTCGAGGTTGTCGATGTGTAACGCATCGGCCGAGCACACCAGCTTCAGCAGCTCGCGCAGCTTGGCCGGCAGTGGGCAGCTACGGCCGCTGGCGAACAGCATCAGGTCGTCGCCGAGTTCGGACCAGGCCAGCCGCGCGCTCGGGTTGCGGATCAGGATGGCGCCGTCTTCCAGCGCTTCGATCAGCTCGTCTTCGTCCATTTCTTCACCGACCACCTGCTCCGGGTAGCGCGGCTCGGTCATGAACTGGCCGAACCAGGTCAGCAGCAGGTCCTTGTCGTTGGTGTGCTTGTCGATCAGCGCCTTGAGGCGGTCGAGGGCGTCGTGCTGGATCTGGTGCGGGTCGCTGGCTGGTTGCGCGTCGGCGTCGCTGTAGCGCTCTTCGTCCGGCAGGAACTGGCCGAGGAAATCGGTGAAGTGGGTCAGCACTTCGGCGGCGCTTGGGGCGCGGAAGCCGACCGAGTAGGTCAGGCAGTTGTCCACGGCGACGCCGTAGTGGGCCAGGCGCGGCGGCAGGTAGAGCATGTCGCCCGGCTCCAGGGTCCATTCGCCGCTCTGTTCGAATTCGGCCAGGATGCGCAGGTCGGCGTGCTCCAGCAGCGGGCTGTCGCTGTTGCACATCTGGCCGATTTTCCAGTTGCGCTCGCCGTGGCCCTGCAGCAGGAACACGTCGTAATTGTCGAAGTGCGGGCCGACACTGCCACCTGGGGTGGCGAAGCTGATCATCACGTCATCGATACGCCAGCTCGGCAGGAAGCGGAAGTGCTCGAGCAGCTCGGCGACTTCCGGTACGAACTGGTCGACGGCCTGCACCAGCAGGGTCCAGTCCTTCTCTGGCAGTTCGGCAAAGGTGTCTTCGCTGAACGGGCCGCGGCGCAGCTCCCACGGGTGGGCGCCGTGTTCGAGGACGATGCGCGACTCGACTTCCTCTTCCAGGGCCAGGCCGGCCAGCTCGTCGGGGTCGATCGGGCTTTCGAAGTCCGGGAAGGCCTGGCGCACCAGCAGCGGCCTCTTCTGCCAGTAGTCGCGCATGAATTCGCGGGCCGAGATGCCGCCGAGCAGCTGCAGTGGAGTATCAGGATTCATGTTCAACCTATTGAAAAAACGTAATTTTCGTCCGCGAATAAAAACGCCCGGCCAGGCCGGGCGTTGAACGCGACGGTCCGCTTAGATGCGTTTGGCCTGGGCTGCCGCGTTACCGATGTAGGTAGCCGGGGTCAGCAGCTTCAGCTCGGCCTTGGCGTCGGCCGGCATGTCGAGGCCGTCGATGAAGGTCAGCAGCGCTTCTGGCGTGATGCCCTTGCCACGGGTCAGCTCCTTGAGCTTCTCGTAGGGGTTCTCGATGTTGAAGCGACGCATCACGGTCTGGATCGGCTCGGCGAGGACTTCCCAGCAGGCATCCAGGTCGGCGGCGATGCGGGCTTCGTTGACTTCCAGCTTGCCGATGCCTTTCAGGCTGGCTTCGTAGGCGATGACGCTGTGGGCGAAGCCCACGCCCAGGTTGCGCAGCACAGTGGAGTCGGTCAGGTCACGCTGCCAGCGCGAGATCGGCAGCTTGCTCGCCAGGTGCTGGAACAGCGCGTTGGCGATGCCCAGGTTGCCTTCGGAGTTTTCGAAGTCGATCGGGTTGACCTTGTGCGGCATGGTCGACGAGCCGATTTCGCCGGCCACGGTCTTCTGCTTGAAGTAGCCCAGCGAGATGTAGCCCCAGACGTCGCGGTCGAAGTCGATGAGGATGGTATTGAAGCGAGCGATCGCGTCGAACAGTTCGGCGATGTAGTCGTGCGGCTCGATCTGGGTGGTGTACGGGTTGAACTGCAGGCCCAGCTCGTCTTCGATGAAGGCGCGGGCGTTCTGTTCCCAGTCGATCTGCGAGTAAGCCGACAGGTGGGCGTTGTAGTTGCCCACGGCGCCGTTGATCTTGCCCAGCAGCGGCACGGCGGCAACCTGGGCGATCTGGCGCTCCAGGCGGTACACGACGTTGGCCAGCTCTTTGCCCAGGGTGGTCGGCGAAGCCGGCTGGCCGTGGGTGCGCGAGAGCATCGGCACGTCGGCATGGGCATGGGCCAGGGCGCGGATGGCGTCGGCGATCTGACGCATCAGCGGCAGCAGCACATCGTCACGGCCGGCGCGCAGCATCAGGGCGTGGGACAGGTTGTTGATGTCCTCGCTGGTGCAGGCGAAGTGGATGAACTCGCTGACCTTGGCCAGCTCAGGCAGCTTGGCGGCCTGCTCCTTGAGGAGGTATTCGATCGCCTTGACGTCGTGGTTGGTGGTGCGCTCGATCTCCTTGACGCGTTCGGCGTGCTCGAGCTTGAAATCGGTGGCCAGGCTGTCCAGCAGGGCATTGGCTTCGGCGGAGAACGCCGGCACTTCGCCGATCTGCGGGTGCGCGGCCAGGCGCTGCAGCCAGCGCACTTCGACCAGGGCGCGGAAACGGATCAGGCCGAATTCGCTGAAAATGGGGCGCAAGGCCTGGGTTTTGCCGGCGTAACGGCCGTCTACAGGGGAAACCGCAGTGAGCGAAGAAAGCTGCATGGGGTGTTCTCGGACAGTCAGGCTTTTGGAAGGGCGCATATCATACATGAATTTCGCGCCCGAGTCGGGTGGCTGACCAAAGGTCGGCTCAATAAATCAATGCGGTCGTGCCTTTGTGGGAGCGGCCTTGCGTCGCGAAAGGGCTGCGTAGCAGCCCCAGCAATCTGTGAGTCAGGCTCGAGACCCAGGGGCCGCGCTGCGGCCCGTTCGCGACACAAGGCCGCTCCCACAGGGTCAGGACGGCGAACGCATCATGTCGTACAGTTCGTTGAGCAGCTTGCGCCGGCTGAACACCAGCTGCCAGCGATGCCCGCCCAGCTGACGCCACAGGCGTGCGGCACGGATACCGGCCAGCAGCAGGGCGCGGATTTTCGAGGCGTTGCTGGCCTGCTGCAGGAAGCGCATGTCGCCATGCACCTGGATGCGCTGGCGCAGGGTGCTCAGGGTGTCCTGGTACAAGGCTCCACTGGAAGCGATGACGTTTTCGTGAACCAGGCCGAAATGGTCGGCCTGGGACTGGATTTGCGGCAGGCGGTTGCCGATGGTCTCGAGCAGGTCGCCGCGCTTGTTCAGCTGACGCTCAAGACCCAGCATCGACAGTGCGTAGCGCAGCGGTTCGCGTTGCAGGCTGCTGGGGTCGCGCTCGAGGGCGCCGACCAGGGCGCGGTAACCGTCGCGCAGGTTGAGGTCGTCGCCGCCGAACACCTCCAGGGTGTCCTTGGGGTCGCGCACCAGCAGGCTGCCCAGCATGCAGCCGATGTTGGCTTCGCTGGCCTGGCCGGTGCGGGCGATGCGGTCGACCAGCACGGCGGCCTGGAACACGCCGCCCAAGGCAATCAGCTGCTCCTGCAGGTTGCTCATGCGCGCGGGCTCCACGGCTCGGCGGTTTCGATCACGCCGCCGCCCAGGCACACCTCGCCGTCATAGAACACCACCGACTGGCCCGGGGTCACGGCGCGCTGCGGTTCGTCGAACACGGCGCGGTAGCCGGTTGCGGTCAGCTCCAGCGTGCATTGCTGGTCGCTCTGGCGGTAGCGCACCTTGGCGGTCAGCCGGCGTGGGCTGCTCAGGTCGACCGGGTTGACCCAGAAGATTTCCGAGGCGAGCAGGGCACGGGAGAACAGCCACGGGTGTTCATTGCCCTGGCCGACCACCAGCACATTGCGGGTCAGGTCCTTGTGCAGCACGTACCACGGCTCGTCGCCGGCGTCCTTCAGGCCGCCGATACCCAGCCCCTGGCGCTGGCCGATGGTGTGGTACATCAGGCCGTGGTGGCGGCCGATCACTTCGCCATCAGTGGTCTCGATGTTACCGGGCTGGGCCGGCAGGTACTGCTTGAGGAAATCGCTGAAGCGGCGCTCGCCGATGAAGCAGATGCCGGTGGAGTCCTTTTTCTTGGCGGTGGCCAGGCCGTGTTTTTCGGCGATGGCGCGCACCTCGGGCTTTTCCAGCTCGCCGACCGGGAACAGGGTACGGGCGATTTCCTTGCCGCCAACTGCATGCAGGAAGTAACTCTGGTCCTTGTTCGGGTCTAGGCCTTTGAGCAGTTCGGTGAGCGCGCCGGAGTCGCGGCGGCGCACGTAGTGGCCAGTGGCGATCAGGTCGGCACCCAGCGACAGGGCATAATCGAGGAACGCCTTGAACTTGATTTCACGGTTGCAGAGGATGTCCGGGTTCGGCGTGCGGCCAGCCTTGTATTCCTCGAGGAAGTGCTCGAACACGTTGTCCCAGTACTCGGCGGCGAAGTTGGCAGTGTGCAGCTTGATGCCAATGCGGTCGCACACGGCCTGGGCGTCGGCCAGGTCTTCACGGGCGGTGCAGTATTCGGTGCCGTCGTCTTCTTCCCAGTTCTTCATGAACAGCCCTTCCACCTGGTAGCCCTGCTCCAGAAGCAGAAGGGCGGAGACGGAAGAGTCCACGCCGCCGGACATGCCGACGATGACGCGGGTCTTGGCGGGGTCTTTGAGTGCTGGGCTGGTCATGGGTACCGGTGTGTATCAAGGGGGAAAAACGCCGATTCTAGCAAAACCGGCGCGGCGCGTCAGTCACGCAGCAAGTCAAGGCTGTGCAGCGGGCCGGCGAGGTAATCGTCCAGGCAGCGCGGCACGAGTTCGCTGCGCCAGCGGGTGGGGTCGGCCAGCAGTTCGTCACGGGTCAGCCACACAGCGCGGACGATGTCGCTGTCCAGGGCCAGGTCGGCATGCTGGCGCAGCGGGCGGGCGGCGAAGCAGATGCGCTGGTAGGTCACGCCATTGCTCGGGGCGGTGTAGAGGTAGATGCCGACCACGCCGGTGAGCTCGACTTCCCAGGCGGTTTCTTCCAGGGTTTCGCGCAGGGCGGCCTGGGGCAGGGTCTCGTTGGGTTCGAGGTGGCCGGCGGGTTGGTTGAAGACGTGCTGGCCAGCCTTGAATTCTTCGACGAAAAGGAACTTGCCTTGGTCTTCGACGATGGTGGCGACGGTGATGTGCGGTTGCCAGGTCATTTGCGCGGTCCTTTGTCCAGAAAGCACAAACCCCGGTGCGTGGCCGGGGTTTGTGCGGTTACTTCAAGCGAACCTTACAGGGCGGCAATGGCGCTGTTCAGGGTCTGGCTTGGGCGCATCACCTTGGCGGTCAGCTCGGCATCCGGGGCGTAGTAGCCACCGATGTCGGCCGGCTTGCCCTGAACGGCGTTGAGCTCGGCGACGATGGTCTCCTCGTTCTCGGTCAGGGTCTTGGCCAGTGGGGCGAAGCGCGCCTGCAGGGCGGCGTCATCGCTCTGTGCAGCCAGCGCCTGGGCCCAGTACAGGGTCAGGTAGAAGTGGCTGCCGCGGTTGTCGATACCACCGACTTTGCGCGAAGGCGACTTGTTGGTGTCGAGGAACTTGCCGGTTGCCTGGTCCAGGGTGTTGGCCAGGACCTTGGCGCGCGGGTTGTCGTAGGTGTTGCCCAGGTGCTCCAGGGAAGCGGCCAGGGCCAGGAATTCACCCAGCGAGTCCCAGCGCAGGAAGTTCTCTTCCACCAGCTGCTGCACGTGCTTCGGAGCCGAACCGCCGGCGCCGGTTTCGAACAGGCCACCGCCGTTCATCAGCGGCACGATCGACAGCATCTTGGCGCTGGTGCCCAGTTCCATGATCGGGAACAGGTCGGTCAGGTAGTCGCGCAGCACGTTGCCGGTCACCGAGATGGTGTCCTTGCCTTCGCGGATGCGGGCCAGGGAGAACTTGATCGCGTCGACCGGCGCCAGGACACGGATGTCCAGGCCAGTGGTGTCGTGGTCCTTCAGGTACTTCTGTACCTTCTCGATCATCACGCCGTCGTGGGCGCGGGCCGGGTCCAGCCAGAACACCGCCGGGGTGTTGCTCAGGCGGGCACGGTTGACGGCCAGCTTGACCCAGTCCTGGATCGGCGCGTCTTTGGTCTGGCACATGCGGAAGATGTCACCGGCTTCGACGTTCTGCTCCAGAACGACGTTGCCTTTGCCATCGACCACGCGTACTACGCCGTCGGCCTGGATCTGGAAGGTCTTGTCGTGGGAACCGTACTCTTCGGCCTTCTGCGCCATCAGGCCGACGTTCGGCACGCTGCCCATGGTGGTCGGGTCGAAGGCGCCGTTGGCCTTGCAGTCTTCGATGGTGGCCTGGTAGATGCCGGCGTAGCAACGATCCGGGATGATCGCCTTGGCATCCTGCAGTTCACCGGCGCTGTTCCACATCTTGCCCGAGTCGCGGATCATCGCTGGCATCGAGGCGTCGACGATGACGTCGCTCGGCACGTGCAGGTTGGTGATGCCCTTGTCGGAGTTGACCATGGCCAGGGCTGGACGCTCGGCGTACAGGGCCTGGATGTCGGCTTCGATCTCGGCCTGCTTGTCGGCTGGCAGGTCCTTGATGCGCGCGTACAGGTCGCCGATGCCGTTGTTGGCGTTGAAGCCTACTTCAGCCAGGGCTGCTGCGTGCTTGGCCAGTACCTCGTCGTAGAACGCTTCGACGATGACGCCGAACATGATCGGGTCGGAAACCTTCATCATGGTGGCTTTCAGGTGCACCGACAGCAGTACGCCGGAGGCCTTGGCATCGGCGATCTGTTCGGTGATGAAGGCTTTCAGGGCCTTGCGGCTCATGGTGGCGCAGTCGACGATTTCGGCGGCTTTGACGGCAGTCTTGGCTTTCAGCACGGTGGTGCTGCCATCTTTGCCGACCAGCTCGATGCGCAGGTTGTCGTCAGCCTCGATGAGTGCGGCTTTTTCGCTGCCGTAGAAGTCGCCATTGTTCATGTGGGCAACGTGCGACTTCGAGTCGGCGGCCCAGGCGCCCATCTTGTGCGGGTGCTTGCGGGCGTAGTTCTTGACCGAAAGCGGGGCGCGGCGGTCGGAGTTGCCTTCGCGCAGCACCGGGTTCACGGCCGAACCCTTGATGCGGTCGTAGCGGGCGCGGGATTCTTTCTCGGCCTCGGTGGATGGCTCGTCGGCGTAGTCAGGGATGTTGAAGCCCTTGCCCTGCAGTTCCTTGATCGCGGCCTTGAGCTGCGGTACCGAGGCGCTGATGTTCGGCAGCTTGATGATGTTGGCTTCAGGAGTGGTGGCCAGCTGGCCCAGTTCCGCCAGGTGATCGCCTACTTGCTTCTCTGCGCCCAGTTGCTCCGGGAAGGCGGCAAGGATACGGCCAGCCAGGGAGATGTCGCGAGTTTCGACGGCGATGTCAGCGGAAGCGGTGAAGGCTTCGACGATCGGCAGCAGCGAGTAGGTGGCGAGGGCGGGGGCTTCGTCGGTGAAGGTATAGATGATCTTGGAACGGGTGGGCATGCGGGTTAACTCTCTGTGTGCTGAGCGTGCTCGAGTCTCGTGGTGCGCAGGGTAGGCGCATCGCCCTGGCAACGCCATGAGCGGAAAGTCGAGAGGCTGCGAGCGGTGATGGTGGATGCATCAGTCGAGCGTCAATGCTGAGCTGCGGTAACAGTCCAGACTTTTCTGGCCAGGCTTGGTGGCCATTCCTGGCCAAGGGCGGTCCGCATTTTCCTGGGATTCGCCCCGATGACCCTTCGGTCGCGGCGGAGTATACCAAACCATTCGGGCTAATCAGCAAGGCGAAGTGACATCGGTGCCATTTATAAGACCAAAGACGTAGGGGCAATGTGGCGTAATGACGCACCGCTTGCAGGTCGACGGATGTGGTTTAGGCTCATTGGATCGCATGATGTCCAATCACACCCGACAGCGGAGTAGTGCAAGCATGGGATACCAGAAAATCAAGGTTCCGACCGACGGCACCAAGATCACCGTCAATGCCGACCATTCGCTCAACGTGCCCGACAACCCGATCATTCCTTATATTGAAGGTGACGGGATTGGCGTCGACGTCTCGCCAGTGATGATCAAGGTGGTCGATGCCGCCGTGCAGAAAGCCTATGGCGGCAAGCGCAAGATCGCCTGGATGGAGGTGTATGCCGGCGAGAAGGCCACCCAGGTGTACGACCAGGACACCTGGCTGCCCCAGGAGACCCTGGATGCGGTGAAGGACTACGTTGTCTCGATCAAGGGGCCGCTGACCACGCCGGTCGGCGGGGGTATCCGGTCGCTCAACGTGGCTTTGCGCCAGCAGCTCGACCTTTACGTGTGCCTGCGCCCGGTGCTGTGGTTCCAGGGCGTGCCCAGTCCGGTGAAAAAGCCCGGCGATGTCGACATGGTGATCTTCCGTGAGAACTCCGAAGACATCTATGCCGGCATCGAGTGGAAGGCCGGCTCGCCTGAAGCGAACAAGGTGATCAAGTTCCTCAAGGAGGAAATGGGTGTCACCAAGATCCGTTTCGACCAGGACTGCGGCATCGGCGTCAAGCCGGTCTCGCGCGAGGGCACCAAGCGCCTGGTGCGCAAGGCCCTGCAATATGTGGTGGACAATGATCGCGAATCGCTGACCCTGGTGCACAAGGGCAACATCATGAAGTTCACCGAGGGTGCCTTCAAGGATTGGGGCTACGAAGTGGCCCGCGACGAGTTTGGGGCCGAACTGCTCGACGGCGGCCCATGGATGAAGTTCAAGAACCCCAAGAGCGGCCGTGAAGTGATCGTCAAGGACGCCATCGCCGACGCCATGCTCCAGCAGATCCTGCTGCGCCCTGCCGAGTACGACGTGATTGCCACGCTCAACCTGAACGGTGACTACCTGTCCGATGCCCTGGCGGCAGAAGTGGGTGGCATCGGCATCGCGCCGGGCGCCAACCTGTCCGACACCGTGGCCATGTTCGAGGCTACCCATGGTACCGCCCCGAAATATGCCGGGCAGGACAAGGTCAATCCTGGCTCGGTCATCCTGTCGGCGGAGATGATGCTGCGGCACATGGGCTGGACTGAAGCGGCCGACCTGATCATCAAGGGCACCAATGGTGCGATTGCCGCCAAGACCGTGACCTACGACTTCGAGCGCTTGATGGAGGGTGCCACGCTGGTAAGTAGCTCAGGTTTTGGCGATGAAATGATCAAGCACATGTAATGCAATAAAAACCGGCCGCTCCACAAGGGGCGGCCGGTGCGTTCGTTTGCCGGCAGAGCGGGATGGCTCAGGCGTTGGCGACGACGACCTCCGGAACGGGCTCCGGCCTGACGCTGGCGTTACCGGAAATGTTCACCGCGTGCTTGCCCTTGGGGCCCTGCACGATGTCGAACACCACCACCTGTCCGGCCTTCAGCGTCTTGTAGCCGTCCATCTGGATGGCGGAGTAATGGGCGAAGAGGTCTTCGCTATCGCCGTCAGCATTGATGAATCCGTAGCCCTTGGCATTGTTGAACCACTTGACTTTACCGCTTGCCATCCCTATGTCCCTCTGCAAAGGACTCCATCACTGGAGTATCATCCACTTCATCCGCATACGAACCATGCGAAAAATCTGGTTGACTGCGCGGATCTTTATCGACCACGGTGGGTTCTTATTGGTTGTAACACCGTTTTGCCGTTAGTCAAGGTCAGGTGGCGCGTGCGCCAGCGGCCGCCAATGCAGTCAACCCACAACCTTAACCTGACGCTCATGATGAAATTCTTTCCATGCATGCACCCAGTGAGATTCGACTAACATTCAATCAGGATCGCCCGCAAACGAATGAGGACGACGGCTCAGGGCTTGCGGTACAGGAAGCCAAGCCGATCCTGCAGGCGCCACCGATGTACAAGGTGGTTTTATTCAATGATGACTACACGCCGATGGATTTCGTCGTCGAAGTGCTCGAAACGTTCTTCAGTCTGAACCGCGAGCTGGCGACCAAGATCATGCTGACCGTCCACACCGAAGGGCGGGCAGTGTGCGGATTGTTTACCCGTGACATCGCCGAAACGAAGGCCATGCAGGTCAACCAATACGCCAGGGAAAGCCAGCATCCGCTACTCTGTGAAATCGAGAAGGACGGTTAATCGCCGACCACTTGGGTATGAGGTGAAGCTATGTTAAACCGCGAGCTCGAAGTCACCCTCAATCTTGCCTTCAAGGAGGCTCGTTCGAAGCGTCATGAGTTCATGACCGTCGAACATCTGCTGCTGGCACTCCTTGACAATGAGGCTGCCGCGACCGTTCTGCGCGCCTGTGGCGCGAATCTCGACAAACTCAAGCACGACCTGCAAGAGTTCATCGATTCCACTACCCCGCTGATCCCCGTCAACGATGAAGACCGCGAAACCCAGCCGACCCTGGGCTTCCAGCGGGTGCTGCAGCGTGCCGTGTTCCACGTGCAGAGTTCCGGCAAGCGCGAAGTGACCGGCGCCAATGTGCTGGTGGCGATCTTCAGCGAACAGGAAAGCCAGGCCGTGTTCCTGCTGAAGCAGCAGAGCGTGGCCCGTATCGATGTGGTCAACTACATCGCCCACGGCATTTCCAAAGTGCCGGGCCATGGCTCGCACTCCGAAAGCGACCAGGACATGCAGGACGAAGAGGGCGGCGAAACCTCCTCTTCGAGCAACCCGCTGGACGCCTACGCCAGCAACCTGAACGAACTGGCCCGTGCCGGCCGAATCGACCCGCTGGTGGGGCGCGAGCAGGAAGTCGAGCGTGTGGCGCAGATTCTGGCCCGGCGGCGCAAGAACAACCCGCTGCTGGTCGGTGAGGCCGGTGTCGGCAAGACTGCCATCGCCGAAGGCCTGGCCAAACGCATCGTCGACGGCCAGGTGCCGGACCTGCTGGCGCAGAGCGTGGTCTATTCGCTGGACCTCGGTGCGCTGCTGGCGGGTACCAAATACCGCGGTGACTTCGAAAAACGCTTCAAGGCCCTGCTCGGTGAGTTGAAAAAGCGCCCGCAAGCGATTCTGTTCATCGATGAAATCCACACCATCATCGGTGCCGGTGCGGCGTCAGGCGGGGTGATGGATGCCTCCAACCTGCTCAAGCCGCTGCTGTCGTCTGGTGAGATTCGTTGCATCGGTTCGACCACCTTCCAGGAATTCCGCGGCATCTTCGAGAAGGACCGTGCCCTGGCGCGGCGCTTCCAGAAGGTCGATGTCAGCGAGCCGTCGGTGGAAGACACCGTCGGTATCCTGCGTGGCCTGAAAGGCCGGTTCGAGAGCCACCACAACATCGAGTACAGCGACGAAGCCCTGCGCGCCGCCGCCGAACTTGCCTCGCGCTATATCAATGATCGCCACATGCCGGACAAGGCCATCGACGTGATTGATGAAGCGGGCGCCTATCAGCGCCTGCAGCCTGAAGCCAGCCGGGTCAAGCGTATCGATGTGCCGCAGGTCGAGGACATTGTCGCCAAGATCGCGCGGATTCCGCCGAAGCACGTCACCAGTTCCGACAAGGAATTGCTGCGTAACCTCGAGCGCGACCTGAAGCTGACCGTGTTCGGTCAGGACCAGGCCATCGACTCGCTGGCCACCGCCATCAAGCTGTCCCGGGCCGGCCTCAAGTCGCCGGACAAGCCGGTCGGTTCGTTCCTGTTCGCCGGCCCGACCGGTGTGGGCAAGACCGAAGCGGCGCGGCAGCTGGCCAAGGCGCTGGGCGTCGAGCTGGTGCGCTTCGACATGTCCGAGTACATGGAGCGTCACACCGTGTCGCGGCTGATCGGTGCTCCGCCTGGCTACGTTGGTTTCGACCAGGGCGGCCTGCTGACCGAAGCGATCACCAAGCAACCGCACTGCGTGCTGCTGCTCGACGAAATCGAGAAGGCTCACCCGGAAGTCTTCAACCTGCTGCTGCAGGTGATGGACCACGGTACCCTGACCGACAACAACGGGCGCAAGGCCGACTTCCGCAATGTGATCCTGATCATGACCACCAACGCCGGCGCCGAAACTGCCGCGCGGGCCTCGATCGGCTTCACCCATCAGGACCACGCGTCCGATGCCATGGAAGTCATCCGCAAGAGCTTCACGCCGGAGTTCCGCAACCGCCTGGACACCATCATCCAGTTTGGCCGCCTCAGCACCGAGACGATCAAGAGCATCGTCGACAAGTTCCTCATCGAGTTGCAGGCGCAGCTGGAAGACAAGCGGGTGCTGCTGGAAGTCAGTGATGCCGCCCGCGGCTGGCTGGCTGCTTCCGGCTACGACGTGCAGATGGGTGCACGGCCGATGGCGCGGCTTATCCAGGACAAGATCAAGCGGCCGCTGGCTGAGGAGATCCTGTTTGGTGAGCTGGCCGAGCATGGCGGCGTGGTGCACGTCGACCTGCGCGATGGCGAACTGGTGTTCGACTTCGAGACTACGGCTGAGGTTGCGTAAATCGTATGGGGCCGCTATGCGGCCCATCGCGGCCCAAGCCGCTCCTACAGGGGATTGCGATATCCTGCAGGAGCGGCTTGAGCCGCGAGGCGGTTTAAGCAGACACAAAAAAGCCCGGCACATGGCCGGGCTTTTTCATGGCTGGAGCTTAGCGCGCACGGTAAGTGATGCGGCCCTTGCTCAGGTCGTAGGGCGTCAGTTCGACGCGGACCTTGTCGCCAGTGAGAATGCGGATGTAGTTCTTGCGCATCTTTCCGGAGATGTGCGCGGTTACGACGTGCCCGTTTTCCAACTCCACGCGGAACATGGTGTTGGGCAGGGTGTCGACGACAGTACCTTCCATTTCGAAGCTGTCTTCTTTCGACATGCAGTAGAGCCCTCGGATCCAGTGTTGGCCCGACGCATACCGCACCGGGCAAAAAAGTGGCGTGGATTATGCCCGAAAACTGTGTGTCAAGCCAATGCTTTCAGTTGAGGGTGACCCAGCGCTGGTTTATCAACAACTCGATAGGCCGATACTGCGTCTTGTAGTTCATTTTCTTGCAGTTCTTGATCCAGTAACCCAGGTACACCGCTTCCAGATCCTGGCGCAAGGCTTCGGTGATCTGCCAGAGGATGGCAAAGCGACCGAGGCTGCGGCGTTCTTCTGCCGGCTCGTAGAAGGTGTATACCGCCGACAGGCCATTGGGCAGCAGGTCGCAGACGGCCACTGCCAGCAGGCGGCCTTCGAGGCGGAACTCGTAGAACCAGCAGAACGGCAGGTCGCGGACCAGGAAGGTGGAAAACTGGTCGCGGCTCGGCGGGTACATGTCACCATCGGCGTGACGGGTCTCGATGTAGCGCCGGTACAGGTCGAAATATTCTTCCTTGAACGCCGGGCGCGCCGCCGTCACGGTCAGGTCGGCATTACGCTTGAGGATGCGCCGCTGCTGGCGGTTGGGGATGAAGCGCGCGGCGGGGATGCGCGCTGGCACGCAGGCATTGCAGTTCTGGCAATGCGGGCGGTACAGGTGGTCACCGCTGCGGCGAAAGCCCATTTCCGAGAGATCGGCATACACATGCACGTCCATCGGCTGGCTGGGGTCGAGGAACAGCGTGGTGGCCTGTTCGTCCGGCAGGTAGCTGCAGGAGTGGGGTTGAGTGGCATAGAACTTCAACCGCGCCAACTCTGTCATGATCAACCCCCTCGGTGAGACTTTGCTTTAAGTGTAAGCCAGCTGGCAAAACTCGCCTAGCAAACCCAGGTAGCACTGTTGGGCTGGTCGAGGTGGCGCGCCAGGTAGTCGGCGAAGCGGCTACGGCTGATGGCCCGGGCGCCCAGGCTATGCAGGTGGTTGGTGGGCATCTGGCAGTCGATCAGCACGAAGCCGGCCTGGCGCAGGTGTTCGACCAGCGTCACGAAGCCGACCTTGGAGGCATTGTCGGCGCGGCTGAACATCGACTCGCCGAAGAACAGCTGACCGATGGCCAGGCCATACAGGCCGCCGACCAGCACGCCGTCTGCGCGTACTTCTACCGAATGGGCAATACCGCGCCGGTGCAGTTCGCAGTAGGCATTGCGCATGGTGTCGGTGATCCAGGTGCCGTCGGCGTAGTCGCGCGGGGCAGCGCAGGCGGCGATCACCGCAGGGAAGTCGGTGTCGAAGCTGACCTGGTAGCGGCCCTGGCGCATCAGTTTGGCCAGCGAGCGCGAGACGTGCAGCTCGTCAGGGAACAGCACGGTGCGCGGGTCAGGTGACCACCAGAGAATCGGCTGGCCGTCCTGATACCAGGGAAAGCAGCCATGCCGGTAGGCCTGCTCCAGGCGCTCGGGGCTCAGGTCGCCGCCAGCGGCGAGCAAACCGTTGGGGTCGTGCAGGGCCTTTTCCAGGGGCGGGAAGGTCAGCGAGTCGCGGGTCAGCCAGGTGAGCATGGTCTATCGTGCGGTGGGGGAGGGGAGAGGGCAGCATGGCTTGCAGGGCTTGCGGGGTCAATGCTGGCAGGCTCAACAGTGATTGGCTGGCAGCAGAATAGGCAATTTCTTACACATTCATGAAGGCATAGGCACCATCCGCTACATTTGCTGTCACACCTGTGCAAAAACACAGCATAAGCCTTTGTCACAGAAGGCAATGCATGCTCAAATTGCACCTATACGAAAGTCGCCCCCACTCGAGCTCCATACGGCGTGCCGTCATGGCGGCTGGCGGGCAGTAATGTTAAAAGTAGTGGTTAATTGGCCAGACACCGGCTGATCACTACTGGACGCGCAGCACGCGCAGGAATAGACGCGTTTTGAAGAAATCCACCGCAACTCCAGCTCCCTTGCCCGTGCCCCTGTGGCGGCAGCAGCTGCATTACCGCCTCAAGGAAGGTGCGTTGATCGCTGTCGGCGCCCTGTGCCTGTACCTGTGGATGGCACTGCTGACCTACGACACGTCGGACCCGGGCTTCAGCCACACCAGCAACGTCGACCAGGTGCAGAATGCCGCCGGGCGTGCCGGCGCGTACTTTGCCGACATCCTGTTCATGGTGCTCGGCTACTTCGCCTACATCTTCCCGCTGCTGCTGGCGATCAAGACCTGGCAGATCTTCCGCGAGCGGCACCAGCCGTGGCAATGGAGCGGCTGGCTGTTCTCCTGGCGGCTGATCGGCCTGGTGTTCCTGGTGCTGTCGGGCGCGGCGCTGGCGCATATCCATTTCCATCCGCCGGCGAGCCTGCCGTTTTCCGCGGGCGGTGCGCTGGGCGAAAGCCTCGGTGACCTGGCGCGCAACCTGCTGAACGTGCAGGGCAGCACCCTGATGTTCATTGCCCTGTTCCTGTTCGGCCTGACCGTGTTCACCGACCTGTCATGGTTCAAGGTGATGGACATGACCGGCAAGATCACCCTCGACCTGTTCGAACTGGTACAGGGCGCGGCCAGCCGCTGGTGGGAGGCACGCAACGAGCGCAAGCGCCTGGAGGCGCAACTGCGTGAAGTGGACGACCCGGTGTTCGATCTGGGGGCAAAGGCCAGCGACAAGCGTGAGCCAGCCAAACCGGCGCTGCGCGAGCGCATCTTCAAGGGTGAGGAAGCCCCGGCCCAGCCCGTCGAACCGCGTGAACCGACCCTGTCCCGTGAGCCGACGCTCGCCCGCGAGCCTGTAGTGCCTCGCGAACCAACCCTCGCCCGCGAGCCTGTCGTGCCGCGTGAGCCCGTGGTCCCCCGCGAGCAGCCAGCAGCGGCCCCGACCATCGTGCCCCCGGCCGCGGCCAAGGCGCCGGAGCCGAGCAAGCGGGTCATGAAGGAAAAACAGGCGCCGCTGTTCGTCGACAGCGCCGTGGAGGGGACCTTGCCGTCGATTTCCATCCTCGACCCGGCCGAACAGAAGAAGATCGAGTACTCGCCAGAGTCCCTGGCCGGTGTCGGCCAGTTGCTGGAAATCAAGCTCAAGGAGTTCGGCGTCGAAGTCTCGGTGGACTCCATCCACCCGGGCCCGGTGATTACCCGTTACGAAATCCAGCCGGCCGCTGGCGTGAAAGTCAGCCGCATTGCCAACCTGGCCAAGGACCTGGCGCGTTCCCTGGCGGTGACCAGCGTGCGGGTGGTCGAGGTCATTCCCGGCAAGACCACCGTGGGTATCGAGATCCCCAACGAAAACCGGCAGATGGTGCGCTTCTCGGAAGTGCTCGCAACGCCGGAGTACGACGAGCAGAAATCGCCGGTCACCCTGGCCCTGGGCCACGACATCGGCGGCAAGCCGGTGATCACCGACCTGGCCAAGATGCCGCACCTGCTGGTGGCCGGTACTACCGGTTCCGGTAAGTCGGTGGGTGTCAACGCGATGATCCTGTCGATCCTGTTCAAGTCCAGCCCGGAAGACGCGCGGCTGATCATGATCGACCCGAAAATGCTCGAGCTGTCGATCTACGAGGGCATTCCGCACCTGCTGTGCCCGGTGGTCACCGACATGAAGGACGCCGCCAACGCCCTGCGCTGGAGCGTGGCCGAGATGGAGCGGCGCTACAAGCTGATGGCGGCCATGGGCGTGCGTAACCTGGCCGGCTTCAACCGCAAGATCAAGGACGCCCAGGAAGCCGGCGAGATCATCCACGACCCGCTGTACCGCCGCGAGAGCATGGACGACGAGCCGCCGGCGCTGAAGACCTTGCCGACCATCGTCGTGGTGGTCGACGAATTTGCCGACATGATGATGATCGTCGGCAAGAAGGTCGAAGAGCTGATCGCCCGTATCGCCCAGAAGGCGCGGGCGGCCGGTATCCACCTGATCCTCGCCACCCAGCGCCCGTCGGTGGACGTGATCACCGGCCTGATCAAGGCCAACATCCCGACCCGCATGGCGTTCCAGGTGTCGAGCAAGATCGACTCGCGGACCATCATCGACCAGGGTGGCGCGGAACAGTTGCTCGGCCACGGTGACATGCTGTACATGCCGCCGGGCACCAGCCTGCCAATCCGTGTGCACGGTGCGTTCGTCTCCGACGATGAAGTGCACCGCACGGTCGAGGCGTGGAAGCTGCGTGGCGCGCCGGACTACAACGACGACATCCTCAATGGCGTCGAAGAGGCCGGCAGCGGCTTCGATGGCGGCGGCGGCGGTGGCGATGGTGACGATGCCGAAACCGATGCCCTGTATGATGAGGCCGTGCAGTTCGTGCTGGAAAGCCGCCGCGCTTCCATCTCGGCCGTACAGCGCAAGCTCAAGATCGGCTACAACCGCGCCGCGCGGATGATCGAGTCGATGGAGATGGCCGGCGTGGTCACCCCGATGAACAGCAACGGCTCGCGGGAAGTGATTGCCCCGGGTGGCCCGCGCGACTGATGAACACCCTGTCGGGCGCCAACGGTGGCGCCCGGCCTTTTCAATGCTCAATGAGGATTCCCATGCGCGCGATTCGCATGCTGTTGGTTTCTGCCCTGACCCTGGGCTCGGTTACTGCTTATGCCGGTGAGCAAGACGTACAACGCCTGACCCAGTTGCTGGAAAAATCCCAGACCATCGAGGCCAACTTCTCCCAGCTGACCCTGGACGCAGGCGGTACCAGCCTGCAGGAAACGTCCGGCAAGATGACGGTGAAGCGCCCGGGCCTGTTCTACTGGCACACCAATGCGCCGCAGGAGCAGGTAGTGGTTTCCGACGGCAAGAACGTCACCTTGTGGGACCCGGACCTGGAGCAGGCGACCATCAAGAAGCTCGACCAGCGCCTGAACCAGACCCCGGCACTGCTGCTGTCTGGTGACGTGTCGAAGATCAGCCAGAGCTTCGACATCACCTCCAAGGAGCAGGGCGACGTGATGGACTTCACCCTCAAGCCGAAGACCAAGGACACCTTGTTCGACTCGCTGCGCGTGTCGTTCCGCAAGGGCCTGATCAATGACATGCAGCTGATCGACAGCGTCGGCCAGCGCACCAACATCCTGTTCAATGGCGTCAAGGCCAACCAGGCGGTGCCGGACAGCCAGTTCAAGTTCGACATCCCCAAAGGCGCCGACGTCATCAAGGAGTAAGCAGAGCTCGCCATGGACCTGTTTCGAAGCGAACCCGTCGCCCAGCCTCTGGCGGCCCGCCTGCGCCCGGCCAACCTGGACGAATACGTCGGCCAGGAGCACCTGCTGGCGCGCGGTAAACCGCTGCGCGAGGCGCTGGAGCAGGGGGCGCTGCACTCGATGATCTTCTGGGGGCCGCCGGGGGTGGGCAAGACCACCCTGGCGCGGCTGCTGGCGCACTTCTGCGATGCGCACTTCGAGACGGTCTCGGCGGTGTTGGCGGGGGTCAAGGAAATCCGCCAGGCCGTCGAAGTGGCCAAGCAGCAGGCCGGCCAGTATGGCCGGCGCACCATCCTGTTCGTCGACGAAGTGCACCGCTTCAACAAGTCCCAGCAGGATGCCTTTCTGCCCTACGTGGAAGACGGCACGCTGCTGTTCATCGGAGCCACCACCGAGAACCCGTCGTTCGAACTGAACAACGCCTTGCTGTCGCGGGCGCGGGTCTATGTGCTCAAGAGCCTGGACGAAGCGGCGCTGCGCAAGCTGGTCAACCGTGCGCTGACGGAAGAGCGCGGGCTGGGCAAACGCAACCTGCGCGTCGGTGACGACGCCTTCAAGATGCTCATGGCTGCCGCCGATGGCGATGGCCGGCGCATGCTCAACTTCCTGGAGAACGCCGCCGATCTTGCCGAAGATGGCAGCGAGATCGACGTCGAGATGCTGCAAAGCCTGCTCGGTGACAGCCGGCGGCGTTTCGACAAGGGCGGCGAGGCGTTCTACGACCAGATTTCCGCGCTGCACAAGTCGGTGCGCGGCTCCAACCCCGATGGCGCCCTGTACTGGTTCGCGCGCATGCTCGACGGCGGCTGCGACCCGCTGTACATCGCCCGTCGCGTCGTGCGCATGGCCAGCGAGGACATCGGCAACGCCGACCCGCGGGCCCTGAGCCTGTGCCTGGCCGCCTGGGACGTGCAGGAACGCCTGGGCAGCCCGGAAGGCGAGCTGGCAGTGGCCCAGGCCATCACCTACATCGCCTGCGCACCGAAGAGCAATGCCGTCTACGTGGGCTTCAAGACCGCCTTGCGCGAGGCGGCCGAACATGGCTCGCTGGAAGTGCCGCTGCACCTGCGCAACGCGCCGACCAAGCTGATGAAGCAACTGGGCTATGGCGAAGAATACCGCTACGCCCACGACGAGCCCGATGCCTATGCCGCTGGTGAGGATTACTTCCCCGAGGCGCTTGAGCCACGCCAGTACTACCAGCCCGTGCCGCGAGGCCTGGAGCTGAAGATCGGCGAGAAACTGCGCCACCTGGCCGAGCTTGACCGCAACAGCCCGCGGCAGCGGAGAAAACCATGATTGCCCTGATCGCTGCAGTCAGCGCCGGTGGTATTGCCGGGACCTTGCTACGCTTCGCCACCGCCAATTGGGTCGCGGCCAACTGGCCACGGCACTTCTATCTCGGTACGCTGGCGGTCAACCTGGTGGGTTGCCTGCTGATCGGCCTGCTTTACGGCCTGTTCCTGCACAAGCCGCTGGCGCCGGTCGAACTGCGCGCCGGCCTGATCGTCGGCTTCCTCGGTGGCCTGACGACCTTTTCCTCCTTCTCGCTCGATACCGTGCGCCTGATCGAAAGTGGGCAAGTGCCCCTCGCCTTGGGCTATACCAGTATCAGCGTGGTGGGCGGGCTCCTGGCCACCTGGGCCGGCCTGTCCCTGACCCGATTCTGAACCAACACTTATCCATAACGAGAGAACGATATGCTCGATTCCAAACTGTTACGCGGCCAACTTCAGGAAGTGGCGGATCGCCTGGCCTCCCGTGGCTTCAGCCTGGATGTCGCGCGCATCGAATCACTGGAAGAGCGCCGCAAGGCGGTGCAGACCCGCACCGAGCAGCTGCAAGCCGAGCGTAACGCCCGTTCCAAGTCGATCGGCCAGGCCAAGGCCAAGGGCGAGGACATTGCCCCGCTGATGGCGGACGTCGAGCGCATGGCCAATGAACTGGCCGCTGGCAAGGTAGAGCTGGATGCTATCCAGGCCGAACTGGACAGCATCCTGCTGACCATCCCCAACCTGCCGGACGCCAGCGTACCGGTCGGTGCCAGCGAAGACGACAACGTCGAAGTGCGCCGCTGGGGCACGCCGACCGCCTTCGATTTCGAGATCAAGGACCACGTCGCCTTGGGTGAAGTCAGCGGTGGCCTGGACTTCGAAGCCGCGGCCAAGCTGTCTGGAGCGCGCTTTGCCGTGCTGCGCGGGCCGATTGCCCGCCTGCACCGCGCCCTGGCGCAGTTCATGATCAACCTGCATACCGGCGAGCACGGCTACGAGGAACACTACACCCCGTACCTGGTGCAGGCCCCGGCCCTGCAGGGCACTGGCCAGTTGCCGAAGTTCGAGGAAGACCTGTTCAAGATCACCCGCGAAGGCGAAGCTGACTTCTACCTGATCCCGACCGCCGAAGTGTCGCTGACCAACCTGGTTGCCGGCCAGATCCTCGACGCCAGGCAGCTGCCGTTGAAACTGGTTGCCCACACCCCTTGCTTCCGCAGTGAAGCCGGTGCGTCGGGCCGTGACACCCGTGGCATGATCCGCCAACACCAGTTCGACAAGGTCGAGATGGTTCAGGTCGTCGAACCGTCCAAGTCGATGGAAGCCCTGGAAAGCCTGACCGCCAACGCCGAGCGCGTCCTGCAGCTGCTGCAGCTGCCCTACCGCGTGCTGGCCCTGTGCACCGGCGACATGGGCTTCGGCGCTGTGAAGACCTACGACCTCGAAGTGTGGGTGCCGAGCCAGGACAAGTACCGCGAGATCAGCTCCTGCTCCAACTGCGGTGACTTCCAGGCACGCCGCATGCAGGCTCGCTGGCGCAACCCGGAAACCGGCAAGCCAGAGCTGGTGCACACCCTCAACGGTTCCGGCCTGGCCGTAGGCCGTACCTTGGTGGCCGTGCTCGAGAACTACCAGCAGGCCGACGGTTCGATTCGCGTACCGGACGTGCTGAAGCCGTACATGGGCGGCGTCGAGGTCATCCGCTAAATGGATTACCTGCCGCTGTTCCACAAGCTGCAGGGCGGCCGGGTGCTGGTCGTCGGCGGCGGTGAGATCGCCTTGCGCAAGGCGCGCCTGCTGGCGGATGCCGGCGCTGCGCTGCGCGTGGTGGCGCCGGACATCGACGGTCAGCTGGCCGCGTTGGCCCGGGAAGGTGGCGGTGAGGTGCTGGTGCGTGGCTATCAGGCGGCCGACCTGGTCGGTTGCCGTTTGGTGATCGCAGCCACCGACGACCCTGGGCTCAACGCCCAGGTGTCGGCTGACGCACAGGCGCTGAGCCTGCCGGTCAACGTGGTGGATGCGCCGGCCTTGTGCACGGTGATCTTCCCGGCCATCGTCGACCGTTCCCCGTTGGTGATCGCGGTGTCCAGTGGCGGTGACGCCCCGGTGTTGGCGCGCTTGATCCGCGCCAAGCTGGAGGCCTGGATTCCGTCGGCTTACGGTGAGCTGGCCGGGCTGGCAGCGCGGTTCCGGCACAAGGTCAAATCCCTGTACCCGGATGTCAATCAGCGCCGAGGCTTCTGGGAAACCGTGTTCCAGGGTCCGATTGCCGAGCGCCAGCTTGCCGGGCAGGGCGCCGAGGCCGAGCGCCTGTTGCAGGCGATGGTCGAAGGTGCCCCGGTGCAGCAGGGCGGTGAGGTGTATCTGGTGGGGGCGGGGCCGGGTGATCCGGACTTGCTGACCTTCCGTGCCTTGCGCCTGATGCAGCAGGCCGACGTGGTGCTGTACGACCGCCTGGTGGCACCGGCCATCATCGAGATGTGCCGGCGTGATGCCGAACGTATCTATGTTGGCAAGCGCCGCGCCGACCACTCCGTGCCCCAGGACCAGATCAACCGCCTGTTGGTCGACCTCGCCCAGCAGGGCAAGCGTGTGTTGCGCCTCAAAGGCGGCGACCCGTTCATCTTCGGCCGGGGTGGCGAAGAGATCGAGGAGCTGGCCGAGCACGGTATCCCGTTCCAGGTGGTACCGGGGATTACTGCAGCGAGCGGATGTTCGGCCTACGGCGGCATTCCGCTGACACACCGTGACTATGCGCAATCGGTGCGCTTCGTCACCGGTCACCTCAAGGATGGCACCAGCAACCTGCCTTGGCATGACCTGGTGGCGCCGGCTCAGACCTTGGTGTTCTACATGGGGCTGGTGGGGTTGCCGACCATCTGTGCCGAGCTGATCCGCCATGGGCGGGCGGCCAGCACGCCAGCGGCCCTGGTGCAGCAGGGGACTACGCGCAATCAGCGGGTGTTTACCGGCACCTTGGCAGATTTGCCGGAGCTGGTGGCACGGCACGAAGTACATGCGCCGACCTTGGTGATCGTTGGGGAAGTGGTGCAACTGCGCGAAAAGCTGGCCTGGTTCGAAGGCGCGCAAAACAGCTGAAATCGTTGGGGCCGCAAAAGCGGCCCCGGCTATCTCAAGCCTGATAAATCCCTTTGCCCGCCAACCGCTCCCGATCATGGGGCTGATTGAAGTCCTGAAGCGGGCCCTTGGGCACGATGCCGTTCGGGTTGATGGTCTTGTGGCTCATGTAGTAATGCTTCTGGATATGCTCCATATCCACAGTGCCTGCGATGCCCGGCCACTGGTACAACTCGCGTAGCCAGTTGGACAGGTTGTGGTAGTCGCTCAGGCGGCGCAGGTTGCACTTGAAGTGCCCGTGGTACACCGCATCGAAGCGTACCAAGGTGGTGAACAGGCGCACATCGGCCTCGGTCAGGTATTCGCCGGCCAGGTAGCGATTGCGGCCCAGCAGCTGTTCCAGATGGTCCAGTTCGTTGAATACGTCATCGAAGGCAGCCTCGTAGGCGTCCTGGGTAGTGGCGAAGCCTGCCCGGTACACGCCGTTGTTGACGGCCGGGTAAATGCGCTCGTTCAGCGCTTCGATGGTCGGGCGCAGCGGCTCGGGGTACAGGTCCAGGGTGTTACCGGTCAGTTCGTTGAACGCGCTGTTGAAGATCCGGATGATCTCCGACGATTCGTTGTTGACGATGCGCTTTTCTTTCTTGTCCCACAGCACGGGCACGGTTACGCGGCCGGTGTAGTGCGGGTCGTCCTGGGTGTAGCGCTGGTGCAGGTATTGCAGGGCGTCGAGGTGGTCGCCAGTGGAGCCTTGCTGCTGGTCGAAGGTCCAGCCGTGATCCTGCATCAGCCAACTCACCACCGATACGTCGATCAATGGCTCCAGGCCCTTTAGTGCGCGCACGATCAGGGTGCGGTGGGCCCATGGGCAGGCCAGCGAAACGTACAAGTGGTAGCGGCCGGCTTCCGCGGCGGGCAGCTGATTGCGACGCTGGGCGTTTTCGCGTTTGAAGGTGCCGTCCTTGCCGTTTTCATACCACTGGTCGTGCCAGCGGCCGTCGATCAAAAGGCCCATGTTGAGCTCCTCGGAAACAAAGTTGTTAAGCGTTGGAGCCCAGTCTAGGGGAAAACGTTCGAATAACTAGCGCAAAGAACGCCCCTTGATTATCTAGTTATTCGATTGGTTGCGTGCAGCCCAGTAGCCCTGTGCGGATGCGAAGGCCTGTTCGCGGCCCTGGCCCAGGCCCCGTAGCGCCAGGGCCATGGTTGCCACGACGGCCATTTCGCCGTAGCTGTCCTCGGCCTCGCCGCGCCAGACCGCGAGTAAATGCTCGGGTTGCAAGCTTGGTGGTTTCACATGGCGGCGTTCGCTCAGCGCCGGCCATTCCTCGTCCCAGGCTTCGCCTGCGCGGGTGCCGTAAAGGTGGCTGATGACATCGGGGTTGATCTCGATTTCGCCGCCATCACCCTTTATCACCACGGCATGGTCGCCGAGCAGGCGGCTGGCTTCACGGTGCACCGCCTGGTAACCAGGGTGGAAGATGCTCTGCAGGCCGCAGCGCGCAGCCAGTGGATTCAGCACTCGGGCCAGGGAATGGATGGGCGAGCGCAGGCCCAGCGTGTTGCGCAGGTCGATCATCCGCTGCAGCTGTGGCGCCCAGTCATGCAGCGGGGCGAAGGCCAGGCGCTGCTGATCGAGGGCCTGGCTGACCGCCGCCCAGTCGCGGCACAGCGGGATCTCCAGCAGCACCAGCAGCTGTTCGGTGTACAGGCGCCCGGCGGTATGTGCGCCGCCGCCGTGCATGAGGATGCGCACACCGTTGGCGGCCAGGCACTTGGCGCTCAGCAGGTACCAGGGCAGGTGGCGCTTCTTGCCGGCGTAGGTCGGCCAGTCGATATCCACGGCGATACTCGGCGCTTGCAGGTGCGCGCGCAGGGCTTCGGTGAAGCCGGCGAGTTCTTCTGCGCTCTCTTCCTTGTGCCGCAGCAGCATCAGGAAGGCACCGAGCTGAGTGTCTTCGACCTTGCCTTCGAGCAGCAGGGTCATAGCGGCGCGGGCTTCCTCGCGGGTCAGGCCGCGGGCGCCGCGTTTGCCTTTGCCAAGGATGCGCACGAATTCGGCGAACGGGTGTTCGGCCGGTGTTTCCAGGGTCAGCGGGCGGGCGTCGGTCATATGCAATTGGTCGGCTTGGGCAGGCCCGCCAGCTTGGCGGCGAGTTTGGCAGGGGTGCCATTGAACAGGCGGTTAAGGTGCGGGCTGTTGCCTTTTTCCGTGCCCAGCTTGAGCGCGGCGTACTTGATCAGTGGGCGAGTGGCCGGCGACAGCTGATATTCGTTGTAGAACTGGCGCAGCAGTTCGAGGATTTCCCAGTGGTCGGCGGTCAGGGCGATGCTTTCGCGCTCGGCCAGGGCTTCGGCGACGGGGCGCGACCAGTCTTGCAAGTCGACCAGGAAGCCGTCCTTGTCCAGCGCAATGGCGCGATCGCCAATGTTCAGCGTACTCATAGCCAGCTGTTGACCTTGTCGTAGTGCAGTGACAGCTCGACGAAGGCCTGGTAGTTCACGGCCTCGGCCAGCGCGCTGCTGATGCCACGGGCGAGCAGGTCTTCGTCGAGGGCGAACAGGCGCTGTGCCAGGTTGGCAGCCTGCAGTTGGCGCTGGCTGTCACTGCCGTCGCGCAGCGCATAGACCGCATCGCCACACAGCAGCACGCCATCGTCAGCGCCCAACAGGCGCAGGCAGCTGTCCAGGCGTTCGTCGCCGAACGGCGAGTGGGATAACACGTGCAGGGTTGGCATCAGAGCGTCACCACTTGGTCGAAACGGGCAATCAGGGCTTGCAGGGCTGCGTTGTCCAGCACCTCCACCGGCAGCTCCAGGCCATCGGCGGCCAGGCCGCGGCGCGCCAGGCTGTGCTGGCAGGCAAACAGCTCCTCGACGCCAAACATCGGCAGCGCCTGCAGATTGGCTGCGAGGTTCTTCTGCTCCACGGCGGCAGGTTGCTGACCGGGTGCCAACTGGAACACGCCGTCATCGAGGAACAGCATGGCCAGCGGCAGATCGAAGGCGCCGCCGGCCAGGGCGATGTCCAGCGCTTCGCGGGCAGCCGGGCCGTTCCAGGGGGCCTGGCGGCTGATGATCAACATGGATTTGGCCATTTCAGTCGCCTCCGAAGCAGACCAGGCGGTCGGCAGTTTGTGCGGCTTCGTGCAGTTGGCCGAGGCCAGACAGCTCCCACGGCTTGGGCAGGTTGACCGCCGGGCGCTGGTAGCGGTTGGCTTCGGCGTCATCGAGCACGCCGCGGCGCAGCGCGGCGGCGATACACACCACTGCGTCGAGGCGGTTCATTTCGATGAAGGTCCGCCATTGGGCGGCGATGTCCTGTTCATCCTGGGGCGCGACCACGTTGGCCGAGGCGCTGTGCACCCCGTCCTGGTAGAAGAACAGCCGGGCAATCTCATGCCCGCCAGCCAGCGCTGCCTCGGCGAAGCGCAAGGCGCGGCGCGAAGAGGGCGCATGGGCCGGGGAAAAAACCGCGATAGCGAATTTCATGGACAACTCGTGCAAAGGAATGGCGCCATGATAAAGCAAAAAGCCCGCGCAAGTGGGCGCGGGCTTTGTCGGCGCGGCAGGCGCGGGTCAGGTGTTTTCCTTGCTTTCCGGCAGGAACCAGTTGAGCACCAGGGCGCAGATACCCCCGGTGGCCACACCCGACTCCAGCACATTGCGGATCGCAGCAGGCATGTGTGCGAGGAACTCCGGCACCTGCGCCACGCCCAGGCCCAGCGCCAGCGACACGGCGATGATCAGCAGGGCGCGACGGTCCAGGCGAGTACTGGCCAGAATATTGATGCCCGACGCGGCCACCGCGCCGAACATGACCATGGCCGCACCACCCAGCACCGGCTCAGGTACCGCCTGGATCACGCCGGCCACGCTCGGGAACAGCCCCAGCAGCACCAGCATCACGGCAATCCAGATGCCGATATGGCGGCTGGCAATGCCGGTCAGCTGAATCACGCCGTTGTTCTGGGCAAAGATCGAGCTGGGGAAGGTGTTGAACAGGCCAGCCAACAGCGAGTTGGCGCCGTTGACCAGCACCCCGCCCTTGATGCGCGACATCCACAGCGGGCCTTCGACCGGTTGGCGCGAAACCTTGCTGGTCGCGGTGACATCACCGATGGCTTCCAGCGAAGTCACCAGGTAGATCACCAGCATCGGAATGAACAGCGCCCAGGAGAAGCCCAGGCCGAAATGCAGCGGCATCGGCACCTGGAACAGCGCGGCTTCGTGCATGCCGGTGAAGTCCAGGCGGCCGAGGTAACCGGCCAGGGCATAGCCGACTGCCAGGGCAATGACGATCGCGCAGCTGCGCATCCAGACCACCGGGATGCGGTTGAGGATCACGATCACCGCCAGCACGGCACCCGACAGCATCAGGTTTTCGCCGTTGGCGAAGGTGCCATTGGCCATGGCGCCGAAGCCGCCACCCATGCTGATCAGGCCGACCTTGATCAGGGTCAGGCCGATCATCAGCACCACGATGCCGGTCACCAGTGGGGTGATCAGGCGTTTGACGAACGGCAGGATGCGCGACACGCCCATTTCGACGAACGAGCCGGCAATCACCACACCGAAGATCGCCGCCATTACGCTTTCCACCGGCGTACCTTGCTTGACCATCAACGCGCCGCCGGCAATCAGTGGCCCAACGAAGTTGAAGCTGGTGCCCTGCACGATCAGCAGCCCGGCACCGAACGGGCCGAAGCGCTTGCACTGCACGAAGGTGGCGATACCGGAGATCACCAGCGACATGGAGACGATGAGGTTGGTATCGCGAGCCGAAACGCCCAGCGCCTGGCAGATCAGCAGGCCGGGGGTAACGATCGGTACGATGATCGCCAGCAGATGCTGCAGGGCTGCCAGCAGGCCGATCAACAGCCGTGGCTTGTCCTCAAGGCCAAGTACCAGTTCGTTGGCAGGCGCCGCCGCGCCTGGGCTGTGTTCGTGTGAGCTCATCAGTGAAGCTGCCCCGGAAGAAAAAAGGAGCGCATTCTACGGGCTGAAGTGCGATTGCGGTAGGGCAATGCACGATGGCGGCATGATCGGCGACCATTTGTCCTATTTCCTGACTTTTAAGTCAGCGTGCAGGCCCACAACATTTCCAACGCACAAAGAAAAGCCCGCCGAAGCGGGCTTTCCCAATCAGCAATCAATCAGTCATCACGACCCATGATGCCAAACAGCTGCAGCAAGCTGATAAACAGGTTGTAGATCGACACATACAGGCTGATGGTGGCCATGATGTAGTTCCGCTCACCGCCATGAATGATCGCGCTGGTCTGGAACAGAATGCAGACCGACGAGAACAGCACGAAGCCGGCACTGATCGCAAGTTGCAGACCGCTGATCTGGAAGAAGAAGCTCGCGACCACGGCACCCAGCAGCACAAAGAAACCAGCGGTGATGAAACCGCTGAGGAAGCTCATGTCCTTGCGGGTGATCAGCACGTAGGCCGACAGGCCACCAAACACCAGCGCCGTCATGGCAAACGCCGAGCTGACCACTTCAGCGCCACCGGCCATGCCCAGGTAGCGGTTGAGGATCGGGCCGAGGATGAAGCCCATGAAACCGGTAAGGGCGAAGGTAGACACCAGGCCCCAGGCCGAATCACGCAGTTTTTTGGTGAGGAAGAAGAGGCCGTAGAAGCCGATCAGCACGACGAACACGTTCGGGTAGCCGACACGCATCTGCTGGGCAACGAAGGCCATGACACCGCTGAAGGCGAGGGTGAGTGCCAGCAGGCTGTACGTGTTGCGCAGGACCTTGCTGACCTCCTGCTGCTCGGCTTGCTGGCCGTGGTGTACGGCATAATCCTGTTCGCGCATGGCGACACTCCTTATGAATCCATGGTTTTGGACGTTCAGATGCAGGCAGTCTAACAGACGCACCGCAACCCGCGACACAGAGAGTTTGACAGCTTGTTTCATTACGGTATTATGGCGGCCGCAAAACGAGCTGGAAGCGTGGCCGAGTGGTTTAAGGCAACGGTCTTGAAAACCGTCGATGGGCAACTATCCTAGAGTTCTTATCTAAAGCCCCTTCTAGTTGCATCTTATAGTGCTGGTGTCCACTGGCGCTACGAACACCCCGGGAAATTGGCAGAGTGGTTGAATGCACCGGTCTTGAAAACCGGCGAACGTGAGAGCGTTCCCAGGGTTCGAATCCCTGGTTTCCCGCCAAACATCAATGAATTAAGGGCCTAGAGCGATCTAGGCCCTTTTTTTTCGTCCCGATTTTCTTAACCCCAACCTGACCAAGCCCCCCAAAGAGCGAAAACGTGCAACCTTTTAGTTGCGTGTTGTTGCATCTTGTTGCAGTATCGCCCTCCGTTGCAACTGGCAGTTGCACCTTAGGGGTTTGCCCATTCCAGCAAACCTACATCCAAGACGGGGGCTTAATGGCTGCAGTGGTAGATGTGTCGATCAGCATCATGGAAACGTTTCGCGCCGGTAGGCCAACGTACCGCATGCTTTGTGCTGACGTAGTGACCAGCGAGTTCTTTGACACCTGGGTCTTCGAGCTCTCGAAGCGGAAGGCCTGGAACACAGTGAAAGCCTATGGGCCAGCAGTGCTGCTGTTCATCCAATACATCCAGGTGGTCGCCGATCTGAATGGAGGCCTAACGCCTTTGCTTCTGACTGAAGCGATCGAGGGGTACGAGAATTTCCTGGCTTATGGCTCGGGTAGCAGTGTGGAGCTGAGCCGATCCGTCGCGAGGATTTTGGGTGACCGGAAAATGGGGGGGAGCTCGATCCGGAAGCAACTTACTGCCGTCAACAATTTCATTGATGCGAGTGAAACTTTCAGAAAGGCAATCCTTCAGCTTCAGGAGAGCGGATACGTAGGAAAAGACCTCGTTTCAGCGCTGCCGGCAATCACCTCTCAGTACGTAGCTGCGCCTACGAAGATCAGCATCGCAATCGGCAATAGCAGCTGGTTGGCAGGATGCATAGCGGGTGGGGCAAAGCGGATCCGGCAGGTGGGGCTCGTCGCCACCTCCAAGCCGTCAACCATGGCACATACTGATAGCTATGGTGGCGACGAAAAAGTCTTTCCGATAGACCTATGTGTGAGGCTTATCGAGAGCGCGACGTGCCTCAGGGACAAGACGCTATGGTCATTGCTAGCGGCATGCGGTTGCCGTATCTCAGAAGCGCTCACGATGTTTACGTCTGATGTTTGTATTCATCCTGAGAAGCCAGTCGACAACTACGTTCAGATCATCGATCCGAACAGTCGAATCAAAGAGCTGTCGCGCTTCATGACCGATGTGGCTATCAGCAAGCTGAGCCACAAAGGGCGTGTGCATCCCGAAACCTTCATGATAGAGCCGTTTGCTTCTCATTTTTGGGTGAATCTGGATCTTTACATTGCCGAGCAGCGTGCCCTGGAAAAGAAGCGCCACAGGCCTGTATCGCACCGGTTTCTGTTTAGAAACCTCATCAACGGAGAGGGCATACCATCCTCCTATCAAGCCGTATGGGAGCGCTTCAACGCCGCTGCTAAAGCGTTGACGGGTGAGAGCTATGGGTTTCACTCTCTTCGCCATATGTACGCATACTACTTGCACAACCACTGCCCAAACCCTTTCAGACCTGGTGCGTTTGGCTTCGAGCTTGGAGTTGTCCAGAAATTGCTTGGGCACTCCTCCGCTACGGCAGTCCAGCGGTATGCGCGCAAAGATAGCCACATGCTTCGAGCGTCCATGGCTGCGATGAACCTTATGAGAATGCGAGATGGTACCTTCAATGTAGCTAAGGTACAGATTGAGCATCTGAGGCAGCAAATTGCTCATCTTGAACAGTTTGTAAACAGCGAAGCCTGATCTACTTTTTTGTGCTATTTGGCCCCTGTAAATAACTTCTAGTCAAAAAACGCGCGGAGTATCCGGGTGCGCTCAATTAGAAAGTGCGCTCCTGTGGCCTTCTTTCGTCCAAAATTCGCTATTTCGTTCTACTTAAAAAGTAATGGTATGAAGATTTTATACAAAAACTCCATGATGTGGTTGATTCCTGGGTCGGAGATCGCCTCTGCGATTCAAGGAGCTTGCAAAGAGGTGAGAGCTTTCTATCAGGAGTACTCATTAGGGGTGACTCCCGATGCAACCTTTCAAGTTGAGAGTTATTTTCAGGGGGCGATGATTAACTTCTCCTTGTGGGAGAAAAGTCATTATCGTGCGCTGGTGAATTGCTGCACTGATGATCCTGATGCGAGCTTCGGGGATGTTCATCCCCAACTGAGTTCGTGCACGCCAAGGCAAGAACAGGCGCTCGCAAATTTTTTCAGGCTAGTGTTTATTCTCATGTGGTCGAGGAGGCAGGTCATCCTGCCTCTTTCGATGAGGGCCGTAACCCATCTGGATAGCGTCCTTGGAAAAGTAATCGAATTGGGTGGGGCGCCTGCACTCCAACAGATTCGAAAAAAAATGAATCATGATAAGTTGTACGCCAGCAAGAACGATAGTCATTTTGATAAGAGCGCTTACACTCGCTGGACTAAGCTGTTGCTAAGTGGTCAGGTTTACTGTTCGGGTGATTTGACTCGGGAATATTGTGTTGCGGTTTATAAAGATAGTATTGGGCGAAAAAAGCCTCTTGGTCAATATCGTGTGTTGCAGTTCCTGTATATTTTGGCTGGGGATAATGTTGCAACTCGGGAAATGGTGGAAGAGGTAGTCGCAGAAGTCAGGAGAGAAATCGACGACGTCAATAAGATTGCTCGGGAGAATAGAAAGAAACCTGCAAAAAAGACGGCTGCAGACATCGCGTTTGACGAGGGCGTCGAGTATGGGAACGGCGTTAAGCCGGTGGATCTTAACGCTCTTTTCACTCATTGCGTCAAGTCGTATATGCTTAAGCCTGTGTTTGATATGCAAGAGGGTGGTGCGAAGTTTTATGCCAAGTTGCCTGAGAAGGTTAGGGTCTTCTGTGCCGGAGTGGATGCCACCTTCCGATCATTTGTGAAATCGAAGCGTTTGCAAAGCGAAAAAACTCAGATTTTTTTGCTGAATTTGCAGTTGGCATACTTGTCGACCTATCTACCTAATTTCTTCCTGGCTCGCGATGGGGATTTGCGAGATTACCCGGCTACTTTCAATGATTACGACTGTGTGTTGTATTTTACTCGTGAGGCTAATTTTGTAGATGGGGTTCTTGTATATGAGAAAGAACCTCCCATGACATTTCTGAAGTTTCTTGAGTGCTACGCCAAGTTTAATAATTGGGGGAATGAGTCGTGGTATTCGCGCGTGCTTTGTGCGGACGAGTATTGTGATTGGGTGCAAGAGCACCGGTTCACCATCCCAAATGCTGATCGTTTTACGAACAATTTTTCGTCAGCCTGCTATCCACCGGTGAGGCGGCGGAGCGGTACCGTCAAACGACCAATTCCCCGAGCGTACTTTGGTGCCTTTGTGAGTATGCTTTATTCCATGGAATACTTGGTTATGCATCTGAATATGATGGCTGAGGGTCAAATGCCAGGAGTCGTTCGGGGTTCCCTCTATCAGCCTAGCCTGGCTGAGCTGCAAGAATCTTCTGAGTGGGAGTCGATTTGGGGTAGGGGGGAGGCTCGGGTCACGGTCATTGATCAGAGCAAATTGAACTATTGTCCTATTTTCTACTGCGATGGAAAAATCCATAAGTTTGATTTTCTTCCCCGTTTTTATCGTACGATCGATTATGAGATTGGAGGGCAAGTTGTGCCGAGGATCGTGCCTAATCACGTTCGCCTGACGCAGCTTATGTGTGAGACCGGACTTCGTCAGAAGCATCTCATCTGGCTTGATAAGGATCGATACGATTGCATGCTGGATCGCAGTAGTAGTAGCCAGCTGTCACCGCTGTTTGTTAGTAGTGATAAGTCTCATGGCGAGTGGACTGCGATTGTTGCTCGTCCGGTGATGGCCATCCTTGATAGGCAAAGGAAATGGTACGGACAGTGCAGTGCGCAAAGTTATAGCGTGCCTTTGTGGTATGGCAATAAGGAGGGCTCTAAATTTGGGAAATTCATGCCATTGTTCAGGATGCCGCTGGAAGGGCAAAATAGTTGGGCGAACTATCGATATTATCCTGTGATGCTGTCGATTTTGCAGTGCTTTATCCATAATCAACTCAAAGATCTGAAAGTCCCTGACCTGGTCTTCGTAAGAGGGAGGAAAGGTGGGGGTGAAATTCCTATTGAGTACACTGAAGAGTTTTTTGCGGGGATCACTGTTGACTCTATGGTCAGTGATTATACGCCTCACGGGCTACGCGCTGGCTTCGTATCGGAAGCAGTGAGGTTCCTCCCTGCATGGGTTGTCGGTCAATATATGACAGGTCAGTCCGAGCCACATGTATGGTATTACTCTGTGTTTGAAGAGGATGACCTTCCGAGTCATCAGAAACTACTTGCGAATTATTTGCTGAAAAATACAGAAAAACTCAATGATGCAGAGGCTCCGGAGCTGGCGGCTGCGGTCATCAAGCTCAATGCACGATTAGCTGCTGATATCAAAACTGATCCTGCTCAAGCTATTAAAACGCATGGGCTGATCAGCTTGGTGGGAGTGAAGGAAGATCAAAGCGGAATTGAAATTCTAAGGGCTCGTAAAGGTACGGCATTTGCCTACAACCCGACTCACATCTGTCCATTCAACAATAGGTGTCCCAAAGAGATCCTGGAACTGCTGGGGGCTGGCAGGCCCTGTGATATGTGTTATTACGCCATTCGCGGAGTTTGTCACCTGCCGGCGATCAGTGCCGAAAAGGACAAAAGCAAGGAGTTAATGGTAGAGGTGCTCCGCAAGCTGAAACATTATCGGAATCTCAAACGCACCGCAGCTGATCGGCAGGTGATCGAGACGCTGAGTGAGGATCACGATAGGTATGCTCGTGAAGTCTTTGCGTACGAGGCTATTGAGCAGCAGCTGTACCAAATGGCACTCAATGGACAGGCGAATAAGCTGTTCGTGCCCAGAAAGGATGATCTGGTGATTCACTTCAAGCGGGTGGAGCTCACCGGGGGGGAGCATTTGGTCAAGCGGCTCATCGACGTCCAGAATTTTCCGGACGCATCTAGCGCCGATCTGGATACTAAATTCGCCTATCTTCGAGCAATGTTGCTGATGAAGCAGGGGGATCTAGATAGCGTCCTCAATATCAGTGAGCATCCACCAGGCGTAGCGTTAGCTTCGCAAATTGGCAGTATGGTAAATTCACAGGCACTAGACGTTATGGACGTCTTCAAGATCAGTCAGGCGGCAGCCAACCCGCCAGTGCCCGTGAAACCCGATTTGCTGATAACCAAGAGGATCGGGCACAGCCAAGTGGAGAAACACGATGCTGAACCCGAAAAAGGACACGTTCGATGAGTATAGGGAAAATCATAGGCAACAGCGTATAGAGTTTATTAGAAAGGCACTGATTGTTCTTTCTAATGCTAAGTATAGTAATGTTACCAGGTTAGCCAAGGATGTGGCTAAGCTGGTAACAGAGTTTGAGTTGAAAGCGTTCTTCGCTCAGGCCGAGTCAGAGCGTGAGGAGCTTTGTAAGCCTGTGAGCCACGTTACGCTGCTCAGGAATACAAGTTACCGTAAGCTACTTGAAGACTTCCTGGGGGCGGAGGCTGCAGTAGAGGCAATTTCAGGTAGTATAATAACCGATATAGAAGCTTTAAGGATACGCAATGCGAGTCTTGAGTCGCAGAATTTATTGCTTAAAGAAAAGATTAGAGGTATTGATTTAGTGGCTTTGCCAGCGCAGGGAAAAATAGATCAAGTTGTGGAGGATGAGTTTGAGACGTTAAGGCATGCTTTGGTTACATTCTTGAAGATGATTGATGGCATGGTAGAGCAAGCTGCAGATATATACAAAACGGTTCTAGAGGGCGAGGAGTCCGACAATTTCCCAGAGCCAGGATTTTATGGGCCGTGGGCTAAAATATCGACATTGGATGAGCTTAGAGAGCTAGATAGAATTAGAAAACGATTTGGGTAGAAAGCATTCGATATTTTCCCTTTTTGAATTTGGCTCGGAATTTTCCGGGTTTTAGTGTGCCCGCTATAAATCAATGAAGTCAAAGTAAGTTTTTTGCTTTAAGTTTTGTGCTGCCAGATATCAAGCGGTTTTCCGAGAGTAGATGGCGTGGGTAAACTCGACTACGGAGGTAGAGTCTTTGACTTTATAAAATCGCTCCGCTGGTATAGTCGCCTTGCCGGTTGTTCGACTGAGCTACATCGCTATTCATAAATAGCGTATTGTCAGGACGAATTAGGCGTTTTAGGTTCGACCTTTGTTAAAATGTGGTCGCTTCACTCACTATCTAATTCTTCACGCTATCCGTTTATTTGTCTGGTCTTGGCTAGTTGGCGATATATCATCGGTACCCATGATATTTATCAATGCCCTCTCCAACTATTTTCCGTTGAGACGCAACATTCCCTCATCGCTCACTCGATCATCCATGCCGGATCAGGTGTACGAGCAGAGATTCATCCTTGAGAAACAAGCCAACGCATAAGGTCATAGCGTTTGAGTACAAATGTACTCTTTGGGTGTAGCCAGGCGGTCGTGGGGTTTCCTGGCAGCAAAAGTTGATCGGCGTTGCCACTGTGGGATGGCCTTGGGCTACTAAGTTGACTAACGCATCAAGCAGCGCTGTCGTACTGGCCGCTGGCCATCCTTTCCGGATATGCTCCGGCCACTGCATTACATCCAGCCCTCCGCGAAAGTGGCCACCGGCCCGGCAGGCTGCAATTGATGCGTAATTGTCGCCTGGGCGCATGCCGAGGCAGGTGCTTCCTCTTCCTGCTCAGGAGGGGGGCAGATTCCATGGAGATGGCATGAGCTTTTTTTCGGACGAAGAGATTGATTCACTCAAGATCACACGGATGATCTTGCATGTCGTGGGTACTAAAGACTTCGCGGCCATGCCAGAGCGGGCTCTGGAGGAGGAAGCGTTCTTCATCGGCAAGATCGTGGACATGGCCACCGCGCCGGTGTTCATGTTCAAAGCGGTATCGGTGACCCGTAACGAGGTCGAGGCGATCGCAAGTGAGGACACGTCCTTCGTGGACGGCGCTCAGGCCCTAGCCGCCAGTTTCAACCGTGCGCACGTGGGTGGCAGTGCTGATGGCGTTCTGTTGATGTTCGAGCTGTCGGTCGCAGACCCGGATGTGAAGATCTATAGCCTGATCAAGTACGACTACAAGCTTGCGTTGGAGCAGAATGATGGTGCTCCAGGTACGAAGCTGCGGCGTATCGTGAATGCCTTGGTGGACGAGAAGAAGGCGATTCAAAAAACGGCGCTGATTCGGGTGATCAGCGGGGTTGCCGACCAGAACATTTCGGCCACCGATCGCACCAAGCAAGGGGTGGATCTTGCTGATTATTTCGCCGACTTCTTGGCCGTGAGCAGGGCGGTCTCGGACACCGAGTTGAGCGAGATAACCCGCAAAGTCCTCAAGGCGGCACTGCAGACCTGCATTGAGCACCTCCCCGGCCAAGATATAGCCAAAGCACTGCAAAGAGCCCAGGCCAACCTTGGCACTCGCCGGCGCATTGATGAGGAGGCAATCGTTGAAGCAGTGATGCTGGCAGCGGGTCATCCTGAGGATGAGAAAATCGCCAACCGCCTTGAGCGTGAAACCCGGAGTCGTGTCAGGAAGAGCAAGCTGCATGAGCTGAGCTTCAAGCCCGATCGCCGGATCCTCCGTCAGCCCTATATGCGCAAGATCGTCACGGCTGAGGGCGTCACGATTCTCTTCCCCGACCGGAAGGAAAACCCCAACGTCCATGTGATACCGCTCGACGGAGATAAGAAACAAATCATCGTCGACACAGACCGAGTCAAGGAGGACAGCGTTGTCACACCAAAGCCTGGCCAGCCTGCTTAACGAGCTATCGCGCAAGCGTCAGGCGCTAATCACAGAGGGCAACCTGACCCTCATCGTTTCCGACCTATCTGCGGAGACTGCTCGGTCGATCAAGAAAGCCGCTGTCGCTGCTGCCTGGTCATTCACGATCTACGACTGCGCGAACAGCGAAACTGACGTCGACGACGAGGATGAAGATTTCGGGCCTTTCCGCGTTGAGCTGGAGAAGCCACTTCCGGAAGACCATGTCCAGGAACAGACCCTCTATGTGGCAACGGAAGTAGGCTTCAAGGCGTTTCTGGTCAATGGGCACGCTGCTGCACGTTGGCACCTGCTTGGCCTCACTCAGCCTTTCAATACCAGAGCGAGGACATATTGTGGTTGGGGTGAAGGGAACGACTACATCGAATCACAGGCGACTAAATCACCCCGGCTCCTAGTGAAAGAATCAGCGACCCTCCGAAAAGTCCCGGAGGATGTGCGGCATTGGTTGCTCGCAGAAGGACAACGTCTCGATGAGGCTGATCCTTTACACATGCTCTGGGCAGGGCAGGCATTCGGTGCGCTGAGCCGTTGCTTTGCGAATGAAATCGACACCAGTGGTAGCAAGCTTACCTTCAAAGGGCCGCCCAAGCTCAACCTGACGATCCCAGAGGCGGTAGAGGGCCATGCTCCCATCTCACTGAAGGACTTCGAGGTTGTTCAGGAAGCAGCGTCATGGGTGTTTGATAACGCGCGGGAAGCAGAGGTGAAGCACATCCTGTTGTCCGCCGAAATCGCGCGTTCCGGTCGGGCGGACGGGGAGGTACAGGATTACTACAGGGAGAACCTGGCCGCTGCCTTGGATTGCGCGAGAATCGCTTATCAGATGGCGGTCTCGGAAATCACCAAGGACACCCTGAAATCCCTGACAGATCTTCGCAAGGCGGTGACGGAGGAAACGTCGAAGGCCACAGACGCGACCCGCCAAGCGATCGCAGCGATCTCCACCGCGCTGACTGTTGGCCTGGGCCTCATCGCCGCGAGGCTCACGTTGCAGATCAACCCGTACCTGATCTCGATCGTAATGGCGGTCGCATTTGGCTACACGGTGCTGAACGTGATGTCGGGCCGTAAGTTCATCAACATCCAGCGAAAGCTCCGCAAGGACTGGCAGCCAAAGCTCTATCGCTTTCTTTCTGAAGCCGAATTTAAGCAAATGGTGGGGGATCCCATTGAGCAAGCCGAAGGGCTCTTCTACAAAGTAAGTTGCCGGGGTGTTGCAATGCTTGGAGTCGCGGCCCTAGGTATCTCTATTTACGCCTTTACCTACAGCGCCCGTGCACCGTCATCGTCGACGGCTGTCGTTCCCACACCCCAAGCTCCAGCTCCAGCAACTCCAGCAACTCCAGCAACTCCAGCAACTCCAGCAGCTCCAGCAGCTCCAGCAGCCCCAGCAGCCCCGCAGCCGTCTGTCAGCGACCCGGCGGCTCTGCCTAAGATTAGGCCACAGCCATACCCGGATCCGAAAGAAAACGTCCCGTCGAAACCTTCAGAAAAAAAGGAGAGCCCTGTCAGCTTTGAGCAGCGGATATTTGCTGCGCGTTCGGTGAGCTACAGCCCAAAAATGACAGCGTGAAAGCCGCACAGCTCCAGGCCATTGGCTTGGCACAAAAACGAAAAAAAGCGCCGCGAAAGGGGCTTTCTCAATACGCTACAAACATCCTGTTTGTAGCGTGATCCTACCCAGGCACATTGCAAAGCTGTGTTGCTCGCTAGTTGAAGAGGGAACCGGGGGTCGATGATTTAACTGTATATGCATACAGTATTTGTGTCAGCTATAATTTCAGCAGACTTTTCATGACTGTTAGCTCATAGGGCGCCCAACTGCGTTAATCACTAGTGGTCATCCAGTACCGCTGCACCGTTGTCTTAGAAAGCCCCAACGTCTGCGCAACCTCCATCCGACTTAGCCCCTGAGCCTTCAGCCTTTGCACTTCGGCATTTGCCTTCATGGCACGCGCAGTGGTGGGGTGAGGGGCGTCAATGGCACCAGGCTCAGCGGGAGGGACAGCGTCGAGCAGTTGCAGCTTCTCCAGATCGGCAGTTGCTAGAGCCAGCAGTTGACTTGGAGTGACGCCTCGCTCGGCTGCGAGCGCAATAGCGAGAAGAGCGACCGGCTCCACGCCCAGAGCCCCTGCAAGCTCCACACTGAGCTTCAGCGTCGGGCTCGTTTTCCCGGCCTCCAACTGGCTGATGTGTGACGAAGCAATCTGGTCGCCAAGGTCTTTTTGGTTCAATTGGCGGCTGACGCGGACTAGGCGCAGCGCGGACGCGAAGCCCTTGGGAATCGACATTTCACGGCTTCCAAAAAAGGAACGGTATGCCGTGTTTGCGATGATCCAAACAAATCTATATAGTTGAATCGTATGGATCAGGTCGTGCGCATGTCGCTGCCTCACCATTTGCCTTACCTGAGCCCCGCCGCCTCAAAGAGAAGGCAGTTTCAATATAAGACTAATTCGACTTTTACCACCAGGCCCCTAGCGGCTGGCCAAATGCTGGAGAACTTCTTGCGCGTCCGAATCTACTCTGACCTTCACGTCGAGTTCGCCGCCCAACCGAAGCTCGATTTCGAGGGCGCCGTTGATGACGACCTGGTGATCTTGGCGGGTGACATTCATACCAAGGGGCGCGGCGTTACCTGGGCACAGAACGCCTTTCCAGTCCCGACTGTGTACGTCTGCGGCAACCACGAATTTTATAAGGGCCATATTGATCGCACGCTTCAGTCGATGAAGAAGTCCGCTGCTGGCACTAATGTCCACGTGCTCGAAAATGAGTCGATGACCATTGGCGATCTTCGCATTATGGGTGCCTGCGCTTGGACAGATTTTTCTTCGAAGGGAAGCGTCTACCAGTCTTCCCAGGAAGCTCGCAGTGTCATGAACGACTTCCGCTTGATCAGGGCAGGTAATGAATACCGGAAATTAAGAGTCGACGATATCATTCGGCGAAATCACCAGACCTATGACTATCTAAGTCAAGAACTAGCCAAGGATTTTGACGGCAAGACGTTGGTAGTTACTCACCATTGTCCTCTTGTTGAATTCTCAGGGGCTGAGAAAGATTCGGAGTTGATGCCTGCGTATTCCAATGAATGGCCAGAGCTAGTAGGCCAAGCTGATTACTGGGTTTTTGGGCACACTCACCATCGAGTAGATGCGATGGTTGCCGGGTGTCGCTTAATTAGTAACCCTAGAGGCTATCCCAATGAAAAGTGCGGGTTCGATCAAGGGTTTGTCCTTGAAATTATTTGAGATAGTTGGATTGTAATGCCAAATTATGTAGAGAAGTTGGCGGCGGCAGCCCATCAAAAATTCAGTCGCGCTGTAACCGGCTACTTGCTGGACGCGCGGCTCAAAGAGAGTGGTGTCAGAGGTGCGATATTCAGTGACTCTCTCAATAGATACCAGGATGGCGATAGCATCACGACGAGTGCTATCCAGGAGACACGTCAGGAGCATGGCTACACACTGTTTTTGACTGTCTCAGGGTCGTGCTATGTAGCTGTCACTCATCTGCTCTTCGTAGAGGAAAGCTTCGGCGGTATTTCGCAGACGGTCATACTGCGCGCCAGTTAAATGGGTGTAGATGATGGTTGCTCAGTTGATCCCGGCGTCATAAAAAGTTACTAAGATGGACATAGGTAAGGGAAGTGCATGTCTGAATTGAAGAAGGCCAAAATCATAGTAAAAAATTACGATGCTCAGGATAGTTCTGAAATTGATGCGCTTTACACGCGAGTCAGGGTAGAGGATGAGCAGGGCAAGGCGTTCTACTATAAACAAGTAGTTGTTCCAACGTATCTGCGGCGACATGGTGCGCTCGTTACGGACTCACCACGCACTTGGTATTATAAACATTCCTCCAAAAAGTCGATCATTATCGTGGCCGTCGAGAAATCTGATGGCAAGGTCGAGTATGATTTTGACGATCTTCGAATTATCGCTCGGTCGACTTTGTTGAAAGGCATTTTGATGTCTGTGGCGGCAATTCCAATGGGAGTGATTGCTGCGACAGCCACGTTTGGTCTCGGGCTAATTTTGATTCCTATGGCGTTTTGGTACAGCTACAGAAACATTTTCAAGCTGCCAGGCCTGTTGAGTCGGAAGAAATTGGTGGGCGAGTTTGCGGCTTACGGGGTCACTGTTAAATAGAGGAAGTGTCAAAGTGACTGGGCGCTACCCAGTCTGCTCATGCGTAATCATCACTGCATGGGCTTCTGGCCCACTCGGTCACAATGGATGCGGATCAGCCCCAACTCGGGTGATGAATCTCATGGGCCCAAACGTTAAGATAATCAGGTTTGGCCCCTGTGGCTTTGCACCTTGGTGGTCGCGAGGCAGCCCGCGTGATTGGAGCGTTTTACCGATTGGACATGTCAGCCATCAAGGCACGCCTGCATAGAACCTATGCGCTCACTGTCATGCGGATCTTTCAAGCTAAGACAAAATTCGGGTTCTGGCGGTCGCGTCACGGCATGAGATTGATTGCCATCCCCGTTCTCGGTGGAGTGGCTGTAAGCATCCTGATGATTCCCTTTTTACAGTCTTTGGTAGGCGACGTCTTCAGTAGGCAAGAGAACCTGGGTGCGCTCAGAAGTCTTCTCGGAGGGATGGGGTCGGCATTGATTGGAGCTGCAGCGATAGCATTCTCCATCATCGTCTTCGCGATGCAGACGAACGTTGAGCGGATGCCCCATGGGCTTTTCAAGCAGTTCAGTTCTGATCGGCGGTTGCTCTGCTCGTTCGTCGGATCGTTCCTCACCGCCATCGCAATTTCAGGCACATCGTTGATCCCGGATGCGAGTTGGGCGATCCCAGCGATGCTCACCGCTATCTGGGGTATCGCTGCGATCGTGCTCTTTTTTCTTTACGCCTACCGTCGAGCGCTCCAGCTTATCAATCCAATGGAGCAGCTCAACATCATGTCGAACATGTTGAGTCGCGATTTGCGGAGATGGAGCCGGCTAGCGGACAACGCTGCCATCCTCATGAGAAAGGGGGCGGCTCCTGAGGCCAATGGGGAAGGTGAGCGGTTCCAGTTCAACGAAACGAAAGCAGCCTTTTACCAAGCCAATCCTCAATGGGTCACCGCCGCGCACCAAGCGATCCACTATGGAATTTCATATGCGAAGCGCTTCGCCGGCCAAGGCGATTACGAAGTCACCGACTCTGCTTTCCATCACCTAGTGCTGATCAATGCCGCTTACTGTGCTGCCAAAAATGGCACATTTGTTGGCGGCAAAGGTTTTTTTGCCGTTCCAGGAGAGAGCGACCACACCATCAACACTACGCTTGAGCAATTGAGGCAGACAATGCAAGACGCGCTATCCAGGGGTGATGAGCGACTTGCAGAGAGCACGATCCGCGCGTTTGGTGGGCTTTATGGGGTGTATCTGGGGATCGACTATTCCGGGCGCGAGCGCAGAAAGCATCACGCCCTGCTTGCCTCAACCTATTTGGCTTCGGCGGTTGAATCTGTCGCAGCTCACGACATGCCTGATCTGATGATGCAAGGCATTCGAATAATGGGTAAGGCATCAGTCGTGGCTCTCGAACACATGCCCTCCAGCGACATCGGTACTTTAGTGGAGAAAATCGGCACCTTCTCGCTGGTGGGGGTGGTGAAGGCGAGCCACCAACCTGTCACGCTGACCGGCGTCGAGCAGCTCGCTACCATAACCCTTGAGCTTCTAGTCAAGGGCGACCGTGATGTGAGCGCGCTTGTCAGTAAGCTGCGTTCTGCAGTGGCGACAGTCTCGAAGAACTATCTAGGCACTGTGGATGTGGGGCTTGCATCCATTCACAGCATGACGCTCGGGCCATATTTTTCGGGCACCAGCGTCGACTCGTTTAGAGGTCGGCTTACTGCTCTTGTAAACGAGTTATTAGCAGCGCCTCAGGAACACGATCAGGCGGCGAGGATCATTAGCAATGTCGAGACCTGGGCCCACCAAATCTTCATTACGCAGAAGGAGCTCCTGCTGTTAGCTGTGCAGAGGCGATCTCAGTTTACCTTTGATGCTATCGGCTGGGCTCTCGACATTTCGGCACTCTTGAGTGCTCTGTCCGAAGCCCCTGCCTGCCCGGAACATCTGCAAGACAGACTAATCCGTCACGCTGATTGGCTACTGGCCACGCTTTCATGGATCCCAGATGACAGGGAGACGGTGACCTTCGTTGAAAACTTTGCGCTTACCGAATGTTTGTTTGAGTCCGCGTGGCGCAGCTTTAGGCGTGGTGGTGAGGGGCTCTACATTCAATCCCGAAAGATGTTGATAGAGTGGGGGAAGAAAGGTGGGAGTCAGGAAACTGGTTGGGACATTCTAAATAGCGCTGTGCAAGGGCTGACAGCTTTGGCGCTCGCCAAAGGAGACGAGGACAGCTTGATGAACCTCAAGGCCGACCTGCGGGTGATGCTCGCCAGCGACGGAGCTCCTTCTCAGGAAATCCGTCAACGAGCGGCTGATCGATTAACCGAACGTGCCCATAACCCCTTTGGCAATCGCGTATTCCGTTCCATCGACCACGTTCTTGGCCAGCAAGCGCCAAACCGCGTGCGTGAAGCGTTGCTTGAGATGGCACAGATTCTAGTCGGTGAGCCGCAGCCGGGAGCCATGTGATGACTCCCACAAGTCTTAGTCCTGGGCTTGATTCACAACTGTCTGCGCGTGCCTCATCACTCGACTGCACACGTTGAAGAGGTCGAAAGCTGTCACTTGGTGCTTTTCGCCCAAGTCGAAAATTTCCTCAAGCTTGTGCTCCTTCCCAGTACCTGGATCTGGATATCGACCAGCCCAGCTGATGAAGTGGCTGAGCCCTCGCAGAATGGCTCTGTCTTTCTTTGAGAGGTCGGGCAGGAACGAGGCAAGGTCATCAAGCCGATGATGCAAAGTTTTCTTGCCCATCTGGGTGTAACCCTCGATCCCCTTCTCGACGATGATCATCGCCTTGAGACTGACTTCAAGACTGTAGCCAATGAGCATCATGGCGATCGCGCAGTACTGGCTCTCACAGACCTCTCGGACAGAAAGGGGCATCTCTGAGAATTTCTGTTCCTTGAGAAGCACTGCTGATGCCGCCTCAGACATAGCATGCGCTTGGGTCATCCAAAGCACAGGGTTCTTCAATTGCTCGCTCAAGGGTGTGATGGATGGATCGATAGGATAGCCAGCACACAAGCTCGCGGTTTCCCACTTCATCGCACCTAGTGCGCTGTGTGCGAAAGGGTCTTGGGCGAAGGTTTCTCGCCCTGGAGGGAGTGAGTTACGTTGATTAGCCATGCCTGAGGAAATGTCCATATAGGGTTTGTGAATTGGATGGATCAGCGCCTGGAGTGTTGCTTGGCGCTCACCCATCCAGCGTCCGTTTTGCCCGGCAGGATATGCAAGGGCAAAGATTTTTCGCTATCTCGCTAGCATTGCTGATGCTGACTTTGAATGCTACAGAAGGAGGTGAGGAATCGTGTGTCGAACTGAGGCAGGCCAGCGAACCGGTGGTGATAGGCCGACTCACCAAAGGAGGCTTTATGAAGGGTGGCAAATCATTAGGTGCCCTGACTGAAGAAGAATTCACGACCATGATGCTGGAATTCGATGTGGCTGGTCAGTGGATGCTTGAGCAGTTGAAGCTGAGGCGTGCAAACGCAAGTACGACCGTTTCGCCGCTCCCTCTGGTGGAGTCGCTTGCACATCCATCAGCAACAGAAGTTAGCACTGCCATAGGTGTCTGCAATGATGATATCCAAGCACATGATGGCTACCGTGATGACTGAAAGTGCTTCCAGGTCACTGACGGGCCAGGCGCTTGAACGTCAGCAGGTATGGCTGATTCAATCGCCTGTTCTTGATCTGAAAGCGAAGGGCTGCGATTCAAGCCGCGTGAGACGTAAGCCTACCCTGATGACGGCTGTCTTCCATTAGCAGTGAGTAGGTCAATATGCATCGTAAAGGCAGGAGCTAACATTGATGGAACAGCACATCAGTGGCTTTGAGCATCGTGAGCAGTCCCAGTTGGAAGTTGTTGAACGGCTGGTAGCAACCATTGGGGCTGAGGCTTTTGAGGTTGAAGTGAAGCGCCTGACCGCTCTTCAAAAGGTCGATATTGATGCGCCCATGCAAATCATCATGCGCTGCCCGCATCATCCCCCGGTCGAGATGAGCGATGTACTCTTCTGCGTCTTAAGTCGCGCCTGTGACCAGATAATTAACCTAGAGCCTCGTCTGATCAATCTCCCTGCTTATGGGTGCCGTGACAGTCAGCGAACAGCTCTACCGCAGAGACTTTGGCTTGACCTTGTAAGGTACGCCCGTGAAAAATTTGACCCCGCTGCGCTGGATGCAGAATTTATAGCAACGCGGCTGAAAGATGGCCTGTCGAGCAGAGAGGCTTTTGATGCCCTGATCGATCTCAAGCGATCAAGGGGGGGCCAGGCCAACTATGTATGACTAGAGCCTTGGGGAGGGCGTAAAGCTGGATTCGGCTCAGCTGGTTGATCGGCCATCGGTGTCTCTCTCTGCTGCATCAACTGAGAGCGAAGGTTTCTCAGGCGCCATAACCATTTTCCAAGCGCCTGATCAGCGCGATGGCATCCTGGACGGGCAGATCAACTGGGCGTTTCTGGCCTAGGATTCGCAAAGGTAGCGATAGCCAATTTATCGCGAGGGCCTCATCACCAAATAATTCAGCTGCTGCCTCAAGCAGCCGGGGGGCGATCGCCTCTTTTGACTCGCCGTTTCCCGGCGACGAGCGCATCGCATTGTCCAGCGCGGTTTCGAGCGTCTCCAACGCTTCTCTGACACGGGCGTCCTCTCGAAAATCGTCACTGTTTGGTTGGTGCTCTTTACAGTGGCGCAAGAGAGCCTCTGCGTCGTTTACGTTCAGATCGAGCACAATCAGCATGTCAATTCCTTCAAGCAAAAATCAACGCTCAAACCAGCCAGTCCAGTGACAGGCCGACCCTGGTCGGGGCTGTCTGCTTCCCCGTCTCGACCCAGACATGGGGACACTCATGCTGATGTCGAAACAAGCCCGAGCTCAGTCAGTGCTTTCACTTGGTCTGGCTCTATTACGCGAGAGATTTCCAATGACGTCCAGGTCGAGATCTCTTGCCGAAAAATCTCACCAGAGCGAATTGGCATCGTCGACACCGCATCGATCATTCCAACTCTTTTGTTCTCAAAACGATCCAGGTCGTCTAGCTGCAGGAAATAGCAATTCGCGTCCTGAGAGTAGACGAGCCCAGCAGAGGCACGAAGATGCAGATGCTCACGCAGTAACTCTAAGGCGAAGCCAATACCCCGGACAGCTTCGACTGCAATGATCATTCGATTGGGACACAACGGCAAATCATGTTGAGCTGCTCGTGGGAGGGACTCAGACGATTGATGACGCCCATCGCAATCGATCTTCGGTAGTCCAGTCTTTTCCATGATTCACCTGTGAAATCTAAACTAGAGCTTAGTTTTGGCGATTGATGAGGCGAGGCGCGGGGAAATCTAAGCTTTAGCTTAGTTTCCAGCAAGCGTATGCCCATCCATGGGCCTTGAATCGAAAGCGACAGCTTCACTCAACAGATTTAGCTCTCACCGCCCTTTGGGCGGAGTGGGAGGATTCGAAGGGCTATCGCCTTGGCTGGTCGGCTGGTACCCCGCGCCTGGCTCTGGGCGGTTGAGCGGCACATGCTCTATAGGCTGGTACCCCTTTTTCAGGAGTTCAGGCTGATACCCATTACCAATGATCTGTCCCTTATCGCTCATGCAATTACCCTCGGAATTGGCGAAACTCGATGTGAGCTATCTCTGAACCACTGACCAGTACACCTGCGCTGGACTCTACAGCACGGGTCAGGCCACCATCCTCAACTATCCATTCTTGCTCAAGGTAAATCTGCTCTGTAGCCGGGGCGCTGGATGCAAACGACCGTCCACCGTAAAGCCCGCCGATCATACCTCCGCCCTTGAGATGCACTATCACCCAGTAGGGTTTGCGCTGTTGGAACACAAAATCCCAAGGCTTGGCAGTAGGGTGGGGGGCATTCCTCTGAAACACCTCCCAGGATCGCATCCATCGCCACATGACCGCCCAGATGACGGGGCCTATCAGCAGAACCACTACGTAGAACAGCCCGTATAGGATCGGGTGTGCAGTACGCAGCGCGCTGTCCTCTACCGCGAAAATCAACCACAGGAACAACGCGTAGTTGATGCAGCTGTATGCGATGGCATCGACTACCTGGTCTGCTGCATTGCGTATCACCCCAGGGTGGAAGAGCTGATAGCACTTGATGCTGATAAAACCCGGAATGACAAAGGCGATAAACAGGATCAGCTTATCGGCTGCCCAAATATCCATAACTTCCCCAGTAACCGCTGTTGATAGTGGGACAGTGTGCCATCAAACTGCCCACCGAGGGGCGAGGTTTCGGATCTCCCACCTTGTCTTGGGCTGCACCCAGGTTAAGCTCAAACGTCGTGTTGACCATTAACCCAGGAAGCCCATAGTGAGGTCGATCGGGATGTAGGGTTGCCAGTCAGCCACACGTGATGAGGCCTGAGTAACGGTGAGACTCTAGATCGTAGGGCAAACCCAAAAGATGTCTAAACGCGACAATATTTGTTGAGTCGCGACGGATTTGACACCCCCCCCTCTTGAAAATTTTAAAGCGAGACGGAGTTCTTATATTTGAGAGCAAAAGGAAAAGCTGCAGTTGAAGCTTCACTGCAAATGTCCGAGCAAAGCCTTGTTGTTGGCCCAGCTTGCCGCTTTTGATCTTCGAAAGATTTTAGCCTGGATGGCCTTGCCGGAAGGCAAGGCTGGGTTCCCAGGGAGATCGTCTCTTCGGCCTTCAGGCCGCTGCTTTCGCTTTGGCTTCAAACCTACTGCACGGTCTCCAAAATTTTGAGGGGGACAACTGCGTCTTCAAGCGTACCCGTGTCAGACAACACCTGTGGAGTCGGTTGGCAAGGCCATCGGCTGCAGAGATAGCCTTTCCTCGGCTAACCGATATATTGATGCCCGTATTGGCGATCGGAGACTATCGAGCAGTGTTAGCCACTTCCAACGCCTCTTCCAAGGTTTCTAGCGCGTCCGCCAAGCGTTGGTCTTCACGCGCGTCACCGGTGCCTGGCTGGTGAGTCTGGCAGTGGCGCAACAGGGCCTCCAGATCGTTCTGGTTTAAGTCAAGTTGGATGAGCATGTGTCTGTTCGTTCGTGAGGTGTGTGGATGTGATCATGCCGTTTGCCGTTGATGATCACGATGCGGTTGGCAGAGAGGTTACCGTTGGATAGTGATGCAGAAAAGCAGATCTGGACGCATGCGTGGGAGCTATACGGTGATTCGCTGAGCGCAATCTTGAGAGAGGCGCTGGCTACCTATAAGCGCGCAGCCGGCTTCGATGACCTCACCAGGGTCTACGAGAGTACAACGGGTAGGGGAGCACTACTGACGTTGAAGCGAGAGCTGAGCCTGCGCTGGCCCAGGAACAACTTTGGACAATCGGATGCCTGCGTTGAACTGCGCTCTCGCCTTCGCTCATACCTCTGTGAGTACCTGCTTCGCAGGATCGTGCTTGAGCAGCAGGGCGCGACCGTTCTTCGCGATGTTCTATTCGCAGGAGACTTGGGGTTGTGAAGGGCTTACCGGTTGATCGGGTGCAGCCGAGGCGGGTAATAGCCTCGTACGTTTGGAGTCTTGCAGGCTTCGTGTCAGGAGAAAGATCTGTTCGCCACTCGACAATTCTCAGGAGCATGGCGGCCCCTTACGATGGCTCACGCATCCTTGGTGCAACCAAACGGACAAATCTTTTCAAATGACGGAACGACCCAATGCTCAACTTCAACGCGCACCTAGGTTTCCAGTTCACTGAGGTTCCATTTCTCCAGCGCTTCGCTGCAGCCTCTCGGGTAGGCTTCAAAGCCGTAGAGTTTCCTTCGCCTTATGACCACGACGCTTCGGTGTTGGCAGATCTGCTTCAAGAGTACCAATTGACGCTTGTTCAGTTCGCCGCCCCTGCTGGTGAGACCAAGGGCCTTGCAGCCGTTCCGGGGAAAGAAGAAGAGTTTCGTCATGGATTGAAGGTAGCCGTGCAGTATGCCAAAGCACTCGGTTGCGCCAACGTGCACCTCATGTCTGGTGTGAGTGTGGCTGACCAGACACTCCGATGGGGGATCGAGCAACCAAAGCGCTTGAGGCACATATAGAAACCGTGCCCGCATCCTGAGGGTTATGATTTTAAGCGCTAGCGGCTGAGCGGCGCAGCCGCTAGTTCTGCCGCAGTGTCTCTGTTATCAGAAGAGTGTACTCGTTGCATAAAGTGAGCCTAATGCCAGGGTTCGATCCGGCCACACCCCCCGAAAGATGATTAGGAGTGACTGATTCACTTGGGCGTTTCCATAGGCGTCTTCAATGCTGACCAAGCCTGATTACTCATAGATCTCGTTGAAAAACTGCGTGTCCCCAGTGAGGGAGAGCCGAATCTGAATATCGAGCTTGGCTACATCATCTAGTTCTTGCTTGTGGGATTGGTGTTGCAGGGCTGGATCTGCGCGAGCTCAAAATTAATGCTCCTGGATGTCGCATCCGTGACCTTGGCCTGTTCAAATGGTTGCTGGCCAGTTTTCTCATGGGCAAGCCCATCCGCTCAACCGTGGCCGTGAAGGCATACCAAGCCCTCGTCCATGAGCAAGGCCTGGATACGCCGCTGAAGCTTGTCCAAATCTCTCATTCGGTACTTGTCAGATTACTCGGTCAGGCCGGGTATACACGATACGACGAATCCACCGCCCGACGGTTACATGCCCTTGCCAACAAGTTTGAGGTGGAACTGGCTGCCCAACTTGAGGCACTGCAAGGAGCCACAGGCATTGAGGGTTTTAAACGCTGGCTAATGGAGTTTGAGGGTATAGGCCCTAAGACGGTGGAGATATTCCTGCGCGAAGGCCGGGCCCAATTGACGACGTTGGTAGGCCGCTGAGCAGCGGGTGGCCCATAGCCCCCATCGACGTGCGGACATATGAGTGAAACACTCAGTGATTGGACTATGGACTGGAGTGGGTGATGAGGCTCGACATCAAGGGTTTGTCGCTGTTAGGGAAGACAGTGATCGTCATAGAAGACGATCCGACGCTTCGAGCCCTGCTGGTGGAAATTCTTAGCGAATTGGGCGCCGCCTGCGCTGCGTTCTATAACGCAGAAGATGCATTGATCAACATGTTGGGCCTCAAAAATGAATGCTCGCTGATCGTTGTGGATCACGGTGTACCTGGAAGCATTCAGGGAATGGAATTCATCTCCTTGGCCCATGAGAGGTGGCCTGGGCTGCCCGCGATCCTGACCTCGGGCTATCAGCTGGACGCGTCGCAGGTGACCCCTCCTGTGATCTACCTGTTCAAGCCATGGTCGATTGATCAGCTAGCAGACGCAATAGGTAAGGCACTCAGCGCTGATACCCTAGATACAGGCGAGTGATTGTTAGTCATCTGCGCCCCCCATGGTTTGCTTAAGCCTCGCTGGCCGGCAGGGTTACCAGCTTGTTAATCAGCGAGGCCAGATCGGTAATCCCCACGGTTTGGGCAGGAATGCCGCCCTCACCGGAAGTAAATGGGTATCGATGATTGCGTGTCCTGACGTCAAAATCACGGGTAGGGTAGGCCACCTACGCCAAATAACGTGCGCCAGACCTAATCCGTCCATGCTGCCAGGCATGTGGATATCGCTCATTACCAATGCAGGGGTTTCTTCATGCGAAAGGTGGTGAAGCGCCTCGTCAGCATTTGCCGTGGACGTAATGGTTACCGCGTAAAGTGACGAGAGACTCTCTGCGGTGAGATCTCTGAGTAGCTCGTCGTCTTCTACGATCAAAATGGTTTTGGTCATGCGTCGTTAGCTCGCTTCTGGTATGCGTTAGGGCCTCCCGGCCATACGACGTTGCTCCGAAGCGATGAGTGGTGCGCCAAGCGTCGCTTGGGATTAGCGGCTATCGTAGAAAGGCGACAAGCGAGCCGCCTTCGCGGTATGTACGGTTCCGGGGCGTATACCGTCAATCTGAAGGGAAGACTATGCAGCAGCTGCCAGCTGACGAAACCATACGAGCGGCCTTGAAGAAGACCCACATTCGCCTGCACCGCCAACATGAACTGGTGGTGGAGTTCGGCGTGATGTCCTTGAAAGTGACTGACCTGGATGTGTTGTTGACCCATGCCTGTGAAGTCGTCGCTGAAGGGATGAGCACTCGCTTCGCCAAGGTGCTGCAGCCGGCTGAGGAGGGGGAAGGCTTCATCTTGTCACACGGTGTGGGCTGGGACGCTTCTGACATCGGTCAGGCTACCGTGGGTGCCGATGAAGCAAGCCCGGCAGGCTATGCATTGGCAACCTACAGGCCAGTGCTCTCTAACCATCTGGGCATGGAGCACCGGTTCCGAACACCAGAGCTGCTGAAGAAATACGGAATCGAAAGGGCTATCAACGTCCCGATCCGGGGCGTACTTAGCCCCTTTGGCGTTCTCGAAGCCGATAGCAGTGACGGGGACGATTTTGTAGAGAGCGATCTCGTATTTTTGGAGGGTATCTCGAACGTCATTTCCATGGCCCTTGAGCGAATATCTGCGGGAGCAGATATCCCTCTTCCCGATCCGTATTCGGAAACCCTTCTGAACGCGAGTCCTGACTGGGTCGAGATCCTGACTTCAAGTGGCGAGTTAGAGTTCATGAACGAAACGGGGCTACTCTTCCTGGCTACCCAGCTGGCGGACGTGAAAGGCCAGCGGTGGCAAGACTTGTGGCCCGAGGAATCTCGCTCACTTGTCTGCGACGCTATGGGAAAAGTAAGCGGCGGGGAAACCGCTCGATTCGAGGCATATCACCCCGTATCTGCAGATGATCCAAAATGGTGGGACGTGACGGTGGCGCCGATCCTCGGAGCGGACGGCAAGGTCGAGCGAATGATTGCCGTATCGCGAGATATCACCGAGCGTCATCAATATGAAGCTCAATTGCTGTCGCTCATCGAGGCCCAGAATAGCAAGCAAAACCGAAGCGACCTCTATCTCGAAGAGATCCACCATCGCGTCAAGAACAGCCTTCACCTGGTAAACACACTGCTGTTGCTGCAGGCCAATCTCACGCCTGATGCAGCGGTCAAATTGCAACTTGAAACCGCCGCAGGCCGAGTGGTGACCATTGCAACGGTTCACGAGCGGCTGTACCAAGCTGCCGAAGAACAAGAACTTCCTGCTCGTGATTACCTCACTGCTCTGCTGGGGGATCTGGGTAGAGCCTTAGCCGACCGGAAAATTGCGCTAGAGGCTGACGACTTCGTACTCCCCCCAGAAAGAATGGCGCCCTTGGGGCTGGTGATTTCTGAACTGATAACGAATGCCCTTAAGTATGGCAAGGGCGACATCGAGGTGAGCGTCAAGCATGCCGGCGACCATGCCCTGCTCACCGTCAGGGATGAGGGCGATGGATTCCCTGATAATTACCCTAAGCCGACGGGCACTGGCCTCGGCATGCGCTTGGTCAAAAGCTATTCCGGCTACGGCAGCGGGGCGGTTGAGGTGGATCGGTCAGATCGTAAAAGCTGTATCCACGTCCGCTTCAAACTTTAGAAACCAGGCGATTGAATGCGTCCCAATGGCCTAGCCCAGACAGATTAACGAGACCGTTTGTTGTGAACCACAACGCCCGTCAAAACAATGCGTTTTACTTGCATGCTTTTGAGAATGGCATCCAATTGGGTTCCTATGAATGCGCAGTTCTCATGCTTGATGATGACAATCTCGCCCTCTACCGGAGCCACTTCTTTCTTGATCCCATTCCAAGGGCCATGAACGTAATAGCTGGAGGTGGGATTTTCTTCATCATGCTTCACATGAAGGATAGGCCAGCCATTTGATCGCCAGTGCCGAAGAAGGCGTTGGATAACGGATAAATAGCCAGGGTGGCTTTTACCATTCCATACAGGCTGATCGATAGCATCCTGAACATCGAGGATAATGAGGGGGATGCTAGGCGTGTCCTTCATGCGGGGTCGTCTCCTTACGATGGAGGCTTAGTGTGCTGCAACGTATTCCCATCAACAAGTAGCGCAGTCGCGCTAGGGTGCCGGTGCTGACAAAGAGGCCACTAAGGACGGGGTGCTACCAGTCAGTGGACTCCGACCAGCTCACGCAAGGTGCGTTGGGTGGACGCCTACTTTTCTGTCACAGCTAACCCCTTGGCTCAAGCTGAACCTCGGATTATCGGTTTCACCGCGCTTTGAAGCCCTTATACTGTCCGTTTGCCAGCGGTCAAGGAGAGACTATGACGCCGACTATTTTCACAGGTGAATATTCTGCAAAATTTGCAGTGCTTTGCGTAGAAGGGCGGGTCTGATGGGCGTTGGAAGAATCATGGCGCTGATTGGAACCACGCTTTCGTTGATGACAGGGCCGGTAATGGCATCAGCAGGCCTATCGTCCCAGCCAGCAGAGCATTCCACCCTGCAGCGAATTTCTGTGCAGATCGAAGGTTCCGGCAAGGACGTCATATTGATCCCAGGCCTGGCATCGTCTCGAAAGGTATGGGATGACCTAGTCCCCAAATTAAGGCAAAGCTATCGCCTTCACCTAGTTGAGCTGGCAGGTTTCGCCGGGTCTCCTGCCGTATCCGAAACCAAGGGGAAAGTCATTGCTCCAGCGGTCGAAGAGATCGCTGACTACATCCACTCTCAGCGGATCAAGGCACCGGTGATCATCGGTCACTCTCTGGGAGGAGAGGCAGCTTTGATGCTTGGAGCTCGCCATCCCGATCAGGTGGGCCGATTGCTGATCGTTGATGCGCTTCCCTTTTACAGCTTGTTAGTCGACCCTTCGGCCACCACCGAAACTGCTACAGCGCCTGCTGCTGTGATCCGTGATTCGCTGATGGCTGCATCTGCTGATCAAAACGAAGCCATGCAAACTGCATCCATCGCTCGGCTTGTTAAAAATGAAGCGTTTAGGCCAGGTTTGGTCGCTGAGAGTATCCGCTCGGATCGCAGAACGGTGGCAGATGCTTTCTATGAATTGATGATCACCGATTTGCGACCTGAACTCAGCCGCATCACCGTGCCGGTGGAGGTCGTGTACGCATATGACCCAATGTATGGCGTGCCTTCATCCAGCGTGGATGCGATGTTCCATCAGGCGTATACCTCAGCACGGGACATCCGGTTAAAGCGCATTGACGGCAGTTTTCACTTCGTAATGCTTGACCAGCCGGAGAACTTTGCCCGCACCGTTCTGACATTTCTCAGCAAGTGAATCCCATTTGGCCTAACCCGCGATTAGCTGTTGCGCTTGGGTCGATATGTAGGCTGTAACCGAAAAAAATGCTGTACGAGTCAACTCAAGGAACTCGAATGAAGGGACAAAGGAAGGTCGTGTGGTCGCAGGTACTGCTCTCAATGCTGGGTATCGCTTTGGGCGCTGCCTTACATGGCTGGGGGATAGTCGGATTTTGGGGGATGATCACCATCATGATGATCCCGAACGTCGTTTTCATGGTCATGCAGGAATACGCGGAACGCTACAAGCAGGATATTGCGCGATGACAATCGTTCCGACTTACCACCGCAAGCGGAGCGCGCAGCCCATGGAGGGGCGGAGGCGAGAGGATGGAAGCCCGGTAGGGCCGTGACCCTGGCAGCGCCAGGGGTGCGGTACACGACAGCCGCTCTCCCGAAGGGGGACTCGCCCAAGGCCCCATTCACTTAAAGCTGATGCAGGCGCTATTGGCTGGATCGGCTATTTGTAGGGGCTGGGGTAGCAGTTGAAGAGCGATGTACATGGGCACCGGTTGGATCGGTGATTTGAATGACATTACCGTGCTGCCAGCCATCCGCCTGTGAATCTGCATCAGGAATACGAATGTCAGCCCGCTCGGCTTTGGTTTTCGCAGCATCCACACCCAGGCGCCGGTTGCGCTGTTCGACCATCGCCGGGTCAGCCTGCCCATCTGCGGTAAAGCCCATCATCAACTGCGGCACACCCACAGGTAGCGCCTTGTCCTGATCGGTGTGCCAGGTATGCCATGTCTTCCCATAGGTATGCGCCAAGCGCTCCATCAGAGCATGCTCAGCAGGTGCAGGAATGCCAGGGGCGACCAATTGCCCAGAGGAGACCTCGTAACCATGGCTGTGCCACATCGCCTTCTCCTTGGGTGGTAATCCGGCAAAAAGCTTCTCGTCGATGATGTACTCGACGCCCATTATCTTCGCACCCTTGGTATTGCCGTCGAATATCACACACTGAATGACATCCTCATTGAGGATCGAGCAGTAGTGGTGCGCTTCCATTTGCACGTCCGGATGGCCGTTGTAAAAGTGAAAGCCATCCAGGTAGGCGTTGATGGCCTCAATGGGCGGCTTGGATTGCAGGGTTGCAGCGCCGGCCTCCAGCAACTGGGTTTTAGCAGACTCGGGCCTGCCTGGTGTTTCCACAGGAGACTTCGTTTCGGGAGCGGAACAGGCCCACAGCAGAGTGCAGGCGAGGGGAAGGGTTATCGTTTGGAATAGCTGTCGCATGAGAAAGGCTCTGGCTGGTGTCCTTAGAGGACAGTCTTGGCAGATGAAGCTGACAGCCCAACGGACGAATGGCCCGAGTCGATGAAGAATTGCGAGCAAAAGAAAGCCCGCTGCTAGGCGGGCAAGGGAGCTCTAACACACGTAGGGATAGCTAACGTTCCCACACGTTATGTGAAAAGGACGTGAATAGTATCGGGAACGGGCTATCGCAAACCGCTTGCGTGAACCCAAGCTGTGTAAGCCGAAACCAGGCTTTGTGGGATGCTGGGCAAGCCCTGCTCAATTTCGGCCAACCTTGACTCCCATCGCAGGCGCATTTCGTCCGCACTGCCTATGCAGCCAGGCATTTTCCGAATACTGTATGCCTATACAGCAATAGAGAATACCGCCATGACAGGCACCAATCTGCCGGTAATGTCGATCCAAGAGTGGCGGCAGCTGCTCAACGACACCGAGGCCCTGCTCCTTGCACCTAAGAAACATCACGGAGAGCTTCTGCATCAAGCATATGCATTACGTGATACGCATGCCGTGGACTCAGGAACCCTGGCCGATATGTTGGAGCTCGCGGACGAAGCACTGATGTACGCCCACTCCGTCCAAGCTGATCAGCATTGGTAGGCTAAAAACCCGCCCGGGTGGGATGGCGTCGTGTGGGAGAGCAAGGGCGAAAATGTGGTCTAGCGGTTGCGTAAGGTATCCAGTGCAGGTGACCAGACGTTATGTCCGCAGCGTTCACAGACGACTGAATCCTGAGGCTCATGGAAGACTGGGAAGCCGCAGCTGACGCAGCAATGTAGGCCAGCGTTCGGCGGCGCTAGGTACTCTGGACGATGTTCGACTGGCAGCACTGATAACCCTGGCCGGGTGTCATCTGGCCCATAGAAATACAAACTAAGATCGCCATCAGTTTCCAATAGGCCCAGTCGAACCTGGCCGAGATGCTCCACGCCTTGTTGGCGCAGCTCCATGAAGAGCTCGTTCGACGAAATGTTCAAATTTCGCAGGGAATGGATCTCGTACATGCCGTCCTTTACGACCGTGATGGGTAATCCATCGATCCAGGCCTCGCATGTTCTGCTGCGTCTCATCATATAGACGGTTCCGCGATAGAGCAGCAAAAGCGTGAGGAAAACCAATGCAACCGGAAGGAGGGGTACATCTTCGTAGAAAGTCACATCGCCTGCGGCTGAGCCCAAGGTGAGGATCACCACGAGCTCGAATCGGGAGAGCTGCCTGATTCCGCGTCGACCACTGAACTTCAAGAAGAAGAACACGGCTAGGAATGCTGCAGAAACCCGCAAGGCAACCTCTAGGAGGAAGGTCATTGGAAATTCGCCTATCAGCATCCGTTGCAGATCGAATGTGACCATTCTCTGTTCCTTTTTTTAGTTATTGATCGAGCATCGGGTAGGCCGCTTCCCTAGCGCTTACTCGTTCGTTGTAGAGAGCCTTGAGATCAAAAGAAGATCAATTCCGGTCGCGTTCGACCACGAAGCCTTCGCGTCTGAGTAGCTCTAGATTGGTCGGTTTAAGGGATAGGTGCGTCAGATCATCAACTTCGAACCAACGACACTCGACGATCTCATGCGAAGGAGTGGGCGCCGCTGACTGGCTGACAGTCATTCGGTAGAGCCAGTGCTCTTCGTTGGTGAGGATATGGTGACCCAGAAACTGAGCGCCGGTCAGTTGCAGGCATGTCTCTTCTTGCAATTCGCGGCTCGCAGCCTCGAACTGGGTTTCCCCTGGATCAATCTTCCCGCCTGGTAACGACCACTCAGGTGCCTCTTTTCGTACAAGGAGAATTTTGCTCTCCTGCAGGCAGATGACAGTGGCGTGCATTTCTCGTGCTTGGTTCATCATGGCTCCTCCGCTATGCAGGGAAGGCCTTGCGAGCACGCCAAAGTTCATGCGAGGCGTTGAACGGTTTCACTGGTGACCTCGGCAGTGCCAATATCTGTACTGCCTTGGGCCTTCAGTATGCCTAGGACTAGCAAATGCCCAGGTCGATGGAACCTGGCCATGCGGCTGCGTCACATTGCATATCCCCGGAAGGGGCTAAGAGCCATACCATAGAACGCGACATTGAATGATTAACTACGCAGAGGTAACCAAATGAAGCGAACACTGCTGGGAATGGCGGAAGCAGGTGAGCCTCTTCTGAAGCAAGCGCTGGAGGCTATCCGAGCCCACAACGAGGCAATAGCACAGGGACGACCAGAAGCTGATCTCGAGCGCCTTCGCGTCCAGGCGGATCACCTGTACCAGACCGTGATTGACTACCAACTGCACAAAGTCGGTGCTCTCGGCGAGCCAGTGCACTAATCCGACATGTGCCGTCATCAGACCACTAAACATAGCAATTCTGATAGCAATTCTGATAGCAAGGCTGCGCTAAACAAATCTGCCCTCCGGCATAGCGTCCGAAAACGGTACAGCAGAAGCTAACCTAGAGGCTATGGTTCAGCTAATCCCATTGACCCAGAGGACTATCATGATGGCGAAGGAACCCAACAACGTTCTGCCTCCTGATCATCCGATGTACACCGATGCCGTGGAGGCTATGAAACGTTATCACCAGGCGCAAGCCAACGGTGTCAGCGGGGCGGAGCTTGAGCGCCTGCGGCTGTTGGCTGAGCATAGGTTTCAGGCCGTTACTGACTATCAGCTGCGCGCACTTGGCGGCCCATCCGAGACTAGTCACTAGTAAAAGCCACCTAACGCCGTAACACTTGGTCAAGGGGTGCCGCTTGGAAGGCCAAGTCGTTCTAGCGGCATGGGGTAATTTGAGAGGAGAAAAAGTGAGAAATCGTGGGCGTAGCGCGGCGGCGTGACGGATGGAAGCCCGAAGGGCCGAGACGTCGCTAGGCGCTGGCTCGGTTCACGACAGCCGGGCCAGGGAGGGCACCCCCTCATTGCTCTACAGGGCTTTCAACATACGCTCCAGTGTCTGATGCTCCCAAGTCGATAACAGAGCAACCGGATCTGTCCGGTCACCAGGATCGAAATCCCAGCGCTGCCCATCCGGGCTAACGCACCGCTCGCAATAGTCCAGCTCATCACAGTCGTTGTAGATCGTGATCCGCCATCCCTCTATATCCACTTCGAAGTGGCAGGCGTTAACCTGCTCCCAGGACTGGCTGCCAATCTTGGTCATTGTCCGGCGCCCGAACACCGCCTCTCGCAACACCTGGCTGACGTCCCGCGCCGTCAAAGCGCCTGACGGTACGTCGTGCTGGTTATGTTCAGTCATACGCTGCCTGTGACTCTCAGTGATCAGCCATCGATAATACCCTGTGTCAAAGAGGCTCCGGAAAACACGCAGGGTAGGGGAGTTTGGTGGATGTAGCGACAGGAAGAGGCAGGAGTACAAATGTGCTCCATGGCGCTAGTGAAAGCTGGCTTGCTCCGTCTCGTGCATGCAGCCGGCAGGTTGCGCTGCCTCCCACGAACGACAGTTCAGGCAATGTGGCGATCCGTCTTCTTCCGGTATGAAGCCTTTAAGTCATATCCGGTGTCCTTCATGTATCGCCCACGAGATCTGCGCTATGCATCCAACGACACCAGACGGACGCTATTTTGTTGTCAAAGGTCAGCTCTGGCGCTGCACGAACCCTTCGCTGACTGAGCAAGAGCGGCAACGCCTTGTGCATGACCTGATGGATGCTCGACGAGATGTCAAAGAGGCCAAGCGCGCTGACGATTTGAGGATGCTCAGTTCTGCGCGTGCGCGAGTGAATGCTGCCAAGGTAGAACTGGGCGAGCGGGGGCCCGTTTGGTGGGACGACGGCAGCCCGGACTACAATCGCTGTCGGATAGACCATTCGCCATACGCTGATTGGTACAACGCTTTGGATGCCACAAAGGGTGAGTAATGTACGTCGAAAAGACCTTCACACCTCAACAGCTATTTGAAATGGTGTGGGAGCGACCTGTTCTCATCATCGCAAAGGAAATAGGTGTCTCGGATGTGGGCTTGTCGAAGGCCTGCCGCAAAGCGGGCATTACGCTGCCTACCCGGGGTCACTGGGCCAAGCCGGTCTCGGAGCGCCCGCGTCGTCCGAAGCCTCCAGCCTCTACCACGCCTGTCACGTTTCACGTTCTCAATGTCGAGAAGGCTGCCAAGCTGAGACCAGAAAATTTGGTCAAAGACCCAAAGATGTTGATCGTGCCAACGGAGTTATCTGATCCCCATCCGTTGGTAAAAAAATGGCTTAGTGCAGCGAGCAAGGCCAAAGAGCTCAACAGTGCACTGGTATTTGACAAAACCAAGGTATTGAGCTCGCACATATCCCGGAATGAGGTGGATCGCTGCGCGCTTCTCTACGACAGCTTGATCAAAGCCAGTGAGTCGTTGGGGTACAGCTGGGGTGTAGGTAGTAAAGGTAGTTTCGTACGAGTTGACGGGGAAGAGCTACTGATCACGATCCAAGAGCGCATAAAGCGCTTCGATATTCCACCGCCTGCTCCTAAACCTATCAAGCCTGGCCAGCGATGGGAGCCTGATTTTGCCGCGATGAGGGCCGCTCGCTTTGGATGGGAACCCACTGGTGTGTTTTCCCTTATGGTCGATGCGCGATCCGAGGTACTCATTCAAAAAACTTGGACTGACAGCAAGACAGGAAAGCTTGAGTCGAAGCTTGGTCAGATCGTGACAGGTTTCGTTCGTATTGCCGCTTCCGTGAAAGCCCAACGATTATGCGATGAAGCTAGTCGCCGCCGAAGGGCAGAAGAGGAGCGGGTGCGTAAAGAGGGCATTGACCAGCAGCGTCGGTTGGACAAGCTGCGTCAGAATCTGATGAAAAATCTGGAAAGCTGGGAGCGCGCTCAGCGGCTGCGAGCGTTCATCCAGGCGACAGTCGAAGCTTCGCATAAGGATGAAGCAACTCAAATTTCATTGGCGATGTGGGTTAGCTGGGCTGCCCAACAAGTTGAGCTGCTTGATCCATTAAAAGTTGATATCCCGAAAGTTATTGACCTATCTGTGGACTTACCGAGCTCAGAATACGGTTACTGGAGCAGTAGCAAGCAAGTCGAGGACTGGTGGCCCTGATTTTCATTAGGGTGTGAACTAAAACTGCGTTAGGATTCTCTACAGGTCATTCACCCCATTTAGGAGTATTCGCATGTCGCGCTTGGCAGAGTTCCGTCAGCTTGAGCAAAAGTTGGCAGCCCAGTTGGCTGAACTGGAAGCCCTGAAAGGCTCCAGCGAGCTGCAAAAAGAAATTGAGTTTGAGACCAAACTGCGCGACCTGTTGGCCAAGTATGGCTACAGCCTCCGGGACATCATTAACATCTTGGATCCCCAAGCGGGCCGCCGCGCAGCCGCTCCTGCTGCTACAGAAAAAGCACCGCGCCGTGAACGGCAGGTAAAGCAGTATAAGAACCCGCATGATGGCCAAATCATCGAAACCAAGGGCGGCAACCACAAGCTGCTGAAGGAGTGGAAAGCGCAGTACGGTTCTGATGTTGTCGAGTCGTGGGTTTCCTAAGATTCGATCGAAGTTTGAATGAAAAAACGGCCTGATAGGCCGTTTTTTGCGTGTGACCCCCACTGCAGCAGCCCTAGTTTTGTGCGATCCCGAAAGGATTTAGCGGGGTGCATACCCACCACGTGCTAGGACATCCTGCCTCTTTCCAACGGCGGTTCGGATTACATAGGCTTCATCATTTACTGCGCACCCGCGCACCTCACTTCAATCTAGCCGTTTAAAGCATTGAGCAAGTGCCAAGGTTTCCCCATGGTTCAACTCGGCATCCGCCTGGCGGCCATCTATTTCAAAAGTCACGGTGACGGCTGAGTCGGCCTAGTCATGGGGTGGCTCCATTCTGGGCTATCGGTAGTATGGTGGCCGCTTCCGAAGCGCGTAGACCAAAAGTCTTAGTAGGGGGGTAGACTCGCTTTGCCACATGGGGGTGGTGATGGTGTTCGACCGACTGCAGACATCAATTTATCGGCTCATCGCAGGGTGTTTGAGCACCCAGTCTGATTTCCGCTATTGGCCGCTTCGGCGTCCGATGATGGTGCATCTACCTGGCTGGGGCGCTGAGCCGACGCTTTTCGGTATGCCGCACCTGAACGTGTGCCTAAACTAGTCTTCGAAGGCCTGGCATCAACGGGGGTGGGATGTGCAAGGTTTTGATCTGTTGTGGCAAAAGGCGGAGCAGGTGTTTGGCGACAAAGCCAAGGCAGCTGTGTGGTTGTCGACGCCAAAGCACTCATTCAACGGCATGACAGCAATTGATTTTGTGAAAGACCAGAAAAGCTTGGAGCGGGTGATGGAGGTGCTGACCCAAATCGAGCATGGATATGCTTGAAAACGCGTCCGAAAAACTAAGCTATAGCTTAGATATTCGTCTTCCCTCGCTCATGATCTGAAAAACCTAAAGTATTGTTTGGTTTTTCTGACAATGTTGAAAGTAACACCTCGCGGCGATTGCCTTTCCATCGGATTCACACCGCGATGGTGATGCTTGCGGCTGTAGGTAGAGTCAAGGTATGGCCGGATAGGCTTAACGGAAAATGGTGTAGAGGTCGGTAATGTAGGAATGCGTCTAACTGAGCCTCGGGGGGCAAATGCCTCTGCCATTTATGAACAAAATCCGGCAATGCAAGAGTGTCGCGAATCTGTTTTCGGATATGCATCGGGGTGATAGCAGTTTGAGCAAGGGTCAGATGCCTAGCGCCGAACTCATTTTTTCTCAGTCAACGCCAAAGCGTAGCTAGAAATCCAACCACTAGTCCGGTAGCAGCACTTGCCGCAATCCACCAGCTACTGATCAGACCTGAGTGCCAAACTTTGGCTGCCAGCATGCCGAAGCTGGCAATCCCTGCGACCCACTTAAAACGTGTTGCGACTTCAGATACACGACCGATAACCATAAAACTAGCGATGAGGCTTGATTGTAAGCTATTTGGTATCTTTCGAAATATTCTTCCGAATTTTGTTACTTTATAGCAGCTGTAGTAAGAATTACGTCCGTAAAGATTTACCGGGTATTGGGCGTTTTTTATTATTTTGAGCTTGAAGGCAAGTTCGATTGATTTGTTACGGTGAAACCTCCAATTTGCTGCAATTTTTTGTTCGTGGTGCGATGCTTTCATTTCCAGCGGCGAGTCGCAGTCAAACAAAACTTCGCAACCCATTATGCGATTTGCTTCGCTATTAAGTCGCGAGTGATGATGTTGCGTTAACCCTACTCCACGGTCTATCAGATCTATGATGCAAGCTATCAAGTGTCGTCTCATCCAGATTGTAAAACTACGATTTACTTTTGGCATTGGTCAGGGGGTCTTTGTTTGAAATTTTTATGTTGTGATACGCAGAAATGAAAGTTCTTACTCGCACAAAAAACCTATTCTTTCGTTCCCTCGAAACAGGTTTGGAGCCCTGGCAGCTGTCTCGCCCTGCAACCTAGCCCAGTCCCATTATCGCTGTCCAGTGGAACACAGCGTGTTCCTGTCGGTCGTCTCCATACGCACAACCACGTCGTGAGTGCGGGCTTAGCGCTGTACGAAATGTATTCGAGCGAAGGCCAAGCTAGGCAAAACAGTCGGGCAAGCTTCCACGCCCGTTTTCAACGCAGCATGGGAGAGTTCGGATGCATTTCGTACAGAGTCTAGAGCGGTCTGGCGTAGCCTGATGGCACTCGCCCTCTGGTAAACTCCCGGTTTTTCGGTGTGGTTGGCGGATGACAATGGAGTGGCAACCTTCTTTCCTATCGCGTTTGTTCAGAAGGGCGGCTTCTTGGCGTCTTGCGATCGAGAATGATGAGCTGAGCGTCACGCTGGACGACCAAACGTATTCGATACCTCTCGAAGCGTTCTCCTCACTGCGCTTTCATCACCGGTTATTCTGGACGAACGTCACGGTCTGGATCGGCCACGAGGTTCAGCTCGTTGGCTTGGCTCACGCAGCGCGCAGTACCTTAGATCACCAGCTTCGAGCAGTAACGAGCAAGCAGCATTTCCGGGCTTATTACGCCAAGATCACGGGCTGGCTGAAAGAGGTCGACCAGGTCGCGGCTACAGCAGATGCAGAGCATCGCTGGCTCACTCACGACATGCAGCAGGAGCTTCTCTCCAAAAAGGATGCCCTGGGGATCGACGCTGCAAAGCTCAAGGCGTTGTTTGATTCTCCAGTCATCCAGGCAGCGATGGGAGATAACAAGCCGCGCGTGCAGGGACGGTTGCGTCAATGGTCTCAGGACTGGACTGAGCATTGGAAAGCCCGTAACCATGTACACATGATCCGGGAGCTTGATGCTTGCTCAGATCTTCTGAATAACGTCGAGTCCCGTGAGCTCAATGATGAGCAAGCAAAAGCCGTGGTTTGCTTCGACAATCGGGTTCAGCTTATTGCCTCCGCCGGCTCCGGCAAGACTTCTACGATGGTTGCCAAAGCGATTTACGCAGTTCATCGCGGTTTCGTGGCCCCATCCGAGATCATCATGCTGGCCTTTAACAAAGATGCTGCACAGGAGCTGCAGGAAAGGGGGGCTCAGTCGCTCGCGAGGCTTGGCATGGCCGGCGTTACGATCAACGCACTGACTTTCCACTCCCTGGGCCTGAAAATCATTGGCGGCGCTACGGGCAAAAAGCCAAGCGTTCCCAAGTGGGCTACCAAGGCGGATCTCGGGCTGGAGAAACTTGGGGTGATCGTCGACACGCTCAAGGACAGTTCAGATGAGTTCCGCACCAAGTGGGATCTTTTCCGCCTTGTATTCGGGCGGGATCACTCCACTGCGCCGTTGAGAGATGTGGCGGAAGCTTTCGACAGGGAAGGGGAGGCTCGGCTAATCACACTCAATGGCGAGCATGTCGCGAGTCAGGAAGAGCGCTTGATTGCCAATTGGCTTTTCTACAACGGTGTCGAGTACGCCTATGAGCGGCCCTACGAACACGACACTGCAACCGCCGATCACCGCCAATATGTGCCCGACTTTTATTACCCACAGCTGAAGCTCTATCACGAGCACTTTGCCTTTGATGCAGAGGGCCAAGCACCCGCGCATTTCGTGAATTATGCGGAAGGGGCCGATTGGAAGCGGAAGACTCATGCCAGCTATGGCACGCAGCTGATCGAGTCGACTTCGCACCAATTGCGGACAGGTGAAATCTTCGCTCATCTTTCCCAAGAGCTGACGTCGCGGGGCATGGAGCTTGATCCAAACCCCGACCGTCCGATCCCGGACTCCGGCCTAGTACCACTGGAACATATTGACTTGGTGAAGGTGCTCCGATCGTTCATCTCTCACTACAAAAGTAATAGCCTGTCGGCGGCGATGCTGTACGAACGGTACGACGCTCTTCCGATCAGCGTCTTCAAGTTCCGGTACAAAATGTTCCTGGAGCTCGCGATTCCAGTGATCGAAGGCTGGGATGCCGCCCTGAAAGAAGACCGTGGGATCGATTTTGAGGACATGATCAACCTGGCCGCAGATTGCCTTGAGCGGGGCTACCAGTCGCCTTATCGCTTGGTCATGGCTGACGAGTACCAAGATGCCTCGCGCGCACGTGCAAGGCTATGTCGGGCGTTGGTTCAAGAGCCCCACAGTCACCTGTTCGCTGTAGGCGATGATTGGCAGTCGATCAATAGATTCGCCGGCGCCGATGTGAGTATCATGACAGGCTTCGTGAAATGGTATGGCCACGGTGAGGTATTCCGACTTGAGAAAACTTACCGGTGCCCACAGGCCATCTGTGATGCCTCCAGCCAGTTTGTAGCTAAAAACCCGGCTCAATTGGAGAAGACCGTGATCTCTGTGACTGAGCCCATCGGCCCCGCATTCCAGGCGTTTCAACTGTCCAGTAGGGATCACGTTCGGGATGGCTTGAGACAGTATTTGGATGACCTTTACCAGCAGTTGTCGACCGGAGTCACCCCAGGAGCCAATGGTAGGTTGATATCAGTCTTCATCCTTGGGCGCTACAAATCCGATGCCCAGTTCATTCCCCAGGGATGGGAGCAGCGCTACGGCGATAAGCTTGAAATCCGATTCAAAACCATCCATACCTCAAAAGGCGACCAGGCCGACTACGTGCTGTTGCCAGGGATGATGGTTGGAGGGTTCCCTAGCCTGAAAGGGGATGATCCTGTCTTCGGTCTGGTGATGCCAGAAGGTGACACCTATCTGCATGGGGAAGAGCGCCGGCTTTTCTACGTTGCGTTGACTCGGGCGCGCAGGTCGGTCGCCATGTTCACCGTGACAGCCAGAAATTCGCCGTTCTTGGCCGAGCTGGCAAAGGACGGTGTGGTCATGGTTACGGATATGAAGGGAGAACCGATCCAGGAGGAGCGATGCCCTGTCTGCCAGCATGGTGTCGTGCTTCACCGCACGGGTAAATTCGGTGATTTCAAATCCTGCTCAGGTTTTCCCCGCTGCAAATACAAACCCAGTAAGCCGAAACGCCAGGGAGCCCGGCAGCCAAAACTGACCCATCGTCCGTATTGATTCCGTTGTCGGCCTTGATCTAGGGTGCGATCGCATCGCGCAGGCTATGATCGAAAACCCTAGCCCAGCGATTAGTTGCACCACCGTGCGGCACACTGCTGCTTGGCGTCGTCTGGGGCTAACTTAACCCTGAGGGAGTGACTCATGCGTATTACAGGACGTAGTGAGTCCGAGGTGTTCGCTGACCTTGGCGTGCTTACGGCTAAACCGGGTTATGTTCATGCGATCGCGTACATATGCCATCGCGATAACATGGTCGCGTTTCGAGAAGAGTACACAACTTCTGATCTGAGTGAGCTCTACGATCCCAATCGACTTCTCAGAACGGAAATCAACACCCTGCTAGGGCTGATGGTGCGCCAGCCTTTGGATCTGACGCTTCCGGAGCCTGTTCAAATCCAAGCTTATGTAGAGCAAACCGATGAGCTCATGGCTGAACTCCATGGCTCAATGAACAGCGTCATCTTTGAAGCGCTGAAACGCAAATCGAGCGCCATAGATCGCATGTCTATTTGGGAAGGGGCGGCGCTGAGGGAGCCAATCTTTTACGGCCCGGAGTCCGCTTACAGTTTCCAATACCGAGACTTTTTCGTCGACAAGCACGAGGACGATGACGCTTGGCTTCAGCAGAATAAGGGCTTCACGAGTCGTCAGGCACGAACAGTTGCCCGTGCGATGTGTTCGCTCATGGACTTACGTGCAACCCAGCTGCATCAAAATGGCAAGAAAGGTCTGTATGCCGTCGGTTCACCGCTGACTCACTTCGAGTTCACCACGGAGGAAGTCGCTCGGAAAACTGGGCTGGACATTGGCGTCGTACAGGCAGTGTTTGAGGCATTGACGTTCACCGGTCAGAACGCGGAGTTCCGGGAGCTGGGAGATTACAACCGCGTGGTCGGGTCGCCGCTGTTGCCGACTAATCGCGGGTCGGTGCTTCTCTTCATGCACTACGCAATCTACGAAGCACTCTACGAGTCACCGTTCTTTTGGATGAAGGACGACCCTGTCTATCGCCGACAGGCCTCTGACAACCGTGGCGCTTTCGTTGAGCGTTTTGCTCACAAACGATTAGCTGCGGTATTTGGAAGAGCCAACGTTTTCACAAACGTCAACATTCTTGACGGGAAGAACAGGGCTGGAGAGGCTGACGTGCTGGTGATTTTCGGTGACCGCATGATCATCGTTCAAGCTAAAGCGAAGAAGCTAACACTGGCCGCACGGAAGGGGAATGATGGTCAGCTCAAGGCTGACTTCGCTGCAGCTATTCAGAAGGCCTCTGATCAAGCGTGGGACTGCGCTGAGGCGATTCTCTCGGGTAGGTGCCGGATGATCGACAACGCAGGCCGCGAGATTGCCACTCCCGATTCGATCAAAGAGATCTTCCCTTTTTGCGTGGTATCTGACCACTATCCTGCGCTAGCGCTTCAGGCGAGCCATTACCTTGAGTTCGAAACCACGGAGATCGTTCGAGCCCCCTTGGTGATGGACGTTTTTCTACTGGACGTCCTGGCGGAAATGTTGGACTCCCCGCTTCGCCTTCTCAGCTACATACGCTTGCGGGCGATCGCACGCGACAGGCTCAGAGTTAGTCATGAGCTGACAGCGCTGGGCTATCACCTGAATCAAAATCTCTGGCTTGATCCAACCTACAGCATGGCATCGGTGGACGACTCGTTCGCGGGTGACGTGGATGTTGCGATGACGGTGCGTAGGGAGGGGTTCCCAGGGAAAAGGACACCGCCAGGTATTCTGACGCACATGCTAGATACTCAGTATGAGCAGTTGATTACCCAGATTGAGCGAGCACCAGATCCTGCAATGCTTGAACTCGGTTTTGTGCTGCTGTCGCTGGATAGCAGGGCGTGTCAGCACATCCACCAGGGCATAGCCGGTATCACGCTCATGGCCATCAGAGATGGACGCCCTCACGATTTCACCTTTGCCATTGATGGAGGGGAGGCGGGGATTACGTTCCATTGCTACCCAGCTCCAGATCCTTACGCGATTGAACACCTGAAGCTGCATTGTGAAAAACGCAAGTACGTGGAGCGAGCTGCCGCATGGTTCGGTGTTTCCGTCAATACGCAGGGAAAAATTCAGTTCGGCATGATGTACAACCTACCCTGGGTTCAATCCGACGTCATGGACGAGCTGACTAAGGGAATGCAAAAGCCTGTAGCCATGAACGCGGCGATGAAAATCCTGGAGAGAGGTATGAGGCACGTGGAGCCGGGTCGCAATGAAGCATGCCCTTGCGGTAGTGGAAAAAAATATAAGAAGTGCTGTCGCTCGTGAGTTGATTGCGCCCGCTTAGCGCTATGCATCAGTAGGGCAATGTCTTCGGGGCGCAGCCCTACTGCAGTGCACGGAGCGGCTGGGGCTCCATGACGTATTGCTCTGGCCGGGTTGGGGGCGGGGCGCGTAAGCGAACTGATAGAACCTGCAGTCTGTGTAGACTGCCCGGCCTTAGGCTCCCGGGTACGGCTGGCCAGTCTCTATTGGTGGCGTCACAAGGCGCATGTCAAAAAGCCATCCTTTGCTGGCAAACCAGCTACGCTTTAACGTGATATTGCATCTCATAGACTGGGACTGTCCTCACGGTGAAGCGCATCCTCCTTTTGAGTGGCCCCATGGCCAGTGGCAAGTCCTCGATCTCTCAATTTCTGCAAGAGAATCACGGGTTCGCGGCTATCAGCAGCGGAACGTTTCTTCGCGAGCAGTTGCTTGTCCGAGGCAAGCCCATTGACCGCCATCACCTTCAAGAACTTGGTGATGCCTTGGATGCAGCTACAGATTTTTCTTGGATCATAGAGTCGGTCGCACGGCCAAGTATCGATGCCCAGCCTCACATTGAAAGCTGGATCTTGGATGCCGTACGCAAGCCCCGTCAGATAGAGCTGTTCAGGCTAAATTACGGTGAATCGATTAGGCATGTTCACGTTGTCGCACCAGAGTCAGTGCTTCAACGTCGATACGCTGAACGCGGCGTAGGACTACTTGCGCAGTACCACGCCAGTGTTTCGCACCCAAACGAGCAAAGTGCGCGTTCGCTCGCGATCTGTGCTGACAAGGTTGTGGATACCGACGAGCTCACATTGGTTGAAATCGCAAATCAGTTCTTGAAGGCCTGGGAGAGGTAGCGCATGGAAAGTCGGCAGATCGTCGTGATCACTGGTAAGGCTTGTAGCGGCAAAAGTGGGCTAGCTCACCAACTCGAAAAAGAATACGGCTTCAGAGTGGTTCGCGACCGTCGAGTGTCTCAGGATGCTCAGTGGAATCTCAACATGCCTCAGACGGCACTCATCGATCGGCGGCGAGAGCTGACAGATGCCGAAGGTGCGCCATGGATGCTGGATGCCACCCAGGCAATCTGCTCGGAAGAAGGGGATCGCCCTCCCTTGGTCGTCGATCATTTGAACTCGCTCTCCGAGGTACAGCAGTTTCGACTGACCTTTGGCGCAAATCTGGTGCATGTCCACCTTTATGCGAGTGAGCCCACACTCAGGGCACGTTACGCAGAGCGATCTGAGTCTGGAAAGTCGTCAGCCACCTATGACCAGGTCAACCAGCTCAATGATGCGGATGAGATCGATGCGCTGAAGAAAGATGCGGATGTCCGAATCTACACCGAGCGTTCGGACTCGAACGACACGTTAGTGCGGGTGGCTGCACGTCTGCATCTGTATACGCCGCCAGATATCAGGTGCGTGGATGTGCTGATTGGTGGTCAGTATGGGAGTGAGGGTAAGGGCAATATTGTTTCATACTTGGCCCGTGAGTACGACGTTATGATTCGTGTAGGCGGCCCCAACGCTGGGCATACAGTGGTCAACTCTGCCGGCACCTATACCTACCATCACTTGCCTTCCGGATCGCGTGACGTAACTGCCCGGTTGCTCTTGGGCCCAGGCATGACTATCCACTTGCCGGGGCTCCTACAGGAAATAAAGGATTGCGGCATCCGCGAAGACCGGCTCTTCATCGATCCTCAAGCCCTCGTCATTGAGGAGGAGGACATTGCTACTGAGAGGAAGGGGCATTTGGTATCAACCATTGCCTCGACAGGCAGTGGAAGCGGGGCTGCGGCTGCTAGGCGTATCTTGAACAGGGGCAAAGGGGTCAGGCTCGCACGGGATGTTGAAGAGCTCCGTCCTTATGTGGGTGTCTCGGGTAACTATCATGGATGCACCTCCGATCGCTTGGAGGAGGCCTATCGCAGCGGTCACTCCATTTTGTTGGAAGGTACCCAAGGTAGTGGATTGAGCATTTTCCATGGTGATTATCCGCACGTCACGTCCAGAGATACGAACGTCGCAGGCTGCATTGCGGAGGCCGGCATCTCACCCAGCCGGATCCGGAAAATTCTAATGGTTATACGACCGATGCCCATCCGTGTTGGTGATCCAGATGGAGACCAGGGGCACACGTCAGGCAAACTCAAGCATGCAACGACTTTCGATGAAATTGCAGGCAAGGCGGGGCTGGATGCTCAAGCGTTGAACACCGCCGAGAAGACTTCGACAACTCGCCGCAATCGGCGAGTGGGTTGGTTTGAGTGGGATCAATTCAGAAAAGCGTGCGCGCTCAATGCGCCTACCGACATTGTTCTGACCTTTGCGGACTACCTTAAGGCGACTAACCGTAATGCCAGGCGATTCGAGCAGCTAGATCCTGAAACGATTAAATTTGTGGAGGAGCTTGAGCGGGTATCGCAAGCTCCCGTGTCCCTGATAAACACAAGGTTCACACGAGACCCAGATCCCAGCGATTTACGTTCCTTGATCGATCGACGGAATTGGACTGCGCGTTCAGGAAGGAGATGAGGCATGGATGTCGACATGTTGATTGAGCTTTATCCTCGGGTCTACCACATGGCAGAGCGCGGAGCCTGGGATAGCATTCGCACGCGTGGGTTAATGAGCACGACCGCAGTCCTCGACCATCTCTCAGTTGAGGGTGACGACCGTGCTTCGTTCGAGAGTGAGCACCGAAATGAGAAGATGAATGTGAGGTTGGGTGATCCTGCCGATATTGTTCTCCGAGATCAAAAACCTATGCCTGAAGGGCGTTTGCTGCAGGCCCTCACGGATGGAACGACGCCCCGCCAATGGTATGAGCTGATCAACAATAAGGTCTTCTTCTGGGCTGAAGAAGCAAGATTGCATCGCCTGCTCGGCGCTCGCGATTACCGTAGGCTCGAACACGATGTTCTGACGCTGGACTCAGCGAAATTCATCCCAGCCTATGCGGATAGCATCTGGCTGTGCCACATGAACTCTGGCAATACATGGCCCATGCCACATCGGCGTGGTACTGATGTCTTTCGTCGAGTGCCTGATTACCCGGTGAAGCAGTCTGGGAGACCGGTGAAAAACGTCGTGGAGCTCGTGGTCGATTATGCCGTCCCGGACATTGCTGATTTTGTGCTTGAAGTCCGGCGGATGCGGGGTAGTGAAGTGCTGGATGTGATCGCATAGAAGATGGAAGGGGAAATGCAGCGACGTCGGTTATCTGCCCGCATTTTGCTGATCAGTGAGAGGCAACGGTTGCTGCTCTTCAACATACGTTATCACAGTGGTTTCTTGGCGGGCATGAGCTATTGGGCTACTCCCGGTGGAAAGCTGCGAGACGGCGAGTCTTTTGAGGACGCAGCCATTCGTGAGCTTCATGAAGAGACTGGCGTCGTGACACCGTCTGTTGGGCGCTGTATGGCACAGAGGAAATTCCCCTGGCAGATGCCAGATGGTGAGCAGGTGCTCGCCGTTGAGCACTACTACGTGGTTCGCGTGAAGGATGAGCTGTGTTCGAGAGCGCTATGGAGTGATCAGGAGCGCGAGGTTGTACGTGATGTGAAGTGGTGGACAGCGAGCGAATTGGCAGTCTCTCGGGAGCAGATCTACCCGCACGATTTACCGACCCTGTTTGACCTGGCGCATAAGCTTTCGGTCAAGTGATATCCCGATCACCTGCGGTGACTTAGGTGAAAGGCACCAGCATCTGGAGGATGGGCACGTGAACAAAGATGTGTTCTCAATTCTGAAACCCGGCAACCCACTTATGACCAGCGCTGTAGAAGCCCTCAAGCTCTACCATGAAGCGATGACGGCGAAGCTTCCCGATGAGGAGATTGAACGCTTGAGGCTTGAGGCCGAGTCGCTGTGGAAAGCGATGTCCGAGTATCAGCTGCGCGTCATGGGATGCCCTTCAGCAACACTTCAATAAGCTCCTTCCTTCGCACTGGCTCCCCCGAGTATCCACGCCAGGAGTGATGGCTTTCTGATTTCAGTCCGGATACGCTGGTACGCACCAAGGAGGAGGTGCAATGAGCCAGTACCTTTTGAGTTTTGCGAGGCAGAATCTTGAAGGGCGTTCAGACGCTTACCTGGTGTTGCTGTGGTGTATGTACCAGGCGCATCAGGGTAAGGGGCGCTACTCCGACCATATCAAGTCTCACATATCGACAGCCTCACATGCGCTGCTTGGTCGTGATTACCAGCGAGCAGCGGTACGTTTCAAAAGGGTGCTCGATAACAGGCCGGAACTCGACTGGATCGCGCCCTCGGGCCTTAGTCCTCTGGATTCTCTTAGGGTCAAGAACTTCCGGGGATTTGGTGAGTTCGGAGCTGATGACCAAGGCACGACGCTTCGATTCAGCAAGCTCAAGAATATCTTCTACGCCCCTAATGGCGGAGGAAAATCCTCCCTGTGCGAAGCGCTTGAGATTGGCACCACCGGAGCGATCAAAGAGGCGCTCAGGCGTAAAACTAAGGTCAAGCAATACATTGCTCGTGGTTCAAGCCGGCCCATGCTTGAGCTCCGCGATACGAACAAAGCGAAAGTCATACAAAGCCTCACCTGGTCGAGCTGCTTCATTGACCGCAACCGCCTTCAAGAATTCTCGTTGCTGGGTTCCAAGGACACCGGGAGTGCTGAGGGCGATGTGATCGCAACGTTGTTCGGCCTGGAGGAACTGCAGGAGGTCATTTCTCGCTTCGTTCGCCCTGAGAGCTTCGTGCTCAAAGACTACATGAGGCCTGACAGGGCTGATGAGCTTGCAGCGCTGGCTCGCGACCGATCAGATCTTGGTGGGCAGCGCCGAGCGCACCTTGCGCAGCTCCAGTCACTCGTCGCCAACGTGTGTCAGTTGTTGGGGTTGCGGGTAGACCAGGACTACTACGTACCTTTCAGATCGCGTCGGCTCCCGAAGCGAATTGAGACCATGATCCGTAAAGCCGAGCGTCTACGTTCTGCTCAAGCGCCTGTGGTGTTCACCCTCAAGCAGATCGCTAGAACCTGTGGAGTTGGCAAGCGCTTGCTCGCGCGGAAGATTTCAATCGAGGCCGAGCTTCTCAAGCGCGCCAGTGAAGTCAATTACCAAGCTATCTACCTAGCACTGCAAGCTGTAGAGCATGACTGTGCAGGAGACACCTGTCCGGCTTGCAACACTCCGCTGGATCGAGTCGTCGAAAACCCCTTTGAGCACGCCAGGCGTGAGCTTCAAGAGCTGAGTGTCTTGGAGCAACTCAAGCAGTCGAAGCGCCAAAACGAGCATCGCATGGCTCGCTTGGCCTCGATAATCGCCACTGCGGTGGCCACCATCCGATCGAATGAGCAAGCCGGCGTCCCGTGTGAAGTGCATATGGAGGAGTTACTCAGCGAGCTTGGCGATTTTCATTCCGCTACCGATCGAACGGAGGTCGCCTCTGGAGTCATCGAACTTTTTGTCACGCTGTATGCGAGTCAGTACCCAGCTATCGAGTCCTACCTTCAAGCTTGTCATGTCAAACATGGCGAGGTGGGGATGGCCGAAGCCCACGCAGAACGACTTGAGCGCGAAGCTGGAGATTTGAAACAGCTCTGCGAAACACTTAGACAGCGCTTTGATGAGAAAAAAGCGCTCGAAAGCAGCATCCAGGTCACGAACACGAAGATGGCGGATCTCTCGAAAAGAAGGGAAACGCTGCTCAACGACGCCAGTGATAACAGTCATTTCAATCAACTGCTGCGTAACCTGGAGGCCGAGTACGGCAATCTCCATCGTGATCTCCAAGACTACAAGCTTAGCCTGGAGAAGGCGCGTATTACGGGCATCGAGGCCAAGGCCGCTGAGTATTACAGGGCCATCAACAACCATGATGATGAGCACGAGCAGATTCAGTCGCTGAGCTTCGAGAACGATGGTAGCGGCTATAGGATCAAGATAACCAACGTCAATGGATCCTCCCTGGATGCCTTCACAACCTTGAGCGAGGGTCACCTGAGGGCTTTGGGGTTGTCGTTGCTGCTCGCGATGGCTCAAAAAAACAAATACCCTTTGATCGTGTTCGATGACGTTGTTAATGCCATCGACAGTGACCACCGCTCCAATATCATCGATTTGTTCTTTGATGATGAGTATCTGAGCCAAATTCAGATGGTGGTAACGACTCATGATCGCCTCTTTTGGGAGCGTTTTTGCATCATTGTCGATCGTCATTCGCAAGCAGATCAATTTACCAGCAATGTCTTGACGTACACGAATAAAGGGATCGTTGCGATTAATTACGCCGGTGGTTTTCAGAAGAAAGTTCACATGGCGCTGTCGGTCTACGATATACGCCAGGCGCTCGTATATTGTCGTATCTGGTTTGAGTCCATGGTTTTGGAATTTTGTATCGAGAAGGGGCTATCAATCACGGCCCAGTTTGCCAAGCAGAGCGTGAAGAACAACATGTTTCTTCAGCTCAGCCTTGAAAAGACGTTTGCGCTGATTGAGCCGTACATCAAGTATGACCTGACCCACTTTGATACCATCAAGAACGACCTTGTGAACTGGCGGGGCCAGAATCAGGAACACCATGCCTTCGACGAGGGAAGCCTCAATTTTGTCCATTCCAAGACAAGCAAGGAAATCGTCAAAATCTACGATGCCATCCGTTTGCTTGAGTGTCAGTTGTTCACCCTGAGAAAGAAGGCTTCCGGGGAAAAGTTTCTCGCTGACCTTTCTGCCAAAATAGAGTGGAACCGCAAGAAAATGCCGGGACTTGCGCGGGCCCCCGCAGCGGTGCAACAAGAGCGGCAGGCCGCCTTGGGTGTAATGGAAAAGCGTGCCGCTGAATTGGAGGAGGAGCTAAAGTTCATTGAGCGGTGCCTTGAAAGCATCGCGGAACAAGACCAGATTGAGGGTCGTCCTGCTGAGCAATCGCCTGTAACTGAAGAGGAGGGCGCTTTGGGTGATGGCAGCTAACTCTTCGCTCTTAGCTGGGTGGTGAACCATGTCCCGTATGACCAACGATGAAGTGTTCTATACCTAAGCGAGTGCGTTGAAATAAAAATGCGCTTGCGTTTGGGTATGATATACAATGTTTTAATTCTTGAGTCTGTTGGAGAATTTTTAATGTCCCGGTTAGCAGAGTTTCGTCAACTTGAGCAGAAATTGGCCGCCCAGCTGGCTGAGCTGGAGGCCCTGAAAGGCTCCTCTGAGCTGCAGAAAGAAATCGAGTTTGAGACCAAATTGCGTACGCTTTTGGGCGAGTATGGTTTCAGCCTGCGCGACATTATCAATCTGCTGGATCCTCAGTCTGGGCGTCGTTTGGTAGCACCTGTCGCTGAAAAGCCAGCTCGCCGTGCGCGTCAGGTGAAACAGTACAAAAACCCGCACAATGGCGAAATCATTGAAACGAAGGGCGGCAACCACAAGCTGCTGAAGGAGTGGAAAGCGCAGTACGGGGCTGATGAAGTAGAAGGCTGGCTCTCGTGATCTTTTAGCCGCTCAAGAACGGCCTTCGGTGGCCGTTTTTTTCTACCCGTGGGTAGGGTAATGTCAATCGGGCGGACATTGGCAGAGCGCTCACATAGCTGGTTTCGGGGCAGGTGGCCTCTGGCGTTTGGGCTGATATAGCCTACTGCAGCGTATCGCATAGAGGCCAGCGGCAGGAAGCGCTAAGCTTTACTAGCAAGGCTACCTATTTTGGAGCGGTAATATGGCGCGTGACCTTAGCAAGATGCTAATGCCGGACGATCCAGTCATGCTCGAAGCTATTGAGTGCCTGAAGCGCTATCACACGGCGCAAGCCCAAGGCAGACCGCTGGCGGAGATCGAGAAGCTGAAATTGATCGCTGAGCAGCACTTTGAGAAAATAAATGAATATCAACTTGCCGCCATGTGTATCAGCCACTGACCCGACATTGAGCATCGAAGCGCCTGATGGTATTGGCATGAAATGATTAGCTCAAAGAAACATGCGCAGTTTAGCCAGTAGTCTCACTAACCTTCACAGCGGATCAATCACCAGTTCATGACTGCATTCGACTTACTTGAAACGAAAGATTTTATCCTGCTCATTTTGGGCGCAGCGTTGGGTTACATAATAAGCTTAATCGTAGCGAGGCAAACTGAAAAGAAAAAAGACTTGGTTCTGGAAGTGCTCGGAAGACAGATTGTAGTAGAGCGATCAGTGCATTGTCCATTTCGAATCAGTGATCAAAATGGTGCGCAGATCGACAACGTCTATTTTTTTGTGGTGCGGGTTTGGAACAGAGGGCGCGAGGCTGTAAGAGGTGATGAAATATCACCCGATGCACCACTTACGATTGAAGTTGGTGAAGAAGCTAGGGTCTTAGCCGATCCTCAAATTCTTAAACCTCATGACGCGATGCGATTCTCAATAGAATCACCAGATCCAAATAGATTCAGAATTTCTTTCGACTGTCTCAACCAAGATGAGTGGGTGCAGCTAGGCTTTTACATCACGGGAGACCCCAGGGCAATAATTAAAGGCTCGGGGCGAGTATTTGGACAGCACTTGGATTTCGATATTACTACCGATGATTCAAGAATAGGGATGTTAGAACGTCTAGTCGCGTTGACAGTCTTCGCGCTTATTGCGGGTAGCCCATTTGCGCTTGCGGGGTCGTTATGGTGGGCCTATAAAGCCTATTCAATATCAGACATTTTTTACCATCCTGAGCAGCTACCAAGAACGCTGATGGCACTATTTGGCGTCGGCGCAGTGACGCATTCGCTAGCAGCATACTACTTCGCTTCCCTCTGGTTCAAACGGATCAGGAACCCCAAGGGGTATCCAATCAGGGAAGACTTTGAGCCAAACCAGCGTCAATCGTTGCAGGCGATTTTTCTTACTGCACTTCGAGGGCGGCGCCATGAGGCATCTGCCTCTCTGCATAATTATGGCGAAATAATAAATCCGTCCGCAAAACGGTCGGCTAAGGACATACAATCAACTCCCGTAGATTAGCATGTTTTTTTTGAAACTCCTTGATGGCCAGGGTAGGCATATTGGATAGGGGTATTAGTACGTCTCATCCATTTTCTCTAGATAGGCTAAATGTATGCGCGACATTTATGCTGCCTAATTTCTTGATGTCCTCAGCGCATGCTGCGGATGGATGTGCAAACGGTCAAGGATCTGTGGGAAAGAGAAGTATGGCTTGGTGGTTGGGCCTAGGGTACAAGTAGTGAATACTTGAGTCTTCTACTTCATGCGTGAGGGCATGCGCCCCACGTTTCGCCACGTTTAATGGGGTTGGAAGCCCTGACGATGCTGGATAAAAAATTAGGTACGCCGGGATTCCTCAAATGCTGGAACAATCTCCCAGTCCTACACTTGATGCAATTGATGAGCTTCAAGCGCTCGATGAGCCGCGAACGACCGCATCCGTGCTTCCTCTGGCGTTCACGCCTCATTATTGTGATATCAATAGAATCGGGCGAGCGGGTCGCTTTCGAAGTGTTTCCACTTGACTTCTTTAAAGCCTAAAGGGTCGCGAAGATAGCGTGCGACCATGGCAACGTTATCAGGTTCGAATTCTTCAACTATGATATGCCACAAAACATTCCGAGCAATTTGAATGAACATCCTTTCGCGAGGCTCCTTTACGAGGAGATGGTAGAGCAATCCCTGAAGAATTAAGGTTTTCTTTCCAGTGTATTTCTCAATAGTCTTAACCTTGTGTTCAATATCCATTTCAATGTGTCTCATTGCTTCTGCAAATTGACCGATGTTATCAAAGTTAAAAAGGTTGTCTCCAGTTATGAGTTTGTATAAAAGTAGACCCATGGCCCAGGAGTCATACTTATTATATTCTGATCCGTCCCTGTTGCGATCCATAAAGGTTTCTGGTGGTAGGTTGTAGAACGAGGCGGTTATTTCTCGTCCCATGCCATTATGGATAATTGCAATGTCGTCATTTTCTCCAGCATACGCTGCCTCAAGTTTTGAATGTGACTGCCCCCAGTCAAGAATAATGACCTTATAGTCTGGAACTTCTGTGTGTAAATCAATATCTTCATCCAGAAGCATAATGTTTCCCGGGTGAAGGTCGTGATGGGTGGTGAACTGGCCAAAATGCTCGGCAGCACCAAATACGCGATAAGCTAGTAGTAATCGCTCCGCTAAATTAGCCTTGTGAAAATTTTTGGCCAGCCAGTCTGATAGCAATTGCCCTTCGATTTTCTCAGTTACCAAATATAAAATTTTACCTTGGAAGAGCTCGCCGTGACTGATATAGCTTGGTGTCTTTTTTATTATGCGATTAGCCCACTCTTGCTCTTTTAGAAATCTAGCTTCATTCCGAAATCTTGCTGCCTCAAGTTCGGAGCGGGGAAAAATTGAGAGTTTGACAAAAACACTATTTCCGGTTAGCTCGTCGATACCAAAAAAGCTAGTTGAGCTTTTCCCTCCTGATACCTCTTCCAGTAACCGAAAACGGTTCTCTATGTAGCGGATGCCCGTAACGTCAAAAAAATCTTCCTTGTTGACACTTTTTTCAATGTTCATTAAAATTATTAATTTACCAGTAGGGGTGAGATGTCAAGTTTGTATCGAGGCTTTTCGACAAGACTAACCGCGCCAGAGCAGGTTAACATATTCTATCACAAGTCTCGAGTGCCGAAGGACACCAGCATAGAAATGCATGAGGCTGCTGATCGATGGTTTTTTGAAAAATTTGGAATCTACGCTAGAAGTAGTTCATTGATCTGTACCACAGATTTCTCTCAGGCGAATTCTTACGGAATTACCTACCAAATAATGCCAGAGCCCTCGTCGCCGATGATTTATAGCGCATCTCTGAAGGACTTTTTAGAGCATGAGAGCGACTTGGATGTATTGACTGAAGAAAGTATGAGGGCTTGGTTGGAAAGTAAATGCTTCAATCTGGTTTATGAAGCCTCTGAAATACCTAAGGATTTCTGGGGCGAGGTTATGGTCTTTTGTAAAAACTATCGAGCGATTTCAAGATCATGAGATTCATAGCTTTCAATAAGTTGGTCGGCGTTTCGGTGGTTTAGGCTTTTTCGTGTGCGCTCCAAGGGGAAGATATTTGTCATAATAGAGTCTCGGTGCACTAGGTCAAGCCTCTGCGTTTGCCATTTCAGGTGCTGACGCTGCTCGGCAGAATGATCAGGTGAAGGCCGTCTTCAACCAAAGTATCGAGCGGTTGGCTATGGTGCTCGCAGACAGGGCCAAGGTGGCTGACGTCAGAGATTGTTGTACACAGCGGGCAAAGGTAACTCAGTGTGATCACTCATTGCGTACTAGCGGTAATACTAGTAAGTAATGCCTTCGGCTATACCATTTATGGTACTAGGGCTGCTGGAGTATGTGGTTCGCTTGCACGCTATCAAGAAACCATACTTCACCTGGATCTACTGGAAGGAAGACAGCGATCGACGTCTGAGCGAAGAGCAGTAAGGCACTACTGCTGCTCGGGCCTGAGGGCGCGCGCACAATCAAGAGCGGAATGACTCATAGCGGTGGAGCAGTCCGGGCTGGGCTTCAAGATTTATCGGGAGCTCACCTCCGTAGACGATTTATTCTCATTTCCGTCAGCCGATATATCGTATGACGAGATAAAAGTGTTCGAACGCATAGGGCTTGAAAGCATAGTCAGGAACTTCGGGCACTTGAATGAGGTGGTTGTAGAACTCATACCGGGTGTTTCCTCTAGTTTCTCCTATGGCTCTAGACAGGCACGAGGATCAAGTTACGACTCATACTCAACGTCAATAGAGGCGAGCCTAAATGACACCAAGCGGCTAAGCGCTGCGTATCGGTCGAAGCTTGATCACGCGGCAAGTGTCCTGGCGCAGCTTTCTAGAGAGTTTGCCGAGCTTGATGAGCCCTATAAGAGAGGATCTAGGAGAAAGCCGTGACAGGCCCTCTCATTTGCTGGCGGGAGTAGGGATGGGTAATGAGCGTTTCAGGGTGGTGGCTTGCCTGGTTGGAATTTGCCCCAACGGATTGCGGCCTCGGCCAATTAGGTGTAGCAGCCGAAATCCAGACGCATCATCGCGATGGAGCGCCACTGATTCTGGATTGGGCACAGATCCTTATAGAGGTTTGCAGGGGGCAGGTAACGAGGTGATGGGAAGGGCAAATGCCCTTACCATCACCTCGCGCTACGATAAGACCGGGGTGCGCTGTCAAGCCCTTGGCCCTCCGATAAGATGCATCAGCATAAGGTGCAACTAATTGCATCTTTATGGGTGAAAAGATGATAAAGCTTGAAGGGCCCGATTTTACTGGGTTAAACTAGGTTTCAAGATGAGCAGTGACGAGATCGCACCATCGTTATAAGGGGGTTCTCCTTAGAGAAGGGTTCGAATCTCTACGCTTCCGCCATATTCAAAGCCCTGATTATTCAGGGCTTTTTGCGTTTTTGGGGCATAGAAAAACGACCCGTGGCAACATCCTTGGAAGGGTTTATTTCGGACGCGCTTCCGATACTTTCCTACTTGGTCGGTTTCGCCAGCGCTCCAACTCGGCGATAAACCCGCTCGGTAATGTCGCCCTTGGTGTGACCCAGCAGCAGGCTGGCATGGTCGACATCGACGATTTCGATGCTGCTTTCGGGCGGATATCACGGAACTGGAATTGGCTAATACGGCCAGGCAGGACCTGGTCACCGGCGGCAACTGCTGCCTTAACTGCCTCTTCCCTCGCATCGTCCCAGCGATGGCGAAGCATGGCGGCCGTGACGCGTTTTCCCGACTCGGTCAGCAGGAGATACGGCGAGCCGTGCGACGCGTTCCGCTCCAGCATCTTCCGGATCAAGGCGCCCAGGGCCGCTTTCGACTCCATCCACCTCAAGCATGATCCTCAGCTTCTTGTGGGTCTTCTTCTGCTTCACGCCGAGGGCTTTGTCCTCGATGTCATCCCTTCTCATCACTAGCACGTCCGCCGGACGCTGGCCCGTCAAATACGCCAAGTCCATGGCGTCCTTCAGCTCACCCACCGCCTTTGCATAAACCGCTTTCCAGATCGCATGGTTCGCGTAGAAGTCTCTGGGCACGGCCTTGGCTTCGATCCTCAAGATGACGAGATCGTGGTCGACTTCTTCTGCGGTGGCGGCGGTGCCGGTACCGGGTTGGAAATGGGCCTGGGCCGCCCGGTGGTGGGACGCCAATACGCCCGCATGAAATTGGGCGTGACCCTCGAGGTGGTGCCGCTGGCACCGCCGCCCCACCCGTACCTGCTTGGACGCCAGATTTTTCAAAGGTGAGGTACTGGGTTTTGAAGTCGAGCAGATTCTTTTTCTGAAATGTAGACATGGGTGGTCCTCGCCGGCGAGGCGTTCATCGTTTGAGAGGGGTGGTATGCTTCGCTGCAAACCATTCAGGGAGAACGGACTTGAGCGAAGAACAGAAGAGCTGGTTATGGCCTAAATACTGGCGGCTAATCGGCGCAGCGGTGATTGCTGGCAGCGGATATGGTGCCGAATTTCTACCGCATGGGTGGTGGATTCCCCCAGTCCTAGGCGCAACGCTCGGGATGTTTTTCATCAGCAGAACCTTTGACAGCTACCTGACCTGCCCAGGGGAGTGCCATGACTGGTACTGCCACGAGTACCATTGCAAGAAGAACAAGCCCAAGAGCTGATCCATGACCGGAGGGTCAGGCCCGGCGAACCTTGAAGCCGAACATGCACTCGATGTCGTGGTACTCACAGCGCTCATAGGCCTTGTACTTGGCCTGCGACGGGGTGCTAGCGAAAACATCGACGATGGTGCGGTTGGTGATGTCCCACCAGTCCCAGCCAGTGACCAGCACCTGGTAGCGCTTCAGGGGAAGCTTCTCGGCCATCTCGCCGTACTGCATTTCCCAGGTGGGGTGGTAGTTGCGGATGCGCTTCTTCGGGTCGCTGTCGAGGATTACGCCGATGTAGTGGCCACGGTCGGCCATGATCACGCCTGGTTCACCGTTGGCGATCACGCGCCGCCCGATCTCGGCCGGCACGTCGTAGTGGCGGCGAACGTAGTCGCAGTTGTAGTTGCTCATGGCTTTCTCCAAACATGCGCCGCCCTCCGTGGCCGGATGCGGCATGGTGGCTATTGGGAGTTGGATTGGGTATTACGGCTTTCCGGTACGTGTCGTGCACTAAAGAGGTATATATGGCAAGTGACCGTGAGGTTGCGCTGGAGCAAGCTCTCATTGCTGTAATTGCAGCGGCGATGGAACAGAACTGCAATGGTAGGAAGCTCGTAGATCGAGCAGCCGGGTTACTCAGAGGAGAGAGCGTGGTGCTGCTTGCGGGGCGTCCCCATGTAGCAATGTCGATTAGGGAAATCGATGAAGCGTTCAATGAAGTGCTGTATCTCCCCGGTTCGGACTGACGCCCATGTCAAATGGTACGCGCCGCCCTCCGTGGCAGGATTCGGCGTGATGGCAATTTGGTTTGGGATGGGGTATTACGGGTGACCGACATGGGGCCGGAACAGGGAGTGAGCAGTGGGTAAGCGCAATTTAACCGGGGTTAAGAATCCGCGCCGGGTAATGGCTGGGAAAATCGCATATGAGCGCCGTAAAGCGGCACAGGACGAAGCAGACAAGGAGGCGATGAAGTGGATTTCGCCAATCATTCTGGTCCTATTTGTAATCGGCCTGTTTGTCGCGTTAGCAAAGTGAGCATCAGCTATCTGAGGTGAGCCGTAAGGCCTCTCGCGCACGAAAATTCTCAAGCTGCCGCGCCACAGCCGGTGACACCGTGATTTCGTGACGCGGAGGTGTCAGCAACGGCAGCGCGCCGCCCATAGAATTGCTACTCGACGATGCAGATCCAGCGATGATTTCGCCGGTATGGCGCTCTGGTAAATGCAACGTCTGTTACGAGTTCCATGCCGCGCTCTTGGAGTGCTTTGGTCAGTTGAGCGAGTGTCTCTGCCTGGATAGTCATTGCTGTTACCTCGTCAGATTTACTGCGTTCATAATTCCTGACCGAGCAGGCAATTAGCTGATTCAATTTTTTTGACTGCTTTGAAGATGCATCGGGGTGCGATCTGGCAGGAGCCAATCCCTGCATCGATCAGTGTTCGTTCCTCCCGATCTCGCCGGAAAGAAGCTGTGCTGCTTGGTGGAAGGATTCAGATCACACTCCGATGCGCCCTGCGATGGGGAGCAGGGCACCGGGCAGTTAACTTCAGGCTGACGTGGTGCCTACTCGTTGTTGAGCCAACGTAGAACCTCTTCCTCGCCGATAGCGCTGAGGAATAACGGGCGTATGAATATAGGTTTTCAAGGGCCGGGCAGCGCGAACCAGATCCGGTACGGCACTGTGACATTTCCTCAGCCGGTGACCACCTATGAGCGCCCTTTGATCTTCTTGAATGCCGACGACTACATGATGATTGGGAATTTCTTTGTCACCGGCTCTCCCGGCAATTGGACGGGGTTCCGAATCAGGTGCCACGACACCAGCAGCAGCTCGAACCAATCTTGGCCTAGGCACTACTGCCACGAGATCGGTAGGCACGGGCGACGGTGAGCTAATGCCGTGCGGTGCATTCGGGCTCGGACAGCAGTTCTCACCAGGTTTAACGAGGATCTCAGATGCCAGCGGATCCGAGATCTTTTCGACTGGTTTCTACCGTTACGACGCAAACACCGCGAACCGGCCTACGTTCGGATCTGGTTATGGTTCGTTGATTGAATTATCGGCATTGAGTTCCAGAGCAAACTACGGTGGGCAAATAGCTGTTGACTATGCCACCAGCGAGAGGGGGTTCCGTTCACTCATGGGGCCGTCCAGCTTCAGCGCTTGGCGCAAGATTTACCACGATGGCAATACAACCCGTGCCGCCGACGGGACCCTGAAGGCGATCTGACTATGGCCCGAGCAGCAATCAATATCTTAGGCAATGGCTCGATCATCGACGTCACTTCGCTTGGGCGGGCTGACCTGACTGTCGAACACCCTGGCCCGGGGCAATACTTGGTATTTGGCACTCTCGGCATGTGCCCTCCGCCAGAGGGCTGGGGTTATGTGATCAATCAGATGGACGCTGGCGCATCCGTGGCCACCTCGTATGCCGATGGTGTGCTGCTGGTGAGCGTGGCCAAGGAGGGCGAGCCAGCCGACTTGCTGCACAGCATCACCTTGCATGTGTCCGTCGATGAGCTGGCGCCGCCCGCCCTGCCTCCTGTTCAGGAGCCCGATCCTGCCGACGCCCTAGTCCTGGCTCATGCCGAGATTGCACAGCGCCGCGCTGTTGCCGATGCTGCAATTGCGCCGTTGCAGGATGCCGTCGACCTCGACATAGCGACTGACCAAGAGGCGGCCCTTCTGGAGGCATGGAAGCGGTACCGCGTTGCCCTCAACCGGTTACCCGAACAGTCTGAGTATCCCGACATCATAACGTGGCCTACACAGCCTCTTTGATGGTTGTGCGAGATGTTTGATATCTTTTGAAAGCGTCACATAGTGGCCTCTCGATAATCGAGAAGCTGACCATTGAAATTCCTAGCGTCAAAGCGCATACGCAGAGCATGACGGCGAAGTCATTCACCTGGAATTGTTCTGATATATAAATTGCTAAGCAGATCACAAGTATGTGAGAAAGGTATGTGGAGTACGACCAATCACCAAGTTTTACAAGGAAGTTATGTTTAGGGAAAAGCCGCTCTTGGGAAACGGCTGCACACAGAATGATCGCGCTGGGCAGCCCGCTTTTATATAGGTCATGTGAAACTGGTCCTGCGTACGCGATGGTGCAAACTGCCAAGAGAACGGCCGAAACGGCTAGAGCTGGAGTTATGCGGGATATTAGTCCTCGTTGATAGGCGATCTGAATTGCAACTCCTAGCAAGAATTCCCAAACAATAGCGTTCTTATAGAAGGAGAACGGTTCGCCGGCTTTGCTTGCAGCGAATTGGATGAGTGATACGCCTACGAATAGAGAGGCTATTCGCATCTTTTGGGGAAGAAATAGAGAAATGAAAAATACTGCGTAGAAGGACATTTCATAATTTAGTGTCCATCCAACAGTCATTAAAGGATAAAGACCTATGCCTGACGGGTTTTGTGCTGGAATGAAGAAAAGGCTTTTTATCAGGAAAATTGGCTCAAGAGATGTAAGCGGTATTGAGTTGGGCGCATAGATCAAGATGGCTGTCGTGATCAGGGTGAATACCCAGTATGCCGGGACTATCCTAATAAGTCGGTTTTTTGCGAAGTCGGCTGGCGAGGTGGGTTTTTTAGAGGCTGAAGCGTAGATCACGAAGCCACTTATTATAAAGAAAAGATCAACTCCAATAGCGCCATATTTGTGGAGAATTTCCGACGCGATTCCCGGTGTGGAGGACTTATAGTAAAGCTGAATTATATGATGCCCAACTACTAGCCACGCAGCCAGAGCTCTCAGTATTTGAATGGAGTTAAGCATTTTTCTGAGTTCAAAAGAAACGCATTCTACAGCCGTTTTTTGGATTAACCAATCCACAAGGGGCTATACGAAAAAATCGCATGAATAGGACTGATGTAAATCATTCTCAAAGCCCGCGCAGTAGCGGGCATTTTTTTGCCTGGAGAAAAAAGCCATGACCCAATCCCAGCCCCGAGGCGTCCGTAATCGGAACCCCGGCAACATCGATTTCAACCCGCGCAACGACTGGCAGGGCCAGATCGGCAAGGAGCCTGGTGGCCGCTTCGCAATCTTCGATACGCCCGAGAATGGCATTCGCGCCCTGGGCAAGTTGCTCATCAACTACCGGGGCAAGGACAGCATGCCCGGCGTGGGCGGGAAGGGTATCGACACGGTGCTCGAAACCATCAACCGCTGGGCACCGAGCAACGAGAACGACACCCAGGCATATGCAGCCGCCGTGGCAAAGCGCATTGGCGTGCGCACCACCGCCCCGATCGACATCCGAAACCCGGCCACGCTGAAGGGAATGGTGATCAGCATCATCATCCACGAGAACGGTGGCAACCCATACCCGCCGGCGGTCATTGACGAGGGCGTGCGGAGGGCCTTGGCAAGAAGTCGTGGGCAATCAGATCGTTGATCCTGCTGGCGCTGCTCGCGTCCTATTGGGGCGTGTACCAGCACGGCAGGGCAGTGGAGCGCGCCGAAGCCGTCCAGGCTTCAGCCGAACGTGACAGTGGCGACCGCCTGGCCGAGGTGATCGGTGAGCGCGGCGCCCGCCAAGAAGAACAACGACGCGCCCAGGCGCAGGAGGAGATCCCGAGCACAGCAGCGTCCAGATGCTCCGAGCAAGACTTGCAGTTTCAAAATCGATGCATCTATCGCACGGCGCAGACCCCTTCCGATCTCGACTGTCACCTGCTGACTCCAGTCGCCTACCGCTATCTGCACGGCGCCTGATACCGCCAGCCTCAGGCTAATGGGCGCTTTGCGAGGTGATTTGTCATCACGGCCATTGCTAATTTCTTGGGTTCCGCTAACTTATACAAGACCTGTACAAATACGAGGTATTGTACATGTATTGCCAGTGGCCTTTGACCCTGTACTTCGATGGCGCGTGCCCATTGTGCTCCAGGGAGGTGGCCTTCCTGCGCAGGCGCTCCACCGCAGCAAAGCTCATCCTGATCGATATCGATGGCGATAACTTCGATCCCGGCCCTTTGGGCCTGACGATCGAACAATTGAGATCGTGCTTGCACGCAAGGTTCGCGAACGATCAGTGGGTCACAGGCTTGGACGCAACCCTGTGGAGTTGGCGTGCTGCCGGTGTGGGAATCTGGGCAGCTCCACTGGCCTGGCGTCCGCTACGTCCTGTGCTTTCGGTTTTTTACAGATTGTTCTGTCTTTTGAGGCCTAGTCTGGCCTGGCTACCTCATCCCAAGGGTGGGCAACGTTGCAAAGGTGAGGAATCCAAATGTCACGTTCGCTAGCCGAGAATTATCGTGAAATCCTTGTCGGCGTGGGTGAAAACCCGCAGCGAGAAGGCCTCTTGGATACGCCCCAACGTGCTGCTAAAGCGATGCAATACCTCTGCAATGGCTACACCCGGAGCCTGGATGAGATAGTTAATGGTGCCTTGTTCGAAAGTCAAAACGATGAGATGGTCGTGGTTCGTGATATTGAACTGTACTCATTATGTGAGCATCACATGTTGCCGTTTATTGGAAAGGCGCATGTTGCTTACCTGCCAACAGGGCGTGTATTAGGTCTTTCCAAAGTGGCGCGCTTAGTTGATATGTTCGCCCGCCGTTTGCAGATTCAAGAGAATTTAACTAGACAGATTGCATGTGCCATACAAGAAGTGACTGACGCTGCAGGGGTTGGGGTAGTGATCGAGGCGAAGCACATGTGCATGATGATGCGAGGTGTAGAAAAGCAGAACTCGGTGATGATTTCATCGGTAATGCTTGGTGAGTTTCGAGAGTCCCCGACTACCCGGCACGAATTCCTGAAGCTCATTGGGCGACACACCTGAAAATTCATCCTGAGCCTTAGAGGAGTGACGTACCAATGCGTACTGTTTTCGATTCGTTATCTCCACGTCGCTTTACCGTCTTGGGTTACAGTGGATTGCTGCCATTCGTTGGTTTGACACTGCTGATTTGTTTGGCGGCTGAGTCTCGAGAGTTTCTATCTATTGCGTTGGTTGGCTATGGGGCTGTGATACTGAGTTTTGTGGGCGCTCTGCATTGGGGGTTCGCTATGATGCTACAGGGCTTGCCTGCGGCTGAGCGACAAGAGAGGCTCGTGTGGAGTGTGATTCCAGCCCTTATCGGTTGGGTTGGCATGTTGTTACCTGTGCCATGGGGCTGCTTGCTTTTATGCTTTGGCTTTATTGGACACCTTTGGCAAGATCGTAAATTGATGAATATTTTGCCTGAGTGGTATTTTCCTATGCGAATGAGTTTAACGATTGTGGCGAGCTTGTGTTTGATTGTTGGTGCGCTGGTAGTGTTTTTCAAGAATTGAAACTACTGTTCCGATGTCAGCACCAAAGTAATAATTGAAGTGTCACCATCCAGGCCATACCAGCCCTATCGTTCGGAAGTGCTGGCTCGGGAAGCTGGCTCTCCAGGCTCTGTACGCAATTCCGAGAAACCCAATCGCGGCCACAAGATTGCTGAGATTTGTAGAGTCCCTCGCCATCAACGTAAAGGGATTCGGTGATGGCAAAGCGTTACGGACTCTCGGACGAGGCCTGGGGTGTGGCCTCCGATCTCTTCATCGAAACCCATGTTCGGGGGCGGCCGCGACTGAGCGATCGCCTGATTCAGCACGTCCGCAATACGCTGGCCCGTCAATACGCCAGATCCAGGGTGACCTGTCAGCTCATGCAGGGCATATCGGCAAGATCTTCATCGACATTTACGAACGCTAAAGGCGCTGCGGCGGTCAATGTTTATGCAGCCAGCGCCCGGGAGGATCTAACCGTATCGGTATCAATTTGCCGGCAGGAGATCATTGAGCTCAAGTCCGCAGCCCGGTGAACCATCACCAATACCCAGGAACGCCTGGATGAGCTTACCGGTGATGATCCCCACGCAGACATGACGAGCACTGGGCAGCTGATCGAGACAGCGAATCGGCATGAAACAGAAGGAGTAGAGCGATGGACAACTACCACGTCAGCCCCACTGCAGACGGCTGGGAGCTAAAAAAGGCCGGTGCTGAGCGGGCGTCGAAACGCAGCAGCACGAAGCAGGAGCTGGTAGGTTCCCTTTCCGAGTTCTTCGAAGGCAAGACGGCCTCGGTGAAAATCCATAAGGCAGATGGCAGCATTGAAGAAGAACGCACATATCCTCGCTCCGCTGATCCGAGGCGAACCCAGGGGTGACTCCCGTCACGCCTACGGGCCTGGGCATTGACTTGCAGGAAGCTCAGAGCCGGGGACTCTACAAGTGGTTGCTCGCCAGCTTCCTCGTTGGGAAGAGGATTCGCTCGACAGTGGCGCTCGAGGCATACCGCAATCTAGTGGATCGACATGGCCTGAACTGCCCCGGAAGGCTAGCCCGGTGCGCTCACCGAGACTTGGTGCGATTGCTGGGGCAGGCTGGCTATGCACGGTATGACGAATCCACGGCGAGGCGGCTCAAGACGCTGGGTGTGCGCCTTGAGTCTGAGTTGCATCAGTTCCACACGCCTGGTCAGCCGATGGATGTCGATAAATTAAAAGTATGGCTTTTGAGCTTCGACGGAATCGGGCCGAAAACCTTGGAGATTTTCCTGTGCGAAGCTGGGCCACTTCTGCACCAGGGATCACCGCAATCCCCGATGCGTTGATCGGATCGGGTGCCATATGGCTCATTAGCGGTTGCGTAGGGTATCTAGAGCAGGAGACCAGATGGTATGGCCACATCGGGTGCAAGAGACTGAGTCCTGCGCCTCGTGGTAAGTCGGGAATCCGCAGTTCACGCAGCAGTAGAGGCCTGCAGTCGGGGGTGATGCAAACTCTGACCGGTGTTCTTCAGGGAGCACCGATAGGCCAGGGCGAGTGTCTTCAGCAGCGTAAAAATAAAGGCTGAGATCCCCATCGGTTTCCAACAGGCCAAGACGTACCTGGCCCAAGTGTTCCACACCTTGTTGACGAAGCTCCATGAACAGTTCATTGGAGGATATGTTCAGGTTTTGTAGAGAATGGATTTCATACATCCCATCCTTCACCACCGTGATGGGTAAGCCATCGATCCACGCCTCACAGGTTTTGCTTCGCCTCATGAGGTAAAGGGTGCCGCGATAGAGCAGCAATAGCGTGAGGAAGACGAGCGCGACCGGAAGCAGGGGCACATCTTCGTAAAAGGTCACATCGCCTGCTGCAGAACCAAGGGTAAGAATGACGACGAGTTCGAATCGGGAGAGCTGTCTGATCCCACGTCGGCCACTGAACTTCAAGAAGAAGAATACGGCCAGGAATGCTACAGAAACCCGCAGGGCAACCTCGAGAAGGAAGGTTAGCGGAAGCTCGCCAATCAGCATCCGTTGCAGATCGAATGTGACCATTCTCTATCCCGTTTTTCAATGTTGTTCAAGCAGCGGGCAGGCCGCTCCTCTAGCGCTTGCTGATCGTTATAGAGAGTCTTGAAACCAACGAAGAATTCAATTCCGGTCGCGATCGGCAACGAAGCATTCGCGCCTGAGCAGCTCTAGAGGCGGCGGTTTGACCGTCGAAAATTTATTCGTCGCAGTGGAACACCTACCAGGTTATCAACTTAGCATTGGCCTTGAAAAACAAGAGATCCTAGACGACCAAGGCAGCCGCGTTCCGTTTGATGTCGATCCGTTCCGAAAACACTGCTTGCTGAATGGATTGGACGAAGTCGGTATGACGTTACGCAAGGCGGATGCTATTCGGCAATTCGAGAAAACGCGAATAGACTTGGAACCATGGCTTTACGAGCGGTTTTAGCTTTGAACTGCGCCCCAACCGCAAACAGCTTATGGCTTTCTGAATCGCCGGTGGTTCCGTAGACACGTCGAACGGCTGCTTCTCCACCGCGAGGATTGTCTTTTTCCAAGCCGGCTACACGCCTCAGCGCATCTTTCCACCCGGCACTATGCCCGAAGCCAAAAGCCCAGCACACGCTGGGCTTTTGAAAACGCTAGGTCTATCCGCATCGGAGTTGCCAAATCATCGATCATTCTTTGAAGAAGATCTGACGGCGTTGGATAGACCTCTTGAATTGTGGTCACCTGGAGTCGTTTGTGAGATGGCAGTGGATTTGGCCAAACCGCGAGTGTCTTTGGAGTGAGCGATACCCGAGGTAGTGGTTCCGTGACCATTATCAGTGTTGCGGGAGCTCCCGTAATGGTTGCCGCTTACACCGTGATCGCGTGTGGCCTTGCCAGCGTGATCGCTTCCAGCGCTTTTGCCATTTCCGCTGTTCCCTCCCATACCGCCTGAATGCCCACCTCCATGTCCGCCGCCATTACCGCCTCCACCGCCATGACCACCACCTCCACCTTTGGCATAGGCGGAACCAATAGGTGAGATATCTGCGGGTACGAATGGAATCATCCCGAGTGCCAATGCACAAGCAAAGACAGCAAGCACGGGTTTTCTCATTTTTTATTCGCCTCCAGAGGCGTGTGGTAGAGCTGAAGGTGCCAATCAGACCGACATTAGCGGCTTAAGTTCTTGAATCCCGACGGAATGCTCGCACCCTGACTGGCATTGCCTCTACCAGTAGATTAGCTACTCTGTGGTTGGATAAGGTCCCAAGGAATGCTAACCGTGAGAAGGAAATTCAGTATCGCCGTAGCTTTCTCCCTGGCTCTGGTTGTAAGCCCGATCTTGCTGGCAGATCCCGGGAAAGGGAAAAGCCACGACAAGGGAGGACAACACGCAAGCCAAGGTCATCAGGGCAACAGCAATGACTGGCACGAAGGGCCTTCCGTCGATTTAGGAGGGGTGCGAGTCATCCTCAATGACAACCGCAATTACTGGAATCCAGGCTCTCCCTTACCGCCGGGTATCCAGAAGAATCTGGCGCGTGGCAAGCCTCTCCCGCCCGGGATTGCGAAGAAGCTGGATAGCCGACTGATCGGGCGACTTCCTCATTACAATGGTTATGAGTGGCAGCAAGCTGGAACTGACCTGCTGCTTGTGGCTATTACTTCAGGTGTCATCTATGAAGTACTACACGATGTGCTTGACTAAGTCCCGTGGACCCATGAACTGGATCTTGTGACCAGGAAAAGCTTGAGCACACCTGGTGCCGAGAAAATGTTCAAGAAGTATCAGGTGATTCTGTGGGGCATGGCTGAGACAGGCCCCGTGAACGTCAACTATGGGTCGTTAGCTGCCGGTCATAGGTGACCGCTTCCGACCCAGTGCAGCCGTTCGAGGTGTCTACGAAACCATGAGCGATTCAGTCATGCCGTCGGCGAACCTAATGCAGTAACTACTTCGTCTATGAAGTGCCTGAGCTTCGCGGAGGGGCGGCGGTCCAAGGGGTAGATCAGGTTGACGGGATACGTGGGCCCTTCGAAATCCTCGAAGAGTACGACCAGTTCACCCCGTTGCACGTAAGGCCTCAGTACATCCTCGACGCACAGCGTGATGCCGAAATCCGCTAATGCAGCGTTCACTTTGGCCAGGGTGTTATTGACGTTCAATCGACTCGCAATGGGAATCGTGAACGTCTGCCCGTTTTTGCTGAAGCGCCAGAGTTTGTCCGTCATTCGATCGGAAAACAGATAGCCCAGGCAATCATGGCCCACCAGTTGTTCGGGATGGAGCGGGGTCCCTTTGCGTGATAGATAAGCGGGAGATGCGCAAGCAAACATCCTGAAAGGTCTCAAGCCGCGCTGGACCAATGCCGCGCTGTCGGCCAACTGGGGTTTGCCCAGCCGAAACACGACTTCGAATCCCTCTTCTACGATATTCACGAACCTGTCCGTCAACTCCAACTCGATTTCCGTTTCTGGGTAACGCGTCAGGTACTGGGTCAGGAAGGGAATGAGTCGATGAGAGCCATAGTTATAGGGCGCACTGATGCGGATTTTTCCGCGCGGCGTCGAGTTTGCCGACAGCGCCAGCTCATCGGCATCTGCAACGTCGCTCAGGATAGCCTTGCAGCGCACATAATACTCCCTGCCCACGGCAGTCAGGCTTTGTCGGCGAGTGGTGCGGGTGATCAGTTTAAGGCCTAGCTGAGATTCCAGATTGCTGACCTGCTTGGCTATCAGCTGTGGCGTCACGCCTAACACGGCAGCGGCTGCAGAGAAGGAATCTGATTCAGCGGCTGCTACGAACGCCGCCATGCTTTTCAGCTTATCCATATCTTCAAACGTTAGTTGTTAATGTTATTTGAATTTGAGCATTTATCTTGAAGATCTTCCTGCTTAGCATCCGCTCGGTCAATCAAAAGAAGCGCTGCGCGCCTTACTGAACGGAGAGTCTGAAATGGTGAACATTTCCCTTGAAACGGTCGACGCTACGGCGCGTCGCTTGTTGCGCGTCATTACCCAAGCCCATGTGCGGTTCCTCCCGGGCACTTACGCCTTTCTGGAGTTTCCGTTGCCATCGTTTCCTGCTGCCGTCCGCCCCGATGCGCTGGCGCTCGTACGGGATGACCAGGTTTGGAGTCAACTGGTCCCTTGTGCAGATGTCGAGCAAGAGCTGTTCGGTGTGTTCCGCTTCCATTTTCCGCAAGGCGCCGACAACAGCGGTTTCGTTGGCTGGTTGGCAATGCTCCTCAAGCAGAAGTTCGGCACCGGCGTATTCGTGACCTGTGGCCAGAATCGAGATGAGGGTGGGATCTTTGATTACTGGGGCGTCCCGGCCAGCCTGGCTTCAGAAGTCTTTGCAGAGATCCAGACTTTGGTAGATGGCCAAGCGGACGGCGAGGGGGGCGTTTCACACTAGCGCATACGCCGTCAAAGCCTGCGCGGCGGTTATCAGGAGGCTGGTTGATGGCACGATTACCTTTGGATTCTTAAGCAAATGTCACAGGTCATACGCGCTGAACTCCCGTCGATTGGAAGACGTCCCTCGCAAGAATGCCCGCCAAAAAAGGGCATTCACTTCCAATCAGCTTCGAGGGTACAACGATGGAAAAGACCGACCAAAGCTCGACATCTCCACCCGGCAACCTCCAGGACCACGTGCATGCCATCCACCAAGAGGCCGCAGCGGTACTGGGTGAAGCCAAGCACCAGGGCAGCGAGCAATTTGAGCATTATCGCGATACTGCAGCCGACCAGCTCGATTCGCTGAAGGAGGGCGCGCGATCAGCGGCGTCGGCGCTGGAGGGCAATGACAGCCTGGGGCTCTCGCACTATCTGAGCCAGGCGGCTGAATGTGTCGGCGAGTTCGCCGAACAGGTCCGTCATGAAAGCGCCGAGAGCCTGCTGCAACGCGGTGCACAGCTTGCCCGCAGCAACCCGGCACTGTTTCTGGCCGGCAGCGTTGCAGTCGGCTTTGCCGTGTCACGTTTCCTCCGAGCCAGTGCCACCCAGGAACCAAGCCGTCCTGCGGCTGAGGCTTTCAGCCCGCCGCATCCTGCGCAGCCAGAAACGCCTGACAGAGGCAGCGACATATCCACCAGCACTCTTTACACCCCGAACGATCCCGTTGGTACAGGTGCCGGTACGCCGGTCAGTGGCAGCCCGTTCGAGCGCGACCCGCTCAAAGGAGGTGAATGATGAACAACGATCCTTTGCATGACACAGGCGTACACACCTCGGAAAACGATGCGGTCGGCGTGGGTGGGCTGCTGCGCCAATTGATGCGCGAAGTGCCCGAGCTGTTCACCAAGGAACTGGCGCTGGCCAAGGCTGAATTGCAGCACAACCTGGCCACCCTGAAGGCGGGTACGGCGGCGGTGGCAGCCGGGGCGATCGTGGTGCTGGCGGGCTTTGTCATCCTCCTGATGGCGGCGGTCTACGCGTTGGCGCTGGTGGTCGCGCCGTGGTTGGCAGCGTTGATCGTCGGCGCAGTCACGGTAGTGATTGGCTTCATCATGCTGCAGTCTGGCAAGAAGCAATTCGAGCCCGGCCACTTGGCACCTGATCGCACCTTGCATGCCATGCAACAGGACAAGGACACGCTGAAGAGGAAATTGCCATGACCACTCCTTTCGAGACTGATGCGCAAAAAGACCCGCAGCTGCTGGAACAGGAAATCAACGCCAAGCGCGAGCATATCAGCGACTTGGTGGATGCCCTCGAACAGCGCCTGAGCCCAGGCCAGATGCTTGACCGGGTGTTGGCCTATTCCAAAGGCCATGGCGGCGAGTTTTTCCACAACCTCGGCACCACGCTTAAAAATAATCCGGTACCCGCGACCTTGACGGTGCTGGGCCTGGCTTGGCTGGGCCTGAACCAGAACCGCCCGTTCAACCCTGGGCCGGCGCATGACGGTCCCGGATTGGGCGAGAAAATCGGCGATGCCGTAGACACGGTGAAAGATGCCTTCGCCCATGCTGGAGCAGCGATGCACGATGCAAGCCAGAAAGCACGCATGAAGGCCCATGATGTACGCGATCGGGCCAGTGAGCTGGGCAGCGGTGCGCGCGATTCCGTAGGTGCTTCAGCTGATACCGTGCGCAGTACCGCACACAGGGTCGCGGACCAGACCACGGCATTGAAGGGGCAATTCGATCATCTGCTGCAGGAACAGCCGATGGTGCTGGCAGCCTTGGGCATCGCGCTGGGGGCGGCATTGGGGGCGGCGCTGCCGAGCACGCATAAAGAAGATCAACTGATGGGCGCCCGCAGCGACCGGTTGACCGATACCCTCAAGGCCAAGGGCAGCGAGGTGAAGACGTCGGTCGAGCAGTCCGTCCATCAGACGGGTGATGCCGGGTCATCAAAGGCGGGCCGCCAACCTGAAGGCTCTGACCTTTCTGCCGGGCTGGGTTTCACTCCATGAATGGCAAGCCCATGCCTCGCCAGCCCTTTCAGTACGCAAAGGGCTGGTGTTCATCCTGACCGAAGGGTTTTGTGGATTACCGTTCAGGCCAATGCGTCCACCGCCGGGCGTGTCGGGGTCATTATCCAGCAGGAGGACCAGCATGATTCATCTGGGGTGTGCGGGTTGGAGCCTGCCAAGTCACTCTGCCAATCACTTTCCACAGTCAGGGTCCCACCTGCAACGCTACGCTGGCCAGTTGAACGCAGTGGAGATCAACAGTTCGTTCTACCGGCCCCATCGGCCAGAAACCTACGCTCGCTGGGCTTCGTCTGTGCCTGAGGATTTTCTCTTCGCAGTGAAAGTACCCAAAAGGATCACCCACGAGCTGCGCTTGCAGGGCTGCGAGAGCCCGCTTGCCGAATTCCTGGCCCAATGTGGGCAACTGGGTAGCCGCCTGGGATGCCTGTTGATACAGCTACCACCGTCGCTGATCTATGAGTACGCCGTTGCGCGGCGTTTTTTCGAAAGGGTGCGTGAGCGCTATGAGGGCCCGCTAGCTTTGGAGCCGAGGCACAGCAGTTGGCATGACGCACAGGCGTTGTTGATGGATCAGCAGGTAGCTCAGGTTGCGGCCAACCCTGCGCGATTCGGCACCGATGCATCGCCGGCTGGATGGCCGGGCCTGGTCTATTGGCGCTTGCACGGCGAACCGCGGATCTACCACAGCGAGTATTCGCTTGACTACCTCAATGGTTTGGCTGAACAGTTGCAACGCAGTTGCGCAGCCGGACACCGCACCTGGTGTATTTTTGACAATACTGCCTCAGGCGCAGCGACCGCCAATGCGCTGCAATTGCAGCGCTGTTTGTCGATGCAAGCAGGTTGAGCCTGTTCAACGCAAACCCGCAGCCAGTCAAAAGAGGGACGCTGCGCATCGGATACTGAAAAGCCCCAGGAATGTAATGAGAAAGTACCTCACCGTAGCAATCGCACTGCTGGCCCCGCTGGTGCTCTGCGCTTGCTCCACACCCGGCACGGCAATCCCACCCAGCGAAACGCCAGGCACAACGCCCAGATACCTGAAAAGCGACCTGTATGGCGTCTGGTACTCCAACGCCGACGATGGCACGTCCCAGGCGCTGGCGTTGTTGCTGCTCAGGGCAGACGGTTCGGCCACCGACTTCCTGATCCTCAGCGAGAACAACTCAATGCAGAAGATCGTGCAGCAGTCGTCCTGGTCGTATGATGCTGAACGCAACAGGTTCGAGCAGACCGTCAGCGAAGTTTCCGTGCAGAAAGGCAAGGCGCCAGCAGAGGTCACTCATCCCCACGAAGTCATCCGGGCATCGGTCGAGCTGGTCAAGCTGGACAACAAGGTGATGGGTATCAAATTCAAACGGGAAGATGGCGAGGTCACCGGTTACCTCAAGGGCAGCGCCGCCATGCTCGAAAAGCTCAAGCACATTCAGTAAGCGCGCTTTGCCATGGGTCTCGCTAGCGACGCAGTTCGGTGGCGAACTGCGCAGCCTTCAGCTGTAGCTGCGCAGGCCCACCCCAGAACGCGCCGTGGCGCACGATCACCCGTTCATGAATGGCTGCTGCCACCGCCGCTGCTGCATTCGGTGCCTTGAACAGAATGAAGCTGGCTTCATTGCCCACCTTCAACCCGTAATCCTGCTTGCCGATCACCCCGGCGCTGGCCACGGTCGCCATTTCCAGCGCTACGCGCAGCTCCTCGTCGGTGTTGAAACCAGAGCGGTAACTGACCAGCATCGCCCGCTGCAGCATGTCGCCGTTGCCATAGGGCCACCAGGCGTCCTGGATATTGTCGTTGCCCGTGAACACCCGCACGCCACCGGCACGCAGGCGCAGCACAGGCGGGAAGGCGTGGTCACCGGGGGCATTGGTCATGATCGAAACGCCGGCAAGGGCCAGCACTTCGGCGGTGCGGTCAACCACGGCGTCGCTGACATCACCCAGGCCATAGGCATGGCTGACCGCCACCAGGCCTTGCATGCCCAGTGCCTGGGTACGGGCGGCGATACGCTCGAGCTGGGCGATGCAGCTGTCGCCGGGTTCGTGCAGGTGGATGTCCACCTTCACGCCATGGCGGTCGGCAATACCGAAAACGATATCAAGCTGGGCGTCGGCATCGCCGTCCAGGGTGGTCGGGTCGATGCCGCCAACCACCTGCACACCTTCACGCACGGCGGTTTCCATCACCTGTGCGGTGCCAGGGCAGGTCACTACACCGGCCTGCGGGAACGCCACCAGTTCGATATCGATCAGGTCTTTCCACTTGTCGCGGGCTTCCAGGATGGCGCGCAAGTTGGCCAGGCCAGTGGTGGCATCGACATCGACATGGCAGCGCATGGCCAGGGTGCCGAACGAGGCGGCCTGGCGGATCAGCGCGTCGGCGCGCTCGACGATCGGTGGGGCGCTGGCAAGTTCGCGTTTTTCCACGGCCAGGCGCTCGCGCAGGCTGGCGACCGGCTGGTGCGGGCGCCAGCGGTCACCGACGAAGCTCTTGTCCAGATGGATGTGGCCGTCAACGAAGCCGGGCAGCACCAGCAGGCCTTCCAGGTCGATGGTCTCGATGGCGGATGTGCGGGCGCGGTGCGGGCCAAGGTGGCTGATGCAGCCTCCGCGCACGGCGATGTTCAGGGGTAGCCCATCGGCGTCGATGGCATTGATGAACTCACGGTCGTTCATGAAAGGGGCCTTTGCTTCCCACGCTTGATTAGCGTCATACGGTAGGGATGATCCGGCCCCCTCACAAATTAATTATCAGGATCGACCACAGTGCATTTCTTGATACAGGCAAGGGCCGTTGGCTTATCTACTGCAACGTGGGTGGTTTGGCCTCTGCGGGCAATGCAGCCACCACCGCTTCGATGCGCGAAATTTCCTGCGCCAGTCGTTCAGCGTCCTGGTGCTTGCCTTCGGTTCTCAAGCGATCCCGTTCACGACGCAGATTGAGCAGGTTTTTCTGCAAGGCCAGGCCAGATTTGTCGTATTGATCCATGTTGTTCTCGCGGCATTGGCGTCCGTGCCGTTGTAGGAAAAATGGACCGTATCAGTGACAAAATCTTGCAGAAACTGGGGTTTCATACAGGAAACGGGTGCTGCGGCGATTCTGCCTACCGTGCTCGGAGGAAACGTCCTACAAATCCGCCTGCTAGCTGTTTCAATTCATGTGCATTGAATGTCAGCCAAATGCCCGTATTTGCTGAGCTTCGCGGCAGGCCGCCGTCGCCATGAGCGTGGCGAGCGCAGGCAAGGCATTTTCACCCTGGCTGCAACTTTATGTAGCAATTGCCGGGCGGCACCATCGCCTAGGTGACTGCAGTTGGCGGCGGTTACTTGAAGAACTGACTGGGCGTGATACCGAACTGGCGCTTGAACATGCTGGCGAATGCACTGGGGCTGTCATAGCCCAGCGTGGCGGCGACATCGACGATACGTTCGCCCAACGCGATGCGCTCCAGCGCCTGCATCAGGCGCGCCTGTTGGCGCCACTGGCCGAATGTCATGCCGGTTTCCTTGCGGAACAGGCGCTGGATGGTCTTCTCGTCAACGCCCAGGTGCACGCCCCAGTCGGCAAGGGTCGACGTGTCGTGGGGGCGTGCCTGCAAGGCTGAGCAGAGCGTGCGCAGGCGTTTGTCGCTGGGTTGCAACAGTTTCAGCGGCAAGGTCGGCAGCACGCAGATTTCGTCGAGGATCAGGCGCATGATCCGCGCCTCGCGAGAGTCCTCGGCAAAAGGGCCAGCGAAGTCGACCGACGCCTTGATCAGCTCGCTGAGCAGCGGCGAGATGCTGATGGCCTTGCTTTGCAGCGGCAGTTCGAGCGCCGTATCAGGGCGCACGAACACGCTGCGCATCTTCACGTCACCCACGCAGCGGATGGCGTGCACCTGCCCGCTGGGCATCCAGATGCCGCGGCTGGGTGGCACAGTCCAGCGCTCGGCCTCGGACTCGACCAGCATCAGCCCCTTGATGGCGTAGATCAGTTGGTGCTTGGCGTGCGAGTGAGGGGCGATGTACCAGTCTGGCGGGTAGTCGGTTGCCCGGCTGCCCACCTCCCAGGTCCATTCATCGACCTCCATCAGCAGTTCGTGCTGGGGTTTGACCATGATCGTGTCCAGTCCAACAGGCGCGGCCATCTTAGCAGCAGCGGGCAGGCCGTGCTTTCGAGCGGGTGGCCGGCAGCAGCGCGGTGGCCAGGCCCAGCAGCGGCAGGAACGAGATCACCTGGTAGACCCACTCGATGCCATGCAGATCGGCCAGTTCGCCGAGGCCTGCAGCGCCGATGCCACTGATGCCGAACATCAGGCCGAACATCACCCCCGAGACCATGCCGACGCGGCCAGGCACTGCCTCCTGGGCGTACACCACCAGCGCGGCGAAGGCCGACGACATCACCAGGCCGATGGCCACCGCCAGCACCGCAGTCCAGGCCAGGTTGGCGTAGGGCAGGGCGAGGGCGAACGGGGCCACACCGAGGAACGAAATCCAGATCACCGCCTTGCGCCCGATGCGGTCACCCACCGGCCCGCCGGCAAAGGTGCCCAGGGCCACGGCAGCAAGGAACACGAACAGATACAGCTGGCTTTGCTGCACGCTCAGGCCGAAGTGTTCGATCAGGTAGAAGGTGAAGTAGTTGGTGAACGACGCGATGTAGACGAACTTGGCGAACATCAGTACGGCAATCACGCCCACTGCGCGCCACATGGCAGCTGTGGACAGCCCCGGCGCCTGTTGCCCGGCCAGGCCCTTGAGCTGGGTCTGGCCGTGGCGGATGGTCCAGCCAGTGACGCGCAGCAGCACGACGATCGCCAGGGCGGCCGCCAGCATGAACCAGGCGATGGCAGGCTGACCGTGGGGGATGACGATGGCGGCGGTCAGCAGCGGGCCGATGGCGGAACCGGTGTTGCCGCCGACCTGGAAGGTTGACTGCGCGGTGCCGAAGCGCCCGCCGGAGGCCATGCGCGCCACCCGTGAGGCTTCGGGATGGAAGGTCGCCGAGCCGATACCCACCACGGCAGCGGCGAACAGCAACATCGGGTAGCTGTTGGCGAAGGCGAGCAGGGCGATACCCACCAGGGTGAACAGCATGCCGGTGGGCAGCAGGTAAGGCATGGGGCGCTTGTCGGTGTACATGCCGACCCACGGCTGCAGCAGCGAGGCGGTGACCTGGTAGATCAGGGCGATCCAGCCGATCTGGGCGAAGCTCAGCGAGAAGTCGCTCTTGAGCATTGGGTAGATCGACGGCAGCACGGCCTGGATCAGGTCGTTGAGCAGGTGGGCGAAGGCGGCGGCACCGACGATGCGGACCAGAAAGCCCTGGGGTTGGTCGGCGGTGGTGGGTGGGGCCAAGGTGGCGGCAGGAGTCGTCATGGGCGAGGCTCTTTTTCGAATGATGGCAAGGCATTGCCCGACGAAGGTTATCCAGCCGGGCAATGCCTGTCTCACGCCGAACAGGCACTCACTGTCGCGATTCGGACATTCAGTCGGCGAGTGTCGCGTTATGACGTGCCTGCCTTGGCCATCCACTTCAACAGCATGGCGATCGGTATGCGGCGATGCACTTCGTGGCGCTGGGTATCGCCACCGTCGGCGTAACGTTCCCGATAACGGCTGACGATCAGTTCGCGCCCATCCTCCGAGACGCGGGCTTCGAGTTCGTGCAACAGCACCGGCTGCTCGGCCCCGCACTCCACGCGGCGGAACAGTGACACGGCATCATTCACCGGCAGGCCCTCCCTGGCAGTGGTCGGGGCGCTTGCCTGGCGCGCCGAGCCTGCCCTCGGCCACCCGGTTGGCGCGCTGTTGTGCGGTGAAATCGCGCAGGGCCTGGTAGTCATCCGGCTGAGTACGCAGTTGGTCGGTCAGCGGTAACGCCTGCGCCCGGCCATCCACCATGCCACCGGCCATGGCCACGGTGCCCAGGGTCTCGACCGTATCGCTGTTGTCGCCGAACGGGTCCACCGCCAGGCTCAGTACCCGGCCAGTTGCATCGCGCAGGTTGTGTGAGCCCAGCAGCGGCAATTCGACGACCGGGCCATCGGCGATGTTCCACACGCCGAAAGTCTGGCCGAAGTCCGATTCATGGCGGGCCAGCCCCATCTTGCCGGAGACATCGAACAGGCCGGCCACGCCGAGGGTGGTGTTGAAGATGAAGCGGCTCAGGCTGGTCATCGCCCGTTCGCTGTTGCCTTGCAGCAGGTCGTTGGCGAACACCTTGGGCTCGCCGAAGTTGGCCGCAAAGTTGTGTACGCCTTGCTGGGCAACGTTCGGCAAGGCGGTATAGCCACGGGCAACCGGCGCCAGCAGGTAATCGTCGATGCTGCGGTTGAAGGCGAACACGGCGCGGTTGGCAGGTTCGGCCGGGTCGCTGAGCTGATAGGCCATCGGTCCGCAAGCCGTGGCCGGCGGGCGCTGACTGCAGCCACTGGCGACGACCAGGGACAAGGCCAGGACCGTGTTGCGGGCAGAGCACCAAGCAGCAGAAGGGGTAGGCATAGGCACATTCCTGAGCAGAAGGGGCGCCGATGCTGCAGCAGATTGATTGCCTGGGAATGTCCGGATTGTCTCGAATCTGACACTTTGTTTCCGGGTTGAAATATATGACGGCAGCCTGCGGATGGCCTTAGAGTACGCGCTCATTGCCTTTGTTTTCGGTGCCTGTTTTGAGTCATTTGCTGATAGTCGACGATGATGTCGAAGTACTCGATCTGCTGCAGAAGTTTCTCCGCCAGCATGGCTACGAAGTCGACGTGGCCCGTGATGGCAAAGGGCTTTGGCAGGCCCTGGAGCGACGGGTGCCGGACCTGGTCATCCTCGATGTGATGCTGCCCGGCGACAGTGGCCTGGTGCTGTGCCAGCGCTTGCGTGCCGAGCACAAGGTGGCGGTGATCATGCTCACCGCCATGGCCGAGCTGAGCGATCGCGTGGTCGGCCTGGAACTGGGCGCCGACGATTACCTGACCAAGCCTTTTGCCGCCCGCGAGTTGCTGGCGCGGGTGCGGGCGGTGTTGCGCCGGGCCGGCGAAGCGGCTGACGGCGCGCTGGACAACCCGCGCACGCTGCTGGAGTTTTCCGGCTGGCAACTGGATGTGGTGCGCCGTGAGCTGCGCTCGCCAGAGCAGGTGATGATCCCGCTTTCCAACGGTGAATTCGAGTTGCTGCTGGTGTTTGCCGAGCACCCCCGGCGTGTGCTCAGCCGCCAGCAGTTGCTCGACCTGGCCCGGGGTGAGTCGTATGAGGCCTATGACCGCAGCATCGACGTGCAAGTCAGCCGGTTGCGGCGCAAGCTGGAGAGCGACGCGGGTGCCGAACCGTTGATCCGCACATTGCGCAATGTCGGTTACCTGTTCACTGCCAGCGTGGTCAGGCGATGACGCTGTTGAGCAGGCTGCGCAAGGCCATGCCGCGGCCACGCATCACCATCGCCCGCTGGATTGCCCTGACCACCCTGACGGCGATGTTCATCCTGCTGTTGCTCAAGGGGCTGTTCAGCCTGCTGCTGAGCGTGTGGGCGCAGCCGCCGCTGCTGGAGAGCGGCGTGATCGAGAAGGTCGCCGCGGTCACTCGCATCCTCGATTCAGCGCCCGTCGCACAGCGCCCCGGCATCGCCAGCGCAGCAGGCGATGGTTCTTACTCCGTGCAATGGCTGCGCAGCCGTGACCAGGCCGGTATACCGGATCTGGTCGATGCCGAGTTTCGCCAGGGCGCGCCAACCCTGCGGGCCTTGTTGAAACGGCCTGATGCTCGGATTCAGGCCTTTGAAGCGTCCGAACTGTGGGAGTTTGAACCCGCGCGCGGCTACGCCCTGATGATCGAGCTGAGTGACAAGAGCTGGGTGCTGTACCGCGCCACGCAGCGCAGCTGGGGCCTGGACGAGCTGCCGCGCAACTTGATCATCCTTGCCTTGATGCTGGTTGCCAGCCTGGTGGTGGCGCTGTTCGCCACGCGTTATCTGGCCCATCCTCTGGAACGCTTCGCTGAAGGCGCGCGGCGTTTCGGCAAGGATCTGAATGCTCCGCCCATTCCGGTGGTTGGCCCGCATGACCTGCGCCAGGCCATTCTCGCCTTCAATGCCACCCAGGCGCAGCTCAAGCATTTCGTGAATGATCGCACGCAGATGCTGGCTGCGATTTCCCACGATCTGCGCGCGCCCTTGACGCGCATGCGCCTGCGCGGCGAATTCATCGAGGACGATGAAGTGCAGGCCAAGCTGTTCAAGGATGTCGACGAAATGCAGGCCATGGTCGATGCTGCCCTGGAATTCTTCCGCGACGATGCGCGGCTTGAGCAGACCACGGCGTTCGACCTGGCCGAGATGCTGCAGACGGTGGTGGATGACTTCAAGGACGCGGGTATCAAGGTTGCCCTCGATGCGCCGCGGCGCTGCGTCTACGTCGGGCGGCCGGTGGGTATCAAGCGGGTGCTGGTGAACCTGGTGGACAACGCGGTCAAATATGGCCTGGCGCCTGAGATGCGGCTGGCGGTCACTGCCGAGCAACTGGAAATCACTGTGCTGGATCGCGGGCCGGGCATCGCGCCAGAGTTGCAGGAGCGCGTGTTCGCGCCGTTTTTCCGCATCGAAGGCTCACGCAATCGTGACACCGGGGGTGTCGGGCTCGGCTTGCCGGCGGTACGCGCGATCGTGCTGGAGCAAGGCGGCAGCGTGACTCTGGCCAACCGCCCGGGTGGCGGGCTGGAGGTGAAGGTCAGCTTGCCAGTGGGCTGATCAGAGCCCCAGGTCGCTCAGGCCTGGGTGATCGTCCGGGCGGCGCTCGATCTCACAGGCGCAAAAAGCCTCAAGTCAGGCACCTCAGCGCAACCGCAATCCCTCATCCACCCCCTCCATCATCACCTTGAAAAACGGATTGGAAGTGGCCCGCGAAAAGCTTCCGGCATCCACGATCAACGCCCCGCGTTCCCCGCGCATGTTCAAATTGCCCAGGTTCACCCCGTAATGTTCCTGGCCACCCGGCTGCTGCCCATACAGCGGATCATCCATGGGAAAGGGCAGTGCCACATGGGACAGCGAGATCAGGCTGGACGGATACAGCGCATCCAGCATCTGCTCGCTGGCCGTGGTCGCCTGGGCCGCGAAGCGTGTCGACTTGAGCTGCGCATCGCCCGGCCCTCGGGTTGCTATCAAGGTTCGTGCGTAGGGGCGGGCCCGAGGGGCGAACATCCTGTCACGCAGGGCCGCCACCGACGGCCTGAGCATCTCGTCGATACCCAGCGAAGCATTGGTATCGAACACCACCAGCTCACTGCCATTGGCGGGCAGGCGGTCGTACAGGTCGGTCTGGATGGCTTCGGTGCTGACCGTGCCATCGACCAGTGATTGATAGGTGAGAACCGCTGGCAGCGTGGCCAGGCGCTGCGGTTCGAGGGCTTCAGCGGCCAGCTGCTGGCGCACGGCTTCGGTCAGCTCGTAGGACTGGCGCGCGGCATTGACCGGAAACGAGTTGTACTTGAACGGGTTGAATTCGGGCAGCACGCTCAGCCAGGCGGCCTTGGCGAACGCCGGGAACAGTGCTGGCAGGCCTGCGATGCCGGCAAAGCGGGCAAAGCGGCTGACGCCAATCATGGGTGAGATCAGCACCAGGTGGGCAGGCCTGGCCAGGTGCGGGTCCTGCAGGGTGTCGAGGCTGTATTTGACGGCGAGTGCGCCGCCATTGGAGAACCCGACGATGTACAGCGGGGTGCCTGCGGGCGCGAGGCGGGTAGCTTCGCGTACGGCCAGGCGGGTAGTGGCCATCCAGTCTTCCCAGTGGGCTGCAGTGAGGCCTGCCGGAACTGTGCCATGCCCGGGCAAGCGCGGGGCGACCACCACATAGCCCAGGTCCTGAAAATGCCGAGCGAAGTGGCGCAGGCTGTACGGCGAGTCGGTCAGGCCGTGCAGCAGCACCACCGCGCCCTTGGCTGTCTGCCTGGGCTCGGCGATATAGGAGCGGTTCCAGTCATGGCTGAGATTGCCTGGGAACACGCGGCTGCTGGCCACGAAGCGGTTGTAGGCGGAGGCTGGCTCGCTGGCCAGCTGCTCGCGCATTGCCCGGTTGACCTGGTTGAGCACGCGTTGCTCGGCAGCGAGGTAGTCGCCCCAGCTGGCGTGGTCGATGTCGCTGGCTGGCATCTCGTCCGGCACATAGGTGTGCCACGGCTCCAGCTGAAAATCCGCAATTGCGGTGATACGCAAGGCGAACAGCGCAGTGACCAGCAGAGCCAGTACCACCAGTACTACAGCCACCAGCAAACGGCGTATCGGCATGGTTCCTCCATGGACCTTTCACATGGCGCGATCGGGCGGGCCCGGCTAGTGTCACTGGAATCTCCAGCGAGGCATCGAGCATGAACAGGACGTCCATGGCAGCGATCGGGCTGCTGGCAGTGAGTCTGGCCGCAATTGCCGAAGATGGCGAGCGCGAAGGGGATTACTGGTATGTGCAGACCAGCGCTTACACCAGGCACTGGACCCACGACCCGGAGCACAACAACCACCAGGAACTGATCGGTATCGAGCGCATCTACACTGACGGCCTGCTGTGGGGCGCGGCGACCTTCAAGAACTCGTTCTCCCAGCGCTCTTACTACGCCTACCTGGGCAAGGTCTGGGAGCACGAGCGCTATCCCGTGTACGCCAAGCTGAGCGCCGGCCTGATCGAGGGCTACAAGGGCGAATATGACGACAAGATCCCGTTGAACCACTTTGGCGTTGCGCCGGTGATCATTCCGTCGTTCGGCGTGCACTGGGGGCCGGTGGGGGCCGAGTTCGTGGTGCTGGGAGGGGCTGCGGGGATGATCAACGTGGGGTTGAGATTCTGACAGATAGCGCCGCTCCCTCAGGTTCGGCGCTATCCTTCAGGTCAGGCGGTGCCCAGGGTTTTATCCGCAGCCTTGCTGCGCCCACCGAGCCATACCAGCAGCAACCCGGCAGCAGCCAGCACGCCACCCGCCATCGGCACTGCGGCATAACCAAGGTTCAGGCTGATTACCGCGCCGCCCAAGGCTGCGCCAAGCGCGTTACCCAGATTGAACGCACCGACGTTGATCGACGACGCCAGCCCAGGTGCCTCGATAGCGGCGATCATCACCCGCATCTGCAGTGGCGGCACCACGGCGAAGGTGAACATGCCCCACACCAGCAAGGCGATGGCGGCACCGATATGGCTGGCCAGCACCAGCGGCATCAACAGCATGATCACCGCCAGCACGCCGAGAAAGATCCGCGCCGAGCCGTCCAGCGACCAGTCGGCCAGGCGCCCACCCAGGCTGTTGCCCAAGGTGAAGCCAACGCCGATCAGCACCAGGCCAAGGGTGACGAAGCTGTCCGAGGCGCCGGTCAGCTCCGCCAGCACCGGTGCCACGTAAGTATACAAGGTGAACATGGCGCCAGCCCCCAGCACCGTGGTGGCCATCGCCAGCAGCACGCTGGGGCGGGCGATCACTGCCAGTTCCTTGCGTACATGCGGCACGCTGCCGCGCTCACCCTTGGGCAGGGCATACCACAGGGCCGCCATGGCCAAAAGGCCGAGCAGCGCGGTGCCCGCGAAGGCCATGCGCCAGCCGACCTGCTGGCCTACCCAGGTGGCCGCCGGCACACCGCCGATGTTGGCGATGGTCAGGCCCATGAACATGGTCGCCACGGCGCTGGCCTGTTTTTCCTTGGGCACGACACTGGCGGCCACCACGGCGCCCAGGCCGAAGAAAGCGCCGTGGTTGAGGCTGGTGACCAGGCGTGAGGCGAGCAGGGTGTAATAGTCTGGCGACAGCGCCGAGAGCAGGTTGCCCAGGGTGAAAATCGCCATCAATGCCATCAGCGCCGCGCGTTTGCCGAAGCGGCTGAACAGCAACGTCATGATCGGCGCACCGACCATGACGCCAATGGCATAGGCGGTAATCAGCATGCCAGCGCTGGGGATGCTGACGTCCACGCCCTGGGCGATCACCGGCAGCAGGCCCATTGGCGTGAATTCGGTGGTGCCGATGCCAAAGGCACCGATGGCCAGGGCGAACAGGACACGTCCGGCTTTCATGGTGCAGGCTCCTGCGCGGTTTGATGAACGTGCTGCAATCGGTATTCGGCGAGAGTCATGGCATCAGTCCCAGATAGGCGCCAGGCCTTCAGGGCTGACTTCGCGGCCATTGCGCTCGAGCTTGGCGATGCGGGCCATGTCCTCGTCATCCAGGTGCAGGCCGCGGGCGAGCAGGTTGCTGGCCAGGTTCTCGCGCTTGGTCGAAGACGGGATTACCGCGTAACCAAGCTGCAGGGCCCAGGCCAGCGCAACCTGGGCGACGGTGGCCTTGTGCTTGTTGGCGATCTCGGCCAGTACCGGGTCTTTCAGCACCTTGCCGTAGGCCAGGGTCATGTACGACGTGACGGTGATGCCTTGTTCCTTGAGGAACGCCGTCAGCTTGCTGTTCTGCAGGTACGGGCTGAGCTCGATCTGGTTGGTGGCGATTTCACCTTTGCCGACCACGGCAATGGCGTGGCGGGTCAGCTCGATGTTGAAGTTGGAGACGCCGATCTGGCGGGTCAGGCCCAGCTTCTTGGCTTCGGCCAAGGCTCCCATGTATTCGGCCAGTTCAACGCCGTTGCCCGGGGCCGGCCAGTGGATCAGCAGCAGGTCGACATAGTCGGTGCGCAGTTTCTGCAGGCTGTCGCGCAGGCTGGGGATCAGCTTGTCGGCGGCGTAGTTTTCAACCCAGATCTTGGTGGTGATGAACAGCTCGCTGCGCGGCACTGCACTTTCAGCGATCGCCTGGCCGACGTCGGCTTCGTTCTTGTAGATCTGCGCAGTGTCGATGACTCGGTAGCCCAGTTCCAGGGCTGACTTGACCGAGTCGATGACGGCTTGGCCGGTAAGGCGGAAGGTGCCGAGGCCGAAGGATGGAATGCTCATGGATTTGCTCCTGGTGAGAGAAAGGTGGGCCGGACCGAGCCTGGGCGCTCGGGTACGGTCGATCTCGAATGGGGAGCAGTGTGCGGGTTTGCGGGCGATTGATTAAGGCAGGGCAGGGCCAAGGTCATTTGACTTGAAGTCACGAATGACCCATGGCTCATGCCGCTCAGGCAAGGTGTTGCAATCAGCTTTTGATCAGCGCCGGATTGGATTGCAGCAACCACAGTTGGCTCAGTCCCAGCAGTTGTTGTTGCAAGGTTGACTGCGCGCCGATGCGCTGTGCTTCACGGTCCTGGCGCAGCAGAGTGTCGAGGACGCCCAGCAGGTCGCGATCCTTGCTGTTGGAGAAGTGCTTGTCGACATCCGAGATCTCGATGCCATTCTGGTAGGAGCGGACCCGCTCCGTCTGGCTAGCCTGTTGCGACACGCGAGCTTCAGTCAGAACGCCGTTGCTGAAGCCGAGGCGGGTCGTGCTGCTCGACTGGTCGTCGACCTGGTGATAGCGGTAGTTCTGCGATTCACTGTCACGGGTCAGCTGCAGGGCCACCAGTGGATTGAGCCCTTGGTGCCAGGCGGCCTTAAGCGTGGCCTGTTGCTGCTGCTCCACGGACAGGTTGGTGCCGCCCTTGATCTGGGTTGCCTGTGAAACCTGGAAGCTGAAGTAGTCTGCCTCTTCCGGCTTTACCGGATTGGGCTGCTGCGTGGGCTGACTGACAGATGCGTTGAAGTCGGCCAGGCCGCTGAGCAGCAGGCGGCTGTTGCGGTTCGGGGCCGCTGCCGCGCCGGCCAGGCGCGGGCTGTCGTCATCGACGCTGTTGAGCTGGCTGAAGGCATCCTTGAACAGGCCCATCAGGTGTTCGTCGCCATGGCCGCGTTGTTGCGCGGCGTCAAATTGCGTCAGGTAGTTGGCCACCGCAGCCTGACGCATGGCCTGGTTACCCAGCAAAGCGCCGCCCTGGGTGTCGAAGTTCATCTTCACTTCGCCACCGGGCCCCAGCAGTTTCAGGCTACGGGTCTGGTCGTTCAGGCGCAGTTCGAAGGTTTGCTGTTCACCGCTGCTGGTGACCAGTCGCGCGTCCAGTTGCAGGCCGGTGAACAGGTCTGGGTCGAGCTTGACCAGTGCGCCCAGCTGGAGGCTCGGCGGCTCCTGGATCAGGCCGTTGATGGCCGACTGGAAGCCGTTGGCGAGCGCTGCCAGGCCATCGAGCTCCTTGGCGCTGAGCGTGCCGCCCTGTACCTGCGCATCCACGGCCAGGCCTTGCTCGCTGCTGTACAGGCCCAAGGTCACGGTGGCGCCGGAGGCGGTGGTGAGGTTGAACGTGATGCTGTTGCTGGCGTATTCGCGCAGGCGTGACTGCTGCAGGCCCAGGATCAGCTCGTTGGGCGTAGATGTATCGTTCACCAGTAAGCCGGATTGGGCGATGGTCTCACCGCCATTGGCGGCCAGCTGCGCCAGCAGCGCCGCCCCCAGGCCCTGGAAGCGTGTGCTGGTTGAACCCGATTGCACGACGCTGGCCATGTAGCGGCTGAGCTTGTCGACACCCGGGGTTTCCCAGATATAGCGGTTCGAGGTGTTGCCCAAGTTGCCATTGGCGGAGTAGATGTCGCTGTCCGTGCCGACCGATGGCTGGCCGAGGACCACGTGCGTACTGGCGCGAGTCACCGTGCCGGGGGCTTGGCTGGCTGTGTTGATCTGGGGCGTCGCTGCAGGCGCTATCTGTAAGGGGAGCGTGCGAACGGCAGCAATCAGGTTCATCATCGGCTTTCCTTGCGAATGCTGTGGGTATGCATGCTATCGGCGTGCCATCAGAAAACCTGAGTGTATTGCGCACAAACGAAACGGCCCGCCAAAAGGCGGGCCGTAGGGCATTGCAGGTGACGATCAGCGGCGGCGGAACAGCGGCAGCGGCTCGTCGGTGGCGCCCTGGTAGGTCACCGAGAAGTCCTTCAGGCCCTGCAGCGCGTCCTCCGGGTCCTTGTCGGCACGGATAGCGAACGCGTCGAAGCCGCAGCGGGCCATGAAGAACAGCTGGTCGCGCAGTACGTCGCCGATGGCGCGCAGCTCGCCCTTGTAGCCGTAGCGGTCACGCAGCAGGCGCGCGTTGGAATAGCTGCGCCCGTCGGTGAATGCCGGGAAGTTCAGGGCGATGACCTGGAAGTGCTGCACGTCTTCGCCGATTTCTTCCGCTTCCTGGTCGCTGTCCAGCCAAACGCCCAGGCCGCCGTCGCGGGCCTTGAGCACGTGGGCATGGTCGCGCCACATCTGCAGCGGGACGATGTAGTCGTCGCAGTTGGTCAGCTCGTCGAACGAGAAGTCCTTGGGCAACAGGTGCCAGGTTTCGTCGACGATCTGGTTGTTCTTAATGATTCGCTGCATAGACGCGTTCCTTGAAGGGGTCGATGCCGATACGCTGGTAGGTGTCGATGAAACGCTCTTCCTCGGTACGTTGTTCGACGTACACGGCGATCAGCTTCTCGATCACATCGGCCATGTCATCCTGGGCGAAGGACGGGCCGAGGATCTTGCCCAGGCTGGCGTCGCGCGCGGCGTTGCCGCCCAGCGATACCTGGTAGAACTCCTCGCCCTTCTTGTCCACCCCGAGGATGCCGATGTGGCCGACGTGGTGGTGGCCGCAGGCGTTCATGCAGCCAGAGATGTTCAGGTCGATCTCGCCGATGTCGAACAGGTAGTCCAGGTCGTCGAAACGGCGCTGGATCGATTCGGCGATCGGGATCGACTTGGCGTTGGCCAGCGAGCAGTAGTCGCCGCCGGGGCAGCAGATGATGTCGGTCAGCAGGCCGATGTTCGGCGTGGCGAAGCCGTTTTCGCGCAGTTCCATCCACAGCGCGTGCAGCTGGCGCTGCTCGACGTCGGCGAGGATGATGTTCTGCTCGTGGGAGGTACGCAGGAAGCCGAAGCTATAGCGCTCGGCGAGGTCGGCCACGGCGTCCAGCTGCTTGTCGGTCAGGTCGCCGGGGGCAACGCCGGTCGGCTTGAGCGACAGGGTCACTGCCACGTAGCCAGGGCGCTTGTGGGCGCGGGTGTTACGCGAGCGCCAGCGGGCGAAGCCCGGGAACTCGGCATCCTGGGCGCTGTAGTCGACGTTGTCGAGGGCCAGGTAATCCGGATCGACGAAGTGGCGCGAGACGCGCTGGACTTCTTCCTCGGTCAGGGTGGTGCTGCCGCCACGCAGGTAGGCCATTTCGGCCTCGACCTTCTCGGCGAACACTTCCGGGGTCAGAGCCTTGACCAGGATCTTGATCCGCGCCTTGTACTTGTTGTCACGACGACCGTAACGGTTGTACACGCGCAGGATGGCGTCGAGGTAGCTGATCAGGTCCTGCCACGGCAGGAACTCGTTGATGAACGAACCGACCACCGGGGTACGGCCCAGGCCACCACCGACCAGCACGCGGAAGCCCAGCTCGCCAGCGGCGTTGCGCACCGGCTCCAGGCCGATGTCGTGCACTTCGATGGCGGCGCGGTCTTCTTTCGAGCCGTTGATGGCAATCTTGAACTTGCGCGGCAGGTAGGCGAATTCCGGGTGGAAGGTGGTCCACTGGCGGACGATTTCGCACCAGGGGCGCGGGTCGACGATTTCATCCGCCGCCACACCGGCGAACTGGTCGGTGGTGGTGTTGCGCAGGCAGTTGCCGCTGGTCTGGATCGCGTGCATCTGCACGGTGGCCAGTTCGGCGAGAATATCCGGGATGTCTTCCAGCGCTGGCCAGTTGAACTGCACGTTCTGGCGGGTGGAAATGTGGGCGTAGCCCTTGTCGTAGTCGCGGGCGATCTTGGCCAGGGTGCGAACCTGCTTGGCGTTCAGCTGGCCGTACGGCACGGCGACGCGCAGCATCGGCGCGAAACGTTGGATGTAGAGGCCGTTCTGCAGGCGCAGAGGGCGGAATTCTTCTTCGCTCAGCTCACCGGCCAGGTAGCGGCGGGTCTGATCACGGAACTGCTTGACGCGGTCCTCGATGATCCGCTGATCGTACTCGTCGTATACGTACATAAAAGTCCTGTCTCAGGCTGCATGCAGCTATTCGCGCGCACGGCCGCGCACTCCGGTTCGGAGCCGGGGAACGATAGCAGGTTGGGTTTATGCGCTAAAGTGATGTTTTTGCATATGAAAAGAACCAAACGAACTAAGTGAGACTGACTGGCATTTGTTACCCCATCAGGCGAGGGGTTTATACTCAATGGTTTGTTTCAAAGGGTGTATCCGCATGCTCAAGGCGCTTTGCCAAAGCTTGTGCCTGAGCCTGCCTTTGGCAGCTTGCGCTCAGGCCGCTTCGGTGGTCTTCCTGAATCCTGGCCACTCCAACGAGACGTTCTGGGTCAATTACTCGCGTTTCATGCAGGCTGCCGCCGATGAGCTGGGCATGACCCTGCGGGTCGAATACAGCGAGCGTGATGCCGCGCGGGCGATGAGCCAGGCCCGGGCGACGCTCGATGGCCCGCAGCGGCCGGACTACCTGGTGCTGGTCAACGAACAGTACCTGGCGCCAGAAATCATCCGCTTGTCCCGTGGGACCGGGGTCAAGCTGTTCCTGGTCAACAACGGCCTCACCGCCAACCAGGCCCGGAGCATCCAGGCCCAGCCCGACAGATATGGACAGGTGCTGGGCACCTTGACCGGCAACGATCAGCAGGCAGGCTTTCGCATGCTGCACGAGATGGTCGCGTTGGTGCCCCGGGACAACGAGCCGATCGACCTGGTGGCCTTTGCCGGGGTCAAGACCACCCCGGCTTCGCAGTTGCGCGAAGAAGGCATGCGCCAGGCGTTGGCCGACTTTCCGCAGGTGCGGCTGCGCCAGGTGGTGTATGGCGGCTGGAGCCGCGAGCGCGCCTACGAGCAAGCCAAACAGTTATTGCAGCGCTATCCGCAGACCCGGCTGGTGTGGGCAGCCAACGACGAGATGGCCTTCGGTGCCATGCAGGCGTTCGAGGAAGCCGGGCGCAAGCCTGGGCGCGACGTGGTGTTTGCCGCCGTCAACAGCTCGCCGCAAGCCTTGCGCGCCCGTATCGATGGGCGCCTGGGTGTGCTGATGGGCGGGCACACCACGCTGGGGGGCTGGGCCATGGTATTGCTGCACGACGATGCCCAAGGCCTGCAGGTCAACCGCGACGGTAAGCAAGAGCACGTGCTGCCCGTGCTGCAGTCGATCGACCAGGCCAAGGCACGGCGTTGGCTGAAACTGTTGGAACGCGACGACTACGGTGTCGATTTCCTGCATTACAGCGCCCAAGGGCAGCCGCCCAGCTACCAGTACCCGTTTCTCGCGTCACCCGTCGACTATTGAAAGACCTTGCTTGAGTGAAGGGCATAGCTCGTCTTAACTGCTGGTGGTGAAGTGCATTCCCATAACCACTACAAGAGGCAATGCAATGGGAAACTCTACCAAGGTCCGCAAAGCTGACAGCAGTGTCGATGCCTGGGCGATCCTCTGCCTGATCGTCCTGGTGGTGGTCACCGCCGTGTATTGGGTCAGCCACCAGTGACCTGAACTCAAGACCGTGATCCAGGCATAACGCCTGCGGGAGGGAATCCCGCAGGCGTTTGCGTTGTTTCCAGCGTGCTCAGCGGGCAGCGAGGTGCAGCGCCAGTTGCACCAGGCCGATCAGCACGGCAATGAACACCAGGGTGAACAGCGTGCCCAGCACGATGAAGTGGCTGGCCTTGCCGTGGGTGAAGTCGCGGGCGCGGTTCTTGCCGCTCTGCACACCAAAGGCGGCGGCGAGAATGCTGTGCAGCATCTGCCAGAAGGTCGGGGGCTTGCCCTGGCTGGAATCGTCCATGGTGGCTCCTGAAGAATCAGCGGCAATCAGCAACAGTGTAGGCAATGCGCATGAGCTTGGCTGGCTGCATTGCCACGGGCGGTTCCTCACGTTAAGGTTTTCGGCTTGACGCGGTGGCGCGCCGAACAATAAACGTGTCCGGCAGCACGGACCTGATTGCACACGAAAGGTGACTCCATTTGAACCCTGACTCCATGCTGGCGGCGTTGCCAGGCTTCGCCATCGCCCCCGAAGCGATCCAGGTGTTGCCGGATGCCGCAGCCTACCGCACCTGCCTGCTGGAACGCATCGCCACGGCGAGCCGGCGAATCGTGATCGTTGCCTTGTACTTGCAAGAGGACGAGGCCGGCCAGGAGGTGCTCGATGCCCTGTACCAGGCCAAGGCCCAGCGGCCGGGCCTGGAGATCGTCATCGTGGTCGACTGGTTCCGTGCCCGCCGTGGCCTGCTGGGGGCCGGGCGCCAGCCGGGCAATGCCGCCTGGTATCAGGCCCAGCGCCAGTTGCGTGGGCTGGATGTGGTGATTCATGGTGTGCCGGTGCAGACCCGCGAGCTGTTCGGCGTGCTGCACCTGAAAGGCAGCGTGATCGACGATTGCGTGATCTACACCGGCGCCAGCCTCAATAATGTCTATCTCCACCGGTTCGACCGCTACCGGCTCGACCGTTACCACCTGTTCCAGTCGCCGGCCCTGGCCGATGCCATGGTCGGCTTGGTTCGACGCTTGTTGCACCACACCGCGACGCCGCGTCTGGACCTGCCTGCTGCCCCTGCAACCCGCAGCCTGCGCGGCGATATCCGGCGCCTGCGGGCGCGCCTGCGGCGTATGGCCTATGACGCACCGCCCGCCACGGCGGGGCAGGGGCTGCGGGTCATCCCGCTGCTGGGCGTGGGCCGTGGCAACCCGCTCAACCGCACGCTGTGCGCACTGCTGGCGGCGGCACGTGCGCAGATCATCATCAGCACACCGTATTTCAACCCGCCACGGGTGGTGATGCGCGAGATCGACCATGCTCTGGGCAGGGGCGTGCGCATCGAACTGATCGTCGGCCACCGCACCGCCAACGACTTCTACATTGCCCCGGGCGAGCCGTTCAGTGCCAGTGGTGCCTTGCCGTACCTGTACGAGGACAACCTGCGGGCCTTTGCCCGGCGCCGTCAGGCCGCGATTGCCAGCGGCCAGTTGCTGATACGGATATGGAACGACCCGGGCCACACCTTCCATGCCAAGGGGGTGTGGGTCGACCAGCGCTATTCGCTGCTGACTGGCAACAACCTCAACCCACGCGGGTTCAACCTGGACCTTGAGAACGGGTTGCTGATCGACGACCCGCAGGGGCAGTGGCTGGTGCCGCGGGCGGTTGAGCTGGAAGGCATCCGCCGGCATGCGCCGCAGATCGGCACGGTGGATGAGCTGGGCGAGAAAGCCGAGCATCCCAAGGAAGTGCGCAAGTTCCTGCGCCGCCTGCGCTACAGCCGGCTGGAGCCGTTGATCAAAAGGGTGCTGTAGGCCGCCAGTCGTCAGCTGGATCGATCCTTGCCAATCGGTCGGGGTCCACTTTGACGAACCCTGGTAAAAGGCTCTGCGAATGGAATCACTTGTTGGCAACGGCTCGCCGCGCAGCCTCGTGGTCCGGCAGCTGGTCCTGGCCTTCTCGGCGCTGTTGCTGGTGGCGTTGGTGCTGGGCATGGTCTCGCTGTACCGGATCGCCCAGTCGCTCGATGAGCGCGAACGTAGCCAAAGCAGTTTCCACACGCAGTCATCCCTTGAGCAGCTACAGAAAAACGAGCGTGCCTACCTGCTCAGCTACGCCTTCTGGCAGGCCGCTTACGATCACCTGGCAGGGCCGGTGGACAGCCACTGGGCGTATGACGAGGATAATGTCGGCCAGACCCTTTATAGCGACAATGGCTACGAGGGCGTGTTTGTCCTGGACGATGACGGTACCCACTATGCGGTGATCAAAGGCGAACTCAGCACCCGCACGTTTGCCGATTTCAGTGCCAGTGGCAGCCGGGTCGTGCAATTGGCGCGTGCCGCGGCCAAGCAGGATCAGGCCGCGTCCGGGTTTGTCATGTTCGCCGGGCAACCGGCATTGTTTACTGCTGCCGTCATTCGCTCCCCCTCGACACCGCACCATGTGGCAGCGCCGAGCGCGGTGCTGGTGTTCGTGCGTGCGCTGGACGCGGTCATGCTTGCAGAACTGGCCAAGGCGGTCGGTTTGAGTGGCTTCGCCACCACCGCGAGCGAAGTCCGGCAAGCGGGCTTCGGTTACTTGCCGCTGGAAGGCAGCGGGCAGGCCCTGACCTGGGAAATCGAGCGCCCCGGCACCACTTTGTTGCGGACGGTGGTCGCCCCCTTGAGCCTGGTGCTGTTGGTGTTTGGCCTGCTGACGGCATTGCTCACCCGCTATGCCATCCGCGCCAGCGCCCGTATCGACCGCAGCCACCGCCAGTTGGCGGCATCCAAGAACGCCCTGCAAACCAGTGAGGCGCGTTTCAAGGCCGTCGCCGAGGCGGCCTCGGACTGGATCTGGGAAACCGATGCCCAGCAGCACCTGACCTACCTGTCCGCACGGTTCGCCGAGCTGACCGGCCACCCTGTCGAGCAATGGCTGCAGCGCCCCCTCACGCAACTGCTGGCCTGCGACACCAGCCCTGTCGAGACCTGGCTGCACAACCTGGCAGCCACCGAATCGACCGCCAGCCTGCGCTGCCAGTACCGCGACCGCCTGGGCCAGCAGCGCGAGTGCCGCATCGCGGCGCGGGCGATCATCGAGCAGGGCATCTGCAAAGGCTTTCGTGGTACCTGCAGTGATATTACCGACGAAGTGGCCGCCCACGCCCAGATCCAGCACCTTTCCTTGCACGATGCCCTTACCGGCCTGCCCAATCGAAACAAACTGTTCCGTTTTCTCGAACAAGACCAGCCCGTGCCCGTGGCGGTGCTGATGCTCGACCTGGACAATTTCAAGCCGATCAACGACAGTCTCGGCCACCCGGCTGGCGATACGGTGCTGATCGAGGTGGCCCGGCGCCTCGGCGAGGTGACCCGCGACAGTGACCTGGTGGCGCGCCTGGGTGGGGATGAATTCATCGTCGTGCTGGTGCGGCCTGGTCAGCGAGAGGAAATGGACCGCTTCTGTGCGCGGCTGATCGACACCTTGCGTCAGCCGATCACGCTGGGTGGCCATGCCGTGCAGGTCGGCGCGAGCCTGGGCGTGGTGCTTTCGGCCGAGTACCCCGGCGCCCCCGGCGACCTGATCCGCTATGCCGACGTCGCCCTCTATAGCGCCAAGCAGTCCGGCAAAAACACCTGGCGCTATTTTTCGACGCAGATGAACGCGGCGCTGCTGGAAAAACGCACGCTCGAAGGCGAGCTGCGCGCGGGCATCCCGCGTGGCGAGTTGCTGTTGCATTATCAGCCACGCTTCAAGGTCGATGGCAACACGGTGGCTTCCGTCGAGGCGCTGGTGCGCTGGCATCACCCGCGCCTGGGGCTGCTGCACCCGGACCGTTTCATCCCGTTGGCCGAAGAGTCGGACCTGATCGTGCAACTGGGCAGTTGGGTACTGCACGAAGCCTGCAGCCGTGCGCGCAACTGGCCGCTTGACGTGCTGGTCTCGGTGAACATGTCGCCGGCGCAGTTTCGCCGCAGCGATGTGGTGCGTGACGTGGCTGAGGCGCTCAGGCACACCGGCCTGCCGGCGCATCGCCTGGAGCTGGAAATCACCGAGAACGTGATGCTCAACGATGTCGAGGGCGCGCTACATACCATGAATGCGCTCAAGGAACTGGGCGTGCGCCTGAACATGGACGATTTCGGCACTGGCTATTCGTCGCTCGGCTACCTGCGTACCTACCCGTTCGACAGCATCAAGATCGACAAGCGTTTCGTGCAGTCGCTGGGCAAGAGCGACAGTGACCGCAGCGTGGTTCAGGCCATCATCAACCTGGGCAATGCCATGGGCATGACCGTCACTGCCGAGGGGGTCGAGACCCCACAACAACTGGCGCTGCTCAGCGATGACCAATGCCACGAGGTGCAGGGTTTCTTGCTCAGCAAACCGGTGGAAAACCAGGCGTTGGTGCGTTTGATGGAGGCTGGGATCGCCACCGGACGTGTCGTACCTTGAACGGCTACACTCATTTGCATGGAGCGTGACCGTTCGCCCCTCTGAAAAGTCATGCCAAGCGCATACAATCGGCCTTTTCCACATTAACCAGACAGGCCAAACCGTATATGGCGCTTGATCCACCCACGATGCTGACGATCACCATCGCCCTGGCCGCTGCGGCTGCGCTGTACCTGGCGATCGAGTGGCGCAGTGTCCGCGAATCGTCGTTGCTGTTCTGGAGCGCCGGTTTCGCCACGATCACCGTCGGTTCGACCCTGGCATTGTTACGCGGGATCGGCCTGCTGCTGATCGGTATCTGGTTCGCCAATGGCTTGTTGGTGGTTGCCCACGCGTGCTTTCTGCTGGGCGTGGTGCGTTTCACCCAGGCCCGGCTGTCGCGGGCATGGCTGCTGATCGTGTTGATCTGGTTCGGCTTGTTGCTCCTGCCCGTGGGGCCGCAGTGGTCGAAACTGATGCTGATGGTCAATTCGCTGCTGGTGGCGTTGCTCACGCTCAAGGCCAGCTACCTGCTGCGCCCGCATGGCAAGTCGCTGAGCGTGGGGGCGGTGCAGCTGCGTTACGTGCTGTTGATCCATGGCCTGTTCTACGTAGCCAAGGCGGTCGTGGCGGTGATACCGGGCACGTTGATCGACCTGGCGACCTTTGGCGGCCTGATCATCCAGGTTTCGCTGGTCGAAGGGGCGATGGCGATCATGCTGATCGCGCTGTCGATGACCGGCACCGAGCGCTATCGCCGTGAAGAACGCATCGCCCGGCTGGCTGCCCGCGATCCGCTGACGGCTTTGTACAACCGTCGGGCCCTGGAAGTGCGGGCGACGCACCTGTTCAAGGCGGTCAGCCCGGCTCAGCCGGGGGCGTTGCTGCTGATCGACATCGACAACTTCAAGCTGGTCAATGACCTGCATGGCCATGCGGCGGGTGACCGCCTGCTGATTGCCTTGAGCGAGATGATTCGTGCGATGTTGCCGGAGCGTTCGTTGGCCGCACGATTGGGCGGCGATGAGTTCGTCATCCTGCTCAATGATGCCAGCAGCGAGCAGGTAGTGGCACTGGGCAGCCAGCTGCGCGACCAGTTCCAGCAGTTTGCCAGGGAGGCGATGCCGACCCCGCAGGCGGTGACCTTGAGTATCGGCGCCAACCTGTTCGATCAGCCGCCGGCCAGCCTGGCGGCGTTGATCGAGCAGGGGGATGTGGCGTTGTACCAGTCCAAGCGGGGCGGGCGTGACAGCATCCGCCTGGTTGACCGGACCTTGGTCAGTTCCATCAAGTAGCCGGGGACAGCGCAGCGGCCCCCGGCGACCTCAGGTCACTACCTGGTAGCACGGCACATAGGCGGCGCCACCGGGCAGCTTCATCCGGTGCTGGTCGACAAACGCCTGCAACAGGCGCCCCAACGGTTCCAGCACCGCCGCATCACCGCGGATCTGATACGGCCCGTGCTCCTCGATCAGCCGGATCCCTTTGTCTTTCACGTTGCCCGCGACGATCCCGGAAAACGCCCGGCGCAGATTGGCCGCCAGCTCGTGGGCTGGCAGGTCACGGCGCAGGGCCAGTTCGGCCATGTTGGCGTGGGTCGGGTCGAACGGGTGCTGGAAGCCACCGTCGATCCTCAGCAGCCAGTTGAAGTGGAAGGCGTCATTGCGCTCGCGGCGGAACTGCTTGACCTCCTTGAGCCCCTCGACCATGCGCCGGGCCACTTCGGCCGGGTCATCGATGATGATCTGGTAGTGGCGTTGCGCGGCCTCGCCGAGGGTGGCACCGACGAAGGCATGCAGCTGCTGCAGGAAGGGTTCGGCACTGCGCGGCCCGGTGAGCACCACCGGGAAGGGCAGGGCCTGGTTGTCGGGGTGCATGAGGATGCCGAGCAGGTAGAGGAACTCCTCGGCAGTGCCGGCGCCGCCGGGGAAGATGATGATGCCGTGGCCGACGCGGACGAAGGCTTCCAGGCGCTTCTCGATGTCCGGCAGGATCACCAGCTCGTTGACGATCGGGTTCGGCGCCTCGGCGGCAATGATCCCCGGCTCGGTCAGGCCCAGGTAACGGCTGCCGTGCATGCGTTGCTTGGCATGGGCAATGGTCGCGCCCTTCATCGGGCCCTTCATCACGCCCGGGCCGCAGCCGGTGCAGATGTCCAGTTTGCGCAGGCCCAGTTCGTGGCCGACCTTCTTGGTGTACTGGTACTCCTCGCTGCTGATCGAGTGGCCACCCCAGCACACCACCATCTTCGGCTCCACGCCAGGGCGCAGGGTGCGGGCGTTGCGCAGCAGGTGGAAGACATAGTCGGTGATGCCCTGGGAGCTTTCCAGGTCGATGCGCTGACTGGCCAGCTCGCTTTCGGTGTAGACGATGTCGCGCAGGGCGCTGAACAGCATTTCGCGGGTGCTGGCAATCATTTCGCCATCGACGAAGGCGTCGGCTGGAGCGTTCAGCAGCTCCAGGCGCACGCCGCGGTCTTGCTGGTGGATGCGGACTTCGAAGTCCTTGTACGCCTCGAGAATGGTCTTGGCGTTGTCGACATGGGCGCCGGTGTTGAGAATGGCCAGGGCGCACTGGCGGAACAAAGTGTAGAGGCTGCCGGTACCGACTTCACTGAGTTGCTGGACTTCACGTTGCGACAGCGTCTCCAGGCTGCCTTTGGGGCTGACGGATGCATTGATGACATGGCGTTGAGGCATCTAAGTCGTTCCTGTGCAGGTAAAAACATCCTTGCAAGACAACACCATACCGATCAAGGCACGTCAACCTAAAAGGCGTTGCACACCGAGGGTGATTGCCAGGCCGCCCGCCACCAGCCACAGGTTGAGGACTGCCCCGGTGATCAGTGCCTTGGGCCCGGCCTGGCGGATCTGGCTCCAGCGGGTTTCCATGCCCAGCGCGGTCATGGCCATGGTCAGGGCGAAGGTGTCCAGGCTGTTGACCACCTGGGTGAGGCTGCCCGGCAGCAGGTTCAGCGAGTTCACCAGCACCAGGGCGAGGAAGCCGAAGGCGAACCAGGGCATGGCGATGCGGCCGTTGCCTTGTGCCTGGCCGGGCTGGCGCGAACGGCTGATCCACAGGCCGACCACCAGCAGCACCGGCACCAGCAGCATCACCCGGGTCATCTTGACGATGGTGGCGATGTGCGTGGCTTCGGGGCTGATGTTGCTGGCCGCGCCCACCACCTGCGCCACTTCGTGAAGGGTCCCGCCGAGGAACAGGCCGGCGCCCAGGGTGTCCAGGTGCAGCCAGCCGGCGTTGATCGCCAGTGGATAGAGGAACATCGACAGGGTACCGAACAGCACCACGCTGCCAACCGCCATGGCGCTCTTGTGCGGGGCGCTGCGCAGCGCCGATTCGAACGCCAGCACGGCGGCAGCACCACAGATCGCACTGCCCGCTGCGGTGAGCAGGGCGGTATCGCGGTCCAGCTTGAACAGTCGGGTGCCGCACCACAGGCCGATCAGCAAGGTGCTGGTCACGACCAGCAACGATACCGTCAAGCCGGACCAGCCGACTTCGGCGATCTCCTGCAGGCTCACGCGCAGGCCGAAGAAGGCCACGGCGATGCGCAGCAACCCACGGGCCGAGAAGTTGATACCGGCTGCCCAGCTGGCCGGCACGCCATCGCGCAGGGCATTGCCATAGAGGGCGCCGGCGACGATGCCGACGATCAGCGGGCTGATGCCCAGGCTGGCGATGGCCGGCAGGGCTGCCAACTGGGTGACGGCGAGCGCGAACAGCGCGACGAACAGGATGCCGTTGAGCCGCCCCCGGGTGGTGAGGGTAGGCGCCAACGCGGGGTTGGAAGTTGCCGTGGCCATGTGAGTCCTCCGGAAGTGTTTCGACATGGCCTACGTTAATCTGGTTATAAGCTTATAAAAAATCGTAATTTAGGATGGAAAATATCCGCTTAGCTGATATTTTTGCAAGATGACCCCAGAACAGCTGATAACCTTCGCCACCGTAGCCGAGCACGGCAACATCAGCCATGCGGCCCTGGCCCTGCATCTGTCGCAACCGGCGGTGTCCGGTCAGCTCAAGTTGCTGCAGGAAGACTTTGGCGAACCCCTGTACCAGCGCGCCGGCCGTGGCGTGCGCCTGACCGCTGCCGGCGAGCAACTGCTGGCCCATGCCCAGCGCCTGCGTGACACCTTCCGCCAGGCCCAGGCCTTGTGTGAGGCCATGCGCGGGCTGGAGCGCGGCACCTTGCGCGTCGGCGCCAGCACCACGCCGGCCAGCTACCTGCTGCCGTACCTGATTGCCGATTTTCACAAGCGCTACCCCGACGTGCTGGTCAGCACCTCCCACGGCAATACCGCGGAGATCGTCGCGGCGTTGGACAGTGTCGATATCGCCTTGATCGAGGGGCCGCCCGGGCAGGATCTGCCCTTGGGCACGCAGGTGACGGCGTGGCGCGAGGACGAGATCGTGGCCATCGTGCCGAGTGATCATCCGCTTGCCGAGGCCGAGGAGCATACCTTGGCGTCACTCGGCGCCTACCCACTGGTACTGCGCGAAAGCGGCTCGGGGGTCAGGCAGATTGTCGAGCGGGCGTTTGCCCGCTATGGCGTAGCGATGCGCGTGGCATTGGAAATTGCCGGGGTGGAGGGCGTGAAGGAGGCGGTGCGGGCCGGGATGGGCGTTGGGTTCGTCTCTGCCATGTCGATCCGCCATGAGGACGGAGCACTGCGGCAGGTGCGGATTGCGCCAGCGCCACTGGTCAGGCGCTTTTCCATTCTGTTGCCCCATGCTGCCACGCCTTCGCGGGCGGCGGCGCGGTTCATGGAATTGTGCGTGGGGCGGCTCGATGATGCCGCGCGATGATGGGCCAGCCTTTGCCAGGCCAAAGGTGTCAGGCCTTCAGCCTTCATGAAGGCTCGGCAAAAGTGCGCTTGATCGTAGAACCCACAGTCGAGCGCAATGTCTGCCAGCAGCATCGTCGCGTCGAGCAGCAGTTGCTTGCTTTTCCTGATCCGTTGCTCGCGCATCCATTGCTGTGGCGGCACCCGGGTGCTTTCCTTGAACATTCTGCTGAAGTGGCTGCGCGACAGGGCGCATGCCTCGGCGAGCTCGGTCACCGATATGCCCACGTCCAGATGCGCCAGCATCATCTGCTTGGCGGTTCGCAATTGCCAAGGTTTGAGCTGCCTGGTCGATTTCAAGGCGAGCGTCGCCAGCACAGTGCAATCGCCACTGTTCATGAAGGTCCATTCCTGTTCGCGAGGGAAGAACGCTCAGCGGGCAGCTGTGCCCGCTGAGGGAGGCTGATGCGGGATCAGAGAGGCGCGGCAACCGGCGCCAAGGTGGGGCCATGCTTAACGCGCTCAGGCGCCTTGTGGACCATGGTGTAGGCGTAGTCCACGCCCATGCCGTACGCGCCGGAGTGCTCTTTGACCAGCTCCATCACGGCGTCGTAGGTTGCGCGGTTGTTCCAGTCGCGCTGCCACTCCAGGAGCACCTGTTGCCAGGTCACCGGCACGACGCCTGCCTGGATCATGCGCTGCATGGCGTAGTCGTGGGCCTCCTTGGTCGTGCCGCCGGAGGCATCGGCAACCATGTAGATCTCGTAGCCGGCATCGTGCATGGCGGACAGCGCGAATGTGGTGTTGCAGACCTCGGTCCACAGGCCGGAAACGATGATCTTGTTGCGGCTGTTTTTCTTCAGGGCATCACGAACCTTCTGATCGTCCCAGGAGTTCATCGAAGTCCGTTCCAGCAGCGGCGCCTCAGGGAATACCGCTAGCAGCTCGGGGTAGGTATGCCCGGAGAAGCTCTCGGTCTCGACCGTGGTGAAGAGGGTCGGCACGTTGAAGATCCTGGCCGCCTTGGCCAGGCCAACGGTGTTGTTCTTCAGCGTTTGTCGATCGATGCTCTGGACGCCGAAAGCCATCTGCGGTTGGTGATCGATGAAGATCAGCTGGCTGTTGAACGGGGTCAGGACTTCAGTGTTTGGCGTGCTCATTGCTATTCCCTGTGCTGGTTTGTGGTGACGGTTTGCTCAGCGGTTGTCGCCGAGTGCCAGCAAACGATAACCAAACCATCAGCGATACGGTGGCGCACTTTTGCGTCGCTAAAGGCGCATTAATGCGCCACCGGTTGCGCTGGGTACGGTGCTAGCCTCTGCGCTACCCGGATCACTACGATCCGTCATTCACCTGGAGAATGCAGTGGCTGCATCACGACCTTTCAACGACGACACCGCCTACTGGGGCGTCCCCTGGGAAGCAAGCTACGGCTATCCGCAAGCCCGGCGGGTAGGTAACGAGATTTTCGTATCGGGCCAGTTCAATCATGACCAGGACGGCAATCTGGTTGCTCCGGCGCCTCTGGATGCCGACGGCAGACCGAGCGATTTCTCATCGATGGGGGAACAGATGCGTGTGGCCTATGACAACGTCTCATCGTTGCTCGCCCTCTATGGCGCCAGCCTTGATGATGTCGTCGAAGAAACCCTTTACGTGCTGGACATGGACGCAGCCTTCGCCGTGGTCGGCAAGGTACGCAAGGCGGCCTATGGTTCGGAACGCCCGCAGGCGGCGAGCAACATCATTGGCGTGTCGAGGCTCGCCCAACGCCCTCAACTGATCGAAATCGCCTGCCGGGCGGTGATTGGTGCCAGAACCCGCTGACCTGCGTTCCCGCCATCAGCCTGTCAGGCCGGGACCGCCTGCTGCCCTTCGACCAGTGGTTTCAGGTCGGCAACGGCAGCCGCGCAGAAGGTCATGAAGGCTTTGACCCGCCAGGACTTGCGTATGTCCTGGTGGGTCAGCAACCACAGTTCATCCTGCAGTTGCGGCACTACCGGGCCGACGCGAACCAGGCCTGGCGTAATGTCGCCCAGCATGCAGGGCAGGAACCCGTAACCCAGGCCCGCCGCAATGGCTGCACTGGCTGCGGCCACTGAGTCGGTGCGATAGGCAATGGACTCGGGCGCAACCCTGGATTCGACATAGCTTGTCGCTTTCAAACCGCACAGCGCCGCGGAATAGGAAACCCATCCGTGGCCTTCGGCAAAGGGGTTGGCAGGTAGAGGCTGCTTGATGCTGGCATAGGGGGCCCAGGCGATGTTGGCCAGCTTTCGGCCGACCAGGCTTTCCGCTGGCTTGCGGGTCGCACGGACGGCGATATCGGACTCATCGCGGGCAAGGCTCAGCGTCTCGTTGCCGACCAGCACTTCGATGGTTATGCCTTCATTGAGCGCTTTGAAGTCCGCGATGATCGGGGTGAGGAAGTACAGCAGCAATGAGTCGCTTGTGGTGATCCGCAGTTTGCCGAGGGGGCCTTGGCCGGCTCGGGAGACACGCCGCGTCACGCTCACGATGTCGAGTTCGACGCGCTCGGCCAGGGCATGCAATTCCGCACCTTCGGCCGTCAGCAAGTACCCGGCTTTACGGTGATCGAACAGCGCCACCCCGAGGGCTTTTTCGACCTGGGAGACCCGGCGCGATACCGTGGAAACGTTGATGCCAAGTTTCTTGGCGGTGGCGGAGCGATTGCCGCAATCACTCAAGGTCTTGATGATTCGCAGGTCGTCCCAGGACAGCTGGTTGACCGCCTCACCTGCATCCCATTTGGGCCCGGTGGCGTTGACAGGGGTCGGCAGGGCACTTCCAGGTGACGGCTTCACGGCGTTCATTCCAGGTACGGTGTGCAGATGATACGAGAAGGGGCGGGGGCAACCAAGATGACGCACCCGCTCGTCCAGGCGCTATCCACTCACCTTGAACACATGCTTCATGTAGGCCACGAAGTTCGCATCCCGGCACTGGGTCTTGCCCGGGCTGTCGGAGATCTTCGCCACTGGTGCGCCATTGCAGTCGGTCATCTTGATCACGATGTTCATCGGTTCTACCCCGGGGATATCGCAGGTCAGCCGGGTACCAATGCCGAAGCTCACGTTGATCCGCGTGTGCAACGCCCGGTACAGGCCCAGCGCCTTGGCGAAATCCAGGCCGTCGGAAAAGATCAGCGTCTTGCCTTTCGGGTCGATCCCCAGCCGCTCATAGTGGGCGATGGCTTTCTCCGCCCACACCAGCGGGTCCCCAGAGTCGTGGCGCAGGCCGTCGAACAGCTTGGCGAAGTACAGGTCGAAATCGTCCAGGAAGGCGTCCATGGTGATGCAGTCGGTCAAGGCGATGCCGAGCAAGCCCCGGTACTCGCGCACCCAGGCTTCCAGTGCGGCGGCCTGGCTGTCGACCAGCCGTGGGCCGAGCTGCTGGTGGGCCATGAACCATTCGTGGGCCATGGTGCCGAGCGGCTTGAGTTCGAGCTCGCGAGCCAGGTGCACGTTGCTGGTGCCGACGAAGCGGCCGGGGAAGTCGTGCTTGAGCAGGTATACCACCTCTTCCTGCACCCGGTAGGAAAAGCGCCGCCGCGTCCCGAAGTCGGCGAGCTGGAAGCCGGCCAGCTCATCGGCACTGGCCTCGGCCTTGAGCCAGTCCATTTTCTGGTACAGGCGCTCGCCCACCTGTTCGATCGTGACATCGCGATAGCGGTAGCGATTGCGTACTTCGCTGATGATCGCCAGCAAGGGGATTTCGTAGAGGATCACGTGCAGCCATGGCCCGCGCACACGGATCGCCAATTGCCCGGCTGCATCCAGGCCGACCTGCACATAGCGCAGGTTGAAGCGGAACAGGCTGAGGAAGCGGATGAAGTCCGGCTTGAGGAACGGGATCTTTTCCAGATAGGCCAGTTGGTCGTGGGTGACGGTGACTTCGCTCAGCAACTCTATCTGGTAACGGATTTCTGCCAGGTATGGGGAGAGGTCTTCGTTGTTGCGGCAGCGAAACTCCCATTCCACCTCGGCGTTGGGGTAATTGTGCAGCACCGCCTGCATCATGGTGATCTTGTAGAAGTCGGTGTCCAGCAGGTTCTGGATGATCCGTGGGCCGAAAACGCTTTCGCTCATGGGCGGTCTTCCTTGATCAGTGAGAGCTGGTAGTCGAGCGCGGCTTCATCGCCGCAGAGGATAACGCCCTCTGCGGCCAGTGCACCGCAGGCAGTGATGGCGCCTTCCTGGGTCAAGGCGCGACAGGCCGGCAGGTACAGCAGCACCTGGAAGCCAGCCTGGCGCAATTGCCGGGCAGTGGTCTTGACGCAGTAGTCCAGGGCCAGGCCGCCGACGATCACCGCGCCGACCTGCTGCACCTTGAGGTATTCGATGACCCCGGTGGAGCGGCGCTCGGCGAGGTCGTGGTAGCAGGCGCCGTAAGGGTGCAGGTCGGGTTCGACGCCTTTCCAGACAAAGTAGTCGTAATCGATCGGGGCGGGCAGGCCAGGCAGCAGCTCGAAGCCGGGGGTGCCGGGAACGCAGTGGCTGACCCAGGTCAGGTCGGCATTGGCCAGGGCAAGCGGTTGCAGCATCTGGCCGGGTTCGGCCACCACCCAGGCGGCGTTGGCCGGGTGGGCGTCCTTGCTGCCCAGGCGCAGGTCGGCGCGCAACGCCATGGCGTTGAGGTCCGGGGCGATCTCGTTGCCTTCCGGTACCGGCAGCTCCTGAGGGGCGTTGGCGGTGAAGCCGTTCTGCGCGTCGACATCGAAACTGGCGATCTTCATGGCGGGTCTCCTCGCTGGAATGGCTATATAATTCACCTGGTGTAATAAGTGTGTCAAGTGACAATTCATTCGGGCTTTAGGGTTGCCATACTTAGAATCTCTGGTGGATTATTGCGCGGATGAAAGAGGAGCCCCCGGTGAGTACAGTCGAAGTCCTGGCCAGTGTCGATATCGTCGCCCTGCGCCTGGCCCCAGAGGCCCAGCATCTGCAAGTGTTGTTGCACCGACGTGAGCGCGAGCCCCATGTCGGCCAGTGGGCGTTGCCTGGCGTGATCGTCAATGGTCGCATCCCGGACACCAGCCTGGAGGGCGCTGCCGAACGCGCCTTGCGGGAGAAAGCCCAGGTGCTGCCGCGCCACCTGGAACAGGTGGGTACCGAAGGCAATGCTTTCCGCGACCCGCGGGGCTGGTCGTTGAGTACCTACTACCTGGCCTTGCTCGACACGCATCAGCAGGTCGAGGGTGACCAGTTGGCGTTTTTCGACCTGGACAGCGTGATTGACCGCAAGGTGTTGCTGCCGTTCGACCACAACCTGCTGGTCGAGCGCGCGCGCGAGCGGTTGGCTTCCAAGACGGTGTACAGCAGTTTGCCGCTGTATCTGCTGGCGCAGAAGTTCACCGTGCTCGATGCGCTGGGGGCGGTGCAGGCATGCCTCGGGCAGGCGGTGAACAACACCTCGCTGCGCAAGCGCCTGGAGCGCCTGCGTGAGCTGGGTTGGGTGCGCGATACCGGGGAGAAGAACCAGCCCAGGCTGGGCCGGCCGCAGCAGTTGTATCAGTACACGCCGCAGGGCGATGGGGTGTTCATGTTCGATCGCAGCCTGTTGCCGGAAGGCGCCTGAGCGGCGCAGGATGCGCTGTTCTCATTCTTCGCCGTAATTCATGATCGACAGCAGGCGGATCGGCACCTGCACCAGTTGCTCCGGGCCATGCGGGGTTTCGCCATCGAAGGTCAGGCTGTCGCCGGCTTGCATGCGGTAGAGCTGGTTGCCGTGGCGGTAGACCAGTTCCCCTTCCAGCAAATGCAGGAACTCGGTACCGGGGTGGGCGAAGGTGGGGAATTCCTCGCTGGCGTCGTCCATGGTCACCATGTACGCCTCGAAGTGCTTCTTCGGCCCCCTGGCGTGATTGAGCAAATGGTAGGTATGGCCCTTCTCGGTGCCGCGGCGCACCACCTCCAGCCCTTCACCGGCCTTGACCAGCAAGGCATTGCCATCGGGCTGGTCATATTGGCTGAACAGCTTGGCCATCGGCATGCCCAGCACATCGCACAGGCGGCTCAGGGTATCGAGGCTGGTGGACACCTGGGCGTTCTCGATCTTGCTCAGCATGCCCTGGCTGATGCCGGCGATGCGCGCCACATCGGCGAGCTTGAGTGACTGGGCCTGGCGCTGGCGCTTGATCTGCAGGCCCAGGTACTGCTCGAGGCGAAGGCGGGGTTCGGTTTCGGTTGACATCGACTGTCCTGCACGTTTTCAGTTCAAGAATAAATATTTCGCACTGAGAAAGTGCGAAGGGTAGCCGCTTTGGCGGCATCTTTCCTCGGATGAAAACAAGTTTCCCATAAGTAGCGCATAAAAACCTGCAAGGTTTTGTGCTGTCTGGTCCGGCCTCATCGCGGCTGAAGCTACACAAGGTTCTCACTCTGAACAGAGCTGGCAAGCACATTGCATTCCTGTAGAGAAATTAAGTTTCTCATGCGGAATTAGTGCCCCTCACCCAGGAGTGATCAACCCATGTTGCCAGCAGAAACCCAGCGCACCCTCGACCAGTACGGCATCAAGTATGTGTTGGCGCAGTTCGTCGATATCCACGGTGCGGCGAAGACCAAGTCGGTGCCGGTATCGGGCCTCAAGATGGTGGCTGAAGAGGGTGCCGGCTTTGCCGGGTTCGCCATCTGCGGCATGGGCATGGAGCCCCATGGCCCGGATTTCATGGCCCGTGGCGACTTGTCCACGCTGATTCCGGTGCCATGGCAGCCGGGCTATGGGCGGGTGGTGTGCGTGGGCCACGTCAACGGCCAGCCCTGGCCCTACGACAGCCGCCACGTATTACAGCAGCAGGTACAGCGCCTGGCCGACAAGGGCTGGACCCTGAACACCGGCCTTGAACCCGAGTTCAGCCTGTTCCGCCGTGACGAAGGCGGCAAGCTGCAACTGGTGGACGCCTCCGACAACCTCGACAAGCCTTGCTACGACTACAAGGGCCTGTCGCGTTCGCGGCTGTTCCTCGAACGCCTGACCGAGGCCCTGCAGCCGGTCGGCTTCGACATCTACCAGATCGACCACGAAGACGCCAACGGCCAGTTCGAGATCAACTACACCTACAGCGACGCCCTGGAGTCGGCCGACCGCTTCACCTTCTTCCGCATGGCCGCCGGCGAGATCGCCAATGACCTGGGCATGATCTGCTCGTTCATGCCCAAGCCAGACCCCAAGCGCGCCGGCAATGGCATGCACTTCCACCTGTCGCTGGCCAGCAGCAGCAACAACAACCTGTTCCACGACCCGTCTGACAGCAGCGGCATGGGCCTGTCGAAACTGGCCTACCACTTCGCCGCCGGCCTGCTGGCCCACGGCCCGGCGCTGTGCGCCTTCGCCGCACCCACGGTCAACTCGTACAAGCGTCTTGTCGTCGGCCGTTCGCTGTCCGGTGCCACCTGGGCCCCGGCCTTCGTTGCCTACGGCGCCAACAACCGTTCGGCGATGGTGCGCATCCCCTATGGCCGCCTGGAGTTCCGCCTGCCAGACGCCGGTTGCAACCCCTACCTGGTCACCGCGGCGATCATCGCCGCCGGCCTAGACGGCATCGATCGCCAGCTGGAACCGGGCGAGATGTGCAACGAGAACCTCTACACCCTGAGCCTGGAAGAGATCGCTGCACGTGGCATCAAGACGTTGCCGCAGTCGCTCAAGGAGGCCGCCGATGCGCTGGAGGCCGACCCGCTGTTTCGCGAGGTGCTCGGCGCCGAGATCGTCGACGAGTTCATCCGGCTCAAGCGCATGGAGTGGGTGGAGTACAGCCGCCACGTCTCCGACTGGGAAATCCAGCGTTACACCGAGTTCTTCTGACCGCCAACCCTGTCCCTGGGTAGCGGCAACAGCAGCGGCTACCCACTGCCTAGAAGGAGTATCACCATGTGTGGAATCGTAGGTCTGTACCTGAAACGACCGGAGCTGGAAGCCCAGCTCGGCAAGCTCTTCGAGCCCATGCTCGAAGCCATGACCGACCGTGGCCCCGACAGCGCCGGCTTCGCCATCTACGGTGACGAAGTGGCCGATGGCTGGGTCAAGCTGACCCTGCAGGCGACGGACATCCACTACCCGTGGGCGGCCCTGATGGGCCAGCTGGAAGGGCGCCTGGGGTGCTCGCTGGACTGGCTGCAGAACGCCAGCGCGGCAGTGCTCAAGGTACACACCAGCGAAACCGCCGCCCGCCAGGCCCTGGGCGAATTGGCCCCTGACGTGCGCATCATGAGCGCCGGGCAGAGCATCGAGATCCTCAAGGGCATGGGCCTGCCAGCGGACATCTCCAGCCGCTTCGGCCTGGCCGGCATGCAGGGCAGCCACATCATCGGCCATACCCGCATGGCCACCGAAAGCGCCGTGACCCTGGAGGGCAGCCACCCGTTCTCCACCGGCGCCGACCTGTGCCTGGTGCACAACGGCTCGCTGTCCAACCACTTCCGCCTGCGCCAGGCACTCAAGCGCGAAGGCATCAGCTTCGAGACCGACAACGACAGCGAGGTGGCGGCCGGCTACCTGACCTGGCGCCTGCAACAGGGCGACACCCTGGCCCAGGCCCTGGATGGCGCGCTGGCAGACCTGGATGGCTTCTTCACCTTCGCCATCGGCACCCGCAATGGCTTTGCCGTGATCCGCGACCCGATCGCCTGCAAGCCGGCCGTGCTGGCCGAAACCGACGACTACGTGGCCATGGCCTCCGAGTACCAGGCCCTGGCCAGCCTGCCGGGCATCGACAAGGCCAAGGTCTGGGAGCCCGCGCCCGCCACCCTCTACGTCTGGGAGCGCGAGAGCGCCTGACCCTCGAACTACTGGAGACATTCATGAAGACGATCGACCTTTCCAGCGCCTCGGTGCGCGTACTCAACCAGTCCCTGCATGGCCAGGTGCAGGACCGCGAATGGCGGGTGACCCACCCCGACGGCAAGCACAACCTGGCGGTGGGCATCAACGCGGCCGTGTCGGTGGATATCGAAGGCCATGCCGGCTACTACTGCGCAGGCATGAACCAGCAGGCCAGCGTCACCGTGCACGGCAACGTTGGCGTCGGCGTGGCCGAGAACATGATGTCCGGCTCGGTGCGGGTCAAGGGCAGCGCCTCCCAGGCCGCCGGCGCCACCGCCCATGGTGGGTTGCTGGTGATCGAGGGCGATGCCGGCGCGCGTTGCGGCATTTCCATGAAAGGCGTGGACATCGTGGTCGGCGGCAGCATCGGCCACATGAGCTGCTTCATGGGCCAGGCCGGGCGTTTGGTCGTCTGTGGCGATGCCGGCGATGCCCTGGGCGATTCGCTCTATGAGGTGCGCATCTACGTCAAGGGCTCGGTGCAATCGCTGGGCTCGGATTGCATCGAGAAAGAGATGCGCGCCGAGCACCTGAAGGAGCTGCAGGAACTGCTGAACAAGGCGGGCCTTGCGTACAAGGCCGCCGATTTCAAACGCTACGGCTCGGCCCGCCAGCTGTACAACTTCAAAGTCGACAACGCCAGCGCGTACTGATCCAGGAGCATTCCCATGAGCGAGCAATTCCCCCCGGTACTGCGTGAGTCGGCCACTTTCGATCGCCTGACCATCCAGGAAATCCAGCGTGCCGCCGAAACCGGCATCTACGACATTCGCGGCGGTGGCACCAAGCGCCGCGTGCCGCACTTCGACGACCTGCTGCTGCTCGGCGCCAGCGTGTCGCGCTACCCGCTGGAAGGCTATCGCGAAAAATGCGGCACCGACGTGGTGCTGGGCAACCGCTTCGCCAAGAAGCCGATCCACCTGAAGATCCCGGTGACCATCGCCGGCATGAGCTTCGGCGCGCTGTCGGCCAACGCCAAGGAGGCCTTGGGCCGTGGCGCGACCCTCGCCGGTACCAGCACCACCACCGGCGACGGCGGCATGACCCCGGAAGAGCGTGGTCAGTCGCAGCACCTGGTCTATCAGTACCTGCCTTCACGCTATGGCATGAACCCCGATGACTTGCGCAAGGCCGATGCCATCGAGATCGTCCTCGGCCAGGGCGCCAAACCGGGCGGTGGCGGCATGCTGCTGGGCATGAAGGTGACCGAGCGCGTGGCCGGCATGCGCACCTTGCCGATCGGCGTCGACCAGCGCAGCGCCTGCCGCCACCCGGACTGGACCGGTCCGGACGACCTGGCGATCAAGATTGCCGAGATCCGTGAAATCACCGACTGGGAAAAACCGATCTACGTCAAGATCGGCGCCAGCCGCCCGTACTACGACGTCAAGCTGGCGGTGAAGGCCGGCGCCGACGTGATTGTGCTCGACGGCATGCAGGGCGGCACTGCGGCGACCCAGGAAGTGTTCATCGAGCATGTCGGCATCCCGATCCTGCCGGCCATTCCACAGGCGGTGCAGGCGCTGCAGGAGATGGGCATGCACCGCAAGGTGCAGCTGATCGTCTCCGGTGGCATCCGCAACGGTGCCGACGTGGCCAAGGCGATGGCGTTGGGTGCCGATGCCGTGGCCATCGGTACGGCGGCGCTGATCGCCTTGGGCGACAACCACCCGCGGCTGGACGCTGAGCTGAAGAAGATCGGCTCGGCCGCCGGGTTTTATGATGACTGGCAGAACGGCCGCGACCCGGCCGGCATCACCACCCAGGAGCCGGACCTGGCCAAGCGCCTCGACCCGGAGGAGGCCGGCCGGCGCCTGGCCAACTACCTGAGGGTGCTGGTGCTGGAAGCGCAGACCATGGCTCGCGCCTGCGGCAAGTCGCACCTGCACAACCTCGACCCCGAAGACCTGGTGGCGCTCACCGTCGAAGCCGCCGCCATGGCCCGGGTGCCGCTGGCCGGCACCGCCTGGGTGCCGGGCCAGGCCCCGTACTGATCCCCCCGACACCGCCGGCCTGCGCGCAGGCGGTGTTCAACCTCGGTTTCACCCTGGTGGGCGTGGACTGTGCCGGGATCGTCAGCTGGTTGCTGACCGGTGTGTTTGCCGCGTCGGCGTTTGAAGAGGAAGAGCAGGGGCTGGACCTGGCTGAGCACGGTGAGCGGGCTTATAACCTGTGTTTCGCCTGTCCCTGTAGGAGCGGATTTATCCGCGAGAGGCCAGCACAGGTTCAATCAGTGCCCCATGGCGAGCTTGGCACTGGCCTGCCGACGACGGTAGGCACTGTCACGACTGGCCAGCCACCCGTACAGCGGCGAGGTCACTGCCAGGCCCACCAGCCACGACAGGTCAGCCCCGTTGATGTGCTCGGAGATCGGCCCGACGTACAGCGGCGTGTTCATGAACGGAATCTGCACCACGATACCCACCACATAGGCAATCAGCGCCTGGGGGTTGTAACGGCCGTAGATGCCGCCATCGACTTTGAAGATCGACTGGATGTCGTACTCGCCCTTGTGGATCGCATAGAAGTCGATCAGGTTGATCGCCGTCCACGGCACCAGCACCACCAACAGCACCAGCACCATGTCGACGAAGTGGCCAATGAAGTCGGCCGAGGCGAACACCGCGACCACGCAGCAGGCGGCCAGCACGATCAGCGACAGCACCGCACGGCTCTTGGCGGTGGGGATCCAGCGGTAGGCGAAGGTCTGCACCAGGGTGATGATCGACAGCACCGCGCCATACAGGTTGAGGGCGTTGTGGCTGATCACGCTGAGCAGGAACAGCACCAGCATCACCGGGCCCAGGGTGCCGGTGGCGAGCTTGACTGCATCCATGGTGTCCACACCTGCCGGGATCGCCAGCACCGCCACGGCGCCGAAGATGAACGACAGGCTCGAACCCAGCGCCGAACCCAGGTAGGTGGTCCAGAAGGTCGAGCTGACTTTCACGTTTGCCGGCAGGTAGCGCGAGTAGTCCGACACGTAAGGGGCGAAGGCGATCTGCCACAGCGCTGCCAGCGACACGGTCGCCAGCCAGCCGGCCAGGTTGAAGCCGCCACGGGTGAGGAAGTCGTCACTTTGCACATGGCTGAAAATGTAGCCGAAGCCGACCACGATGCCGATGCCCAGCACCCAGGTGCCGATGCGGTTGAGCACGTGGATGAAGCGGTAGCCGATGATGCCGATGATGCCCGACCCCAACGCACCGATGACGATACCCACCGGCACCGGTACGGCCTCGACCACCCCATGCAGCGACTTGCCAGCCAAAACGATGTTGGAGGCGAAGAAGCCGATGTACATCACCCCGGCGATCACCACCACCAGCAAGGCGCCGAGGGTGCCGAACTGAGCGCGGCTCTGGATCATCTGCGGGATACCCATCTGCGGGCCCTGGGCCGAGTGCAGCGCCATCAGCACGCCGCCGACCAGGTGGCCGACCAGGATGGCGACGATGCCCCAGACCAGGTTCAGGTGAAACAGCTGCACGCCCAGCGCGCCGGTGACGATGGGCAGCGGTGCAATGTTGCCGCCGAACCACAGTGTGAACAGATCCCTTACCTTTCCATGGCGGTCTTGCGGCGGTACATAGCCGATCGTGTGTTTTTCAATGAGGGGTGCCGAATTGGCTGCACTGGTCATGACTGACTCCAAGGCAAGGTGGGGCATCGGGTGCTGCCCGGATGCGTGCCGGCGAAGGGCGACGCGTTCTTGTTGGAGCGATGATGCGGGGCGCGGGGATAACGAGAAATTAGTAAATATGTGCCCATAAACCTTAAAAAACCTAAGGCTGACAAAAGGTTAAGCGCAGGACGCTAGCAAGCAGAGTGCCAGTTGGCTGGAGGACTTGGGCTAGAGGGGGTTGCTGCTTGCAGGGGATAGGGCGCGTGAACTGCACGGGTGCGTTGTGCGCGTTAACGGTGCAGCTTGAGGCGCTACATCGGCAGCAGCCGATCCTGAATGACCTCTTTCATCACCAAGGTCGAACTCAGGCGCTTCACATTGGGAATGCTGGTCAACTGCTCGTCATACAGCTTCTGGAAAGCCGGCAAGTCCTTGGCCACCACATGCAGCAGGTAGTCCGGGTCGCCGAACAGCCGCTGGGCCTCGACGATCTGCGGAATCTCCGCCAGCGCCGCCTCGAAATCCGCCACCGGCTGGCGGGTGACCTCGCGCAGGGTGACGAACACCAGCGCGGCAAAGTTCAGCCCCAACGCGCTGGGCGCCAGGCGCGCGTGGTAGCCGAGGATGGCGCCAGACTCCTCCAGCGCCTTCAATCGCCGATGGCAAGGGGACAGGCTGAGGCCGACACGGTCGGCCAGCTCAGTCACCGAGAGGCGACCGTCTTTTTGCAGTTCAGCAAGGATCTTTCGGTCTGTTCTGTCCACTTGGAAGAATCTTCCAGAAAAAATGACTAGAGGGCAAATATACGAAAGAAAATCCCCTGGCGGAATCCGTAGGCTTTCTTCACCCGCAAACTGTGTAAAAGGAAGACTCAAGTGGCAATCAGCTTGCTGACCGCGTTCTGGGCCGTGTCGTTGTTGTTCGTGATTACCCCCGGTGCCGACTGGGCCTATGCCATCTCCGCCGGGATGCGCGGGCGCTGGGTAATGCCTGCGGTGGCGGGCATGTTGTCAGGGCATTTGCTCGCCACCCTGGTGGTGGCGGCAGGGGTGGGCAGCCTGCTGGCTGGCCACCCGCTGGCGATGACCCTGCTGACCCTGGCTGGCTGCGCCTACCTGTTGTGGTTGGGCGGCAACCTGCTGCTGAGCCCGGCTGCGCCAGAAGCCGCGCAGGCCAGCGTGGGCGAGTCGGGATCGCGCTGGGCATTCAAGGGCTTTTGCGTCAGCGGGCTCAACCCGAAGGTGTTTCTGTTGTTCCTGGCCTTGTTGCCGCAGTTCACCGACCCGCACTCCAGCTGGCCGGTGCCATTGCAGATCCTGCTGCTGGGGCTGGTGCACCTGTGCAGTTCGCTGGTCATCTATTCGCTGGTGGGTTACGGCGCCAAGGCGGTGTTGAGCAGCCGACCCGGCGCAGCCAGGTGGGTGGGGCGCGTGTCCGGCATCGCGATGGTGGCGGTGGCGCTGGGGTTGATTGCCGGCCAGCTGCGCTGAACGCCGCACCGCTGATCGCCCGGTAAAATTCAGCGGAACGAACGGCTGGTTGCAGGTCTCCTATCCACAGATGGATGGCAATGTGCCCGGGACCTCCCAGACATGAGATCGCTTCAGCAACACAACACGGACACCCTGAAACCGCCGACGAATTTCTTGCTCAACGGCGGCAGCATTGGCAACTTGCTGCAGACAATGGACTGGAGTAGCTCGCCGCTGGGCCCGCCACATACCTGGTCGCCGCACCTGCAGGCGGTGATGGCCATGCTGCTACCGGCACAAGCACAGTTCGTACTGTTCTGGGGCGAGGCCTATGTGGCCCTGTACAACGATGCCTACGCCCCGACGATCGGCACCAAGCACCCTGATGCGCTCGGGCGGCCAGCGCACGAGTACTGGAGCGAACTGTGGGACGACCTCGAGCCGCTGTTGCGCGGCGTGCGTGAAACCGGTCAGACCTTCTGGGCCAAGGATCGCCCCTTCTATATAGAACGCCGGGGCCTTGGCGAAACCGTCTATTTCGACGTGTCCTATTCGGCTGTGCGCGAAGCCGATGGCAGCGTCGGCGGCGTATTGTGCCTGGTCGCCGACACCACCGAGCGGGTGCGCTTCCAGCAGCGCCAGGCATTCTTGCTGGAATTGGGCCGGACCTTGCCAGGGCTGGGCGAGGCCGAGCGCATCGAGGCCTATGCGGTCAAGCGCCTGGCACAGGAGCTGGGTGCTGCACGGGTGTGCTTCGGTGAGGATCAGGGCGACGGCCGTGGTTTCCGGGTGGCCCACGACTGGGCCGACGGCTTGCCCTCCATGGTCGGTCAGCATGACTACGCCACCTTTGGCGCGACGCTGCGAGAGCAGTTGGCGGCGGGCCAGGCGGTGCAGCAGGTCTACCAGGCACACCGCGACGGCTTGTGCGCCACGCTGCATGTCCCCGTGCTGCGCGCCGGGCGCCTGGAGGCGATGCTGGGCGTGCACTTCCATACCCCGCGCCAGTGTTTTGAAGACGATTGTCAGTTGGTCGAGGAAGCGGCCAAGCAGACCTGGGCCGCCATCACCCACGCGCGTGCCGAGCGGGCGCTGCACCTGCTCAACGAAAGCCTGGAGGACCGCGTCGCGGCGGTGCTGGCCGAGCGCGAGGCGGCCATGTTGCAGTTGCACGAGGCTCACAAGCTGGAAATGATCGGGCAGTTGACCGGTGGCATCGCCCACGACCTCAACAACATGCTCACGCCGATCATCGCCTCGTTCGAACTGCTGCGCCGGCACCCGCAATCCGAACGTGCCCCGCGCCTGATCGAAGGCGGCCTGCAGGCGGCCGAGCGGGCGCGCAACCTGGTGGGGCGCCTGCTCAGTTTCGCCCGGCGCCAGACGCTCAAGCCGCGGCCGGTGTCGCTGGCGGACCTGGTGGTGGACATGCGCGAGCTGATGGCCCGTTCGCTAGGGCCGACCATCGCCGTTCAGGTGCAGATAGACCCGGCACTGCCCTCGGTGGTGGCTGACCCCCACCAATTGGAACTGGCTTTGCTCAACCTGGTGGTCAATGCCCGGGACGCCATGCCCGACGGCGGAGCGCTGCAGATCAGGGCCGGCCTGGATGCCGACGGCCCGCCCCGGCCATCGGGCCTGGCTGCGTCGCGCCTGCTCTGGTTGCAGGTACGTGACAACGGCTGCGGCATGGATGAAGAGCAGTTGCGCCGCTGCATCGAGCCGTTCTACTCGACCAAGGGCGTGGGTAAGGGCACCGGCCTGGGGCTGCCGATGGTTCAGGGCCTGGCGTTGCAGTCGGGTGGGGGCTTCGCCATCGATTCGCAGGTGGGGCAGGGCACGACGGCCACGTTGTGGTTGCCGCTCAGCGATGTGGCGGCGCCTTGCAAGGACAGCGAAATGCCCGAGGCGCCGCAGGCTGACCGGCCCTACCGTGTACTGCTGGTGGATGATGAGGAAATCGTGCGCCATGCCACCGCCGCGCAGTTGCGCGACCTGGGTTATGACGTGACCGAGGCTGGCAATGCGGCGGCGGCACTGCATCTGCTGGAGCGGGGCTGGCTACCGGACGTGCTGGTCACCGACCATGTCATGGCCGACATGACCGGTGTGCGTTTTGCCCAACAGATGCGCGAGCGGCGGGTGGATCTACCGGTGCTGATCATCACCGGTTATGCCAACCTCACGCCGCGTGAACTCAAGGGTTTCGAAGTGCTGCGCAAGCCTTACCGGCAGGCGGAACTGGCGCAGAGTGTCGCGCGTTTGCTGGCCAACCCGCGTTAACGGGCGGTGCCGGCGCTGAGGCCGGCACGCCTCAGCGCATGAAATGCACCTTGCCGGTGTCGTCATTGCCCATGTAGATGCCGTACACCCCGGCCTGGCGCTCGAGGATGTAGCGCTCGAGAATCTGTCGGATCGCCGGGTAATAGATGTCGTCCCAGGGAATCTCGTCAGGGGCGAAGAACTGGTACGCCAGCGTCTCCGGCCCATACTGCCCGGTCTCCTCGGTGGCGATGGCGCGGAAGATGATGTACACCTCGGAGATTGTAGGCACGCTGAAGATCGAGTAGGGCGAGACGATATCGGCGCGCACGCCGCTTTCTTCCCAGACCTCGCGCAAGGCTGCCTGCTCGGTGGTCTCGCCGGCTTCCATGAACCCGGCCGGCAAGGTCCAGGTGCCCGGGCGCGGCGGGATGGCGCGCTGGCACAGCAGGTACTTGCCGTCACGCTCGATAATGCAGCCGGCGATGATCTTCGGGTTGATGTAATGGATATAGCCGCAGCGGTTGCAGTGCAGGCGTTCGTGGCTGTCGCCGGTGGGAACGCCCCGGGCCAGCTCCGTGGTGCAGTGTGGGCAGTAGCGCGGGGCGTTGGGCATGGTCAGCGGCCTGTACGGGGCTTATATACGTGGATCCTTCAGGGCCAGGGGCTCGACCATGTCGCGCACCTTGGGGTTGTCGTCCTGCTTCTGGCGCAGGTATTCCAGGGCCACTTTGGCGGCGGCGCGCACGTGATCGACCGAGGCTTGGTGGGCCACCAGCGGGTCGCCGCTCTTGATCGCCTCGACGATCTTCTCCATTTCACGGTTACTGGCACCGCGGCGGTTCTCCTGCGACACCGAGGTAGCCCGCAGGTAGCTGATGCGTGCCTGCAGCTGGCGCAGCTGCTGCGCTGCAACCTGGTTGCCGGAGCCTTCCAGAAGCACGTCGTAGAAGCCTTGTACCGAGTCCAGCACCTGCTGCAGCTCGCCTTCTTCCAGGGCTTCGCGGTTGACTTCGAGCGCGCGCTCCAGGGCACGGATGTCCTTGGCCTTGGCGTTGAGGGTAAACAGCTGCACGATCAGGCCTTCGAGCACGCAGCGCAGCTCGTAGATGTCGCGGGCGTCTTCCAGGGTAATGATGGCCACGCGCGGGCCCTTGGCATCGGCGAATTCCACCAGGCCTTCGGACTCCAGGTGGCGCAGCGCTTCGCGCACCGAGGTGCGGCTGACGCCGAGGCGGTCGCAGAGGTCGCGCTCGACCAGGCGGTCGCCCGGCAGCAGGTGGAAGTTCATGATCGCGCCGCGCAGCTTGTCGAGCACGATTTCGCGCAGGGTAACGGGGTTGCGATTGACCTTGAAGCTGTCGTCGAGGGGCTGGCGTTTCATCAAGTGCGCTCTGAATGAGGCTGCACGTCCGCAACCGCAATAGCACCCCGAACCATCGGTGCTCCTTGCGTGGGTTCGAACAGCCCGCGGTTAACGGGTTGACTCCGCATCGGCTTCTGCGAACGCTTCGCGGGCCAGGCGGAAGCTGTCCACCGCCGCGGGCACGCCGCAATAAATGCCGACCTGGAGCAGGATCTCGCGAATCTGTTCACGGCTCAGGCCATTACGCAATGCGCCGCGAATATGCAGCTTGAGCTCGTGGGGCCGGTTGAGCGCGGAAATCATGGCCAAGTTTATCATGCTGCGCTCTTTCAGCGAGAGGCCTTCGCGGCCCCAGACGTGGCCCCAGCAATACTCGGTGACCAGCTCCTGCAACGGCTGGGTGAACTCATCGGCATTCTGGATCGAGCGGTTGACGTACTCTTCGCCCAGCACCTGGGTGCGGATCTGCAGGCCTTTCTCGTACTTTTCGTTACTCATGCGCAGTACTCCGGATTAAAACAGGGGCCGCAACCGAGGGTGAGACGATTGGCGCGGCCCCTGAAAAACAGGGTCATCGGTGCTGGTCAATCAGCCCAGCGGCGGCAGGGCGCCCAGCTTGCCTTTGTGGTAGACCATCGGCGTCACCGGCTCGGCCGGCAGCACCAGGTTCTTCACCGCGCCGACGATGATCGCGTGGTCGCCGCCGTCGTACTCGCGCCACAGTTCGCACTCGATGATCGCGGTGGCCCTGGTCAGCAGCGGGTTGCCCAGTTCGCTCAGCTGCCACTCGATGCCTTTGGCCTTGTCCTTGCCCTTGCCGGCGAAGGCGTAGGCCTCGGCGGTCTGGTCGGCGGACAGCAGGTGAATGGCGAACTGCTTGCTGTCACGCAGGATCGGGTAGGTGTCCGAAGCGTAATTGGGGCAGAACAGCACCAGCGCCGGCTCGATCGACAACGCGCTGAACGCGCTGGCGGTGATGCCGACGATGCCGCCGTCGGCGTCCAGGGTGGTGACCACGGTGACGCCGGACGGGAACGAGCCCATCACGTCTTTGTAGATGCCTGGTTCGATCATCTCGTGTTTCTCCTAGCGCATCACGAACGGGTCGGGCATCGGCGCGGTGGACAGGTTGATCCACACGGTCTTCAGCTCGGTATAGGCCAGCACCGAATCGATGCCGCTCTCGCGGCCGTAGCCGCTGTTCTTGAACCCGCCGATCGGCGCCATGGCCGACACGGCGCGGTAGGTGTTGACCCAGATGATCCCCGAACGCACATCGCGGGCCAGACGGTGGGCACGCCCCAGGTCGCGGGTCCAGATGCCGGCAGCGAGGCCGAACTGCGAATCGTTGGCGATGGCCAGCGCCTCTTCTTCGGTCTTGAAGCGGATCACCGCAGCGACCGGGCCGAACACCTCTTCCTGCATGATGGTCATCGAGTTGCTGTCGCACTCGAACAGGGTCGGCTCGTAGAACCAGCCGTCACCCTCGACCTCGGCCCGTTTGCCGCCCATGTGCAGCTTGGCGCCTTCGGCCTTGGCCGCGGCGACCAGGCCTTCGACCACGGCCAGCTGCTGTGCGGTGGCCATCGGGCCCATTTCGCTGGCGTCGTCCTGCGGGTTGCCGATGCGGATGCGCTTGGCGCGGGCAATCAGGCGCTCGACGAATTCGTCGAAGATCTCGTCCTGTACCAGCAGGCGCGAACCGGCCACGCAGCTCTGGCCGGAGGCCGCATAGATGCCGGCCACGGCGCCGTTGATGGCGCTGTCCAGGTCAGCGTCGGCGAAGATGATGTTGGGCGACTTGCCGCCCAGTTCCAGCGACAACTTGGCAAAGTTCTCGGCGCTGCTGCGCACCACATGGCGAGCAGTGGCGGCGCCGCCGGTGAAGGCGATCTTGCGCACCAGCGGGTGACGGGTCAGGGCTGCGCCGGTGCTTGGACCGTAGCCGGTGACCACGTTGACCACGCCGGCCGGGAAGCCGGCTTCGAGGGCCAGACGAGCCAGTTCGAGGATGGTCGCCGAGGCGTGCTCGGACGGCTTGAGCACGATGGTGTTGCCGGCGGCCAGGGCCGGTGCCAGCTTGATCGCGGTCAGGTACAGCGGGCTGTTCCACGGGATGATCCCGGCCACCACGCCGATCGGCTCATGCACGGTGTAGGCGAACAGGTCTGGCTTGTCCAGCGGCAGGGTGCCGCCTTCGAGCTTGTCGGCCAGGCCGGCGGTGTAATGGAAGAACTCTGGCAGATAACCGACCTGGCCACGGGTTTCGCGGATCAGCTTGCCGTTGTCACGGCTTTCCAGCTGGGCCAGGTGCTCCTTGTTCTTGGCGATCAGGTCGCCCAGGCGACGCAGCAGCTTGCCGCGCGCAGTGGCGGTGATGCTGCGCCATTGTTGGCTGTCGAAGGCACGCTGGGCGGCCTGGACGGCCAGCTCGACATCGGCTTCGTCGGCGTCGGGCAGTTGCGCCCAGGCCTGGGCAGTGGCAGGGTTGAGGCTGTCGAAGGTCTTGCCGCTCTGGGCATCAAGCCATTGGCCGTCGATGCACATCTGGAAACGAACGAGGGTCATGCAACAATCCCCTTGGCGGATTCGGTGAGGGTGCGGGCTTGGGCGAGGAAGTCCAGCAGCATCTTGTTGACTTCCCGGGGTGCTTCCACTGGCATCATATGCCGTTGCTCGGCGAGGACCACGCTTTGTGCGCCAGGAATGCTGGCGGCGAGCTGGCGGGTCATGGCCGGAGTGGAGCCCGAGTCGAGTTCGCCGGTGGCGATCAGGGTCGGTACCTGAATGCTGCCCAGGTCGCCGGCGCGGTACATGTCCTGGGTGGCGAACAGCGAATAAGTGGTGTGGTAACCCTGCGGGTCGTTGTTCGCCAGTACTTGGCGAATGGCCGCGACCTGCGCCGGGTTGGCAGCCTTGTATTCACGGCTGAACCAGCGGTCGAGCGCGGCGTCGACGTTGGCGTCGGGGCCGAGCTCCGCAGCCTGGGCGGCGCGGGCGATAACGCCGGCACTCTGTTCAGGGGTGCGGTTGAACACGCTGTTGAGCACTACCAGCGCAGCCAGGCGCTGCGGGTAGTGGAGGGCGAATGCACGGGCGACCAGGCCACCCATGGAGAAGCCGATCACGGTGGCTTGTTGAATCTGCAGGTGGTCGAGCAGTTCGGCCAGCTGGGCGGCATAGCCTTCCAGGCCGATGTCGGCGGCCGGCAGCGCGCTCTGGCCGTGGCCGAGCATGTCGTAGGTGATGACGCGGTAATCATTGGCCAGGCCAACGATCTGCCCGCCCCACATTTCCTTGTTCAGGCCCACGCCGTGGATCAGTACCACAGGTTGGCCCTGGCCGACGGACAGGTAGCTGGTGCCGGCGGGTGTACGTTCAGCGACAGGCTGAATCATGGAGGGCGCTCCTTGAAGGTCGGGCGCGGCGGGTAAGCACGCCACGCCCCGGCCCGTCTTGGTTGTTGTTATTGAGCGTTGGCTTTTTCGGCAGCCAGTTCTTCCAGGTCGATGTAGCGGTTGCCGATGCGCGGGTGCAGGCGGCCACCGTCGGCGGCGCCCAGGACCACGACGATTTCATCGGCGCGCGGCGCGTCTTCGATCTGCATTTCCAGGGTGATGTAGTGCGAACGCAGGCCTTCGTCGTCCTTCTGCATCATCGGGATCTGGATCGAAGTGCCTGGGCCGCCGCGCTTGTTGGTGAAGCTCAGGTAGCTCTTGGCCTGTACCGCTTCGCGGTAGTGGTTGCCGAAGCGCAGGGTGTGGATCACCGCCGAGGCGTGCTCGATCTCACCATCGGCGCCGACCACTGCGGCCTTGCCGTAGGCTTCGATCTTGTCGGCACCGCCGATGGCAGCGGTCAGGCGCTCGACCATCAGGGCACCCAGGTCCGAGCAGTTGGCGCGGATTTCCGGCTTCAGATCTTCAACGAAACCGCGACCGGCCCATGGGTTCTTGATCACGACGGCCAGGCCGACCATGGTCACCGGCTTGTCGGTGGCCTTGCCGCCTTCGATGCGGGTCTCTTCGGAGTAGGTGACGATCTTGCGGATTTCGAAACTCATGGGTGGCTCCTGGTGAGGGTTATCAGCTCTTGTTGTCTGATGGTATACCATAATATTTGTTGCGCAAGAGGTGGCTTGAAATTTCTCTTGCCTGGGGACGAAAGGTGGCCTGATGCCTTGATTTCTGTGCTGTCTGTACTGGCCTCTTCGCGGGTGAACGCGCGAGAAGGCCAGTACAGGCGTTAAAAAAAACCCGCTCGCGCGGGCTTCGGGGGCCCACGGGAGCGGGCGCGTCCCGCAATGGCTCAGGCAATGGGAATTCAGGCGAATGCCGGCACCACTTCCTTGATGAACAGCTCGAGCGACTTCTTCTTCTCGGCATGGGGCAGGCTGTTGTCGCACCAGAAGCTGAACTCGTCGACACCGAGCTCCTGGTAGTACTTGATGCGGGCGATGATCTCTTCGGGGGTGCCGATCATGGTGTTCTTGCGGATGTTCTCCAGTTGGAACGCCGGCACTTCGGCAAACTTCGACTCGGGGCTCGGCTCGAGGAAGCCGTTGACCGGGGTGGTCTTGTTGCCGAACCAGGCATCGAAGGTGCGGTAGAAGCGCGAGATGGCCTGGGCGCCGATTTTCCAGCCTTCGGGCTCGGACGGGCTATGCACATGGGTGTGGCGCAACACCATCAGTTGCGGGCGCGGTACGTCCGGGTTGTTGTCGAGGGCGGCCTGGAACTTGTTCTTCAGGTCCAGCACTTCTTCGTCGCCCTTCATCAGCGGGGTGACCATGACGTTGCAGCCGTTGGCAACGGCGAAGTTGTGCGAGTCCGGGTCGCGGGCGGCGATCCACATCGGCGGGGTGGCGTTGAACGGCTTTGGCACGCTGGTGGAGGTGGGGAACTTGTACACTTCGCCATCATGGGCGTAGTCGCCTTCCCACAGCTTGCGCACCACCGGGACCATTTCGCGCAGGGCCTTGCCGCCGTCGGTGGCCGGCATGCCACCTGCCATGCGGTCGAACTCGAACTGGTAGGCACCACGGGCAAGGCCCACTTCCATGCGGCCGTTACTGATCACGTCGAGCAGGGCGCATTCGCCAGCCACGCGGATCGGGTTCCAGAACGGCGCGATGATGGTGCCGGCACCCAGGCGGATCTTCTCGGTACGCGCGGCCAGGTAGGCCAGCAGCGGCATCGGGCTTGGCGAGATGGTGTATTCCATGGCGTGGTGTTCGCCGATCCACACGGTGCTGAAACCGCCGCGCTCGGCCATCAGGGTCAGTTCGGTCAGGTCTTCGAACAACTGGCGGTGGCTGACCTGTTCATCCCAACGTTCCATGTGCACGAACAACGAAAATTTCATGGGGCTTTCCTCAACGCTTGAAAGTGTCTGGCGCCGGGCAGGGGAGGCGCCAGGTGTCTCGATTCAGAACAGGCTTCAGGCAAAGGCCGGCAGGCTGGCCATCTTGCCGCGGCAGTAGACCATCGGCCGAGGGGCTTGCTCGGGGACGATCAGGTTGTGCACCTTGCCGACCATGATGGCGTGGTCGCCACCTTCATATTCGCGCCACAGTTCGCACTCGATGACGGCGGTGGCGCCGGCCAGGATCGGGTTGCCCAGCTCGCTCAGGGTCCATTCGATGCCAGCGGCCTTGTCCTTGCCCTTCTTGGCGAACGCGTAGGCTTCGGCTTGCTGTTCACCGGAGAGCAGGTGAATGGCAAAGCGCTTGTTCTTGATCAGGACAGGGTAGGAGTCGGAGGTATAGTTAGGGCAGAACAGCACCAGCGGTGGGTCCATCGACAGCGAGGAGAAGGCGCTGGCAGTCAGGCCGACGACCGAGCCGTCGTCGTCCAGGGTGGTGATGACGGTAACGCCGGACGGGAAGGAGCCCAGGACGTTCTTGTAGAGGGTTGCATCGATCATCGGGTGTACCTCTATACGGCTGCGGTGGTCCGCGGTTTTTATCGTTGATGTGTCTGATGGTATACCGTAATACCTATTTTGCAAGCGGAATTTTCAGCACTGTTTTTTCACGATGAATGGCTCAAGCCCACGTAAACCGTGGGATTGAGCCGTGAGGCGGTTTGTCGCAGGGGGTGTGCGAGCAGATCAGTGGGCGTTTTTTCCTGCGGATCAGTGTTGTCAAAAGTTTGGAATACCATAATATGGTCCGCAGCTGAGAGGCCGCCTAGATGCGGTTTCCTTACAACGATAAAAACGACCTTTCGAGCTGAATCCTATGTCCCAACCGTCGTCGCAGCACCAGTTTGTCGAGAATCACACGGTCGATTACGTTCCACCTGCCGAGCGCCACGGGAAGGCGCGCGACCTGTTCACCCTCTGGTTCAGTACCAACATCGCGCCACTGCCAATCGTCACCGGTGCCATGGTGGTCCAGGTGTTTCACCTGAACCTGCTGTGGGGGCTGATCGCAATCGTGCTGGGTCACCTGATCGGGGGCGTGTTCATCGCCCTGGCCTCTGCGCAGGGACCGCAGCTGGGCATTCCACAGATGGTCCAGAGCCGTGGCCAGTTCGGCCGTTATGGCGCGCTGCTGATCGTGTTCTTCACCGCGCTGATCTATGTCGGCTTCTTCATTTCCAACATCGTCCTGGCGGGCAAGACCATCCACGGCATCGCCCCAAGCGTGCCGATGCCAGGCGCGATCGTGATCGGCGCCTTGAGCGCGACGGCCATCGGCGTGATCGGCTATCGTTTCATCCATATCCTCAACCGCATCGGTACCTGGGTGATGGGCTCGGCACTGCTGGCCGGTTTCATCATGATGTTCGTCCAGCAACTGCCGGCGGACTTCTTCAGCCGCGGCGCATTCAACCTGTCGGGCTTCATCGCCACTGTGTCGCTGGGCATCATCTGGCAGATCAGTTTCTCGCCGTACACCTCCGACTACTCGCGCTACCTGCCGCGTGAAGTGGGCATCGCCAAGCCGTTCTGGGCGACCTATTTCGGCGCGACCTTGGGCACCATCCTGTGCTTCAGCTTCGGGACGATCGCCGTGCTGTGCGTGCCCGAAGGCACCGACGCGATGGATGCGGTCAAGCAGGCCACCGGCTGGCTGGGCCCGATCCTGATGGTGCTGTTCCTGCTCAACATCATCAGCCACAACGCCCTCAACCTGTACGGCGCAGTGCTGTCGATCGTCACAGCGATCCAGACCTTCATTGCCGAATGGACGCCGAGCATCAAGGTGCGAGTGATCCTGGCCGCGGTGATCCTGGTGGGCTGCGCGATGGTGGCGCTGAACGCGTCGGCGGGTTTCATCGGCCAGTTCATCGGCCTGATCCTGGCGCTGCTGCTGGTGCTGGTGCCGTGGGCATCGATCAACCTGATCGACTTCTACCTGATCAAGAAGGGCCGGTACGACATCGCTTCGATCTTCCGTGCTGATGGCGGCATCTATGGCCGCTTCAATCACCACGCGATCATTGCCTATGCCTGCGGCATCCTGGTGCAGCTGCCGTTTGCCAACACGTCGCTGTATGTAGGGCCGTATTCGAACATTGTCGAAGGGGCCGACCTGTCGTGGCTGTTCGGCCTGCTGGTGACGGTGCCGCTGTACTACTGCCTGGCAACCCGTGGCAAGGCCGCTGAGCAGGCGGGGCGGGTTGTCAGCGTCAACGATTGACAGGCCGTTGCTGATGTAAAGGGGCCGCAAAGCGGCCCCCGCTGTTTCAGATCAGACCTTGAACTGCGCGACCATGCCATTCAAGTCCACCGCAAGGCGCGACAGGTCCTGCGCCGCCGCGCTGGTCTGGTTGGCCCCCGCCGACGTCTGCATTGCCAGATCCCGAATGTTCACCAGGTTGCGGTCCACCTCCCGTGCCACCTGTGCCTGCTCCTCGGAAGCGCTGGCAATCACCAGGTTGCGCTGGTTGATCGAGGCGATCGCCTCGGCAATCACTTCCAGCGCCTCACCGGCACCTTGCGCCACCTCCAGCGTGCCGTTCGCCCGGCCGCGGCTGCTGTGCATCGCCGCCACCGCACGCTCGGTACCGTTCTGGATCCCGGCGATCATCTGCTCGATCTCTGCCGTCGACTGCTGGGTCCGATGGGCGAGGGCGCGCACCTCATCGGCCACGACGGCAAAGCCGCGGCCTGCTTCACCTGCGCGTGCGGCTTCGATGGCGGCGTTGAGTGCCAGCAGGTTGGTCTGGCCGGCAATCGCGCCGATCACATCCAGCACGCGGCTGATCTCGTTGGCATTGCTGGCCAGTTGTTCGATCTCGGTGGAGGTGCCCGCCACGTCGTTGACCAGGTGCTGGATCGAGGCCAGCGCCTGGTTGACCTGCTCACGACCATCGCGAGTGGTCTGGTCGGCTCCTTTGGAGGCATCGGCGGTGCTCACCGCGTTGTTGGCCACTTCTTCCACTGCTGCGGTCATCTGGTTGACGGCGGTGGCGGCCTGGTCGATTTCCGCGCTCTGCTGGTGCAGGCCGCGGCTGGTGTCTTCGGTGACGGTGTGCAGCTCTTCCGAGGCCGAGGCCAGCTGGTCGGAGGAGGCGGCGATCTTGCGGAGGGTGTCGCGCAGGCTGTTCTGCATGCGGCTCAAGGCGCGCAGCAGCAGAGCCGGTTCGTCACGGCCGATGACACGGATGTCCTGGGTCAGGTCGCCGGTGGCCACGCGCTCGGCCACCGCCACTGCATCGGCCAGCGGCACCACGATGCTGCGCGTGAGCAGCGTGGCAATGGCGGCCAGTGCAAGCATGATGACCACCAGTGAGGCGATGATTGCGGTGAAGGCCTCGTCGGCTACATCGCTGCTGCGCTGCGAGGCATCCTCGGCACCTTTGCCGTTATAGGCAATGAGCGCGGCCATGGCCTTCATCATGGTATCGGCGTACTGGGTCAGCGGGCCGCTGATCTGCTGCTTGGCCTGGTCCATGCGACCGGCAGCGATGTCCTGCACTACCCGCGACTGCAGGTCGAGGTATTGCGTATAGGCCGCATTGAAGGCATTGAACAGGGCGCGATCATCCGCGGCGATGATGGTGTCCTGGTAGTCCTTGAGGCCACTGCCGAGCTGTTCGTTGACGCCCTTGAGCATGTCGATGTTGCGCGCACGCTCGCCGGGGTTGTCGTCCAGCGCGGCGCGCAAGGTGACGGCGCGGGCGCGGCCGAGGTTGGTGCTGATTTCACCGAGGGCAACCACGGCAGGCATCCAGGTGACACGGATTTCGTCCGTGGCGGAGTCCATCTGCCGGGTTTCATGGATTGCAATGAGGCCCATGACCAGGACCAATGCGCCCAACAGGGCGAAAACGCTGCTAGCGCGAGTGCCGATCTTCATATTCCGTAACTGCATGGAATGCTCCTTGACGTTGGCGTGCAGGCGTCAAGAGCATGGTCGGATGGCCGGCTCACCGGGATGGCGCCAGGCTCTCGATGCGCTGCGATTTAAGTGTGTGCCTCACCCTTTGCAATGCTTTTTGATTTCAATGATGCCATATGGCCATCAATATTGACCAGTCATTCAATGTAACGACATCTTCTGACAGATCCGTCATTTTTTGATGGATCTGTCAGGAATCTGCCGTTAAACGATCGCGATGTTCGGGTCGGCCGCGGCCAGCGCCAAGGCGCGATCAGCAGCCGGTGGGTAGATCCACACCCTGTTGATCTGGCGCTTCATGTCCTTGCCTTCCTGACCCTGCAGCTTCAGCTCGCGCTCCCAGCCTTCACTGAACGCCGCGCCCCACTCGCCGAGGTCCAGGCAGGTGACGTACTTGGGCTGGCGGTAGACCACGGGTGCCACCCCAAGCAGGTCGGCCATGGCGTTGTTGCCGGAGTGTCGGCCCATGGGGATCGCGTGCTGGCAGGTCATCAGGGCATGGTTGCCAAGGTTGTCGACGGCGGCCCAGGCGGTGTCGCCGGTTGCGTAGATATGCGCCTGGCCAACCACCTTGAGGTGGTCGTCGACCTTGAGCCGGCCGAAGTTGTCGCGTTCGCCGGCGATCTGGGCGGTCAGAGGGCTGGCGTTGACGCCAACGGTCCAGATCACGGTCTTGCTCGCAATGTACTCGCCATTGTCCAGGGTCACGCCACCAGCATCGACGGCCACCACCGAGGTGCCTGTCAGCCATTGCACGCCGGCCTGCTCGGACGCTGCGACGATCGACGGCGTGATGCCCGCGCCCAATGCTGCACCGACACTGGCGCCACGGTCGACCAACAGCACCCGCACCGCGGCCTCGCTACCGAGAATGGTGCGCAGGCGAGCCGGCATTTCGGTAGCCGTTTCGATACCGGTGAAGCCACCGCCACAGACCACCACGGTGTTGCGTGCCGGCGACGCGGGCAGGGCGGGCAGCCCCAGCAGATGCTGCTCAAGGTGCATGGCCGACGCCATCTGGTCGACATCGAAGGCATGTTCGGCCAGGCCTGGGACCGCCGGCCGTGCCACCTGGCTGCCAGCGGCGAGGACCAGGCGGTCGTAGCCGATCTGCCGGTGCTCGCCGTTGGCGTCGATGTAGCTGACGCTGCGGTCCAAGGTATCGATGGCGTCGGCAATACCAGCAATGAAGCGCACGCCGACCGCATCGAACAGACCACCTACCGGTGCCTTGAGGCTGTGCACATCGGCCTCGTAAAAGCGCGGGCGGATGTGCAGTTCAGGTTGCGGGGCGAGCACGCTGATGCTCAGGTCGTCGCGCTGGGCCTGGTCGAGCAGGCGGGCGGCGCTCAGGGCGCTCCAGACACCGGCAAAGCCGGCACCGATGATCAGGATGTTCGATTTCATGGAAGTGCTCCGCAAGAGTGAAAAAGGCTTCGAGCGCACTGCCTGTGCTGCTCGAATAACTACGACTGTATTGATCGTAGTTAAAATCGACAAGTGTTTTTTGTAAGCGGCTCGTAGCCGACCCGTGGTAAAAATCGGGCGAATGGCTCTATATCGAGCTTATAAGGGCTAACCATGGCCTTGGAATGGCGACGACTGGTGCAGGGAAGCTTTGCGCTGGCCCAATGATCAGCGTACTATTTGCGACAATATTGGTCGGAGATTGATATGTCGCTCTACAGCGCTGGCGTCGAATACGGTATCCATTGCCTGCTGTTTCTGGTGGATGAGCGGGGTGATACCCGTGAATGCAGCGTGCGCGACCTGGCGGAACTACAGGGCGTGCCGCAGGAATACCTGGCCAAGGTCTTCACCAAGCTCGCCCGGGCCAGGCTGGTGGTGGCAACGGAAGGTGTGCGTGGCGGTTTTCGCCTGGCGCGGCCGTCGGACGAAATCACCGTGCTGGATATCGTCAATGCCATCGACGGGCCGAAGAAGATCTTTGATTGCCGCGAGATCCGCGAGCGTTGCAGCTTGTTCGAAGGTGCAGCGCCGGGTTGGGCGACCGAGGGCACCTGCGCGATTCACGCGGTGATGCTGGGGGCGCAGAAGCGCATGGAAGAGGCGTTGGCGCAGCAGACCATCCTCGACCTGGCGCGGCGCTTTGGACGCAAGGCGCCGACCGAATTCGGGCAGAAGGTCAATGAGTGGATGGGCGAACGACGTGATGGCAGGCGGGCGGGGGATATCCCGGTCAGCGAGGTCTGAATCCAGCGTCCGCATCGGTTCTTTCGCGGGCTTCCCCGCGAAAGAACCGATGCGATTTCAGCTGTCGTAGCCGAGGTTAGGCGCCAGCCAGCGCTCGCTCACGCTCACCTCCTGGCCTTTGCGCGCGCTGTAACGCTCGATCTGGTCCTTGTCGACCTTGCCCACGGCAAAGTACTGCGCCTGCGGGTGGGCGAAATACCAGCCGCTGACCGCCGCCGCCGGGAACATCGCGAAGTGCTCGGTGAGGAACACGCCACTCGGGCCGGTTTCGCCGATGGCGGTGCCATCGAGCAGGCGGAACAGGGTTGCCTTCTCGGTGTGGTCCGGGCACGCCGGGTAGCCGGGGGCAGGGCGGATACCGCTGTATTGCTCCTTGATCAGCGCCTCGTTGTCCAGCTGCTCGTCGCGGGCATAGCCCCAGTGCTCTTTACGTACCTGCTCGTGCAGCCACTCGGCACAGGCCTCGGCCAGGCGGTCGGCCAGGGCCTTGACCATGATCGAGCTGTAGTCGTCGCCCTTGTCCTGGTACGCCTTGGCCACTTCCTCGGCGCCGATGCCGGCGGTGGTGATGAAGCCGCCGACGTAGTCGGTGACGCCGCTGGCCTTCGGCGCGACGAAGTCGGCCAGGGACAGGTTCGGCTTGCCATCGGGCTTGATGGTCTGCTGGCGCAGGTGGTGCAGGGTGGCCAGGGCCTGGCCGTCTGCGCCGTAGACTTCGATGTCGTCATCGGCAACCTGGTTGGCCGGCCAGAAGCCGAACACCGCGCGGGCGCTGATCAGCTTCTCGTCGATCAGCTTGTCGAGCATCTCGCGGGCATCCTTGTACAGCGCGGTGGCGGCTTCGCCGACCACTTCGTCGGTGAGGATGCGCGGGAACTTGCCGGCCAGGTCCCAGGAAATGAAGAACGGCGTCCAGTCGATGTACTCGGCCAGGGTCCGCAGGTCGATGTCTTCCAGCACCTTGACGCCGGTGAAGGAGGGCACTGCTGGCTGGTAGCCGGCCCAGTCGTACTGCGGCTTGGCGGCGATGGCCTGGGCGTAGCTCAGGCGCTCGGTGCGGGCGCTGCGGTTGGCGGTGCGCTCGCGCACTTCCACGTATTCCTGGCGGGTCTTCTCGACGAAGCCGGGCTTGAGTTCCTTGGACAGCAGCTGGGTGGCCACACCCACCGCACGCGAGGCGTCGGTGACGTAGACCACGGCGTCGTTGCTGTACTTGGGTTCGATCTTGACCGCAGTGTGGGCCTTGGACGTGGTGGCGCCGCCGATCATCAGCGGCAGGTGGAAGCCCTGGCGCTGCATTTCGCGGGCGACGTGGACCATCTCGTCCAGCGACGGGGTGATCAGGCCGGACAGGCCGATGATGTCGCACTTCTGTTCGCGGGCGGTCTGCAGGATCTTCTCGGCCGGCACCATGACCCCGAGGTCGACGATGTCGTAGCCGTTGCAGCCCAGCACCACGCCGACAATGTTCTTGCCGATGTCGTGCACGTCGCCCTTGACGGTGGCCATGAGGATCTTGCCCTTGGCTTCCGGCTTGTCGCCTTTCTCGGCTTCGATGAACGGGATCAGGTGCGCCACGGCCTGCTTCATGACACGGGCCGACTTGACCACCTGCGGCAGGAACATCTTGCCGGCGCCGAACAGGTCACCGACCACGTTCATGCCACTCATCAGCGGGCCTTCGATGACCTCGATCGGGCGTGCACACTGCTGCCGGCACTCCTCGGTATCTTCGACGATGAAAGCGGTGATGCCTTTGACCAGCGCGTGCTCCAGGCGCTTCTCGACGGGCAGCGAACGCCACTCTTCGTTTTCCACTTCCTTGGTCGCGCCGCCGCCCTTGTAATCGTCGGCAATCGCCAGCAGGGCGTCGGTGCCGTGCGGCGTGCGGTTGAGCACCACGTCCTCGACCTTTTCGCGCAGCGCAGCCGGGATCTCGTCGTAAATCTCCAGCTGGCCGGCGTTGACGATACCCATGGTCAGGCCGTTCTGGATCGCGTGGTACAGGAATACCGAGTGGATCGCCTCACGCACCGGGTTGTTGCCGCGGAACGAGAACGACACGTTGGACACGCCACCCGAACTCAGCGCGTGGGGCAGGTGATCACGGATGTAGGCGCAGGCCTCGATGAAGTCGACGGCGTAGTTGTTGTGCTCTTCGATGCCGGTGGCGACGGCGAAGATGTTCGGGTCGAAGATGATGTCTTCCGGCGGGAAGCCGACTTCGTTGACCAGGATGTCGTAGCTGCGCTGGCAGATTTCCTTCTTGCGCGCGGCGGTGTCGGCCTGGCCGACCTCGTCGAAGGCCATCACCACCACGGCCGCGCCGTAGCGCTTGCACAGGCGGGCATGGTGCTTGAACTGCTCGACGCCTTCTTTCATGGAGATCGAGTTGACGATGCCCTTGCCCTGGATGCACTTCAGGCCCGCTTCGATCACTTCCCACTTGGACGAGTCGATCATGATCGGCACGCGGGAGATGTCCGGCTCACCGGCGATCAGGTTGAGGAAGCGGACCATGGCGGCCTGGGAGTCGAGCATCCCTTCGTCCATGTTGATGTCGATCACCTGGGCGCCGGCTTCGACCTGCTGCAGGGCGACTTCCAGGGCTTCGGTGTAGTTCTCTTCGCGGATCAGCCGGGCGAACTTGGCAGAGCCGGTGATGTTGGTGCGCTCGCCGACGTTGACGAACAGCGACTGGCGGTCGATGGTGAACGGTTCCAGACCCGACAGGCGGCAGGCCTTGGCGATTTCCGGGATTTCGCGTGGCTTGTACTTGGCCACGGCCTCGGCGATCGCCTGGATATGGCCCGGGGTGGTGCCGCAGCAGCCACCGATGATGTTGAGGAAGCCGCTGGCGGCGAACTCTTCGACCACCGCCGCCATCTCTGCCGGGGTTTCGTCATATTCACCGAAGGCGTTCGGCAGGCCGGCGTTGGGGTGGGCAGACACATGGGTGTCGGCCTTGGTCGCCAGCTCTTCCAGGTACGGGCGCAGGTCCTTGGCGCCGAGGGCGCAGTTGAGGCCCACGGAAATCGGCTTGGCATGGCGCACCGAGTTCCAGAACGCTTCGGTGGTCTGGCCCGACAGGGTGCGGCCGGAGGCATCGGTGATGGTGCCGGAGATCATGATCGGCAGTTCGATGCCATCGTCCTCGAACACCTGTTGCACGGCGAAGATCGCCGCCTTGGCATTGAGCGTGTCGAAGATGGTCTCGATCAGGATCAGGTCGGCGCCGCCCTCGATCAGGCCACGGGTGGCCTCGATGTAGTTTTCCACCAGCTCGTCGAAGGTGACGTTGCGGTAGCCGGGGTCGTTGACGTCCGGGGAGATCGAGCAGGTCCGGCTGGTCGGGCCGAGCACGCCGGCGACGAAGCGCGGTTTGTCGGGGGTTTCCAGGGTCTTGGCATCGGCGACCTGGCGGGCGATGCGCGCGCCCTCGACGTTCAGCTCGTACACCAGCGATTCCATGCCGTAGTCGGCCTGGGAAATCTGCGTGGCGTTGAAGGTGTTGGTTTCGAGGATATCGGCGCCGGCATCCAGGTAGGCTTTCTCGATCGCCGCGATCACATCCGGGCGGCTGAGCAGCAACAGGTCGTTGTTGCCTTTCACGTCGCTTGGCCAATCGGCGAAGCGCGTGCCACGATAGTCGTGTTCCTCGAGGCGATAGCTTTGGATCATAGTACCCATGCCGCCGTCGAGGATCAGAATGCGCTCTTTGAGTGCGTGCTGGAGTGCTTGGAGACGAGCGCTGCGGTCGGACATAGGAACTACCTGGTCGGGCAAATATCAGAAGGTGCCGAATCATAACAAAGCTGCGCGGTTTTTAGGCGCATCGCCCTTTTGCATGAATTTTGTTCATGTTGAGTGACATCAAGGCACCCAAGGACGACCAGACAATCGTGATGGCTTCACTACCCAGGACTTTTCGCACATGGTGCATCGTATCCTTGCCAGCGTCTTCGCGCTGCTCATCAGTGGCGTGGCGTCAGGGCAAGCTCCCCAGTCGAGCCCGGTGATTTCCTACACCCGGGACATCCAGCCGATCTTCACCGAAAAATGCGTGGCCTGCCACGCCTGCAACGACGCTGCCTGCCAGCTCAAGCTGGAAAGCCCCGAAGGTGCGGTGCGTGGTGCCACCAAGGTGCCGGTGTACCAAGGCGAACGCAGCAAGGCGGTGGCCCCCACGCGGTTGTTCTACGACGCCCACAGTGAAGATGAATGGCGCAAGAAGGGCTTCTATTCGGTACTCGACAACCAGGGTAGCCAGGCGGCGCTGATGGCACGCATGCTCGAGCTGGGGCACAAGACCCCGCTCACGCCCAATGCCAAGCTGCCTGACGAGATCGTCCTGGGGCTCAACCGCAACAACATGTGCCCGCTGCCGGAAGAGTTCGATGGCTATGCCGGCGCCCACCCCAAGGAGGGCATGCCGCTGGCGGTCACCGGCCTGACCGACAAGGAATACCAGACCCTGCAGCGCTGGCTGGCGGCCGGCGCGCCGGTCGAGTACCAGCCGATCCAGCCAAGCGCAGCCGAGGCCAGGCAGATCGCCGACTGGGAGGAGTTGCTCAACCGCCCGGGCTCCACCGAGGCGCTGGTCGGCCGCTGGCTGTACGAGCACCTGTTCCTGGCGCATATCTACTTCGTCGGCGGCGAGCAGGGCCACTTCTTCCAGTGGGTGCGTTCGCGCACGCCAAGCGGCAAGCCGGTCGACATCATTGCCACGCGCCGCCCCAATGACCCGCCGGGCACCGACTTCTATTACCGGCTGATCCCGGTACAGGGCGTGATCGTACACAAGACCCACATCACCTACCCGATGGGGCCGCAGAAGCTCAAGCGCGTCAAGCAGCTGTTCTACGCCGGCGACTGGCACGCCACGGCGCTACCGGGCTATGGCCCACGCCACCGGGCCAACCCGTTCGAAACCTTCGAGGCGATACCGGCCGTGGCGCGTTACCAGTTCATGCTGGATAACGCCGAATATTTCGTGCGCACCTTCATCCGTGGCCCGGTGTGCCGCGGGCAGATCGCCACCGACGTGATTCGCGACAACTTCTGGGCGTTGTTCCAGGAGCCGGCCCACGACCGTTACATCACCGATGCCAAGTACCGCGGCGAAGCCACGCCGCTGCTGGCCATGCCGGGGCAGATCGACGATGTTGGCAGCGTGCTGAACCTGTGGCATGCCTACCGCGACAAACGCAACGATTACGAGAAATTGCGGCGTGAGGCCTATGCCGAAATGCCGGCTCCGGGCTGGGCAACCCTGTGGGCCGGCAACGACAATGCGCTGTTGAGCATCTTCCGCCACTTCGACAGCGCTTCGGTGACCAAGGGCCTGATCGGCGACGTGCCGTTGACCGTCTGGTTGTTCGACTACCCGCTGTTCGAGCGCACCTACTACCAGCTGGCGGTCAACTTCGATGTGTTCGGCAACGTCTCGCACCAGCTGCAGACACGCCTGTATTTCGACCTGATCCGCAACGGCGCCGAGGTCAACTTCCTGCGCCTGATGCCGGCCGACCAGCGCAGCGACATCCTTGGCAGTTGGTACCAGAACAGCGGCAAGGTGAAGATGTGGCTGGACTACGAGGACATCGACACCGACACGCCGAGCGGCATCAAGCTCGACCCGCGCGACCCCAAGCGCGACTTCGGCCTGAAGCTGCTGCAACGTACCGCCAGCCTCAACGCTGCCCCCGACCCGATCAACCGCTGCACCGGCGCGTACTGCTCGCGGCCGCAGATGAGCGAGGAGTTCCGCAACGTCGAGCAGTCGCTCAGCCGCTTGGTGTCACGCCCGGCCGCCGGCCTGAAGGTGATCGGCCAACTGCCTGAAGCGACCATGCTGCGCATCGAAGGCGAGGGCGGCCAGCGCCAGGTCTACAGCCTGCTGCGCAACCGCGCGCACAGCAACGTGGCGTTCCTGCTCGGTGAGGCTTACCGCTACGTGCCCGGGCTGGATACCCTGACCCTGTACCCGGGCGTGCTCAGCAGTTACCCGAACTTCATCTTCAACATTCCGGCCAGGGATGTGCCGGAGTTCGTCGAGGACATGGAGTACGCCAAGGATGACCCGGCGAGGTTCGAGCGCATCGTCATGCGTTGGGGGGTGCGCCGCAGCCATCCGGAGTTCTGGCGCTACTTCCATGACCTCAATACCTATATCAAGGAAACCCAGCCGGTGGAGGCCGGCGTGCTGGACATGAACCGCTACGAGAACCTCTGATCGGTTGGGCTGACCTTTCCGAATACGCTGCGGTCGGAACTGGTGGGTGGTCCTGATCGATTGCAGGGGGCTGCTTTGCAGCCCTTCGCGGGTAAACCCGCTCCTACAGGTAGTGCGCTGGTCTTGAAGTCAGCACTGTCCTTGTAGGAGTGGGTTTACCCGCGAACGAGTGCGCAGCGCTCGCCTCGGCACTCGATGTGGGCCTCAATGCACCGGCAATCGCAGGTATTCCATGCTGTATTCGCTTCAGGCACTGCGGGCGTTCGCCGCCTGGGTGGTGGTCTGCCACCACTTCATGCAAATCTTCTTCGACTTCCATGCCACCGGCCCCATCGGCCAATTGCTCACCGACCGTGGCGCGGTAGGCGTCGACATTTTCTTCGTCATCAGCGGGCTGGTGATCTACCTGTCGACCCGCGACAAACCCATCGAACCTCGCCAGTTCCTGCTCAACCGGGCCTTGCGCATTGTCCCGGCCTACTGGTTCTACACCGCGCTGATGGCGTTACTGTTGCTGGCCTTCAGCCAATGGATGCCGCACCAGGCCTTCGACTGGCATCACCTGCTGCTGTCGCTGCTGTTCATCCCGGCGGAAAACCCCGGCGGCTACGGTTTGTACCCGACCCTGAACGTAGGCTGGACGCTGAATTTCGAGATGTTCTTCTACCTGTTGTTCGGCCTGGCCTTCCTGGTGCGCCAGCGTCATCACCTGGTGCTGGTGACCGCTGCGCTGCTGCTGGTCAGTGAAGTACTCGGACGCGTGGGCGTGCTCAGCCGGTTCTACAACAACGACATCATCTATGAATTCCTGCTGGGCATCGGCCTGGGCGTGATCCATCGTCGCGGCCTGATCCGCGAAGGGCTGTGGTTGCCGCTGGCGGTGCTGGGCGTGGCGGGTTATGCGATCTATCACCTGGACGCTGCGCAGCGCCTGCTGCACTGGGGCGTGCCAAGCGCGATGATCGTGCTGGCGTTCATCGCCCTGGAGCCGTACTTCAGGGGCAACCGCCTGCTCAAGGCGCTGGGTGACTGCTCCTACTCGGTGTACCTGATCCACGTGCTGGTGCTGTACGCCGGCTGGTTCGCCTGCCAGCGCCTGCGCCTGAACCCGTACCTGGTGTTCGCCTTGTGCGTGCCGTCCATTGGACTAATGTCGTGGTTCAGCTATCTGTGGCTGGAGCGCGGCCTGTACCGGCGGATGCAGGCGTGGCTGGCCGCGCCACGGGAGCAAAGCCCGGCATTTGTGCTTTCCCGAGTCAAATACTAGGACTTTGTTCAAAGGCCAGGTTGGCGTACACTTGGGCGCAAGTCTGTGAGGAACTTCCATGAGCGCTATAACCATTACTGACGCCGCCCATGATTACCTGGCCGATCTGCTTTCCAAGCAGAACACGCCTGGCATTGGCATCCGTATTTTCATCACCCAGCCGGGCACCCAGTACGCCGAGACCTGCATCGCCTACTGCAAGCCGGGCGAAGAGAAACCCGACGACGAGCCGGTGGGCCTGAAGAGCTTTACTGCCTACCTCGACGCGGTCAGCGTGCCGTTCCTGGAAGACGCGCTGGTCGACTACGCTACCGATCGCATGGGCGGCCAGTTGACCATCAAGGCGCCGAACGCCAAGGTGCCGATGGTCAACGAAGACAGCCCGATCAACGAGCGCATCAACTACTACCTGCAGACCGAGATCAATCCCGGCCTGGCCAGCCATGGCGGCCAGGTGAGCCTGGTGGATGTGGTCGACGACGGCATCGCCGTGCTGCAGTTCGGTGGCGGTTGCCAGGGCTGCGGCCAGGCCGACGTGACACTCAAGGAAGGCATCGAGCGCACCCTGCTCGAGCGCATTCCAGAGCTCAAGGGCGTGCGTGACGTGACTGACCACAGTCAGAAAGAGAACGCCTACTACTGATCTTCAGAGGTCAAGGCTTAGCAACAAAGTGTTACGGTTTCAACCCCTGCGACAACAGGCCGCAGCCCGTGTTTAAAGGGCTGCGGGCCATCAGCGCCTTGGTCGGGTAGAAGCCCACTGGGTGTCATGCCAGAATGCCCCGGTTTTTCGGCCGGCCCGTCCCGAGGGTCGGCACCTTCCCTGTAAAGGTAGCCTGTAAAGGATAGTTTAATGACTGATCTGTTTACCCGGCGCGCGGTTGTCGCCGGCATGGGCGTTCTCGGGCTCGGCCTGCTGGCAGGCTGCAACCCGGCCCGGGGGCTCGAGTTCAAGTACGGCAAGAACATGAGCAATGAAATCCTGGGGCGCAAGTTCAGCCTCAAGGACCCCCAGGGCAATGTCCGTACCCTGTCGAGCTTCTACGGCAGCATGCCGATGATCTTCTTCGGTTTCACCCAGTGCCCGGCTGTCTGCCCGACCACCCTGGCACGCGCGGCACAGATCAAGAAGCTGCTGAGGGGCCGCGACCGCGAAATCTTCCAGGTGGTGTTCATCACCCTGGACCCGGAGCGCGACACCCCGGAAGTGCTCGATGCCTACGTCAAGGCCTTCGACCCGTCGTTCACCGCCCTGACCGGCACCCCGGAAGAAATCGCCGCGGTGGCCAAGGAGTTCAAGGTGTTCTACGAGAAGGTCCCGGCCGGTGACACCTACACCATTTCTCACTCGTCCACCAGCTACGTCTACGATACACGTGGCACCCTGCGCCTGAGCCTGGGCCATTCGCTGAATGCCAAGGAATGCGCTGAAGACCTGGCAACCCTGATGGAGATTTGCTAATGGCAGTATCCCTGCAACCGATCAAGCGCGGCCTGGCCGCCATCGCCCTGCTGGGCCTGGCCCTGCCGGCCCTGGCGCAAACCACCGTGAGCGACGCCTGGGTACGCGCCAGCGTGCCGCATCAGCCGTCCACGGGCGCCTTCATGACCCTGACCGCCAGCACCGACAGCAAGCTGGTCGGCGTGGCATCGCCAGTGGCCAAGACCGTGCAGGTGCACGAGATGACCATGAACGGCGACGTGATGGGCATGAAGGAAGTCAAGGCCGTGGAGCTGCCTGCGGGCAAGCCGGTGAGCCTCGACCCCAACGGCTACCACGTGATGCTGATGGGCCTGACCCAGCAGGTGAAGGAGGGCGAGAAGGTACCGCTGACCCTGACCATCGAAGATGCCAAGGGCACCAAGGAAACCGTGGAAGTGCAGGCAGAAGTACGCCCGCTCAACGCCGAGGCCGGCGGTGGGCATGACCACATGCACATGAACCACTGACCGACAAAAAGGGCCGCTTGAGCGGCCCTTCTTCGTTGTGCTGCGCGCCTCAGCTACGGAAGCGTGGCAGCGGCCTGTCGAGGGTGAGCGAGGTCAGGGTCTTGCGCACCTGTGCTTCGTCGGCCTCCAGCGCTTTCAGGCTGGCGCGGATCTTGCCCGCAGCGGGCACATCGCCCTGGCGGTCGATCCAGTCGGCAATTTCCTTGCAGGCACTGCTCAGGCAGGCTTGGCGCTGGTTCATCAGCGATATCAGGGTGGTGAGCTCTCTTTCGGACATGGCAGGATCCTCCGTTCAGCTCTGTCAGTGTAGCAGTGGCTGGCCAGCTTGCCTGAGGCCTGGCGTCGCGGGCGCTAACTGTGCAGGCAGGCGCTGCGATAGGCGCCTGGCGTCACGCCAAACGCCTGCTTGAACTGCCGGCTCAAGTGACTCTGGTCGGCAAAGCCCAAGGTAAACGCGACCTCTGAAGCCGCCAGGCCGCTTTTCAGAAACTCCCGTGCCCGCGCCAGGCGCCGTTGTTTCAGCCAGGCATGCGGCGGCAAACCGGTGGCCTGGCGGAACACCCGGGCGAAATGGAACGGCGAGAGATTGACTGCAGCCGCCAGGGCCTCCAGCGATGGCGGGTCTGCCAACTGGGTTTCCAGCAGTTCCCGCGCACGGGCCACCGCCAGCGGTTCGTTGCCGGGGGCCGTGGGCTCCGGGCAATGGCCGTGGCGTTGCACCAGCGCCAGCACCGCCTGGCGCCAGGCGGTCTGTTGTTCCAGGGCGCTGGCACCGGCTTCCGACAGCTGGTGCAACTGGCTGAAGGCCCGCGCCAGGCTCGGGTCCTGGATCACGCTGTCTTTGAAACGCGGCATGCCGTGCCGGCCCAGTTCCAGCTCGTCCAGCACGCCGGTCACCCGTTCGTGCTCGGGGTAGAAGCCCCGGTAGCGCCAGCCGGCTTCGTGGGCGGTGGCGCCGGTGTGCAGTTCGTCCGGGTTGATCAGCACCATGCTGCCGACCGGCGCCAGGTGTTCGCTGCCACGGTGCCAGAAGCGCTGCGCGCCCGATTCGATCACGGTGAACACGTAGCCTCCATGCACATGCGGGGCGAAGCGCTGCTGGAAGTAGCGCGCATGCAGCATCTCGACGTCGCCGAGGGCCGGCGCCTGCCAGAGGTGGGTCTGTTCACGCAGGGGCATGCTCATGCCAGCCAGCCGCGTAGCAGGAAGAAGATCAACATGCTCGCCAGCATGCTCAGCAACACGCTGCGGGTCAACAGCACCAGCGCAACGGCCACCAGTGCACCGAGCAGGTAGGGGTTGAGTGGGCTCAGGTCGAGCTGGTGGCCGGGCAGGAAGATGATCGGCCCGCAGATCGCGGTGAGCATGCCGGGCACGGCAAAGCCCAGGAACTGCCGGGCGTTGGAGCTCAGGCGCAGCGGCAGGCGTGGCTCCAGGAAGGCGTAGCGGTTGAGGAACACCACGGCGCCCATGGCGAAGATCAGCAGCCAGATCATGGGCGGCCTCCGGAAAATTTCTGACAGACGAAACCGGCGGCCATGCCCAGCAGGCCAGCGGCGACCAGTGCGGTCTCCCAATGCCAGTAACTGAACAGCACCGAGCAGAACAGCGACACCGCCACGCACACCACGGTGGCGAGGTTGCGCACCAGCGGCGCGATCAGCGCGACGAAGGTGGCGACGATGGAAAAGTCCAGGCCGAGCTGGTCGAGGTGCGGGATGTTCTGGCCCAGCACGATGCCGGCCAGGGTAAACAGGTTCCAGGCGACGTAGAAGGTCAGGCCTACACCGAGCGCATACCAGCGGTTGAACTGCTGCTGGTCGTAGTGGCTGGTAAGGGCGAAGAATTCGTCGGTGAGCAGGAAGCCCAGGCCCAGCCGCCAGCGCAACGGCTGGTTTGACAACACTGGGCGCATGGACAAGCCATAAAGCAGATGCTGGGACGTCAGCAGCAGGGTGGTGAGCAGGATCGACAGCAGGTTGGCGCCGCCCTTGAGCATGCCGATCGCGACCAGCTGCGCGGCACCGGCGAACACAATCGCCGACAGCCCTTGGCCTTGCCAGGCACTGAGGTTGGCCTCGATGGCCATGGAGCCGGCGAGCAGGCCCCAGGGGGCGACGGCCAGGGACAGCGGCAGGATGGCGATGGCGCCGTGCAGGAAAGCTTGGCGGGCAATGGGAGGACTGCTGGGCATGATGGCTGCGGCACATTTTGCAAGGTAGGGCAGCATGCCAGAGCGGTGGGGTGGGTGGCTTGAACGATCTTGCTTGTTTGTCGCCTGTGCTGGCCCCTCGCGGCTGAAGCCGCTCCTACAGGGGCAGCGTCAATCTGTAGCAGCGATTTTAGCTGCAAAGGGCCGGGGGTAGGTGATTACCGCTTGGTCAGCCGCTGCTGCGCCGCCACGCAGCCATTGATCTCCACAGCCTTTTGCAGCAGTGCCTGGCGATGCTGTGGATCGAGGTCACTCAGCAATCGGTAGACCTCGGCCTGGTAGTCGCGCTGGCGCCCCCACTGCATCTGCAACCCTTGCGGGCGGCTGCGGCTGCAGGCCAGGCGTGCGGTGGGTTGCGGGAAGTACGGTGCATACAGGGTCGCCATGCCCGGGATCGCCTCGAGGGCTTCGCGGTAGGCCGGGCTGGCATTGTAGGGTTGGCACCAGGTTGCAATTGCAACCGCTGGTGGTGCAAAGCCTTGTTTCAGGCTGGCCTGCAGCAGCGGGCAGGCGGCATCGGCGATCTGTGCTGCGGGCAGGTAGGTGGTGTAGTACAGCGCCAGGCGATACTGCGCCACCGGGTGGCCAAGCTCGACCGACTTTTTCAGCAGGGCCACTGCCGTCGGCAGGGTTTGTGCCATCGCCCGGCCCTGGCGGTTAAGTTCCGGGTCGACGCCGATGGCAGTGCGCAGGGTGCTGTTGTCGTCCGGGCTGTCGGCTTGCTCCAGCAGCGGTAGCGCCTGGCGGTAAAGCAGGTCGGCGTGCGGGTCGATACGGACTTCGAGCGCGTGCGCAGCCATCGGTGTCAGCACGATGAACAGTGCCGACGCCACAAAGACGGGGTTCACAGGCGTGCCCCGTTCAATGAACGAGGCCGGCTGGCTGCCAGGCAGGGGGAAACGGCTTGATGAGTGATCACAACTGCGCGTACACCTCGGGCGAATCGGAACGACGGGGTATTCTATCGAAGCGAGGGTCAAAACCGAAACCCCGTGACTCGTCAGTCAGACGAGCTTGATCGGTGTGACCTTGCGCTGGCCGTGTCGTTCCTGGGCCAGCCCCAACTTGGCGGTAATCACCTTGGCCAAAGCATTGTTGCCCAGATCGTTCAAGTGCAGGCGGTCGACGAACAGATCGGCACCGAATACCGGCGAGCTGCTGAGCATGCTGTTCATGTCGTAGCAGGGCACGGGGTCTGCCTGGCTTTTGATGCGACGGAAGAAAGCCATGTGCAGCTTGCTGTCGAAGGCACCGTCGAGCAGGCGGTCGAAATTCCCCGGTTGTTGCTCGAGGGCGGCCAGCATCGCCAGTTCCCCCGCCGGCAGGGTTTCTCGGCACCAGGGCAGCAGGGGCTGGAGGATGAAGGTCAGGGTGGCGTGACTGTCAGCCAGCATCCGTTCCCATTGGCGCAAGGTGCGGGCGATGCTGTCGGCCGCGCGTGCCAGGCGCTTTTCCGGGGCGGACAGCGACCAGTTGGGGGCAGGGTCGTTGCGCCGTGGTGCCAATGCCTGGCCCAGGCGCTGCCACAGCGACTCATGGCGCGCTGGGCCCGCGGGTGGCATGCCCTCGTTGAAACTGTTCAGGTAAGCCTGGTGAGCCTTGGCCTGCTGCGGGTCATACGGGCCGGCCAGGACCTCGCCGAGGGCTTCATGGGCCAAGGTGTTCAGGCCGCTGAGCAGTACCACATGGCCCACTTCGCCGAAGCGATGCTGGTGGGTCAGGAACAGCAACAGCTCCTGGCTGGCGTTGAGCCCGCAGCCGGCCAGGCTCAGCCATACCTCGCCGGTCAGCATCGACAGGTGCGAGGCTACCGTATGTTCGTCGCAGCTGGCGCCGATGCCCAGGGCGGTCGAGCCGCCGACCAGCAGGTTGATGCGCGAGGCGGCACCGCGCTCGGCAACCGAGAAGCGCTTGCCGGCGCAATGGCTGTAGCGCAGGCCAAGGGCGTCGGTGTTGATGGTGCAGGAGCGGTAGCCGCTCTCGTGCACATGCAGGGTGTGTGGGGCGCGGCGATTACCCAGCAGCAGAAAGCGCTGGTAATCATGATGCAGTGGCGAAGCGAGACCCTGGACATGCGTGCTGGGTGTCATGGGCGCTCCTTCTCGGCAGGCGTGGTGGCGGGCGTTCAGCCCGCCAGTTCCTTGAGGTTGTAAGCCAGGCCACCGGCGGCGATCAGCAGCAGGACGACGCCCGAGGCCAGGGATATAAGGCGGTTGCTGCGCTGCGAGGTGATCTTGCCGATGGCAAAGATGTACAGGCTGAGCACGGCGAAATCGATCAGTACCCACAGCAGCGACAGCACCACCATGCTCTTGCCGAACGATTCGGTGATCTGGATGAACTGGGGAAAGAAGGCGATGAAGAAGATGATGTCCTTCGGGTTGGAAATACCGACCATGAAGCCTTGCCACAAACCGCCGCGCCCGGCTTTGGCCGGTTGCAGCTCGGCTTCGTCGACGGCAGGCGCCTGCAGGCACTCGCGCAGGGTGCCCACGGCAATGTAGCCAATGAACAGGCAGCCCAGCAGGCTCATGCCACTGAGCCAGGCCTTGTCGATGGCCGCACTGGTGAGGATGACCCAGGCAGCGGCGCCGATCAGCACCAGTGACGCCCAGTTGGTGCCGACGGCGGTGAACATGGCCTTGCGCGAGCCAGAGGCTGCGGCGGTGTTGACGATCAGCGCCACCACCGGGCCGGGGGTGGCGATCAGCAGCAGCACGGTGAGTGCGTAAGTCAGTGTCAGTGCGGTATTCACGGTCAGTTCTCGATCAGAATGTCGGTTGTCGCGTGGGTGTGGGCATGAAACGGGCAGCGCGACGGATTGAGCGAGCCGGCTTCCTGCAGTTGGTACTGCTTCCATTCGAAGTTGTCGTCCTGGCCAAAGAAGCCGAGGGTTTCGGGCATGACCCCGTCGTTGTAGTGGCGCACGCGATCACGAATGCGGGCACGAATGCGTTGCCCGCTTTCGGTGCTGGCGTTGGCCACTTCGTCGAAGTTTTCCCGCGGGTTGATGACGAAGGTGATGTGCGGGCCGAGGTTGCGGCTTTTCATCTGCTGGTGGCCGGGGAAGTTCATGTTGATGAACAGCGGCATACCGGCGTAGCAGAACGACCAGGCGTTGTCGTGCGGGTCGGTGGGAACCGCTTGCGGCCACGGGTGCGGGTCACGGGCATGGACTCCGCGCAGTACTTTCCAGGCCAGTGCCTGTTGCTCGGCCAGGGTGCTGTCGGCGGCTGTTTGCAGAAACACCACCAGTGGGCTGCCGATGCGTTGCTTGATCGGCACAGGGGTTATGGTGCGTACATATTCGGCCAGGCCCTGGGCGATATCATCGGCCAGTTGTTCGGCGCGGGCGAAGAGGATGTGGCAGGATGCGCCGGCTACCGCCTTGCGCCCGAACAGGCACGGGAAGTCGGGGTTGGCGAGCACGCTGCGAAAATGGTGTAGGGTTTGATGCGTCCAGTGCTGAGTGTTCCGTACATGTTCATCGGCCAGCTCTAGCGCGTCCAGGCGATAGCAGTTTCCATAACCCGTAAACATGATTTCCCCAGGAGATTTAAGTAAGAGAGAGTTCCACACACATGCAGGCAGGTTGGAGACTTATCTGTGTTATTTACCTGCATTTTCTGAGACGCTCTTCACGTTGTAAAACGCGTGGAACTATGACCTACTATTAGTCTCACTCATGATTCGAGGGCATCATGTCGGAACGGATTCAAGCTTTGCACGCCCTGCGTGCTTTCGAGGTGGCCTCGCGCTACGGCTCGTTTACCCGGGCCGCTGAGGAGCTGGCCCTTACCCAAGGGGCGGTCAGCCATCACATCAAGACCCTCGAATCCATGTTCGGCTGCGACCTGTTCGAGCGCCGCGGCCCCAAGTTGAGCCTCACCGAGCATGGACGGCTGCTGGCTCAAGAGCTGAAGGTGGGCTTCAAGATCATCGAAAACGCCTGCGCGCTGCTGCGCCAGGACCGTTATGGGTTGCGCTTGAAGGCCCCTTCGACGCTGACCGTGCGCTGGCTGCTGCGGGCGCTGGACGGGTTCAAGAAGCTCGAAGACAACTGCAGCGTGCAGCTGTCGAGCGTGTGGATGGACATTGACTCGGTGGACTTCTACTCCGAGCCCTACGACTGCGCCATTCTCCTGGCCAACGGTCGTTTCCCGGCCGATGTCGAAAGCGTCAAGCTGTTCGATGAATGGCTGATCCCGGTGTGCCACCCGGACTACATGGCGCAAGCGCAACCGGAGCTGGTCGACCTGCGCCAGTGTGAATTCCTCCACCCATCGCCAGATCGCCGCGACTGGCGGCGCTGGCTGGCGCGCATGGATGCGCTGGACATCAGCATCGACCAGGGCCAGGTGTTCGATACCCTCGACCAGGGCATCTCGGCGGCGCAGCAGGGCCTCGGCATTTCGGTGGTCGACCTGGTACTGGCCAGTGCCGACCTCACGGCCGGGCGCCTAGTGACGCCGTTCAAGCATGCGGTGTCGACCGGTGACGGTTACTACATGACCTGGCTCAAGAGCAGCCCCAAGGCGCGGCAGATGCACAAGCTGCGCGACTTCCTGCTCAGCCAGGTGCCGCCGCTGGGCTACAAGGACATCAACTACCTGTACGGCTGAACGTGGCGACGTGGCACGGCCGCAATCGCGTAGAATCGTGTTTTTGAACAGAGGTCGACGCGGTGGAGTTGCAACAGGGCTTTGTCCTGACCCGGCATTGGCATGACACGCCCGAAGGCACCTGCGTGGAATTCTGGCTGGCCACCGATGCCGGGCCGCGGCTGTTGCGTCTGGCACCGCAAGAGTCGGTGGCGTTCATCCCGCAAGCGCAGGCCGAACACGCTCGGGTGTTGCTGGCCAAGGAGCAGGGCGCAGCGCTCAAGCCGTTGCGCCTGAAGGATTTCGACCAGCGTCCGATGCTCGGCCTCTACACTCGTCAGCACCGCCAGCTGATGCAACTGGAGCAACGCCTGCGTACGGCTGGCATCGACGTCTTCGAGGCCGATATCCGCCCGCCGGAGCGTTACCTGATGGAGCGCTTCATCACCGCGCCCGTGCAGTTCACTGGCCAGCGGGACGAGCAGGGCGTGTACTGCAAGGCCCAGCTCAAGCCGCTGCCAGGCTACCGCCCGACCTTGCGCCTGGCCTCGCTGGACATCGAGACCAGCGAGCGCGGCGAGCTGTACAGCATCGCCCTGGAAGGCTGCGGCCAGCGCCAGGTGTACATGCTCGGCCCGGCCAACGGTGATGCTGGTGGCGTGGATTTTGACTTGCGCTATTGCGCTGACCGCGCCGAGCTGCTGAGTTGCCTCAACCAGTGGATGGCCGAGCATGACCCGGATGCAATCATCGGTTGGAACTTGATCCAGTTCGACCTGCGCCTGCTGCATGAGCACGCCAAGCTGCTGCAAGTGCCACTGGCGCTGGGGCGCAACGGCGCGCCGATGACCTTGCGCAGCCATGCCGGCGGCGGCCATGTATTTGCCGATGCCCCGGGGCGCCTGCTGATCGATGGCATCGAGGCGCTGCGCTCGGCGACCTGGAGCTTCCCTTCGTTCAGCCTCGAAAGTGTCGCGCAGACCCTGCTCGGCGAGGGCAAGGCCATCGACACGCCTTACCAGCGCATGGACGAGATCAACCGCCTTTTCGCCGAAGACAAACCGGCGCTCGCCCGCTACAACCTCAAGGACTGCGAACTGGTCACGCGCATTTTTGCCCATACCCGGCTGCTCGACTTCCTGCTGGAGCGTTCGGCGGTCACCGGCTTGGCGGTGGACCGCAGTGGCGGCTCGGTTGCCGCATTCTGTCACCTGTATATCCCGCACATGCATCGTATGGGGTTTGTCGCGCCGAGCCTTGGCAGCCGTCCGGACGAGGCCAGCCTCGGTGGTTTTGTCATGGATTCACGCCCGGGGTTGTACGACTCGGTGCTGGTGCTGGATTACAAGAGCTTGTACCCGTCGATTATCCGCACCTTTCTGATCGACCCGGTCGGCCTGGTGGAAGGCTTGCGCCTGCCCGATGACGAGCACTCGGTGGAGGGCTTTCGCGGTGGGCGTTTCTCGCGCACACAGCATTGCCTGCCCGCCATCGTCGAGCGTGTGTGGCAAGGGAGGGAGGCGGCCAAGCGCGAGGGCAACGCGCCGTTGTCGCAGGCACTCAAGATCATCATGAACGCCTTCTACGGCGTGCTGGGTTCCAGCGGCTGCCGCTTCTTCGACCCGCGCCTGGCATCGTCGATCACCATGCGCGGTCACCAGATCATGCGCCAGACGCGCGCACTGATCGAAGCTCAGGGCTTCGAAGTCATCTACGGCGATACCGATTCCACCTTCGTCTGGCTCAAGGGCGCGCACGCCGAGGATGCTGCTGCGCGCATCGGGCGCGATCTGGTCGACCAGGTCAACCAGTGGTGGCGCGAGTACCTGCGCACCACCCTGAACCTTGAAAGCGCGCTGGAGTTGCAGTTCGAGGTGCATTACCGGCGCTTTCTGATGCCCACCATCCGCGGCACCGACGAAGGCAGCAAAAAGCGTTATGCCGGCCTGGTGCAGCGGGCCGATGGCAGCGAAGAGATGGTCTACAAGGGCCTGGAGTCGGTACGCACCGACTGGTCGCCACTGGCTCGGCGTTTTCAGCAGGAACTGTACGGGCGGATTTTCCGTGGCCAGCCTTATCGCGACTACCTGCGCGAGTACGTGCGCCAGACCCTCGCCGGTGAACTGGATGAGCTGCTGGTCTATCGCAAGCGCCTGCGCCGGCCGCTGGCCGACTATCAGCGCAATGTGCCACCGCACGTACGGGCCGCGCGGCTGGCAGACGAGTTCAACGTTCGGGTCGGCCGCCCGCGGCAATACCAGCGTGGTGGCTGGATCAGCTACCTGATCACCACCGCCGGCCCCGAGCCGCTGGAGAACCTGCAGGCGCCTGTCGATTATGAGCATTACCTGAGCCGCCAGCTGCAGCCGGTGGCGGATGCCATCCTGCCCTTCGTCGGCGATGATTTCAGTGCGCTGACCGACCGCCAGCTGCTGCTTTTCTGAACCCGGGGTAGTTATCTAGCCCGTGCTGCGCGATAGCGGATATTAGCTTCGCACTTCCCGACCCAGGAGGTGCTTCATGCAACCCCGCGCAAACCCGGTACCAACGCACAATGCCCAAGTGGCCGTCGAGCAAGCGTTTCAGGATGCCATGATCGCCCGCCGCTTGCCCGCCTGGCTGCGCAAGCTGAGGCTGTCCGAGACGCCCGTGGACCGAACGCTGACGGCCGAACAACTGAAGAGCGTGTTCGAGGCATTGAGATCAAGCCATGCCAGCCGTCAGCGCCTGCGCCACGAGCTGGCACGAATCGAACCTGTCCACTCGTATTGCAGGCCCCTTCTGCAGCGTGCGCTGAATGTCTCGCCAGACCTCGACACGCTGTTCTATCGACACTTCTACTTCGCCGTTTCGCCAAAGCCTGAGTGGACCAGCGGGCGTACACCTGAACAGGACAAGGACAGCTACGACATCCCATTGCTGGATGCGGCGCTGGCCAATTTCACCGAGGAGGAGTCGCTGGTTGGCGGTATGCCGCGTGACAATCGGCTCGTGCAAAGCGACGGCAGCACGTTCACTGCGTTGTCGGCCTCGGCGTTCGCCAAGCGTTGCCGGCAGCTGGACCTGGGCAGGCGTTATCAGGAGCATCTGGCCACGATCCTGGACAGCCCGGTCACGGCGGCCTCGGGATTCAAGGCCTCCTGCAAGGCCTTGTACGTCGCCTCGATGCTGCTCGACGCCTGCAAGGCCAGGACGGAAGGGGTCCTGACGGCGCAAGAGCTGGTATTGATCCTCGACCTGTGCCGCGAAGCCAGGCCAGGCATGCTTGGGGGCAACCCGGTGATCGCCAAGCAACTGAACATTTATGGTTGCAAGGTCGAACAGGTGATCGTGCTTGACCAGATCACTTCCACGTTAGGCTTCCTGTCCAGCCAGCGCGTGTTGGTGTACATCCCCGGTGACCCGGTCAGCGCCTGGAATGCGGCAGCCGACCTCGACACCTTCATTCGACGAACGTTGGGCAAGCGCCTGGGTAAGGAGCCCTATCAGCGCTTCTTCGCCCGTTTCATCCGGCGCCGTGACAGCGATGCGTTCTTTGCCAGGGTGGCCAGCGAACTGACCGATGTCGCCGTGTGGGCCTCCCGGGACATGGACCAGCACATGGCGGCCTACCGCTTGCCGCTGTTCGATCACCTGGCTCAGGCGCGGGTCGACCAGATCAAGGATGATGCGGCCGTCATCGCCGTGCCGGTCAGTGACATCGACAGCGCGGTCCGCCAGGCAAGGCATGATCGCCTGATGTCCGCCGCGTGGAACCTCGCCAACGTGGCGGGACTGTTCGTACCGGGCCTCGCTGTCATCCTCGGCGGGGTGATGGTCTGGGACATGCTCAAGGAGGTTTTCCATGCCGTGGAGCAGTGGCGCCAGGGCGACATCGATGCGGCGCTGGAGCATCTGCTGAGCGTTGCTGAAACCATGGTCACGGTCGGTCTCACCACAGTGGGGGCTGCGGCGGTGGCGCGTGAATGGCACCAGGTCGATGCCTTGGCGACCGCGCGCCTGGAAGACGGTAGCGAGAAGCTCTGGCGGTTCGACCTCAGCCCTTTTCGTAGTGCGGCGCCCCCCGTGCAGGCAGTGGCCGATGGCGAAGGCATCTACCGTTCGCAGGGGCGCTGCTGGGTGAACATGGACGGCCACTTCTACGAGGTGGTGCAGCAGCCCGACGAGCAGTGGCAGCTCGTGCCGAAGCAAGGGCATGGCCCAGCGCTCAGGCATAACGGTGCCGGCGCCTGGCGAGTCTGGTGCGAGCAACCGATCGAGTGGGAGACGGCGCGCGTGCTGTTCCGTCGCCTGGGCAGTGGCTTCAGCGATCTCGAGGATGAGCAGATCGACCAGGTGCTTGCCATCCATGGCCTGGATGCCAGTCATTTGCGTGGCGTGCATATCTGTGGCCAGGCGCCTGATGCCTGCCTGGTCGATACCGTAAGCCGGGTCGCGGTGCTGAACCGCATCCTCGGCCTGGTCTCGCAGTTGCGTTCGGGCGACGCGGCGCAAGATACGGCACTGCTCGCCAAGGTCCGCCAGTGGGCGGGTACGCAGGCGCTGACGGACGCGCAGTTGGCCGAGCGGGTCTGGCGTCGTCGGCGCTCATTGTTCCAGCAGCTCTACTATGAGCAGTACCCCGCGACGGCCGCCACGCACGTCTTGCAGCGAGACTTCGCCAGCCTTCATCGCCTGGCGGCCGAAGCGCTGCTACGGACGGTGGACAGCGCTGGGCTGAACGTCGCCGCAGCGTCCATGGTCAAGCGCATCCGCTGTATTCGGGTGTACGAGGCGTTACTGTTCGATACCCCACAAGATCTCGACCTGGCCCGTGTCGTGCTGAAGCTGCTTGAACAAATGCCCGGGGCAGCCAGTGGCCCACGTTGGCAACTGTTCGATGGCGACGTCACCGAGCCGTTGTCGAGCAGTACCGGTATGGGCGCGATACGGCGCATCCGTTTTCAGGCCGGCAGGTTCCAGTGCAGCGATGAACAAGGCAATGACCTTGGCGAACCGGGCGAGTTGTTCCAGCAGTCGGCTGGCGCATATTCTGCGGCGCAGCAAAGCGCCCTGGGTATCGGCCAGCCGTTCGCGTTGCAGCTGCGAGCATACATGACACGGCGCGTCGCTCAGCGGCGGGAACTGATCGGCGAGTTGCTGGGTATCGTGCGCTCGGGTGATGCCTTTCTGGCACCACAACGCTTGGCCAATGGCCGCGTCGGCTATCCGCTGAGTGGCTGGCGGCAACGGACGCCCGGCGGCAGCAGCGGGGGCAGGAACCTGCATGCGCAGGTACGCGACCTGTATCCCGGCTTCGATGATGAGCAGGTCGAGCAATGGTTGGCGCACCTGCGTGGACTTCAGCGTGACCCCGCTGTCGAACTGCTTCTTCTCAAGGGGCAACTCAAGGCATTGCGCAAACGGCTGGCCAGCTGGCAGACCGCGACCCTCAAACTCTGGTGTTGGCCCGCCCGCCGCCAGTTTGCCCGGGGGCTGATCGATTGTTGGCGCTACCTGGTACCCCGTCAGGCCTTGGAAACTGAAGAAGCCAGAGGCTATCTGCTCAGCAGTTTCGGCAGCGATCTGGATGAGCTGCCACCCATTCCGGCGGACGTCAGCTTTTCCCATGTAACGGATATCGCGCTGCGCGCATTGCAGATACGCCGTGCGCCGGAGACCTTTCTGCGCGCATTCGATGGACTGAGGTCATTGAGCATTACCAATTGTCGCTTGCGCAGCCTGCCGTTGACCCCGGCACTGGCCGCGCAGTTGAAAATGCTCGATGTGTCTGGCAACCAGATCCAGCTGCAAACCGCGGACATCGACCTGCTCGCCGGTTGCAGGCAGCTGGTCTATCTGAACCTCTCGCATAACCCGTTGCAGCGTACGTTTTCCATGACCGGGATGCCCGACCTCAATGCCTTGATGTTGCGCAACACGCAGCTCACGCAAATGCCGGCAGGCGTGATGGAATCGAGCGCCCTGCATACGCTTGATGTGGGTGACAACAATATCCGCACCCTGCCATTTGCATTCTATCGGTCGCGGCTGTGGCGCTCCGGGCGGGTCAGGCTCAGCGATAATCCGTTGCTGGGTGCGCAGGATGTCTGGGGGGAAGCCGTGGATGACCAGGTACCGGTGAAACAGCGCTGGATTGATCTGGTGGCGACGGACCAGCGTGACCGCATGGCCAATACCTGGGGCCGGCTGTACGGCGACAGCGCCTCGAAAGGTTTCTTCCACTTGCTGGAAAGGCTGACCACCTCGGCAGATTTCCAGAGTGAGTTCCTGTCTCGCTACCTGGCCTTGCGTGTGCAGCGCATGCTGGATTACATGGCAGAGCGGCCGGCATTGCAAACCGAGCTCTACACGCACGCGTTGACCGAGCACTGCCAGGATAATGCCACGCTGCGATTCAGTGATCTGGAGGTGCGAGTCAGCCAGTGGAAAGCGTTGCACAACGACGTCTTCGATGATCAGGAGCGGGTGCTGTTGCATCTGGGGGCGCAGTGCTGGCGCCTGGACATGCTCGACGATGTAGGGGGCTGGCATGCCATACGCGTGGGCCGGCCCGACGAGTCACTGGAATTCGCACTGGCGTATCGCCTGAGCCTGATCGATGAACTCGACCTGCCCATCGAGCATGACGAGATGCTCAACCCTGGTGTGGCCAACCTGTCGGCGGTGGACCTGCATGCGGCCGTGCGTGCTGTCAGGGCAGTCCAGTCCAGGGATGTGCTGGTCGATTACCTGTCCACCACACGCTTCTGGCGCGAATACCTGGCCAGCAGGCATCCGCGACGGCTCGAGGTTCCACAGTCGTTGCATGATGAACTCGAAGCGCTGGTCGCAGCCAACGCGTCGCCTGCCCAAATCAAAGGCCTGCAGGACCGGGTGCACCAGCGTGAGATCAACGTGTACAGGCAGCTCACCCGTGAAGCGGTGGACAGGCACCTGATGGCCGTGTTGCTGGTTCCGGTCTTGCCATGGCATTGAAAGGACGTGCCACGACCGGTGGCGAGGTGGTAGCCACATAGGCGCTACAGGGCTGCGTCCAGCGATAGCCTCAAGGTTTCATCACTGGGGGCTATCACATCATGGGGACCACTTTGCACACACACCAGCGCCTGGAGCAGGCCGAGCAGGACCGGATCATCGCCGCGCGCCTGCCAGGCTGGATTCGGGCCGTCAGTGCCGGGCACGCAGCGGTGCTGCGGGAGGCACTCAAGGGCAGCCTGGACTGCCGGTACCGCCTCGCTGCGCTGCTGCAGCGCATCGACGGGATCGAGCAATTCACGGCGCCGATCCTGCAAAAGGCGCTGCGCGATCGTTGCAACATCGGGCATGAACTGGGCCAGCTGTGGTTTCGCACGGCCTATGAACGCCCCCTGAGTACCTATGCCCCGATCCGCGTGCCCCTGAGTGAAAAAGTCTACTACCAGATACCGCTGCTCGAAGCAGCACTGAGGAACTTCACTCGGGACGAAAGCCAGGCAGGTGGACAAGCCCCTGGCAACGGTCTGTTCGACGATGCAGGTGCCAGCCTTGCTCAGCTCGATGCAATACGATTTGCTGCCCTGGTGCGTGAGCTGGACCTGGGGGAACGTTATCAGGCGCATGTGCAGGCCCGGCTTGGCAGCGCTGAGGCCCAGGCCCTGCTTGCCGACAACATGCGCCATGCCTTGCTGCTCGATGCCTTCAGGGCGCGTCACGACAGCGTGTTGAGCGAGGCCGAGCTGGAACTGGTGATCGGTTTGTGGCGCCAGGGCTGGTTGCCTCAACTGGATGACAAGCGTGTCATTGGCAAGCGCCTGGAGGTCCTGGGCTGCCCGTTGCAGCAGATAGTCGTGCTCGATGTGCGTGATGAAACCTTTGCCCCGATCCATACCTCGAGCCAACGTGTGCTGGTGTACATTCCGGGCGACCCGCATGGCCCGTGGAGCGCGCATGAAGATCTGCACCGGTTCGCCCGAAGGATTCTGGGGCAACGGCTGCGCAATGCCGACTACCAGGCGTTCTTCGCGCGCTTCGTGCGCCGTCGCGACAGCCAGGCGTTTTTCTCCCAGGTCATCACCGGTTATGCAGGCTTGCCGATCTGGGCCAACATCGATCTGCACGAGCGCGCGCATCGGGTCGGCGGCTATCTGTTCAAGGACTTTGCGGCCTTGCGCACGGCTCAGATCAAGGACGATGCGGCATTGATCGCCACACCTGTGGCAAAGCTCGACCGTGAGGTCCAGGCGGCACATGAGCGCTACCTGGCCACACTGGGCGTGACACTGTTGAGTGCAGCCAGCCTTTACGTCCCGGCACTGGGCCTGACGTTGCTGGCCATGATCGCCTGGCGCTGGCTGGGTGAGGTCTTCGAGGCCGTCGAGTCCTGGCGTGAGGGCGAGACACGCGAAGCGTTGGAGCATGTGACCCAGGTTGTGATCGAGGCCACTCTGGTTGCGGCCACGGCGGCGGCCGGCAGCGCGGCGCAGCAGGCATGGACGCGTTCGGCGCTGGTCGATGGCCTGTCGCAGGCACGCCTGGAAGACGGGACGCAACGCTTGTGGAACGCTGACCTGTCGGTATTTCGCAGCGAACTGCCGCCTGCGGCGACCAGCGATGAACAGGGCATCTGGCGCTACGGCGGGCAGGCCTGGATAGCCATGGGCGGGCATCATTACCGGGTTGTGCAGCGATCGATCGACGGGCACTGGCAGCTATTGCCGCATGCTGGCCATGGCCCGTTGTTGCTGCACAACGGTGCCGGTGCATGGCGCTTGTGGAGTGAACAACCGATGCAGTGGCAAGGCTCCGGCTATCTGTTCAGGCGGCTGGGCGGGCAGATGGCCACGCTCGACGATGAGCAGATCGAAGAGGTATTGGCCGTACATCGCCTGGAGGATGAGCACCTGCGAGCCCTTCACGTGCTGGGGCAGGCCCCTGAACCTGGGCTGCTCGACAGTGTCCAGCGGGTATTGCTCGATCAGCGTATCCGCCGGTTGGTCAACCGCTTGCGCTCAGGTTTGCCGGCGGACGACCGTGCCGCGCTCGAACAGGCACGTCAACTGGAAGGGGGCCAGACGCTCAGTGATCCGGCGCTGGCCGAGCTGGCCTGGAAGCGGCGAAGGACGCTGTTCCAGCGCCTGTACGCCGTCGAGGCTTTTCAGGACGACCCCGCTGTGCAAGCGCTGCAGCGCCAGTTTCCCGGCCTGCATGGGCATGCCGCACGGGCGCTGCTCGCTCAGGCCAGCAGTGCGGAGCGTACCCGGCTGCTTGCCAGCGGCCGGGTACCGCTGGGCCTGGCCGAGGCCGCCAGGCGTATGCTTGTGCCGGTTCGCGTGGCGCGGGTGTTCGAGTCCCTGCTCTGGGACACCCCCCAGAACCTCGACCTGGCCCGGGTCACGCTGGGCATGCTCAAGCATCTGCCAGCCGCGGAGCGGGGTGTGCGCTGGAGCGTGTTCGACGGTGATGCCGGGACGCGGGCCCTGGCCAAATCAGAGGAGGGAACGCATGCCTGCGGGCTGGTTCACCGCAACGGCATCTTCCAGCGCACCGATGCCCAGGGCGAGGCCGTTGGCGAGGCGGGCGAATTGTTCGAAGTCATGGCCGGTGGCTATACCGACGATCAACGGCGTGCTTTGCAGGTGGGTGAACCCTTTGCCCATAACCTTCGCGTGACCGTCACGCGGCTGGCGCAAGCAAGGCGTGCGGAAGTCGAGCAGCTATTGAGCCCTGCGCGCCCAGGTAGCTTGCGCCTGCCGTCACGGCTGGACGACGGCCGCATCGGCTACCCCTTGAGCGGCCGCAACCCGGGCTCAGCGTCATCCAGCTACCAACCCGGGCCATTCCTGCGGCGTGTCCGCTACCTGTACCCGGCCTTCAGCGATGAGGAAGTATTCGCCTGGATCGAGCAGGCACGGAGTAGCGCTATTGGCCTGGAGCGCACGCTGCAGCAGTTCGAGCGTGAGTTCGAGGCGCTCAACAGGCAGTTGCGCAGGTGGGTGCATGAGGCGCCCGCTGGCCGCGAGCGAGAGGACCGGCGCAGGTTGCGACGGGCGCTGCGCGGCTGTTGGCAACGCGCTTACGATGAGGGCATGCAGGCTGAAGGTACCAACACGGTCTACCGCTGGGAGGTTGCCAGCTCTCGCAGTCTCCCCGAGTTCCCTGAACCTATCGTCTTCGACCACGTCCGTGTGCTGACCCTGCGCAACATGCAGATCGAGCACCTGCCCGAGAGTTTCCTGCGTGCCTTCCCCAATATCCGCGCGGTCGAGATGCCCTATAACCGCCTGGAGCGCGTTCCGCAGGCGCTGCTGGGCATGTCCAGCCTGCAGTCGCTGGACCTGCGCGCCAACCGTATCAGCCTGGACCCTGGCCAGGCGACGATACTCGCCAGTTGCCCGTATCTGAGGCAGGTGAACCTTTCGCACAACCCGCTGGGGCGGGGATTTTCGCTGACCGGGCTACCTCAGTTGCGCGAACTGCACCTGGCCGCCACGGGCATCAGCGAATTGCCCTATGGCTTGATGCAAAGCACCTCGCTGAGGGTCGTCGACCTGCGCGACAACCTGCTCACCAGCGTGCCGGAAGGTTTCTACCAAAGCCGCTTGTGGATCGAAGGCAATGTGCAGTTGAGCGGTAATCCGCTTTCCGAATCGGAGTCCTTGCGCCTGCGTAATGCTCTGCAGGCAGCGGCTGTGCCGCCTGAGGATGACGAGGCGGCGCCAGTCTCCGCCCGGGTACGCTGGATGGATGCCGGCGGCGCGCAGCAGCGCGCCGAGCTGGACAGGTATTGGCGAGCGCTGGAAGCGATGCCCGATGCGCTTGATTTCTTCACCCTGATCGAGCGCCTCATGGAAACCGCCGATTTTCAGCATGTGACCGGTGCGCGCTTCCTGGCTGGCCGGGTACTGGCAATGATGCGTGCCATGGCCCACTCCACCGAGCTGTGCCAGGAGCTGTTCAGCAATGCCGCGCAATTGACCTGCCAGGACAGCGTCGCCCTGCGTTTCGACGACCTTGAAACCCGGCTGTTGGTGTGGCGTGCCCAAGGACAGGCGGCAACCGGTAGCCAGGAGCGCAGGCTGCTGCGCCTGGGGCGGCAGCTGTGGCGGCTCGAGGAGGTTGACCGGATTGCCTTGCGCGACATTCAGGAGCGTCAGCTCGGTGGCAGCGACCCGGACCAGATTGAGGTGGTCCTGGCCTATCGGGTGGCTTTGCGCGAAGCGTTGGAGCTGCCCCTGCAGACCCAGGGCATGTCGTTCCGGCCCATTGCAGGCGTCGATGCGCGGCGGATAGCGCGGGCACGCAACCTGGTGCTGCGCCATGAGACCGGTGAACGACTGGCCAGCTCGCTGATCGACCGGGCGTTCTGGCAAACCCATTTGCGTAATGCCTATCCGGCACGTTTCGATGCCCTCAATGCGCCGTTCCACGAGCGCCTGGAGGTGTTGCAGGCAGACAACACGGCGCCAGAGCCGCAGCGTGAAGCGCAAATCAATCGCCTCGCCAGCGAGCAGCGGCGCGCCGAGCGCGAACTGATGCATGCCCTGACGCTCGATGCGCTGGATGCGGAGAGTGAACAGGAGGTCATCTACGTTCGCTGATCCAGTCCTGGGCGTCAGCAGCCTGCTGCAGGGGTCGGCGGCGGGCGCGAACGTCTCGATGGACTATGCTCAGGTTCGGGTGCCGGCATTTTTCGCGATACCAGGCGCCCCTGCCGAGACACGTGAAGTTACTTTTGCGTCAACCCTCTGGCAGGCCAGTTGGTTTAGGCTCGCACGTCGGATCTTTCTCCATGATCTGTAGTCTTTGTTTTATCGAGAGAATAAGGAGATTTGCATGCTCGTCCGGTCACTGACCCTCGCCACCTTGCTCGCTGTCGCCGGCCCGCTGCTAGCGGCCGACAGTGATGCGCCGCTGGCCAAGGAACTGGGCAAGGCCAGGCCATTGGTCGTCATCGCTCCGAGCAGTGCCGACCCCACCCTGCGCGGGTTGAACGAGGCACTCAAGGACCCCGCGACCCAGGCGGGTTTCAAGGAGCGCAACCTGGTGCTGTTCAGCGTTGCCCAGATGATGGGCAAGCGTGAGGACAAGAACCTCGAACAGCAGACCACGATGGCCCTTATCCGTGAACTCAAGCTGGGCGCCAGCAAAGGGACCAAGGTGATCCTGGTGGGCCTGGATGGCGAGCGTCATGTTCTCAAGGACGATGAGTCAGGCGAGAAGATAGATCCGCAGGCAATCTTCAAAGCCGTCGATGAGCTGCCGGCGAGCGAAAAGGCCGCGACTGCACCGGAACCCGTAGCGGCTGCCGTACCTGAGCCCAAGGCCAAGGGCAAGGACAGCAAGCCGGCGAAACCCGCCAAGCCCGCCGCGCCCCCCAAGCCTCTCGACGACTGAGCGCTGGCAACCTGTCCAGACGATGGGTCGTATCCTACGTGCACAGCCGAATTCGGTGATTTCGGTTGATCCTTCTGCGCGGTTGAATAGCTCCACTTCCTGACCAGAGTGGAGCTACATGATGACGCAAACATTCAACAAACTCGGGCTGTTTGGTGCGGCGCTTATCGGCAGCATGACCCTGGGTAGCCAGGCGTTCGCTGTCGAACCGCTTTCTGGGGGTTACCAATTGGCTTCGGCCAAGACCCATGGCGAGGGCAAGTGCGGCGAAGGCAAATGCGGTGGCAGTGACAAGGCTGCCCAGAGTGAAGGCAAATGCGGAGAAGGCAAATGTGGCGGCCACGAAAAGGCCGGCACCAGCGAAGGCAAGTGTGGTGAAGGCAAGTGTGGCGGCAGTGCCAAGCGCGACAAAAGCCAGGCCTGAAGCGGATCCTTGAGAACGGTGACAACGCCCCGTCTGCGGCCCAGGCGGGGCGTTGTGCTTGTTGTGGAGACTCAACGATGAACACCATGCCCATGTATGCCGGCCTTGGTCTGCGCCGTAGCCTGATGACGCAAATGCTGGCGCTCGACGCTGGCGCGGTGGATTTCCTGGAGTGTGCTCCGGAAAACTGGATAGGTGTCGGCGGTGCCCTGGGGCAGGGCTTGGCGCAGTTGGCCGAACGCTTCCCGCTGGCTTGTCACGGCCTTTCCCTTTCCCTGGGCGGCAGCTTGCCGCTGGACCGAGAGCTGCTCGCGCAGGTCGGCCAGTTTCTCGACCGCTACCAGGTGCGCCACTACAGTGAGCACCTGAGCTATTGCACGGACGACGGTTACCTGTACGACCTGCTGCCGCTGCCTTTCACCGAGGCCGCCGTACGCCAGGTCAGTGCGCGTATTCGCCAGGTGCAGGACACGTTACAGCGGCGTATTGCTGTCGAGAACATCAGTTATTACGCGGCACCCTACCAGGCGATGAGCGAGCTGGAGTTCATCGAGGCAGTGCTCGACGAGGCAGACTGTGACCTGCTGCTGGACGTCAACAATGTCTATGTCAATGCCTGTAACCACGGCTACGATGCACAGGCGTTTCTCCAGGGGCTTCCGTTGCCGCGGGTCAAGGCCATGCACCTGGCCGGGCATCATGACCAGCCAGGCGATATCAAGGTCGACACCCATGGAGCGGCGGTCAGGCCGCAGGTCTGGACGCTGTTCGCCAGCGCCTGCGAGCGTTTTGGCATCCAGCCGACCGTGCTCGAGCGCGATTTCAACTACCCGCCCATGGCCGAGCTGCTTGCAGAAGTGGCCCGGATTCGCAGCGTGCAGCAGGAGGTCGCATATGCACGGTGCATTGCGTGAACAGCAGTTCTGCCTGGCTCGCCACCTGCGTGACCCGGTTCGCCATGCACCACCTGCCGGTATCGAAGCGCGGCGTCTGAGGCTGTACCGGGAACTGCTCTACAGTGGCATCGAGGGCCTGTTGGCGGGAAGCTTCCCGGTGCTGCGCGCGACGTTGGGCGATCAGGCCTGGCATGCGCGAGTGCATGAGTTCTATGCCGATTATCGCTGCCATACGCCGCTGTTCAGTCAGATCGCCGCCGCTTTCGTCGATTACCTTCAGGGCATCGAACCTGACACCCCCTGGCAGCTGGAGCTGGCCCACTATGAACTGGTCGAATCTCAGTTGTACCTGAGCGATGCCGAGGAGCCCGAGCACGATCGGCAAGGTGACCTGCTCGAAGGCGAGCCGGTGTTGTCGAGCACGGCAAGGGTGCTGGCCTATCAGTGGCCTGTGGAGCAGATTGGCCCGGCGTACCAGCCGACTCGGGCACCGGCAGTGCCCACGTTGCTGCTGGTCTATCGCGATGCCGCGCTGCAGGTGCGCTTCGCCCGCCTTTCACCCATGGCCTACCGCTTGCTGGCGGAGGTTCGTGGCACGGGACGAGAGCGTTTGCAGGCACTTGCTGCAGACCTGCCGGAGGGGCTGGCACTACTCGAAAAACTGCGTGATCAAGGTATCGTCATCGGCACGCGATGAGGGTTGCAAGGGGGCTGCCTTGGCAGCCCCTTTGTCCGTCAGCCCAACACACGTTTGCTGAGCCAATGGTCCAGGCTCAGGCGCCCAGCGCCTTTGAGCAGCAGCGGTAGCAGCGCGACCAGATAGATCAGTGGCAGCTTGAAGTTGCCAAAGCCCTGGTCGGTGATGGCGTACCCCTGCGCCAGTTCTGCCAGGCTCGACCAGTGTGCTGGCCAGTGCACTGCAGCGATCGCCACCACGGTCACCACCATCAGCCCGGCCGATGCCAGACGCGTGCCCAGGCCGAGCAACAACAGCAGGGGTAGCAGCAGCTCCGCCCACATCGACAACTGCCAGTTGAATTCTGCCGGCAGTACATTGAACGGGAACGGGAAGTTCGCCTGCAAATCGCCGAACCAGTTGCTGCCGTTGAATTTCTCCCAGCCGGACTCGAAAAACTCCCAGGCCAGGAACAGCCGCAAAGGCAGGTCGGCGCTCCAGCTGCCAAAGCGGTCGAAGGTCGTGAGGGTGCGGGTCAGTGTGGTCATGGTAGTCATCTCGTTTCAGGAAAGGGCGCAGGCGCTGCGGCGTTGCTGCCGGGCCAGCTTGGCGGTGAGTTTGAAAGCGATGGCGCTGAACATCAGGGCGAAGGCCAGCGGGTACCAGCCGCCCATGGGGATGCGCTTGTAGAAGGACAGGCAGAACACCCCGGCCAATACCCACATGCCGGTGCTGTGCAGGGCTTTCCAGGCGCGACCGCCGAGCAGGCGCATCGGTGCCTTGAACGAGGTCACGCTGAGCAATAGCAGGAACAGGTAACCGATGCTGCCGGGCAGGCTCGAGGTGACCGTGCGCCCGGCCCAGAACAGCTCAGGGAATTGCTGGGCGTAGCGGTAGATCAGCAGGCCATGCACGGTATGCGAAAAGGCGAAGGCCAGGCCCACGTAGCGCCGCTCGCGGAGCAACCAGCGGCTGCCAATGCCAGGCAGCAAGGTGACCATTGACGAGGCCAGGAAGGCCAGCAGGAACAGTGCGAAAGAGCTGCGTGCAGTGGCGCGGATGGCACTGCGCAGGCCATCCGCACCGGGCGGGTAGCTGAGCAGTACCACGGCGGTCATGAACACGGTCAGGCCAGCAAGGGCGGTGAACAGTTTCCAGCCGGAGGGCAGGGTGAGCGGCTTCATGGGTGACTCCCGGAGTATCGTTGTGTGACCGGGAGTGTGTAGGGAATGGGTATCTGCAGTGTGTCGGTGAAAGCGGCTTTGTGTATCGGACTGTAGTTACCGAAGCTGTAGGACGGCCCGCGCGGGCCGCCGCGTTTGTCGTTACAGCTCGATCTGGGCGCATAGCCCGCCGCTTTTTCGGTTGCTCAAGGTCAGCCTGCCGCCCATGGCCTGGGTCAGTTGCTGGGCGATGGCCAGCCCCAGGCCGGTACCGCCCGTGCTGCGGTTGCGCGAGCTTTCCACGCGGTAGAACGGCTTGAGCACTTCATCCAGCTCTGCCTGCGGTATCCCCGGGCCGTCATCGAGCACCCGGATCACTGTCTTGCCGTGATTGCAGCTGACCTCCAGCTGCGCCTTGCCGGCAAACTTCAGGGCGTTGTCCACCAGGTTCACCAGTACGCGGCGCAACGCATGCGGGCGGGTTTCCAGCAGGCTGCCGGTATTGCCGTTGCGCTCCACCTGGGCGCCGCTGTCCTGGTAGTCGAACACCACGCTGTCGAGGAAGGCGTCGAGGTTGATCCGGCAGGGCGCCTCGGTGTTGATGTCCATGCTGCGGGCATAGGCCACACCTTCGCGGACCAGGTGCTCCATGGCATCCAGATCATGCCAGAGCTTGTCTTTCTCGACGCCCTCGTCCATCACCTCGACCCGCAGTTTCATGCGCGTGATCGGTGTCTGCAGGTCGTGGGAAATGGCAGCCAGCAATTGCATGCGCTCTTTGAGGTAGGCGGCGATGCGCGCCTGCAGGGCATTGAACGCCACGGCGGCGTACTTGACCTCGCGTGGGCCGCTTTCATCCAGCAGCACGCCGGGCTTGTCCGGGTCGAGGGTGTCCAATGCCTGGACCAGGCGGGTAAGAGGCCCGATGGCCAGGCGCACGGCGAGCCAGGTACAAAACAGCAGCACCGCCAGCTGGATCAACAATACCAGCGGCAACCAGCGCGCTACCGGGACGGGTGCCGGCGTGACATCGATGGTCAGTGGCGCCCCATCGGCCAGGCGCAGGTGGGCCTGGAAGTGGGCGTTGGGGCCGGGAATGTCCTGGAAAGTCAGCGGGTACTGGGCACCGATGGCCTTGACGATCGATTCGGCAGCCATGGGGGGATCGGTGCTTGGCATCGCTGAGCCCGGCAAGCCTTCATCCAGTCGGTAGCGATAGGTGCGGCGCTCCAGCCGCGGCAGCCAGGCTGCGCGCTCAGCAGCGGGCAGGCGGTCGAGGATGGCCACCGAGGTGACCACATCCTGCTCGAGGTTGCTGAGCATCATCGAGCGGCTGCTGATATAGCGCTCGTACGCCTGGAGGCTGAATGACAGCCCGTAGGCGAGCACCAGCCCGGTGAAGAAGATCAGTGCCAGGCGCGAGGCGAGGGTACGCGGCCATTTCATGCCGGTGACTCGAGCAGTTGCACAGCCAGCGAGAACACATAGCCCTCGCTGCGCACGGTCTTGATGCAGCTTGGCTCCCGGGCGTCGTCGCCCAGGCGCTGGCGCAGGCGGCTGACCAGCAGGTCGATGGAGCGGTCGAAAATGTCCGCCTCGCGGCCTTGGGTCAGGTTCAGCAACTGCTCGCGGCTGAGCACCCGTTGCGGGTGGTCGAGGAACACCCGCAACAGGCGGTATTCGGCGCCGCTCAGCGCCACCATGGTGCCTTCGCTGTCGAGCAGGTGGCGGGCGGTGGTGTCCAGGCGCCATTGGCCGAAGGCCAGCAGGCGGCTGCTTTCGCTGATGGTCAGGTTCGGCGGCAGCATGCGCGTGCGGCGCAGCACGGCATTGATGCGCGCCAGCAGTTCGCGGGCGGAGAACGGTTTGGTCAGGTAGTCGTCGGCGCCCATCTCCAGGCCGATGATGCGGTCGGTCTCGTCGTTGCGCGCGGTGAGCATCAACACCGGCGTGTTGCGGTGCTTGCCGGCACGCAGTTCGCGGCACAGCAGCAGGCCGTCGTCACCGGGCATCATGATGTCGAGGACGATCAGGTCGACGCTGTTGGCCTCCAGGAAGGCGCGCATCTGCCGGCCGTCGGCGACGATGCTGGTGCGCAAACCACTCTTTTTCAAGTAATTGCCGACCAGCTCGCGGATCTCACGGTCATCGTCGACGATCAGGATGTGATCGACATGTTCCATTCGCAGCGTTCCTGTTCAAGAGGGAGTGGGCGCAGTGTACCGAGCGCGCGCGGGCTTGCCTGTGGGGTTTTGTATTGCAGTGTATCTGTCCTGGCTACAGATACAGGCGGAAGCAGATCACAGGCTGACGCGACACATACGAGATACCTGGCAGCGGTGAAATGGCTCTCGACCGGGGAGCACTGATCCCCATCTCTCAAACTGTTGCAAGGAACCATGCCATGAACTTCAAGACTATCGCCAGCGCCAGCGTGTTCGCCGTCCTCAGCCTCGGTGCCGTTGCCGCCCATGCCAGTTCCACAGCCATGAACGACGCCAGCGTCATGCAGTACCGCTACGGCGATCATCTGGATGTAAAGAAAGTGCTGTCGCTGAAGGACGACCAGCGCAATGCCTGCGGCCCGGTCAAGACACGCATGGACTACCTCGACTCCCAAGGCCAGTATCAGAGCGTCGAGTACCGCAGCTACGCCACGAGCGGTTGCCATGACAACTGATCGCCGACGGCTGCTGAACGTGGCGAGTGTGGCCTTGGCGCTGGTTGGCCTGGGCCTCGCTGGAGGGCAGCTGATGGCTCGTGACAACTACGGCGCCATGCCATCGCTGGCGGGCGCCAGCCGATGGCTCAACTCACCACCATTGGACGCCCCGGCGCTCAAGGGCAAGGTGGTGCTGGTGGACTTCTGGACCTGGGACTGCATCAACTGCCAGCGCAGCCTGCCGCACGTCAACGACTGGGCACGGCGCTATGCCGACCAGGGCCTGGTGGTGGTGGGCGTGCATACGCCGGAGTATGACTACGAGCATGATGTCGGCCAGCTGAAGAGCAAGGTGGCCAGCCTGGGTATCGCGTATCCGGTCGCGGTGGACAATGACTACCAGGTGTGGAATGCCTGGGGTAACCAGTTCTGGCCAGCGCATTACTTTGTCGACCGGCAGGGGCAGGTGCGCCATGTGCACTTTGGCGAGGGTGACTATGCCGGGCAGGAGAAGGTGATAAAGGCGTTGCTGGATGAGAAAGGGTAGAGCGGTAGCGGCCCCCTTCGCGGGCGCGCCCGCTCCCACAGGATCACCTGCCTTTCACAGGCGGTGCTGTACCTGTAGGAGCGGGTTTACCCGCGAAGAGGCTGATACGGTGTGTCAGGAGAAACTGGCGAAATGCGCCTGCATCCGCTCGGCATCTGCCTGCTTGCCACTGAACAGCTCGAACGCCTTGACCGCCTGGAACACCGCCATGTTGCTGCCATCGAGCGTGCGGCAACCCAGTGCCCGTGCGGCTTTCAGCAGTTCGGTCTCCAACGGGAAATAGATGATTTCAGCCACCCACAGGCGCGGGTGCAACAGCTCCACCGGGAGTGGGGTGCCTGGCAACTTGGCCATGCCCACTGGCGTGGTATTGACCAGGCCATCGGCTCCGCCCACCTCGATCGCGGTGTCCGTGCCAAGCACCGCGCGACCCGCGCCGAAATGGCCGTTGAGGTTATCCACCAACGCCTGGGCACGCGCCGCATCCACTTCGAACAGCACCAGTTGCTCGACCCCTTCGCTCAGCAGCGCATGGGCCACCGCCGAACCGGCGCCACCAGCGCCCATCTGCACCACGCGCCGGCGTGACACATCCGGCAGGCCACGGCGCAGGCCTTCGGCGAAGCCCAGGCAGTCGGTGTTGTGGCCGACCCGCTTGCCGTCCTTGAGCACAACGGTGTTCACCGCACCAATGCCACGTGCCTCGTCCGACAGCTCATCGAGCAGCGGCAGGATGGCCTGCTTGAACGGGTAGGTGATGTTGAGCCCGGTGAAGCCGGTGTGCTGGGCGGCATCGAGCAGCTGCGCCAGGGCGCTGTCTTCCAGCTGGAGCTGGTCGGCGTCGATCAGGCGATAGAGGTAACGCAGGTGCTGGGCGTCGCCTTCGTGTTCGTGCAGCGCAGGGGTGCGCGAAAGCTGGATGCCGCGGCCGATCAGGCCGGCGAGGATGGCGGGCTGGCTCATGCGTGGCGCTCCTGGAACATCTCGGCAAAGTGGCTCAGGGCCATGCGGTAGCCATGGCTGCCCAGGCCGCAGATAACCCCCACGGCAATCGACGAGACGAACGACAGGTGGCGGAACGGCTCGCGCTTGTGCACGTTGGACAGGTGTACCTCGATGACCGGGAGTTCGCTGGCGACCAGGGCATCGCGAATCGCTACCGAAGTGTGGGTCCAGGCGCCGGGGTTGATCACGATACCGGCACAGCGGCCGCGGGCGGCGTGGATCCAGTCGATCAGTTCGCCTTCATGGTTGGTCTGGCGAAATTCGATTTCCAGGCCGTGGGCGTGGGCAGTGTCGGCGCAACCCTGGGCCAGGTCGGCCAGGGTTTCATGGCCATACTGGGCGGGTTCGCGGGTTCCCAGCATGTTCAGGTTGGGGCCATTGAGCACGAGGATAAGGGGCTTCATGACGGGCATCGCTTTGTTGTTGTTGAATGCCGCTATGTTTGTACCGGGTGGTTAATTCCGTCAATCCGCTCAGGTGTCGCAGGGGGGGCAAAGTGGGCGATTATCGAACCGTCTGCACAGCCAGCGGGTGACAGAATTGTAATGTTCGCGCCACCGCCTCGATAACCAGCCCTCTTTACAGTCCATCGCCAACGCTTGTCGACGAGGACTCTCGAAGTGCCCACCCCCCGCAAGATCGCCTTGCTCGGCCTGTTGCTGACGGCCACCGCCAGCGCCCAGGCCGGGCCAGGCATGAGCCTGCCCGAGGCGTTGAGCGCCGCTTTTGCCAACAACCCTGAGCTGGCTGCAGCCGGTCGCGAAATCGGCATTGCCGAGGGCGAGCGGCGCCAGGCCGGGTTGATCCCCAACCCTGAACTGGCCTGGGAAATGGAAGACACCCGGCGCGATACCCGCACCAGCACCGTCACGCTCAGCCAGCCACTGGAACTGGGCGGCAAGCGCGGTGCGCGCATCGCTGTGGCCGGTGCCGGCCAGGCCATTGCCCAGCTTGACCTCGAACGCCAGCGCAATAGCCTGCGCGCCGATGTGGTCCAGGCGTATCACGCTGCCCTGCGTGCGCAGACCGGGGTGGAACTGGCGCGGCAGTCGCAAGCGCTGACCGAGCGTGGCCTGCGGGTAGTCCAGGGCCGGGTCACGGCCGGCCAGTCGTCACCGGTGGAGGTCACCCGTGCCCAGGTTCAACTGGCCCAGGCCGAGGCCGAGGTGCGTCGCGCCGAAACCCAGCGCACGGTGGCATATCAGGCCCTGGCGCGGTTGACCGGCAGCCCGCTGGCGACTTTCGATACGTTGTCGACGGCCAACCTGTCGCCCGGCGCTGCACCTTCCGCCGATGCCTTGCTCGGCCAGCTCGAGCGGACCGCCGAATGGCGCCTGGCCGCGGCCCAGGTCGAGCGCGGCGAAGCATCGTTGGGCTCGGAAAAGGCCCTGCGAATTCCCAACCTCACCGTCAGCGTCGGCAGCCAGTACAGCCGCGAGGACCGCGAGCGGGTCAACGTGGTCGGCCTGTCGATGCCCTTGCCGTTGTTCGACCGTAACCAGGGCAACGTGCTGGCCGCCGCCCGCCGCGCCGACCAGGCACGCGATCTGCGCAACGCGGTTGAACTGCGCCTGCGCAGCGAAACCCGCAGCGCCGTTGATCAGTGGCGCACGGCGATGCAGGAGGTGCAGGCCTACGACCACACCATCCTGCCGTCGGCGCAGCAGGCTGTGGACACCGCTACCCGTGGTTTCGAAATGGGCAAGTTCGCTTTCCTCGACGTGCTCGACGCCCAGCGCACCTTGATCGACGCGCGCGGGCTGTACCTCGAGGCCTTGGCCGCGGCAACCGATGCACGGGCACAGGTCGAACGGATCTACGGCGATCTGGACGGTTTGAGCAACATTTCGAGCAGCAGGAGCAACAATGACTAACCCCCGCAAATTCGCCCTCCTGGCCGCTGCCATTGCCATTCTCGGCATGGTTGGCTTGGCCTGGACCGGCCACCTTGGCCAGGCCAGCATAGGCCAAACCAGTCCAGCAGAGCCCCGCCACGACGACCATGGCGAAGACAGCCACGGTCACGCTGATGAAGCGGGTGAAGCGCATCAGGAAAAGGAAGGCGCACTGCACCTGTCGACTGCCCAGATCGCGTCAGCCGGCATCCAGCTGACCACCGCCGGCCCCCGCGAACTGGGTAGCGCCATCAGCTTCCCCGGCGAGATCCGTTTTGATGAAGACCGCACGGCCCATGTGGTGCCACGGGTGCCGGGCGTGGTCGAAGCGGTGCAGGCCGAGCTCGGCCAGTCGGTCAGGCGCGGCCAGGTGCTGGCGGTGATCGCCAGCCAGCAGATCTCCGACTTGCGCAGCGAGCAGCAGGCCGCACAGCGCCGCCTTGAACTGGCGCGCCTGACTTTCCAGCGCGAGCAGCAGCTGTGGCAGGAGCGCATCAGCGCCGAGCAGGATTACCTGCAGGCGCGCCAGGCCTTGCAAGAGGCCGAGATTGCCCTGGCCAATGCCCGGCAGAAGGTGGCCGCGGTCGGCCCGGCCGGAGCCGGTAACCGCTACGAGTTGCGTGCCCCGTTCGACGCGGTGGTGGTGGAGAAGCACCTGACCGTAGGCGAAGTGGTCGACGAGACCAGCAACGCCTTCACCCTGTCCGACCTCAGCCGCGTGTGGGCGACCTTCGCTGTCGCACCCCGCGAACTGGCGAGGGTCACCACTGGGCGCAGCGTGACCGTCAGCGCGCCGGACCTCGGTGCCGAAGTCGAAGGCACGGTCAACTATGTCGGCAGCCTGCTCGGCGAGCAGAACCGCGCCGCCACCGTGCGCGTCACCCTGGCCAACCCCAGTGGTGCCTGGCGCCCGGGGTTGTTGGTCAACATCGGGGTCAATGTCGAGCGCTTCAAGGCGGCCGTCGTCGTGCCCGAAAGCGCATTGCAGAGCTGGGAGCAGCAGACCGTGGTGTTCGCCCGCACCGACGAAGGTTTCGAGGCCCGCCCGGTGACCACCGGCCGCCGCGACGCCGGCCAGGTAGAGATCACCTCAGGCCTGGCCGCCGGGACCCAGGTGGCTGCTGCCGGCAGCTTCGTCCTCAAGTCCGAGCTCGGCAAAGCCTCTGCCGAGCACAGCCATTGATTGCGGGGATGCTTGCATGTTCGAACGCCTGATCCAATTCGCCATCGAGCAGCGCCTGGTGGTGATGCTCGCCGTGGTGCTGATGGCTGCCGTGGGTATCCACAGCTATCAGAAACTGCCGATCGATGCGGTGCCGGATATCACCAACGTCCAGGTGCAGGTCAACACTGCCGCGCCGGGCTATTCGCCGCTGGAGACCGAGCAGCGCATCACCTTCGCCATCGAGACCGCCATGGCAGGCCTGCCGGGCCTGAAACAGACCCGCTCGCTGTCGCGCTCGGGGTTGTCGCAGGTAACGGTGATCTTTGACGATGGCACCGATCTGTTCTTCGCCCGGCAACTGGTCAACGAGCGCCTGCAGGTCGCTCGCGAGCAGTTGCCCGAAGGCATCGAGGCCGGCATGGGGCCGATCTCCACGGGGCTGGGGGAAATCTTCCTGTGGACGGTGGAGGCCGAGCAGGGTGCGCTCAAGGACGATGGCACGCCTTACACGGCGACTGACCTGCGGGTGATCCAGGACTGGATCATCAAGCCGCAGTTGCGCAACGTGCCCGGCGTCGCCGAGGTCAACAGCATCGGCGGCCACGCCAAGCAGTACCTGATCGCCCCCGACCCGAAGCGCCTGGCAGCCTACACGCTCACCCTCAACGACCTGATCGGGGCGCTGGAGCGAAACAACGCCAACGTGGGTGCCGGCTACATCGAGCGCAACGGTGAGCAGCTGCTGATTCGTGCGCCGGGGCAAGTGGCCTCGGCCGAAGACATCGCCAACATCGTCATTTCCACTGTCGATGGCACGCCCATCCGCGTCAGCCATGTTGCCCAGGTCGGCCTGGGCGAGGAGCTGCGCGCCGGCGCGGCCACCGAAAACGGCCGCGAAGTGGTGCTGGGCACGGTGTTCATGCTGATCGGCGAGAACAGCCGCACGGTGTCCCAGGCGGTGGCGGACAAGCTTGCCGAGATCAACCGCAACCTGCCCAAGGGCGTGGTCGCGGTCCCGGTCTATGACCGCACCCACCTGGTCGAAAAGGCCATCGCCACGGTGAAGAAGAACCTGGTCGAAGGCGCGATCCTGGTGATTGCCGTGCTGTTCCTGTTCCTGGGCAACATCCGCGCTGCGTTGATCACTGCCATGGTCATCCCGCTGTCGATGCTGTTCACCTTCACCGGCATGTTCAGCAACAAGGTCAGTGCCAACCTGATGAGCCTCGGCGCCCTGGACTTCGGCATCATCGTCGATGGTGCGGTGGTGATCGTTGAAAACGCCATCCGCCGCCTGGCCCATGCGCAGCAGCGCCATGGCCGCATGCTGACCCGTGCCGAACGCTTCCACGAGGTGTTCGCCGCCGCCCGTGAGGCGCGCCGGCCGCTGATCTACGGGCAGTTGATCATCATGGTGGTGTACCTGCCGATCTTTGCCCTGACCGGGGTCGAGGGCAAGATGTTCCACCCGATGGCCTTCACCGTGGTGATGGCGCTGCTGGGTGCCATGATCCTTTCGGTGACCTTCGTGCCGGCCGCTATCGCGCTGTTCGTCACCGGCAAGGTCAAGGAGGAAGAGGGCGTGCTCATGCGCACCGCCCGCCTGCGCTACGCACCGGTGCTCAACTGGGTGCTGGGCCGGCGCAAGCTGGCGTTCACCACCGTCGCCGGGCTGGTGCTGCTGTCCGGGGTCATGGCCAGCCGCCTGGGCAGCGAGTTCATCCCCAGCCTCAGCGAAGGTGATTTTGCCTTGCAGGCGCTGCGTGTGCCAGGTACCAGCCTGTCGCAGTCGGTGGACATGCAGCAGCGCCTGGAGCAGGCCATCATCGCCCAGGTGCCGGAAGTGCAGCGGGTGTTTGCCCGCACCGGCACTGCCGAGATCGCCTCCGACCCGATGCCGCCGAACATCTCCGATGCCTACGTGATGCTGCGCCCGCGCGAGCAGTGGGCGGACCCCGGCAAGCCCCGCGCGGAACTGATTGCCGAGGTGCAGCGCGCTGCTGCCAGCGTGCCGGGCAGCAACTACGAGCTGTCGCAGCCGATCCAGTTGCGCTTCAACGAGCTGATCTCCGGCGTGCGCAGCGATGTGGCGGTGAAGGTGTTCGGGGATGACATGGACGTGCTCAACCGTACCGCCGCGCAGATCGCCAGCAGCCTGCAACAGGTACCGGGCGCCTCGGAGGTGAAGGTCGAGCAGACCACCGGCCTGCCGGTACTGACCATTGATATCGATCGCGACAAGGCTGCCCGCCATGGCCTGAATGTGGGCGACGTGCAGGACGCCATCGCCATTGCCGTCGGCGGGCGCACGGCGGGCACGGTGTACCAGGGCGATCGCCGCTTCGAGATGGTGGTGCGCCTGCCCGAAACCCTGCGGACCGATGTCGATGGCCTGGGCAGCCTGCTGATTCCGGTGCCCGCCAGCGCGGCGGCCGGCGCGGCGCGGATCGGCTTCATCGCGCTGGCGCAGGTGGCCACGTTGAACCTGCAGTTGGGGCCGAATCAGGTCAGTCGCGAAGATGGCAAGCGCGTGGTGGTGGTCAGCGCCAACGTGCGTGGGCGCGACCTGGGTTCGTTCGTCGAACAGGCCGAACAGACATTGCTTGCGCAGGTACAGATCCCGCCGGGTTACTGGACCCGCTGGGGCGGCCAGTTCGAGCAGCTGCAGTCGGCGGCCGAGCGCTTGCGGGTGGTGGTGCCGGTAGCGCTGTTGCTGGTGATGGCTTTGCTGCTGATGATGTTCAACAACCTCAAGGACGGCCTGCTGGTGTTCACCGGGATTCCGTTTGCCTTGACCGGCGGGGTGCTGGCGCTGTGGCTTCGCGAGATTCCGCTGTCGATTTCTGCCGGGGTGGGTTTCATTGCCTTGTCGGGTGTAGCGGTGCTCAATGGCCTGGTAATGATTGCCTTCATCCGCAACCTGCGCGAGCAAGGGCGTGGTGTGCGTGCGGCGGTCGAGGAGGGGGCGTTGACGCGCTTGCGGCCGGTGCTGATGACCGCCTTGGTGGCGTCGCTGGGGTTCATTCCGATGGCCTTGGCTACCGGGACCGGCGCCGAGGTCCAGCGCCCGCTGGCGACGGTGGTGATAGGCGGGATTCTGTCGTCGACGGCGTTGACCTTGCTGGTGTTGCCGGCCTTGTATCAATGGGCATACAGACGCGAAGAGGATTGAAATCGCCAGGGCCGCTTTGCGGCCCTTTCGCGACACAAGGCCCACAGGCTTACCATAGCCTGAGTTGAATGATGGATCTGAGCTCTTTCAGGCTGACCACAGCCTGAAGTTGGGTGATGGAGCTGAGCTGCTGCAGGCTGATCACAGTCTGAAGATCGGTTATGAACCTGTGGGAGCGGGCTTGTCCCGCGAACAGGCCGGTGCGTCATACCCAGATCGCATCCCAATTCGGGTAATCCCTAGCATGCCTGACCAAACCTGCTCTGATCGGATTGGCAATGATGTACCTCGCTACTTGCAGCACACTCTCTTCCCGGCGCAACGCCCGGTCTTGATAGCCTGGCTGCCAGATCTTTTTGCGCGGCATACCTGCTTGATACAGCGCATGGCTGCTGCGTGATTTGAACTGCCGCATCAAGCAACTCAAGGTGTCAGTCCGCAGTTCAATCAGCCAATGTATATGGTCGGGCATGACCACTCAGGCCAGGGACTGGCACAAGCCGTCTCTTTCTGCCTGGCGCATCTGAAGTATCACTGCGCGGGCGAAACGCATATGGGTGAAGATGCGCTTTCGCTGGTGAGTGACTGTTGTCAGTAAATACAAGCCACCGGGTTGAGAGAAACGACCACGGCGCAGGAGATGGGAGTGGGCACATTCCATGTGTTGTTCCCTTGAAGAAGTTTCAAGGGCAACACTAGGTGATGTGCCGGTTGGGCATTTGGCGAACTGTTTGCAAAATATTGGTGCCATCACCGGCCCTTTCGCGGGGCAAGCCCGCTCCCACAGGGATCGCGCCGATTTTTGGAAACTGAGCAATACAGTTGCTCCCAGAGAGATCGCGTACCCCCTGTGCGGCCTTGCCGGACCTGTCGGAAAGGGCCGCAAAGCGGCCCAGAGTGACTCAGGCCGAAGTGCGGACCTGAGTGCTCAGATCATTTGCGGCTTCATCATGCAACGAGATCCGCGATGTCTCCGGCAACGCCAGCCCCCCCACCAGCGCCACCAGCGCGATCACCACCAGGTAGAACGCCGGCGCCAGGCTGCTGCCGGTCTGCCCGATCAACCAGGTCGCCACCAGCGGCGCAGTACCGCCAAACACGGTGTAGGCCACGTTGTAGGTAATCGCCGAAGCGGTGTAGCGGGTCCGCGTAGGGAAGCTCTCCGACAGCAGCGCCGCGGTCACCACACCACTGCACAGCGCTCCCACCGCCAGAAGGATCACCCCCAGCAGCGCCCCCGACATCGAACCGGAACTGGCCAGCCAGTAAGCGGGGAATACGCAGACCATCACCCACAGGCAGGTAAAGCCGATGGTCTTGCGCCGCCCGACCCGGTCCGAGAAGGCCCCGGCCAGCGGGCAACCGACCGCAGCGAACAGCAGCGCCACGGTGGTCACCAGCAGCGACTGGGCACGGGTCAGGTTGCCGACCAGCTGCAGGTAGGTGGCGAAGTAGGTGGTGAACATGTAGAACGACAGCGCTGTCAGCGAAATGAACATGCCCAGGTTCCGGATCGCCCGGCCGTGGTTGCGCAGGGTTTCCTTGAGCGGTGAATGTTCATGTTCCTTGCCTTGGGCGACGGCCTCGCGAAACGCCGGGGTTTCCTCCATGCGCCAGCGCAGGTACAAGCCCACCAGGCCCAGCGGCGCGGCCACCAGGAACGGGATGCGCCAGCCCCAGGCGGTCATGGCTTCGGCCGACAGGCTGGCCTCCAGACCATAGGCGATGACCGCCGCGCAGGCAAAGGCCGAGAAGGTCGACACAGGCACGAAGCTGCCGTAGAACGCACGCCTGTTGCGTGGCGCATGTTCCATCAGGTAGGCGCAGGCGCCGGCATATTCGCCGCCGGCCGAGAAGCCTTGCAGGCAGCGCGCCAGGGTCAGCAGTGCCGGCGCGGCAAGGCCGATGCTGGCATAGGTCGGCAGCAGGCCGATCAAGGTGGTGGAGCCGGCCATCAGCAGGATGGTCAGCGACAGGATGCGCTTGCGCCCCAGGCGGTCGCCCAGTGCGCCGAACACGATACCGCCCAGCGGGCGCAAGGCGAAGGCCACGGCAAACACGGCGAAGGTCTTGAGCAAGGCGACGCTGGCATCTTCGCTGGCGAAGAACTGCCCGGCAATCAGCGTGGCGAGGAAGCCATAGACGGCGAAGTCGAACCATTCGACGAAGTTGCCGATGGCCGAAGCGGCGATGACCCTGCGCAGGGTGGCGGGGGATACCTCATGCGATGCAGACATACGGAAGCTCTCCGGTTTCCATAGGCAGCCTGGATGAATGTGGCGCGCTCAGGCGCGCCATCGTTGTTATCAAGGGCCAGTAGACCGGGTCAGCGGGGGCGGGCGCATCGTTCAGGGCGACATCGGGATGCCTGTTACGACCGCAACGGGCCGGCGCTACACCGTAAACACCACGCCGGTGCGCGAGGCCGCGTTGCGGATGTGCTCCTGCATCGCCTTCTGCGCGGCCGCCTGCGAGCGGCGGCTCAGGGCGCGGAGGATCTTGCGGTGCTCCTGCCAGGTTTCCAGGGCGCGTTCCGGGCGAATGAAGGGCAGCTTCTGGCTCTCGAGGAAGATCTCCTGGCTCGCCGTGATCACCTGCAGCATCGCCTGGTTGCCGCAGGCTTGCAGCAACCGCTGGTGGAACGCGAAGTCCAGCCGGGCCGCGGCTTCGAAGCGGCCCGCGCGCAACTCCCGGTGCATCGCCTCGACATTTTCCTCCAGGCGATCGATGTCATCTGCGGTCAGGGCCAGTGCCGCCTGCCCGGCGGCGAAGCCTTCCAGGGCGTAACGCAACTGGAAGGTGTCACTGGCGGACACCTGCTCGGCATAAGGCCAGGCAAACGTCGAGGCTGCAGGCACCGGCGCTTGCACGAACACACCCTTGCCCGGTTGCACGCTGACCAGCCCCAGGGCACTGAGCGACGACAGCGCTTCACGCAGCGATGCCCGGCTCACCCCCAGTTGCTCGGCAAGGTCACGTTGCGAGGGCAGGGCATCGCCGGGTTGATAGGTGCCTTCGTCGATCAGCTTGCGAATGCCTTGCAGGGCCTGTTCGGGGACGGCGCGGGGGAGGGTATCGAGCATGCTGTTCAGACCGGTCGGAGGGCGATGACTTTGGCTTTTTACGGCGATTGCCTTGCGCTGGCAAGTGCTGCTCCGCCCTGGCGCAGCGTAGTGCCCGGCTGCACGAAAGCGGGGCGTGCCCTCGGCAACGCGGGCGGCCGACGGGCAACTGTTCAGACCAGTAAGACCGTTCAGTGCGCGCTTTCCACCGCTTCGTGATGTGCCCGGGCGCACTCTGGCATGGCCCGTGCACTGCCCTGGCGGCAGTCCACTTCCTGAATGCTTGCGAGGCCATCCGATGAAGATATTCCGCCCCCTGTTCCTGGCCACTCTGTTCTGCGGCGGCGCCCTGGCGTTGCCAGGCGCGCAGGCCGATGCGCTGGCCGACATCAGCGCCCGTGGCGTGCTCAAAGTGGCGGTGCCGCAAGACTTCCCGCCTTTCGGTTCGGTCGGCCCCGACCTCAAGCCTCGAGGCCTGGACATCGACACCGCCCAGCTGCTGGCCGACAAGCTCGGGGTGAAACTGGCGCTGACGCCGGTCAATAGCACCAACCGCATTCCGTTTCTGACCACCGGCAAGGTCGACCTGGTGATCTCCAGCCTGGGCAAGAACCCCGAGCGTGCCGCCGTCATCGATTTCTCCCGCCCCTACGCACCGTTCTACCTGGCCGTGTTCGGCCCGGCCGACGTGGCCATCGCCGGGATCGACGCGATCGCCGGCAAAACCATCAGCGTCACCCGCGGCTCGATCGAAGACATGGAACTCAGCGCCGTGGCGCCCAAGGGCGCGGTGATCAAGCGCTTCGAGGACAACAACTCGACCATCGCCGCCTACCTCTCCGGGCAGGTCGAGCTGATCGCCAGTGGCAGCGTGGTGATGGCGGCGATCGCCGAGAAAAACCCGGCCAAGGTGCCGGTGGTCAAGGTCAAGCTCAAGGATTCGCCGGTCTACGTGGGGATGGCCAAGAACGAGCCAGCGCTGATGGACAAGGTCAACGCCACGCTGGAGGCCGCCAAGGCGGACGGCAGCCTGAACCGCAACGCGGAAAAATGGTTGAAACAGCCGCTGCCGGCTGACCTCTGAGCGGCGCCTGGAGCCTGTCACCATGGCCTATGAATTCGATTTCGCTCCTGTGTTGGCCCAGGCCGACCTGCTGCTCAAGGGCGCCTGGTTCACCCTGCAGCTGACGGCGGTCGGCACCTTGCTGGGCGTGGCCATCGGCGTACTGGGTGCCGGTGTGCGCGCCTGGCACGTGCGGCCGTTCGACACGCTGTTCGGCCTCTATGTGGAGCTGATCCGCAACACGCCCTTCATCGTCCAGCTGTTCTTCATTTTCTTCGGCCTGCCCGCGCTGGGCATTCGCCTGAGCGAATGGCAGGCGGCGGTGCTGGCCATGGTGGTCAACCTGGGCGCCTATTCCACGGAGATCATCCGCGCAGGTATCCAGGCCATCCCCAAGGGGCAGCTGGAGGCTGCGGCGGCCTTGGCCATGAACCGCTTCGAGGCGTTCCGCCATGTGGTGCTGCGGCCAGCGCTGGCCAAGGTCTGGCCGGCACTGTCCAGCCAGATCGTGATCGTCATGCTCGGCTCGGCGGTTTGTTCGCAGATCGCCACCGAGGAGCTGTCGTTCGCTGCCAACTTCATCCAGTCGCGCAACTTCCGCGCGTTCGAAACGTACTTGCTAACCACCGCGTTGTACCTGCTGATGGCCATTCTCCTGCGCCAGTCGCTGGCCTGGCTGGGGCAGCGCCTGCTGATGGGGAGACGCTGATGGACTTCACCTTCTGGGACATCCTGCGCAACCTGCTGGTCGGCCTGCAGTGGACCTTGCTGCTGTCGTTGGTGGCCTTCGTCTGCGGTGGCCTGGCCGGGCTGTTGGTGCTGGTCGGGCGGCTCTCCGAGCAGCCGCTGTGGCGCGGCCTGGCGCGGGGCTACATCGAGCTGTTCCAGGGCACCCCGCTGTTGATGCAGCTGTTCATGGTGTTCTTCGGCATTGCCCTGTTCGGCCTCGATGTGTCGGCCTGGATGGCAGCGGCCATTGCCTTGACCCTGTTCACCAGCGCCTTTCTCGCTGAAATCTGGCGCGGTTGCGTCGAAGCCATCCCGCGTGGCCAGTGGGAGGCCTCCGGCAGCCTGGCGCTGAGCCGCCTGGAGCAACTGCGCCACGTCATCCTGCCCCAGGCACTGCGCATTGCCGTCGCCCCGACCGTGGGCTTCTCGGTGCAGGTGGTCAAGGGCACGGCGGTGACCTCGATCATCGGCTTTACCGAGCTGACCAAGACCGGCGGCATGTTGGCCAACGCCACCTTCGAGCCGTTCATGGTCTACGGCCTGGTCGCGCTGGGTTACTTCGTTCTCTGCTATCCGCTCTCGCTGAGCGCCCGTTACCTGGAAAGGAGGCTGCATGCCCCTGCTTAGAGTGTCTGCATTGCACAAGTACTATGGCGACAATCACGTGCTCAAGGGCGTCGACCTGAGCATCGAGGAGGGCGAGGTGGTGGCCATCATCGGCCGCAGCGGCTCGGGCAAGAGCACCTTGCTGCGCACCCTCAATGGCCTGGAGTCGATCAGCGACGGCGTCATCGAAGTCGATGGCGAATACCTCGACGCCAGCCGCGCCGACCTGCGCGCCTTGCGCCAGAAGGTGGGCATGGTGTTCCAGCAGTTCAATCTGTTTCCGCACCTGAGCGTCGGCGAGAATGTGATGCTTGCGCCGCAGGTGGTGAAGAAGGCCAGCCGCAGCGAAGCACGCCAACTGGCCGAACAGATGCTGGCACGGGTGGGCCTGGCGGAGAAGTTCGATGCCTTCCCCGACCGGCTTTCTGGCGGCCAGCAGCAGCGCGTGGCCATTGCCAGGGCCCTGGCAATGTCACCCAAGGTGCTGCTGTGCGACGAGATCACCTCGGCGCTCGACCCTGAACTGGTCAACGAGGTGCTGGGCGTGGTGCGTCAACTGGCCAGCGAGGGCATGACCCTGATCATGGTCACTCACGAAATGCGTTTCGCCCGGGAAGTGGGCGACAAGCTGGTGTTCATGCACCACGGCAAGGTGCATGAGGTGGGCAACCCTCGCGAGGTATTCGCCGCTCCGCAGACGGCCGAACTGGCCAATTTCATTGGCGCGGTGGCCTCGGCTTAGCAGCAGGGGCGATGCAGCCCCACTGCCTTGGCGCACAGCCAGTGTCAGAAGCGCACGTCCACCACTACCTCGAAGGTCCGCGGCGCCCCCATGTAGTACTGCAGTCCATAGGCCTGCTTGGCATACACCTCATCGGTCAGGTTGCGCACCCGCCCGGTAATGGTGGTGTGTTCATCCAGCCGGTAGCGGGCAAAGCTGCCGAACAAGGTATAGGCCGGCGCCTTGAGGGTGTTGGCGTTGTCGGCGTACACCGAGCCGACATAGCGGGCATCCACCCCCGCCGACCAGGCCGAGGTGAAGCTGTAGGTCAGCCACAGGTTGGCGACATTGGCCGGCACGTTGACCGGGGCATTGCCCTTGCGCGACACCGATACGCCGTTGACCGCTTCGTTGAACGCGTCGTACTGCGCGTCGACATAGGCGTAGTTGCCCTCGGCCAGCAGCTTCGGCGTGACTTGCAGCCGCCCGGACAACTCGATGCCGCGTGAGGTCTGCTGCCCGGCCTGGACCGTCAGGTTGGGGTTGCTCGAATCGCGCACGGCAAAGTCCTTGCGCACGATCTGGTACAGGGCCACGGTCGCCGCACCTCGCCCTTCGAGGAAGTCGAATTTGCTGCCGACTTCCCACTGCTCGCCCTTGGACAGGTCGAAGGTGCCGACGTTGGCGTAGGTGGCTGCCGCCAGCGAACCGGCTGGCAGGTCGGCGGCGGTGCTGTATTGGGCGTAGAGGCTGGCCGCCGGCGTCAGTTCGTAGGTCAGGCCGATGCGCCCGGACAGCGGTTCCCAGCGCCGCTCGAAGTACGCCGGCGAGGTCGGTGTCACTGCGCCATGGTTGGTCACTTCCATGTCCAGGTAGTCGTAGCGCAGGGCCGTGAGCAGAGCGAGGCGCTCGGTCAGTTGCAGGCGGTTCTCGGCGAACACGGCGCGGTTGCTGGTGACATGCCGGCGCTGCTTGGTCAAGCCGGCGTTGACCCCGGGGATGTCGTAGAAACTGCCGGGGTCGAAGTGGTCCGGGTCGACCACATCGGTCCAGCTCCCGGATTGCGGGTAGACGGTCTGGCGCATGTGCGAGTAATCCAGCCCCAGCGACCACTGGCTGGCCAGGCCGAACAGCGGGTGGTCGTGGCGAAGTTCCATGCGCTCGCCCAGCACGCTCTGTTCATGGCGCTGCAGGTAGGGGCTGGCACGCTGCACATTGCCGTCGCGGGTGTAACTGTAGCGCTCGACGTTGCGGTAATCGCGCTGGGCGCTGTAGTGGTAGAGGGTGTTGTGCAGGCTGGTGCTGTCGTTGACCTGGTAGTCGAGCAGCGAACGCAGCCAGCGCACGCGCTGCTCGTAGCGGCCATCGGCGACGTTGTAGTTCTCGAAGCGACGGCTGTTGTCGATTTTCAGGGTGCTGCGCCCCGGCAGGATCGGCGCGCCCCAGTAGGGGCTGTCTTCGCGGTCCTCCTGATATTCCAGCGCCAGGGTGTGGGTCAGGTCGGGCGTCAGGTCGCTGAGCAGGGAAACCGCCAGGCTGTCGGTCTTGCGCGGGTTACGGTCGATGTAGCCATTGCTGCCGGTGTGGCTGAAGTCCAGGCGCATGAAATGGCGGGCATCGGCCGGGTTGCTGGCCAGGGCCTGGTTGATGCCGAAAGCCACTTCCGAGTCGTCGTAACTGCCATAGCGCACGCGGCCATCGATGATCTGTTGGTCGCGGCTGGCGGTCTTGGTGATGTAGTTGATCGAGCCGCCCACTGCGCCTGCGCCATGCAGGAACGACGACGGGCCGCCGAGCAGCTCGACGCGGTCCAGCACCCAGGCGTCCACAGGCCGGGTGGCGCTGCTGTAGCCAAGGTTGATGCCGTTGAACAGCTGGGTCACCTGGTTCTGGGTAAAGCCGCGGTAGCTGACGAAACCGCCGTAGCCCGGGTTGGCCGACGCGTTGACGCCGGTCATGGCGTTGATCACGTCCTGGCTGTCCTTGGCGCCGCGTTCCTCGATGATGCGCCGGTCCGAGACGCTCACCGAGGCGGGTGTTTCCCGCGCCGTCAGGCCCAGCCGCGAGCCGGTGCTGATCGGCTGGTCGAGTTGCACGCCGGAGGGCGCATCGCGCTCGCCGTCGATGGTGGTGGCGTTGAGTTCGACGGCGGCATCGTCCGCCCAGGCGAAGGTGCAGGTGCCCATGAGGAGCACCAGGGAGGTATTGCGAAGCATGTTGTTAGGTCGTCCACGCAAAGGTCATGGCTGACGGCGAGCGCGCAGGCAAGCGCGCCCGGCTGAAGTCAGGCGAATTGAATAACGGCTGCGGGGAGGACGACGGGTGGAGCGCGGGGTGTGAGGGCAGGGCGTTGGTAACGGGGCGGCGGTTGCGCCCAGCTGCGCACGACGATGGGCGAAGTGGCTTTGGCCTGTGCCGGGCTGAACGACCAGCCACCGCTGGCGAGTGGCACGGCCAGGCCGAACGAGGAGCACACCGGGCAATCGAGCTGGGCCATGTGTGGGTCGCTACCGGCGCCGTCGAGGTCGATGGCCACGCCGTGCTCGCTGTTGATCGAGCAGAACCCGCCTTCCAGGCCGGCCAGGCGCAGGCCGCCCATCTGGCCGTGGTGCAGGCCACACAGCAACAGGCTGAACAGGACGCTGGCATAGAGCGTCCAGGCAGTCAGGGTGCGGGTGTGCCGGGTGATTTTCATGGCGGCGAATCTATCACCCGGACGAATGGCGGGGTAGTGCCTGGCCGTGACAGGTTGTCGCAGCTCAGGCGGCGCGTTCGAGCACGTCCAGCAGTTCGACGAATTCCTGCGCGAGCTTGTGGCGTGGCGCCATGTGCACCAACGGTACCGAAACCTGGTGCGACTCGCGCATCTTGATGGAACTGCTCAGGTACACCGGCAGCACCGGCATGCCTTCGGCGCGTAACTGATCGACCAAGGTCTGGTGCAGCGCGGTGCGCCCGGCGAACTGGTTGACCACCACGCCCTCCACCTGCAGCGCCGGGTTGTGGTCCTGGCGCAGCTCTTCGACCTCGGCCATGACGCTGAGCAGCGCCTGGCGCGAGAAGCTGTCGCAGTCGAACGGGATCAGCAGGCGCTCGGCGGCCACCAGGGCACTGAAGGTGTAGAAGTTCAGCGCAGGTGGGGTGTCGATGTAGATCCGCTCGTAGTCCTCGCCCAGCTCGGCCAGCAGCTTGCGCAGCTTGTTGATCTTGAACTTGCTTTCCAGCTTGCTCTGCAGGTTGCTGAGGTCGGGGCTGGCGGTCACCAGGTGCAGGTTGTCGTAGCGGGTTTCGGTGATCGCCACGCGGTGCTTCTTGCCAGCGGCGGTGGCCGGCGAGAGGGTCTGGCGGAAGAAGTCGGCGATACCGGCAGGGATGGCGTCGTCGGTCAGCCCGGTGAGGTAATAGGTGGCGTTGGCCTGCGGGTCGAGGTCGACCAGCAATGTGCGATAGCCCTCGGCGGCGCTGGCCGCGGCGAGGTTGCAGGCGATGCTCGACTTGCCCACGCCACCTTTCTGATTGAAAACCACACGACGCATGAGACGCTCATCCATGAAGTGAAAATGTCAGGTTGGGGTCAATCCTATGACTGAAACACGACAGATTTATGACAAGTGTTGAAACATCAGTTAAGTTCATCTTTGTCGAACCGCAAGCGGTCTACTGCGCTGTTCTGGTGGTCAAGCCCGCTCGACATGGCGCCGGTAGAAATCCAGGGTCGCCAGGTTCTTGTCCTTGGCTTCGAACATGATGTCGAAGCGGTCGAGGAACTGCAGGGCGTAGCGGTTGGTCCAGTCGTTCCACATCTGCGCACTGTGCACATACAGGTCGCGTTTGTTGACCTTTTCCAGCAGCTGCGGGATGGTCAGCTTGCCGTCTGCCGCGAAACCGAGTGCTTGCAGGTGCTCGGGCGGTTGCGAGTAGTGCATGGTCGGCCGCACACCGCGCCAACTGTCGATGATCCGTGCCACGCGTGGGTCGTGCGGGTCGATGTAGTCACCCTCGTGGATCCAGCAGTGGTGGATGTCCAGCACGACGGGCGCAAGGTCGGCCAGTGCCAGGCAGTCGTCGACGCCATAGGTCTTCTCGTCGTTCTCGAAGGTGATCACGTTGCGTGCCACCTGCGACAACCTGGGCCATACCTGGCGCACACCTGCCGCGCCGAGGCGCCCGGCGATATGCACATTGCACTTGAAGTCCTGGAAGCGTTGGCCGAAGCCCATCAGGCGGATCATGTCGGCGTGGTATTCGAATTCGGCCAGGCTGTTTTCCACCACCTCGGGGCGGTCCGAGCCGAGCACACAGTACTGGCCGGGGTGAAATGACAGGCGCAAATCCTGGTCCCGAGCCAGCTTGCCGATGGCGGCGAAGCCTTCGGCCATCAAGGCCTGGAACTCGCTATCGCGATACAGCGGCGCGACACTGGGGTGGCTGTAGAGCGGCAGCAGGTCGCTACTCAGGCGCACCATGCGCAGCATCGGCGGCAATTCGCTGACATAGGCCAGCAGGCGCAGTTGGGCATCGAGGTTGTGCTGCACCAGCTCCAGCAGTTTGGCCCGGGCCGTTGCTTCGCTGGCACTGGTGAGCCAGCGCAGTGTGGTGGTGCGCGGGTTGAAGGTGCGCTCGATGGCTTCCAGCGCTTTCACCGACAGGCTGCGGTGCGGGTGGCGGTACATGCAGGCGAAGCCCAGGCGGGGCATGGTCGGTCTCCCGAGGAGGAATGTTCGTTGGACCCGGTGGCTGCGAGAACGATCACTTCAAGCCTGTCCGGCCTCTTCGCGGGTAAACCCACAGGGATAGCGTTGCTCTGAAGATTTTTGCGATGCCTGTGTGAGCGGGTTTACCCGCGAAGAGGCCGGAACAGGCGAAGTATCAATCCAGGTTCAGGAGCCCGATTTTTCCAGGGCTTGCAGTTCATCCTCGACCTGCTGCATGCGCTGCTCGGCCAGCGCCTGGACCTTTGCATCCCGCGCCGTTTCGCGCATCAGGCCGGTGAGCTTGTCGCTCAAACGCTTGCCTTCCTCGGTCTCTTCCAGCGCCTTGGCCTTGGCCGGGTCGCGGGTGGCGGCGACGATGGTCGCGAACTCAGCGTCGCTGAAGTTCTTTTCACCATACAGCTTGTACAGGTCCTGGCGCTGGTCCTCGACGGTGAGGTGTTTGCGCAGGACGTTGCTGATGGTGGCCGCATCCAGCTGCGGGTGGGTGCGCGTGAGCAGTGCCGCCATGCGCTCGATATTGTGGTCGTAGGCCTCCTGCAACGGCAGGTTGGCCAGGATCTGCTGTTCGCGGGTGGGCTTCTGGTCGCAGCCGGCGAGGGCGGCAGTGAGCAGCAGGGGGAGCAGCAACTTCTGGATGCGGGGCATGGGGCGGCCTTGGGCGGGTGTTTCCGAGAGGGGGATTATAGCGGTGTCGCAGTGGCTGTCAGAAGCCGCCTGACAACGGCCATTCCACTGCCAGGCGGATCTGATTGCCATCGAGCTCCGCCTGCGCCGTGTTGCCGCGGTGCACGTTGTGCCGCAGCGAGAAGGTGGTGCCCTTGGCCTTGCCGCTCTGCACCACATAGCGTGCCTCGAGGTCACGTTCCCAGTGCTTGCCACCCTTGCCATAACCCAGGTACGCATAGCCGCCGTTGGGGTCGACATGGCTGCCGTCGATATCGAAACCGCGTACATACAGGGCAGTCAGGTTCAGCCCCGGCATGCCGTAGCCACCCATGTTCAAGTCATAGCGCGCCTGCCATGACTTTTCGTTCGGTGCGTTGAAGTCGGACATCTGCACGGCATTGGCGATGTAGATTGCCCCACGCGTGACGTAGTCGAACGGCGTGTTGCCATCCACTTGCTGCCAGCCGAGGCTGTAACTGTGCGGGCCCTGGTTGTAGCGTGAGACCAGGCTCCAGGTGGTGTTGTCGATGCGACCGGACAGCGCCTTGCCGGCGTCGGTGGTGCGGTACAGGTTGAGGTCCAGGCTCAGGCTGCGGCGGTCGCCCAGGGCCTGGGTGAAGGTGCTGCCAAGGTAGTGCTGGTTCCAGGTGTCTGCATAGCGTGAGGTGTACAGGCTACCACTGAAGGCAGCGCCGGGGTTCCACACCAGGCCGGCGAGGTCGAAGCTGTTGCCCTGGCGGCCGTCGGAGTAGTTCACCACGAAGCCCTGGTCGTGGCTGGAGGCGTTGCGGTCGGTGCTTTCGTTGAAGTGGCCGGCGACCAGCTTGAGGGTGTCGATCTCGCTGCTGGTCAGGAACAGGCCCGTGGCGGTTTCGGGCAGCAGGCGGCTGTCGGAGGAGCTGAACACTGGCGTCTTCACTCGCTGTTCGCCCCAGGACAACACGGTGTTGGATGCCCGCAGTTTCAGCGCCGCGCCACCCCGGCTGTACTCACTCTTGGGATGGCCGTCGTTGTCCAGGCCCAGCAGGCGTGCCTTGCCGGCACGGCCGCCACCGCTGTCGAGCTGCACGCCCTGATAGGCGTGGGCATCGACGCCGACGCCGATCAGGCCCTGGGTGAAACCGGACTGGTACGTGCCCATCAGGCCGTAGGCCCATTCCTCGGCCAGGCCGTTACGTTCGCTGCGTGGCTTGTAGGCATTGCGCGCGCCGCTGTTACGCCCGCCGTGCTTGTAGTCACGCTGGTCGTAGACCGTCCGGTTGAGGATGCTCCAGCTGCTGTCTTCGACGAAACCGCTGCTGTGCGACTGCGCCGAGTCCGCGAAGGCAAATGGCGCCAGGCCTGCCAGTGGCAGGGACAAAAGCACAGCGGCGGGGCGCAACAACATGGCGGGAACGTCCTGGTTCAGGGGGCGCGGAAACGCAGGATGCGTGCGCCGTCGAAGGGGTCGGTGAGGTAGTGGGCGTGCACGCCAAAGGTGCTCAGCAGGCGCTCGGGGGTCAGCACCTGCAGCGGCTTGCCAAGGGCCACCAGGCGGCCTTGGTCGAGCACTGCCACACGGTCGCAGGTCAGCGCCTGGTTGAGGTCGTGCAGGGCCACCAGGGTGGTCACCGGCAACGCCTGCACCTGTTGCAGCAGGCTCAACTGGTGCTGGATGTCGAGGTGGTTGGTCGGCTCGTCGAGCAGCAGTACCTGCGGGCGCTGGGCCAGGGCGCGGGCGATGTGCACGCGCTGGCGCTCGCCGCCGGACAGCGAACTCCAGGCCCGTTCACGCAGGTGAGTGGCGTCGAGGTCGGCCAGGGCCTGTTCGACCAGGGCCCGGTCTTCGCGGGAAAACGGCGCCAGCGCCGACAGCCAGGGCGTGCGCCCCAGGGCGACGGCGTCGAACACGCTGATCGCGTCGAGGGTGTCGGCCTGTTGTTCGACCAGCGCCAACGCCTGGGCGACGCGCCGGCGCGGCAGGCGCGCCAGGGGCTCGCCGAGCAGCTGCACGGTGCCGCTGCTCGGCGTGCGCAGCCCGGCCAGCAATTTGAGCAGGGACGATTTGCCTGAACCGTTGGGGCCGACGATGCCCAGGGTTTCACCGGCCGCCACGCTGAGGTCGATGTTGCTCAGCACGTGGTTGCCTGACAGTTGCAGGCCCAGCCCGCGGCAGGCGAGTGGCGCGACGTGCGCGCTGTTCATGACGTTCATGGGCGCCCCCGGCGGCTGACCAGGATCAGGGCGAACACGGGCGCGCCGATCAATGCGGTGACCACGCCGACCGGGATCACCTGGCCGCCGATCAGCGTGCGCGACAGCACATCGGCGGCAATCAGGAACAAGGCGCCGCCCAGCGCGCTGGCCGGCAGCAGGCGGCTATGGCCGGGGCCGAGCAGCAGGCGCAGGGCGTGGGGGATGACCAGGCCGACGAAACCGATGGCGCCGACGATCGACACCATCACCGCCGTTACCAGCGCCGCGCAGCTGATCAGCAGCCATTGCGTGCGGCGCACGGCGATGCCCAGCGAAGCTGCCGAGTCGGCGCCGAAGGTGAAGGCATCCAGCGCCCGGCGGTGCCACAGGCACACCGCCAGGCCGAACAGCGCCACGGGCAATGCCTGCCACACCGCCGGCCAGCGCACGCCACTGAGGTTGCCCAGCAGCCAGAACAGGATGCCGCGTGCCTGTTCGGCGGTGGCCGACTTGGTTATGAGCAAAGCGGTGACGGCGGTGAACAGCTGGGAGCCGGCGATACCGGCGAGGATGACTTGCGCGTGGTTGTTGCTCGGCCCGGCCGCACGGGCCAGCACCAGCACCAGCAAAAAGGCCGCCAGGGCACCGATGAAGGCGCCGCCGGACATGCTCAGGGCGACGCTGCCCAGGCCCAGCAGGCCAACCAGCACCGCACCCGTCGATGCGCCGGCCGACAGCCCGAGCAGGTAGGGCTCGGCCAGCGGGTTGCGCAGCAGCGCCTGGAGGATCACCCCACAGGTCGCCAGCCCCGCCCCGCAAGCGGCGGCGACCAGGGCGCGGGTCAGGCGGTAGTTCCAGACGATGCCGGCGTCGATCGGGTCGACCGGATAGCCGGCCTGCCACAGGTGGTTGGCCAGCACCTGGTAGACCACCTGTGGCGGCAGGTTGGTTTCGCCGATGGCCGTGCCGGCCAGCACGGCCGCGAGCAAGGCCAGCAGGGCCAGGGCGCTGTAGGGCAGAGCTTTCATCATGGTGCCGCTTTACCGCTGGCGAAGGCTGCGGACAAGGTCTGCAGGCCTCGGAACAGGCGGATGCCGGCCTGCATGGCATCGGCGTCAAGGATGATGATGCGGTTGTTCTTTACCGCATCCATCTGCTTCGTCACCGGGTCGTGGCGGAGGAATTCGAGCTTTTTCCGGTAATCGTCGGCGGGGTAGCGGCGGCGGTCCATGCGCGCGATGATCAGCCAGGTCGGGTTGGCCTTGGCCAGGGTTTCCCAGCCTACGGTCGGCCATTCCTCGGTCGACTCGACCACGTTGCGCACGCCCAGGGTGCGCAGCATGAAGTCGGCTACGCCCTGGCGGCCCGCAACATAAGGGTCGATGCCGAGGTCGGCGCTGGAGAACCAGAACAGCGCCGAAGTCTGCGACAGGTCCTTGCCGGCCAGTTGCTGCCGGGCACCCTCCAGGCGTGCCTTGAGGTCGGCATTGAGCGCGGCACCGCGGTCCTGTACGTCGAAGATCTCGGCCAGCTGGCTGATGCTCTTGTAGAGGCTGTCGACCTGGAATGCCTGCAGGCGGGTGCCGTCGGCGCCGACCAGGTTGTCCTTGCCTTCACAGTCCGAGGGCAGCAGGTAGGTGGCGATGTTCAGTTCGCGGAACTGTTCACGGGTGGCGACCGCGCCCTGGGCGCCGACCATCCACTCGAACTGCACCGCCACCAGTTGCGGGCGCTTGCCGACCACGGCTTCGAAGCTGGGCTCGTTGTCGGCCAGGCGCGGCACCTTGTCGTTCAGTGCCTGGTATTCGGGCAACACGTTGTTGAACCACAAAGAGGTGCCGGCCAGCGTGTCGCCCAGGCCCAGGGCGTAAAGCATCTCGGTGCCGGCCTGGCCGATGGTGACCGCACGCTCAGGCGCCTGGGCGAAGGTCTGCGGCGCGCCGCAGTTGTCGACGGTCAGCGGGTAAAGGGTGGCCGCGGCCTGAGCCAGGCCGGTGAGGCTCAGGCCGGCGAGCAAGGTGGCGATACGGGGCAGCATGCTGGGCGATCTCCTGTCGGACAGTTCTGGTGAGGAACGCACGGACAGGCATCGCCGCAGCCCTGCACGTGCAGGGGCAACACGGATGGCCATCCCGGACACCCCGCCGGTTGGTGAATGTATGCCGGCAGGTCTCCTGACTGGTGCGTCCTCGCCTGGCTCCGGCCTTCCCGGATCAGGTCCAGTGGCATCGATGGAGCAGGCTCGGCACCTACAGTTGCGGGGGCAGTTCCGATTGGCACGCCGGGTTGGGCGGGCCCGGGATTCCCTATTAATTCCGTGGTGGAAACCGGCGGGCGGCATGGTAGACCATCCGGCCGCCAGGTGAAACGCCAAATCAGAAGTACTTCAGCCAGTGGATGTCGCGCCGGCGCGCCTTGAGCCGGGCAAACCAGCGCACCGGCAGGTACAGCGCCGCCGCCAGCAGCAGCGAGGCCAGCCACACCGCGCCGATGGCGTCGAAGCCGAAGTAGTCGCCCTGGTTGAGGCCGAACAGCGCCACGCAGGCCAGGTACAGCAGCTTGAGCACGTACAGGTGCAGCAGGTAGAAGAACATCGGCGCTGCGCCGAACACCGCCAGGGCGCTGATCCAGCGGGCGAGCCCGGCGCGCTCGAAGGCGCGCAGCAACAGTAGGCCGCAACCCAGGGTCAAGGCCAGGAACAGCAGCGAGGGCGGGTATTTGGTGATGTTGAAGAAGCTCATCAGCGTCTGGGTGATGGTCGGGTAGCCGCTCCACGGCGCCTCGCCGTAGCCGTTGTAGAGGCGCAGCACCATGAAGCCGAGCAGGGCGATGGCGCCAGCCATCAGCAGACGGTGCTGGCGCTCGTCGGCGTCGCTGCCACGGGCGAACCACGGGCCGAGGCCGTAGCCCAGCGCGATCACTCCGATCCACGGCAGCACCGGGTAGGAGGTGCGCAGGCGCAGGTTCTCCGAGACCTCCAGCCAGCCGCGGTCATGCAGGATCGCCCACGGTACATGCAGGGCTGATTGCGCGTCGAAGTGCAGGCCATCGAGCAGGTTGTGGCCGGCGATGATCAGCGCGCCCACGGCGAGCAGGGCCGGACGCGGCAGCCACACCAGCAGCGACAGGGCGATCATGCTCACGCCGATGGCCCAGATCACCTGCATGTAGACCACGTTCGGCGGCAGCTGGAAGGTCCAGGCGAAGTTGACCAGGGTGAATTCCAGCACCACCAGGAACAGCCCACGCTTGAACAGGAACGCCGAGACATCGCTACAACCCTTGTATTTCTCGCCATACAGCCAGGCCGACAGGCCGGTGAGCAGGACGAACACCGGCGCGCACAGGTGAGCCAGGGTGCGGCTGGCGAACAGCGACGGGTCGGTGGCATCGATGGCCATCGGGTCGCTGACCTGGCGGTGCAGGAAAAAGGTTTCACGCACGTGGTCGAGGAGCATGAACAGGATCACCAGGCCGCGCAGGGCATCGATGCTCTGCAGGCGCTGGGTGAGCAGGGTGGGGGTGGCTGAGGCGCTGGTCATGGAAAGGGGTCGCAGTCAGGAATGAATGTCAAATGAAACGTTATCTTATAACTATTTCATTTGCTTCTGAAAGCGGTTTTTGTATTACCTGTACCGGCCTCTTCGAGGGTTTACCCGCGAAGAGGCCATCAGCTCAGAAGGTGTAATCCACGGTAGCGAAATATGATCGCGGCGCCCCCATCACCCACTGCTCGCCACTGAACACCGACGCCACATATTCCCGGTCGAACAAGTTGTTCACCTGCAACCCCAGGCGCACATCGGGCAGCACCTGCCAGCCGATATTGGCATCGACCACGGTGTACCCCGGCGCACTCTGGCTATTGGCGGAATCGGCATAACGCTCATCCACATATCGCGCGCCAATCCCGGCTTCCACTCGCTGGCCAAAGCCCTTGCTCAACCACAGATTGGCGGTACGCCGCGGCACATTGGCCGGGCGATTGCCGGCGCGGTCCTGGGCCACGCCATCGACTACCTCGTCGAAATCATCGTATTTCGCCCTAACCAGTGACGCATTGGCCGACACCTGCCACTGCTGCCCCAGGGCCAGCTCCAGCGATGCCTCAAGGCCATCGGAAGTCTGTTGCCCGGCCTGCTGCGCCTCGTGGGAGATCGGGTCGTCCACCAGCAGCTTTTTCTTGACGATGTGGAACGCGGCGAGCGTCCACTCGCCACGGCCTTCCCAGAAGCGTTGCTTGAGCCCCAACTCAGTCTGCTTCGCTTCGGTCAGGTCGTAATCCATCTGCGTCGGGCTGAGGCTGACCAGGTTATCCACGCCATCCTCGCTGGTGGAGAACTGGCCGTACAACGACAGATCGTCGGTGAGCGCAAACACCAGCCCGGCCCGCCAGTTGCCGCCTTGCAGGCTGCGGTCGCTACGGCTGCCATCGACCAGGTTGTCGCGATCAATGTGGTTCTGGTCGCGGCGCACGCCGGTCACCAGCGACAGGCGCTCGGTCAGCTGCAGGCGGTTCTCGGCGAACAGGGCGAAGGTGTGGGTGGTGGACAGCGTCTGCGGGCGGGTTGGCGAGTCGCTGTGGAACCCGCCCGGGGTCGGCTGCCACGGGTCGATGTAGTCGCCGCCCACGTCGTTGTACGGCCGGTTGCTGTCGACGTTGAAGCGCACCTTGTTGTACTCGACACCGACCAGGGTCTTGCTGGCCAGGCCGAACAGGCTGTGATCGAAGGTGAAGGTCTGGCGGTCGCCGATCTGCTCCTGGTTGTGCCTGATCTGCAGGTAGCTCTGGCGCTCCAGCTGCTCGCGGTCGGCGTCCCAGCGGTAGTTCTCGGCATTGCGCCAGTGGCGGCGGCTCTTGATGGAGTAGAGCTGGTTGCTGGCGCTGAGCTGGTCGTTGATCGCCCAGTCGGTGGTGAAACGGGTCCACTCGTCGTGGTAGCGCTGCACATCGTTCTGGACGTTGTAGTTCTTCTTGCGCAGGCTGCTGCGGTAATGGCCGTCGATCAGTGGCGTGCCGTAGTAGTTGGCCGGCTGGGCGTCGCCACGCTCGTGGGCGAGGGTGAAGCTCAGGTCGTCGTTGGCATCGAAGCGCAGCGCGGCACTGAGGGCCAGGCTGCGCGAATCGGTGCGGTCGACCCAACCGTTGCCGGCCTGCTGGTTCAGGGTCAGGCGGTAGCTCAGGCGTTCGCTGAGGCTGCCGCCGCTGTCCAGGCCAAGCTGCTGGCGGTCCCATGAGCCGTAGCCCAGGCGCAGGCGGTTGTGGATGTCGCCGGTGAACGGCTTTTTCGGGATCACGTTGATCACCGCGCCGGTCGCGCCTTCGCCATACAGCACCGAAGCCGGGCCGCGGATCACGTCGACCTGCTCGACCATCCACGGGTCGACCGGGAAGGTCTGGGTGCCGGCCCCGGTATACAGGCGCGCACCGTCGAACAGGGTCATCACCGAACCATGGCCGGTGAAGCCGCGCGCCGACAGGCCGGTGCCGCCATCGCCGGGGTTGCCGATGAAGGTGATGCCGGGGGAGCGGGTCACGGCGTCCTGCACGGTGAGGTTGTTGCGTTGTTCGATCTGTTCGGCCGTGATGCTGCTGGTGCTGGCCGGGGTTTCCAGGGCACTGAGGTGCAGCCGTGAACCGGCCTCGGTCGGCGTGGCCAGGTCGACGTGCTTTGGGTCACGGGTATCGGTGATGGCCGTGGAGGGGAGGCTCAGCACAGGTTCGTCGGCCAGGGCCGGCAGGGTAACGGCCAGGCAGGCCGCCAGGGGATGAAGCTTGATGAGTCGGGACATGTCGTTCCACTGCTGCAGGAATGAATGGATCCCGGTGGAAAACACGCAAAGGCGCACCCCGCACGCAGGCGCACGCGGATACCGGCCTGCGCCCGCCCACCGCGGGTTGCCAAGTGAAGCTTCAGGCCGGTCTCCGGGCTTGCGAGGGTCGTGAGGCCTTCACCTTCCCATGCTGGCGCACAGTGGTGTGTCGAAGGCATCGCTCGCTTACCGTTGCGGGGGCAGCGCCGGACTTGTCGTGAACCACGACGCACCGGCTTCCCGTTTCACCCTGCGCACGGCGGCGCAGGACACCTGAAACTGGCGCGCATCTGACCATCGAATGGCCAGCGCGTCAAATGCGCGTGTCAGCGCCCGCGGCGGCGTGACACCCGTGCCTCGATGTTCTTGCGCCCGATGAGCAGGGGAGGCTTCTCCACCACTGGCTCATCGGCCAGCCACTTGTACATCACCAGGCAGTCGACCAACCCCAGGCGGGCGTGGCGATAGGCCTTGGGCAGGCGGCCCACTGTCTCGAAGCCCAGCCGGGTCCACAGCGCCACCGCCACCTCGTTGCTCGCCACCACCGAATTGAACTGCAACGCCAGGAAGCCCTCCTGGCGCGCCAGCTTCTGCGAGTGCTCGCACATCAGCCGCGCCACACCACGGCCACGGGCAGCGTCGCAGACCATGTAGCCGCAGTTGCCGACATGGGCGCCGGGGCCGGCGGCGTTGGCCTTGAGGTAGTAGGAACCGAGCAGCTCGCCATCCTCTTCGGCCACCAGCGTGTGCAGCGGCAGTTGCAGCCACAGCTGGCGGGCCTGCTCGACGTTCAGCTCGGGGTCGAAGGCGTAGGTTTCGCGGGCCTGAACGATGGCCTGGAAGGTCGGCCAGAAACGCTCGAAATCGTCGGGCGTCATGGGGCGAATGTGGATCATGGCGGTTCCTGCAATGGCTAGGCCGCCAAGTCTGGGTGGCGCGGCGCCGTCGCGCAAGGGCGGCGGCGCCGTTTGGCTTCAGCCGTTGGCCTTGCCCAGCGCATCCAGGGCGCGGGCCGAGTAGACCAGCGCGGCCCCGGCGTTCATCGCCACGGCCACACCCAGCGCCTCGGCGATTTCCTCACGGGTGGCGCCGTGCTTGACGGCCTGTTGCGAGTGCACGGCGATGCAGCCGTCGCAGCGGGTGGTGACCGCCACGGCCAGGGAGATCAGCTCGCGGGTCTTGGCGTCCAGGTGGTTGGTCTTGGCGCCCGCGCCGCTGGCGGTCATGTAGCCGGCCACGGTGTCGGGGGACAATTGCTTGAGATCGCCGATGCCGGCCATCAACTGCTTACGGTAGGCGTCCCAGTCCATCATGCTCATCGTCTTCACCTTGGTAAGGTTGCGAGTGGAGCTTTCATGCTAGTCGAAGCCTGGGAAGCGAGACTTGTACTTTAGTGCTGGCCAGCATTGAAGCGGCCAGGCAAGGCCGCTTCTGCAATGGCCAACGTGCCGGTCAGATGTAGACGAACACCAGCACCAGGGCCGCGACCACCAGCCACTTCTCCAGGTAGTAGCGCATGCGGTTGCGCTTCTTCAGCGCCTTGCCACGCTCGCGGATCTTGTAGATGCGGGTGAACAGGCGGTTGATGCCACCGGTCTTGTCGCCGGCGTCGTTGGGGGCGGCCGCGGCGGCCATGACGTTGCGGCTGAACCAGCGGTTGAACGCGGTGGCCCAGCGGTATTTCAGCGGGCGCTCGATGTCGCAGAACAGGATGATGCGGTTGTGCTCGGTGGTATTGGCGGCGTAGTGGATGTACGTTTCGTCGAAAACCACGCCCTCGCCATCGCGCCAGGAGTATTTCTCGCCGTCCACATCGATGTAGCAACCGTCATCGTTCGGCGTGTCCAGGCCGAGATGGAAGCGGTACGAGCCGGCATACGGGTCACGGTGACGGACCAGCTTGGCACCCGGTGGCAGGGTGGCGAACATCGCCGCCTTGACCGTGCCGATGCCTTGCAGCAGCTCGGTGGTGCGCGGGCACAGGGTCATCGCCGAAGGGTGGCTTTCGCCGTACCACTTCAGGTAGAAGCGCTTCCAGCCGGTCTTGAAGAACGAATTGAAACCGACGTCGTCATAATTATCGGACTTCTTGATCTCGCCCACGTGCAGCAGTTGCTGGGCTTCGGCGCGGATTTCCTGCCAGTGGTCCTTGAGCGGCTGCAGCTCGGGAAACGCCTCGACCGGCAGGTAAGGCTTGGCCGGGTGCTTGGAGAACAGGTACAGGAAGCTGTTGACCGGCGCCAGGAAGCTGGAATGGTCGCCCAGCTGACGGGTCAGCTTGTGGCGTACCCGACCGCGCAGGTGAACATAGGCGATCGAGAGAACGAAGATCAGTACGAGTGCAATTTTCATGGACGGTTACTTGTCGAAAAATGGCCATGCGCCATGGCATAAGCTCGCCAGCATAAACAATCATGGGGGTAGTTTGTACTTATTGTTACGTTGATGCGGCCCGACATTGGTGTAAGGCGCCTGAAGTGCGCAAAAACGTTTCACGTGATGGAGAGCACATGGTCCCGGACCTTCGCCCGAGTGGCACCCCCTTCAAGCGGTTGTTCTTCGCCTTGCCCGTCAGCGACGCCCAACGCCGTGCGATCAGCCAGTGGCGGCGCGGCCTGAACCTGCGCAGCGGCAAGCCGGTGCCCAGCGAAAACTTCCACCTGACCTTGCTGTTTCTTGGCGATGTGGCTGTGGCCCAGGTGCCGGCCATCTGCGCGGCGGTGGACAGCCTGGCGCTGCCGGGCGCGCCCTTGCGCTTGCTGCTGAACCAGCTGACAACCTGGCAGCGCGCCAACGTGCTGGTGCTGGAGCCGCAGGAAACACCCATCGCCTTGCGCCAGCTGGCCTATGCCCTGCAGCAGGCGTTGTTGCCGATGGGCTTCGAAGAGCAGGCCCGTGATTACCGCCCGCACCTGACCCTGTCCCGGGACTTTCGCGGCCAGGCCCCGGAGGCGGCCGTGGCGCCTGAGTTTCATCTCAGCGCCCGACACTTCACCTTGTACGAGTCGCGCAAGGGCCGTTACTGGCCGCTGGCGCAGTGGCCTCTGGCGGGTTAGCGCCGGTCAGGCGATCTGGCTGCGAGCGGGCATGAACAGCTGCTCGCCCAGAGCGCGGGCGGTACGCAGGTGCAGTGCGGCATCCGGTCCTTCGCTGTTTTCCAGCAAGCTCGAGCCAAGCACCGTGGCGCCGCAATAGTCGAAGATGCCGTGTTCTATCTGCACGCGCATGGCCTCGTCGTAACCATGTCGCTCGAACAGGGCGGTATCTCCACCGGCAACGCCGATCAGGTGTACCTTCATGCCACGCAGCTTCTTGATCAACGCTCCAGACTGGTAGTCGAATGCCCAGCCATTGCTGAACACCCGCTCGACCCAGCCTTTGAGCAGGGCTGGCAGCGACCACCAGTAAATCGGGTAGACCAGCACCAGGGCATCGGCGCGGTCGATGCGGGCCTGTTCCAGCAGCACGTCGGCCGGCGGTTCTGCCAGGCCGCGATGCACGGCGTGGTCAGCGGGACCAAAGCGTGGGTCGAAGCCCTCGCTGGCCAGGTCGGCGATTTCACTGCTGTGACCGGCGCTGGCCAGGCCTTCGGCAACTTGCCGGGCGAGGGCGTGGGTGAGTGAGTCCGGGTCGTGATGGCCAATAACGATCAACGCTTGCATGGTGTTGTCTCCAGTGGGAAAGTGCGCGGCTGCCTTGAGCGCTATATACTCAAGGTAAGTTACGATTGGTAAGTTACTTTTGGTAGGTAAGCAATGTCAAGCGATGACAAGGCACAGCCACGCAAGCGCCTTTCCCGCGATGAGCGTCGGCGCCAACTGCTCGATGTGGCTTGGCAGCTGGTACGCGAGGAAGGCACTGAAGCCCTCAGCCTTGGCCGTCTGGCCGAGCAGTCGGGGGTCACCAAGCCGGTGGTGTATGACCATTTCGAAACCCGCACCGGGCTGCTGGCGGCGTTGTTCCAGGATTACGATGCGCGCCAGTCGATGATGCTTGCGCAGGCGCTGGAAGGAGGCGAGGCGACCTTGGCCGGGCGTGCCGGGGTGATTGCGGCTGCGTATGTGGATTGCGTAATCAGCCAGGGGCGCGAAATGCCCGGTGTGTCGGCAGCACTTGCAGGGTCGCCGGAACTGGAAGCCTTGAAACGCGCCTATGAACAGCCGTTTCTCGATAAGTGCCGCGCGGCACTGGCCGAGTTTGCACCCAGTGGTGCGATCGCTGCGGCGGGCATGCGCCTGCTGGTGGGAGCGGCCGAGGCCTTGTCGCAGGCGGCAGCGGCAGGGGAGCTTGAGGCGGTGCACGCCAAGGCCGAGTTGGCGGCGGCCATCGTTGCCATGGTCGAGCGCCAGTGATTCGCGCCGGTGTCAGACCGGCAGGCTCTGGTAAGGCATTTCCTCCCCAGGGCTGCGGGCAAACTGGCGCTTGTACTCGCGGCTGAACTGCGAGGTGCTCTGGTACCCCACGCGGTGCGCCGTCTGCGCCACCCCGAGCCCTTCACCGATCAGCATCTGCTGCGCCTTGAGCAGGCGCAGGCGCTTGAGGTACTGCATCGGCGCCATGTCGGTGCAGCGTTTGAAGTGCTCATGGAAGGTCGACACGCTCATGTTGGCGCAGGCGGCCAGTGCCTCGACACTCAGCGGCTCGGTGTAATGTTCGCGCAGGTGGGTGAGCGCTGCGCCGATCCGGGCGAAGTGCCCCTGCTGTTCGACCAGTGCGCGCAGCACCCCGGCCTGGGGGCCGCGTAGCGCGGTGTACAACACCTCGCGGACTCTCGCCGGGCCCAGCACCTTGGCGTCCACGGGGTCCTGCAGGCATTGCAGCAGGCGCTCCACCGACTCACGCATCGGTGCATCGAGCGCCGCCGAGGTCATCGACTGTGGGGTTTGCGCCTGCACTGCAGGGTCAGGTGCCAGGGCCATGCTCTGCACCAGTTCACCCAGCACAGCGCGGTCGATGTCCACCGCCACGCCCAGCAGCGGCTCGTCGGTGGTGGCAAAGGTTTCGCACATGAACGGCACCGACAGCGCCTGCACCAGGTAATGGCCGGCGCCGTATTCCAGGGTGCGCGGGCCGAGGCGCGCCAGCTTGCTGCCCTGGGCCAGGATCATCAGGCTCGGCTCGTAGATCTGCGGGCTGCTGGCCACATAGTGGTCCCAGCTCAGCACCTGTACTTGGGGCAGGTGCGTGGGCACGAACCCCGGGCGGGTGGCCAGGCTGCGGATCAGCGAGCACAGCGGGGCGTTGGCGTCGACGTGGCGGGTCAGTTGCATGAGTAACCAGGGCAGAGGATCAGACAGTGGCATCATCGCAGATCGGCAGGCCAGCGCCAGATGGTCGCTGGCAGGTTCGGAGAATCAGGCATGGATGCCGGAGGATCAGCCGTGTGCGGGGCAGGGCGAGGGCGAGCAGAATACGCAGCCTGAATCGTTTCACTTCCCTGTGAGGTCCCGCATGTACACCGCCATCGGTTACGCCGCCCAAACCCCGACCAGCCCCTTGGCCCCCATGACCTTCGAGCGCCGCGCCCCGCGCCCGGACGACGTCGCCATCGAGATCCTCTACTGTGGCGTTTGCCATTCCGACATCCACCAGGCGCGCAACGAATGGGGCATCGCCGTGTACCCGCTGATGCCTGGCCACGAGATCATTGGCCGGGTCACCGCGGTGGGTGATCAGGTCACTTCGCACAAGGTCGGCGACCTGGTCGGCGTCGGTTGCATGGTCGACTCCTGCCGCCACTGCGAGGCCTGCGCCAAGGACCTGGAGCAATACTGCCTCGAAGGCCCGACCATGACCTACGCCACCCCGGACCGGGTCGACGGCAGCAACACCCTGGGCGGCTACTCCAGCAGCATCGTGGTCAGCGAGCACTTCGTGGTGCGCATCCCGGCCGGCATGGACCTGCCCAGCGCGGCGCCGATCCTCTGCGCAGGTATCACCACCTACTCGCCGCTCAAGCACCATGGCGTCGGTCCTGGCCACAAGATCGGCATCCTCGGCATGGGTGGCCTGGGCCATATGGGCATCAAGCTGGCCAAGGCCCTCGGCGCCGAAGTGACCCTGTTCACCCGCTCCCAGGCCAAGGCCGAGGAGGCCCGCCGCCAGGGTGCCGACCATGTGATCGTCTCCACCGATGCCGAACAGATGCACGCGGCGGCGGGCCGTTTCGACTTCCTGCTCGACACCATTCCCGTGCAGCACGACCTCAATCCGTACCTGGAGACCCTGAAGTTCGATGGCGTGCACATCCTGGTCGGCCTGATCGAACCGATCGCCCCGGCCGTGCATGCCGCCAACCTGGTGATGAAGCGCAGGGTACTGGCCGGTTCGCTGATTGGCGGTATCGCCGAAACCCAGGAAGTGCTGGATTTCTGTGCCGCCCACGACATTCGTTGCGATATCGAGATGCTCGACATTCGCAACATCAACCAGGCCTATGAGCGCATGATCGCCGGTGATGTGAAGTACCGCTTCGTCATCGACATGGCCACCCTGCAGGGCTGATGGTGGCCTGTACCGGCCACCTGCGCCGGTACAGGCAGGGCCTTGCGCCTCGGCCGTCAGGGGCTCCCCCGGCTGTCAAGGTTGTGGGGCCCCGGCGTGACGCGTACCATGCGGGCATTCCTTCCAATAACAAACCCGTGCCTCAGCGCGGCCGATACTTGGCCCCTGACGCGCGTCCTTTCGCCTTGCCTGCGGAGAACAGATTCCAGCCCATGAACGGACCCATCCCCACCAACCTGCCACCGACCGCGGGTGCTGGCAGCTGGCTGAGCGTGATTGCCCTGGCCCTGGCGGCCTTCATCTTCAATACCACCGAGTTCGTCCCGGTAGCGCTGCTCAGCGACATTGGCCGCAGCTTCGACATGACCACCGCGCAGGTCGGCCTGATGCTGACCATCTATGCCTGGGTGGTGGCACTGGCTTCGCTGCCGATGATGCTGCTTACCCGCAACATCGAGCGCCGGCGCCTGCTGCTGTTGGTGTTCCTGGTGTTCATCATCAGCCACCTGCTGTCGTGGTTGTCGCAGAGCTTTGCCATGCTGCTGGTCAGCCGCATCGGTATCGCCCTGGCCCACGCCGTGTTCTGGGCCATCACCGCCTCGCTGGCCGTGCGCGTGGCGCCGCCGGGCCAGCAGGCCAAGGCCCTGGGGTTGCTGGCGACAGGCACGACCCTGGCCATGGTGCTGGGCATCCCGTTGGGGCGCGTGGTGGGCGAGGCGCTGGGCTGGCGCATCACCTTCCTCAGCATTGCCGGCGTAGCGCTGGTGACCATGCTGTGCCTGATGAAGTCGCTGCCATTGCTGCCGAGCCAGAACTCCGGTTCGCTGCGTAGCCTGCCGATCCTGTTCAGGCGCCCGGCGCTGGTGATTACCTACCTGCTGGTGACGCTGGTGATCACCGCGCAGTTCACCGCCTATAGCTACATCGAGCCCTTTGCCTTGCACGTGGCGCAGATCGGTGGCGAGCGCACCACGCTGTTGCTGCTGTTGTTCGGTGGCGCTGGCGTGTTCGGTTCGCTGTTGTTCAGCCGCTACAGCGACCGTTACCCGCATGGCTTCCTGGTGGGTTCGATCGGGGTGCTGGCGGCTTGCCTGGTGTTGCTGCTGCCGCTGTCGGGCAACTTCTATGTGTTCGCGGCGTTGAGCATGTTCTGGGGCGTGGCGATTCTCAGCTTCAGCCTGGCGCTGCAATCCAAGACCCTGAAGCTGGCGTCCGATGCCACCGACGTGGCCATGGCGCTGTTCTCCGGCATCTACAACATCGGCATCGGTGGCGGAGCGTTGCTGGGCAGTATCGTCAGCAGCCAGATGGGCGTGGCTGATATCGGCATGGTTGGCGGCAGTGTGGCGGTGGTGGGGTTGCTGCTGGCGGTGGCCAGTAC
>NZ_JABWRP020000020.1 GCF_014269035.2 Pseudomonas vlassakiae
TTCAGTGAAGCACCGCAGCCCAGGCGGAAACCAGCAGCAACCCCGCCAACCCGCGGTTGAACCACAGCAACCGCCCTGGGGCCTGCAACCAGCGCGCACTGCCCACCCCCAACACGGCCCACACCGCCATGCACGGCACGGCTATCAACAGAAACACCAGGGCCAATTGCCACACCGGCAGCGTCGGCGCCGCAAACACGCCAATCACGGCCACCGCCATCATCCACACCTTCGGGTTGATCACCTGCAACGATGCCGCGCTGACTGCGCCGAACGGCTTGCCGCCTGCCGTATCCAGCGGCTCGCCGGCACTGCTCAGCATGCGCCAGGCCAGCCAGCTCAACCACAGCACCCCGGCCCAGCTCATCGCCTGCTGGGCGATTGGATGGCGCACCAGCACCTCACCCAGCCCCAGCCCGACCAGCAACACGATTATTGCCGCCGCACCGCAGGCCGCCAGGATCGGTGCCAGGCTTGCGCGCAGGCCTTGCCGGGCGCCGTGGGCGAGAATCAGCAGGTTGGTCGGCCCCGGGCTGATGCTCGAGACCAGCGCGAAAAGCATGAAAGGTAACAACGATTGCGACATGGGAACGGCTCCGAATGCTCAGGGCCCCATGGTCGCCAGTGACGGCTTGTCAGTCTGGAAGGTTTGAGCAGCGGCGTCGGTAGTCGGCCGGTGTCAGCCGATAGGCACGACGGAACCAGCGACCCAGGTGGCTCTGGTCGGCAAAGCCCAGGGCCATGGCCACCTCGGCAGGTGTCTGGCCGTAGGCAAGCAGGCGCCGGGCACGGGCCAGCCGCAGCTGGACCAGGTAGGCATGGGGCGCCAGGCCGAAAGCGGCCTTGAAGGCGCGGGTCAGGCGGAAACGGTCGACCCCACAGGCCTGGGCAACCTGCTCCAGGCCGATGTCCTGCTCGAAATTGGCATGCAGGAAGTCACGCGCCCGCTGTGCGGTCAGTGGCAAGCGCGGGTCGGGGTTGAGGCGCTTGCGCCAGTGCAGGTGGCTGGTCAGGGTGGCCAGCAGGGTGTCCATGGCCGTCTGGCGCACGATGCGCAACTCCTGGCCATGCACCGCCTGGAACGCCAGGGCGGTGGCATGGGCCAGGCGCTCGTCGTGGCACAAGGTGTCGGCGAAACGCGGCAGGCTGTCGCCGGGGGCCTGTTCGAACAGCGCCCGCAGCTCGGTGTCCAGCCAACTCGGTTCAAGGTACAGGGTCGAGTAGGTGAAGCCTTCGGCAGTCGGGGCGTGGCCGTCGTGAAGGTCGCCGGGTTCGAGCAGGAAGACTTGGCCTGCAGTGCTCTGGTGGCGAACCCGACGGCAGTTGAACTGCTGCACACCCTGCTCGGTGAAGCCGACCAGAAAGCTGTCGTGCCAGTGCGGGTCGTAGGCATGGCCGACAAAATGCGCGCGGACCGACTCGATGCCGGTGTCGGCGTCCTGCTTGAGGTCGATCCAGTTGCTCATGGCGCTGCGCTGCTGACGGGGAGGGCAGTTCACCATAGCGCAGGTGCGCCCGGCGGTTTAGAACAATTGTGCAGGCTGCAGTGCGGCAAAGCGCTCGCGCAGCCACAGGTGCAGTTGGGTCACTGCGGGCGACAACTGTTTGCGGTGCGGGCACACCAGCGTCACGGGCGTGGCTTCGCCCTGGTGGTCTGGCAACAGGACTTCCAGTTCGCCGGCGGCGATGTTGGCGCTGACGTCCAGCCACGACTTGTAGACGATGCCTTCGCCTTCCAGCGCCCAGCGCCGTACCACGTCGGCATCGTCGCTGACCAACGGCCCGCGCACCTGCACGGTGCGGTTGCCCAGCTGCCATTTGTCGTATACGCGGTTGTGCTGCAGGTACAGCAGGCAGTCATGTTGCTCCAGCTCCTCGGCTGTGCGAGGGCGGCCGCGGCGGGCCAGGTAGGCGGGGGATGCCACCACCACGCGACGGTTCCAGGGCGCCAGCGGCAGGGCGATGTAGTTGGCGTCCTGATTGAGGCCATAGCGGATGGCGATGTCCACCGGGTCACGGCTGAAATCGGCCATCTGGTCGGAAAGGAAGAAGCGCAGGCTCAACGCCGGGTGCTCGCGGCGAAACGCACTGAGCCAGGGCAGCAACAGGTTGCGGCCGATGTCCGAAGGCGCGGACACCTGCAACACCCCGCGCAAGGTACTGTGGCTGCCGTGCAGCTGTTCATGGCCCTGGCGCAGGGTGTCGAGCACGCGCTGGGCGGTGGGCAGGTAGAGTTCGCCCTCGGCGGTCAGGCGCAGGCTGCGGGTGGTGCGGGCGAACAGGCGCACATCGAGGTCGCGCTCCAGGCGCTTGATCGCGGCGGCCACTTGCCCGGGCAGCAGGTCCGCCTCATGGGCGGCGGCGGTGAAGCTGCCCAGGGCGCTGCTGCGCACGAACAGTTCGAGGTCGGTGATACGGAGCATTTTCACTCTACAAGGGAAAGTGTTGCTGCATTCTGCCGCTTTTTCTGGTTTGCAGGAAAGATAAGATGCGCGACAAATCCCTTCGTTTACTGGAGTTGCAGCATGGATACCGTCTCCCTGGCCAAGCGCCGTTACACCACCAAGGCCTACGATGCGGCCCGCAAGATTCCCCAGGCCACGGTCGATGCCTTGCTTGAACAGCTGCGTCACAGCCCGTCCTCGGTCAACTCGCAGCCTTGGCATTTCATCGTTGCCGACAGCGCCGAAGGCAAAGCCCGCCTGGCCAAGGCCACCGACGGCCGGTTTGCCTACAACTCGCCGAAGATTCTCGATGCTTCGCATGTGATCGTGTTCTGCACCCGCACCGACATGACCGAGGCGCACCTGAATGCCGTGCTTGAGCAGGAGCAGGCCGATGGCCGCTTCCGTGACGAACAGGCTCGGGCGGGGCAGAACCAGAGCCGTCGTGGCTATGTGGACCTGCACCGGTTTGATCAGAAAGACCTGCAGCATTGGATGGAGAAGCAGACCTATCTGGCTTTGGGCACCGCGCTGCTTGGTGCGGCGGCCCATGGCCTGGATGCCACGCCGATCGAAGGGTTCGACAGCAAGGTGCTGGATGCCGAGCTGGGGCTGCGTGAGCAGGGTTATAGCAGCGTGGTGATCTTGAGCCTCGGGTATCGCAGCGAAACCGACTTCAATGCCGGGTTGAACAAGTCGCGCCTGCCCGCCTCGACGGTGTTCACCTTCCTTTGAGGTCGGGGGCGTTGGGGTGTTCGCCGTGATCTCTGTAGCGCCTGCGAGATCGAGCGCCGCCCGCGCGGCGCATCGCGGATGAATCCGCTCCTACATCTGTTTCGGGCCAATCATTCCTGTGAGGTCACCGCTGTCCGCCTTGTTTGTAGGGCGTCCGTCATGCGCCAAGGCAGACACCTCAAACTGTAGGAGCGGATTTATCCGCGATGCGCCGCGCGGGCGGCGCTCGATTTCACAGGCGCTGAAAAACTTGTGGCATGCTCCAAGCCCTACCACAATGCCGCAGAAGCGGCCGTCAAAACCCGCCCGAACACCGCGATCGCCGTGTCCACCTCGGCTTCGCTGGTAAACCGCCCGATACTTATCCGCACACTCTGGCGTGCCCGCGCTTCATCCAGCCCCAGCGCCAACAGTACATGCGAAGCCGCGTTGCTTGCCGAGTTGCATGCCGAGGTGGTCGACAGCGCCAGCTCGCTGGCCAGGGCCATGCTGTTGAAGCCGTTGGCCTCGATGCACAGGTTGAGGGTGTGCGCAATCCGCTGCTGGGCGCAGCCATTGAGGCTCACTCCCGGCAAGGCCAGCAACCCTTCACGCAGGCGCCTGCCCAACTGCTCGATACGCTGGTGCTCGTTGTCACCCGGCTCACCGGCCAGGGCGAAGGCACTGCCCATGCCGACAATCTGGTGCGTCGGCAAGGTACCCGAGCGCAGCCCCCGTTCATGGCCGCCACCATGGATCTGCGCACGCATCGACTCTCGGGCGCGCGGCCCGACATAGAGTGCGCCGATGCCTTTTGGCCCATACACCTTGTGCGCCGAGAACGACATCAAGTCCACCGCCATCGCCTGCAGGTCGATGGCCAGCTTGCCGACAGCCTGGGCCGCATCCACATGCAGCAGGGCGCCATGGGCGCGCACCCGTTCGCCAATGGCCGCAAAATCGGTGACGGTGCCCAGTTCATTGTTCACGGCCATCAGCGACACCAGGCGGGTGTCGGCACGCAGGGCCGCCTGCACGGCGTAGGGCTGGATCAGGCCGTTGGCGTCCGGTGCCAGGCGCGTAACTGCCCAGCCCTGGCGTTCCAATTCCTTGACCGTATCCAGCACGGCCTTGTGTTCCAGCAGGCTGGTGATCAGATGGCCCGGCTGGGCCATGCCCTGGGCGATGCCCTTGAGCGCCAGGTTGTTGGACTCGGTGGCGCCTGATGTCCAGACGATGTCATCTGCCCGGGCGCCGACCCTTTCGGCCACTTGCCGACGGGCCTGCTCGACCACTTCGCGTGCGGCCTGGCCGTAGACGTGGCCACTCGATGCAGGGTTGCCGAAGTTAACCTGGCGACCGAGGCAGGTGAGCATGGTTTCGATGACCCGGTCATCGACCGGAGTGGTGGCGGCGTAGTCGAAATAGAGCGGGGTGCTAGGCATGGTGCGGGTCCGTGCAGTGTTGCCGTGGTGTCGGCAATCGTTGCATCAAGCCTACCCGCTGGCGTGAAAATGAATTTGCCTTTCATGCCGAATCAGCCGCTTTCAAGAGAATATTTTTCTCTATGCATAGATCATCGGGAAATTATTTTCGCCTGCGGGCCCATCGCGCCCGCACGGGCAGGAGCGCTTCAGGCAGGCTCCAGGGCACGCTCTTCTTCGGCCACCACGCGTTCGCACAGTTCGATGATCTGCTCACGCATCCAGCGGTTGGCCGGGTCCTGGTCAGTGCTTTCGTGCCAGTACAAGTGGGTCTCCAGCGGTGGTACCTCCACAGGCAGCGGCTGGAAACGCAGCTGGTGGCGGCGGGCAAAGCGCTCGGGCACGGTCATGACCATGTCGGTCTGCTGCAGCACCTGCGAAGCCATCAGGTAATGCTGCGAGCGCAGCGCGACCTTGCGTTGCACGCCCATCTTGCCCAGTGCCAGGTCGACGTAGCCCAGGCCGTTGCGGCGGCTGGAGATATGGATATGGGTCATGCCCAGGTAGTGGTCGAGCGTCAGCTTAGCATCGGCCAGCGGGTGGCCCTGGCGCAGCGCGCAGACATAACGGTCCTGCATCAGCTTGACGTGGCGCACCTGTGGGTCGGTGTTCAGCGGCGCGTCGACCGCGAAGTCCAGGCGACCGGCGGCCAGCTCCTTGGTGGTTTCGCGGCGTTTGCACAGGAAGCTTTCGATCAGCACCGCCGGGGCCAGGCGTCGCAGACGCTGGAACAGCGGCGGCAGGATCACGGCCTCGGTCAGGTCGGTCATGCTGATGCGGAACGTCTTGTTCGCCTGCTGCGGGTTGAAGATGCGGCTTTCCTGCACCGAGGTGCGCAGCAACGCCAGGGCATTGCGCACCGGGCCGATGATGTTCTGCGCCATGGGCGTTGGCACCATGCCTTGGGCGGTACGCACGAACAGCGGATCGTTGAAGGTTTCACGCAGCCGTGACAGGGCATTGGACACCGCCGGCTGGGTGATGCCGACGATTTGCCCGGCACGGGTCAGGTTGGCTTCGGTGTAGATCGCGTCGAAGACGATGAACAGGTTGAGGTCGACCTTGCTGAGGTTCATGGCGCCGCCCTTTGTTGGAATTATGGGCCGATCATATATCGGTTATGAATGTTTATACACGCGGAAAATAGACTAGGTAGATCGAGGCCCGCTGCTCTAGGCTCTGCCCATGTCTTTCGAACCGTGAAGGTAACCCCGATGGATTTCGCCTATTCGCCCAAGGTCCAGGCACTGCGTGAGCGCGTCAGCGCCTTCATGGAGGCTTATGTCTATCCCGCCGAGCCGGTGTTCGAGCGCCAGGTCGCCGAGGGCGACCGCTGGCAACCCACCGCGATCATGGAAGAACTCAAGGCCAGGGCCCGGGCCGAGGGTTTGTGGAACCTGTTCCTGCCGGAGTCGGAATATGGCGCCGGGCTGAGCAACCTGGAATACGCACCGCTGGCCGAGATCATGGGCCGTTCGCTGCTGGGCCCGGAACCGTTCAACTGCTCGGCACCCGACACCGGCAACATGGAGGTACTGGTGCGCTACGGCAGCGAGGCACAGAAGCGCCAGTGGCTGGAGCCGCTGTTGCGCGGCGAGATTCGCTCGGCATTCGCCATGACCGAACCGGACGTGGCGTCTTCGGACGCGACCAACATGGCCGCCACCGCCGTGCGTGAGGGCGACGAGTGGGTGATCAACGGGCGCAAGTGGTGGACCTCCGGGGCCTGCGACCCGCGCTGCAAGGTGATGATCTTCATGGGCTTGTCCAACCCTGATGGGCCGCGCCACCAGCAGCATTCGATGGTGCTGGTGCCGACCGATGCCCCGGGGGTGAAGATCGTCCGCCCGTTGCCGGTGTTCGGCTATGACGATGCACCGCATGGCCATGCCGAAGTGCTGTTCGAGAATGTGCGGGTGCCTTATGAAAACGTGGTCCTTGGCGAGGGGCGCGGTTTCGAGATCGCCCAGGGCCGCCTCGGCCCCGGCCGCATTCACCATTGCATGCGCTCGATCGGCATGGCCGAGCGCGCGCTGGAGCTGATGTGCAAGCGCGCGGTCGAGCGCACGGCCTTTGGCCGGCCGTTGGCGCGCCTGGGCGGCAACGTCGACAAGATCGCCGACTCGCGCATGGAGATCGACATGGCGCGGCTGCTGACGCTGAAGGCGGCGTACATGATGGACACCGTCGGCAACAAGGTCGCACGCAGCGAGATCGCGCAGATCAAGGTGGTGGCGCCTAACGTGGCGTTGAAGGTGATCGACCGGGCGATCCAGATGCATGGCGGGGCCGGAGTGAGTGGTGATTTCCCGCTGGCCTACATGTATGCCATGCAGCGGACGCTGCGCCTGGCTGACGGGCCGGATGAGGTACATCGGGCGGCGATTGGCAAGTACGAAATCGGCAAGTATGTGCCGGTGGAGATGTTGCGCGGCGGAAGGTGATGTAACCCTGTACCGGCCTCTTCGCGGCGTCGAACCGCCGTGAAAGGGCCGGTACAGGTAAACCTCGCACTTTCAACCGTGGCTCTCCTCCTGTTTGCTGGCCGCCTCAGGTTCGCTGGCGCTCGGGGCCTGGGCCTGCGCCCGCGTCTTGACCAACGAAACCACCACCCCACCCAGCAGCAACCCGAACGTCACCCCCAGCGACAGCAAGGCCGGCACCTTGCCGACCAGGCCGTGGTAGAAGATCTTGCAGCCAATGAAGATCAGCACCAGCGCCAGCGCATACTTGAGGTAGACGAACCGGTGCATCAGCGCCGACAGGGCGAAGTACAGCGAGCGCAAGCCGAGGATGGCGAAGATGTTCGAGGTGTAGACGATGAACGGGTCCTGGGTGATGGCGAAGATCGCCGGCACGCTGTCGACGGCAAACACCAGGTCGGCCAACTCGATCAGCACCAAGGCCAGGAACAGCGGCGTGGCGTAACGCAGGGCCTGGCTTTCGCCGGGCGGCGTCAGGCGCACGAAGAAGTGCGAACCATGAATTTGGTCGGTCACCCGCATGTGCCGCCGAACGAACCTCAGGATCGGATTGTTCGCCAGGTCCGGGTGGCTGTCCTCCTTCGACAGGGCCATCTTCACCCCGGTGAACAGCAGGAAGGCGCCGAAGATGTAGAGCACCCAGGCAAAATTCTGCACCAGCGCCGCGCCCACGCCGATCATGATCGCCCGCAGCAACACCACCCCGAGAATGCCCCAGAACAGCACCCGGTGCTGGTAACGGCGGGGGATGGCGAAGAAGCCGAAGATCATCGCCATGACGAACACGTTGTCCATCGACAGCGACTGTTCGACCAGGAAACCGGTGTAGAACTCCAGCGCCGACTGCGCGCCCAGCTCATGCCAGACCCACAGCCCGAACAGCACACCGACGCTGAAATAGCCCGAATACAGCAGCAGGCTCTCGCGCATTTCGATCTCGCGGTCCTGGCGGTGCAGCACGCCCAGGTCGAGCACCAGCAAAGCGATGACGATGGCCATGAACACCAGCCATAACCAGGTGCTGGTACCCAGAAACGGGGAGTTGAGGAATGTCTGCAGAGCTGTCATGAGCCCCTCCTTGAATGCCGACGTTGCCAGATGAAGATCGCAACAGTGATCCGACATCACGGCTCGGCAGCCGTCAGAGGGGCCCGGTATCACTTGGGTTTGAGCCTAGACCCGTTTCCCGGCGATGCCGAATGGCGAGCTGTTACATTTCTTTGCCTGTCAGTAGATCCAGACTTCCACCCGCCGGTTACGCAAGCGGCCTTGCTCCATGTCGTTACCGGCGATCGGCAGCTCATCGCCCATGCCGGTCACCTCCAGTACCTCGACGCCACCCCGTGCCAGTTCGCGGCGTACCGCCTGGGCGCGCAGTCGTGACAGCAGGGCGGCACGGCCGGGCGTTTCCTTGGGGTCGCCGAACCCCACCAGCACCGCCTTGCTTTGCAGCTTGCCGGCCTGGCGCAGGTAGTCGGTGACCCGCTGCACATCGCGCAGGGCCTTGTTGTCGAGGCTGGCGCTGCCTTCCTGGAAGCGGAAGTTGACGCTCAAGCGCTGCGCTTGCTGGGCCAGGCTGCGGTAGCGCGGCGGCATGCCGGCCTGCGCGGCTACCGGCTGGGCGATGACCTGCTGCGAGACGAAGCCCTGTTCGGCGACGATGGCCTGGCCGGCCGGGCTCTGGGCGAAATCTGCCAGCGCTCGGGCCTGGGGTTTGGCATTGGCTGGCAAGTAAAAGAACAGGCGGCGCGACAACGGGTAGTCTTCACTGGCCACCAGCTGGCGCTTGGGCAACATGGCTGGGGCATCGCCCTCGGCCACCGCCAGTACCTTGGCCCCGTGCACGGCTGCCAGGCTGCTGAAGCCGATGGCCTGGCGGTCGGCACCGACCCGCTCGGCCAGTGCTTCGCTAGACTCGAACCGCTGCGCCTGGTGAGCCAGTTCGCTCTGGTGCGGCTCCAGGACCAGCGCCTTGAAGGTCTCAAAGGTCCCGGAGCGGTCATCCCGCGCATACAGGTGGATGGCGCCGCCGGCCACGCCCAGTTGCTCCCAGCGCTGGATCTTCCCGGAGAAGATCTGCGCCAGTTGCTGGGTGGTCAGCTGCGGCAGCGGGTTGTCGGGGTGGACGATGACGGCCACGCCATCCAGGCCGATGACCTGCTCGGCGCTGGCCGAGCGCAGATCGCCCAGGGCCTTGAGTTGGCGCACTTCGGCGTCGCTGATGGGGCGCGAGGCCGCGGCCAGGTCGGCGTTGCCCTGGCCCAATGCGGCAAAGCCGGTGCTGGAGCCATGTGCAGCAATGTCGATACGCAGCGCCTGGCCCCGGGCATCGCGCGCGGTGATCACGGTCTCGTTCGGCACTGCGCCCGGCGACTGCTGTATCTGCGTCGCCTGTTGCGCCCACAGTTGCCCCTGTACCAGCGCAGGCAACAGTGCCGCGCCAATGGTATTGGAGCCTTGCACACGCAGATGGCCCGCTTCGGCCAGGGCCGTCAGCGGGAGCAGGGGAAGCAGCAGGAGCAGCAGGCGGAGCATGCCGGGCGACCTTGTGGCATAGCGTTGCCCGGCAGATTACGACAGAGGCGTGACCAAAATGTGACGGTCAGGCCGCCAGCCCGATCAATGCGCCCCGGCCGACTTGCTCAGGTCGCTCTCGGCCCACTCGGTATAGATACAGGCATCCGCCACCGCCCAGCGCACTTTTACCGTGTCGCCCGGCTGCATCGGCATCCCGGCGGCAGACAGTGCCTTCACCGTCAGTTCGGTGCCGCCCGCGGTCAGCACATGGCAGGTCTGGCTCTCACCCAGGAACAGCACCTCACCGACCTTGGCACTGACCTCGTTCCAGCCCGCAGGCAATGGCTCGCGCGCGGCCTGTTCGGCGGTCAGGGCCAAGGCTTTCTCCGGCCGCACCATGATCAATGCATCCTGCTGCGCGCTGAGGCCCGGGGTCAGGCGGATCGCTACCGGCTGGCCTTCGAAACTGCCCGCACCGTTGCTGCTGGCTTTGATGCGCAGGAAGTTGGAATTGCCCAGGAACGAGGCGACAAAGGCATTCGGCGGGTTCTGATAAAGGTCATAACCGGTACCCAGGCCCACGATCTTGCCATGGCTGAAGATGGCGATGCGCTGGGACAGGCGCATCGCCTCTTCCTGGTCATGGGTCACGTAGACGATGGTAATGCCCAGCCGGCGATGCAGCTGGCGCAGTTCGTCCTGCAGGTCTTCACGCAGCTTCTTGTCCAGCGCACCGAGCGGTTCGTCCATCAGCAGGATGCGTGGCTCGTACACCAGCGCCCGGGCAATCGCCACGCGCTGCTGTTGGCCACCGGACATCTGCGACGGCTTGCGATGGGCGAACTGCTCCAGCTGCACCAGCTTGAGCATGGCGTCGACACGCTTGCTGGTCTCGCTGGCGCTGAGCTTGCGGATGGCCAGCGGGAAGCCGATGTTGTCGCGCACGTTCAGGTGCGGGAACAGCGAGTAGCGCTGGAACACCATGCCGATGTCGCGCTTGTGCGGCGGCACATTGACCAGCGACTGGCCATCGACCAGGATTTCGCCGCTGCTCGGCGTTTCGAAGCCGGCCAGCATCGACAGCGTGGTGGACTTGCCGGAGCCACTGGAGCCGAGGAAGGTCAGGAACTCGCCGTCCTGGATCTCCAGGTCGAGGTTGTCCACGGCGGTGAAGTCGCCGTAGTGTTTGTTCAGGCCTCGCAGGCTGACCAGGGTCTTGCCGTGGGCGTTGTCTTTGATGACTGCACTCATTGTTGTTTTCTCCGCACGCTCAGGCGTTGACTTCGGTGCGCCGGCGCAAGGCGGCGGCAATGAACATGACAAGCAGCGACAGGCCGATCAGCAGGGTCGAGGCCACGGCGATCACCGGGCTCAGGTCCTGGCGCAGGGTGGTCCACATCTTCACCGGCAGGGTCTGCAGGTCGGGGCTGGCCATCATCACGCTCAGCACCACCTCGTCCCACGACACCAGGAAGGCGAACAGGCCACCGGCGATCATGCCCGGGCGAATCGCCGGGAAGGTCACCTTGAAGATCGCCTGCAGGCGCGAGGCGCCGCAGATCACGGCGGCATCCTCGATCGACTGGTCGAACAGCTTCAGCGAGTTGATGATCGAGATGATGGTGAAGGGCAGGGCGACGATCACATGGCTGACCACGAAGGCGAACAGCGTGCCGGTGTAGCCGAGCTTGAGGAACAGTGCGTACACCGCCACGGCGATGATCACCAGCGGCACGATCATCGGCATGGTGAACAGCCCGTAGAGCATTTCGCGGCCCGGGAAGCGGCCACGTACCAGGGCGAAGGCGGTGGGGAGGCCCAGCAACACCGCGGCGATGGTGGTCAGCACGGCGACCTTGAGGCTGGCCAGGGCGGCGTCCATCCACTCCGGGTTGGAGAAGAACTGGCCGTACCACTTGAAGGTCCAGCCCGGTGGCGGGAACACCAGCCACTGGGACGAGCCGAACGACAGCAACACGATGAACACCACCGGCAGCAGCAGGAAGGCCGCGATGACCCCGGTGGTCAGGTACAGGCCCGTACGCAGCGGGCGGCCCATGGCATTGGGAGACAGGAGCATGGCGGTTTACCTCGCGTTGCCAACCGGGGACTCCGGCTGCAGCTTCAGGTACAGGTAGAAGAGCACCAGGGTGATCACCACCAGCAATGCGGCGGCGGCGCTGGCCAGGCCCCAGTTGAGGAACGACTGCACCTGCTGGATGATGAATTCCGGCAGCATCATGTTCTGCGCGCCACCGAGCAGGGCTGGGGTGACGTAGTAACCGAGCGACATCACGAACACCATCAACGCCCCGGAGAACAACCCCGAGCGGCATAGCGGCAGGAACACCTTCCAGAAGTTGGTCCAGGGGCTTGCGCCGCAGATCGAGCCTGCCTGCAGCACCATCGGGTCGATGGCGTGCATGGTCGCCTGCAGCGGCAGCACGATGAACGGGATCATGATGTAGCTCATGCCGATCACCACGCCCGTGAGGTTGTGCACCATCTCCAGCGGGGTATCGATGATGCCCAAGGCCATCAACGCCTTGTTGATCACGCCCGAGCTCTGCAGCAGCACCAGCCACGAGTAGGTGCGTGCCAGCAGGCTGGTCCACATCGACAGCAGCACGATGTTCAGCAGCCAGCGGCCCCAGCCCTTGGGCACCAGGGTGATCGCCCAGGCCAGCGGGAAGCCCAGCAGCACGCTGATCAGGGTGACCACGCCGGCCACCGAGAACGTGTTGAACAGCACCCGTGCATAGGCCGAGTTGGCGAACAGCTGCTCGTAGTTGCCCAGCCCCGGCGTTGGCTCAAGCACCCCGCGCAGCAACAGGCCGACCAGCGGGGCGAAGAAGAACAGGCCAAGGAACAGCAAGGCTGGCAGCAGGTTGCGGCTGCCTTTCCAGCGCTGCCCCAGGCTCACGCGGCGAGGCGTCGTTCCCGGGGCACCGTGCGCGTCATGCAGGGCGTTGATGGCGACTTTCATTTGACCAACCACTCATTCCAGCGGGCAGCGATGGCCTGGCCGTTTTTCGCCCAGTAGGCGAAGTCCAGGGTGACCTGGTCCTGGGCATAGGCGGTGGGCAGGTTAGGCGCGAGGTCTTTGTCGAGCTGGGCCACGCTGTCGATGTTCACCGGCGCGTAGGCGGTCTTGTTGGCGAACGCAGCCTGGCCTTCGGCGCTGCTGGCATTGGCCAGGAACTTCATCGCCGCCTCCTTGTTCTTCGAGCCTTTCGGGATGACCAGGAAGTCGGCCATGACCAGGTTCTGCTTCCAGCTCACGCCCACCGGCGCACCGTCCTGCTGCAGGGCATAGACGCGGCCGTTCCAGAACTGGCCGAGCGATGCTTCACCGGAAGCCAGCAACTGTTGCGACTGGGCACCACCGCCCCACCAGACGATGTCCTTCTTGATGGTGTCGAGCTTCTTGAAGGCGCGGTCCAGGTCCAGCGGGTAGAGGTCCTTGGGTGCTACGCCGTCGGCCAGCAGGGCCAGCTCCAGTACGCCGGGGCTCGGCCATTTGTACAGTGCGCGTTTGCCTGGGTAGGTCTTGGTGTCGAACAGCGCGGTCCAGTCGACCGGCTTGTTGGCACCGAGCTTGCCTTCGTTGTAGCCGAGCACGAAGGAGAAGAAGAACGAGCCGACGCCATGGTCGGACACGAAGCGCGGGTCGATCTTGTCGCGTTTGATCTGATTGAAATCGAGCGGTTCGAGCAAGCCTTCGCTGGCGGCACGCAGGGCGAAGTCGGCTTCGACATCGACCACGTCCCATTGCACGTTGCCGCTTTCGACCATGGCCTTGAGCTTGCCGTAGTCGGTCGGGCCGTCCTGGACGACTTTGATGTCGGTGCTTTTGCTGAAGGGGATGGCCCATGCTTCTTTCTGGGCGTCCTGGGTGGTACCGCCCCAACTGACGAAGTTCAGGCTGTCAGCGGCCTGGGCGGCCTGACATGCCAGGGTCAGCAGGCTGGCGGACAGCACTGCGGTTACACGTTTGCTCAACAGCATGGTTACGCCCTCGTTGCTTTTGTTATTCGAGGCGGGCTTCTGGTGCGCCCGCCAACAGTATTCGGGGAGCAGCTAAAACAAAGTGTCTTGTGGCCGTTTGTGATTGTAGGTGCCGGCCTGCAGATTTAAGGTCTACGGGATATCATATTATGGTATTCCAAACTTTTGGCAAGAGGTATGAGGCGACCGGCCATCACTCCGGGTCAGGTTTGGTCGTTCCCACAAGGGCAGGTTTCAACCTGCCATCTCGGGCTCGAACGGAATGCTCTGTACCACTTCCAGCTCATACCCGGCCAACCCGGCATATTTCAGCGGCGGGCCGAGGTGGCGCAGCTTGCCCACGCCCAGGTCCTGCAGAATCTGCGCTCCGGTACCGACTTCCGAGTACACCTTGGACTGCCCTCGCAGATAAGGCCGCACCGGCTGAGTGAGCTGCGGCACCCGTTCGAGCAAGGCCTGAGAGGACTCGTGGTTGGCGAGGATCACCACCACGCCGGCGCCTTCCTCGGCGACCTTCTGCAAGGCCGCCCATAGGGTCCAGTTGGCGGGGCCGGCGTACTCGGCGCCGACCAGGTCGCGCAGCGGGTCGATCACGTGCACCCGCACCAGGGTCGGTTGCTCACGGCGGATATTGCCCATGACCATGGCCATGTGCACGCCGCCTTCGATGCGGTCCTCGTAGGTCACCAGGCGGAACGTGCCGTGCACGGTCGGCAGTTCGCGTTCGCCGATGCGTTTGATGGTCTGTTCGGTGCTCAGGCGGTAGTGGATCAGGTCGGCAATGGTGCCGATCTTGATGCCGTGCTGCGCGGCGAACACTTCCAGGTCCGGGCGGCGTGCCATGGTGCCGTCATCGTTGAGCACCTCGACGATCACCGAGGCCGGGGTGAAACCGGCCAGGCGGGCCAGGTCGCAACCGGCTTCGGTGTGCCCGGCACGGGTCAGCACGCCGCCTTCGCGGGCGCGCAGGGGGAAGATGTGGCCTGGCTGCACCAGGTCTTCGGGGCGGGCATCGGGTGCCATGGCAGCGGCCACGGTGCGCGCCCGGTCGGCGGCGGAAATGCCGGTGGTGACGCCGGTGGCGGCTTCGATCGACACGGTGAAGGCCGTGCTGAACACGCTGCCATTGGCCGGTACCATCTGCTCCAGGCCCAGGCGCTGGCAGTGATCGTCGGTCAAGGTCAGGCAGATCAGGCCACGCGCCTGGCGGGCCATGAAATTGATGGCCTGGGCGTCACAGCGCTCGGCGGCGATCAACAGGTCGCCTTCGTTTTCCCGGTCCTCGTCGTCCACCAGCAGGACCATCTTGCCTTGCCGGTAATCTTCGAGAAGTTCCTCGATGGTGTTGAAAGCCATTTTGCACGCTCACTGGGATGGGGTGATTTTATGGTATACCATCATACACACATATCGTGACTACAGGAGCACCCGCGAATGAAGGCCTATTGGATCGCCCACGTCGACGTCACCGACCCCGAGCAGTATCAGCAATACACCCAGCGCGCGCCCGCAGCCTTCAAGGCATACGGCGGCCGCTTCCTGGCCCGTGGCGGGCGCAGCGAGGCGATGGAGGGGCGGCCCACTCCTCAGCGTAGCGTGGTGATCGAGTTCGATTCGTACGAGCAGGCGCTGGCGTGCTACCGGTCGGCGCTATACCAGGAGGCGTGCAGCCATCGCCAGGGTGTGGCGAAGGCTGAGGTGATCATTGTCGAAGGGTTCGAGCCTTGAGGAGTTGCTGATGGCCTCTTCGCGGGTGAACCCGCGAAGAGGCCGGACCTGCTTTAAGGCATGCCAGGCAATTCATGCGGCCGCAGGTCGAACACCAGTACCTCGGCATCCACCCCATTACCCAGTTCCAGCAGCTGTTCCTGGCGCACCCGCACGCCGTCCCCTTCATTGAGCACCTGGCCATTGAGCTCGATGCTGCCGCGAGCCACATGCACATAAGCATGGCGGTTCTCCGGCAAGCTCAGCGTCGCGCGTTCTGCGCCATCGAAGAGCCCGGCATACACCCGCGCGTTCTGCCGCACCTGCAGCGACCCCTCGGCACCATCCGGCGAGATGATCAGGCGCAACTTGCCGCGCTTCTCCTCGGCACCGAAGTGCTGCTGCTGATACCGCGGCGTTGCCCCTTTCACATTGGGCACGATCCAGATCTGCAGGAAGTGCACCGGCTGCGCCTGGCTGTGGTTGAACTCGCTGTGCGCCACACCATGACCGGCGCTCATCAGCTGCACATCACCCGGGCGGATCACCGAGCCGGTGCCCAAAGTGTCCTTGTGCTCCAGCGCACCTTCGAGCACGTAGGAGAAGATTTCCATGTCGCGGTGCGGGTGCTCGCCAAAGCCCTTGCCCGGAATGACACGGTCGTCGTTGATCACCAGCAGGTCAGAGAAACCCTGCTCCTCGGGGTTGCGGTAATGGCCGAAGGAGAAGGTGTGGAAGGATTTCAGCCAGCCATGGAAGGCCAGGCCGCGGTCTTCTGCGTTACGGACGGTAAGCATGACGAATCTCCAGTAAGGGCAGGGCACGCGGGCCCTGCCACAGGGTTGGCTGGCGTTACTGCAAATGCACGTTCAGTTCGTTTGCGGCCTGACGCATCGCTGCCTTCACCGCCGGCACCTGGCTCAACGGGTTGAGCAGCCCATAGTCATGGATCATCCCGTTGTAGCGCACCGAGGTCACCGTCACGCCTGCCGCATTCAACTTGCGTGCATACGCCTCGCCCTCATCGCGCAGCACATCGAACTCGGCCGTCTGCACCAGCGCTGGCGGCAGGCCCTTGAGTTGCTCGCTGCTGGCGCGCAGCGGCGAGGCGTAGATCTCTGCCCGTGCCTTGGCATCGGTGGTGTAGTTGTCCCAGAACCACTTCATCATCCCGGTGGTCAGGAAGTGCCCTTCGGCAAACTGCTGGTACGAAGCAGTCTCGAAGCTGGCATCGGTCACCGGCCACAGCAGCAGCTGGAAGCGCAGGGCCGGGGTGCCGGCCTGCTTGGCCTTGAGGGCGACCACCGCGGCCATGTTGCCGCCGACGCTGTTGCCGGCCACGGCCAGGCGTTTGCCGTCGACACCGATTTCCTGGCCGTGTTCAGCCACCCACCGGGTCGCGGCGTAGGCCTGGTTGATCGCCGTCGGGTAGTGCGATTCAGGGGATGGGGTGTAGTCCACATAGACGGCCACTGCGCCGGAACCCACCACCAGGTCGCGGATCAGCCGCTGGTGGGTCGGGAAGTCGCCGAGCACCCAGCCGCCACCGTGGAAGAACATGAACACCGGCAGCTCACCTTTGACATTGGCCGGGCGCACCACCTGCAGCTTGATCGACTGGCCGTTGGCCTGGATGGTGCGTTCCTTGACCTCGATACCGGACAGGTCGACCTTCACCGACGCCTGGGCTCCGGTCAGCACGGCGCGGGCGTCTTTCGGGCTGAGCTGTTCGAGCGGCTTGCCGCCGCCTTGCTCCAGCGCTTCGAGGAAGGCCTGGGTGTGCTGCTCGACGCCTGGGCTGCCTGCAGCGAAAGCGCTGGACACGGACAGGGCGAGGAGGGAGGCGGTGAGGGTTTTGTGGACAATGTTCATGAGCGAATCCTTTTCTGTTCAAGTGTTGGTAGTGGGCGTCTTGCCTGGCCTTCAGGGCCATCGCTGCGACCTGTGCGTAGATTAAGCAGGTGCATTGGCGGGAAAAAGCCGCTATAAAGCGTTTGACTGTCACCAAGAGCGAGACAATGAACCCCTACGAAGACATGCGCATCTTTGCCCAGGTCATGGAGGCCGGCAGTTTCACCGCCGCTGCCGACCGCCTGGGCATGTCCAAGCAATCGGTCAGCCGCCGCCTGATGCAGCTCGAAGAGCGCCTCGGCGTGCGCTTGTTGAACCGCTCCACCCGCCGCCTGGACGCTACGCCGCTGGGCCAGCACTACTACCAGTCGGCACTGCGCCTGCTGGGCGAGGTGCAGCAGGTGGAACACGACATCAGCGGCCAGGCCCAGGCCCTGCGCGGCACGTTGCGCCTGAGTGCGCCGCTGTCGTTCGCCATGGCCCACCTGGGCTGCCTGCTGACCGAGTTTCTGCAGTTGCACCCGCAGGTGGATGTGGAGGTGGACCTCAGTGATCGCGCGGTGGACCTGATCGGCGAGGGTTATGACCTGGCGCTGCGTATCGGCGCGCTGGAGGACTCCAGCCTGATTGCCCGGCGCATTGCCGATGTCGAACGGGTGTATTGCGCGAGCCCGGCCTACCTCGACGCACGGGGTGTGCCGACCAGGCCTGAGCAGCTGGCCGAGCATGACTGCCTGCCCTATGGCCATTCACGTCAGGTGCAATGGCAGTTCCGCCAGGGCGGCAAGGCCCAGGCGATCCAGGTCACCGGGCGAATGCGGGCGAACAACGGCGAGTTGCTGCGGGAAGCGGCGGTTGCCGGGATGGGGGTGACCTACCTGCCGACCTTCATTGTCGGGCAGGCGCTGGCGGACGGGCGGCTGGTGACGGTGCTGGATGAATGGATACCGCCGGCGTTGCAGTTGTCGGCAGTGTATCCCCAGCACCGACAGGTGGCGCGACCGGTGCAGGGGTTTGTGAGCTTCCTGCGCGAGCGGTTGACTCAACTCTGAAACCGCGCTGGCTTCTTCGCGGGTACACCACAGTTTTCAAGGTCTGTGGCGGACCTGTGGGAACCCGCGAAGAAGCCCGTGCAGGTCAACGCATCAGCTGATCCACTCCGATCCACCCGCCATGGAACTCATCCATGGCATCCAGCACTGCCTCCTGGAAGTACGCCAGCGATGCCCGATCGAACAGCAGTTGCAATGCCGGCAACCCATCACTGCCGACATTCACCACGATCACATTGATCCGCGCCGCCGATGTCTGCGCCACGGCACCGACGGGAAACGCCTGCAGACGCAAATCGACCCCGCACAACTTGGCCATCACCGCACTGCAATACTCCCCCGACAACTGCAACCAGGCATGGCTGTCCTGACGCGGCAGCAGGTAGTTGCGCCGGGCATCCTGTACCCAGCGCTGTTCTTCGCTGGCAACCCGTGCGCCCTGGTCGGCCAGGCTGCCCAGTAGCAGGTACTCGCTGGCCGACAGGCGCGCCACCCAGCCGCCGTCACCCTGGCGCAAGGCCTGGTTGGGTAGCGAGGGCAGCTGGTAGCCATGCGCTTGCAGGTAGTCAGCAGCGTCACCCCCGCGAAACCCGACCCGCGCCAGTCCGGTCAGGTCGGTCAACGCACAGGCGTGCAAAAGGCTGCGTGGGAGGTAGGCTTCGGCTTTCAGGCTGGTCATGGCTCAGAGTTCCTGGCGCAGGTTGTCGGGATCAAGGAAGGGCAGTGGCACCACCTGGGCACTGACCATCACGCCGCCTTCCACGCGGATCGGGATGTGCATGCCAGGCGTCGCCTGATGGGCTCCGGCGTAGGCCAGGCCGATGATCTGCCCGAGGGTCTGCGAGTACTCGCAGGAGGTGACGTTGCCGCTGATGTCCGGGCCGTCCAGCACCAGGTGGCCCTCCAGCGGCTGCGGGCTGCCCTTGGGCAGGGTGAAGCCGATCAGCTTGCGCTTGAGCGGCTGCGCTTCGAGGATTTCGATCGAGCGCTTGCCGACGAAGAACGGCTTCTTGCGGCCAATCGCCCACTGCATGTCGATCTCTGCCGGGTGGGTCATGCCGTCGGTATCCTGGCTGATGATCACGTGGCCTTTTTCCAGGCGCAGCAGGCGCTGGGTCTCGACCCCGAACGGGCGGATGCCCAGCCCGGCACCGGCCTGCATCAGCGCGTCCCACAGGCGCTCGGCATGGCGCGCCGGCACATGCACTTCATAACCCAGCTCGCCGACGAAGCCGACTCGCAGGATGCGCGCCGGGATGCCGGCCACCGTGCCCAGGCGCACCCCCAGATAAGGGAAGGCTTCGGCGGACAGCTCGACATCGTCGCAGACCTTGGCCAGCACCTGGCGCGACAGCGGCCCGGCCAGGTTGACCGCGGCCAGGGCGGCGGTGACGTTGGCGATGTCCACGTCCAGCCGCCACTGCGCGTTCCACTTGAGCATCTGCTGGTAGATGCGGTCGACGCCGCTGGTGGTGGCGGTGACGTAGAAGTGCTGCTCGGCCAGGTGCGCGCAAACGCCGTCATCGATCACCACGCCGTGCTCGTTGGTCATCAGCGCATAGCGGGTGCGGCCGATGGCCAGCTTGGCAAAGCCGAAGGTGTACAGGCGCTCCAGCAGTTCGGCGGCATCGGGGCCGCGCACATCCAGGCCGCCGAGGGTGGAAACGTCGATCAGGCCGACCTTCTCGCGCACATGGCGGGCTTCTTCCTGCACGCAGCGCTCGCGGTGTTCCGGCTTGCCGTAGAAGGCCGGGCGCTGCCAGCTGCCAGCGGGCATCATCTGCGCGCCCGCTTGCAGGTGTCGGCGGTGCATCGGCGTCTGCCGGTACGGGTCGAACGCACGGCCGGCCACATGCGCAAGTTTCTCGGCCTGGAAGGGTGGGCGGGCAGTGGTCACGCCGGTTTCGCTGATGCTGCGGCCGGTGGCCCGGGCCACCAGGCGGGCGGTGGGCAATGCCGAGTGACGGCCCTGGGACGGGCCCATGCCGACCGTGGAGAAGCGCTTGACCAGCTGTACGTCGCGGTAACCGCTGCGGGTGGCATTGACGATATCGCGCACCTGCAGGTCCTCGTCGAAGTCGACGAAGTCCTTGCCCTTGGGGTGCGGGAAGATCGGCCAGGGGAAGTTGACCTTGGCCTCGGCCACGTACGGCGGTGGCGTGAGGGCTGGCACCCCGAGTGCCGCGAGGGCGTCGGCGGCGCCGCGGCTGGCGTCGGTGAGCACGTTGTCCAGGCGGTGGCGGCCGTTCACCGAACCTGCGATGTCCAGGCCAGCGGGCAGGCTGCTGATGGCGAACTCGTCGCGGTCGACGTCATAGGCCAGCTTGCCACCGGCCTGGCACAGCAACTGATACACCGGCATGTAGCCGGCAGACATGCACAGCAGGTCGCAGGCCACGCGCAGGCCGTGATCGCCAACCTTGCCCTGGCCGGTGATCGGGCGGATTTCTGCGCCCGTGACATGGCGCATGCCCGCTTCGTGCAAGGCCTCGTAGACGGTGCTGCCGAGGTGCAGGGGAATGTCGCGACGCTCCAGCTCGCTGGCCAGCGCGGCATCGGCAGGCGCGGCGCGCATGTCGACCAGGGCGGCGACGGCCACGCCTTGCTCCTGCAGGTCCAGCGCGGCCAGGTAGCCGTCATCGTGGCCGGTGAGCACCACTGCACGTTGCCCCGGCTTGACGGCATACAACTTCATCAGCCGCTGCGCGGCGCTGGTCAGCATCACCCCAGGCAGGTCGTTGTTGCGGAACACCACCGGCTGATCGAACGACCCGGCCGCCACCAGGCAGCGGCTGGCGCGCACCTTGTACAGCCGCTTGTGCTGGATCACCGGCAGGTAGTTGTCGGTGAACCAACCGTTGCAGGTGGCCTCGCACAGCACCTGGATGTTCGGCTGGCCTGCGACGGCAGCCAGCAGTTCCTGGCGCAGGCTGGCGGCGCGGGTGCCGGCGATGTCGAAGCGGGCGTAGGTCAGCGAGCCGCCGAGTACCGGCTGTTGCTCGATCAGCAGCACCTTGGCTCCGGCATTGGCGGCGTCCAGCGCGGCGCGCAGGCCGGCCGGGCCGGCACCGATCACGGCCAGGTCCACGAACAGGTAGGCCTTGTCGTAGTACTGCGGCTTGAAACCGAGGTCGAGTACGCCGAGGCCAGCCTTCTTGCGAATCAGCGGTTCCCACCGCTGCCACATGCCCTTGGGCTTGTAGAACGCGCGGTAGTAGAAACCCACCGGCATGAAGCGCGAGAACTTGCCCAGGTAGGCGTCGCGGTCGCGTTCCAGGCTGCCGTTGAAGTTCTGCCCGGTGACCACCAGGCCGTCACGGGCAGCCTCCATGTCGGCCAGCGCATTGGGCTCTTCGGGGAGCTGCACCAGGGTGTTGGCGTCCTGCCCGGCCATACTCAGCGGGCCACGCGGGCGGTGATATTTGAACGAGCGCGACAGCAGCCAGCGGCCGTTGCCGAGCAGTGCACTGGCGAGGGTGTCGCCGGCAAAGCCCGGGCACGCCTGGCCATCGAATTCGAAACACAAGGGCCGCTCGCGGTCGATCAGCAGGCCCATCGGCGCAGGGAGGCGAGTATGGCTGTTCATCCGGCAATCTCCGGGCTGGCGGTGGGGCTGAAGTCGACGCGGCGGTCGAACACTTCCTTGGGGTCGAAGGTGCGCAGCACCTGGTCGGTGACAGTGTGGCGCTCGGCCAGGAACCAGTAGCTCGAGGCGTTGTGCAGCCACCACTCGGTGACCACGCCGGCCAGGTTGTCGCTGTTGAACACGTAGTCGGCCCACTCGGCGTCCGTGCAGGTGGCCGGGTCGGGCATCTGCCTGAATTCGCCGCCATAGGTGAACTCGCTGATGTTGCGCGGGCCGTTCAAGGGGCAGGTCATGATCTTCATCGTCGTGTGCTCCTTAGTGGCTGGCCGCGGTGGCGCCCATTTCGTTGACTTGCCGGAAGCGGCTGAAGCGTTCCAGGGCGAACGGGGCGATCAATTCAGGTACCTTGCCGCCGCTGGCCACCAGTTCGGCCATGGTCTTGCCGCAGATCGGCGTGGCCTTGAAGCCCCAGGTGCCCCAGCCAGCGTCGAGGTAATAGTTGTCGACTGGCGACAGGCCCATGATCGGGCTGTAGTCCGGGGTCATGTCGGTCATCCCGGCCCACTGGCGCATCAGCTTGGCGTTGGCCATGAACGGGAACATCTCGATGGCGTGGGCCAGCAGGCTTTCCTTGAGGTCGAGGGTGGAGCGGGTGTTGTACAGCGGGTACGGGTCGGAGCCGCCGCCGAAGACGATCTCGCCTCGGCTGGTCTGCTGCACGTAGCAATGCAATGCCGACGAACTCACCAGCGGGTCGAGGAATGGCTTGAATGGCTGGGTGACCATGGCCTGCAGCGGGTAGGTGTGGATCGGCGCACGGATGCCGGCCTTGGCCATCAGCAACGAACTGGCGCCGGCCACCGCCTGCACCACGCAGCCGCACTGCACGGTACCGCGGTTGGTCTTGACCGCTTCGATGCGGCCATTGCGGATCAGCAGGTCCTGCACTTCGGTCAGCTGATGGATTTCCACGCCGCGCTTGGCGGCCTGCCTGGCGTAGCCCCAGGCCACCGCGTCGTGCCGCGCGGTGGCGCCGTCGATGTGCCAGAGGCCGGCGAGCACCGGCAGGTGACCGGGGTCGAGGTTCAGGCTCGGCACCAGCTCGCGGATCTGCTGGCGGTCGATCATTTCGGTGCGCCCGCCGAAGTGCCTGTTGACCTCGGCGCGCTGGCGGAAGGCGCGCACGGTGGCGTCGGTGTGCGCCAGGGTCAGCTGGCCACGCTCGGAGTACATGATGTTGAAGTCGAACTCGTTGGACAGGTTCTGGAACATCCGCACGGATTCGGCGTAGAAGCGCACGCCCTCGCTGGTGAGGTAGTTGGAGCGGATCACCGCGGTGTTGCGTGCGGTGTTGCCGCCGCCCAGGTAGGCCTTTTCCAGCACGGCAACGTTGGTCACGCCGTGGTACTTGGCCAGGTGATAGGCGATGGCCAGGCCGTGGCCGCCGCCGCCGATGATCACCACGTCGTAGCGCGGCTTGAGTTCGCACGGTGGCGGCAGGTCGACCTCCACCGGGTAGTCGGCGCTCAGGCCGTATTTCAGCAGGGCGAAAGGCATGGGGTGCGCTCCTGGAGGGCGGCCTGTTGCTGCAGGTCGAGGGCGAGCAGGGTGTTTTTCATCAGGTAGGCGATGGTCATCGGGCCGACGCCGCCGGGCACCGGGGTGATGGCGGCAACCTGGGGCAGGGCGGCCGCGAAGTCGACATCGCCGACCAGGCGGCTATGGCCGCCTTCTTCGATGCGGTTGATGCCGACATCGATCACCACCGCACCGGGCTTGAGCCACTCGGCGCCGACCAGGCGTGGCTTGCCGACCGCCGCGACGACGATGTCGGCCTGGCGGCACAGTGTCGGCAGACCGCGACTGCGTGAGTGCACCACGGTCACCGTGCAGTCGGCCTGCAGCAGCAACGCGGCCATCGGTTTGCCGACGATGTTCGAGCGGCCGATCACCACGGCATGCTTGCCGCGCAGCTCGCCGCAGGCATCGCGCAGCAGGCGCATGCAGCCGCTGGGAGTGCAGGGCGTGAGCACATCGCGCCCCTGGGCCAGGCCGCCGACATTTTCACTGTGAAAACCATCGACGTCCTTCAGTGGGTCGATCGCCTGGAGGATGCGTTGTTCGTCGACGTGTCCTGGCAACGGCAGCTGCACCAGGATGCCGTTCACCCCGCTGTCACGGTTGAGCCGGTCGATCAGGGTCAGCAGTTGCGCCTGGGTGGTGTCGGCCGGCAGCCGGTGTTCCTGCGAACGAATGCCCACTTCCTCGGCGCGTAGCACCTTGTTGCGTACATACACCTGGCTGGCCGCGTCGGCCCCGACCAGGACCACTGCCAGGCCTGGTTGCACACCGCCCTGGCGCAAGGTCTGCACCTGCTCGCGAACCTCGGCCAGCACCCGCGCTGCGGTGGCCTTGCCGTCGATCAGCTTGATGCTGGGGATGGCGCTCATTTGAAGATCACCGTGCGGTCGTGGTTGAGGAACACCCGGTGCTCAAGGTGGTATTTGACTGCGCGGGACAGGGCGATGGTCTCGGTGTCGCGGCCGATCGCCACCAGGTCGTCGGGGCTATAGGCGTGGTCCACGCGCTGCACTTCCTGTTCGATGATCGGGCCCTCGTCGAGGTCGCTGGTGACGTAGTGGGCGGTGGCGCCGATCAGCTTGACGCCGCGCTGGTAGGCCTGGTGATAAGGCTTGGCGCCCTTGAAACCGGGCAGGAACGAGTGGTGGATATTGATCGCCCGGCCCGACAGCTGGCGGCACAGGTCGTCGGAGAGGATCTGCATGTAGCGCGCCAGCACCACCAGTTCGGTGCCGGTGTCCTCGACGATGCGCATCAATGCGGCTTCCTGCTCGGCCTTGGTGTCCTTGCTCAGCGGCAGGTAGACGAAGCGAATGCCCTGGCGCTCGGCCATTGGCCGCAAGTCGAGGTGGTTGGAGACCACGGCGGTGATGTGCATGTCCAGTTCGCCCTTGGCGTGGCGGTAGAGCAGGTCGGCCAGGCAGTGGTCGAACCTGCTCACCATCAGCAAGACGCGCAGGGGTCTGGCGCTGCTGTGCAGGCTCCAGTCCATGTCGAAACGCTGGGCGACATCGGCGAAACCTGCTTCCAGTTGTGGCGTGTCACCGCTGACACCGGCGTTGTAGCGGAACACAGCGCGCATGAAGAAGCGGCCATTGTCCTCGTCGTCGAACTGCGCCATCTCGCTGATGTAGCAACCATGCTCGGCCAGGTAGGTGGTCACCGCAGCGACGATGCCGGACACGGCCGGGCAGCTGACGCGCAGGATGAAGTGATCGGGAGCGGGGGGCATGTCGGGTAGGCCTCGTGATCGGGTGGGGCAGGTCGGCACAAGGGCAAAAGGCGCTTCGCGGCGAGCGAAGGATTGTTTCTTCATGGGAATATAAATTTCCCTTGGGCGATTTATAGGCGAAGCGAGGGGGTGCGGTCCAGCGGTTTGTGAAATTTTTTATCCTGTCAGGAAAGTTGCTGCCGGGCGTTTACTTCCCGCTGCCCGGTGAGGCTATGCTTGCTCCATGAGCACCCCACTTCCACTTCGCCAACCGTGCCCCCCTGGCGCCTGTGACTGCGGCCGCGAACACTTGGCCGAGCATCCGTCAGCGGCCCAGCGCATCCTCCTGCTCACCCGCCAGGAAGAAAAGCGCCTGCTCGAACGCCTGGAAAACCTCAAGGACCTGGAAGACCTGCAGCGCCTGCAGCAGCGGCTGTACGAAAACCTTGGCATCCGCGTGCACATCAGCCCCGGCTTCAACGAAGTGCGCACCATGCGCGGCATCGTCATCGAACTCGACGAGCAGCCCGGCCTGTGCCGCAAGACCCGCCAGTCGATCCCGGCCGCGATCCGCCGGGGCCTGGAGCGCAACCCGCAGGTGGCGTTCCGCCTGCTCGACGCGCATGACTTGCTCAGAGACGCCTGAGGCTAATTTTTCCGAAGCGCCCTACGTCTACCTGAGAACCTCCCTGCGCCAGGTGTGCAGCGGTATTCATCACTCAAGGAGACAGGCAATGACTTCCGTATTCGACCGCGACGATATCCAGTTCCAGGTAGTGGTCAACCACGAAGAGCAATACTCCATCTGGCCGGACTACAAGGCCATTCCCGAAGGCTGGCGCGCCGTGGGCAAGAGCGGCCTGAAGAAGGATTGCCTGGCCTACATCGATGAAGTCTGGACCGACATGCGGCCCTTGAGCCTGCGCCAGCAGATGGCCGCAGCTGCTGCCCAGTGACCCCGCTCAACCTGCTGTGCCTGCCGTATTCCGGGGCCAGTGCCATGGTCTACAGCCGCTGGCGGCGCAAGCTGCCGGCCTGGCTGCAGGTGCGCCCGGTCGAACTGCCTGGGCGGGGGGCGCGCATGGGCGAGCCGCTGCAGACCGACATGCAGGCGCTGGCCCGGCAGTTGGCCAGTGAGCAACGCCTGGCCGTCAACGCACCTTATGCGTTGCTCGGCCATAGCCTTGGCGCACTGCTGGCCTTCGAACTGGCCCACGAACTGCGCGCACTGGGCTGCCCAGCTCCGCTGGCGCTGTTCGCTTGCGGCACGGCGGCGCCCACCCGGCGCGAGGATTACGATGGGCGCAACTGGCGCGAGCCCAAGACCGATGACCAGCTCAAGTCCGAACTGCGCGAACTCAATGGCACGCCGGAGGAGGTGCTGGCCAATGCCGAGCTGATGAGCCTGACCTTGCCCACCCTGCGCGCCGATTTCCTGCTCTGCGGTCGATATCTCTACCGTCAGCGGCCTGCCTTGCAGTGCCCGCTGCACGTGCTCGGTGGCGAAGCGGACCGGGCCAGCGCAGAGCAACTGCAGGCCTGGCGCAGGGAAACCCTCGGTGCCTTTTCGCTGCAGATGTTCCCCGGCGGCCACTTCTTCATCCACGAGCACGAGGACCGGGTGCTCGCCGCGTTGACTCAGGCCCTTGAGGCGTATCGGCTTTCTGCCTGATTGACGGCGCCGCCTGCCTGGGGGAGGCTAGGCCTTTTTCCAGGCAAGAGGCGGACAATGCTGATCGAACATCACAAGGCCACGTTGCTGGTGGTCGACATCCAGGAAAAGCTCATCGGCGCCATGAGCGACCCTCGAGGCACTCGCGCCCGAGCGCGCTGGTTGCTCTCGGCCTGCCATGACCTGGAACTGCCGATCGTGATGTCCGAGCAGTACCCCAAAGGCCTGGGTCATACCTTGTCGGAACTGATCGCGGTGGCCCCGGCGGCAGAGGTGGTGGAAAAGACCCATTTCTCCTGCGTGGCCGCCCAATGCTTGCCGGCCGGCCTGATGGCCCGTGAGCAGGTGATCGTCTGCGGCATGGAAACCCACGTCTGCGTGCTGCAGACCGTGCTTGGCCTGCTGGCGCTGGGCAAGCAGGTGCTGGTGGTCGAGGATGCCTGCGACAGCCGTACCCCGGCCAACAAGGCCGCAGGCCTTGCGCGCATGCGCCAGGCCGGGGCGCAGGTGGTGACCGGGGAGATGGTGCTGTTCGAGCTCATGGGCAGCGCCAGCCACCCGCAGTTCCGCCACATCAGCAAGACCTACCTGGTCGGTGAACAGCCCTGAACGGCCGTCTGTTGGCGGCCGGGCTGATGGCCCTGGCGCTGTTGCAGGGGTGCGCCGGGCGGCGCGAGGAAGAGCCGGAGGCCGACCCGGCCAAGGTGCGTGCCCAGCTGATGCGCCTGCTGCCGGCCCAGGCCAAGGACCGCGAAGGCTGGGCCAGGGATATCCAGGTGGCGTTCGAGGCCCAGCGCATTGCGCCGAGCAAGCGCAACCTGTGCGCGGTGCTGGCGGTGACCGAGCAGGAGTCGACCTTCAATGCTGACCCGCAGGTGCCCGGCCTCGGGCGCATCGCCCGTGCGGAAATCGACCGCCGGGCGGCGCGCCTGCATATTCCCAAGCTGCTGGTCGATGCTGCACTGAAGACGCCTTCAGGCAATGGCCAGAGCTATCAGCAGCGCCTGCTGGCAGTGCGCAGCGAGAAGCAGCTGAGCGCGCTGTACGACGAGTTCATCGCTCGCTTGCCGTTGGGCAAGACCTTGCTGGACGGCTTGAACCCCGTGCATACCGGCGGGCCGATGCAGGTCAGCATCGATTTCGCCGAGAAGCACGCCAAGGATTATCCCTACACCTATGACGGCACCATTCGCCAGGAAGTCTTCAGCCGCCGTGGCGGCATGTACTTCGGTATTGCCCATCTGCTCGGCTATCCGGTGCATTACGAGCGCCAGCTGTACCGCTTCGCCGATTTCAACGCAGGGTGGTACGCCAGCCGCAATGCCGCGTTCCAGGCTGCCTTGAGCAAGGTCACGGGGGCAGCCCTGGCGCTGGATGGCGACCTGGTCGCCCCCGGGTCGATCATGCCCGGCAGCACTGAGCAGGCGGCGCGCAAGCTCGGGGTCAAGCTGGGGCTGCGCAACACGCAGATCCGCAACCAGCTGGAGCTCGGTGACAGCCTGGCGTTCGAGGACAGCAAGCTGTACAGCGGGGTGTTTGCCCTGGCCGATGCGGCGTCAGGCAAGCCGCTGCCGCGGGCCGTGCTGCCGGGGATCGAGCTGAAGAGCCCGAAGATCACCCGTAAACTGACGACCGCCTGGTTTGCCGGGCGGGTGGACGAGCGTTATGAGCGGTGCATGAATCGATAGCGCATGGCCAAGGCCCGGCACGCAGCCTGTTCAGGCCGACAGCAACGGCCAGCCTTGGTGATGCTCCACCAGAAAATCCACGAACACCCGCACCCGTGCCGGCATCGCCGGCCCGCCGACGAACACCGCATGCAGCGGTTCGCGGTCGCCTGGGTTGTAGTCTTCCAGTAGCGCCACCAGTTGACCGTTTTTCAGCTCATCGGCTACGGTAAAGGTCCCGATCCGGGCAATGCCCGCCCCCAGCCTGGCCAGTTGCGCCAACGCCTCGCCACTGCTGCACTCGATATTCCCCGTCACCTTCAGTGAAAAATCCTCCCCCGCCCGGCGAAACGGCCAATCCGGTGCAGCACGCCGGAAGTTGAAGCGCAGGCAGTTGTGCTGCGCCAGGTCCTCCGGCACCTGCGGCGCGCCACAGCGTGACAGGTAGTCGGGCGAAGCGACCACCACCTGGCCTGTATGACCGATGCAGCGTGCACTGAGCGAGCTGTCTGGCAGCTGGCCGAAGCGCAGCGCCACGTCGGCCTGACCGCCATGGATATCGGCGATTTCATCGCTCAGCGTCAGGTCCACCAGCACCTGCGGATACAACGCGCTGAACGCCGTCAGCAACGGCACTACCGTCTGCCGCCCGTGCCCCAGCGCGGCGCTGACCCGCAAGCGCCCGCGCGGCACGCCCTGATCGGTGATCGCCTCTTCGACTTCCAGCAGGTCGGCCAGGATGCGCCGCGCCCCGCGCAGGTAAGCCTCGCCCTCGGTGGTGAGGGTGATGGCCCGGGTGGTGCGCAGCAGCAGGCGGGTACCCAGGCGCTGCTCGGCGCGGGCGATGATGCGGCTCACCGCCGAGGGTGTCAGGCCCAGCTCGCGGGCCGCGGCAGACAGGCTACCCGCATCCACCACCTTGGCAAAAACCTCCATCTCCCCGGATCGCCCGTTGAAGTCCATCTGTGCCTCCAGCGCAAAGGTGGTTAGCTCAAAACCGGTCTAGTGCATTCAAAAGTCTGATCGTAGCATTCCCGTCATAGATAAGGAGCCTTGTATGCGTATCAATCCCCCTCTCGTGGCGCTCGCCATCGGTGCCTTCGGCATCGGTGTCACCGAGTTCGCCCCCATGGGCATGCTGCCCGGCATTGCCAGCGACCTCGGCGTGTCGATCCCGGCGGCAGGCCTGCTGGTCAGTGCCTACGCGTTAGGCGTGCTGATCGGTGCCCCGTTGATGACCCTGGCCACCGGCAGAGTGCCGCGGCGCTACCTGCTGATCGGCCTGATGGCCATCTTTACCCTGGGCAACCTGCTGTCGGCCCTGGCCACCGATTACCAGAGCCTGCTCATTGCACGGGTGGTGACCTCGCTCAACCACGGCGCCTTCTTTGGCGTCGGCTCGGTGGTGGCGGCCAGCGTGGTGCCGCCCGAGAAGCGGGCAGGGGCGGTGGCCGCCATGTTCATGGGCCTCACCCTTGCCACCATCGGCGGTGTGCCGCTGGCCACCTGGTTCGGTGAGTTGCTCGGCTGGCGCACGGCGTTCTGGGGCATTGCCGGCCTGGGCCTGGTGGCGATGGCTTCGCTGTGGTTTGCACTGCCCAGTGTGCCGCTGCCCAAGAGCGCGGGTGTGATGGCCGAAATCCGTGTGCTGGGGCGTGGGCCGGTGCTGGCGGCGCTGGCCCTGACCGTGGTCGGCTCCAGCGCGATGTTCACCGTGTTCACCTACATTGCACCGATCCTGCACAGCCAGGCGCAGGCTTCCACGACCTTCATCACCGCCATGCTGGTGCTGTTCGGCATTGGCCTGACCCTGGGCAACGTGTGGGGCGGCAAGGCCGCGGATCGCTCGGTCGAGCGCACCTTGATCGTGTCGTTGCTGGTGTTGATTGCCGTGCTGCTGGTGTTCCCGGCGATGCTTGGCTGGTCGCTGCCGACGGCGCTGGCAATCCTGGTCTGGGGCATTGCCAGTTTCGCCCTGGTGCCGCCGCTGCAGATGCGCGTGATGGATGCCGCCAAGGACGCGCCCAACCTGGCTTCGGCGGTGAACATTGGCGCGTTCAACCTGGGCAACGCGATAGGTGCGGCGCTGGGGGGCGCGGTGATCAACGCAGGGTTGGGCTATCCGGCGGTGTCGTATGCCGGGGCAGGGATGGCGCTGCTGGGGCTGCTGCTGACCATCGCCTGGCGGACGCGGCCGGTAGTGCCGGTGCAGCAGGCGGCGTAACGGACGGTGGGCTGCAAAGCAGCCCCGTTTGTGTAGACTTGCCAGGTGCCGATAAGGAAATCACCATGCATCCCACCCAAGCCGACGTCGAAGCTTTGCTGTCCTACCAGTCCCGGCTCTACCCCAATGGCGTAGCGATCAAGACCTACACCCTCAAGGAAGGCAGCCGTTGGCCCGACTATGAAGCAGTGGTCAGTGCCTTTTACAAGGAGGCCGGCAGGGACTGCTGGACCGACGTCAATTACCGGCCCGCCGCCGACCACCTGCTCAGTGCCCCCGACACCATCGCCCAAGCCACCTTGCCCCAACTGCAGAGCCTGCTGACCTACTGCGTGCGCGGTGAACGTTTCTGTGACGGCCATTGGGCGGCCATGATCGAACGGGGCCACGTGCAGCGCATCCTCTCGCGTTTGGCCGCGTTTGCCTGAGGGCACATAAATAGCTTGGCTTGATACGCTGGTGCAAATTAGAATCGGTCGCATTCAAGCCTTGCCAGAGCCGACCCATGACCGATCTCGCTCCGCCTCCGGAGCCCAGCCTGCCTGCCCTCTACCGCGACCACCGCGGCTGGCTGGAAGCCTGGCTGCGGCGGCGCCTGGGCAACGCCTGGGATGCCGCCGACCTCAGCCAGGACACCTTCCTGCGGGTGCTCACCAGCGCCCAGCCGCTGGCGGACATTCGCCAGCCGCGTGCTTACCTGCTGACGGTGGGCAAGCGCCTGCTAAGCAACTTCCACCAACGCCGCAGCCTGGAACAGGCCTACCTCGACGCCTTGGCGCAACTGCCCGAGCAGAGCCTGCCGTCGCCGGAGCACCGCTGGATCCTGCTGGAAACCTTGCATGCACTGGATGAGCTGCTCGACGGCCTCAAGGCCCCGGTGCGCAAGGCCTTCCTCTGGAACCAGGTGGAAGGCCTGGGCTACCGCGCAATCGCCGAACGCCTCGATGTCTCTGAACGCACGGTAAAACGCTACATGGCGCAGGCCTACGAGCATTGCCTGCTGGCAGAACTGTAATGGCCGCGCCTGCCACCAACGCCCGCGAAGTGGTGCGTGCTGCCGCCCGCTGGCTGGCGCTGCTGGAGTCCGGCCAGGCCAGCCAGCGCGACCTCCAGCGCCTGGCGCAATGGCGGGCCAGCGACAGCCAGCACGAGAACGCCTGGCAGAAGGCGCAGCTGCTGCGCCAGCGCTTCTCGCAACTGCCTGGCGAGTTGGCCATGGCAACGCTCGATCGGCCGGACGCTGGCCGCCGTGCCTTGCTCAAGCAGGCTCTAGGCGTTGCCGCGCTGGTACCGACGGCCTGGCTGCTGAGCCGGCAGTTGCCCCTGGATGCCTGGACCGCCGACCTGCATACCGCGGTCGGCGAACGCAGGCAGCGGGTATTGAACGACGGAACGACCTTGCAGCTGAACACTGACAGCGCCGTCGATGTCGACCTCGCGGCCCGGCGCGTGAAACTGCTGCGGGGCGAGGTGGCGGTCGCGGTCCCCGATGCGGTCGAACTGGTAGTGCAGGTGCCGTTTGGCCAGGTCCAGGTCAGGGGAGGCGAGGTCTGCGTGCGGCTTTTCGATCAGGCTTGCCGGGTGTCGGTGGTAAATGGCTTCGCGACTCTGCAGCCGCTGCGCGGCGGTGCCGTGGTGCTGCAGGCCGGCCAGCAGGCCAGCTTGCGTGCCAGCGGGCCAGGCCCGGTCATGGCCGTGGATGATCTGCTGTTGGGCTGGCGCGACGGCGTGCTGCGCCTGGAAGACCGCCCGCTGGGCGACCTGCTGCACGAGCTGCGCAGGTACCGTCCGGGCCTGCTGCGTTGGGCAGTGGAGCTTGAACGGCTGCGGGTCACCGGCACCTTTCGCCTCGACGACACCGACCGAGTGCTGGCGCTGCTCGCCGCCAGCCTGCCGCTGGAGGTGCATGCGCGCACCCGTTACTGGGTGACGCTGGTCCCCCGAGAAAATCGTGCCTGAGGCTGTCCCCTTTTTTTCCCTCGTCGGTCATTACCGATAAGAGAACGCAAAGGGAGCCTGTTTCAATGCCAGCTGTTACGCCATACCGCCTCATCCCGCTGGGGTTCGCCATGAGCCTGTTGCTGAACGTGCCTGCCTGGGCCGACGAGCAAGCCCGCCGCAGCTACCAGGTGCCTGCCGGCAGCCTGGGCGCGGCGCTGACCCGCTTCGCCGACCAGGCCGGTGTCAGCCTGTCGGTGGACCCGGCGCTGGTCAGTGGCCGCCAGAGCGACGGGCTGGCTGGCAGCTACAGTGTCGACGAAGGCTTTGTCCAACTGCTGCGCGGCAGCGGCCTGCAATTGCAGCCGGCAGGCGAGGGCGCCTTCACCCTGGTGCCGGCCCCGCAAGGTGCTGCTGCCCTGGAGATCGCCCCGACCACCATTGTCGGCGGCCAGGCCTCGCCCGGCGATGCCCAGCCGTATGCCGGCGGCCAAGTGGCGCGCAAGGGCTCGCAGGGCCTGCTCGGTGCGCGTGACTTCATGGACACGCCGTTCAGCATGACCACCTACACCCACGCACTGGTAAAAAACCAGCAGGCCCGGACCCTTGGCGACCTGGTGGCCAGCGACCCGTCGGTGCGCGCCACCAACCCGGCAGGCGGGCGTTTCGAGCAGTTCACCATTCGCGGCTTCAGCCTGTTCAACAGCGATGTGTCCTACAACGGCCTGTATGGCATCCTGCCGACCTATTCGATCGACATGGAAATGGCCGACCGCGTCGACATCCTCAAGGGCCCGAGCCAGCTGATCAATGGCATCTCACCGCGGGGCAGCGTGGGTGGCGCCATCAACGTGGTGCCCAAGCGCGCTGGTGACCAGCCGCTCACCGAGTTCACCGGCAGCTACGCCTCCGGCAGCCAGGCCGGCGGCGCGGTGGACGTCGGCCGCCGCTTCGGTGAAGGCGAGCAGTTCGGCGTGCGTTTCAACGGCGTGAAGCAGGCCGGCGATACCGAGTGGGAGCACCAGAGCGTCGACCGCGAAATGGCGGTGCTGGGCCTGGACTTTCTTGGCGAGCGCCTGCGCCTGTCGGCCGACCTGGGCCACACCGAGCGCGACACCGACGCGCCGCAGGAGCGCGTGCTGGTCGGCGCCAACGCCAAGGTGCCGGATGCCAGCGACGTGCACCATAACTATGCCCAGGCCTGGAGCAAGGCGCGCACCCACGACACCTTCGGCGCGCTGAATGCCGAGTACGATCTCAGTGATTCTCTCATGGCCTATGCTGCGGTCGGCGCACGCAAGAGCAACCATGACTTTCTCCGCCACAACGTGTCCATCGTCAACGATGCCGGTGACTTCACTGTGCAGCCGCGCGATTTCACCCGCGACGAGTCGGTGCGCACGGCCATGGCCGGGTTGCGCAGCTGGTTCCACACTGGCCCGGTCAGTCATGAAGTCAACCTGGCTGCCAGCTACTTCTACATGGATTTCACCAACGGCGGCGCGCGCTATGCCTCGGCACCGAGCAACCTGTACAACCCGGTCGCCACCCCCACCCCGGGCACGCCCACGCGCATCGACCCTGAGGCGTACACCGAAAACCGTTTCTCTGGCGTTGCCCTGGCCGACACCCTCGGCTTCTTCGACGAGCGCCTGTTACTGACCCTGGGTGCCCGCTGGCAGCGGGTGCAGGTGGACGACTGGAGCGATGGCGTGAAGGGCGACACGGCCTACGACGAAGAAAAAGTCTCGCCTTCGGGCGGCGTGCTGCTCAAGGTCACCGACCAGCTGTCGCTTTACGCCAACTACATGGAGGGCCTGAGCCAGGGCAAGATCGCCCCGTCGACTTCGGTCAACGAAGACCAGATCTTCCCGCCATTCATCAGCCGCCAGGTCGAGGTCGGCGCCAAGTATGACCTGGGCCGGGTCGCCTTGACTGCCAGCGCCTTCCGCATTCGCCAGCCGGCCTACGAGACCAACGCCACATCACGCGTGTTCGGCCGCAACGGCACACGCGATAACCGCGGTATCGAGCTCAGCGTGTTCGGTGAACCGCTCGACGGCGTGCGGGTACTGGGCGGGGTGATGTACATCGACAGCGAACTGACCGGTACCGTGAACGGCGCGTTCGACGGCAACCGTGCCCCGGCCACGCCGGCGTACAACGTCAACCTCGGCGCGGAATGGGACGTGCCTGGGGCGAACGGGTTGACGCTGACGGCGCGGGGCATTCATTCCAGCTCGCAGTACCTGGACCAGAACAACAGCAAGCAGATCGACGGCTGGGAGCGCTTCGACCTGGGCGCGCGCTATGCCTTCAAGGTCGACGCCACCAAGGTCACCTTGCGCGCCAGTGTCGAGAACGTGATGGATGAGCGTTACTGGGCTTCGGCGGGAGCGTCGGATGACAGTGAGCCGGGGCTGACGCTCTCCACGCCGCGCACCTACCTGCTCTCTGCCACCCTCGGTTTCTGAACGCGTGGGCAGCAGTCGCCTGCTCAAGGCAGGCCGTTGCGCCCATGGGCAAGGTAGCCAGGCCGCTGGCTCAGGCGTTCGTAATAGTCACTCACGGCGGGCAGTTGGGGATGATCGATCGGTGTGGCGAACCAGCGCTGCACCGACAGGCCGATGGGGATGTCGGCCAGGGTGAAGTGCTCGCCAGCGACGAACGCGCCGGTCGCAGCCAGTTGCCGATCGAGGATGCCCATGTAGCGCGCCCACTCTGCGCAACCGGCCGCCAGCGCCTGGGTATCCTGATGCGCAGGCGAGTGGCGCACCCGCGACATGAACGGGTAGCTCCACGCCCGGTTCAGGTCCGAGGCCTGCCAGTCGATCCACTGGTCGATGCGCGCCCGTGCCTGTGCTTCGCTTGGGTAGCAGGCCGCATCGCCATAGCGGTTGGCCAGGTAGCGGATGATGCTGTTGGATTCCCACAGCGTGAAATCGCCGTCCTGGATCACCGGGACCATGGCGTTGGGGTTGAGCGTGAGGAATTCGGGCGCATCGGTGGGCCGGAAGCCGTTGCCCCAGTCTTCGCGGGTGAAGGGGATGCTGAATTCGGCACAGGCCCACAGCACCTTGCGCACGTTGATCGATGAGGCCCTGCCCAGTATCCGTAACATAGCTTCGTCCTTGATGGGGGGAGTGCTGATCGTCAACGACCGCATTGTTTGGGTCAAGCGGGATCTGAAGCAGACATTCACCTGCGGCTCTGGCAAGGTGGAACGCCGATCACGTCAGGCTTGAATCGCCCATGGATGCCTTCTACCTCATCGCCCTCGGTGCCATCGTCGCCGGTTTCGTCCAGGGCCTTTCCGGCTTTGCCTTCGGCATGGTCGCGATGTCGTTCTGGGCCTGGGGCCTGGAACCACGGCTGGCGGCGTCGCTGACCGTGTTCGGCAGCCTCACCGGCCAGCTGATTGCCGTGTTCAGCGTGCGACGCGGTTTCAGCTGGGCGCTGTTGTGGCCGTTCGTGCTTGGCGGCCTGGCCGGCATCCCGCTAGGGGTGTGGGTATTGCCGTACCTGGACATGCTCTGGTTCAAGGCGGTGTTCGGCACCTTGCTGGTGCTGTGGTGCCCGCTGATGCTGCTGGCGCCGCGCCTGCCACGGCTGCCGGGCAACCGCCTGGCCGATGGTGCGGTGGGCCTGGTGGGCGGGGCGCTCGGCGGAATCGGTGGCTTTACCGGCACAGTGCCTACACTGTGGTGTACCTTGCGCGGCTTCGAGCGTGATACCCAGCGTGCGGTGATCCAGAACTTCAACCTGTCGATGCTGCTGGTGACCATGCTCACCTACCTGGGCACCGGCGTGGTGACCCGCGACATGCTGCCCGCGTTCGCTGTGGTGCTGCTGGCCATGGCGCTGCCGGCGCTGCTGGGCACGCGGGTGTACCTGGGGATCAGCGAACTGGCGTTTCGCCGGGTGGTGCTGGGGTTGTTGACCGCCTCGGGAGTGGCCATGCTCATGGCATCGCTGCCGCAGTTGTTGAGCCGTTGAGTGCTTGCCTGTTGGCACTGAACTTGGCACCCTTTGCGCCGCTTCGATCTTCCGTGCCGTAACAGAAGGAACCGCACCGTTGAGTTGGGACAAAGTCGGCAAACGCCTGGTCGCCATGCTGCTTGGCCTGATGGTCATCCTGGTGGCTTATATGCTGCTCAAGCCCCAGTCACGGCTCGAGGCGACCTTGACCTACGCTTACCTGACCTATCCCAGCCAGTTCAGCGAGCGCATCAGCAGGGCCAACGCGCAGCTCAAGTACGAGGAGTTGCAGCCGCGCATCAACACCATCAGCGACGGCGCGTTGAACCCGTATCAGGTCGACAAGCTGATCGAACTGGCCCAGGCGCCTTATGCGCAGCTGTTCGCCAAACCCTTCGAAGCCGGGTTGGTCGACCACCGTACTGGCTTGCTCATCGACCTGCACACCCGTGGCGACAGTGATGTGCGTGAGGTGAAGATCCGGCTGCCGGCCAAGGGCCTGGTGCAGGTACGCGATGGGGCGGGTAACGACACCCTGTACGAGGCGGCGACGGCGCAGGTAGAGATACCGGCCATCAAGAAGGGCAGCGAGTGCCGGGTCTGGGTATATTTCGACGCCGACTACGCACAGATTCGCCAGGGTGGCATCGGTGTCAGTTTTGCGGGTGGCGAGGCCAATGTGCGGGTCTACCGAGCATTCACTGGGTTCCCGGCGCTGGTGGCACGCTACAGCCGCGAGTTGGTGGGGTTGCTCGCGGCATTGATGCTCAGCGTGCTGGGGATGGGGTACGCCTGCCTGGCCCGGCGGCGGAATGTGGTTTGAAGGGACCGTCTTTGCTCTTGTAATGCCTGTGAGATCGAGCGCCACTGCAAATTCCAGGCGCATACGGCGCTCGGTCTCACAGGCGCCAAAATTCTTCGATCCGGATCATCCACCGATCACGCCGGAACCATGGCAAAGCCCACGCCAAAGCGGTTCCAGGCGTTGATGGTGGCGATGGCCAAGGTCAGGTTGGCCAGCTCGGTCGGCTCGAAGTGCTGCTGCAGCGCTTCGTATTCCGCTTGCGGGGCGCCACGCTCGGGCAGACGGGTCAGGCATTCCACCCAGGCCAGCGCGGCACGTTCACGCGGGGTGAAATAGTTCGTTTCCTGCCAGGCGCACAGGGTCTGCAAGCGCGCCTCGGTCTCGCCGGCCTTGCGCGCGTCATTGGCATGCATGTTCACGCAGTAGGCGCAGCCGTTGATCTGCGAAGCCCGCAGGCGCACCAGCTCCAGCAGTGAGTTTTCCAGGCCACTCTTGGCCAGGGCCTGTTCCAGGCCGACCATGGCCTTGTAGGCTTCCGGCGCGTGTTTGGCCCATTCGATACGGTTGTGCATGGCGTGCTCCAGGGAGGGGTTGTGGACATGGCGCTACCTTAGCGCCGGGCGGTGATTGGCCCGATAGCCAATCGCGCGCTTTGCCGGGAGGCCAATCGGGCCATTAAGGTGGCCACTGACCTGTATCCAATCTCTTCATTTCTTCCCTGACTGCCTGGACAGGATAATGGCTGGGTCTTGCTTGGGAGTTTCGATACGTGATGAGAGGGGCGTTGAACCTGGTGCTGGTAATCCTGCTGGCACTGAACCTGAGACCGATCCTGACCAGTATTGGCCCGTTGCTCGAGCCGATGCGCGCCAGCACCGGGCTGGGCTACCAACAGGCGGCATTGCTGACGGCGTTGCCGGTACTGTGCATGGGCCTGGTGCCGTTGTTGCAGCCCTGGCTGCGGCGCTGGGTCAGCGAACATGGCGGCATGCTCGCCGGCCTTGGCGCCATTGCCCTGGCCTGCCTGTGGCGGCTGCAACTGGACAGCGCCTGGGCGCTGATCGCCAGCGCGGTACTGGCCGGGTTGGGCGTGGCGCTGGTGCAGGGCATGATGCCGGGCTTGGTCAATCGCTGGTTCCCCGGCCGCCTGGCCGGGACCATGGGCCTGTACTCGGCGGCGCTGATGTGTGGCGGCGGCCTGGCTGCGGTGCTCGGCCCGCCTGTCAGCGGGCACTTCGGCCACTGGCAGGCCGGGCTGGGCTTGTGGGCGATCCCGGCGCTGCTGGCGGTGCTGGCCTGGGCCGTGCTGCGGCCCCGGGCACACGCACCGAAGCTGGCCGGCGCCGCTGGCGGGCACTGGTTCGGCACGCGGCGGGCCTGGCTGCTGGCGCTGTACTTCGGCCTGATCAATGGCGGCTATACCAGCATGGTCGCCTGGCTACCGGCCTACCACCTGGAGCACGGTGGCACGGCGCAGGGCGGTGGCGGCCTGGTCGGCCTGATGACCATTTTCCAGGTGTGCGGTGCCCTGGGCCTGCCGCTGTTGCTACGCGGCGTTGCTGACCGACGCCCGGGCTTGTGGCTGGCACTGTCGATCCAGCTGGCGGGCTTCCTTGGCTTGCTGCTGGCACCGGCGCTGGCCATGGGCCTGTGGGTAGCGCTGATCGGCTTTGGCTTGGGCGCTTGCTTCAGCCTGAGCCTGACCTTGACCCTGGAGCACCTCAAGACGCCCGCTGAAGCCGGCAGCCTGGCGGCCTTCGTGCAGGGCGTCGGCTTCATCATCACCGGCATCATCCCGTACATCACCGGTTGGTTGCGGGATGTCAGCGGTGATTTCCAGGCATCGTGGACGCTGCTGACCGTCACCGTGCTGGCGATGCTGCTGGTGACCGCCTGTTTCGCCCCGCGCGGCTATGCCGCGGCCATCGCCCGGCCGCGGCAGGCTGGCGAGGCGGCGCTCAACTGAGACGTTGCAGGGTATCGCGGACCCGGTCCAGTGCCGGGTCGATGTCCAGCAGCTCGATGGCGCCGAAGCCCAGCAGCAACCCTTGGCGCACGGGCGCTTCGCTGAAGAACGGCGCCAGCGAGTACAGGCCCACCTCCACCTTGCGGGCGAGGTTGGTCAGCAGCTCGACATCCACCCCAGGCCGCGCCAGCGCGCTCAGGTGGAACCCTGCATTGGCGGGCACGGCGCTGAACCAGGGCGCCAGGTCGCCGTCCAGCCGCGCCAGGATGCGTTCGCGGCGGCCGCTGTAGATGTCATGGCAGCGGCGGATATGCTTGTTCAGGTGGCCCTCGCCAATGAAACGGGCCAGGGCCCACTGCAGCAAGGTCGGGCTGTGCCAGTCGCTCAGGTGCTTGGCCACGCAGGCGGCGCTGAGCACTGCCGGGGGCAGCACCGCGTAACCCAGGCGCAGCTCCGGCAGCAAGGTCTTGGAAAAGGTCCCGACATACGCCACCAGCCCTTGCCGGTCGAGGCGCTGCAGCGCATCGGCGGCCTGGCCCTGGTAGCGGAATTCGCAGTCGTAGTCGTCCTCGATGATCAACGCGCCTAGCTCGGCGGCCCGCACCAGCAAGGCATGACGGCGGGCCCCGCTCATCGGCATGCCGAGCGGAAACTGGTGCGAAGGCGTCACGTAGATCAGCCGAGTGCCCTCGGCGATGTGAGCAACGCACAGTCCCTCATCGTCCACCGGCACGGATTGCAGCTTTGCCCCCAGGGCCAGGAACAGCTGGCGTGCGGGCGGGTAGCCGGGGTCTTCCATGGCCACCTGGCAGCCGGGCTCGACCAGTACCCGGGCGATCAGGTCCAGGGCCTGTTGGGCGCCATTGCACACCATTACATCTGCCCCACTGCAATGCACGCCACGGGCGTAGGCGATATGGTGGGCAATGGCCTCGCGCAGTTCGGGCAAGCCCTGGGCGGCAAACTGCCGTTCGGGGTGTCGCTGGCTGCGGCGCAGCGCGTAGTTCAGGCAGCTGCGCCACTGGTCGAAGGGGAACTGCGCCTTGTTCGAGGCACCGCCGATGAAGTCATAGCGCGACGGGGCTTCCTGGGTGCGCCTGGCAAGTACCGTGGCGCGTTGCTGCCAGCGCTCCAGGGCGGCGGCAGCGGCCAGGGGCACGGTGGAGGGTTCATGGGGGCGTATTGGTTGGCGCGGGGTAATGAAGGTGCCGCGGCCGACCACGCCGCTGAGCAGGTTGTCGTAGGTCAACCGCGAATAGGCCTCGGCCACGGTCTTGCGTGACACGCCCAGTTGCTCGGCCAGCAGTCGGGTCGGCGGCAGTTGCGTGCCGGCGGCCAGGTGGCCGCTGTCGATGCCGGCGCGCAGTTGCTGGTAGAGCTGGTCGGCCAGGCCTTTGCGGCCGTCCAGGCGGATATGCAGTTCCATGATCGCTGTCCCAAGCACGAGAGTGCTGAGGATAGCGGATCAGAACCTTGCGGTGCTCACCGTGATGTAGCCCTTGTCGTTGAGGTCGATGCATATCACCGTTTCATCCGCCGAAGCCTTGCGTTTCTGCTTGATGCGCACGCCCTTGACGCCGATGGCGCGCATCCGGTGGTGGAGGGCTCGCCCGCAGGGATCGAAGAAGATCTCGCTGGCCAGCAGTTCGATGCGCTCGACCAGTTGCCGGGTGTACTCGTCGGTTGCGCAAAAGAACAGCACGCCTGACAGGTGCGGGTCGTCGTCCGGGTTGTTGATGTCGTGGGCCAGCAGCTCGCGCAGGGCACTGCGCAGTTCGGCCTGGGTGCGGGGATCTGGGTGCATGCGCAGGGTCCTGTGGGGCGAAGCCGTCGATCATCTTTTGACCCACCCAAGGGCGGCAAGTAAGGCACTTCGGAATGCGCTGTGGGAATTTTCTGTGAATACCCGGAAGGTGAAAATGCCGACCCGCAGCCTGCACTACGCAGCGGGTGGGCATTTCCATGAAGGTTGTTACTGCTCAACCTCCTGCTTGAACTTCAAGCGCCACCCATGCAGCAACGGCTCGGTATACCCGCCAGGTTGCTCACGCCCCTTGAACACCAGCTCCTGCGCGGCACGGTACGCATGCGAGCCCGCGAAATTCCCGGCCATCGGCCGGTACGCCGGATCCCCGGCATTTTGCTGGTCCACCACCTTGGCCATGCGCTGCAAGGTCGTCTCGACCTGATTACTGCCGACCACCCCATGATGCAGCCAGTTGGCGATGTGCTGGGCCGAGATGCGCAAGGTGGCACGGTCTTCCATCAACCCCACGTCGTGGATGTCCGGCACCTTCGAGCAACCGATGCCTTGCTCCACCCAGCGCACGACATAACCCAGGATGCCCTGGCAGTTGTTGTCCAGCTCGGCCTGGATATCCTCGGCATTCCAGGGCCGGTCCGGGCTGACCGGGATGCTCAGCAGGTCATGCAGCAGCTGTTCGCGCTCGGCGCTCAGGTCGACGCTTTCCAGTTGCGCCTGTACAGCCGGCACGTCCACCTGGTGATAATGCAGCGCATGCAAGGTCGCGGCAGTCGGTGAGGGCACCCAGGCGGTGTTGGCGCCGGCGCGGGGCTGGGCGATCTTCTGCTCGAGCATGGCCGCCATCAGGTCAGGCATGGCCCACATGCCCTTGCCGATCTGCGCCTTGCCGCGCAGGCCGCAGGCCAGGCCCACCAGCACGTTGCTGCGTTCGTAGGCCTGGATCCAGGCGCTGCCTTTCATGTCGCCCTTGCGCAGCATGGAGCCGGCTTCCATCGCGCTGTGCATCTCGTCGCCGGTGCGGTCGAGGAACCCGGTGTTGATGAACACCACCCGCGCTGCCGCGCTGGCGATGCAGGCCGCGAGGTTGACGCTGGTGCGCCGCTCTTCGTCCATGATGCCCATCTTCAAGGTGTGCCGGGGCAGGCCCAGCAGGTCCTCGACACGGCCGAACAGTTGGTCGGCGAAGGCCACTTCGGCGGGGCCATGCATCTTCGGCTTGACGATGTACAGGCTGCCTTCGCGGGAGTTGCCGCGACGCTTGAGGTCGTGCAGGCCGATCAGGCTGGTGACCACGGCGTCAAGGATGCCCTCGGGGATCTCCCGGCCATCGCGGTCGTGGATCGCCGGGTTGGTCATCAGGTGGCCGACGTTACGGATGAACAGCAGCGAGCGGCCGGGCAGGGTCAGTGGCTGGCCATCCGCACCCTGGTAGTCGCGGTCCTTGGCCAGCATTCGGGTGAAGGTCTTGTCACCCTTGCTGACCTGCTCGCTGAGGTCGCCCTTCATCAGCCCCAGCCAGTTGCGGTAGACATTCACCTTGTCCTCGGCATCCACTGCCGCCACCGAGTCTTCGCAGTCGATGATGGTGGTCAACGCCGCTTCGATGAGGATGTCCTTGACTCCGGCGGGGTCGGCTTTGCCGATGGTGCTGGTTGGGTCGACCTGGATTTCGACATGCAGGCGATGGTGTTGCAGCAGGATGGCCGTTGGTTGGCCGGGTTCGCCTTGATAGCCGCGCAATTGCGCAGGCTCCGCGAGACCGACCTGGCGGCCATCGCGCAAGGTCACCGACAGCTTGCCCTGATCGACCGCATAGGCCTGGGCGTCTGTGTGGGAAGCACCTGCGAGCGGTGCCGAGCGGTCGAGAAATTCCCGGCCGAAAGCAATGACCTTGGCGCCGCGCACCGGGTTGTAGCCCTGGCTGCGCCCGGCGCCGTCCCTGTCGGGGATGGCGTCGGTACCGTACAGGGCGTCATACAGCGAGCCCCAACGGGCGTTGGCGGCGTTCAGCGCGTAGCGGGCATTGCTCAGCGGCACTACCAGTTGCGGGCCGGCCTGCTCGGCGATTTCACGGTCGACCTGGGTGGTGCTGATCCGCACCGGTTGCGAGGGGTCGACTAGGTAGCCGATGCGGCGCAGGAACGCCTGGTAGGCAGCCATGTCACGAATCGGGCCCGGGTGCTGGCGGTGCCAGCTGTCCAGTTCGTACTGCAGGCGCTCGCGTTCGGCGAGCAGCTCGCGGTTGCGTGGGGCGAGGTCGTGGACCAGGGTGCTGAAGCCTTGCCAGAAGCTGGCGGCGTCGATGCCGGTGCCAGGCAGCACTTCATCCTCGATGAAGCGCTGCAGGGTCGGGGCGACCTTGAGGGGATGGGTCATTGTCTTCTCGCTTGGGGTTCAGGTTTCAGAAAATGTGCCGCTTGTGCCGGCCTCTCGCGGCTGAAGCCGCTCCTACAGGTACTGGGCAGTTTTCACAGGGCTGCCACGCCCGCCTTGGCTACTTCGGCGTCTTGCTCGGGCCTGACCCCGGACACGCCGACGGCGCCCACCACCTGGCCGTCCACCAGCACAGGCACGCCGCCTTCCAGGCTGGTCAGCAGTGGCGCGGTGACAAAGGCGGTACGCCCGCCATTGACCATTTGCTCGAAGTCGCGGGTTTCCTTGCGCCCCAGAGCGGCAGTGCGGGCTTTTTCCATGGCGATGTAGGCGCTGGACGGGGCGCAGCCGTCCATACGCTCCAGGGCCAGCGGGTGGCCGCCGTCGTCGACCACCGCGATGGTCACCTTCCACTGTTGCGCCTGGGCTTGCTGGCGGGCGGCGGCGAGCAGGCGGCTCACCTCCGCCTGGCCGATCACGGGCTTGCTATGCATGGCTGTTCTCCTGGCTCAAGGCTGCTTCGACGATTTCGATCCAGTGCCGCACCGGCGTGCGTCCGGCCCCGTCGAGGTGGGTCTGGCAGCCGATGTTGGCGGTGGCGATGACCTGTGGTTTGCCGCTTTCCAGCGCGTTCAGGCGGTTGTCGCGCAATTGCCGCGACAGCGCCGGTTGGGTCAGCGAATAGGTGCCGGCCGAGCCGCAGCACAGGTGGCCGTCCGGCACTGCGGTAAGGGTGAAGCCCAGGCGTGTCAGCAGGCTTTCGACCTGGCCGCCGAGCTTGAGTGCATGTTGCAGGGTGCAAGGGCAATGGAAGGCCAGGCGCTGGTCGGCGCACAGGCCGAGTTGTTCGACCGGTTCGTCGCGCAGCACTTCGACCAGGTCCCGCGACAGGGCACTGACCCGTGCAGCTTTGGTGGCGTAACGCGGGTCGTGTGCCAGCAGGTGACCATAGTCACGCACGAAGGCACCGCAGCCACTGGCGGTCTGCACGATGGCTTCGGCGCCGGCCTCGATGGCCGGCCACCAGGCATCGATGTTGCGCCGGGCGCGCTCCAGGCCTTGCTCCTGGGCATTGAGGTGGTAGTCCACCGCACCGCAGCAGCCGGCTTCAGCCGCCGGCTCCACGCTGATCCCCAGGCGGTCCAGCAGGCGCGCGGTGGCGGCGTTGGTGTTGGGCGACAAGGCGGCCTGCACGCAACCTTCGAGCAGCAGGATGCGCCGCGCATGGCGGGGCACGGGCCGTTCGCCGGGGGGCGTCACCTGGGCCGGCAGCTTGCTCTTCAGCTCGGCCGGGAGCAACGGCCGCAAGGCTTGGCCAGTACGCGTCAGGGCCTTGAACAGCGCCGGGCGTGGCACCACGGCGCGCAGGCCCTGGCGCAGCAGGCGCTGGCCGAGCGGGCGCGGTACCTGCTGCTCGACCACGGCGCGGCCGATGTCCAGCAGGTCGTGGTACTTCACCCCCGACGGGCAGGTGGTTTCGCAGTTGCGGCAGGTCAGGCAACGGTCCAGGTGCAGTTGCGTGCTGGCGGTGACCGGCGCGCCTTCGAGCACCTGCTTGATCAGGTAGATACGCCCCCGTGGCCCGTCCAGTTCGTCGCCGAGCAACTGGTAGGTCGGGCAGGTGGCCGTGCAGAAACCGCAGTGCACGCAGGTGCGCAGAATGCTTTCGGCTTCCTCGCCGCGGGGCAGGCGCTTGGCGCTTTCGCTCAGGTTGGTTTGCATGGGCGTAGCCTCACAGGTCCGGATACAGGCGGCCAGGGTTGAAGATGCCCTGGGGATCGAGTTGCTGCTTGAGCGCGTGGTGGTAGCGCATCAGCGCCGCTGACAGCGGCGCGCTGCTGTCGTCGCCGGGGGCATAGAGGGTGGCGTGGCCGCCGGCCTTGGCCGCTTGTTCGCGGATCAACTGTACCGGTGCCGTTGACTTCAGCCAGCGTTGCGCGCCGCCCCAGTCGATGAGCTGCTGCCCCGGCAAGTCGAGTTCGCCGCTGGCGGTCGGGACCGACAGCCGCCACAGCGGCGCCGGGTCGCAGAAGAAGGCCAGGCGCTGTTCGCGCAGGTCGCTCCAGAAGCGGCTGTCGAGCACTTCGCCACCCAGGCGCTGACGGGCCGACTGGACCGAGCCTTCACCCCCTTCCAGGCGCAGGTGCAGTGCTTCGCCATCGTGGCAGGCGGCGCTGATCGGCAACGGCTGCTGGCCCCATTCAGCCAGCTCGGCCAAAGCCTGGTGGCGGTCCATCGGCAGGCGCAGGCTGAGGCATTCGCGTGGGCGTGGCAGTACCTTCAGCGACACTTCGGTCAACACCCCGAGGCAGCCAAAGCTGCCGGCCATCAGCCGCGAGACGTCATAGCCGGCAACGTTCTTCATCACTTCGCCACCAAAACGCAGCAGCTTGCCGTGCCCGGTGATGACCCGCGTGCCGAGTACGTAGTCACGTACCGACCCGGCCCATGGCCGGCGCGGGCCGGACAACCCGGCCGCGACCATGCCGCCCAGGGTCGCCTCGGCGCCCAGGTGCGGCGGTTCGCAGGGCAGCATCTGCCCGGCCTCGTGCAGCGCCGCCTCGATCTCCAGCAACGGCGTGCCAGCCCGGGCGGTGAGCACCAGCTCGGTCGGGTCGTAGCTGACGATGCCCCGGTGGTTGCGGGTATCGAGGATTTCGCCGGCCACCGGGCGGCCGAGCATGGCCTTGCTGTTGCCACCCTGGATGCGCAGCGGCGTGCCCTGGTTGAGGGCCTGGTTGACCTGTTCGAGCAGGTCCGGGCTCATGTCGCGGTCCATGCTCATCAGAAGCGCTCCAGTTCGGGGAAGGGCAATTGCCCGTGGTGCACGTGCAGCGCGCCGAACTCGGCGCAGCGGTGCAGGGTGGGGATGTTCTTGCCCGGGTTGAGCAGCCCTTGCGGGTCGAATGCTGCCTTGACGGCATGGAACAGGGTGATTTCGTCGCTGTTGAACTGCGCGCACATCTGGTTGATCTTCTCGCGGCCCACGCCGTGCTCGCCGGTGATGCTGCCGCCCACCGCCACGCACAGTTCGAGGATGCGTCCACCGATGGCCTCTGCGCGCTCCAGTTCGCCAGGCAGGTTGGCATCGAACAGGATCAGCGGGTGCATGTTGCCATCGCCGGCATGGAACACGTTGGCGACGCGCAGGCCATATTCCTCGCTCAGTTCACTGATGCCCTTGAGCACCCGTGGCAGTTCGCGGCGCGGGATGGTGCCGTCCATGCAGTAGTAGTCCGGGGAAATCCGCCCCACCGCCGGGAAGGCATTCTTGCGCCCGGCCCAGAAGCGCACACGCTCGGCTTCGTCGCAGGCCAGGCGCACTTCACGGGCACCGGCTTGCTTGAGCACGTCGGCCACCCGCGCGCAGTCATCCTGGACGTCGGCTTCGACACCATCCAGCTCGCACAAGAGGATGGCGGCCGCGTCCACCGGGTAGCCGGCGTGGATGAAATCCTCGGCGGCGCGGATCGCCAGGTTGTCCATCATCTCCAGGCCACCGGGGATGATGCCGGCGGCGATGATCTCGGCCACGGCGCGGCCGGCGTCCTCGACGCTATCGAAGCTGGCCAGCAGAACCCGCGCCACCTGGGGTTTGGGCAGGAGTTTGACGGTCACTTCGGTGACGATGCCGAGCATGCCCTCGGACCCGGTGAACAGCGCCAGCAGGTCGAAGCCCGGGCTGTCGAGGGCGTCGCTGCCCAAGGTCAGGCGTTCGCCCTCGACGGTGAGGATTTCGACCTTGAGCAGGTTGTGCACGGTCAGGCCGTATTTCAGGCAGTGCACGCCACCGGCGTTTTCGGCAACGTTGCCGCCGATCGAACAGGCGATTTGCGAAGAGGGGTCGGGGGCGTAGTACAGGCCATGGGGCGCAGCCGCCTGGGAAATGGCCAGGTTGCGTACACCGGGCTGTACCCGGGCGAAGCGCCCTTGCGGGTTGACTTCGAGAATGCGGTTGAAGCGTGCCATCACCAGCAGGATGCCCTTGGCCAGCGGCAGCGCACCGCCCGACAGGCCGGTACCGGCGCCGCGCGCCACCACCGGCACGCCACGCAGGTGGCAGAGCCTGAGCAAGGTCTGCACCTGTTCCAGGCGTTCGGGCAGCACCACCAGCAGCGGCACGGTGCGGTAGGCCGAGAGGCCGTCGCATTCATACGGCTTGAGGTCTTCCGCGCGGTGCAGGATTTCCAGGTCGGGGAGGGCATCGCGCAACGCCTGTAGCAGCGCGGGCTGATCCACGGCGGGCAGCGCGCCGTCGACACGTTCGTCGTAGAGGATGTTCATGAGGCTCACTCAGCGGCAATTTTTGTTGTTGTGGGCAAACCGGACGCTTTGCAGCCTGCGCGTTTGGCCGCGAGCGGTCGAGGACATAGGGCACTGGTCCTACCAGTTTTTCCGTTGAAGACTGGTTATCCATGGCTTCGACCGGCTAGATTGGGATCTGCGCAGGGCAGTGGTCCTACCAGTTGGAGTGTGCTTATGGGGATTGAAAGCAAGGCCAAGGTCGCAGACCAGGTGGCCGAGCGGGTGGAGCGGCTGATCGTCGAAGGTGTGCTCAAGGTTGGCCAGGCCTTGCCATCGGAACGGCGGCTGGTGGAAAAGCTCGGTTGCTCGCGGTCGGCGTTGCGTGAGGGCCTGCGCATCTTGCGTGGGCGCGGCATCATCGATACCGAGCAGGGGCGCGGCTCGTTCGTTGCCGACCTGGCCGGGCAGGCGGGCGGCACACCGTTGATGCACCTGTTCAGCTCACAGCCGCGCACACTGTTCGACCTGCTGGAAGTGCGCGCCTTGCTGGAGGCGGAATCGGCACGCCTGGCGGCGTTGCGCGCCACCGATGTCGACCGCCTGCTGATCCGCAGGCGCTATGAAGACATGCTCGATGCCCATGCGGCTGCCGAAGCGCTCGACCCACGCGAGCATGCCCGGCGTGACCATGCCTTCCATCGGGCGATCAGCGAGGCGTCACACAACCCGGTGCTGGTGCATACCTTGCAGTCATTGAGCGACCTGACCTTGAGCACGGTGTTCGCCTCGGTCAACAACCTCTATTGCCGGCCTGCGCAAAAGCGCCAGATCGACCGCCAGCATGCGCGGTTGTATCACGCGGTGATGGAGCAATTGCCTGAGCAGGCGCAGCGGGCGGCGCGCGAACATATCCACGGGATTCGCGACAGCTTGCGTGAAATCGAGCAGGAGGAGCAGCGCCTGGTCCGGGCGACGATGCGCATGGATGGTTGGGGCTGAGTTTTGCCTGTACCGGCCTGTCCGCGGGCGTGCTCGCGAACAGGCCGGTACGGTTAGCCGATCACTTTGACAGATGCCTGATCATCGCCACGGTAAGGTAAAGGCGCGGTGCGATGCTGCCCAGTTCGATGTATTCATCGTCCCCATGCAACCCGGCCCCGACCACCCCCAGCGTTTCCAGCACCGCCGGCTTTTCGCTGCCGGGCACGTAGGCATACCCGGCATCGGTGCCGAAGCGCATGGCGATCGGTTCGATCTTGTAGCCCGCTTCCCCATATAACTGCTGTGCCGTCTCGGCCAATTGTGTCGAAGCCGGGTTACGCGCCAGCGGCGGTCGCCCCTTCTCGACCACGACACTGGCCTGGGTATCGACCACCAGCTGCTTTTTCACGATGCGCTGGGCGTCTGCCTGCACACGGTCAGTTTCGCCCAGGTCGGAATAGCGCATGTCCGCTTCGGCGGTGGCCAGGGCCGGAATGATATTGGCCTTTTCGCCGGCCTTGGCCAACGTCCAGTTCACCGTGGTGCCTTTGCTCGCATCGCCGAGGTCCTTGAGCTGGAGTAACTGGTGGGCCAGTTCGGTGAGTGCGTTGCGGCCCTCTTCGGGCGCAGAGCCTGCATGTGATGCACGGCCTTTGACTTCAAGCTTGAGGCGGTTGATGCCGTTGGTGGCGACAGTCACTGCATCCTTGTCCGGCGGCTCGTAAGAGAACACATAGTCATGCTTGCGGGCCAGTTCGGCAATGATCTGCTTCGACCCGGCAGAGCCCATTTCTTCGTCCGGGTTGAACAGCACGGTGAGCGTGCGGTAGCCCTTGAACTGCTGATCGTTCAGCAACTTCAGCGCGTGCAGGATCATCGCCACACCCCCCTTGGCATCGGCGACGCCCGGGCCGTATGCGCGCGGGCCATCGACCCGGAACGGGCGTTTGGCAGCGGTGCCGGGGACGAACACGGTGTCGTAGTGCACCATCAGCAGGAAGTCCTTGCTGCCACTACCTTTGAAGGTACCGACGATATTGTCGCCGACCGACGGCGTGGCAGGGTGAGTCTGCACCTCGGCGCCCAGGGCCTTGAGGCGCTTCACCAGCTCGGCACTGACTTGCGTCAGGCCCGCTTCGGTACCGGTGCCGGTGTCTACCGAGACCAGGCTCTTGAGGGTTTGCAGGTACGCCGGCTGTTCGCTTTCGGCCTGCTTGAGCAGGTCCTTGGGGTTGGGTTCAGCGGCAGTGGCCTGGGTACAGGCGATCAGCAGCGCCAAGGCGATGGCGTGGGGAGGGCTGGGCAACGGCATGGGGGCTTCCTTGTTGTAGTGAGTCCTTGAGCCTGGCCACTAAGCTCGATGTCGCTCGGGTAAACCCGTGCGCACATCAACTCCACCGCTGTTCGAGCCGGTGGAGTCTGTGCGGCAAAAGTTCAATGATGGGCGACCGGACCATCCTGCGAGAGGATTGCCTTGGCCAGCTCTTCGTCACTGGCCTGCAAGCCAGGATTATCCTTGCGAGCCTGTTCCAGCGCCGACTCCACATAGGCGCCACGAATGGTCCCGCCACTGGCGACGAAGGCCGACAGCTCGTCCTGTGCGGGGATGATGCGTTTGTCGTCCTTGAAGGTCGAATACAGCGAGGCGGAAACACCGGCCGAGGTGGCGACGTCGCCTGCGTCGACGTCAGCCAGGGCCGCACCGGCAGGCAACAGGAGCAGCAGCGCAGGGGCGAGGAGTAGGTGGCGCATGTTGTGTTCTCCAGTAACGTGAAGCACAAGGAAATAAACCACTCACTGTTTAAGAGGGCGGGCGAGTGGCAGGAGTTCCCTGGGTTCTGCCGGAGCGTCTTCGTGGCTCACACCTTGCTGCCCAGCAAGCGCTGCAGCGAAGCATCGAAATCGCGCAGGGCATCGGCCTTGGCGGCCTGCTCATCTTCCAGCATCCGCGCTACATTGCTGACATCCTTGTGCGCACGCCCTTCGGCGCGGCCAATGTAGGTCAGCTGGCTGTCGAAGAACCGCGCCACCACCCGGCTCTCGACGTCTGCCGTGGCCAGGCGGCTTTCGCTGTCCAGCAGCACGATCACGTCCGGGTGGTCGGCAAGCAGGCTGTCCAGGTCTTCGTAGAAGGTCACTTCGGCGAACTGCTGGGCCAGCGAATGCGCCAGCCAGTCGTAGGCCTGGCTGCCCCCGCGCAAGGTGGCTACCGGAATGCTGCGCGGCTGTGCTTTGGTCACTGCCTCGTCACGGTGCTGCTGCAGGTAGCTGAGGGTGCTGTCGGCATTGCGCCCGAGCAGCACGGCCACATGTTGCCCCGGCGCCAGTGCGACGTTGGAAATGGCCGTGGCCGAGTAGAAGTGCCCGTAGGGCTGGGCAGCCTGTTGGCCAGCCGGCGCGGCACAACCGCCAAGGGCAGCGAACAGGGCGAGCAGGGCAGCGAGCATGCCGGTTTTCATGGGTAGCGCCTCATCGATCAGTGAATGCCGCCATCTTCCGCCCGTCGCGGCTGCGGCGGAACTTGATGGCATTCATGGTGGCTATCGATGGGGTCGATGAATCAGCTCGGGCGGGCCATGTACTGCAGAATGCGCTCGCGCAGCCAGCGCTCGGCGGGGTCGTTATCGTGGGCGCCGCTCCAGACCATCGACAGCTCGGCCTCGGTGATCTCGAACGGCGCGGGATCGGCGCGCAGGCTGCCATCGTCTGCCAGGGCGCAGGCGGCATAGTCCGGCACGGTGGCGATCATTTCGGTATTGCGCAGCAGTGCACGCAGGCTGCCGAACTGCGGCACGGCCAGCACCACTTTGCGGCAGCGGCCGATGCGTGCGAGGTCGAGATCGATGTTGCCGCTCATGTCACCTGAGAACGACACCATCACATGGGGCCGGGCACAGTACTCGTCGAGGGTCAGCGGGCCGGGGCGGTCGTCGGCGCGCAGCACACGCACGCCGATATCGCGCAGCTTGCGGCGTTTGGCGGTGGCGGGCAGGTCGGTGGTGTAGCTTACCCCCACAGAGATCTCGCCGCTGGCCAGCAGGCCTGGCATCAGCAGGAAATTGGCCCGGCGCACCACCACGCTGATGTCAGGCGCTTCCTCGCGCAGGGCTTGCAGCAAGGCCGGGAACAGGCCGAACTCGGCATCGTCCGACAGGCCCAGGCGGAACTGGTTGCAACTGCTGGCCGGGTCGAAGTCACGGGCGCGGCTGATCGCGGACGAAATCACGTCCATGGCCGGGCCCAGTTCGGCGAAGATCTGCATGGCCCGCGGAGTGGGCTCCATGGCGCGGCCGCTGCGGATCAGCAGCGGGTCGTCGAACAGCTCGCGCAGGCGGGCGAGGGCGGCGCTGACGGTGGACTGGGTGATGAACAGCTTTTCGCCGACCCGGGTCAGGTTGCGTTCGATCATCAGGGCCTCGAAAAGCACCAGCAGGTTCATGTCGACGCGGCGCAGGTCGTTGCGGTTCATGGGGCTTGGCTCACCGGGTTGGAGGGGTTGGCGGCATATTGAAGCACGACACAGGGCGTTGTGCCTTGTATGGATGTGCCGGGGCTATCAGCCTTGAAGAGCCACTCTATTAGAAGTCTGCCCAAGCTCGGCTAGTCTTTCCCCTGGCCCTGCGAAATCCACCTGCGCGCGGCGTGGCAGCACGTGCGTGCAAGACCGCGCCGCACGTGACGTGGGAGCTTCGCCAGCCCCGTGTCGGCACCTCGCCGACCAGACCTGACGAGGGGTAGGCACGAGCCCACGTGCTCGGCTGAAAGAACACCTGGCAGAGACCGGAAATCTGGATAACCGACCCAAAGGTAACAGCAGATGTCGAACGAATCGAAATGCCCGTTCCATCAAACCGCAGGTGGCGGCACCACCAACCGTGACTGGTGGCCTGACCAGCTCAACCTCAGGATCCTCCATCAACACTCGTCGAAATCCAACCCTGACCCGGATTTCGACTATGCCAAGGCGTTCAAGAGCCTCGATTTCCAGGCCCTGAAAAAAGACCTGACCGCCTTGATGACCGACTCACAGGACTGGTGGCCAGCCGACTTCGGCCACTACGGCCCGCTGTTCATTCGCATGGCCTGGCACAGCGCCGGTACCTACCGCATCGGCGATGGCCGTGGCGGTGCCGGCTCCGGCCAGCAGCGTTTCGCGCCGCTCAACAGCTGGCCGGACAACGTCAGCCTGGACAAGGCCCGGCGCCTGCTGTGGCCGATCAAGCAGAAGTATGGCAACAAGATCTCCTGGGCCGACCTGATCGTGCTCACGGGTAACGTCGCCCTCGAATCCATGGGCTTCAAGACCTTTGGTTTCTCTGGCGGCCGCGCCGATGTGTGGGAGCCGGACGAAGACGTGTACTGGGGTTCTGAAAAGGTCTGGCTCGGTGGTGACACCCGTTATGGCAAGGAGCAGGTCAAGGCTCAGCCGCCAGGCCAGGGTGACCTGGTCGCCGAGCCGCAGAAACATCCCGAGGAACAGAGCCGTGACCTCAGCGGCGAACGCAACCTGGAAAACCCGCTGGCGGCGGTGCAGATGGGCTTGATCTACGTCAACCCGGAAGGCCCGGAAGGCAACCCGGACCCCGTCGCATCAGGCCGGGATATTCGCGAAACGTTCGGCCGGATGGCGATGAACGACGAAGAAACCGTGGCGCTGATCGCGGGCGGCCATGCCTTCGGCAAGACCCACGGTGCCGGCCCGGCCGACAACGTAGGCCCTGAACCGGAAGCGGCGAGCCTCGAACTGCAGGGCCTCGGCTGGGCCAACCGTTTTGGCACTGGCAAAGGCGGGGATACCATTACCAGCGGCCTGGAGGTGACCTGGACGTCGACGCCGACGCGTTGGAGCAACGAGTACCTCAACAACCTGTTCAACTTCGAGTGGGAACTGACCAAGAGCCCGGCCGGTGCGCACCAGTGGCGACCGAAGGATGGCAAAGGCGCAGGCACCGTGCCGGATGCCCACGATCCGGGCAAGAAGCATGCACCGTCCATGCTCACCTCTGACCTGGCCCTGCGCTTCGACCCGATCTACGGGCCGATCGCCAAGCGCTTCAAGGACAACCCCGACCAGCTGGCCGACGCCTTCGCCCGCGCCTGGTACAAGCTGATCCACCGTGACATGGGGCCGCTGGCGCGCTACCTGGGCCCGGAAATGCCCAACGAAGAGCTGCTGTGGCAAGACCCGCTGCCCAAAGCCGACCACCCGCTGGTGGACGAACAGGACATCGCCGGGCTCAAGGCCAGGATTCTTGCGTCGGGCCTGAGCGTTGCCGAACTGGTGTCCACCGCCTGGGCGGCTGCCTCGACCTTCCGTGGCTCGGACAAGCGCGGGGGGGCCAACGGTGGCCGCCTGCGCCTGGCACCGCAGAAGGACTGGGCGGCGAACCAGGGCACTGGCAAGGTGCTGGCGGCGCTGGAGAAGATCCAGGGCGAGTTCAACGCCGGCGGCAAGAAGATCTCCCTGGCCGACCTGATCGTCCTCGCCGGTTCTGCCGCCGTGGAAAAGGCGGCCAAGGATGCCGGGCACAACGTCAGCGTGGGCTTCCGCCCGGGCCGTGTCGATGCCTCGCAGGCGCAGACCGACGTCGAGTCGTTTGCCGTGCTTGAGCCGCTGGCCGATGGATTCCGCAACTTCAGCAAGGCCCGCTACAGCGTCAAGGCCGAGAAGCTGTTGCTGGACAAGGCCCAGTTGCTGACCCTGACCGCGCCTGAACTGACCGTGCTGATCGGTGGCCTGCGTGTGCTGGGTGCCAACCATGGCGGCAGCAAGGACGGTGTGTTCACCGACAAGCCTGGCACCCTGAGCAACGACTTCTTCCGCAACCTGCTGGACATGGGCGTGGAATGGAAGCCGACTTCGGCGGACAACGAGCGCTTCGAAGGCCGTGATCGCAAGACCGGGCAGGTGAAGTGGACGGGCAGCCGGGTCGACCTGGTGTTCGGCTCGCACGCGCAGTTGCGGGCGCTGAGCGAGGTGTATGGCAGCAGCGATGGCAATGACAAGTTCGTCAAGGACTTCGTGGCGGCCTGGGTAAAAGTGATGGAACTCGATCGCTTCGACCTGAAATAGCGTTCTCGCTGGCAGCCAGGGGGCGCTTTGCGCCCCCTTTCAGCAGGTCAGCGCTGCTCGTGCTGGCGTCGATACGCCCCCGGTTGCACACCCACGGTCTTGGCAAACGCCCGGGTAAACGCCGCCACCGACTGATACCCGACCTGCGCCCCCACTTGCTCCACGGTATTGCCCGCCTGCAACAACCGGCTGGCATGGCGCATGCGCAGTGCCAGCAGCACCTGCCCCGGCGACTGCCCGGCCAGTTCATTGAACCGCTTGAAGAACGCCGAGCGCGACAACCCGGTGCAGGCGGCCATGTTCTCCAGTGTCCAGGCCTGGCCAGGCTGTTCGATCAATTGCTCCAGCAACCCGGCGAACGCCGGCTGACGGGCGAGGGCGACCAGCCCGCCAAGCGACTGCCCGCCATGCACCTGCTGGCGCAGCACATACAGGAACAGCAACTGGGTGAGGCGTTCCAGCATCGTCTGCGAGGGCGAGCGCTGGCACTCCTCCAGAATCAGCCCGAACAATGCCCGCGCCGCATGCCCGGCCGGTTCATCGGCACGCAGCACGATCCAGTCGGCCAGCCCATCGACGATCAGCGACGACAACCCGGCGCGGAAGTCGAAGAACCCGCATACCAGGCCCACCCCGTCGCTCGCCGTCGCATCCAGTGCCTGCATTGGCTGGCGTGGCTGGTCGCAGGCGGTAATCGGGTCCTGGTCGCTGGATAGCCGATAGCCCAGGTCGCGCAGCAGGAACACGGCATCGCCGGCGGCCAGGCGCACAGCCTCGCTCTGGCCATCGAGGTGCAACCAGCAATGCCCCTGCACCACCAGGTGAAAACTGGCGCGGCCCATGCCTTGGGTGCTGGCATGCCAGCCACCGCAATAGCGGCCGACATGAAACAGGCTGGCATCGAGTTCGAGGCCTTCTAATAACCAATCGACAAGATGGCTGGATGAAATCATCTAATGCAAAGACTCAGGAGCAAGGAAAGGCGACTGATGAATATGGAGGGTAATTCTTATAACCAACAGACTGTAGCAATCTACATCGACAGGAGACCACTCCATGACCTCGCGCATTACTCTACACACTCTGCAGAGCGCTCCGGAAGCGGCCCGCCCGTTCCTCGAGAACGCCCAGAAGAACTCCGGCTTCATTCCCAACCTGCTCGGCGTGCTGGCCAATGCCCCGGCAGCGCTGGAGACCTATGTCACCGTCTCGGCCCTGAACGGCAAGTCCGAGTTGTCCCTGGCCGAGCGTGAAGTGGTGCAACTGATTGCCGCCACCCAGCACGGCTGCGACTTCTGCGTCGCCGGCCACACTGCCGTGGCCCTGAACAAGGCCAAGCTGCCCGCCGAAGTGGTCGACGCCCTGCGCGCCCGTGGTGAACTGCCGGATGCCCGCTACGAGACCCTGGCCGAATTCGCCCGTGAAGTGATTGCCACCCGCGGCAACGTCAGCGACGCCACCTACCAGGCCTTCCGCGCAGCCGGTTTCACCGAGGGCAACGCCCTGGAAGTGATTCTGGGCGTGAGTCTCGCAACCCTGTGCAACTTTGCTAATGTGTTCGCCCAGACGCCGCTCAACGACGAACTGAGCAAGTACCGCTGGCAGCCAACTGCGTAATCGACGCCTGGCGCGGGTGGCGCCTGTGATTTCAAAAGGAGTAGGGACATGCTTGATGCTGCATTTCGTCAATGGCTGGATGCCAATGCCGAGGCAATCGACCAGGGCCAATGTGACCCGCAGCACGTGCTGGCGCATATAGCCGAATCGCAACTGCTGCGCGTTGGCGTCGCCCCGGCACTGGGCGGCAGCGGCGGCGCAGTCACCGATGCGGTCGAAGCCATCGCCGCCATCGCCAGCCGCTCACTGGCCGCAGCCTTCGTTTGCTGGGGCCAGCGCGCGTTTATCGAATACCTGCTGCAAAGCCCCAACCAGGGCTTGCGCGAGCGCTTGCTGCCCAACCTGCTGACCGGCGAGCTGGCCGGTGCCACCGGCTTGTCGAACGCCATGAAGTTCCTTTCCGGCATCGAGGCCTTGCAGGTGCGTGGCCGCTGCGAGGCGGCGGGCTGGACGTTGGAAGGCCGCCTGCACTGGGTGACCAACCTGCGCAAGAGCGGCTTCGTCGTGGCGGCGGCCATCGAGGACGACGCCGGTGGCTCGCCCTTCGTGATGGCCATTCCCTCCGACAGCCAGGGCCTGGAGCGCTCTGACGACCTGGAACTGATGGGCCTGCAATCGAGCAACACGGCCGCGTTGGCGTTTCATCAGGTGCAGTTGAGCCGCGACTGGCTGTTGCATGAAAACGCCCGCGAATTCCTGCCCAAGGTGCGCCCGGCGTTCCTCGCCCTGCAGTGCGGCATGGCCATTGGCCTGGCGCGGCGCTCGCTGGAGGAAGTCCACGAACACCTGCACGGGCGCCTGTCGTTCCTCGAAGAACACCGCCAGGTGCTCAAGGAACGCCTGGAAAACACCGTCGCCGAGCTCAAGCAAGGCCTGCTCGAAGGGCGTTACCAGGGCCAGCCGGCGGCGCTGTTCAAGCTGCGCATCACCCTCGCCGAAAGTGCTGCCGACGCCGTGCAGCTGGAGCTGCAGGCCAGCGGCGGCAAGGCGTACCTGGATGAGTTCGGGGCCGGCTTCGCCCGCCGCTGGCGCGAGTCGGCGTTCGTGCCGATCGTTACCCCAAGCCTGGTGCAACTGCGCGCCGAGCTGCATCGCCAGGCCGCCAGCGCATGAGCCAACCGCTACTCCAAGCCTGCGCGATCAGCCTGGGCTACCCGCGCGAGGGTGGTTGGCAGGAGGTGCTGGCGCGCTTTGACCTGCAACTGGCGCCAGGCGAGGTGGTGACCATCCTCGGCCCCAGTGGCGTCGGCAAGTCCAGCCTGCTGCGGGTGCTGGCCGGTTTGCAGCAACCGCGCAGCGGCCGCGTGACCCTGCACGGCGAGCCGCTGCAGGGGCCGCACCCGCGCCTGGCGGTGGCCTTTCAGGACCCGAGCCTGCTGCCCTGGCTGAGCCTGGAAAAGAACGTCGCCTTCGGCCTGGATTTCGCCCGCCAGCCCAAGCTGTCGTCAGCCGAGCGCCGCGCGCGCATCGACCAGGCCATCAGCGCGGTGGGCCTGGCCCATGCGCGCAACCAGTATCCGGCGCAGTTGTCTGGCGGCATGGCCCAGCGCACCGCGCTGGCCCGTTGCCTGGCGCGCCAGCCCGAAGTCCTGCTGCTCGACGAGCCGTTCGGCGCGCTCGATGAAGTGACCCGTGCCGACATGCAGCAATTGCTGCTGCAACTGATCGCCGCTCACAACACGGCGGCGGTGCTGATTACCCACGACATCGACGAAGCCCTGTTGTTGTCCGACCGGGTTCTGCTACTGGGCAACCACCCGGCGCACGTCCTTGGTCAATGGCACATCGACCTGCCGCAACCGCGCACGCAGCGGGTCGAGGAGCTGGGCGCGCTGCGAATCGAGATACTCAAGACCCTTCGGCGGGCGAGCCGCACGGCTGAACCTTCCCCTACCTCGTTGACTCCGGAGCCTGCCCATGTGCATGGATGACTGCTGTTCCTCCACCTCGCGTCGTGATTTCCTCAAGCTCAGCGCCATGCTTACCGCTGCCGGCGCCGTACCGCTGCTCTCCAGCTTGCAGGCCCGCGCCGCCGCCGAACCCGATGCGCCGGTGCGCATCGGCTACCTGCCGATCACCGACGCCACGCCGCTGCTGGTGGCGCACAACAACGGCCTGTTCGAGGCCGAAGGCATCAAGGCCGAGCGCCCGGTATTGCTGCGCAGCTGGGCGCAGGTGATCGAGGCGTTCATCTCCGGCCAGGTCAACGTCATCCACCTGCTTTCGCCGATGACCGTGTGGGCACGTTACGGCAGCAAGGTACCGGCCAAGGTGGTGGCCTGGAACCATGTCGGCGGCTCGGGCCTGACCGTGGCGCCGGACATCAGCGACATGAAGCAACTGGGCGGCAAGACAGTGGCCATCCCGTTCTGGTACTCGATCCACAATGTGGTATTGCAGCAGATGCTCAATGACAACGGCCTGACCCCGGTGTCGAAACCTGCCAATGCCACGCTGGCGGCCAATGAGGTCAACCTGCTGGTGCTGCCGCCCTCGGACATGCCGCCGGCCCTGGCCAGCAAGCGCATCGCCGGCTACATCGTCGCCGAACCCTTCAATGCCCTGGCCGAGAACCTCAAGGTCGGCCGCGTGCAGCGCTTTACCGGCGATGTGTGGCGCAACCACGCCTGCTGCGTGGTGTTCATGCATGAGCACGACCTGAACAACCGCCCGGAGTGGTCGCAGAAGGTGGTCAACGCCATCGTCAAGGCCCAGCAATGGACGCGCGACCACCGCGCCGAAGCGGCAGCGTTGCTGTCCAAGACGGGCCCCAACAAGTACACGCCGCATGAACCGGCGGTGCTGACCAAGGTGCTGGCGCCGGCCGCCGAAGACCGCGCTGGCTACGTGGCCAGTGGTGCGATCCGGCATCAGCAATGGGACGAGAAGCGCATCGACTTCCAGCCCTACCCATACCCCAGCTACACCGAAGAACTGGTCAAGCGCCTGAAGCACACCCTGATCGAGGGCGAAAGCGGCTTCCTCGCCGGGTTGGACCCGGTGCAGACGGCCCGCGACCTGGTCGACGACCGCTTCGTGCGCAACGCCATTGCCGCAGTCGGTGGCCCGTCGGTGTTCGGCATCGCCGAGAACTTCCAGCGTAGCGAGGAGTTCGCGGTCTGATGGGCAAGCACGTCGTAGCTGCCGGCCTGGGGCTGGCGGGCCTGCTGGGGTTGCTGCTGCTGTGGTGGGCGGGTGTTCAGCTGTTCGGCGAGGCTGACGGCCTGTCGGCACGCTTCTCGCCCCAGGCGACCCTGGCCAGCCTGGTCGAGTTGCTTGGCCAAGGCGAGGTCTACGGGCATGTCTGGGTCAGCCTCAAGCGCATTCTGGTCGGCTTGTTGCTGGCGCTGCTGATCGGCGTGCCGCTGGGGCTGCTGGTGGGTAGCTATCGGCACCTGGAAGCAGCGACCACGCCGGCGTTCCAGTTCCTGCGGATGATCTCGCCCTTGTCGTGGATGCCAGTGGTGGTGATGCTGATGGGCGTGGGTGACCAGCCGATCTACTTCCTTCTGGCCTTTGCCGCACTCTGGCCGATCCTGCTCAACACCGCCGCAGGCGTGCGCCAGCTCGACCCGCGCTGGCTGCAGTTGAGCCGCAGCCTCAGTGCCACGCGCTGGGAAACCTTGTGCAAGGTGATCGTGCCGGGGGTCATCGGCCATGTGCTGACCGGGGTGCGCCTGGCGATTGGCATCCTGTGGATCGTGCTGGTGCCGTGCGAGATGCTCGGGGTGAGTGCGGGGCTTGGGTATTTCATTCTCGATACCCGCGACCGCCTGGCTTACTCGGAACTGATGGCGATGGTGCTGCTGATCGGCGTGCTCGGGTTCATGCTCGATGCGCTGGCCCGCGGGTTGCATCGGCGCTGGGTGCATGCCTGACCGGCCAGTTGTGCTTGTTCGCGGGCTTAATGCACCGATCTGCGCTCCCGCACACAGGCCTTGGCCTGGGCGGTCAATTCATCCAGCCACGCATCCCGCTGCTGCTCGGCATCGACCATCGCATCTTCACCCTGCTGATTGAGCAGGTAGGTGTGGATCTGCAGGACTTCCGCAGTCTGGTAGATCGGCGCAATGTCCAGCCGCCCGATCAGCGCGCCACTGGCCTGGCCGGTGCTGCTCATCAGCACCTGCGGCCCGCTGGCGGCGACCACCTGCATGCCCATGCTCTCGAACCACGGCACCTGGCTGGCAAACGCATTCAGCTCGACGCTGGCATAGCGCGCCTGCGCGTCACCCAGCAGGGCACGGGCAATGCCTTGGCGGCGGTGGCTGGGTGCCACGGCCAGAAACGCCAGGGCGCAGGCCCGGGGGTTGTCCTGGGCCGGCAAGGTCAGGGCGAAACCGAGCAACTGGTCCGGGGCATCGGCATCCAGGGCCAGGGTCAGTTCCACAGCCAGGCCACGGGTGCCGTCCATGGCTTGCAGGTACTGGTGCACCTCCATGCCGACACCGTACTGGTACAGCGGATACAGCGGGTTTTCGGCGCGAATGGCGACACTGCTCAGATCGCCGACGTTGTGGATCACCAGCTCGCGGATCTGGTTCTGGAAAGATTCGGGCGGCACGCTGTCGAGGCGGCTCAGGATGAACATCGGTAAACGGGCTCCGGCTGCGATTGGCTCATCCCGCGCCGAGGTGGCGCGGGGTGCACAGTCTAAACCCTTTTTAGCCGCGCATCGCGGCGAGCATCAGGTCGAGGTTCTGCACGGCCGCGCCCGAGGCACCCTTGCCCAGGTTGTCGAACACCGCCGTCAGCAGCACCTGGCCGTGCTCGGGGTTGGCGTACAGCGCCAGGCGCAGGTCGTTGCTGTCATTCAGCGCCTGCGGGTCGAGCGGGGTGGCCGGGCCTTGCTGGTGCAGGGGCATCACCTGCACATGGCGGGCACCCTGGTAGTGGTGCTCCAGGCAGGCTTGCAACTGCTCGGCGCGCGGCTGGCCCGGCAGCAGGCGCAGCTGCAGGGGAATGCTCAGGACGATGCCCTGGCGATAGGCCGCGTAACCGGGCAGGAACATGGGCCGTGCCGACAGGCCCGCGTGCAGCTGGATTTCCGGCACGTGCTTGTGCGCCAGTTCCAGGCCATACACCTGCAGGATGGGGGGATGTTCAGCGCCCGGTGTTTCGTGCCGCTCGACGGCGGCACGACCACCGCCGGAATAACCCGAGATGGCGTGGATGCTCAGCGGGTAGTCGGCCGGCAGCAGGCCGGCCTTGACCAGCGGGCGCAGCAGGGCGATGGCGCCGGTCGGGTAGCAGCCGGGGTTGCTGACCCGCTTGGCCTGGGCGATACGCTCGGCCTGCTGCTCGTCCAGCTCCGGCAGGCCGTAGACCCAGCCTGGCGTAGTGCGGTGCGCGGAGCTGGCGTCGATCACCCGTACGGCCGGGTTCTCGATGGCCGCCACGGCCGTGCGTGCAGCATCGTCGGGCAGGCACAGCAAGGCGATGTCGGCGCTGTTGATGGCATCGGCGCGGCGCTGCGGGTCCTTGCGCTCGGCTTGCGGCAGGGTCAGCAGGCGCAGGTCGGTGCGGCCTTGCAGGCGGGCATGGATCTGCAGGCCGGTGGTGCCTTGGTCACCGTCGATGAAGACAACAGGGGTGTGCATGGTCGGAGTCCGGTCAGCGGAGGAGATGGCCTATGCTCGCCTGTGGCGCTGGGAAAGAAAATTTGAATATGATGACGCTGACGTTCAGCTTTCATGAATCAAGGATCGCCGCCCATGCGCGAAATCAGCCTCGACCGCCTGCGAACCTTGGTAGTGGTTACCGACCTGGGCTCGTTTGCCGAAGCCGCCCGTCAGCTCAACCTCGCGCCGCCCACCATCAGCCTGCACGTGGCCGAGCTGGAGGCGCGGGTCGGTGCGCCGCTGCTGACGCGCAACCGCAACCAGGTGCGCCCGACGGCCATCGGCGAGACCCTGCTGGGTAGGGCCCGGCGTTTGCTGGCCGATGCCGACCTGGCGTTGGACGAAGTGCGTCGCCAGGTCGAGGGCCTGACCGGGCGGGTGCGTCTGGGGGCATCCACGGGTGCCATTGCCCACTTGTTGCCCAAGGCCCTGGAGCATTTGAAAGAGGCGCACCCCGGTATCGACGTGCAGGTTCAGGTGCTGACCTCCCAGGCTTCCCTGGCGCGCTTGCGAGAAGGCAGCCTGGATATCGGCCTGGTCGCGCTGCCGCAGGTGGCCGGCAAGGGTGTCAGGCTCACGCCCTGGCGGCGCGACCCGATTCTGGCGTATGTGCCGGCCGACTGGCAGCCGCCGGCCAAGGTCACCCCGGCCTGGCTGGCGCAGCGTGCGTTGATCCTCAATGACCACAGCACCCAGTTATCGCGGGTGACCGGTGAGTGGTTCGCGGCGGCGGGCTTGTATCCCGAGCCGCGAATCGAGCTGAACTACAACGATGCGATCAAGAGCCTGGTCGGGGCGGGCTATGGCGCGACCTTGTTGCCGCAGGAAGGCGAGGCCGCCGAACTGGACCGGCGGATTGCCCGCCGGCCGCTGCGGCCCGGGTTGTGGCGGCAGCTGGGGATTGCCTGCCGGGAAGGGCAAGTGGAGCGGGCAACGGCGTTAGTGCTGCAAGCGCTGGAACGGTTGCGGCAGTAAGGGCTGCAAAGCGGCCCGGGGTCAGCCCCGCTCGCGCAGGCGCACCGCCGTCACGGTCTCGCCGCCCACCCCCCAGTTATCCGTCGGCACCTCCTCGATCACCACGAAGGTACTGGCCGGAGGCTTGCCCAGCACCTGTTCCAGCAACCGCGTGGTGCCCTCGATGAGCTGGCGCTTGTGTTGCTGGGTAACCCCTTCATCGGTCACCCGGATATGTACGTACGGCATGGCTGTTCGCTCCTCGGTTCAGTGCCAGGTACCGGCGGTGCTGCCACCGTCCACGGGCAGGATGACGCCGCTGACGAAGCGTGCGTCGGTCAGGTACAGCACGGCGTCTACCACATCCTGCGGCTTGCCCGTGCGGCCGCTGGGTGAAAGCCCGCCAAGGGCCTCGACCGAGCCGCCGTGCAGCGGTGTATCGATGATCCCGGGGGCTACCGCATTGACCTGCACGCCGCTGGCTGCCAGCTCCAGGGCCAGGCCCTTGACCGCCTGATTCAGCCCGCCCTTGACCAGCACTGGCAACAGCGCCGGTACGCGGGTATCCGGCTGCAGTGCGATGGAGGCGGTGATGGCGATGATCTGCCCATGGCCTTGCGCAGCCATGACCCTTGCCGCTGCCTGCGACGGGTAGAAAAAGCCCTTGAGGTTGGTGCCGACCAGTGCGTCGAGGTCTGTCTCGCTGTACTCGGTGAAAGGCTTGGGAATGAAGATTCCGGCGTTGTTGATCAGGATGTCGACGCCGCCGAAGGTCGCCTGGGCCGTGGCAAGCAGGCGCTGGGCAGTCTCGGCTGCGGCGATGTCGCCAGCCACGCCGACGAAGCGCTGCGGGTGACCGAGGCGGGCCGAGGCCTGGTCCAGGCGTGCCTGGCTGCGGGCGTTGCCGATTACGTTGTCGCCGCGTTCGAGGAACGCCTCGGCGAGGGCGAAGCCCAGGCCGCTGGAGGCCCCGGTGATGATGACGGTTCTTGGCGTGCTCATGTTTGCGTTCTCCGGAAGTGAGCCGGTGGCTCGTGTGCAAGCCAATGTAGGGCGCAACGCCAACTTGAAAAATGAGCTGTGTGGCATTTCAATCGATACATCATGTAATCAATCGAGCTGCCATGACCCGCCACTTCGACGATCTGCAACTGGGCAGCCTGGAGCTGTTCTGCCTGGCAGCCGAGACCGGCAGCTTCACCGCTGCAGCCGCCGAGGCCGGTGTCACCCCGGCAGCGGTAAGCCGCAGCGTGGCACGCCTGGAGGAGCGCCTGGGCGTGCGCCTGCTGGTGCGGACCACGCGGCAGATGCGCTTGTCCGACGCCGGCCAAGCCTATTATCAGCAATGCCGTCAGGCACTCGGGCAACTGCTCGAGGCGGAGCGCCAGGCCGCCGGTGGCCAGGCCGTGCCAAGCGGTCGCCTGCGCATCAGTGCACCCACTCCCTATGCGCATTACCGCTTGTTGCCGTTGCTGCCGGCGTTCCGTCAGCGCTATCCGCAGGTGCAGGTGGATGTGCATGTCAGCAATCGCAACGTCGACTTCGCCGAGGAGCCCTTCGACCTCGCCATCCGCGGCCGTGAGCCCGCCGATTCGCGGCTGGTGGCGCGGCGCCTGGAGAATGCCGAGTTGGTGGTGGTGGCGACACCGGCCTACCTGACGCGCATGGGCAAGCCGCAAGTGCCGCAGGACCTGGCCGGGCATGAGTGCATCCAGTTCGAGCTGGCCAGTACCGGCCGCCGTCTGCCGTGGAGTTTCCGCATCGAAGGCCGCGAGGTTGAAATCGAGACCCAAGGAGGGGTCACCTGCCAGGGCGATTTCCTGGCGAGCGCGACACTGGTGCGTCATGGCGGCGGCCTGATGCAGGCCTACCGCTTCACCGTGCAGGACGCACTGGCCAGTGGTGAGCTGGTCGAGGTATTGGCTGCATACGGTGGCACCTCGCGCCCCTTCATGCTGATCTACCCGCAGGCCCGGCACATGCCCTTGCGGGTACGGGCGTTCATCGACTTCCTGTTTGCCGAGGGGCGACGACCGACGAACTGAACCGACACAGCCAGCGCCATCGCCGACTATGCTTTCCCCTGCGTCGAGCCAAATGTCTCTCGATGATCATTCTGATTTCCCAGGAGAACGCTCCATGAAATCCATCTTATTGCTGGTAATTGCTTCAGTGCTGAGTGTTGCTGCACACGCTGACCCCAAAACCAACTGCGATGCGAAGATCAAGGAACTGGAAGACGACCACAAAGCCAGTGGCCAGGGCATGCACGGCGGCATGGCCCATGATTTCAAAGTGAAATGGGAGGAAGCCAAAAAGGCTCGGGATGCCGGCGATATGGCCAAGTGTCAGTCTGCTGCCGACCAGGCCAAAAGTATCTATAACAAGGCGCGCAGCCGATAGCGCCACGTTGCTGCGGGCCTCGGCGCGGTTGAGTCCGCGAAGAGGCCCGCCGGTCGTTCATCAGAACCAGCGGTCGTTCTTCTTCCGCCCACGGGTCAGCGCCGGCAGGATCAGCCCCGCCAGCAGGCCGGCACCGGCGATGCTGCCGCCATAGACCATGTAACGCATCATCACCTGCTTGTTCTCGTCGCCCAGGCGTGCCTGGGTATCGCGCAGGCTCGACTGGCTCTGGTCGAGCTGTTCGCTGAGCGCCTGGTTGCGTGCTTCCAGCTCATCGATGAGCTTCTTGCGCGAGTCGAGGGTCTCCTGCATGCCCTGTACACGGTTCTTCCAGCTGTCATCGATGGTCTTGAGCTGCCCGGACAGCTCCGCCACCTGAGCGTCGAGTTGCGGCAGGCGCTCGCTCTGGCCCGGCACCGACTGCAGGTCATTGGTGAGGATCCATACCAGGTCGCCATTCTGCCCACGTACCTGGCTGTAGTTGCCCTGGCTACCGACCAGGGTGAGTTTCTGCCCGGACTTAAGCGTGCCCACGATGCGGTGGCCATCGCTCGGGCCGCTGCGCACGTAGGTGCTCAAGCTGTCGCTGACCCAGCGCGCATCGCTGGCCGGCTCTTCGGCATGCGCAGGGACGGCAAGGGCCAGCAGGGCGGCGAGCAGGCTGCCGCGCAGGGCAGGGAGGGCAAGGGAGGCTGGGCGGGATTCAGGCATGTCGGGTCTTCGCTGCAACAGGAAAAATAGGCCCGGTCACTGTGGATCAGCGACGAGGCCGGCGAACCGGTCGGTGAATTGACCGTCAGGGACAGACCGCAATTTTGTAAGCAGGTTCACTGCTGAATGTAGGAATTCCCAACAGAATGTTGCAGGTACCGGGCGCGAGGCACGCGCCCCGGGTGGGGCGCTTTTTTCAGGTCGATAGGAGGGTCCTGGCGAGGCAGTCCTTGCAATTGACGATGGTTTCCCGAGGTCCCGCCTTGACATGGACCAGGTTCGATCCGCACATGGCGCAAAACAGCCTGCAGCCATTATCGTCCGCGTGCCCCGGCAGCTCAGCGATGTAGTCGCTGACCTTTCGACTCAGGCCATGGTCGCGCTGTTGCAACAGCACGTCGAACAGCGCCTGACTGAAACCTGAACGCGGGGCGTGGCTGTCGTAGCTCGATACCGTGAACTGCCAGCCCTCGCGGATGGCGCGTTCGCTCAGCGACAGCAGGCTCCCTGGAATGGTGTTGGCGGCGTGCAGTTTGTTGACCTGGGCGCGGGCAACGAATGACAGTGCCCCACGGACCGCAGTGTTGACCAGCGACCAGATGTGCCGTACGGGATGCCGGTCGAGCAGCTGGGCTGCGACTTCGGCGGCTTTGTGCCTGGCCTCGAAGGGCAGGCCGTGTTCCGCGCAGCGGGTGGCGATGTAGGCGCACACTTCCTCGTTGCAGAGCAACCTGATGGCTGCGACGAGTTCGTCATGCCAATGCGGCTGCGGGCCAGCGCAAAGCGCCGTGTGCAGCGCGCGATGCAACGTGCCGAGGCCGGCCCGCTGCGGGTCATCCAGGCTGACATTGGCGACCCAGCGCACCTTGTTCTGCCAGGCCTTCGGAGTGGGGTCGTCGCTGAAAGCCTCCAGCGGCGAATCCGGGTCGACCAGCAGGACCTGGTCTTCATGCAGCCCCAGCAGGATGGTTGAATCCATGCCCTTGGAGGGGCTGACACGCGCATCGCCGATGGTTTTTTCCGCAGCCAGGATGCAATCCGTTTGCGTATCCATGCGGATTTCGAGCACGGCCAGCAACTGCAACTGGCGGGTGATCGACAGCGTGTGCAGTGGCACTGGCAGGTGCTTTGCCAGCGACCAGTGCTCCTTGATGCGCTTGCGCTGTTCGATGGCCTTTGCCTGCCGGGCCTGTTCGCGCGCCGCCAGGCAGGGCTGGCAGGCGCAAGCGCGTTGCCAGCGGTTGCGCCCTGGGAAGTAGTGGCGGTGGGCGCAGTTCGGGCAGTAGGCCAGGTTATCGTTCCAGCTGTTGGCCGAGCGGCTTTTGCGCCGTTCATACAGGCTGACTTCGCAGTAAGGGCACACCAGTTCGGCACACGGTACTGGGGGAAAGGCCTTGATCAGGCTGCTGGGGGCGAGGTCGATGGCGTAGCGTTCGAGCAGCCGGGCAATTTTCTCCCCGCCGATGTATTCGCTGTACAGCGCCTCGATCTGTTCGGCGCTGAGGTGCTGCAACTTGGATTTGAAATCGGACAAACCTGTATCTCCCTGCGAAAAGTCGCTTGTGAGGTTCGTCGGCAATGATGCAGTGCCCCGCCATGTGTGGGTTGTAGGAAGTTTCCCTGTGGTTGGTAGGTGGCTTCTGAGCGTTATCTTGACGGTGGCCCTCGTCAGCTTGGACTGAAGGGCTAGACTCAAGGCTTCCTGTTCGCCCATGGGGCCTTGCCATGACTGCCAAGAACACGATCTGCCTGTGGTTCGACAAGGATGCCGAACAAGCGGCCAACTTTTATGCCCGAACCTTCCCCGACAGCCACGTGGTGGCAGTGCACCCGGCCCCCGGCGACTACCCGTCGGGCAAGGCCGGTGAGGTGATCACCGTCGAATTTACCGTGATGGGCATCCCTTGCGTCGGGCTCAATGGCGGTACCACGTTCAAGCACAGCGAGGCGTTTTCGTTCCAGGTCTGTACCGAGGACCAGGCCGAGACCGACCGGCTCTGGCATGCCATCGTCAGCAACGGCGGCAGCGAGAGCGTGTGTGGCTGGTGCAAGGACAAGTGGGGCATCTCCTGGCAGATCACCCCGCGCATACTCATCGAAGCCATCGCCCACCCCGACAAGGCAGCGGCCAAGCGGGCGTTCGACGCGATGATGAGCATGGGCAAGATCGACGTGGCGAAGATCGAGGCGGCATTGAAGGGCCCGGCCTGAGGATTGTGGCGCCGCTAGCCACCGTACCCCTGGGTCAGGCGAATGATCTGCCGCGCACAGAAGGCCCCGGTCAGGATCACCCCGAACAGCCGCAAGGTCTGCATGGCCAGCACCAGGCCGACATCTGCATGGGTTTCCACTGCGATGATTGCCATGGCATCCAGCCCGCCCGGGCTGGTCGCCAGGTACATCGACAGGAAATCCGTGCCCATCGCCAAGGCCAGCCCGTAAGCGCACGCGGCGCATAGCGCAATCAGCACCACCGCGCCGGCAATCATGGTCGGCAGGCGCTTCCACACATAGCGTACGGTCTGCCGGTCGAAGCGCAGGCCGATGTAACAGCCGATGGCGCCGTAGGCTATGGCCAGCAAGGGCTCGGGCAAGCGGATGGTCAGCAGCCCACTGACCTGCAGGGCACCGCCCAGCAGCAGCGGTATGAGCAAGGCGCCGGCAGGCAGGCGGTTGCCGAGAGTGATGCCGAGCAGCACCACACCCAGGCTGAGCAGGCTGTCGAGCAGGTGCGGGCCTGCCAGCGCCTCCGGTGCGTTGGCCACCGCGCCTGCAGCCGGTGTGGCGCCGAGCAAGTGGCTGACCAGCGAGCCGATCATCACCACACATACCACCCGCACGTATTGCATGGTTGCCACGACGCGGCCGTCGGCGCCATTGTCCTCGGCCATCGACACCATCGCCGAAGCTGCCCCCGGCGCCGTGCCCCAGGCGGCAGTGCTGCCTGGGATGCCGCCGTAGCGCACGGTGCCAAGGCCCACCAGGGCGCTGAGCGCCACCGTGATGAAAGTGGCGACCAGCATCAAGTGCCAGGCCTGGGCCATCGACACCAGTACCGCCCACGTCACCGAATGGGCGACCAGCAGGCCGACGCAGCCCTGACCGAAACGGAACACCTGGCGATGCAGGTGCAGTTGCGCACCCGAGACGCCGAAGACGATGGCCACCAGCATGGGGCCGAGGAACAACCCGGCCGGCACGGCCAGGGCATGCAGCAACTGGCCGAAAGCGCCGGCACAGATCAGCAGGGCGAGCCATTGCAAGAGGGGCCTGAAAGCGGGGGGTAGGGCGGTCTGCAACGTGGATACTCCTTGCGCAGCGATAACGCGGGGCTGGCAGCGCCAGCGGAGAAAATTATCGACGGCGCAATCGATCAAGTCTATTTTCTACTTTCGATGAATCCATAACTGAAATTCATGAATCATGGACCTGCGTGACCTCACCTATTTCGAAACCATCGCCGAACTGGGCCACCTGGGCCGGGCCGCGGAGAAGCTCAACCGCAGCCAGCCAGCGCTGAGCAAGAGCATCCAGCGCCTGGAAGAATCGCTGGGCACCCGCTTGTTCCAGCGCGATGGCCGCCGCATCAAGCTCACCGATGTCGGCAAGCTGCTGCTGGCGCGGGGCAAGCAACTGCAGTTGAACATCGCCGAAACCGAGCGCGAGGTGCGCGACTTCGCCAGTGGGCTGGTCGGCAACATCCGCCTGGGCTGCGCCGCGAGCATGGCCGATCACCTGCTGCCGCACCTGACCGCAGCGCTGCTGGAGCGGGCGCCGGAGGTGACCTTGAAGCTGTCGATCGCCCAGGACGATGTGCTCAAGGAGTCCCTGCGCGCCGGGCGGCTGGATGTGATCATTTCACCGCAGATCGCCAGGGATCCCGAGTTCACCACCTATCCGATTCTCGAAGACGAAGCGATCGTGGTGGCCAGCGCCGAGCACCCGATCTTCGCTGGCCCCATCACCTTGCAGCGCCTCTGCCAGTACCGCTGGGTGCTGGCGGGGCCGACGGTGACTGCCCGCCGCTGGATCGACAACGTGTTCATCGCCCATCAGTTGCCAGCGCCGCAGGTGCAGATCGAGACCAACGCCATCTCGCTGCTGCCCCGGCTGATTGCGCGTACCCAGTTGCTCAGTTTCGCTGCCAGGGAAACCCTGGAGCATGGCTTGGGCATGTCCTGGCTGCGCGAAGTGCCGCTCCAGCAGACCACCATGCGCCGCACCGTAGCAGTGTCGGTACGCACGGACGGCTACTTGTCGCCGGCGGCAGGGGCGTTGGTGACGTTGCTCAAGGAAAAGGGCAGCAGCTTCTTCGAACGTGGCTAGAGCAACGCTCAGCCGATGCCGCCGGCCTTTCAGCTGTGCGGCACCGGCTTGGCCGCTGGCGTGCCGGCAAATTGGGGCTTCAGGTGGCCCTGTTCATCGAGCAGGTACGCGTCCATCACTTCGCGTACCACCGGCCCGGCAACGCGGCCGCCGGCCTCGCCGTTCTCGATCATCACGGCGACCACCACGCTCGGGTGGTCGGCCGGGGCGAAACCGACGAACAGGGCGTTGTCGCGGTGGCGTTCGAGGGTCTTGTTGCGGTTGTAGCGCTCACCTTGCTTGATCGCCACCACCTGTGCCGTGCCGCTCTTGCCGGCGATGCGGTACTGGGCACCGGCCGCCGCGGCGCGGGCGATGCCGCGCGGATCGTGCATGACCATCTGCATGCCGACGTTGACCTGGTCCCAGGCGTGCTTGTCGTGTAGGACGATGTCGGGCATCGGGTTGGGGTCGACCGGGGCCTCGCCACCCACGGTCATGGCCAGGTGCGGGCGGTGCCACACGCCCTTGCTGGCCAGCAGGCTGGTAGCCTGGGCCAGTTGCAGCGGAGTGACCTGCATGTAGCCCTGGCCGATGCCGAGGATCAGCGTCTCGCCCGGGAACCAGGCCTGGCGGCGGGTGGCACGTTTCCAGGCTTGCGAAGGCATCAGCCCTGGGGCTTCCTCGAACATGTCCAGCGAGACCTTCTGGCCCAGGCCGAATTCGGCCATGTAGTCGTGCAGGCGGTCGATGCCCAGCTTGTGCGCCAGGTCATAGAAGTAGGTGTCATTGGAGCGCATGATGGCGGTGTACATATCTACCCAGCCATCGCCGCTGTGGTTCCAGTTGCGGTACTTGTGGTCGTAGTTGGGCAGCTCGTAGTAGCCGGGGTCGAACACGCGGCTGCCGGGGGTGATCACGCCGCTGTCGAGGCCGGCGATGGCCACTTCCGGCTTGACCGTCGAGCCGGGTGCATAGAGGCCGCGCAGCACGCGGTTGAACAGCGGCCGGTCGATCGAGTCGCGCAGCGCGGCGTACTGCTTGAAGCTGATGCCCTTGACGAAGAGGTTGGGGTCGAAGCTCGGGTTGCTGACCATCGCCAGCACGTCGCCGTTGGCCGGGTCGAGCACCACCACTGCGCCACGGCGGTCACCCAGGGCCTTTTCGGCGGCCACTTGCAGGTGCGCGTCGAGGCTGAGGATGATGTCCTTGCCGGGGATCGGGTCCTTGTGGTTGAGCACGCGCATCACCCGGCCCTGGGCGTTGGTTTCCACTTCTTCGTAGCCCACATGGCCGTGCAGTTGGGCTTCGTAGAAGTGCTCGATGCCGGTCTTGCCGATGGACTGGGTGCCACGGTACTCGGTGCTGTCGAGGGTCTTGGCTTCTTTTTCGTTGATGCGCCCGACGTAGCCGACCGAATGGGCGAAGTGTTCGGCCAGCGGGTATTCGCGGATGAACTGCGGTTCCACGTCCAGGCCGGGCAGGCGGAACTGGTTGACTGCGATCAGGGCGATCTGTTCTTCGGTCAGGCCGACCATCAGGGTGACCGGCTCGAACGGTTTGCGGCCGCGGCGCAGGTCTTTGTCGAACTGCTTGCGGTCGTCTTCGCCCAGGCCGAGGATTTGCGCCAGGGTGTCGAGCACCTTGGCCGAGTCACCGGCGCGCTCGCGGGTCATGGTCAGGTCGAAGCTGGGCTTGTTGTCGGCCAGCACGACGCCATTGCGGTCGTAGATCAGTCCGCGTTCGGGGGCGATGGGCAGGATGTGCACGCGGTTGTTTTCCGAAACGGCGCTCTGCTGGTCGTGTTGCAGCACTTGCAGCACGTAGAGCCTGCCCACCAGGACGGCGCACAGGCTGAAAACCAGGGCGGCGCAGGCCAGGAGCCGGCGGTTGACCAGGTGTTTTTCCTTTTCGTGGTCCTTGAGGGGGATCGGTTGCGGCATGGGGGCTCTGTACAGTAGCGAATTCGGCAGGCGAGGGCTTCGCCCGCGAATGGGCCGCCCAGCGGCCCCGGGGCGGCGATGCTACGCAACCCGGCCCTGCGCCTCAAGGCAAGCGCGATCCGCTCACTGCCCCGGATCGCGCATCCCCCCCACCACTAGGGCGTTAACGGTCAACATGAAGATTTGTTCATGTGCTCTCAGATTCAGGGTTGAAGCAGCTGAACCAAATCTCTTGCTCTTGCTCTTGCTCTTGCTCTTGCTCTTGCTCTTGCTCTTGCTCTTGCTCTTGCTCTTGCTCTTGCTCTTGCTCTTGCTTTTGCTTCTAAGCGCGCGGTAGTTCAGCAAACGCCGAATGCGACTTCAGAAGGCCGAACGCAGGCCTTGCTCCCGGGAGGACCGCGCGGAACGGCCCATCCTGGGCCGCAGCGCTTGACGGGCATCCATGCCCGTCACCTCCCTCCGCAAGACCTGCGCTCGGCCTCCTGAAGTCGCATTCGGCGTTTGCTGAACTACTGCGCGCTTAGAAGCAAAAGCAGAGCAAAAGCAGAGCAGAAGCAGAGCAGAAGCAGAGCAGAAGCAGAGCACTTGCTGGCGGAGTCAGTCGCCGCTGACGAGCTGGTAGGCCAGTTGGTTGTGGCGTTCCAGCACGCGGGGCAGGTCGATGGTGGTGATGCGGCCATCCTGCACTACCACGCGGCCGTTGATCACGCTGGTGTCGACGTGGGTCGGGGTACAGAACACCAGGGCTGCCAGTGGATCGTGCAGGGCGCCGGCGTAAGCCACATGACCCAGGTCGAAGGCGACGAAGTCGGCGATCATGCCCGGCGCCAGGGCACCGATGTCGTTGCGGTTGAGTACCTTGGCGCCGCCCAGGGTGGCGATTTCCAGGGCTTCGCGGGCGGTCATCGCGTCAGGGCCAAAGCCTACGCGCTGCAGCAGCAGCGCCTGGCGCACTTCGCCGATCATGCTGGCACCGTCGTTGGAGGCCGAGCCGTCGACACCCAGGCCCACCGGCACACCGTGGTCGCGCATCTTGCGGATCGGCGCGATGCCCGACGCCAGGCGCATGTTCGAGCACGGACAGTGCGCGACACCGGTGCCGGTGCGGGCGAACAGCTCGATGCCGTGCTGGTCGAGCTGCACGCAGTGGGCGTGCCACACGTCATGGCCGACCCAACCGAGGTCCTCGGCATATTCGGCCGGGGTCATGCCGAACTTCTCGCGGCTGTAGGCGATGTCGTTGACGTTCTCGGCCAGGTGGGTGTGCAGCGATACGCCGTAGCTGCGCGCCAGTACTGCGGCTTCGCGCATCAGGTCACGGCTGACCGAGAATGGCGAGCAGGGCGCCACCACCACGCGCAGCATCGAACCGTGACGGGCATCGTGGTAGTCCTCGATCAGGCGCTGCGACTCCTTGAGGATGTCGCTTTCCTTCTCCACCACCGAGTCAGGCGGCAAGCCACCCTGGCTGCGGCCCACGCTCATGCTGCCGCGGGCGGCATGAAAGCGCATGCCGATCTCGCTGGCAGCGTGGATGCTGTCGTCGAGCTTGCAGCCGTTGGGGTAGATGTACAGGTGGTCGCTGGAGGTGGTGCAGCCCGACAGGATCAGCTCGGCCATGGCCGTCTGGGTCGAAACCGAGATCATTTCCGGGGTCAGCCGCGCCCAGATCGGGTACAGGTTGGTCAGCCAGTTGAACAGCTCACCGTCCTGGGCCGCCGGCACTACCCGGGTGAGGCTCTGGTACATGTGGTGGTGAGTGTTGACCAAGCCCGGGATGACCACCTTGCCGGCCATGTCGAGGATCACGTCGGCGTGCTGTGGCAGCGTATCGCTGGGGCCGACCTGCTTGATCAGGTTGTCTTCGATATAAAGGCCGCCACCTCTGATTTCGCGGCGTTCGCCGTCCATGGTGACCAGCAGTGCGGCATTCTTGACCAGGAGGGTCTTAGGGGTGTGTTGCTGAGAAGCTTGCATGGTTCATGCCTGGCACAATACGCAGCGACGATTGCCGCTGTCGTAGGCGCACAGACACGCATGTAAGCAAAGTTCGAGTATTTTGTATACAGGAAAATACCGGGGCCAGCAGGCCCCGGTCACCCTTCAACTCGCTTGCACAGGCGCCTTGCTCGCGCCTTTGCGCAGGCCCGTGACGCCCCAGGCGAGGCCCAGCACGGCTGCGATGACCGAGCCCGACAGCACGCCAAGCTTGGCTGCACCCAGCGAGGCCGGGTCGCTGTAGGCCAGGTTGGCAATGAAGATCGACATGGTGAAGCCAATGCCAGCCAAGAGGCCGATCAGCGTGATGCCGCGCCAGTTGACCTGGGCCGGCAGGCTGCACCAGCCCAGGCGCACCATCAGCCAGCTGACGCTGATGATGCCCAGCGGCTTGCCAGCCACCAGCGCCACGGCCACTGCCATCATCACCCAGTGTGGCGCCTCGGCGGACAAGTCGATACCGGACAGGCCCACACCGGCGTTGGCCAGGGCGAACAGCGGCATGATCGCATAGGCTACCCAAGGGTGCAGGGCGCCGCCGACACGGGTCACTGGGGGCACCAGCTCGCGTTGCGCCAGGCGCAGGCGTTTGAGCGGGTCGATGAGTTCACCGGTGTCCGACTCGGGCGTCTTGGCCCGGCCCAGCAGATCGTGGGTGAACCGCGAAATCGCATCCACCGGGCGCTCGCCCAGGGGCATGGCGGCCACCGGCGTCATCAGGCCGAGGATCACACCGGCCAGGGTTGGGTGGGCACCGGTCATCAGCATGCCGACCCAAGTGATCGCGCCGGGGATGACATAGGCCCAAGCCGAGCCGACGCCGATTTTCTGCAGCGCTACCACCAGCAGCAGGCCGATGGCCGCGACACCGAAGCCGCTGTAGTCGAGGCCACCGGAGTAGAAGACGGCGATGATCAGCACGGCGATGATGTCATCGATGATCGCCAGCGCCAGCAGGAACACGCGAATGTTGGACGGGATCGACTTGCCCAGCAGTGCCAGCACGCCGACCGCGAAGGCGATGTCGGTAGCGGTCGGCACGGCCCAGCCTTGCTGCTCGGCCGGCGCATGGCCGAAGGCCAGGTAGATGAGTGCAGGAGCGACGACGCCACCCACCGCAGCGGCCATCGGCAAGGTTGCCTGGCGCAGGCTGGACAGCGCGCCTTCGTGGATTTCGCGACGGATCTCCATGCCCACCACCAGGAAGAAGATGGTCATCAGGCCATCGTTGATCCAGAAGTGCAGCGATTGCGAGAAGCTCAGCGACCCGATGCCGAAGCTGATCGGTGTGTGCCAAAGGGCGTCATAGCTGGCAGCGGCTGGAGAGTTGGCCCAGATCAGGGCCGCCACGGCGGTGATCAGCAGGACGATGCCGCTGACCGCTTCGATGTGCAGGAAGCGCTCGAAATTGGCGAAGGCCCGCTGGGCCAGGCGCTGGGCGCGGGTCAATTTGGTTTTTTGCATAGGCACAAGAACCCCTGCAGGCGGCCCGACCTGCACTGTTCTTTAACCTGCGTCACTGCACCTTGCAGCTAGCACCCGCGGGGGATTTTAGCGGGTGCAAGCTTGGAGGCCAAGCGATACCGCCAGGGCCGGCGGGTTTCATAGTTGCTCGGCCTGAGCGGGGGCGGTGCGGGATTCCAGGTCCATTTCAGCGGGCCAATAGACTTTTGGGGCACGCTGGTCGAAGGGGTTGGAGTGGACGCCTTCATTCCAGTCCCAGGGTAGGTTGATGAATTCGGGCAGGCCTTCCGCGCCTTCTTGCATGAAGAGTCTGGCGATCGCCCAGTATTGTTCCCCCATTTCTATGTCGTCAGTGAAGAAAACTCGATCAATTATCCTATTGGTCCCGGGTTTGCAGATCGAAATCATTACCTTTTCTTTTAACCCACCATAGCCCATGGGGGCATATATCCGATAAGCCTCTACGGTAAGGTCATCCCAATCATATGCGACGGGTTTGACTCCCCAGTTCGCTCGCCCGAATGGGTGTAGCAGATCGTATCGGTATTGATAAAAATAGACCTTGCGGCGCAGTTTGTTAAAGCGGATTGGTTCGTTGCGGGGAAGTTCCAGGTCTATTCTGATGTAAGGTGGAATAAATATAAGAGCTATTACAAGTATGATTATCGAAATGGCTGAAAATTTTAGGTCGATTTTTCCACTCCATGTGATGCTTGCATAGGTCAGAAAGACGGTCCCGAGTATGACTGTCACCAGCATTAGTATTCCTAGGACTGTGAAGATACCCCGGCTACCTAGGGTGGTTCTTGGGAGCTCTATGTAGGCTTTGTCAATGCGATTTGGCGGTGGATCTAATAACGCCATGGCTGGTACTAACAGGCTTGGTGTGTTAGGTGATGGTAAATCGTACTTCCAACCAAATTCACGATGCGGCAGACTCATTTGTTATCATCCTGGGCCGCGATCTCTGCGTAAGCAGAAGGGATATTTCGGTCGGGCCAGTAGGCTATAAATAGAGAGGCGGCCGTGATGTTATGGGTTCCGATATCTGAGGATAGCTCGATACTTCCAGTGATGGTTTTTTTAGAATAAAGATCGTCGTGACTGGCTGGCGCCTCCTTGTTTTTTGTGATTCTTAGGGTATGGGGATTGTAATCGTGGCGTTTTGACTTCACCCAGGGCTTCGCCGACATGTGGGTCGAAGCTCTGGTCGTGGTTTTGGGAGCGAAATGATCTTCGAAGGAGACGACTTCGCCTGCAACATAATCTGGAGCGTTGCCATCTCCGTGACGGTGGAATATAAGAACCCAGTGATAGCTGGATATATGCTCATTGAAACGGGGGAGTGTGATTTGAAAATGTAGCGTTCGCCTAATTTCTATGTTGACGAGTCCGCCTATCTTGGATGGGGTCTTAGAGTCTGCAGTGGTGGCATTAAATTTTAAGCCGCAACATAAGCCTAGGATGGCTGCATTTAGCTCGGATAGTGCAATGTCTATTTGGTTTGGCGAGTTCCAATGGATAGATGGAGATTCATTGGCTTTGCCAAAAAAACAGCGTCGCGCCCATTGTTCAAATGGGGTTGACTCGTTTTGCGCTGCGGACTTGAATAGTGCGTATGTAGCTAAACCCAATGCGATGGTGATCCCCAGGAAACCCCATATAGAGGCACTGAATACTGCGACCAATGCGGCGCCGGTACCCAGTACGCTGACTGTTCCAGAGGCTAGGTAGTATTTGGTTGCGGTTGTATCGCCGTGTTTGAGCGTGCGGTTTGCCGAAGCAAGCGCTTGAAGTGATTCAAATAATCCAGC
>NZ_JABWRP020000021.1 GCF_014269035.2 Pseudomonas vlassakiae
CGCGGCGCTCGATCGAAAATTCTACAAAGGACTCAAGGCGTACACCCGGCAAACAACGCAATCTGTCCGAGAAGCAACTACAGATCCCCCCGCTCCTGCTGCCCAGGTTGATCACGAGTGTTCATGAAGTCTGAGCCAACATCGTCAAGCGACTCAAGCATCGCAATCAATGCTTCTCTAGTCTCAAACTCACGATCTACGTCAGGCAATACCGGGCGCTTCAAAACCAGTACCGGAACCCCAAGCTCCCGCGCCACCTCCAGTTTCGGTTCGGTTGCCACGCTGCCACTGTTCTTGCTGACCAGCACATCGATACCCCGCTCTGCAAAAAGCCTACGTTCATCGTCTATGCGAAATGGCCCGCGTGCCCCGATGATCTCGCAACGTGAATTGCCAACGTATGATTCCAGGGCCCGCAAGGTCCAGAACTGCTCCGGCGGAATCTCCGCAAGATGTTGCAGCGGCTCGCGGCCCAACGTGAACAGGGGGCGTTTGAACGGCTTGAGCGCTTCGATCAGCCCTGCCCAGTCTTCCACCTCGCGCCAGTCGTCCCCCGGCTGTGCCTGCCACGCCGGGCGGCGCAAGGCCCAGCAGGGAATACCGGCCGCCCGTGCGGCGCTGGCAGCGTTGCGGCTGATCTGCGCCGCATAGGGGTGAGTGGCGTCGATCAGCAGGGTGATGCCGGCTTCACGCAGGTAAGCGGCCAGGCCATCAGCGCCGCCATAGCCACCGACCCGTACCTGGCACGCGAGGTCCTGCGGTACGCGGCCGATGCCGGCCAGGCTGTAGACGTGCTCGGGGCCGAGCTGACGGGCGATGGCCAACGCTTCGGTGACGCCACCGAGCAGCAGCATTCGGCGGTTCATTGCACGCCTGCCCTGCCAACGATGCCGCCCTGGCGGTCGATGGCAAACACTTCGACGTGCACCTGAGCCGGCACCACGCTGCGGGCGAAAGCCAGGGCATGGGCGCACACCGCATCGCCCAGGGCGATACCGGCGGCATGTGCCAGCGCCAGCGCCTGCTGGCTGGTGTTGGCGGTGATGATGGTCGCCTGCAGCTGCGCATCGGCACCGATGTCTGCGGCCCAGCCTGCCAGCTGCGGCAGGTCGATGCTCGAGTGGCGGCTGTGCAGGTCCATGTGGCCTGCAGCCAGCTTGCTGATCTTGCCGAAACCACCGCACAGGGTCAGGCGTGGCACCGGCACCTTGCGTACGTGCTTGAGTACGGCGCCGACGAAGTCGCCCATCTCGATCAGGGCGATTTCGGGCAGGTTGTAGACACGGCGCATGGTGTCTTCACTGGCGTTGCCGGTGCAGGCGGCGATATGGGTGTAGCCATTGGTGTGGGCCACGTCGATACCCTGGTGGATCGAGGCGATATAAGCCGAGCAGGAAAAGGGCCGGACGATGCCGCTGGTGCCGAGGATCGACAGCCCACCGAGGATGCCCAGGCGCGGGTTCATGGTCTTCAGCGCCAGCGCTTCCCCGCCTTGCACATTGACCGTGACCTCGAAGCCGCCCGGGTAGCCGCAATCGTCGGCCAGCTGCTGCAAGTGCTCGCTGATCATCCGCCGTGGTACTGGATTGATCGCCGGTTCACCGACTGCCAGTACCAGGCCGGGGCGGGTGACGGTACCAACGCCCTGGCCTGCGACGAAGCGTATGCCGGGTTGCGCCTGCAAGCGGATCTGGCTGAAGAGCAGGGCGCCGTGGGTGACGTCCGGGTCGTCGCCGGCATCCTTGAGTGTGCCCGCCTCGGCACGCTCGCCGACCAGGCGGCAGAATTCCAGGCGCATCTGCACCACCTTACCTTTGGGCAGGGTGATGCTCACGGCGTCGTCGCACTGGCCGGTCAGCAGCAGCTTGGCGGCGGCCAGGCTGGTGGCGGTGGCGCAGCTGCCGGTGGTCAGGCCACTGCGCAGGGGCGCGGGCTGCTCGAGGGTCTCTTCACGCATCGAGGGGCTTCACCACGTCGAGCACAGTGATCGGCAGCGCCTGGCGCCAGGTGTCGAAGGCACCCAGCGGCTGAGCCTGGGCGACATGGATCCGGGTCAGTTCGCCACCGTGCTGTTCACGGAAGTGCGCCAGGGCCAGCTCGCTTTGCAGGGTCACTGCATTGGCCACCAGCCGTCCACCGGGGCGCAAGCGTTCCCAGCACAGCGGCAACACGCCTTCGCGGGTCACGCCGCCACCAATGAAAACCGCGTCCGGGCGTTCCAGTTCGGCCAGCGCGTCGGGTGCCTTGCCGCGAACCAGCTGAAGGCCTGGCACGCCGAGGACATCGCGGTTGTGTTCGATGAAGCCCTGGCGACTTTCGTCGGCTTCGATGGCGAGGGTGCGACAGGCCGGGTGAGCACGCATCCATTCGATGCCGATCGAGCCACAGCCGGCACCGACATCCCACAGCAACTCACCGGGCTGCGGCGCCAGGCGTGCCAGGGTGATCGCACGCACATCGCGCTTGGTCAGCTGGCCGTCATGGCGGAAGGCGCTGTCTGGCAGCCCGGGCACACGTGACAGCGGCAGGGCATTCGGGCTGATCAGGCACTCGATGGCGACCAGGTTGAGGGCAGCGATTTCGCTGTGGGGCCAGTCATCGGCGGTGCCGCAGAGATGACGCTCGGCCGCGCCACCAAGGTGTTCCAGCACGTGCAGGCGGCTGGGCCCGAAACCGCGTTCGCGCAACAGTGCGGCGATGGCCGCAGGGCTGTCGCCGTCATTGCTCAGCACCAGCAGGCGCTGGCCGCTGGATAGCTGGGCATTGAGCGTTGCCAACGGGCGTGCGACCACGGACACCACCTGCACGTCCTGCAGCGGCCAGCCCAGGCGGGCAGCAGCCAGGGCACAGCAAGAGGGCATCGACAGCACCTGCATTTCCGCAGCCGGCACCTGCCGCGCCAGGCTGGCGCCGACGCCAAAGAACATCGGGTCGCCGCTGGCCAGTACGCAGACCGGTTCGCCGCGCAGGGCCAGTACCGGGGCGAGCGAAAACGGGCTCGGCCAGTCTTGCCGCTCGGCGCCGATGCAGCGCGGCAGCAGGGCCAGCTGGCGCGGGCTGCCGATGATCCGCGAGGCACCCAGCAGGGCGCGCCGGGCCTGTTTGCCCAGGCCGCTGAAGCCGTCTTCGCCGATGCCTACTACTGTCAGCCAGGGGGTCATGTGTTTCGTTCCGCCATTGTTGGGGCCGCTTCGCGCCCCATCGCGGGTGAACCCGCTCCTACAGGGATTGGGGATCCTGTGGGAGCGGGTTTACCTGCGAAGAGGGCGATGCGGTCCTGAGTTTCTGCTCGATCGCAGTCAATGCTCGACCACCGGCTTTTCATGCCGCCGGACAAAGCAGGCATAATACCGCGCCTTCTACACTCAAGCGCACTTTCAGCGATTGCCGGACGCCCCTTTGACGCCAGCCAACACGCCCGTAGCCTCTCCCCGTCCCTCGGCCTGCCCGGGGTTGTGGCGCATCGTCAGCGCCCGTGACGGTGGCATTTGCCGGATCAAGCTGCCCGGCGGGCTGCTGCTGGCCGACCAGGCAGACGCGGTGGCAGCGGCAGCCGAGCGTTTCGCTGCTGGCGTGATCGAGGCCACCAACCGCGGCAACCTGCAGATCCGCGGCATCGGCAGCGATCATGCCGGGCTGGTCGAAAGCCTGCTGGCCGCCGGCCTCGGTCCGCGTGACGCCGCCAGCGATGACGTGCGCAACCTGATGCTCAGCCCACTGGCCGGCCATGACCCGTCGATGCTGCTGGATGTCCGCCCCCTGGCCGGGCAGATCCTTGAGCTGTTGCAAGGCACGCCGCGCTTCCATCAGCTGTCGGCCAAGTTCGCCGTGCAGCTGGACGGTGGTGAAGGCGTGGCGATGCTCGAACACCCGCACGACCTGTGGCTTTCGGCACTGCGCCTGGAGCAGCGCGAGTGGCTGGCGTTCGGCCTGGCCAGCTGCCCGGCCGATGGCCAGGTACTGGGCGCGGTGCCGCTGGAGCAGGGGCTGGCGTTGGTGCGGGCGGTGCTCGATCGCTTTCTCGAGCTGGCCAGCCCGGAGCAGTCGCGCATGCGCCACCTGCTGCAGAGCTGCCCGGTCGAGGCCTTCATCGACGGCATTGGCTTGCACGTCCGCCGCGATCCGGCGGTGCTCAGATGGCAACGCCACGCATGCGCACAGCCTTGGCTGGGTGCTGTGACCCAGCTGGAGGGCATGGCGTTGGGCGTCGCGCCGCCGCTGGGCCGCCTGTCGCCTGCCATGTTGCGGGGGGCTGCCCGAGCAGCCCGGCAATGGGGAGATGGCAGCCTGCGCCTGAGCCCCTGGCAAAGCCTGATGCTGACCAACATCAGCGCTGCCGGTCTCGAACAGGCCCGTACCGAGCTATCGGCGCTGGGCTTGCTCTGCCAGGTCGATGAACCCTTGGTGCGGGTGGTTGCCTGCACGGGCAGCAGTGGCTGCGCCAAGGCTCAGGCCGAGACCAAGGCGGATGCGGTCGAGCTGGCGGCGCTGTTGGGCAGTGGCGCGCCCGGCAGCGTGCATCTGTCCGGCTGCCCTCGTTCCTGCGCCGTGGCCCATGTTGCCCCGGCTACGCTGCTGGCCCGTTCACCGGGCCGCTATGACCTGTATCTGCGTGACGCGCACCTGCCGGGCCTGGGTGCCCTGCGCGCCACCGACCTTACCTTGAATGAAGCAGGCGCCATGCTCGCCCTGCCGACGGAGCACCTTGATGATTGACTACATCCGCGATGGTCAGGAGATCTATCGCAATTCCTTCCGGATCATCCGCGAGGAAGCCCGGCTCGAGCGGATTCCCGCAGACCTGGAAAAACTCGCCGTGCGCGTGATCCATGCCTGCGGCATGGTCGAGGCCATCGATGGCCTGCAGTTCTCCGAAGGTGCCGGCCGCGCAGGCCGTGAAGCCCTGGCCAATGGTGCGCCGATCCTCTGCGACGCGCACATGGTCGCCGAAGGCATCACCCGCGCACGCCTGCCCGCCAACAACCCGGTGATCTGCACCTTGCGCGACCCCAGCGTGCCAGGCCTGGCCAAGGAGGTCGGCAACACCCGCTCCGCCGTGGCCCTGGAGCTGTGGCGGCCGCACCTGGAGGGTAGCGTGGTGGTGATCGGCAATGCCCCGACTGCGCTGTTCTACCTGCTGGAGATGATCGATGCCGGGGCGCCCAAACCCGCGCTGATCCTCGGCTTCCCGGTCGGCTTCGTCGGTGCCGCCGAGTCCAAGGCGATGCTCGCCGCCGACAGCCGCGGCGTGCCATTCGTGGTCATGCAAGGCCGCCTGGGCGGCAGCGCAATGGCCGCTGCCGCAGTCAACGCCCTGGCCACGGAGGTGGAGTGATGGCGCCGCGCGGAAGACTGCTGGGCCTGGGCGTTGGCCCCGGCGACCCTGAACTGATCACCGTCAAGGCCCTGCGCCTGCTGCGCGAGGCGCCGGTGGTGGCGTACTTCGTGGCCAAGGGCAAGCGCGGCAACGCCTTCGGCATCATCGAGGCCCACCTGCAAGCCGAGCAGACCCTGCTGCCGCTGGTGTACCCGGTCACGACCGAGGCACTGCCGGCGCCGCTGTCCTACGAACAGGTGATCAGCGATTTCTACGATGAAGCGGCCGTGCAGGTGGCCGAGCACCTGGATGCCGGCCGTGACGTGGCGGTGATCTGTGAAGGTGACCCGTTCTTCTACGGCTCCTACATGTACCTGCACGACCGGCTTGCCCAACAGCATGAGGCCGAAGTGGTCCCGGGCGTCTGCTCGATGCTCGGTGGCGCCTCGGTGCTGGGCGCGCCGCTGGTGTACCGCAACCAGAGCCTGTCGGTACTGTCGGGCGTGCTGCCCGCCGAAGAGCTCACGCGACGCCTGGCAGACGCCGATGCGGCGGTGATCATGAAGCTGGGCCGCAACTTCCCGAAGGTGCGCCAGGTACTCGGCGAACTCGGCCTGGACGGGCGCGCGCTGTACGTCGAGCGGGCGACCATGGCCAACCAGAAGATCGTGCCGCTGGATGAAGTGGACCCGCAGTCCTCGCCGTACTTCTCGCTGATCATCGTACCGGGGGAAAAATGGCAGGGCTGAACAGGCAACAGGCAGCGGCCATCGTCATCCTTGGCGCGGGTAGCCTGGTCACGGCGCAGCGCATCCAGCAGCGTTATCCACAGGCGACCGTCTACGGCCTGCGCGGTCGGGTCGAGGGCGCCGATCAGTACTACGACGGCTTTGGCGAGACCCTGCGCATGCTCTACCAGCAGGCCACCCCGATCATCGCGCTGTGTGCTGCCGGCATCGTCATCCGCAGCCTGGCCAGCCTGCTCGATGAGAAAGGTGCAGAGCCGCCAGTGCTGGCCGTGGCCGAGGACGGTAGCGCGGTGGTGCCGTTGTTGGGTGGCCTGAGCGGGGTCAACGTCATGGCTCGCGAACTCGGCGAGGCTCTGGGCGTGGCGGCGGCGATCACCACCAGTGGTGAACTGCGCTTCGGCACCTGCCTGCTCAACCCGCCCGAGGGCTATGCCCTGGCGGACCTCGAACAGGGCAAGCGCTTTGTCTCCGACCTGCTGGCCGGCGAAAGCGTGCGTGTCGAGGGTGATGCCCCCTGGCTTGCGCAGGCGCAACTGCCGGCCAGCGACACCGCCCGGCGCACCATCCATGTCGGCTGTGACGCGCGCGTGGCCAGCCGTGACGAGCTGCTGATCCACCCTCGCTCGGTGGTGGTGGCGCTCGCCGCAGGCGGGCCCGGCCTGGCCGATCAGGTGCGTGGCGCCTTGCGTGAGGCCGGCATTGCCGAGCCCTCGCTGGCGTGTCTGCTGGTCGCCGAGCAGGCGATGGCCGAGCCGTTGTTGCACGAGGCTGCCGCAGCACTGGGCGTCGTACTGCGCTTCGCGGCCATGAACGATACCTTGGCCAGCATGGCCGCCGAGGCTTTGCCCGAGGCGCGCCTGATCGAGCAGTCGGGCCTGGTCATCGCTGCGGCGCCATTGCCGGTCGACACGGCACGGTTGGGGCGCAGGCGTGGTCGCCTGGCCGTGATCGGCCTGGGCCCAGGTGCGGCCGAGCTGATGGTGCCGGCAGTGAAAGCCGAGCTTGCACGTGCCGAGGACATCCTCGGCTACGAGACCTACGTGCGCATGGCGGGTCCGTTCCGCGATGATCAGGTGCAGCACTGCACCGACAACCGGGAAGAGATGCAGCGTGCCCGGCATGCCTTCGAACTGGCGGCCCAGGGGCGCTCGGTGGTGGTGGTATCGTCGGGCGACCCGGGTGTGTTCGCCATGGCCGCAGCGGTGCTCGAAGCGCTGCATGAGTCCTGCGACCCTGCCTGGCACCGTGTCGAGCTCGAGATCCTGCCAGGGGTATCGGCGTCGCTGGCAACCGCCGCGCAAGCCGGCGCGCCGTTGGGGCATGACTTCTGCGTGATGTCGCTGTCTGACAACCTCAAACCCTGGTCGATCATCGAAAAGCGCCTGGATCTGGCGGCCCAGGCGGATCTGGTGCTGGCCTTCTACAACCCGATTTCCAGGTCCAGGCCGCATCAGCTTGGCACGGCACTGGAGATCGTGCGCCGGCACCGGGATGGGCAGACGCCGGTGGTGTTGGGGCGCGATATCGGCCGGCCAGGGCAGACGCTGAAGGTGGTGAGCCTGGCCGAGCTGACGCCGGAGATGGTCGACATGCGTACCATGGTGCTGGTCGGTTCCTCCACGACCTGCACCTTCGACCGTGCCAGTGGCGGGCAATGGGTCTACACCCCGCGTTGGTATCCCGCCGCGCCCTGAACCTGAGGGCTAACCGACCAGGTAGCCCTTGATCCCGGTAAAGATGATCTGCGCCGCCAGGGCGCAGACGAACAGCCCCATCAGGCGGCTGACGATCTGCAGGCCCTGGTCACCGAGCAGTTTTTCGATGCTGTGCGAGAGGTACAACACCAGGCCGACGGTGAAGCTGGCCAGAGCGATGCTGACAATGGCCAGCAGCTTGTCGTCCCAGTGCGGTTGGCCCACACCCATCACCAGCAGGGCCCCGATGGTGCCGGGGCCCACGGTGAGCGGGATGGTGAGTGGCACGATGGTCACGTCCTGCTGCACGTTGTCGGCCTGCACCGCCGGTTTGCCCTGGGCCATGCCCAACGCCGAGATGAACAGTACGCTGCCCGCACCGATGCGGAAGGCGTCGGCGGTGATACCGAAAATACCGAAGATCACCCTGCCGAACAGGTACAGCAGCACGCTGGCCACCAGCGCGGCAAAGGCGACCTTCCAGGCCAGCTGCTTGCGCTCTTTGCTGGAGTGACCACGGGTCAGGCTGATGAAGCACGACAGCACGAAGAACGGGCTATAGAGCACCAGCATCTTCAGGTAGACACTGAACAAGTCATGCAGCATGGGATGATCCTTGGCGATAAGGGTGGCGTGCAGGAGCGACCCGTCTGGTTATGAGCTGTGCGCCGGATCAGCCTTGGCTTCGCGCTGATTGGCCCAGTACTGGATCAACTCGCGCAACTGTGACAGCTCCACCGGCTTGGCCATGTGGCCGTCCATGCCGGCCAGCCGTGCGCGCTCCTTGTGCTCAGCCAGTATATGCGCGGTCAGCGCCACCACCGGGGTGCGCTGGCGCTGGTTGGTGGTTTCCCAGGCACGCAACTGCTGGGTCGCGGAGAAACCGTCCAGCACCGGCATTTCGCAGTCCATCAACACCAGGTCGTAACGCTGCGCCTTCATCGCCTGCAAGGCCTCTTCGCCGTTGCTGGCGGTATCGGGCTCGAGGTTGAGCTTGCCGAGCATGCCGCGGATGACCTTGGTCGAGATACTGTTGTCTTCGGCCACCAGCACACGGAAGTCGCTCGGCAACTCAAGCGCGCCCTGCGCGCCGGGCATCGCCGCCGGCACGGCCTGATCGCGGCCACGCTGGGCCAGTTCTTCGGCCAGGGTGGTCTTGAGCGTATAGCCGGCAACCGGTTTGGCAAGGATGCGCTTGATCCCGGCATTACGTGCGATGACCTTGCTGGGCGCGTTGCTGATACCGGTGAGCATGACCACCAGGATGTCGTGGTTCAGGCTCGGGTCTTCCTTGATCTTGGCCGCCAGCTGCATGCCAGTCATGCCCGGCATGTTCTGGTCCAGCAACACCGCATCGAAATAGTCGCGCAGGTGCGCCTTGGTCCGCAGCAGGGCCAGCGCCTCCTTGCCCGATGGCACCGCACTGACATTCATGCCCCAGGCGCTGCACTGCTGCACCAGGACCTTGCGGCAGGTGTCGTTGTCGTCGACCACCAGGACCCGGGCGTCGCGTAACGGGCCGTCCAGGTCAGCCGGGGGCTGCTCCAGGCGTGACGGGTCGAGCGGCAAGGTCAGCCACAGGGTATTGCCCATGCTGGTGCTGCTCTTGATGCCGAACTCGCCTTGCATCAGGCCGATCAGTTGCTTGGCGATGACCAGCCCGAGGTGGCCGCCGAGCTTGTTGCTGGATAGGAAGTGGTGGCTGTGCAGCTCGGCCTGCAGCAAGGCCTCGCGCTCGGCCGCGGGCAGCGGCTCGCCACTGTCCTGCACGGCAATGCGCAGGCGCGGGATTTCACCCCGTTGATCCAGCGCCACCACCAGCAGGATTTCGCCCTGGGAGGTATTCTTCAGGGCATTTTCCAGCAGGCTCGACAAGGCCTGGCGCAGGCGTGTCGGGTCGCCGCTGATGACCTGCGGCACCTGCGGCTGGGTGAAACTGATCAGCTCGATGTTCTGCTGCTCGGCCTTGGCGCGGAAAATGTTCAGGCAGTCTTCGATCAGGGCGTTGAGGTCGAACTGCACGTCATCCAGCTCGATCTGCCGCGATTCGAGCTTGGAAATGTCGAGAATCTCATTGATCAGCGTCAGCAGCTCGTTGCCGGCGCTGTGAATGGTCTGTACATAGTCGCGCTGCTTGACCGACAGCGGTGTGCCGAGCAGCAGTTCGGTCATGCCCAGTACACCGTTCATGGGGGTACGGATTTCGTGGCTGATCTTGGCCAGGAATTCGGCCTTGGCGTTGATCTCGGCATCGCTGGCCGCCAGCGCACGGCTGGCGCGGAAACGTTCTTCGCTGATGCGCCGCAGGCGCTCGCTGACGGCCAGGTTGAGCAGCAGGCCACTGACCACGGTCATGCCCAGGAGGATGCACAGCAGCCACGGCGTCGAGGTGCGGGTCAGGCCCAGCAGGGCGGGCAGCAGCACCAGGCCGCCAAGGTTGAACACCAGCATGGCGACGCTGAACAGCCGTGCCGGCGCATAGCCCTTGTACCAGTGGTAGCTGCTGGCTATCAGCATGGTCATGCTGCCGACGGCCAGCAGGGCATAGGTCATCAGGTTGAGCGGCAGGGTATCGACGAACAGCAGGACCAGCCCGCTGACCGCTGCGACCAGCATTTCGCCCTGCAGCAGGCGGTTCAGCCGCGGTGAGTTGCAGGGAGAGAAGAAATGCTGGGTGAAATACAGCCCCGACAGCCCGGCCAGAACCAGTGTCAGGTAGGCCGCCGGGGTTTGCGCGCTGTGCCACAGGTGCCACCACGGGCCGCTGAGGTTGAGCAGGATCAGGCCGCTGAGCAGCATCAGCCCGTGGTACAGGGCCAGATACAGGGTGGTGCTGGAGCGGGTGTAGATGAAGCGGATCAGGTTATGCAGGATGAGCATCACCAGGCCGCCGAACAGCATGCCGAACAGCAGGGGTTGGCCATGGTCGGAGGCGGCTACCGCCGCGGGCTCCAGGCTTATCGCCGGGCGCAGCTGGTGCTCCGAGACCAGGCGCAGGTAGATGTCCAGCGCGTGCTGGCTGTTGGGCAAGGGCAATACATGGTCGCTGCCGCGCAGGGTCGGGCTGCCGTTACCGGCCTGGCGGCCATGGTGCAGTTGGCGCAGCAGCCTGTCGCCATCGAGGGCGTACAGATCGAGGCGCGACAAGTCGGGAGCGAAGATGCGCAGCAGTTGCTCCTGGTCACCCGGTTCCAGGCGATAGTGCAACCACAGGGCTTGTTCAGCCGGTGCGGCATCGAGTTCGCCAAGGGTGGTAGGGCTGAACTGGCTGCGATAGCGATCGGAACGCACGTCGCTCAATTGCAGGTTGGCCTGTTCATCGAGCAGAACGGACCAGCCTCCGCCCTGTTCGGCCGAAGCCGGCAACAGGCAGAGCAGGGTCAGCAAGCTGACGATCAGAGCTGTGGCAATCCGAAGCCGACGCACTACGAGATCCCTTCCTAGCCGATGTGCCAGATACTAACTATGCGCGGCGCGCCAAGCCGAAGGCAAGGCCCCCATGGGGCCCTGTCGACGAGCCGGATGCCGCATGCACAAGGCGCTGCGGCACTCCGGTAGCCCTTACTGCTGGTGTTCACCGCGCTCGCGGGCGATGGCCCGGTAGCCGATGTCGGTGCGGTAGAAGCTGCCGTTCCAGCTGACTTCCTTGGCCAGGCGGTAGGCCTGCTGCTGGGCATCGGCGACGCTGGCACCCATGGCGGTAGCGCAGAGCACACGGCCGCCGTTGGTCACAACCTGACCGTCCTTCAGCGAAGTACCGGCATGGAACACCTTGCCTTCGATCTTGGCTGCAGCCTCCAGGCCGTTGATCACGTCGCCCTTGGCGTAGTCACCCGGGTAACCGCCGGCAGCCAGCACCACGCCGAGGCTCGGGCGCGGGTCCCACTGTGCTTCGACCTTGTCCAGCGCCTTGGCGAAGGCGGCTTCGACCAGCAGCACCAGGCTCGACTCCAGGCGCAGCATGACTGGCTGGGTCTCAGGATCGCCGAAGCGGCAGTTGAACTCGATGACCTTGGGGTTGCCCGCCTTGTCGATCATCAGGCCGGCATACAGGAAGCCGGTGTAGACGTTACCTTCTTCGGCCATGCCACGCACGGTCGGCCAGATCACCTGGTCCATCACGCGCTGGTGCACGTCCGGGGTAACCACCGGGGCAGGGGAGTAGGCGCCCATGCCGCCGGTATTCGGGCCGGTATCCTGATCGCCGACGCGCTTGTGGTCCTGGCTGGTGGCCATGGGCAGCACGTTGTGGCCGTCGACCATGACGATGAAGCTGGCTTCCTCGCCGTCGAGGAACTCTTCGATGACCACGCGCGAACCGGCCTCGCCGAAGGCGTTGCCGGCCAGCATGTCACGCACGGCGGCTTCGGCTTCTGCCAGGGTCATGGCGACGATCACGCCCTTGCCCGCGGCCAGGCCGTCGGCCTTGATCACGATCGGGGCACCCTTTTCCTGCAGGTAGGCCAGGGCTGGCTCGATCTCGGTGAAGTTCTGGTAGTCGGCGGTCGGGATCTTGTGGCGTGCCAGGAAGTCCTTGGTGAAGGCTTTGGAGCCTTCCAGCTGGGCCGCGCCCTTGGTGGGACCGAAGCAGTCCAGGCCGCGGCTGCGGAACAGATCGACCACGCCGATCACCAGCGGCGCTTCCGGGCCGACGATGGTCAGGTCGACGTTCTTCTCGGCGAAGTCGGCCAGTTGTTCCAGGGCGCATACGTCGATGGCGACGTTCTCGCATTTCGGCTCGATGGCCGTACCGGCATTGCCCGGGGCAACGAAGACTTTTTCGACGCGTGGGTCCTGGGCGACTTTCCAGGCCAGGGCGTGCTCACGGCCGCCGCTGCCGATGATCAAAACTTTCATGTCAAAACCTCGAAATCTGTCGAACGAGAGACCGTGCCTCTCGCTGTACGAGGTCGCAATGAAGCAGGTGGATGCAAGGCGGGGCCGGTTCCGATGAGCGCAGTTGCCTGCTGGCAACGAGCATCAGCGGAAACGGCCCCAACGCAGCAGATGCCTGCTTCAGTGCGGCCGATTGCCGTATATCAGTGGCGGAAGTGGCGCATGCCGGTGAAGACCATCGCGATGCCGGCTTCGTCGGCAGCGGCGATGACTTCGGCATCACGCATCGAACCACCTGGCTGGATCACGGCGCTGATACCCACTTTAGCCGCGTTGTCGATGCCGTCACGGAACGGGAAGAACGCGTCCGACGCCATGACCGCACCCTGCACCTGCAGGCCAGCATGCTCGGCCTTGATGGCGGCGATGCGGGCGGAGTTGACGCGGCTCATCTGGCCGGCGCCGACACCGATGGTCTGGCGCTGCTTGGCGTAGACGATAGCGTTGGACTTGACGAACTTGGCCACTTTCCAGGCGAACACCAGGTCGTGGATTTCCTGTTCGGTAGGGGCACGCTTGGTGACGATCTTCAGGTCATCGGCGGTGATCATGCCGATATCGCGGCTTTGCACCAGCAGGCCACCGTTGACGCGCTTGAAGTCCCAACCGGCAGCGCGCTCGGCTGGCCACTCGCCGCACTCCAGCAGACGCACGTTCTGCTTGGCCGCCACCACGTCGCGGGCAGCCTGGGAGATTTTCGGCGCGATGATCACTTCGACGAACTGGCGGTCGACGATGGCCTGGGCGGTTTCGCCGTCCAGCTCGCGGTTGAAGGCGATGATGCCGCCGAATGCCGACTCGGTATCGGTGGCGTAGGCCAGGTCGTAGGCCTTGCGGATGCCGCCTTCGTCTTCAGGCACAACGGCCACGCCGCACGGGTTGGCGTGCTTGACGATGACGCAGGCTGGCTTGACGAAGCTCTTCACGCACTCCAGCGCGGCGTCGGTGTCGGCCACGTTGTTGAACGACAGTTCCTTGCCTTGCAGCTGCACGGCGGTGGAAATGCTGGCTTCGCCTTTCTTCGCTTCAACGTAGAACGCCGCGCTCTGGTGCGGGTTCTCGCCGTAGCGCATTTCCTGGGCCTTGACGAACTGGCTGTTGAAGGTGCGCGGGAACTCGCTGCGTGCTTCAGTGCTCAGGGTGTCTTTGGCCTGGTCGATGGTGCCCATGTAGTTGGCAATCATGCCGTCGTAGGCAGCAGTGTGCTCGAACGCCTTGAGCATCAGGTCGAAGCGCTGGGCGTAGGTCAGGCCGCCGGCCTTCAGGCCTTCCAGCACGCCGGCGTAGTCGCTGGCGTTGACCACGATGGCGACATCCTTGTGGTTCTTGGCAGCCGAACGGACCATGGTCGGGCCGCCGATGTCGATGTTCTCGATGGCGGTCGGCAAGTCACAGCCTGGCTTGGAAATGGTGGCTTCGAACGGGTACAGGTTGACTGCAACCAGGTCGATCGGCTTGATGCCGTGCTCGTTCATGATGGCGTCGTCGATGCCGCGACGGCCAAGGATGCCACCGTGGATCTTCGGGTGCAGGGTCTTGACCCGGCCATCCATCATCTCGGCGAAGCCAGTGTAGTCGGCCACTTCCACCGCGTTCACGCCGTTGTCCTTGAGCAGCTTGTAGGTGCCGCCGGTGGACAGGATCTCGACACCGAGCTGTTGCAGCTCACGGGCGAATTCGAGGATACCGGTCTTGTCGGAGACGCTGATCAGGGCGCGGCGGACTGGCAGGCGGGTAGTCTGGTCGGTCATTTCGGGTTCCAATAACGCGGTGGAGTCAGCAAAAAAGGCGTCTCTTCGCAGAGGCCGCCTTTTCTGATTGGGATTCTGGCTTACAACAAGTCGTACTGCTTGAGCTTCTTGCGCAGGGTGCCACGGTTGAGGCCGAGCATCTCGCTGGCCTTGGTCTGGTTGCCCTTCACGTAGTTCATCACGCTTTCGAGCAGGGGCGCCTCGACTTCGGAGAGCACCAGGTTGTACACGTCGGTGACGGTCGCGCCTTCCAGGTGTGCGAAGTAGTTGTGCAGCGCCTTCTCGACGCTGTCGCGAAGGGTCTGGCCCTCTTCGCTCGGCGTGTTGAGGTGCTGTTTGAGGTTGGCGTTGTCGCTCACGGGCGTTGTTCCACTCACTAATGTCTCGGTCATCATCGTCATGCGGCCACCCCTTGTCCGTCCTCTGTCTCAAGGCTCTGTCGACGTTCACTGAAAAACTCGCGAACGTTGGCGCACTGCGCTTGTGTGTCTTCCAAAGCGTTGAACCGGGCGCGAAACTCCTTGCCGCCGGGTCGTGTTGCCAGGTACCAGCCCACGTGCTTGCGGGCGATACGTACGCCCATCACATCGCCATAGAAGGCATGCAGCGCGGCCAGGTGCTCTAGCAGGATGCGTTCCACTTCGTCCAACTGCGGGGCCGGCAAATGCTGGCCAGTCCCCAAAAAATGTTCGATCTCGCGAAAGATCCATGGCCGCCCCTGGGCAGCCCGGCCAATCAGCAGGCCGTCGACCCCGGTGGCATCCAGCACCGCCCGGGCCTTTTCTGGCGAGGTGATATCGCCATTGGCAAAAACCGGGATCGATACCGCCTGCTTGATGGCAGCGATGGTGTCGTATTCGGCTTCGCCGGTGTACAGGTCAGCGCGTGTGCGGCCATGCACCGCCAGCGCCTGGATGCCAGCCTGTTCGGCGATCTTCGCCACGTTCAGGCCGTTCTTGTTCGCCCGGTCCCACCCGGTGCGGATTTTCAGGGTCACGGGTACGTCCACCGCGCCGACCACGGCGTGGAGGATTTCGGCGACCAGGTCTTCATCTCTCAATAAAGCAGAGCCTGCAGCTTTGTTGCAGACTTTTTTTGCCGGACAGCCCATGTTGATGTCGATGATCTGCGCACCTGCTTCGACATTGGCCCGGGCCGCCGCGGCCATCATCTGCGCATCGCCACCGGCGATCTGAACCGAGCGTGGCTCGGGATCACCCTCATGGATGCGGCGCAGGCTGGACTTGCGGCTGTTCCACAGGCTCATGTCGCTGCTGACCATCTCCGACACCACCATGCCGGCGCCCAGGCGCTTGCAAAGTGTCCGGAAAGGCTGGTCCGTGACCCCGGCCATGGGTGCGAGGATCAGGTTGTTGCGTAGTGTGTATGGGCCGATGCGTACCGCCGACATAGGTGTTCCCTGTTGTGGGGCCGAATCATGGGAGTCCGAAAAAGGGTTGGCATGATACCCGCTCTCGGTGACCGGATAAAGAAGGATTTGGATAAATTCTGTACAGCTGTCGGCTTATGTCATTTGCTTTGGTCAGCGCGCCCCCATGTGGCAGCGGGCTTAGTCCGGGGAGCGGAAGCTGAGGCTGTAGTTCACGGCCTTGGGGCCTGGGTCAAGGATATCCAGGGCAATGTGGATCGGCGTCTGGCTCGGCATTTCGCCGCGCCCGGCCAGTTCGCCCGACAGGTATTCGCTGGGTTTGAACCGACGGCTGGCGATCAGCTGGCCGTTGAGGTCGGCGAAGCGCAGCTCCAGCAGCGGGAACGGCTGGGCGAACGGTGCGCGGTTGTAGATGATCGCATCGACGATCAGGGCGCCCTTGAAGTCCGGGTGGCTGCGCACCACCAGGTTGCTGCTCTTGATCCGGCCGATATCGACGCGGGTCGGCACCTGGCAGCCGAACATCGGGCACAGTTGCTGGAAGATCGGACGGTACTGGTCCTGGCGGGCCAGTTCGTCGAAGTGGAACCACACGTACTGGAATGCCAGCAGGCCAGCGGCCAGCAAGGTCAGGAAGCTCCACAACAGGCGCTTGCCCCAGTTGGGCCGGGGTTTTTCCCACCCCAGCTGCAGCGGGTCGTCGACAACATCGACCAACGGTTCCTTGCGTGACGGGCGCTCTGGCTTGGCGCCAAAGCCGGGCTCCAGGCGTTCACCCGGCAGCGGCTCGAGCGGGTCGTCATCGCGGGCCGACAGGTGGAGGTCGGTGTCGTCGTCATCACGGGCGCTGAGGCCTTTTTCGTGAATGATATCGTCAGGATCTTCGAAGCGCTCAACCGGTTCAGGTTCAGCTACGCGCTGCGTTGTCGGTTCCTCGTCGAGGTCGAGGTCCAGGTTGCCGCCAAGAGTCGGCTCGTGGCGATCACCGGGTTCAGGCTCCAGCGGCTGTTCATCCAGCAGCACCGGGGTCGAAGCCTGGGCTTCATGAGGCTCATAGGGTTCGTCGGTGGCGGTGCCGAACAGTTCGTCGCCATGCTCGTCGGCAGCCGGCTCGTCGCGGCGGGCTTGCAAGGCATTGGCCTTGATATCCGCACGCGGTTCGGTCGGCTCGCCACGGCGTTCAAGGCGCGCCAGCTCCTGGTCAAGATCGAGATCATCCAGAGCCTGGGCGGTCATGGCCCAGTCTTCTTTGGTTACCGGCGGCGGCTCGCTGACGGCCGGTTCAGGCGCAACGACCGGCTCGACCACCGCTGGCGGTGGAACAACGGGCGCAGGGCTGGCTGCGGCACGGTTCTGTTCCAGCAACTGCTTGGCCGCATTGAACACCTGCAGGCAGTGACCGCAGCGCACGACGCCGCGAGCCACGCTCAACTGGTGATGGGTGACGCGAAAGCTGGTCTGGCAATGCGGGCACTGGGTGACGAAACTGTCGGTCATGCGGCGATCCGGGAGCTGTGCAGTGAATTATTCTAGGCCCGCTTAGCGGCGCCGACCACTGATGCGCACCCAGCCGTCGCGTACGACGATCGGGTCCAGGTCGAAGTCGGCAGCGTAGGCGGCAGCCACTTCCTCACCTTGTTCGGCGAGGATGCCCGACAGGGCCAGCAGGCCACCTGGGCGAACCAGGCCGGACAGCTGCGGCGCCAGCGACACCAGTGGGCCAGCGAGAATGTTGGCGACCAGCACGTCGGCCTGCATCGCCGGCATCTGCTCGGGCAGGTACAGCGCGAACTTTTCGTCGGCGATGCCGTTGCGCTGGGCATTGTCGCGCGAGGCTTCGATGGCCTGCACGTCGATGTCGGTACCGACCGCCTCGCGCGCGCCCAGCAGCAGGGCCGCGATGGCGAGGATGCCCGAGCCGCAGCCGAAGTCCAGTACCTGAGTGCCTTGCAGCTGCTGGCCGTCGAGCCATTCCAGGCACAGCGCGGTGGTCGGGTGGGTGCCGGTGCCAAAGGCCAGGCCTGGGTCGAGCAGCAGGTTGACCGCGTCCTGGTCCGGGGCCTCGTGCCAGCTCGGCACGATCCACAGGCGCTGGCCGAAGCGCATTGGCTGGAAGCCGTCCATCCAGCTGCGCTCCCAGTCCTGGTCCTCGATCACCTCGGCCTGGTGCTCGGGCAGCTCGGCACCGGTCAGCAAGCGCAGGTGGGCGAATACCGCTTCCGGCTCGGCGTCGGCTTCGAACAGTGCCAGCAAATGAGTATGCGACCACAGCGGCGTGGTGTTGAGGTCGGGTTCGAAGATCGGCTGGTCTTCGGCATCCATGAACGTGACCGATACGGCGCCCACTTCGAGCAGGGCGTCTTCGTAGGTTTCGGCTTGTTCCGGGCTGATGGCCAGGCGTACTTGCAGCCAAGGCATGGCGGGCACCTTTGGTAAATCTGACAGGGGCAGCCCGAGGCTGCGCGAAGCCTGGCAGTTTACGCGAGTGCGGTGGGTTTGTAGAGCAGGTGCGGTAGACCGCGTCGCCTTCTTGCGGGCAAGCCCGCTCCCTGAGGATTGGCGCCGCATCCAAAGGCGGCGCGGTACCTGCAGGAGCGGGTTTGTCGAAGCGTCGAACCGCCGCGAAGAGGCCAGAGCAAGCGGTAGAAAGTTGTCAGTGCTTGCGCAGGAATTCCAGCAGCCTCTGGTTGACCTGCTCCGCCGCCTCCATCTGCACCATGTGCCCGACGCCTGGCACTACCAGCACCTCGGCCTCGACCCCTTCGGCATGCGCCGCCGGAATGATCGCGTCCTCGGCCCCCCAGATCACCAGCGTCGGATGCTGCCCCAGCACGCCACGCAGGTCATGCCGCTGACGGTCACCGTCGGCCAGCGCCGATCCTAGCTGGCGCAAGGCTTGATCCACGCCTTCCAGGCGCTTGAACTTGAGCATGTCCTCGAGCATCTGCCGGGTTACCAGCCCCGGGTCGGCGAACAGCTGCACCATCTGCGGCTTCAGCGCATTGCGGTTGGCGGCGGCGACGAAACCTTGCAGGTACTGACCATTGATCGCCTCGCCCAGCCCGGCGCTGGCCACCAGGCTCAGGCTGGCCACCCGCTGCGGTGCCAGGCGCGCCACATTCAGGCAGACCGCGCCGCCCATGGAGTGCCCGGCCAGGTGGGCCTTGGCGATGTGCAGATGATCGAGCAAGGCCAGCACGGTCTCGCTCAATTCATCCAGGTCACCTTTTGCCAGGGCCTTGGCCGACTCCCCATGCCCCGGCAGGTCCAGGGCGATGACCCGACGCTCGGCCGCCAGCGCCGGGTGGTTGAACAGCCAGTTGTTGAGGTCGCCGCCAAAACCGTGCACCAGCACCAGCGGCGTGCCGCCTTCACCCAGCTCGAACCAGCGCAGCAGGCGCCCGGCCACCTCGGCCTTCTGCGGTGCCGGCCCCTGGGCCTGGTCGGCGCCAGCCTCGGCGACGAACTCGGCCTGGAAGCGTTGCACCACGGCGTCGATCTCCGACTCCTCGGCCTCACCTTCCACCACCACGGCCAGCAGCGCGCCGACCGGCAGTGTTTCGTCGGGTCGCGCCACCTGGCGGCGCAGCACGCCGCTGAACGGCGCTTCGACGCTGCTGCTGATCTTGTCGGTTTCGACATCCAGCACTTCGTCGCCCTTGCTGATTTCGTCCCCCTCCTGCTTGAGCCAGGCGTCGACCCGGCCTTCGGTCATCGACAGGCCCCACTTGGGCATGGTCAGGGTATGGATCTGGCTCATGCGGCACTCCTTGCAGCTTCGATCACCTTGCGCACGGCCGCTTCGATCTTCGCCGCGTCAGGGATGTACAGGTCTTCCAGGGCATCGGAGAACGGCACTGGGGTATGCGGGGCGGTGACCATCTCGATCGGGCCCTTGAGCGCGGCGAAGGCCTTTTGCGCAACCAGGGCGCTGATGTCGGTGGCCATCGAGCAGCGCGGGTTGGCTTCGTCGATCACCACCAGGCGGCCAGTCTTCTCCACGCTTTCAAGGATGCTGTCCTCGTCCAGCGGGCTGGTGGTGCGCAGGTCCAGCACTTCGCAGTCGATGCCCTGGCGGGCCAGGTTGTTGGCGGCTTCCATGGCCACGTGGACCATGCGCCCGTAGGTCACCAGGGTCACATCGTCGCCGTCGCGCAGGAAATTGGCCTCGCCGAACGGCACGGTATACAGCTCTTCCGGCACCTCGCCCTGCATGCTGTAGAGCAGCTTGTGTTCGCAGAAGATCACCGGGTCGTTGTCGCGGATCGCCTGGATCAGCAGGCCCTTGGCGTCGTACGGCGAGGACGGGCAGACCACCTTCAGGCCGGGGATGTGGGTCCATAGCGAGGTGAGCATCTGCGAGTGCTGGGCAGCGGCGCGCAGGCCGGCGCCGTACATGGTGCGCATCACCAGCGGGGTGACTGCCTTGCCGCCGAACATGTAGCGGAACTTGGCGGCCTGGTTGAGGATCTGGTCCAGGCAGCAGCCGGCGAAGTCGACGAACATCAGCTCGCACACCGGGCGCAGGCCCTGGGTGGCAGCGCCGACGGCGGCACCGACGTAGCCGATTTCCGACAGCGGCGCATCCAGTACCCGCCCCGGGAACTGGTGATAAAGGCCTTTGGTGACGCCGAGCACGCCACCCCACGCGTCGTCTTCACCGGGGGCGCCGGCGCCACCGGCAACGTCTTCGCCGATGATGAACACGCTGGTGTCGCGGCGCATTTCCTGGGCCAGGGCTTCGTTGATGGCCTGCTGGTAGCTGATTTTTCTAGCCATGGTGGTTCTCCTGTTGTTCTTGTTGTCCGGGCTCAGGGGTAGCTGACGTAGACGTCGCTGAGCAGGTCGGCGGGCTGCGGCTTGGGATCGGCCTTGGCGCGGCGCACGGCGTCCTCGATCAGGTCGTCGACTCGGGCGTCGATGGCGTCAAGTTGCGCCGCCTGCAGCAGGCCGGCACGGGTGGTCTTGTTGCGGAACTGCAGCAGGCAATCGCGGGACTCGCGCAGGTTCTTCACTTCGTCCGGGGCGCGGTAGGTCTGGGCATCGCCTTCGAAGTGGCCGTAGTAGCGGCTGAGCTTGACCTCGATCAGCGACGGGCCCTGCCCGGCGCGAGCACGCTCGATGGCGGCGCCGGCAGCCTCATGCACGGCAAAGAAGTCGAAGCCGTCGATGGTCACCCCCGGCATGCCGAAGCCGGCGGCGCGGTCGGCGATGTGGTCGCAGGCCACCGACCAGGTAGAGGCGGTGGCTTCGGCGTAGCCGTTGTTCTCGGCGACGAAGATGCATGGCAGGTTCATGATCGAAGCCAGGTTCATCGCCTCGAACACCGCGCCTTCGTTGGAGGCACCGTCGCCGAAGAAGGCCACGGCCACGTTGTCATTGCCTTTGATCTTCGCCGCCAGGGCGGCACCGGCCACCAGGGGCGCACCGGCACCGACGATGCCGTTGGCACCGAGCATGCCTTTTTCCAGGTCGGCGATGTGCATCGAACCGCCCTTGCCGCCGCACACGCCGGTCTTCTTGCCGTAGATCTCGGCCATCATGCCGTACACATCGACGCCCTTGGCGATGCAGTGGCCGTGGCCGCGGTGGGTCGAGGCGATGCAGTCGCTGTCGCGCAGGTGCGCCATGACCCCGGCGGCGGAGGCTTCTTCACCGGCATACAGGTGGACGAAGCCGGGTATCTCGCCGGTGGCGAACTCCACGTGCAGGCGTTCTTCAAAGGCGCGGATGGTGCGCATCACTTCATAGGCATGCAGCAATTGCTCTGAACTGAGGTGAGTGGACATCTTGTTGTTCTCCAGGGTTGTCTCAACACGGGGTTGCAGGGTGCAGCCGATGGCCGCGCGGGACGGCCAGCAGGTGATGACGGGCGACATGGGCCAGCACAGCCTCGACGTCGACGGTCAGCGGGCCTTGCAGGTCGACGGTGATGGTCGGGGTGTCGTGTTCGGCGAACTCGATCTCGCGCTCACCATCCAGGGCCAGGGTGCCGGCGGCGAGGCTCAGGCGGTGCGCTACCCCCGGGCTGAGCAGGCCGCTGGCGGTGATACCGCAGCCTTGCAGCAGGCCGGGGGCCAGTGGCGCGAGCAAGGCTTGGTCGGCACCGGGGTTCAGCCGTACCCAGGCGCCGTAGGGTTCATGGCGAGCCACCGGTTGCCACAGGCCGCAGAGCGCCGACAGGCCAATGGCGTGGGGCTCGGCGAAGCAGGCGAAGACTTCGCTGAGGTCTTCGCTGCGGCTCAGCGCGCGGGCACCGATGAAACGTTGTGGCGACACTGCCACTTCGACCAGTGCCCATTCACACAGCCGTTGCTGCGGCACTTTCACCAGCAACCGCTTGTTGCGACGCAGGCCGATGCTGGCCGGAACCAGGCCACCCGCGAGCAAACCGCCAGCCAGGCCGGCGCTGGTGGCTTCGCGCAGTTCCGGGAAGGCGTTGTTGGTGCCTGTGGACAGGGTGAGCAGCGGTGTGTCTCCAGCCTCGGACGCCACGGCCTTGTGCGTGCCGTCGCCGCCCAGCACGGCAATCATCGCCACGCCGCGCTCGACCATGTGCCGGGTAGCCAGACGGGTATCGCTGACCGTTTGGCTCAATGGCAGGTCGAGCAGTACCAGGCGCGGCCAGTGCTGGTCCTGCGCCACGGGGCCAAGGCTGGCCTTGAGCACGGCGGCGGCGATACCGGTCATGTCGGTGGGCAGCAGCACCTCGGCCACCCCGGTGGCGCCGAAGGCGGCGAGCAGGCGCTGGATGACCGAGGCCTTGTCGGTGCTGGAGAAGAGCCCGGCGTTGCTGGTCAGGCGGCGCAGGTCGCGGCCGGAAGCAGGGTTGGCAATGATCCCGATGGTCGGGGCGGGATGCGGCATGGCACACCTCGTGTTCTTGTTTGCCCAAGGCTTGAGCAAGCTGGGTGCCAGCTTTCTACACAGACCCCGGAAGGCCCGTGCCAGATGGGTTAGAGCGCTACAGGGCGAGGCTGCCAAGGGCCTTGCCTGAGACGCTGCGTGCCAGTATTGCCGGGTGTTTGCCGGGCGCCTGAGACGCTGCGTCTCACGCCCGCCGGTAATCACACAGTGCTTGTTTGCACCGGCCGTCAGGCGCTTAATGGCCGCACAACGACAAGAACAAACAGGAACCGGAGGCCTCATGCTTGCCGCGAACTCCCGAGCCCATGTCGATTGCGTCAGCCGGGTGCTGAAGAACGCCGACCGCCTGCCCCAGGCGCCGGTGCCGCCGCTGATCCTCGATTCCTGGCGCCGTTCCATGGAGCTCTACCGTCTTGATCCTGGGTCCCAGCAAGGGCCGCGTATCCTCTCCCAAAGCCTGCTCAACGAGTGCCGCGAGCGCGCTGAACTGTTCCTGCGCATTGCCAGCGACGCGGTGGCCCGCCTGCATGCACGGGTGCGTGGTGCCGACTATTGCGTGCTGCTGACCGATGCGCTGGGGCGTACCATCGATTACCGGGTCGAATCAGCCATCCGCAACGACTGCCGCAAGGCCGGCCTGTACCTGGGCACCTGCTGGTCGGAAGGCGAGGAGGGCACCTGCGGCGTGGCGGCGGTGTTGACCAGCCAGGCGCCGGTCACTGTGCACAAGCGCGATCACTTTCGCGCCGCGTTCATCGGCCTGACCTGCACGGCGGCGCCGGTATTCGACCCGCAGGGCGAGCTGCTTGGCGTGGTGGATGTGTCGGCCCTGCAATCGCCTGACGACCGCCGCAGCCAGCACCTGATCCTGCAGCTGGTGGAGCAGACTGCACGGGAGATCGAAAACGCCTTTTTCATGCACAGCGCCCAAGGCCACTGGGTGATGCGCGCCCACGGCACGCCGGGTTATGTGGAGAGCCAGCCTGACTACCTGCTGGCCTGGGATGCCGACGGCCGCCTGCAGGCGATCAACAGCCTGGCCCGCGCGCGTTTGCTGGCGCAGCACGGGCGTCTGCCTGAGCACATCGGTGAACTGTTCGACATGGGCCAGCTGCGCCGCGCCAACGAGGCTTCGGCCCAGCGCCTGCCCGGGTGGGGCGGGTTGTACGGGCGGGTCAGCGCGCCTCAGCGACGGGGCCGGGTGCAACCCTTGCAGCAAGCACAGGATGCACGCATCGAGCAGCACCTTCGGTTGGCCACAAGGGTCAAGGATTGCCACCTGGCGGTGCTGGTGCAGGGCGAGACCGGGGCCGGCAAGGAAGTCTTCGCCCGCCAGTTGCATCAGCAGAGCCAGCGCCGTGACGGGCCGTTCGTCACCCTGAACTGTGCCGCCATTCCCGAGAGCCTGATCGAGAGCGAACTGTTCGGTTATGTCGCCGGGGCGTTTACCGGTGCGTCGAGCAAAGGTATGCAGGGGCTGCTGCAGCAGGCCGATGGCGGCACCTTGTTCCTCGACGAGATCGGCGACATGCCGCTGAACCTGCAGACCCGCCTGCTGCGGGTGCTGGCCGAAGGTGAAGTGGCGCCACTGGGGGCTGCGCGGCGCGAGCGGGTGGATATCCAGGTGATCTGTGCGACTCATCGCGACCTGGCCACCCTGGTGAGTGAAGGGCGTTTTCGTGAGGATCTGTATTTCCGCTTGGCCAATGCCCGCTTCGAGTTGCCGCCGCTGCGCGAGCGGGAGGACCGGTTGGGGCTGATTCATCGGTTGCTGGCTGAAGAGGCCGAGGCTTGCGGCGTCGATGTGGTGCTGGGCGACGATGCGTTGCAGGCGCTGCTGGTTTACCGCTGGCCGGGCAACTTGCGCCAGCTGCGGCAGGTGTTGCGCTATGCCTGCGCGGTCAGCGAAGGCGGGCAGGTGTGCCTGGAGAGTCTGCCGCCGGAGGTGCGGGGCGATGCCGTGCCTGCGGCTGATGCCGGGGTATCGAGCCAAGCCCGGCAATTGCTGCTTGATGCCTTGATACGGCACCGCTGGATACCGGCGGAAGCGGCGCGGGCCTTGGGGATATCGCGGGCGACCTTGTATCGGCGGGTGCATGAGCACCGGATCGAAATGCCGCGGATGAAAGGGTAGGCTGGGCGGCGCTCGATCTGATAGGCGCACATCTCTGAAGGCAGGCAATAAAAAACCCCGGAACCAGTCCGGGGTTTTGCTGCATCACGCTAACGCGATCACTCCTGGTTGGCCAGTTTGTGTTCGAGGTAGTGGATGTTCACGCCGCCTTTGCAGAAACCTTCATCACGCACCAGGTCGCGGTGCAGCGGGATGTTGGTCTTGATGCCGTCGACGACGATCTCGTCAAGGGCATTGCGCATGCGCGCCATGGCTTCGTCACGGTCCTTGCCGTAGGTGATCAGCTTGCCGATCAGCGAGTCGTAGTTCGGCGGAACCGAATAGCCGCTGTACAGGTGCGAATCGACGCGTACGCCGTTGCCGCCCGGAGCGTGGAAGTGTTTGACCTTGCCTGGGCTCGGGATGAACTTCTTCGGGTCTTCGGCGTTGATCCGGCACTCCAGCGAGTGGCCACGGATGACCACGTCTTCCTGGCGGTACGACAGCTTGTTGCCAGCGGCGATGCTCAGCATCTCCTTGACGATGTCGATACCGGTGACCATCTCCGACACCGGGTGCTCAACCTGCACGCGGGTGTTCATTTCGATGAAGTAGAAACGGCCGTTCTCGTACAGGAATTCGAAGGTACCGGCACCGCGGTAGCCGATCTCGATGCACGCATCGACGCAACGCTTGAAGACTTCCTGACGGGCCTTCTCGTCGATACCTGGGGCCGGGGCTTCTTCCAGTACCTTCTGGTGGCGGCGCTGCAGCGAGCAGTCACGGTCGCCCAGGTGGATGGCGTTGCCCTGGCCGTCGGACAGAACCTGAACCTCCACGTGACGTGGGTTGGTCAGGAACTTCTCCAGGTAGACCATCGGGTTGCCGAAGGCGGCACCGGCTTCGGTCCGGGTGAGTTTGGCCGAGGCAATCAGGTCCTCTTCCTTGTGCACCACGCGCATGCCGCGACCACCACCGCCACCGGCGGCCTTGATGATCACCGGGTAACCGACGTCACGGGCGATCGCCAGGGCGACCTCTTCGTCTTCCGGCAGTGGGCCATCGGAGCCCGGTACGGTTGGCACGCCCGACTTGATCATCGCGTCCTTGGCCGAAACCTTGTCGCCCATCAGGCGAATGGTGTCGGCTTTCGGGCCGATGAAGGCGAAACCGGACTTTTCCACCTGCTCGGCGAAATCGGCGTTTTCCGCGAGGAAGCCATAACCCGGGTGGATCGCAGTGGCGCCGGTGACTTCGGCGGCAGCGATGATCGCCGGGATGTGCAGGTAGGAATCCTTGGACGATGCAGGGCCGATGCAGACCGACTCGTCTGCCAGGCCCAGGTGCATCAGTTCACGGTCGGCCGTGGAGTGCACGGCGACGGTCTTGATGCCCAGCTCTTTGCAGGCACGCAGGATGCGCAGGGCAATTTCCCCACGGTTGGCGATCAGGACTTTTTCGAGCTTCCCAGACATCGTTGGCTCTCCGCGATTCAAACGATGGTGAACAGCGGCTGGTCGAACTCAACCGGCTGGCCGTCTTCCACCAGGATGGCGTCGATGACACCGCCAACATCGGCTTCGATGTGGTTCATCATCTTCATGGCTTCGACGATGCACAGGGTGTCGCCTTTCTTCACGCTCTGGCCCACTTCAGCGAAGTTCGGCGAGGTCGGCGAAGGCTTGCGGTAGAAGGTACCGACCATCGGCGAACGGATCACGGTGCCTTTCAGGGCGGGAGCGGCAGCAGCGGCTTCGGCGGCAGGCGCAGCAGCGGCAACCGGAGCAGCGGCAGGCGCGGCGGCTACTGGAGCAGGTGCGTAGAACTGCTGGGCAGCCGGGGTCTTGCTGTGGCGGCTGATACGGACCGACTCTTCGCCTTCCTTGATCTCCAGCTCGTCGATGCCAGACTCTTCCAGCAGCTCGATCAGTTTCTTGACTTTACGGATATCCATTAATCATCAACTCCCAAAGGTTCGGTCAGGGGGCGAAATTTAAAAACGTATCTGAACGTTTCTCTTCAACCCCGGCCCACTGAGGCCAGGGTTTTCGTTATCAGGGCTGTGCGTTGGCAGCCAGTTGTTCCAGCGCGGATTCCAGGGCCAGGCGATAACCGCTGGCGCCCAGGCCGCAGATCACTCCTACGGCAACATCTGAAAAGTAGGAGTGGTGACGGAACGGTTCGCGTTTGTGCACGTTGGACAGGTGCACTTCGATGAATGGGATGCTCACCGCGAGCAATGCGTCACGTAATGCGACGCTTGTGTGGGTGAAAGCAGCCGGATTGATCAGGATGAAGTCCACACCCTCGTTGCGTGCGGCATGAATACGCTCGATGAGTTCGTACTCGGCATTGCTCTGCAGGTACTGCAAATGGTGGCCAGCGGCACGGGCGCGCTGTTCCAGGTCCTGGTTGATCTGGGCCAGGGTCACGGCACCGTAGTGGCCTGGTTCGCGAGTCCCGAGCAGGTTCAGGTTGGGGCCGTGAAGCACCAGTAGGGTTGCCATCTGCGGTTTCCTTGGATTTGTAGGGCAATTCGACACAGCGCGGCGAGTGTGCCGCAAAGCGACAGCAAGTGTCCAGTTCCCGGCAATAGCCAGCACGTTGCCCGAGGTTCGCGCGAAGTATGTGACCAGATAATTAAATCTGGTCACTCATTTGGAGAAAATGCCCGGCACGCGGAAAGTTATAGACCGAGTTTGCCGCGAACGCGCGTCAGAATCTGCGCAAATTCGCCGGCGTTTATCTCGCCAACGACCCGATCGCTGGTCATTTCGCTGCCGTTCGCCGCAAAGAACAGCAGCGCAGGCGGGCCGAACAGTTGATAGCGGTCAAGCAGCGTGCGCTGCTCGGCGCTGCTTTCGGTGATGTCGAAGCGCAGCAGTTTGAAGCCGCTCAATTGCCCTTGGACCTGCGGCGCATTGAGCACGTCGTGTTCGATCACCTTGCAACTGATGCACCAGTCGGCGTACCAGTCCAGCAGCACCGGTTGGCCAGCCGCCTTGGCCTCGACCAGGGCTGCGTCCAGTGCGGCCGGGGAGGTGACGGTTTGCCAGGCATCGGCCTTGGGCACCGCACCGCTGACTGTGGCGGCGGCGGGGGACGGCAATGGGCGCAGCGGGTCGCCCTGGCCGCTCAGCGCACCGTACCAGCAGGCCAACGCATACACCAGCAACGCCAGGCCCACCAGTTGTGACAGGCGCTGGCGTGGTGGCTTGACCACGAATTCCAGGGCACCGAGGAACAGCGCCACCCCAGCTGCCAGGAAACCTACCAGCAACAAGGTCGCCGGCCCCGGCAGCACGCGGCTGAGCAGAGCGATGGCCAGGCCCAGCAGCAAGACGCCGATAGCGTTCTTCACGGTATTCAGCCAAGGGCCGCTCTTCGGCAACCAGGCTGCTCCCCCTGTGGCAATCATCAGCAAGGGGGCGCCCATGCCCAGGCCCAGGGCGAACAGTTTGAGCGCACCGCCCAGCGCATCGCCGCTGGCGCTGATGTACAACAAGGCACCGGCCAGCGGCGCCGACACGCAGGGTGAGACCAGCAGGCTGGAGAGCACACCGAGCACGGCCGCACCCAGCAGCGAGCCGCCTCGTGTGTGGTTGGCGACGTTGTTGAGGCGGTTGCTCAGGGCTTGGGGCAACTTGAGTTCGAACAGGCCGAACATGGCCAGGGCGAACACCACGAAGAACAACGCGAAAGGCACCAGTACCCAGGCCGACTGCAGGCGTGCCTGCAGGTTCAGGCCGGCGCCGAACAGGCCCATCAGCGCGCCGAGCCCGGCGAAGCTGGCGGCCATCGGCAGCACATAGGCCAGCGACAGCGCAAGGCCTCGCAGGCCGCCGACCTGGCCCCGCAGGACCACGCCTGAAAGGATCGGCAGCATCGGCAGCACGCAAGGGGTAAAGGTCAGGCCGACCCCGGCGAGAAAGAACAGCAGCAGTGACCTCCAGCTCCAGCCCTGTTCGCTGCCTGCAGGCACGGCGGCGCCAGCAGCGGGAGCTTCGCCATCAATGTTCAGGCGCGCGGTTTCCGGTGGGTAGCACAGACCCTTGTCGGCGCAGCCCTGATAGCCCACCAGCAGGGTGAAGGCGCGGGCGTCGGTGCGTGGGATCTCGATGTCGAGCACGCCGTGGTAGACCTCGACGTCGCCGAAGAACTCGTCATGCTTGGCTTCGCCCTTGGGGATGTTCGGCGCGCCCAGGGCGATGTCCGCCGGTTCCGTGCGGAAGTTGAAGCGATGGCGGTACAGGTAGTAACCGTCGGTGGCGACGAAGCGCAGCTTGAGGGTTTGCGAGTCGGCCTGCACCAGGCTGAGCTTGAAAGCCTCGTGCACCGGCAGGAAATCGGCATTGTTGGACAACGAAGCGGCGCCGAGGGTGGCGCTGGGGCGGTTGTCGAGCAGGCCTGAAGCGAAGGCAGGGCTGGCCAGCAGCAGGAAAAGCAGGAAAAACAGGCGGCGCATGGCGGACTCGCGAGGTGGAACGTGCCCGCATGATAACGGAGTTGGCGCAGGTTGAAAGGGACGGCGACACAAGGCCGCTTGCAACCTTGAAGCGTGCACCGAACCTGTGGGAGCGGCCTTGTGTCGCGAAAGGGCCGCAACGCGGCCCCGGCAATATCAGCTGTGATACACAAATCCTGGGGGCGCTTCGCACCCCTTTCGCGACACGAGGCCGCTCCCACATGTATAGCGTATGCCTGCTAGACTCTGAAGGCCCGCACCGCCTTGCTCAGCTCTCCGCCCAGGCTCAGCAGTTGCTCACCCTGCTCACGCCCTTCGCCAATGCGCTGCAGGTTGTCTTCACCCAACGCGTGAATCCGCTCGCTATGGTCACGAATCTCACTCACCGCGCCAGTCTGTTGCGCGGTGAGGTCGGCAATGCGTACCGCCGTATCGGCGATCGTGCGGATCGCGCTGACGATCTCATCCAGCGCGCCATCGGCGGCCTGGGCCTGGTTGGCGGTGGTTTCGGCGTGTTCGAGCTGGGTGCGCATGCCGGCCACCGACTCCCGCGCCGCCTGCTGCAAACGGTCGATCAGTGCCTGGATCTCACCGGTAGCCCCCGTGGTGCGCTGCGCCAGTGAGCGTACCTCGTCGGCCACCACCGCGAAGCCACGGCCCATCTCGCCTGCACGGGCGGCCTCGATGGCGGCATTCAATGCCAGCAGGTTGGTCTGCTCGGCGATGGAACGAATCACCGTCAACACCCCGCCGATGGTCGCCGATTCCTCGGCCAGCTGTTCGATCATCCGCGCGTTGCCCTGCACCTCGTCGACCAGCGCCCGCAGCCCCGAGAGGCTCTGGCCGATCACCGCCTGGCCCTGTTCCACCGCACGCCCGGCATCGCGGCTGGCATCGGCGGCGGAGCTGGCGTCGCCGGCCACTTGCTGGATGGTCGCTTCCAGCTCGCCCAGCGCATCGCGAATCTGCCCGGTGTCGCCGGCCTGGCGCTCGGCGCCGTCGTGCAGGGCGGCACTCATCCCGGCCAGGGCGTGGCTGCTGCCGGCGACCTGCTCGGCGTTGTGGCGAATGGTGCCGACCAGCTCCACCAGGTAGTGGCGCAGGCGGTTGAGCGATTCCGCTATATCGTGCAGCTCGCGGTTGGTCTTGCCCAGCACGACAGGCTCGGCAAAGTTGCCTTCGGCCCAGCGCGACAGGGCTGGCGCCAGGCTGGTCAGGGTGCGGGCCAGGCGCCGTTGCAAGGTGTCGACGAGCAAGGCGATGAGCAGGATCAGGCCGATCATCAGCGCCTGCATGCTGCGCACTTCGCTGGCAATCTTCGCGTGCTGGCCGCGCACTTCCGGCTCCAGGCCGGCGATGGCCTGTTGCACGGCTTCCAGCCGCTGGTTGGTGCTGGCGGCCAGCGCAGTGCGGCGCTCGATCTGTTCGCGGGTGCGTTGCAGCTCGGCGGGATAGCGGTTGAGCAGGCTTTGCAACTCGCGCTTGAGGCTGACCGCCACGTCTTCCTGTTGCCCATCGGCCTGGGACTCCAGGCCCATCATGGCAGCGAAGTCGTCGGCGCCGGATGCGGCGGCTCGGGTCACGCCCAGCAGCGGCAGGCCGTCGATGATTTGCGCCTGGTTGCGGATCAGTTGCAGTTCGCGCTCGACCTCGTCGGCCAGTTCGGCGCGGCCGCTGCTGACCAGTTTGTCCCGGGCCAGCGACAACCGGCCCAGATGCACGCTGGCGTCGAGCAATGGCACCAGGTAGCGGTTGGCTTCGCTGTTGCCGCTGTCGCGGGCATAGGCGGTCAGCTGTTCGAAGTTGGCACCCAGTTCGCGCTCGGCCTGCAGCAGCAGCGCCTGCGGGTCGCCGGCCAGCTTGCCGGCGGCTAGCAGTTCGTTGGCGGTGAAGGCCTGCAAGGTGCCCAGGCTCGGGCGCAGCCTGCTGGCGAGTGCTGGCGGCCAGTCGGTCAATGAGGCTTCGAGCTGCTTGTTGGCCTCGACGGCCGCGGCGTGGCGCAAGGCATCGCCACTGCCCAGGTAAGCCTGGATATTGCGCGCAGCCTGGTTCTGAAACTGCTGCGACAGGCCCAGGTAGCGCTCCATCAACTGATAGGGCCGCTCCAGGGCGCGTTGCGACCACCACAGGGTCGCACCCAGGGCGATGCAGACGGTCACCAGCAACAGGGTGTTGAAATTGGTCAGCCACTTCAGGCGCATAGCCGCGAACTTCCTGCGGGGGAGTCGAGAGATAGGTGCCTGAATTTATGGCGAATTTGTTACCAGGTGATGACGATGATGGCGTTGAGCTATTGCTGGCGACGGTTACGGTTCGACCCGGACCACGCAGTTACGCCCGGCATGCTTGGCTCGGTACAACGCCTCGTCCGCCGTGCTGGCCATGCTCAATGCATCCAGCTCATCCTCCAGCTGCACCACCCCGGCACTGAAGGTGCATCGCAGATCTTCCGGCTGCGCCGGGTACAGGATCTCGGCAAAGCGCCGGCGAATCTCGTCCAGCACCTTGTACGCGGCTTCCAGCGAGGTGTTGGGCATGACGATGGCGAACTCCTCGCCACCATAGCGGCCAATGAAGTCGGTCTTGCGCAGGCGTTGCTTGAGGAACAGCGCCAGGCTCTTGATCACCCGGTCGCCCATGGGGTGGCCATGGCGGTCGTTGATTTTCTTGAAGTGGTCGATGTCGAGCATGGCGAAGCTCAGCGGTTGCCGCTCGCGTCGGGCGCGGTAGCTGCAGTCTTCGAGCAATTGCAGGATGTGCGTGTGGTTGTACAGCCCGGTCAGGCTGTCGCGGACCATGCGGGCCTTGAGGTGGCGGGCGCGGGCGGCGCGGTTGCGCACGGTGGTGATCAGGTGTCGCGAGCGTACCGGCTTGGTCAGGAAGTCGTCGCCACCCTCGCTCATCGCGTCGAGCTGCTTGTCCAGGTCGTCCTCGGCGGACAGGTAGATGATCGGCACGCTCACGTAACGGTCATTGTGCCGGATCACCTTGGCCAGCTCCGGGCCCGAGCACGTCGGCATGTAGAGGTCGAGGATGATCAGGTCGGGCTGGAAATCGGCGAGCTCGACCATGGCGCGGATCGGGTCGTTCAGGCTGCGGGTCAGCATCCCGGCGCTGGCCAGTACCCGTTCGGTATGCAGGGCCTGGGCGCGGGAGTCGTCGACGATCAGCACGCGCAAGGGGTCTTGCTGTGCGTGGCTGGTCATGGCTTCGAGCTTTTCCAGCAGGCTGGAGGCTTCCAGGGTACCGGTCAGGAACGCCTGGCCACCGGCGCGCACTGCGGCCAGGCGGGTCGGCGTATCGGCCTCGTGCAGGCTGAAGAACAGCAACGGTATGGGTTGCGCCTGGCCCCGTTGCGCCAGCGCGGCCAATGGCAAGCCAGCACCGGGGCCGGCGAAGTCGACATCCATGACGATGGCGGCCGGAGGCTGTTCGGCCAGCGATGCCAGAAACGCACTGGCGCAAGGCTGCGGCTGCGCGCTCAGGCCGAAGAATTCCAGCTGCTGGGCGAGGCGCTCGGCACGCTCGTGGTCGTGCAGCAGCAGGTAGACCGGTTTGCGTGCGGCGGGCAGCTCCAGCTGATCGGGCTGGTCGTCATGGCGCAGGCGCGTGCGCGACAGGCGCTGCAACAGCTGTTCGAGCTCCTGCGATAGGCGCTCCTGGCTCGGCTCCGCGGCTTGGGTCATGTCCTGGCTACTTGTCAGTGGGCTATGCAGGTTCGATGATGGCTCTATGCTAGCACCACTTTTTGCCCCCGTACGTGCGCCGCATCAACAAAGGCTGGCGAACGAATATTCAGTTACTGACTCATTGGTCGCTTATGCGTACGGCAGTGTCTGCTTTATAGTGCTGCGACGCGGGCTTGCCGTGGCACCCTGGCGCTGGCCTGTGGTCCAAGCCCTGAACCGTCGTGACTGATTAAGGACAAAGCCATGCTGGACTGGAAAAACCGCGAGGCCAAAGCCGAGCCCCGCGAGCGTGTGGATGGCCGCGGCGCCGCAGCCCGTAGCTACCTTGGCGGGCTGTGGAGCCGAGCCCTGGGAACCCTCATCGGGTTGTACCTGCTGGTCTGCATCGGCCTGGGCTGGTACTGGAGCCAGGAGCCGAAGCTGTTCCCGGTACAGCAGAATGCCCAGGCCGCCGCTGAGCGCAGCGGCCAGCAGATGGTAGTCGGCTACACCACCATCGAAACCCTCAAGACCGTGGCCGGCACCTTGCTGAACAAGCCGGGCGGGTACATTTCCAACGACCGCTTCCCGCCGGGCCTGTGGATGGACAACATGCCGAGCTGGGAGTACGGCGTGTTGGTGCAGGTGCGTGACCTGTCCCGTGCCCTGCGCAAGGATTTTGCCCGTTCGCAGTCGCAGTCCACCGAAGATGCCGACCTGGCCAAGGCCGAGCCGCGCTTCAACTTCGATAACAAGAGCTGGATCCTGCCTTCGAGCGAGTCGGAATTCGAAGAGGGCATCAAGTCGCTGACCCGTTACCAGACCCGTCTGGCCGCTGGCGACAAGGGCGCGATCTTCTATACCCGTGCCGACAACCTGAACAACTGGCTGGGTGACGTGGCCACCCGGCTGGGTTCGCTGTCGCAGCGCCTGTCGGCCAGCGTTGGACGGGTCAAGCTCAACACCACCCTGAAGACCGAGTCGGTCGTTGCCGGCCAGGCGCCACAGGTGGATGAAGAACTGGTGGAAACCCCATGGCTGCAGATCGACAACGTGTTCTACGAAGCCCGTGGCCAGGCCTGGGCGCTGTCGCACCTGCTGCGAGCCATCGAAGTCGACTTCGCCGACGTGCTGGCGAAGAAGAACGCCACCGTCAGCGTGCGCCAGATCATCCGTGAGCTGGAAGCCTCGCAGGAGCCGCTGTGGAGCCCGATGGTGCTCAATGGCAGCGGCTTCGGCATGTGGGCCAACCACTCGCTGGTCATGGCCAACTACATTTCCCGGGCCAACGCTGCGGTCATCGACCTGCGTCAGCTGCTGTCGCAGGGTTGAGCATGGCGATCAGCGCCAACGAGGCCGCCCACCGGGCGGCTTCCGACCGTGAGCTGGTCACCTGGGTCGACGAAGCCGACCAGGTACTTGGCGCGCTGCCCAGGGCCGAGCTGCGCGAGCGTGGCCTGATCGGCCGCTGCACGTTCATCCTGTTGTTCAACAGTGCCGGTGAGCTGTGTGTGCACCGGCGTGCCCTGAGCAAGGCACTGTACCCAGGTTATTGGGACGTGGCGGCCGGTGGCATGGTGACGGCAGGGGAGGCTTATGACGATTCGGCTGCCCGCGAGCTGGCTGAAGAACTGGGGATCGAAGGCGTCGAACTGCGCTTTCATGAGCGGTTCTATTTTGATATGCCGGACAACCACCTGTGGTGCGCGGTGTATTCGGCCGTGTCGGATGCCCCCCTGCGATTGCAGCCGGAGGAAGTGATCGAGGCGAAATTCGTCAGCCTTGAACAGGCCGAGCAAGAAAGCCTGATAAAGCCTTATTGCCCGGACTCGCTGGCGGCGTTGCAGCGCTACAAGGCCGGCCTGGAATGAAGCACGGGCCGCACAGCGGCGCCAAGGTCGCAAAACATTCGCAAAATGGCGCATTCCGCTACTTAGCAAGGGCCTGATTTATCGTTACACTGCGCGCCCTTTTCGGGCTGCCGCAGTTCCTGCAGCAGTAGCGCCGCCCCTGCCAGAGTGGGGCTTCGCGGTCGGCCTCAACCTTAAGGCACGACCAGTTTTTGTCCTCAGCACAGAGGAACAAAAGTGGCCAAGAAAGCTTCTTCCTTCGCCGCCCTTGGCGGTCTCGTTTACTCCACCGATGCCGGTCGGCACTGCCCCGATTGTGGCCAGCCGGTGGACGCCTGCATCTGCAAGCAGCACGTCATCCCTGAAGGTGACGGCATCGCCCGTGTGCGTCGTGAAAGCAAGGGGCGTGGCGGCAAGACCGTGACGACCGTCACCGGCGTGCCGCTGCCGCTCGACCAGCTCAAGGAGCTGGCCACCACCCTCAAGCGCCGTTGCGGTACAGGCGGAGCGCTGAAGGATGGGGTCATCGAGATCCAGGGCGACCATGTCGAGCTGCTGATCGCTGAGCTGATCAAGCAGGGCTTCAAGGCGAAAAAGTCCGGCGGCTGATACGCCCAGGCGATTTTTTGCCCAACGCTTTCTAAACTCGTTCCCGTGATCTGGGTCTACCCAGGGCACGGACGAATCGTCATTTTCGGCTTTTACACTGCGCCCGCCTCCTTGCGGGGCAGTGTCTTCGACTTATCTATAGGGGACTTCAATGTCCGTACGACGCACACGCAAAGACGATGGTAGCCAATGGACCGTGGCCGACAGCCGCAGTGTTTATGGCATCCGCCATTGGGGCGCTGGTTATTTCGCCATCAATGAAGCCGGGCGCGTCGAAGTGCGCCCCAACGGCCCCAGCAGCGCGCCGATCGACCTGTTCGAGCAGGTCGACGAGCTGCGTCAGAGCGGGCTGTCGCTGCCGCTGCTGGTGCGCTTCCCCGACATCCTGCAGGACCGCGTGCGCCAGCTGACCGGTGCCTTCGATGCCAACATCGCGCGCCTGGAATACCAGAGCCAGTACACCGCGCTGTACCCGATCAAGGTCAACCAGCAGGAAGCGGTGGTGGAAAACATCATCGCCACGCAGAACGTCTCGATCGGCCTTGAAGCCGGTTCCAAGCCTGAGCTGCTGGCGGTGCTGGCATTGGCGCCGAAAGGCGGCACTATCGTCTGCAACGGCTACAAGGACCGCGAATTCATCCGCCTGGCGCTGATGGGCCAGAAGCTCGGCCATAACGTGTTCATCGTCATCGAGAAAGAGTCGGAAGTGGCGCTGGTGATCGATGAGGCCGCCGATCTCAAGGTCAAGCCACAGGTAGGCCTGCGCGTGCGCCTGTCGTCGCTGGCGTCGAGCAAATGGGCCGACACCGGGGGCGAGAAATCCAAGTTCGGTTTGTCCGCCGCCCAGCTGATCTCGGTGGTGCAGCGCTTCCGCGATGCAGGCCTGGACCAGGGCATCCGCCTGCTGCACTTCCACATGGGTTCGCAGATCGCCAACCTGGCCGACTACCAGCACGGTTTCAAGGAAGCCATTCGCTACTACGGCGAGCTGCGTGCGCTGGGCCTGCCGGTCGACCACATCGACGTCGGCGGCGGCCTGGGCGTCGACTACGACGGTACCCACTCGCGTAACGCCAGCTCGATCAACTACGACATGGACGACTACGCCGGCGTGGTGGTGGGCATGCTCAAGGAGTTCTGCGACGCGCAGGGCCTGCCGCACCCGCACATCTTCTCCGAGAGCGGTCGCTCGCTGACCGCGCACCACGCGATGCTGGTGATCCAGGTGACCGACGTCGAGAAGCACAACGACGACGTGCCGACCATCGACAACAAGGAAGCCCTGCCAGAGACCGTGCAATGGCTGGTCGACCTGCTTGGCCCGACCGATATCGAAATGGTCACCGAAACCTACTGGCGCGCCACCCACTACATGGGCGATGTGGCGGCGCAGTATGCCGACGGCAAGATCAGCCTGGCCGAGAAGGCCCTGGCCGAGCAGTGCTACTTTGCCGTGTGCCGCCGCCTGCACAACTCGCTGAAGGCCCGCCAGCGCTCGCACCGCCAGGTGCTGGACGAGCTCAACGACAAGCTGGCCGACAAGTACATCTGCAACTTCTCGGTGTTCCAGAGCCTGCCGGACACCTGGGCCATCGGCCAGGTACTGCCGATCATCCCGCTGCACCGCCTGGACGAAGAGCCGATGCGTCGTGCGGTACTGCAGGACCTGACCTGCGACTCCGACGGCAAGATCAACCAGTACGTCGACGAGCAGAGCATCGAGACCAGCATGCCGGTGCATGCAGTCAAGGAAGGCGAGGATTACTTGTTGGGTGTGTTCCTGGTCGGCGCCTACCAGGAAATCCTGGGCGACATGCATAACCTGTTCGGTGACACCGACTCGGTGAACATCTACCAGAACGCCGATGGCAGCGTGTACCACGCCGGTATCGAGACCCACGACACCATCGAAGACATGCTGCGCTACGTGCACCTGTCACCGGAGGAGTTGATGACGCATTACCGCGACAAGGTGGCCAGCGCCAAGATCACTGCGCGTGAACGGACCCAGTTCCTCGATGCGCTGCGCCTGGGGCTGACGCGTTCTTCCTACCTCTCCTCGTGATCGCCGGGGCCGCTCCTGCAAAAGCTGTATGGCTTTTCTTGTGGGAGCGGCCTTGCGTCGCGAAATGAGGGCGAAGCCCTCACCGAATTCACACTCGGTAATGAACCTCTCAGAGGGCACAGCCGCACTGCGTCTACCTTTGAACGCAATGTTCAAAGGAGAGCGACATGGAGAGTCCCAGCTCCAATCTATTGCGGCGAGGGTGCTGGTCCGAATCCGGACGTCTTTACCTCGTTACAACCAACACACGAAATCGCATCCCGCTGTTCTGTAATCTTCACTTTGCCAGAGCCGTTGTGCAGCAACTGCGCAAAAGTGATGAAGACAAGGCGTGCCGGTCTCTAGCCTGGGTGCTCATGCCGGATCATTTGCATTGGTTGATCGAGTTGCATGACGTCGGGCTAAGTGACCTGATGTGCGCTTTCAAGTCGCGAAGCAGCTGTGCGCTCTACAGGGCCGGCGCGGACCGGCGTCATATCTGGCAATCCAGTTTTCATGACCGGGCCTTACGTCGCGAAGAAGATGTTAAGGCTGTGGCCAGGTACATCATCGCCAATCCTATTCGCGCTGGATTGGTTGAACGTGCAGGCGATTACCCACATTGGGATTGTGTGTGGTTGTAAGTCTGCAGGTGAGGGCTTCGCCCTCATTTCGCGACACAAGGCCGCTCCCACATTGATCGGCGTACGCCGGACCGTTCGGAAAGGGCCGCAAAGCGGCCCCCGGCATTACTGAATCCAGCGCCCTCGTTCCTGCAGCCGCCACCCAACCCACCCCAACGTCACCGCCCGCAACGCCATGAACCCGAGAAAGGCCAGCCACAACCCGTGGTTGCCAAACCCGCTCATGACCACACCCAAGGGCAGCGCAATCAGCACCGACAGCACCATCGTGTTGCGCATCTCCCGTGCCCGGGTCGCGCCGATGAACAGCCCGTCGAGCAGGTAGCTCCATACCGCAATCAACGGCAGCAGCGCCAGATACGGCAGGTACGGGTAAGCCGCCGCCCTCACGCTATCGATATTGGTCTGCAAGTCGATGAACAGATGCCCGCCCAGCAGGAACACGCCGGCAAACCCCAGGCTGGTGAGCAACGACCACCCACAGGCCACCACCAGCGAGCGGCGTAAGGTATCCCGGTCCCGCGCACCAATGGCATGCCCGCACAGCGCCTCTACGGCATGCGCCAGGCCATCGAGGGCGTAGGCGGTGAGCAGCAGCCCGTTGAGCAGCAGGGCGTTGGCCGCCACCGTGGCTTCACCCAGGCGTGCGCCCTGCACGGTGATCAGCAGGAACACCAACTGCAACGCCAGGCTGCGCAGGAAGATGTCGCGGTTCACCGCCAGCAATGGCCGCCACGCCTGCCAGCGCTTGAGCGCAGTCCAGGCGATCTGCCCGGGGTAGGCACGAAGGGCTGGGCGGGTCAGGGCCAGGCCGAGCAACGCAGCGCACCATTCGGCGACCACCGAGGCCCGTGCCGAACCCAGCACGCCCCAGTTCAGGCCCAGCACGAACCACAGGTTGAGGGCGATGTTCAGCAGGTTGGTGGCCAGCAGTATCGCCAGTGGCGCGCGAGCGTTCTGTGTGCCCAGGAACCAGCCGACCAGCGCATAGCTGGCCAGCGCTGCCGGCAGGCCGAGCAACCGGGTATGGAAAAAGGCTTCGGTGGCTTGCTGCAACGCCTCGCTCGGTTGCATGGCGTGCAGGGCCAGCTGGCTGAAGGGCAGGGCAAGGAGGCCGATCAGTAGCGCGAAGGCCACGGCCAGCAGCAGCCCCTGCACCAGTACCTGACGCAGCGCCGTGCCATCGGCACGCCCGGCGGCCTGTGCAGCGAAGCCAGTGGAGCCCATGCGCAGGAAACCCATCAAGCCAACCATGAACGTGAACAGCGTGGCGCCCACCGCCACCGCTCCGAGCTGGTGGGCGTGGGGCAGGTGGCCGATCACGGTGCTGTCGACCAAGGCCACCAGCGGTACCGAAATGTTGGAGAGGATCATCGGCGCGGCCAGCGCCCATACCCTGCGGTGGGTGGGGCGGTGCTGCCAGTCGGTGGTCAGTTGCGACATTGCAATTCCTGAGGCTGTGGGGCTGTTTCGCGCCCCAGGGTTCGGCTGGCCACAGTGTACCGGTCGGGCAACCCATCTGCGCGAACACGGTCTCACTTGCCGCATCGACGAAACTCCCGGACGCGCCGTTGCGCTATAGTTGCTGCCCTTACGTACACGCTGCCAAAGAGTTACCACTCCATGCTCAACAAAGGATTGTTGCTGGCCTGCGCGCTGGCCCTGCTCAGTGCCTGTGATTCCTCGACGCCGGACAAGCCCGCGTCCCCCGAAAAACCGGCCGCAAGCGCTGCGGTCGAGGCCCCCGCGGCCAAGCGAGAAGACCCTGCCGTCCTCGCCAAACGCTATGAGGGGCGCGAGCTCAGCGTGCTGGACGTCTCTGAAGTGCAACTCGATGGCGCCAGTACCCTGTCGATCAGCTTCTCGGCCCCGCTGGACGCCAAGCAGGACTTCGCCGCCAAGGTGCACCTGGTCGATACGGTCAAAGGCAAGGTCGATGGTGCCTGGGAACTCTCCGACAACCAGATGGAATTGCGCCTGCGCCACCTCGAGCCGCAGCGCAAGCTGGTGCTGACCGTCGACAAGGGCCTGCTGGCCGTCAACGGCAACAAGCTCGACAGTGAGTCCGTGAGCCGCCTGGAAACCCGCGACATGCAAGCCACCGTCGGCTTCGCCAGCCGCGGTTCGTTGCTGCCCACGCGCCTGGCCGAAGGCCTGCCGGTGATCGCGCTGAACGTGCCGAAGGTCGATGTCGAGTTCTTCCGGGTCAAGCCAGAGATGCTCTCGACCTTCCTCGCCAACTGGGGCCGCAACAGCAGCCTGTACTACTACCAGTCCAAGGAAACCCTGGACATGGCCGAGCTGGTCTACAGCGGCCGCTTCGACCTGAACCCGGCGCGCAACACCCGCGAGACCGTGCTGCTGCCGATTGCAGGCATCAAGCCGCTGCAGGAGCCCGGTGTGTACCTGGCCGTGATGCGCGCCTCGGGTACCTATGACTATTCACAGCCGGCGACGCTGTTCACCCTCAGCGACATCGGCGTATCCGCCCACCGCTACCGTGACCGTCTGGATGTGTTCGCCCAGGCCCTGGAAGGCGGCAAGGCGCTCAAGGACGTCAACCTCGAACTGCATGACGACAAGGGCAAGCTGCTGGCCCAGGCCAAGACCGATGGCGCCGGCCATGCCCAACTGCCGATCACGGCCAAGGCCGATACGCTGATCGCTACCCAAGGCGTGCACACCACCCTGCTGCGGCTGAACACCGCGGCCCTGGACCTGGCCGAGTTCGACATCACCGGCCCCCAGGCCAACCCGCTGCAATTCTTCATTTTCGGCCCGCGCGATCTCTACCGCCCGGGTGAAACGGTGCTGCTCAACGGCCTGCTGCGCGACCAGGATGGCAAGCCGGTGAAGGCCCAGCCGGTCAGCGTCGAGGTGCGCCGCCCGGATGAGCAGGTCAGCCGCAAGTTCGTCTGGGAAGCTGACGCCAGTGGTCTGTATCAATATCAGTTGCAGCTGGCCACGGAGGCGCCGACTGGCCGTTGGCAGCTGCTGCTCGACCTGGGGGGCGGTCGCAAGCAGGTTTATGAATTCCTGGTCGAAGACTTCCTCCCCGAGCGCCTGGCGCTTGAACTCAAGGGCAGCGATACGCCGTTATCGCCCGATGAGGATGCGCGTATCCAGGTCAATGGCCGCTACCTCTACGGTGCGCCCGCTGCCGGCAATCGCCTGAGTGGCCAAGCCTATGTGCGCCCGCTGCGCGAAGCGGTGCAGGCGCTGCCGGGCTACCAGTTCGGCTCCGTGACCGAAACCGAATTGGCCCAGGACCTGGAACTCGACGAAGTCACCCTCGACCAGGCCGGCAAGGCAGTGGTCGATATCGAGAGCCGTTGGAGCGAAGCACGCTCGCCGTTGCAACTGACCGTACAGGCCAGCCTGCAGGAATCCGGCGGCCGGCCGATCACCCGCCGCCTCGAACAGCCGATCTGGCCTGCCGAACGCTTGCCCGGCCTGCGCGGCCTGTTCGACGGCGAGGAAACCGACAGCGACGGGCCGGTCGAATTCGAAGTGCTCGTGGCCGACCGTAAAGGCAACAAGCTCGCCGCCAATGACCTGAAGGTGCGCCTGATCCGTGAGCGTCGCGATTACTACTGGAACTACTCGCAGAGCGATGGCTGGAGCTACGACTACAACGAGAAATTCCTCACCCAGAGCGAGGAGACGGTCAGCGTCAAGGCCGGCTCCACTGCCAAACTGAGCTTCCAGGTGGAATGGGGCCCGTACCGGGTCGAGGTGGAAGACCCTGAGACCGGGCTGGTTTCCAGCGAGCGCTTCTGGGCCGGATACCGCGCCCAGGACAACGCCGAAGGCGGCGCGGTGCGGCCAGACCAGGTGAAGCTGGCGCTGGACAAACCGGCCTACGCCGACGGTGCTACCGCCAAGGTCACCGTGACCCCACCTGCGGCCGGCAGCGGCTACCTGATGGTCGAATCCAGTGATGGCCCGCTTTGGTGGCAGGAAATCGACGTACCCGCCGAAGGCAAGACGTTCGATGTGCAACTGGACAAGCAGTGGGCGCGCCACGACCTGTACATCAGCGCGCTGGTGATCCGCCCGGGTGAACGCAAGGCCAATGCCACGCCCAAGCGCGCCGTCGGCGTGCTGCACCTGCCACTGGCGCGTGCCGAGCGCAAGCTGGCGGTCAGCCTGCAGGCGCCTGAGAAGATGCGGCCCAAACAGCCGCTGACGGTGAAGATCAAGGCCGCCAATGCCGACGGCAGCGTGCCGAAGCAGGTGCACGTGCTGCTGTCTGCCGTCGACGTGGGTATCCTCAACATCACCGATTTCAAGACCCCCGACCCGTTCGCCAGCCTGTTCGGTCGCAAGGCCTACGGTGCCGACCAGCTGGACATCTACGGCCAGCTGATCGAGGCCGGCCAGGGCCGCTTGGCCAGCCTGGCCTTTGGCGGTGACGCGGCGATGGCCAAGGGTGGCAAGCGCCCCAATACCACGGTGACCATCGTTGCCCAGCAAAGCCTGCCGGTGACCCTGAACGACCAGGGCGAAGGCGAGGCGAGCGTCGATATTCCGGACTTCAATGGCGAGTTGCGGCTGATGGCCCAGGCCTGGACCGACGAGCACTTCGGCATGGCCGAAGGCAAGACGGTGGTGGCCGCGCCGCTGATCGCCGAGCTGTCGGCGCCGCGCTTCCTGGCGGGTGGTGACCGCACCAGCCTGGCGCTGGACTTGGCAAACCTGTCGGGGCGTGCCCAGCAGCTGAGTGTCGAGATCCTCGCCGAGGGCCAGCTGAGCCTGACGGCCAGCGCCCAGCAGACTGTCGCCCTGGCCGAAGGCCAGCGCAGCACGCTGCTTATCCCGGTGCAAGCCCAGGGTGGGCTGGGGCAGGGCAAGGTGCGGGTGCGGGTCAATGGCCTGCAACTGACAGGCGAACCGGCAAACACCTTCGAACGGGAATGGACGCTGGGCGTGCGCCCGGCCTACCCGGCGCTGCTCAAGCATTACCGTGTGGCCCTCAAGGACCAGCCATGGACCCTTCCGGAAAGCGACCTGGCCGCCTTCGAGCCGGCCGGCCTGGAAGCCAGCCTGGCGCTGTCGAGCCGCCCGCCACTGAACCTCGCCGAACAGATCCGCGCCCTCGAAGCTTACCCTTACGGCTGCCTGGAGCAGACTACCAGCGGCCTCTACCCCTCACTGTACGCCGATGCGGCCAGCCTCAAGCGCCTGGGTATCAAGGGCGAGCCGGCCGAGGTGCGCAAGCGCAAGATCGAGATGGGCATCGAGCATCTGCTGGGCATGCAGCGCTACAACGGCAGCTTTGGCCTGTGGAGCTCGGACAGTGAAGAAGAGTACTGGCTGACCGCCTATGTCACCGACTTCCTGCTGCGAGCCCGCGACCAGGGCTACGGCGTGCCGGCCGAGGCCTTGAAGAAGGCCAACGAACGCCTGTTGCGCTACTTGCAGGAACGCAATCTGATCGAAGTCGACTACAGCGAAAATGCCGAGCACACCCGCTTTGCCGTACAAGCCTATGCTGCGCTGGTGCTGTCGCGCAGCCAGCAAGCACCGCTGGGTGCCCTGCGCAGCCTGTTCGAGCGCCGCGCCGATGCCCGCTCCGGCCTGCCGCTGGTGCAACTGGCGGTAGCGCTGGACGCCATGGGCGACAAGCCGCGTGCCGAGCAGGCGCTGCAGGCGGGCCTGGGCATCAGCCGCAGCAAGGGCTGGATGGCCGACTATGGCAGCAGCCTGCGCGACCAGGCGCTGATCCTGGCGCTGCTGCAGGAAAGCAAGCTGGCCAGCAACCAGGTCGACCAGCGCCTGTTCGCCCTGTCGGACGAGCTGGCGGCCAACCGTTGGCTGTCGACCCAGGAACGCAATGCCTTGTACCTGGCCGGCCGTGGGCTGCTGGGCAAGCCGGAAGCGCCGTGGAAGGCGCGCCTGGACAGTGCCGGTGAGGTGCGTGAGTTCAATAATGTCGAGGCGGGCATGAAGCTCGAGGGGCCGTTGCTGGCCTCGCCTCTGACTGTGCAGAACGAGGGCAGCGAAACGCTCTACCAGCAACTGACCCTGTCGGGCTATCCACGCCAGGCGCCTGCTGCCGGTGGCAACGGCATGGAGATTCGCCGCGACTACCTGGGCATGAATGGCCAGCCGCTGGACCTGCATAACCTGCGCAGTGGCGACCTGGTGCTGGTGCACCTGGCGCTCAAGACCAGCGATCGCGTGCCGGATGCCTTGGTGGTTGACCTGCTGCCTGCCGGCCTGGAACTGGAGAACCAGAACCTGGCCCAGAGCGCTGCCAGCCTGGACAACGCCAGCAGCGCGGTGAAGCAGTGGCGCGAGTCGATGCAGAACGCCAGCGTGGTGCATCAGGAGTACCGTGATGACCGCTACGTGGCGGCCCTCAAGCTCGACGGCTATGGCACCACGCACCTGTTGTACCTGGCGCGTGCGGTGACCCCGGGCACTTACCGGGTGCCGCCGCCACAAGTGGAGTCGATGTACCGGCCGAACCTGCAGGCCGTGGGGGATGGGCAAGGGGAGATGACTGTAAAAGCCCGCTAAGCACCTGCCTTGCACGGACTATGTGGGAGCGGCCTTGTGTCGCGAAAGGGCCGCAAAGCGGCCCCGGCATTTCAAGCTACGGAGCTGAGATCCTGGGGCTGCTGCGCAGCCCTTTCGCGACACAAGGCCGCTCCCACAGGTCCGCGCCGGGCAGTTCAATGTCAATGAATCACCCAGCTCATCACCCACAGCCCCAGCATCAGCCAGATGATCCCGAGGATGATCGAAGCACGCATGAAGGCGCGGATCGCCGAGTACAGCAGCATCAGGCCGATGATCAGGGCGAGGATGCTGAGGAGCGAGGTGTCCATGCCCAACGTGCGTGCCAGGCCATCGATGAAATTGCCCCCGGCGTTGGCCAGCAGGTTGAACAGGCCGCTCAAGGCGTCGACGATGAAGCGGATCAACGACCCCAGTGCCTGGCCAAGCCACTCGAAAAAACCTTCTACATGCATAGTTGCTTCCTGATGAACGAATCGGCACGTTTGCCGTTCCCAAGCCTTTGGCCACTACCTGGCCAGGTCGGTTCCCGATGCCAAGCTTAGCGCGGCCGCGTACCCGAGCGGGAAGGCTCGTGCGTGCTGCCGCGGTCAGCATCCTGTTGTTGCTCGGCCTGTTGTGGCTGGCCGACCGCATCTGGCCGCTACCGTTGCCGGGCAACGACCTGGCAAGGGTAGTGCTGGCTGAAGACGGCACTCCATTGTGGCGTTTTGCCGATGCCGATGGGGTGTGGCGCTATCCGGTCAGCCCGGAGGATGTTTCGCCCCTTTACCTGCAGGCCCTGTTGACCTACGAAGACCGCTGGTTCTACCAGCACCCGGGGGTCAACCCGCTGGCGCTGGCGCGGGCGGTCTGGCTCAACCTGCGCGGTGGGCGGGTAGTGTCCGGCGGCAGCACGTTGTCGATGCAGGTTGCCCGCCTGCTCGACCCGCATGATCGCACCTTGGCCGGCAAGCTGCGGCAGCTGTGGCGCACTGCGCAACTGGAGTGGCACCTGTCCAAGCGCGAGATCCTGCAGATCTACCTGAACCGTGCGCCGTTCGGCGGTACCTTGCAGGGCGTGGCAGCGGCCAGCTGGGCTTACCTGGGCAAGTCGCCGCAGCAGCTGACACCCGCCGAAGCTGCCCTGCTGGCGGTGTTGCCGCAGGCACCGAGCCGCTTGCGCCCGGACCGCCACCCGGCGCGTGCCCAACGCGCCCGCGACAAGGTGCTGCAGCGCCTGGACGAGTACCAGGTGTGGCCGGCGCAACAGATCAAGGAGGCGGTTGAGGAGCCATTGCTGCTGGCCCCGCGTCAGGAACCCGCACTGGCTCCGTTGCTGGCGCGGCGGCTGTACACCGCTGACAGCCCGACGTTGATTCGCACCACCCTCGACGCCTCGTTGCAACGGCGCCTGGAAGACCTGTTGCTGGGTTGGCGGGCGCGCTTGCCGGAGCGCACCTCGGCGGCGATCCTGGTGGTCGAGGCCCAGACCATGGCGGTACGCGCTTACCTGGGCTCGATCGACCTGAACGACGAGCGCCGTTTTGGCCATGTCGACATGGTCCGCTCATTACGCTCGCCAGGCTCGACGCTCAAGCCGTTTCTGTACGGTCTGGCCATGGATGATGGCCTGATTCACTCCGAATCGCTGTTGCAGGATGTGCCGCGGCGCTACGGCGACTATCGCCCCGGCAATTTCTCGATGGGCTTCAGCGGCCCGGTCTCCGCCAGTTCAGCGCTGGCGCTGTCGCTCAACTTGCCAGCGGTGCAATTGCTCGAAGCCTATGGCCCCAAGCGCTTCGCCGCGCAGTTACGCATGGCCGGCGTGCCGTTGGCGCTGCCGCCGTTGGCCGAGCCCAACCTGGCATTGATTCTGGGCGGTGCCGGCAGCCGCCTGGAGGACCTGGTCGGCGGCTATGCGGCACTGGCCCGGGGTGGCAACAGTGCGCAGGTGCGCCTGCAACCGCAGGATCCCTTGCTGGAGCGCCAGTTGATGTCGCCAGGCGCGGCCTGGATCATCCGGCGCATCCTCAGCGGCCAGGCGCGGCCCGACCGCGACCCGCATGCCGAACTGGTACAGCGCCCACAACTGGCCTGGAAGACCGGCACCAGCTATGGCTTCCGCGATGCCTGGTCGATTGGCGTCGGGCCGCGCTACCTGATCGGTGTCTGGATCGGTCGCCCTGACGGCACGCCCGTGCCCGGGCAGTTCGGCCTGGCCTCGGCGGCCCCGCTGATGCTGCAAGTGCATGACCTGCTGAGCAACCGCGACAGCCAGCGAGGCATCCGGCAGCCAGTGGAACGCGTGCCGGACAGTGTCGGGGTGGCGGCCATCTGCTGGCCGCTGGGCCAGCCCATGAACCGGCAGGACCCGAACTGCCGGCGCCAGCGCTTTGCCTGGACCCTCGATGGCACCACGCCTCCCACCTTGCAGGCCGCCGACCAGCCGCTCGGCCTGGGGCTGCGCGAAAGCATCTGGGTCAATGCCCAGGGCCTGCGCGTGGACGGCAGTTGCCCCGGGGCCAAGGCGCTCGACATCGCTTTGTGGCCAGCGCCGCTGGAGCCTTGGTTGCCACGCGTCGAGCGGCGTGCTGCGCGGCTGCCGACGGTGGACCCGAGCTGTCCGCCACAGGTACCGGCCAGCGCGCCGCCGCTGTCCATCGTCGGCGTGCGCCCCGGCGACCACCTGCGGCGCCCAGCCACCAGCAGTGAACCCTTGCAGTTGCAGGTGTCTGCCCTTGGCGGCGGCGGGCGGCGCTGGTGGTTCCTCAACGGCCAGCCGCTGGGCGAAAGCGAAGGGCAGGGCAGCATGCTGGTGCGGTTCGACCAGGCCGGGCAGTTCGAACTCAGTGCCTTGGACGAAAGTGGAGAAACGGCACGGGTGGCGTTCCAGGTCAACGAGTAGGGTTCGACGTTTACCAGGGCAACACCTACGCTTGCAAGTGACGGGCGAGGCCGGCGACGCCCCGGTACCCAAGGGATTGTTGAGCGACCTATGCGTCTTCTGCTGATGCCCCTGCTGCTGTCGCCCTGGGCCAGTCTGCTGGTTGCCGAGCCATTGCCGGTGTTTCTCGACGGCCATGAATACGAGCGCCGCCTGCCCAGCGCGAATCTGCCGATCGACGCCTACCGCCCCCGTGCTGCGGACCCGCTCCTGGCGCCGCCCGTGATCGCCACCGGGACGCCGACACGGGCGACGCGTTTCGTGCTGCACAAGGTGCGCTTCGAGGGCGGGACGGTCTACCCGTTGAGCGAATTGCGCGAGCATTACCAGCCCTTGATTGGCCGTGAAGTGAGTGTTGGCGAGCTGCAGCAGTTCACCGAACGGCTGACCCAGCGCTACCAGCGCGACGGCTACCTGCTATCGCAGGCGTACCTGCCGGATCAGGATTTTGCCGATGGCCGCGTGCATGTCGTATTGGTCGAGGGGTATGTCCATGACGTTCGACGGCAAGGCGATGTCGGGCCCGCTGGCGCCTACCTCGAGGCGCTGCTGGAGCACGTGCGGGCGGAGCGCCCTCTGACCCAGGCGACGCTCGACCGCTTCATCGGCCTGGCCCAGCGCATTCCCGGTGTGACGTTGCAGGCTGTCCTGGGTCGGGCGGAGCACAGTGATGGGGCCGCGCAGCTTACCGTGCGGGCCTGGCGCAAGCCCTTCGATATGGCCGTGGCGTTCAGCGATGGCAGCCGCGATGGCCCGCAGGGGTTGTTCAAGGTGTCCAGCAATGCCCAGACGCGTTTTGCCGAGCAGTTGACGGCCAGCGTGCTGCTGCCACCGGGAGATGACCACAGCCATTACCAGCGCCTGGACTACAGCCAGCACCTGGACGCACAAGGCAGCCAGCTGCTGCTTTCAGCCGCTCGCTACCGCAGCGAGCCAGGCACACCTGTGCGTGTGGAACATGGTTCGCAGTTTTTCCAACGGATTGAAAGCGAGCGTTATGCAATCGGGCTTGGCCAACCGGTGATCGTCACGGCCGATGAATGGCTGGCGGTGACAGGGCATGTGTATGCGGTCAGTGAGCATGACGAAGCGCTCTACGGCGGCCGGGCACGCATCGACACCTCTGTACGTGCGCTGTCGTTCGAAGGCGATTGGCGCAAGGTCGAGGGCGGGCGGTTTCGCAGGGTCAGCGCCGGGGTGTATCAGGGGCTGGATTACCTGGGCGCTCGCACCGATGCGGATTACGACATGGACTTCCTGCGTTTTCGCGTGGCCGGGTTGCAGAGCGACCCGCTGTCGCAACGCTGGCAAGGCGTGCTGTCAGGCGCCTTGTACTGGACCGATGACCGGCTGCCCGACAGTGAGCATGCGGTCTTCGGCGGGCAGCATTTCGGTCATGGCTACCCGCAGGATCAGGCGGCGGGTGACAAGGGCTGGGGTGTCGCCTACGAGCTGAACTACAGTATTACGCCTGGCGCTGGCTGGGTGCGGCTGATGCAGCCGTATGTGCTGCTGGATGCTGCGCAGGCCTGGTACAACGGCGGACCACTCGAAGATGCCAGGATGCGTTCCGTGGCGTTGGGTGTGCGGCTGGGGGAGGGGCGGTACGGCAACGTGGCGCTGGAGGTGGCCAAGCCACTGGCCGATGTGGCCTTGGACAGCATGAGCAGAAGCCCACGCTGGACGGTGAGCTTCAGCTACTGGTTGGAGTGAATCCAGGCGATAGCGGCCTCATGAAACGCCTGGGAAACGCTTAGTGCGTGGTAAACCGCTGGTGAACAGGAGACGAACTTGGCGTCAACGCCAACGCCAGTTGGGTGCGGTTGTGCATGTGGGTCAAACGCAACACTTGCGACACATACAACTTCACAGTGTTCTCGGTGATCCCCAGTTCGCAGGCAATCTGGTAGTTGGTCTTGCCCTTGCTTACCAGCCGGGCGACCTCCAGTTGCCGCGGAGACAGCTTCTCGAACGCTGCCGGCAGCTCGCCTTCGGGCTCTTCGGCGGCATCGGTGGCGCGGCGGTGAACGCCCTGGCCTCGGGCTTTTTCCAGGTCCTGATACAGCTCGTCGATGGAACCGGCCAGGTCCTGCAGGCGTTGGTTGAGGTTGCCCAGGTCCTGGAGATTGGACCTGCGCTCCAGTAGCACTTGTTCCTGACGGCGCACGCCCTCGAGCAGTTCGTCGAAGTCCATGGGCTTCTGGTAGTAATCGGCGAAACCTTCACGCAGGGCACGGATCACGTCCTGCTTGTCGGCGCGCCCGGTGAGCATGATGGCTTCGAACATGCGCTGGCGCCCGGCAATGTCCTTGAGTGCCTGCATGAGCTCGATGCCATCGCGATTGGGCATGTGCAGGTCGCACAACACCAGGCCAATCGCGTCGTCGGCGCTGAACCGTTCGATGGCTTCGTCGGTGGAGTGGGCCGCAACGCAAGGGTGGCCCTGGGACAGAAGGAATTCACACAATTGTTCGACGATCAGCGGCTGGTCATCCACCACCAGAACTTTCACATCACTCATTGACTTGGTCACGATCAACTCCCTGTTCGTAAATGACCCCGGCTCCCCGAGCCAGACGCTCTGGCAGCTTAAAAATAGACGCTGCCTGCGATTCCGTACAAGTCTTGTACAAGTGATCGGACCCTGTGAACGCTCATTGGATCCATACGGCAGTCAATAAAAAGCCTGCCAGCACGTAAGGCACGAAGGCTTGTTTGTCGCCCATTTCTTCTGTGAGTGTGGCCAGGCGCTTCTTCACCTTGGGGTTGAGCAGCGTCCACAGGCGCCTGCGGGTCAGCAACCAGAGCACCACGCTGACCCCGGCTCCGATGAAGGTGCCGAGCACGTATTGCGGGCTGGTAGCAAGCGCCAGCGCTCCCATCAGCTTGACGTCGTCAGCGCCGAAGCGGCCCAGCATGTAGCCTGGCAGCGTCAGCAGCATGACTATGGCCAGAGCCCAGCCAGCGTCGCTGGCATCGGCGCCGATCCATGAGTGGCCCGTGGCAAACAGCCAGACCAGCGCGCCAGCGGCGAAACCCAGGGTCAGCATATTGGCGATCTGGCGTTCGCGGATATCTTGTTCGGTGCACAAGGCAAGCCACATCAGGAGAACAATGCTTTGCATCGGCAGGCCGCCTTTCCCATTCGTTGAACACTGCTACCCGATCAGTCAGGTTTCCTAATCAGGGTAGACGCGATCTGACGAACGGGCATGGCCGACTGGCAAAAAGGTCGTTGCAGGAGCGGCCCTGTGTCGCAAGAAGGGCCGCGAAGCGGCCCCTGCGACGGGCTTACTTCACCCGGCCCGGCGGGTAGTTGCCGAGCACCTGGGCAACGGTCTTCTGAATGGCGCTGTTACGCTCGTCGGGGCTAGGCGGGTAATTGTTCATGATCTGTTCGGCACTGCCGCGCCAGACCAGCTTGCCGTCACGGCCATCGAACATGTCGATCTGGATGGTAGCCACCTTGTAATCGACACTGCGGGTTTCGTTGTACATCGGCCCGCCCCAATAGCCGTTCCAGTAGCCGCCCCAAGCCCCGCCATAGTTGGTGGTGATCTGCTGCTGGCGCTGTTCGACGATCAGGTAGGCACGGACGGTGACGTCAGGCCGGGCATTGCCCTGGGCCGGGCGCAGGCCACGCTGCTCGAGCTGGTCGGCGACCGCGGCACGGATGCGTTGCTCGGTCAGGTCGCTCTTGATGCGTGGATCATCCGGGCGATATTGCAGGCCCGGTTCCTGCCATGCCCAGCTGCGGTAGGCGGCGAAATCGCGGCTGGCGTCGAAATCCTGCTGGACGTTGTTGCTGGAGCAGGCGGCCAGCAGCAGCGCGATTGACAGTAGAACGAGGCGGCGCAACATGATGGTTCTCCGTTAGGCATTAACTGGGAGGATAGCCGCTGAGCGCCTTGTGAACCGATTCGCGCAGGGCGGTCTCGCGATCGCGCGGCGAACTTTTGTCACTGCCGCTTTCAGCGCTGGCGCTCCACACCGGCTGGCCGTTGCGGGCATCGAACAGGTCGATGCGCACTACCATCACCTCCACTTCGTAGGTGCGTACGACCGGCACGCTGCCGTAGGCGCCGTAACCATTGCGGTAGCCGCCGAAACCGACGCTGCCGTAGGGGTACGGGCCGTAATACGGGTCGTAATAGTCATAGTCGCGCACCTGGCGCAGGCGCCGTTCCAGGCGCATGTCGGCGCTCACCAGCAGGTCGCCGATAGCGCCGTGAGCAGGGCGCAGGCCATGTTGGTCCAGGGCACCGCTGACGGCGTCGGCGATTTGTGCCGGGTCGGCGTCGGCATTGCCGCTTGGCAGCTGGCCGTTACGCCAGCTCCAGCTGCGGTAGTGGCCATAGTCACGCGCTGGCGCCGGGTAGGCACTGGCGTCGAAGGTGTTGGCCGCTTGCGCAGGGGCTGGCGGCAGCGGGCGGCTGCTGGCCACGTAGGGGTTGCTGGCCTGACAGGCGGCCAGGGCGAGCGGCAGCAGGGCCAGGCACAACGGACGGTACGGCATGTATCCCTCCCGGAGGGCGCAATCAGCGGGGGCGGCACATCCAGTGCAGGTAGCGGCCAAGCCCGGCAAAACTTGGGTGACGGCGGTGGGCCAGTTCCATTTCCAGCAGGTCGAGCAACTCGGCCTTGTCCTGGAATTCCTTGGGCATGTAGTCATGGAAGACGCGCACGCCGCTCTCGCTTTCAACGTGCCACACCCCTTCAAGTTGCGCCTTCAGTTCCCGTGGATCAAGCGGTTTTTGCGGGGTCAGGCTTTGCTTTTCACCTTCCAGGCGGTTGCTGCGCAACTTGCGGAAATGGCCCTTGAGCAAGTTGCGGTAGACCAGCGCATCGCGGTTGTAGAACGCCAGCGACAGCCAGCCCTCCGGGCTGGTCAGCTGGTGCAGCACCGGCAGGATGCTCTGCGGTTCGGCCAGCCATTCCAGCACAGCGTGGCAGAGCACCAGGTCATAAGGCTCGGTGAGCTGGCCAAGCAGCTCTTGCCAGGGCGCCTGGATGAAGGTTGCCGATTGGCCCGCTTCTGTGAAGCGTGCCCGGGCGCCCTCCAACATCGGCGCGGCGGGTTCGGCCAGCGTTACATCGTGCCCGCGCTGGGCCAGCCACAAGGCCATGTGACCCAGGCCGGCGCCGATGTCGAGCACCCGCAACGGTCGGTCGGGCAGCGCGTCGGCCAGGTCGGCCTGGAGCACGGCGAGGCGAATGGCTCCTTTGGCACCGCCATAGATCTTTTCGGCAAAGCGTGTGGCCAGTTGGTCGAAGTGACGGTCATTCATCGTGCGAAACGCCTCTCGCTGTCGGCCAGCTTGGCGCGCACCACCTGCTCCATGTCCAGGCCCAGCTCGTTGCACAGCAGCAACAGGTAGAGCACCACGTCGCCGACTTCCTGGCCGGCGTGGGCCAGCTGGTCGGCGGGCAGCTGGCGCGATTGGTCCTCGCTCAGCCACTGGAAGATTTCCACCAGCTCGGCCATTTCCACACTGGCTGCCATCGCCAGGTTCTTCGGGCTGTGAAAGCCGTGCCAGTCATTGTTGTCGCGGATCCGATGCAGGCGTTCGGTGAGTTCTTGCAGGTTCATCTGGGTCTCCTAATGCCGCATAGCTTCTGCCCAGGCCCGATGCAAAGCAAGTGCAATCAGGGTGCTAGAGCACGGCCCAGCGCCCGACCATGTGCAGCACCCCACCCTGTCCGTCCAGCCTCAGTTCACCCGCCGGCCCCGCTTCGCTGGCGCTCAGGACAACCTCCGATGGCAAGCGCACCGGTTTGCGGAAGTCCACCGCGAAGCGATAACCACTGTTGGGCATGTGCGTGCGCAGGGCTGCCAGCGCCATGGCATTGCTCCACATGCCATGGGCGATGGCCTTGGGAAAGCCGAACAGGCGAGCGCTGACGGCACTCAGGTGAATCGGGTTGTAGTCACCACAGACCTTGGCGTAGCGCCGGCCGATATCACTGTCGGCATACCAGCGGGTGACCTCCGGCAGCGCCGCAGGCTCGGTTACCTGGCTTTCGTCGAACGGCCCCTCCAGCTTCAGGCCACGCACCAGCATACGGCTGGTTTCGCGCCACAGCAGGCCCAAGCCATCCTCGGCTTCGGTGACCAGGTCAAAGGTGCCGCCCTTGGCATGGGCCTGCAGATTGTCGGCGTACACCGCAAAGCGCAGCCCGTCGATACCACCCAGCGGGCGGAGCACGTCGATGCGGTTGTGCAGGTGCACCAGCCCGAGCAACGGAAAAGGGAAGTCGTGGGCGGTCAGCAGTTGCAACTGAAGGGTGAACGCCATTATGTGTGGGTAGGTGCCAGGCAAGCGGCCATCGTCGGTGAAATGGCAGAGCCGACGATAGGCCGCCAGGTTGCCGGGCTGCACTCGGATGAAGCTGCGCAGACCGCCGGCGGGCAGGGTAGCGCCGCCGATCTTGCGTTTGCTGGCGGCGCGCAGGTAGAGGCTGGCGCGTGAGTCCGGGCTATGCACGTCTTGCCATTGGCGGCTCATGTTCAGGCCCCCATCAAGGCCTGGCCGCAGACACGCAGCACCTGGCCGTTGACCGCGCCAGAGCCTGGCTGGCTAAGCCAGGCGATGGCTTCGGCGACGTCCTGCGGGCGCCCGCCCTGGCCCAGTGAACTCAGGCGCCGCCCGGCCTCGCGCAGGCCAATGGGCATGGCCGCGGTCATGTGGGTTTCGATGAAACCAGGCGCCACCGCATTGATGCTGCCGCCGCGCTCGGCAAGCTTCGCCGCCCAGGCCTCGGCGAAGCCGATCAGGCCGGCCTTGCTCGCGGCGTAGTTGGCCTGGCCGCGGTTGCCGGCGATACCGCTGACCGACGCCAGCAGGGTAATACGTGCGTTGTCGCCCAGCGCACCCCCGTCATGCAAGGCTTGGGTCAGTACCTGCGGGGCCTTGAGGTTGACTGCCAGTACCGCGTCCCAGTATTCCGGGGTCATGTTGGCCAGGGTCTTGTCGCGGGTGATGCCGGCGTTGTGCACGACGATATCGATGCCCTCGGGCAGGGCTTCGAGCAGTTTCGCGGCGGCATCGCTGGCGCAAATGTCCAGGCCCAAGGCCTTGCCACCCAGGCGTGCGGCGAGGGCGTCGAGCTCCTGCTGGGCCTGGGGCACGTCGAGCAGCATCACTTCGGCGCCATCACGCGCCAGGGTTTCGGCGATGGCGGCGCCGATGCCACGTGCAGCGCCCGTGACCAGCGCGCGACGGCCACCGAGCGGGCGGGTCCAGTCTTCGACCTGGGCTGCGCAGGCCTGCAGGCGCAGGACCTGGCCGGAAACAAAGGCGCTCTTGGGTGACAGGAAGAAGCGCAAGGCCCCTTCGAGCTGAGCTTCAGCGCCCGTCGCCACATACAGCAACTGCGCCGTAGCGCCGTTGCGCAGCTCTTTGGCCAGCGAACGGCAGAAGCCTTCCAGGGCGCGCTGGGCGACGCTGGCCAGCGGGTCGTCGAGCGATTCAGGCGCACGTCCAAGGATCACCACGTGGGCACACGGAGCGAGGCTGCGCAGCAGGGGCTGGAAGAATTCGCGCAATTGTTTCAACTGGTCGCTGTCGGACAGATGGCTGGCGTCGAACACCACGGCCTTGAGCTTCGGCCCCAGGCCGGCGACCCAAGCGGGGGCCTGCAAGGCGTCGCCATTGAAGCTGAACAGCGTGTCGGTCAGGCGCGGGGCGATGGCCTCGACCTGGTTCGCCAGTGGCCCGCCACCCAGCACCAGCGCGCCCTCCACCGGACGCAGGCGGCCCGCCTGCCAGCGCTCCAGCGGCGCTGGGCGCGGCAGGCCAAGGGCATCGACGAGGCGGCGCCCGAGCTGGGAGTTGGCAAAGCCGAGATAGCGATCGCTCATGTGCGGGTCTCCAGAAGGCAAGCTTGCAAGTGTGGACCAAGTTTGTGGCCAGGTCGTTCGAATGCGGCAAAAACACCTAGGCTGTACGGATCAAATTGTTTCAGGAGGAGCAAACGCATGCGTTCAACTCGCCGGGTCGCGATCCTGGGCGGCAACCGTATCCCTTTCGCCCGCTCCAACGGCGCCTACGCCACCGCCAGCAATCAGGCGATGCTGACCGCAGCCCTGGAAGGCCTGATCGAGCGTTATCGCCTGCACGGGCTGCGCCTGGGCGAAGTGGTGGCCGGGGCGGTACTCAAGCACTCGCGGGACATGAGCCTGACCCGGGAGTGCGTGCTCGGTTCACGCCTGTCGCCGCAAACGCCCGCCTACGACATCCAGCAGGCCTGTGGCACCGGCCTGGAGGCGGCACTGCTGGTGGCCAACAAGATTGCCCTCGGGCAGATCGACTGCGGTATCGCCGGTGGCGTGGACACCACGTCCGACGCCCCGATCGGCGTCAATGAGGGGCTGCGGCGCATCCTCCTGCAAGCCAATCGCGGCAAGACCTTGGCTGAGCGGCTCAAGCCGTTCCTGCAATTGCGCCCGGGCCATCTGAAACCTGAACTGCCGCGCAATGGCGAACCGCGTACCGGCCTGTCGATGGGCGAGCATTGCGAACGCATGGCGCAAACCTGGGGGATTGACCGCGCCGACCAGGACGCGCTGACGCTGCACAGCCACCAGCGCTTGGCAGCCTCGTACAGCGAAGGCTGGCAGAATGACCTGGTGATGCCGTTCCTGGGCCTTTCGCGAGACAACAACCTGCGCGCTGACCTGACTCTGGAGCAGATGGCCAGGCTCAAGCCGTCGTTCGACCGCAGTGGGCTGGGCACGTTGACGCCGGGCAACTCCACGCCGCTGACCGATGGCGCCTCGGTGGTGCTGCTTGGCAGCGAGCAATGGGCTCAACAACAGGGCCTGCCGATACTGGCCTACCTGGTCGATGGCGAAACCGCTGCGGTGGACTTCGTCACTGGCCGCGAAGGGCTGTTGATGGCGCCGGTGTACGCAGTGCCGCGCCTGCTGGCACGCAATGGCCTGACCTTGCAGGACTTCGATTACTACGAAATCCACGAAGCCTTTGCGGCCCAGGTGCTGTGCACCCTCAAGGCCTGGGAGGATGCCGAGTACTGCCGGCAGAAGCTGGGGCTTGCGGCAGCGCTTGGCACCATTGATCGCAGCAAGCTCAACGTCAAGGGCAGCTCGTTGGCGGCAGGCCACCCGTTCGCCGCGACCGGGGGGCGGATTTTGGCCAACCTGGCGAAGTTGCTGGAAAAGGCGGGGACAGGACGTGGCTTGATATCCATCTGCGCTGCGGGCGGGCAAGGGGTGACGGTGATCGTCGAGCGTTGACCGGAGGGCGCTGCTGATCTCTGTTAGGCTTGTCTGCTCAGCACTACAAGAATTCGCTATGCAGACGATCGGACATCCGCGCGCCATTCCTGCCCTGGAGCAGTTGCCCCGGCCACTTTATGCCCGTGCCGAAAGCCTTGGCGCGGGGTCCTGGACCACTCGCCACAGCCATGACTGGGTGCAGTTTTCCTACGCCATCAGCGGAGTATTGGGGGTGTATACCGACGATGGCAGCTACTTCGCCCCACCGCAGTGGGGCGTGTGGATACCGGCCGATGCCGAACATGAAGTGGTTACCTCCGGGCAGGCTGAAATGCGCAGCCTGTACATCCGCCGTGATGCCTGCCCCTGGGCGCCGGTGCACTGCCGGGTGCTGGAAGTGACGGCATTGGCGCGGGAATTGATCAAGCAGTTTTGCCTGTTCCCGGCTGAATATGCCGAGGGTGACAGTGCCGAAGGCCGCCTGGTAGCCGTGTTGCTCGACCAGTTGCGCACCTTGCCGGAGGTGGGGTTCTCGTTGCCGTTGCCGCGGCACCCCGGCTTGCTGGCGCTGTGCAACGGGCTGATCGCCGCGCCGGACCAGATGCAGACCTTGCAGCAGTGGGCGGTGCAGTTGGGATGCTCGGAAAAGACCTTGATGCGGCTGTTCCAGCGCGAGACCGGGTTGAGTTTTCGCAACTGGCGCCAGCGGATGCGGCTACTGTCGTCGCTGGCGTTGCTGGAGGCGGGGGAGAGTGTGACCGAGGCGGCGCTGGGTTGTGGCTATGATTCAACCTCGGCGTACATTGCGGCCTTCAAGCAGTTGTTCGGGGCGACTCCCGGGGAATTGAGGCTTTGATGTCCGCTGTGCCGGGCTCCTCGCGGGTAAACCCGCGAAGAGGCCCGGACAGACGAAACTCAGGTGCGGAAGCGACGCACCAGCGAGTCCAGTTCATTGGACAGCCCGGCCAGGCTCTCGGAGTCCTGACGCGCCGCCTGGGCCAGTTCCGCCACCAACTGCGCATCGCCATGAATCTGGCTGATATGGCGGTTGATGTCCTCGGCCACCTGGTGCTGCTCTTCCGCCGCCGTGGCGATCTGCGTGTTCATATCGCGAATGATATCCACCGACTCGCGAATCTGCCCGAAACTGTCACGGGCCAGGCCTATGCGGCTGACCGACTGCTGCGACACTTCAAGGCTGGCATGCATCTGCTCGGCCACTTGCGCGGTGCGGCTGGCCAGGTTACCCAGCAAACCATCGATTTCCGCCGTGGAGTCGGCCGTGCGCTTGGCCAATGCCCGCACCTCGTCGGCCACCACGGCAAAGCCCCGGCCCTGTTCGCCGGCGCGGGCCGCTTCGATGGCTGCGTTGAGTGCCAGCAGGTTGGTCTGTTCGGCAATCGAGCGGATGGTGCCGAGGATTGACTGGATGGCGTTACTGTCGCGCTCCAGTTGCTGGATCGACTGGGCCGACTGTTCGATCTCCTGGCTGAGGCGGTCGACGCTGTTGACGGCCGCGTCGATCTGCTGCTGGCCTTCGCGGGCTTGCTGCTGGCCGCTGTCGGCCGACTGCGCGGCCTGGCTGCAGGAGCGGGCGACTTCGTTGGCGGTGGCGACCATTTCGTGGAACGCGGTGGAGACCATGTCCACTGCTTCACGCTGGCGTCCGGCCGCCTCGGCCATGTCGCTGGAAACCCGTGTGGAGCTGCTGGAGGTGCTGAGGATCTTGCTGGCGGCCGAGCCGATATGCTGGATGAGGCTGCGGATGGCGCCCAGGAACTGGTTGAACCAGTTGGCCAGTTGCGCGGTTTCGTCGCGCCCGCGCACGTCGAGGTTGCGGGTCAGGTCGCCTTCGCCCTGGGCAATGTCTTCCAGGCCGCTGGTGACGCTGTTGATCGGGCGCACGATGAGTTTGGCGAAGGCAGTGCCGACCACCGCGAACAGTGCCGCCAGTACCAGGGCGATGGCGCCGATCAGCCAAGTCAGGCGGGTGGTGGTCTGCATCACTTCGCCATGCTGGATAAGGCCGATGAAGGTCCAGCCGAGTTTTTCGTCGGGGTAGACGTTGGCCATGTAACGCTCGCCGTTGATCTCGACCTCGACCAGGCCCTTGCCGGCCTTGGCCAGTTCGGCGTAGCCGTCGCCAAAGCTGGCCAGCTGCTTGAAGTTGTGGCTGGCGTCGCGTGGGTCGACCATCACGTTGCCGTTGTTTTCCACCAGCATCAGATAGCCGCTTTCGCCCAGCTTGATCTGCTTGACGATCTCGGTCAGGCCCTTGAGCGACACGTCGATGTTGACCACGCCACCTGGGTTGCCGAGCTGGTTGGCCACGGCGCGCACGGTGCTGATCAGCACGGCATCGTCGGCGGCCCAGTAATAGGCGCCGGTGCGTACGGTCTTGCCAGGGTTGGCCATGGCCAGTTGGTACCAAGGACGCGGACGCGGGTCATAGTTGACGAACTTCTGCCCGGCGGGCCAGCCGACGTAGCCGCCGTCATTCACCCCGTAGGCGACGTAGGCATAGCCAGGGTGGGTTTCTGCCAGACGTGTGAAAAATTCCAGCAGTTGCTTGTCCTGATCGCCCAGCTCGTAGGACGGGTTGGCGCTCAGGAACTTGTTCAGGTTGTTGCCCGTGGCCGCCACCATCGGTTGCGAGGCCAGGTAGTCGACATTCTGGTCGATGCCCTGGAAGAAGATGTTCATCGCGTTGCTGACCTGGCGGATCTCCCGGCTGCTGCTGTCGAGGAAACCGTCACGCGCTTCGCCGCGCAGGTTGATGACCACCAAGGTGGCTACGAGGACGATGGGCAAGCCCGCGATGATCGCGAAGGCCCATGTCAGTTTCTGTTTGATGTTCATCGACGCTCCCGGGGTTTGTTTTTTTGCACGCGAGGCAGGTAGCCACTGCATCGGCAGGGTCCGGGGAATTTTTAGCGAAAGTGCCCGTATTTATTGGGCGAAGTCGCATTTGGCGACTATTCGGTCGGCTTTAGGCTAATATGGCATACCAAAGGTGTGCGACGTGCCGATCTCAGCACGCCGCCTGCTTTCAATGGCAGCATCCTGCGCCTTTGGCCAGGTCCTTCAGAATCGGGCAGTCCGGGCGGTCATCCCCCTGGCAGTGGGCAACCAGATCGCCCAGGGTGTCACGCAGGCTCACCAGCTCGTCGATGCGCCGGTTCAGCTCATCGATGTGCTGCATGGCCAGCGCCTTGACGTCGGCGCTGGCACGGCCGCGGTCCTGCCACAAGGTCAGCAGTTTGCCCACTTCTTCCAGGGAAAACCCCAGGTCACGGGAGCGCTTGATGAATGCCAGGCTGTGCAAGTCCTCGGCCTGGTACAAGCGGTAGCCGCTGTCGCTACGGGTGGCCGGCTTGAGCAGGCCGATGGATTCGTAATAGCGGATCATCTTGGTACTGAGCCCGCTACGGCGGGCGGCCTGGCCAATGTTCATCGGGCCTCCTGCAAGGTGCTGGTGGGTTTCCAGGTCTTCAACCACAGGGCATTGCTGACCACGCTGACGCTGGACAGCGCCATGGCGGCGCCGGCCAGTACCGGGTTGAGATAGCCAAGCGCGGCCAGGGGAATGCCGATCAGGTTGTAGATGAAGGCCCAGAACAGATTCTGACGGATTTTTGCATAGGTCTTGCGGCTGATCTCCAGCGCGGCGGGCACCAGCAGTGGGTCACCGCGCATCAGGGTGATGCCGGCAGCCTGCATGGCCACGTCTGTGCCACCGCCCATGGCGATGCCGATGTCGGCAGCGGCCAGGGCTGGGGCATCGTTGATGCCGTCGCCGACCATCGCCACCACTCCGTTGTTTTTCAGGGTGGCCACGGTGGCGGCCTTGTCGGCCGGCAGTACTTCGGCGTGCACATCGTCAATGCCAAGGGCATCGGCCACCACCTTGGCACTTCCGCGGTTGTCGCCGGTCAGCAGGTGGCTGCTGATGTGGCGGGCGTGCAGGGCAGCGATGGCCTGCTCGGCACCCGGTTTGAGGCTATCGCCAAAGGCGAACAGGCCGAGCACGCGGGGCGCCGTACCGCGTTCGATGAGCCACGACAAGGTGCGGCCTTCGGCTTCCCAGGCTTGAGCGCTGGCAGCCAGTTGGCCGGGTTGCAGGCCGCTTTCTTCGAGCAGCCGGCGGTTGCCCAGCGCCAGCTCGCGACCTCCCACACGCCCGGCAATGCCCCGACCGGTAAGCGACTGACTGTCGGTGACGACGGGTACTTCGAGGCCTTGCTCGGCACAGGCATCCAGTACCGCCTTGGCCAGCGGGTGTTCGCTGCCGCGCTGCAGGGCTCCGGCCAGGCGGTGCAGGTCGGCGCCGTCACCGTCCAGCGCCTGGCTGTGGACGATGCGCGGGCTGCCAGAGGTGAGGGTGCCGGTCTTGTCGAACACCACGCGGTTGACCGCATGGGCCCGCTCCAGCGCTTCGGCGTCCTTGATCAGGATGCCGTGGCGAGCGGCCACACCGGTGCCGGCCATGATCGCTGCCGGCGTGGCCAGGCCCAGGGCGCAGGGGCAGGCGATGACCAGCACGGCGACCGCATTGATCAGGGCAGTCTCCAGCGTTGCACCCGCCAGCCACCAGCCAATCAAAGTGAACAATGCCAGCACCAGCACGGCGGGCACGAAGACCTGGCTGACGCGATCGACCAGTTTCTGGATCGGTGCCTTGGCGGCTTGTGCGTCCTCGACCAGACGGATGATACGCGCCAGCACGGTTTCCGTGCCCAGCGCCTGAGTACGCACCAGCAGCCGGCCTTCGCCATTGATGGCACCGCCGGTGACGTTGTCGCCGGGTTGTTTGGGGACCGGCAGGCTCTCACCGCTGATCAATGCTTCGTCGGCGTGGCTGCTGCCTTCCTCCACCGTACCGTCGACCGGGAAGCGTTCGCCAGGCTTGACCAGAACCAGGTCGCCGAGGCGCAGTTGGGCAATCGCCACGTCTTCTTCGCGGCCGTCGATGACGCGCACGGCCCGTTCCGGGCGCAGGGCTTCCAAAGCGCGAATGGCACTGGCCGTCTGGCGCTTGGCCCGGCTTTCGAGGTACTTGCCCAGCAGCACCAGGGCGATGACTACCGCCGAAGCTTCGAAGTAGAGGTGGGGGGCCATTCCGACCGGGGCCTTGGCCCATTGGTACAGGCTCAGGCCGTACCCTGCGCTGGTGCCCAGGGCGACCAGCAGGTCCATGTTGCCGGCACCGGCCCGCACGGCTTTGTAGGCGGCCTTGTAGAAGCGTGCGCCAAGCATGAACTGCACCGGGGTGGCCAGCGCGAACTGCGCCCAGGCGGGCAGCATCCAGTGCAGGCCGAAGGGTTGCACCAGCATCGGCAGCACCAATGGCAGCGCCAGCAACAGCGCAGCGGCTACGGCCAGGCGCTCGTTGCGCAGGCGTCTTTGGGCATCTTGCTGATCATCCTTGGCCGCTTGGGGCAGGCTGGCGCGATAGCCGGCTGCTTCGACGGTGGCAATCAACAACTGATCGTCGAGCGCCTGCAGCACTTCAAGGTGGGCACGCTCGCTGGCCAGGTTGACGCTGACATGTTCAACCCCCGGCAATTTGCCGAGGGCGCGCTCCACGCGGCCGACGCAGCTGGCACAGGTCATGCCGCTGATCTGCAGCTCCACGGTTCGGGTGGGTACGCCATAGCCGGCGCTGCGCACGGCTTCGACCAGGGCTGGCAGGCTACCTGCCGGGGCCTGGACCCTGGCCTGTTCAGTGGCGAGGTTGACGCTGACCTGATCGGCGCCGCTGACCTTTCGCAGGGCGCGCTCGACACGGCCCGCACAGCTGGCGCAGGTCATGCCGGAAATCGGCAGGTTGAACGTGTTGGATGCGGGCATGGCTCTCCTCCTTGGCAGGGCTAGAGCATCAGCATCAACCTTGCCACGCGGGGAAGGTCAATAGCCCAGGCCGGCTCGCTTCAGTTCAAGACCCTGTTGGCCCATGGCGATGCGGTACTTGCTGATCTGGCCTGCCTGCAGGTTGAGCCGCGTGCTGCGTTGGTCCTCGATACCCGGGGCACACCCCGGCATCTGCCCGGGCAACAGGCGCAGGCGAACATCAATCGGACCGGGCGGCAGGTTGAAAGACGTTGACTGTTCCTGGAAGACGCGCCCCGAAAGCTGATCGTTGAGGTACACGCCGATTTCGCAGCTGGTGGCCACTTCCAGGCGTTCCCGGGAAATGATCAGCACGCTGTAGTCCGAGTTGCCCTCGGCGCTGGCCGGCGGCACTGCCGTCAGTGCGGCCAACAGCCCGACAACGCCCACTGCTGTCCTGAACATGAAGAATCTCCTGCTTGCACAAATCGTCAAAGGCGCAGCTTGGCCGAGGTCCGCGCGGATTTCCAGCCCGGCCGTTTCACGCAGAACTTGACCTTGCCCCGATGGCAAGCTTGAAACTGGGCAAAACCCTGAAGGAGGTAGTCCCCATGCAAGTGTTCAATGTTCAAGGCATGACCTGTGGCCATTGCGTGAAAGCCGTGACTCGTGCAGTACAGGAAAAGGATGCGCAGGCTACCGTGGAAGTCGATCTGCCTGGCCAGCAAGTGCGGGTGCAAAGCTCACTGGCCGCGGAGCAGGTATTGGCGGCTATTCGGGAGGAAGGCTACCAAGCTGAAGTGGCCTGAACCGAGGTGCCGCACTGCGGCCCTGTTTTGTTGCAAATGTTTTCATGCTGAGGGTGGCCACTGCAGGTAGACTTGGCAGCTTGCTTAGCCTGCTATGGATTCCTGATGAACCTGCGAATGGTCCTGATCCTGGGCGCACTGAGTGCGTTCGGGCCCTTGGCGATCGACTTCTACCTGCCCGCCTTCCCGGCCATGGCGCAGGCGTTCGCCACCGACGAAAAACATGTACAGGCCACCCTGGCGGCCTATTTCCTCGGCCTGTCGATCGGCCAGCTCGCCTACGGGCCGGTGGCAGACCGCTTCGGCCGGCGCAAACCGCTGTTGTTCGGGGTGGCGCTGTTCACCCTGGCCTCACTGGCCTGTGCTTACGCCCCTAACCTCGACACCTTGATCCTGGCGCGCTTTGTCCAGGCGCTGGGCGGCTGCGCTGGCATGGTCCTGTCGCGGGCCATCGTCAGCGACAAGTGCGACCCGGTGGCGTCGGCCAAGGTGTTCTCTCAGTTGATGCTGGTGATGGGCCTGGCCCCCATCCTTGCGCCGATGCTTGGCGGGGTCCTGGTGAACCTGGCCGGTTGGCAGTCGATTTTCCTGGCGCTGAGCCTGTTCAGCGCGGCCAGCCTGCTGGCGGTAAGCCTGGGCCTGCCGGAAAGCCTGCCGGCCAGCATGCCGCGCCAGCCGCTGTCAGGCGCATTGCGTCAGTACCTGCGGTTATTGACTGACCGTGTGTTCATCGGCCATGCCTTGACCGGTGGTATCGCCATTGCCGGGATGTTTGCCTACATCGCCGGTTCACCTTTCGTATTCATCAAGCTCTATGGCGTACCCGCAGAGCATTATGGCTGGCTGTTCGGTACCAACGCGGCCGGCTTCATTCTGGTCGCCCAGGTCAACGCGCGCCTGCTGGCCAAGCGAGGCCCGGCATTCCTGTTGGTGCGGGCGGTCTGGCTGTACTTGGCAGCAGGCCTGGTATTGCTTGGCGTGGCAGCCCTGCGCCCGGCGCAGTTGTGGCCATTGCTGGTACCGCTGTTCGTCTGCATTGCCAGCCTGGGGTGCATCATCCCCAATGCGTCGGCCTGCGCCATGAGTGGCCAGGGCGCGCGGGCAGGCAGTGCTTCGGCATTGATGGGCTGCCTGCAATTCAGCGTCGCGGCCGGTGCGGCCTCGCTGGTCGGCGTGCTGCATGATGGCAGTGCCGTGCCCATGACGTTGGTGATCAGCCTCTGCGGGGCACTGGTGGTCAGTGTCGCGCTGTTGACCCGGCGTTTGCAGGCCACGCGTCCAGCATGAGCGGGTGAGGTGCCTGCAGGCGGGTTTGCAGGGTGGCAACGAAGGCACGTGCTTCTGCCTCGCTGCGAAAACTCACCACATGCTGGTCGAGCCTTACCTGCCAGGGGCAGTTGGGGTTGCGATTCGACGCACTGACGACAATCTTCATCGTGGCATACCTCCGATTGGGGGGAGAGCGGATCAAGTGTAGCGCTGCAGTCTGCTGGCGCCATGGCTTGGGTGACTGTCCTGACTGGCGGTCCGGGCGCCATTCGTTATGGCCTGTGCGACGTTTCCAGCGGATATCCCTGGATTGATGTGGAAGCTTCGATTTGATTTGCGCTACTTGAGGAAGTGCGCTGTCAGCAGAGTCGCTACTCACTCTGGGCCATCCTTCCTCATGCCCTTTATTTTCCTTTCTCTTCCAGGTTGTGCCGATTCTGGCGCGCGAAAGGGTGGCCCCACCCAACGCTGAATGAGCCCGCTTGAGCATGCGCCAGGCTGCCGGGAGCGGCACGGGCGCGGCTTATACTGGCCCTTGGCAGTTTGCTTGAGAGGCGACCAGCGTAACCAATGCTGGCCTCTGAAACCGAACGTGATCATGCGGGGAGATACAGGGACATGAATGCAGTCAGTAGTATCAGTCAGATTGCCGGCCTGATGGCCGACCCCAAGCGTAGCGCGATGTTGTGGGCGCTAATCGATGGCACACCGCGGCCGACAGATGAACTGGCGATGATGGCCGGCCTGAGCGCGTCGTCGGCCTGTGCCCACCTTTCGTTGCTGTCTTCGGCCGGCCTGCTCAGGCTTGAGGCGCGCGGGCGCAAGCGCTACTTCAGGCTCGCCACGCCTCAGGTGGGCGTTGCTGTCGAAGCGCTGGCCAGCGTCCAGCTGGTGTCGACAAAGGGGCCGCGCACGGAGGTGCTGCAGCTGCCGATGTCGATGCGCAGGGCACGTCGCTGTGGCGAACACCTGGGCGGCGAGCTGGCGGGTGAGTTGTATCACCGGCTGGTGGTGGCGGGCTGGCTGGAGGGCAGCGAGCGGGAACTGATGGTCAGTGAGGAGGGGCGAACGCAACTGGCTGCCATGGGCGTCTACATCGATGCGCTGGCATCGCGGCGGCACTGTGTGATCTGCCATTGCAATGAATGGAGCGACCAAGGGCCACACTTGGGCGGTAGCCTTGGTCAGGCGTTGCTCAAACTGTTTTTGCAGTCTGGCTGGATACGCGAGCCTGAGGGCACGCGGGTACTGCAGATTTCTGCCGAGGGTGTGCAGCAGATCAACTGTATAGCCCGCGTGACCAACTTGCAGGTCGGTTGACGCCTTCAGACCAGGCGAGCATCCAGGCTGTTTTGCGCCAGTCGGCGGGCCTGGTCTTCGGTCATGCCCAGGTGGGTGTGCAGGGCGTGGTAGTTTTCGGTGACATAACCGCCAAAGTAGGCCGGGTCGTCCGAGTTCACTGTCACCTTCACGCCTCGTTCCAGCATGTCGAGGATGTTGTGCTGGCTCATGTGGTCGAACACGCAGAGCTTGGTGTTCGACAACGGGCAGACGGTGAGCGGGATCTGCTCGTCGATGATGCGTTGCATCAGGCGTTCGTCTTCGATGGCGCGTACACCGTGGTCGATACGCTTGATCTTCAGCAGGTCGAGGGCTTCCCAGATGTACTCGGGTGGGCCTTCCTCACCGGCGTGGGCCACGGCCACGAAGCCTTCACTGCGGGCGCGGTCGAACACCCGCTGGAACTTGCTGGGTGGGTGGCCCATTTCCGAACTGTCCAGGCCGACGGCGATGAACGCGTCGCGGAAGGGCAGCGCTTGGTCGAGGGTTTTTTGCGCTTCGTCTTCGCTCAGGTGGCGCAGGAAGCTCAGGATCAGGCCGCTGCTGATACCCAGCTGTTCGCGACCGTCTTTCAACGCCTGGTTGATGCCGTTGAGCACGACCTCGAACGGGATGCCACGGTCGGTGTGGGTCTGCGGATCGAAGAACGGTTCGGTATGGACCACATTCTGCGCCTTGCAGCGTTGCAGGTAAGCCCAGGTCAGGTCGTAGAAGTCCTGTTCGGTGCGCAGCACGTCTGCGCCTTGGTAATACAGGTCGAGAAACTCTTGGAGGTTGTTGAACGCATAGGCGCGACGAAGGGTTTCCACGTCGTTCCAGGGCAGGGCGATCTTGTTGCGCTCGGCCAGGGCGAACAACAGCTCGGGTTCCAACGAGCCTTCAAGGTGCAGGTGCAGTTCTGCCTTGGGCAGGGCATTCAGCCAGTCATACATAAGGAGGGAGTCTCGAATCAGGTACGGTTGCCGCCATTCTACAGGGCCTGGCCGGGCATTGCGCCCGGCCGGTCGGTATTCACCTCACCAGGTGAGTGATTCGCCTTTGTAGTTGATGAAGCGCAGGCCACCGTGTCCGCTTTGCGCCTTGATCTGTTCGAGCATGCCCCGGGTGCTGGTGAGCACGTCGATCTCGGCGTTTTCGCCACCCATGTCGGTCTTCACCCAGCCCGGGTGCATGGCCAGTACGCACAGGTCGGGGCGCTGCAGATCGACCACGAAACTGTTGATCATGGAATTGAGCGCGGCCTTGCTGGCCTTATACAGGCAGATCTCGCCACCGTCGGGGATGGTCACGCTGCCGAGGATCGAGCTCATGAACGCGAGCACGCCGCTGCCTTCGCGTACCTGGCCGGCCAGGCGCCGGGCGACACGGATCGGGGCCACGGCATTGGTCATGAACAGATCGCCAACGGCCTGGACGTTCACGGTCTCCAGGTCTTGCGGCAGGGGGCCCATGACCCCGGCGTTGATGAAGACCAGGTCGAACAGCTGGCCTTGCAGGCGTTGCTGGAGGCCATCGAGCTGGGTGGTGTCGTTCATTTCCAGTTGCTCGATGCGCACGCCGGGGACATCGGCAAGGGCGCCTGGCAGTTGAGGGTTGCGCACGGTTGCAACAATGTTCCAGCCGTCTTCGTGCAGACGTTGTACCAGGCCCAGGCCGAGACCGCGGGAAGCGCCGATGATGAGGGCAGTTCTGGAGGATGCCATAGGAACATTCCTTTATCGGTGGAGGAAAAGGCATTGAGCATACTGCAGAGTTCGAACCTATGCCTCGCCTGCTTCACGATTGGCTAAAAAATGTACAGGTGCGTCTGGCCGTGAGCGGGCGGGTGCTTGGCGTGTTGGCTAACGGGTTATCCACAGGCTCGTCCACAGTAAATGTGTGCAAGCGCCACGATCGGGTTTGTGCAATCTTCCAGACACATTGGGGATAACTTCTGCAGGCTCAGTCGTTTACTGTTGTCATCAAACAGTGATCAAAATATGCTCAGTGCTCTGGAGGCCTTGCAGTGCTTGGCCTGCAACGGAGTGCCCCAAGCTTATCCACAGGCCAGCCCACAGTTGCTGTGGGCAAACCTCAGTATGCTTCGAGAAGGATCCGGCCGCGGCTCAGGTCCGCCAGTTGCTGTTGCAATACAGGCACATGGGCTTCGCCCACAGCGATATGCAGGTCGACGCCATTGGCGGTGAACTGCTCGTCGAGTACCAGACCCTCCACCTCTGCCAGGCGCAGTTTCACCAGGGCCAACTCGCTGAAGGTGCAACTGCAGGTGTACTCGCTGCGCTGGACCAGCAGGCGTTTGGGGGCTTGCTGCAGGCACTTGTTGGCGCCACCGCCATAGGCACGCGCCAGTCCGCCGGTGCCCAGCTGAATACCGCCGTACCAGCGAATCACCAGCACCGCCACCTGGTCGCAGTCCTGGGCTTCGATGGCCGCCAGGATTGGCCTTCCGGCAGTGCCGCCCGGTTCGCCATCGTCATTGCTGCGGTATTGCCCGCCGATTTTCCATGCCCAGCAGTTGTGGGTGGCGGCCAAGTCACTGTGACGCTCGATGAAGCTCATCGCCTCGGCGGCACTGTTGATCGGGCTGGCGAGGGTGATGAAGCGGCTCTTGCGGATTTCCTCGCGAAATTCGCAGAGGTCGAGCAGGGTAGAAGGCATAGATGAACGTCAGGCACTCGGCTTTATGCCGCACCCCTTGAGAATGATGTGGATAAGGTTGTTGCTGGCATCTTCCATGTCTTGCTTGGTCAGCCGGCTGCGGCCCGTGACCTGGCAAATCTGGGTGGCGAAGTCAGCATAGTGCTGGGTACTGCCCCAGAGCAGGAAAATCAGATGCACCGGGTCGACCGGGTCCATCTTGCCGGCGTCCATCCAGGCTTGGAACACGGCGGCCCGCCCGCGGAACCATTCGCGGTAGTCGGCGCTGAAATACTCGGTCAGGCAGGTACCCCCGCTGATCACTTCCATCGCGAAGATGCGCGATGCCTGCGGGTTGCGCCGGGAGAACTCCATCTTGGTGCGGATGTACTGGCTCAGCGCTTCGCCTGGGTCGTCGTCGACGCTCAGGGCATTGAAGGTGCTGTCCCACAGCTCGATGATGTTGCTCAGCACGGCGATGTAGAGGCCGAGCTTGTTGGTGAAGTAGTAATGCAGGTTGGCCTTGGGCAAGCCGGCTTTCAGCGCGATGGTGTTCATGCTGGTGCCTTTGAACCCATGGCGGGCGAATTCGTCTTCGGCGGCCTGGATGATGGCCTGTTCGTTCTTCTGGCGGATGCGGCCGGCGGGCTTGCCAGAGGCGGCGAGGCGATGCGCAGGGACTTCTAGGGTCATGGACGATTCCGGACAGGTCTGTGGCAACGAATGTCGGACAAGATTACCTGCCTGTGCTGGCGTGACAAGCCTTAGCGTCAGAAGCTGGCATCAACGTGTCGCAGCCAGGCTTTCCAGGAAGCTTTCCAGTACCAGGTTCGGTCGCCGCCCTTTGCGCGTTACCCAGCTCAGGCTCAGGTCATAGAAGCGTTGCGCAGGCTTGAGTGCACGCAGGCGACCTTGTTGGACCCAGAACGCGGCGTAGTGGTCGGGCAGGTAGCCAATATAGCGGCCGGTGAGGATCAGGAACGCCATGCCTTCGCGGTCCGAAGCACTGGCAGTGCAGTTGAGCGCCTGGTAGTGCGCCTGGATTTCCGCAGGCAGGCGGAAGGTTGGCGCGATCGCTTCCTGGCTGTTGAGGCGGTCATCGTCGATCTGCTGGTTGTCGGCGTAGAACAACGGGTGGCCAACTGCGCAGTAGAGCTGTGACCGTTCGCTGTACAGCGGTTGGTATTCCAGGCCGGACAGAGGGCTGGTCTGGGGGACCACGCCGACGTGCAGGCTGCCGTCCAGTACCCCTTGCTCCACCTGGCTGGGGGCGATCATGCGGATCTGGATGCGCACATCCGGGCCGCGGTCCTTGAGTTCGGCCAAGGCATGGGTGATACGCATATGCGGCAGGGTGACCAGGTTGTCGGTAAGGCCGATGTTCAGCTCGCCGCGCAAGTGCTGGTGCAAGCCGTTGACCTCGGTACGGAATGTTTCGAGTGCACTGAGCAACTGCAATGCCGAGTGATAGACCTCGCGGCCTTCCTCGGTCAGCGAGAAACCGGCACGACCACGCTGGCACAAGCGCAGACCCAGGCGCTGTTCGAGATCGTTCATTTGCTGGCTGATGGCTGAACGGCCAATCCCCAGCACGTTCTCCGCAGCCGAGAAACCGCCGCATTCAACCACGCTTCGGTAGATTTTCAGCAGGCGGATGTCGAAATCGCTCACTTGTGCGAGAGGGTCGGGTCGTCTGCTCATATGTTTAGTCTTGCGCTACCTGAAGATTAGAAATGTAGGCTTTTTCAGACTTTATCCGCGTGCGAATTTAGCTGCAACAACATCCATCGTTGCCTGATCGCCTTCCGAGGAACCGCCGATGAACATGCCTGAAACCGCTACTGCGGGTATCGCCAGCCAGCTGAAGCTGGATGCCCACTGGATGCCCTACACCGCCAACCGTAACTTCCAGCGCGACCCGCGCCTGATCGTGGCGGCCCAAGGCAACTACCTGGTCGATGACAAGGGGCGCAAGGTCTTCGACGCCCTGTCTGGCCTGTGGACCTGTGGCGCCGGGCATACCCGCAAGGAAATCACCGAAGCGGTTGCACGCCAGGTCGGTACCCTCGATTATTCCCCGGCGTTCCAGTTCGGCCACCCGCTGTCCTTCCAGCTGGCCGAGAAAATCGCCGAGCTGACCCCGGGCGACTTGAATCACGTCTTCTATACCAACTCCGGCTCCGAGTGCTGCGACACTGCGCTGAAGATGGTGCGTGCCTACTGGCGCCTGAAAGGCCAGGCCACCAAGACCAAGATCATTGGCCGTGCCCGTGGTTATCACGGGGTGAACATTGCCGGCACCAGCCTGGGTGGCGTCAACGGTAACCGCAAGATGTTCGGACAGTTGCTGGACGTCGACCACCTGCCTCATACCGTGCTGCCAGTTAACGCCTTCTCCAAAGGCCTGCCGGAAGAGGGCGGTATCGCCCTGGCAGATGAAATGCTCAAGCTGATCGAGCTGCACGATGCCTCGAACATCGCAGCGGTGATCGTCGAGCCTTTGGCGGGTTCCGCCGGCGTGCTGCCGCCGCCGAAGGGTTACCTGAAGCGCCTGCGTGAAATCTGCTCCCAGCACAACATCCTGCTGATCTTCGACGAAGTGATCACAGGCTTTGGCCGCATGGGCGCCATGACTGGCTCCGAGGCCTTTGGTGTCACCCCTGACCTGATGTGCATCGCCAAACAGGTCACCAACGGTGCCATCCCCATGGGGGCGGTCATCGCCACCCGCGAGATCTACCAGACCTTCATGAACCAGCCGACGCCGGAATATGCGGTGGAATTCCCCCACGGCTACACCTACTCGGCGCACCCGGTAGCCTGCGCTGCTGGTCTCGCCGCGCTCGATCTGCTGCAGAAGGAAAGCCTGGTGCAATCGGCTGCCGAACTGGCACCGCACTTCGAGAAGCTGCTGCATGGCGTGAAGGGCACCAAGAACATCGTCGACATCCGTAACTACGGCCTGGCCGGCGCGATCCAGATCGCCGCCCGCGATGGCGATGCCATCGTGCGTCCGTACGAAGCCGCCATGAAGCTGTGGCAAGCCGGCTTCTATGTGCGCTTCGGTGGCGACACCCTGCAGTTCGGCCCAACCTTCAATACCCAGCCGCAGGAACTGGACCGCTTGTTCGACGCGGTCGGTGAAGCCCTGAACCAGATCGACTGATCTTTCCGCTTTTGACGTAGGGCGCGTGAACCCATCACGCGCCTGCCTCAACCTTCTTTATCTGGAGTTTTGCATGAGCATTGTTCAGCACCTGATCCACGGCGAGCTGGTTACCAAGGGTGAGCGCACCGCCGATGTCTTCAACCCGTCTACCGGTCAGGCGGTGCGCAAGGTCGAACTGGCTAGCCGCGCGACCGTACAGGAAGCCATTGACTCGGCCAAGGCTGCCTTCCCGGCCTGGCGCAACACCCCACCGGCCAAGCGCGCCCAGGTGATGTTCCGCTTCAAGCAACTGCTGGAGCAAAACGAAGCCCGCATCTCGCAGATGATCAGCGAAGAGCACGGCAAGACCCTGGAAGACGCGGCCGGCGAACTGAAGCGTGGCATCGAGAACGTCGAGTTCGCCTGTGCTGCACCGGAAGTGCTGAAAGGCGAGTACAGCCGCAACGTCGGCCCGAACATCGATGCCTGGTCCGACTTCCAGCCGCTGGGTGTGGTCGCTGGCATCACGCCGTTCAACTTCCCGGCCATGGTGCCGCTGTGGATGTACCCTCTGGCCATTGCCTGCGGTAACGCGTTCATTCTCAAACCATCCGAGCGTGACCCGAGCTCGACCCTGTTCATCGCTCAGTTGCTGCTGGAGGCTGGCCTGCCGAAGGGCATCCTCAACGTGGTGCATGGTGACAAGGAAGCGGTCGATGCACTGATCGAAGCACCGGAAGTGAAAGCGCTGAGCTTCGTCGGTTCGACGCCGATTGCCGAATACATCTATGCCGAAGGCACCAAGCGTGGCAAGCGTGTACAGGCCCTGGGCGGTGCGAAGAACCACGCGGTGTTGATGCCCGATGCCGACCTGGACAACGCGGTCAGCGCGCTGATGGGCGCTGCCTATGGTTCGTGCGGCGAGCGCTGCATGGCTATTTCGGTGGCAGTGTGCGTGGGTGATCAGGTTGCCGATGCACTGATCGCCAAGCTGGAGCCGCAGATCAAGGCGCTGAAGATTGGGGCTGGCACTTCCTGCGGCCTGGACATGGGCCCGCTGGTCACTGCCGCTGCCCGTGACAAGGTTGTCGGTTACATCGACGATGGCGTTGCCGCTGGCGCCAAGCTCGTAGTGGATGGCCGTGGCTTGCGTGTGCCAGGTAATGAAGATGGCTACTTCGTTGGCGGCACGCTGTTCGACAACGTGACCCCGCAGATGCGCATCTATAAAGAAGAGATCTTTGGCCCGGTGCTGTGCGTGGTGCGCGTTAACAGCCTGGAGCAGGCCATGCAGCTGATCAACGATCATGAATATGGCAACGGTACCTGCATCTTCACTCGTGACGGTGAAGCGGCGCGCCTGTTCTGTGACGAAATCGAAGTGGGCATGGTCGGCGTCAACGTACCGCTGCCGGTGCCGGTTGCGTATCACAGCTTCGGTGGCTGGAAGCGTTCGCTGTTCGGCGACCTGCATGCCTATGGCCCGGACGGTGTGCGCTTCTATACCCGTCGCAAGGCGATCACCCAGCGTTGGCCGCAGCGGGCCAGCCATGAGGCCTCGC
>NZ_JABWRP020000022.1 GCF_014269035.2 Pseudomonas vlassakiae
TGGCCTCCAGAATCAGGTTGAACGGCGTCTGCGTCGCCCGCCGGAACCGTGTGAACCCCGCCTCCTCGAACACCGCCCGCAGGCGTGCCTCCCCCGCCTGAGCGCCCAACCCCAGCCCCACTTCCTGGGACAACGAATTGGGCGTGCAGATGAACGTCGACGCCGCATAGAACAACCGCCCGACCGGCGTCAGGTTGCCCTCCAGCGAATCCTCGGCATAAGGCTCCACCAGCATCACCGTGCCATCCGCCTTCAGCGCCCGGTAGGCATGCTTTGCTGCGCCCACGGGGTCGCCCATGTCATGCAGGCAATCGAAGAAGCACACCAGATCGTGATCATGCCCCGGATAGTCCTTGGCCGATGCCTGCTGGAAGCTCACACGCGCCGCCAGCCCGGCTTCGCGCGCACGTTCACTTGCCGTGGCAATGGACGGTGCGTGGTAGTCGTAGCCGGTAAAGGTAGAAGCCGGAAACGCCTGCGCCAGGACCAGGGTCGAAGCGCCATGGCCACAACCGACGTCTGCCACCTTGGCTCCGGCCTGCAGCTTGGCCACCACGCCTTCGAGCGCCGGCAACCAGTCCGCCACGAGAAACGTGCGGTAACCGGGCCTGAAGAACCGCTCGGTGCCACTGAACATGCAAGGGTGGTGGTCACCCCAGGCCAGCCCGCCGTCACCGCGCATGGCCGCCACCAACTTGTCCTTGTCATGGAACAAGGCCGCGATGACCGCCGCACCACCGGCCATGTAGGCCGGCGAGTCTTCCAGGGCCAGAGCCATGGCCTGCTCTTCAGGCAGAACGAACGTGCCTTTGTCATGCACCATGTAGCCGGAGGCTGCCTGGGCGCTAAGCCACTCTCGCAGCAACCGGGGGTGGCAGCCGGTCTTGGCCGCCAGTGCCTCGGGGCTGGTCGGCTGGCTGTCGGCCATGGCCCGGTACAGGCCAAGTTCATCGCCAAGGATGACATTGGCCAGGGTCGCCGCAGCGCCCATGTCACCGACAAGCTTGCCCATGAATTCGTGAAGCCTTGTCTCGTCCATGACCTGCCCTCCTCTGCAAGAAGGCCACCGTCGACGAGGAAGTCCGGTTCGAGGGGAGCGGTGGTCAGGGTGTATGAATGGATGCACATCCGTTATGAGTCTAGCCCCTCGAAGCCGCTCATGGGCAACACTAACTTACCGGGCCTACAACTGACGCTTGTTAGTGCAACTTATCCTAAGAAACCCACGGCATATTCTGGCACTTCGCAACTCACTGTCTATGCTCTTGCACTGTGCCGATCCTTTTCCGGTTTTTGTTCGAGTCATAACTAACAAGTCGTCCATCGCTCAACTTTCCGGCCTGCGCCGGGCACTTTTCCGTGCGCGAGGAAGATGAGTTTGCCTTCCATTTACAAAGCAAACGTGTGCATCACCCAAGGGCCCTGAGCGCCGCACTCAGGTAACAAAATTTAAACAAAAATGTGACATTTTTTTTCAGCTTTTTCGCCAAGGATCTCTGCGGCCGCATCCCGGCACCTGCGCAAGCAGGGGTACTGCCCGTACAGGTTCACACCATGGAGCTTTGAATGAAGGTTACGGTTTTCGGTACCGGCTATGTCGGCCTAACCCAGGCGGTGTGTCTGGCCCAAGTGGGGCACTCGGTGCTATGCATGGATATCAACGCCGCGAGGGTAGCGGCGCTCAGCGAGGGACATTGCCCGATCTTCGAGCCCGGCCTTGCGGCCCTCCTGGAGAAGAACCTGGCCTGCGGCCGACTGCGCTTCACCACCGATGCCGCTGAAGCGGCGCAGTACGCCAGGTTGCAGTTCATCGCCGTCGGCACCCCGCCCCAGGCCGATGGCAGCGCCGACATGCGCCACGTGTTCAGCGTCATCGACAGCATTCTCGAGCATGCCGACGGCCCCAAGGTAATCGTCAACAAGTCCACCTCGCCAGTCGGCACGGTAGACCGTATCAAGGCGCGGATCAGCCAGGCAGTGGCCGACGCTGAACGCTACCAGGTGATCAGCAACCCCGAGTTCCTCAAGGAGGGCTCGGCGGTGGAGGATTGCATGCGCCCGGACCGCATCATCATCGGCGGTGCCGAACCGGCCGAGGTCGAGTTGCTGCGCGAGCTGTACCAGCCATTCAGCCGCAACCGCGAGAAAATCATGCTCATGGACGCGCGCAGCGCCGAGCTGACCAAGTACGCCGCCAACTGCATGTTGGCGACCAAGATTTCCTTCATCAATGAAATGGCCAACCTGGCCGAGCACCTCGGTGCCGACATCGAAATGGTCCGCCGCGGCATCGGCTCGGACCCGCGCATCGGCTACGATTTCATCTACCCCGGCTGCGGCTTCGGCGGCTCGTGCTTCCCCAAGGACCTGCAGGCGCTGCGCAGGACAGCCGAGGCCGAAGGCTTCGACCCGCTGTTGCTCGGCGCAGTGGAAGCCGTCAACCAGCGGCAGAAGAGCCGGCTGTTCAGCAAGATCCAGCGCCACTACCCCGATGGCCTGCACGGCAAGGTCTTCGCCGTCTGGGGACTATCGTTCAAACCCAACACCGATGACATCCGCGAAGCCTCCAGCCTGGTGCTGCTCGAAGCCCTGTGGGGCGCCGGCGCCCGCGTGCAGGCCCACGACCCGCAAGCCATGGAAGAGATCCAGCGGCTCTACGGCGCCCGCCCCGACCTGAAACTGGTGCCGTGCAAGGACGACGCCCTGCAGGGTGCCGATGCCCTGGTGATCGTCACCGAATGGCAGGATTACCGGGTACTGAACCTGGACCAGGTCCCGCAGCAACTGGCTGACCGCGTGGTATTCGACGGCCGCAACCTGTTCGAACCCGAGCACATGGCCGCCGCCGGTCTTACGTATTACGGTATTGGCCGTGGCCAGGTGAAACAAGCATGCCCGTACTGATCACCGGCGCCGCTGGATTCATTGGTTTCCACCTGGCGCGCCGTCTGTGCGAAGCCGGCATCGATGTGGTGGGCATCGATAACCTCAACGCCTACTACAGCGTCGAACTCAAGCTGGCGCGCCTGCAACAGCTGCTCGCCTATTCCAATTTCCGCTTCCAGACGGTCGACATCGCCAACGCCGCCGACATGCAGCAACTGTTCGCCGGGCAGCCGTTCAGCGAAGTGATCCACCTGGCGGCGCAGGCGGGCGTGCGCTACTCACTGGACAACCCGGCGGTGTATGGGCAATCCAACCTGACCGGTTTTCTCAACCTGCTCGAAGCCTGCCGCCAGCACCCGCCGCGCCACCTGATCTACGCCTCCAGCAGCTCGGTGTATGGGGCCAACACCAAACAGCCGTTCAGCGTCGAAGACCCGGTCGAGCAGCCGATCTCGCTGTATGCCGCGAGCAAGCGCGCCAATGAGTTGATGGCCCACAGTTATGCGCACCTGTACCAGCTGCCGATCACCGGCCTGCGCTTTTTCACCGTCTATGGCCCGTGGGGCCGCCCCGACATGGCGCTGTTCAAGTTCACCCGGGCGATGCTCGAAGGCCAGCCGATCGAACTCTACAACCATGGCCAGATGGCGCGCGACTTCACCTACATCGACGACATCGTCGAGAGCATCCTGCGCCTGCGCCAGAAGCCGCCTCGGCCTGATGCCGGACAACCGCCCTGCCAGCTGTTCAACATCGGCCGTGGCCAGCCGGTGCGCCTGCTGGCGTTCGTCGAGTGCCTGGAGAACGCACTGGGCATCAAGGCCCGGCGCGAATACCTGCCGTTGCAGGCCGGTGACGTGCTGGAAACCTGGGCGGATGTGGACTCACTGACGCGCTGGATCGATTTTTCGCCGGGCACCCCACTGGAGCACGGCGTTGCCGCTTTCGTTGGTTGGTACCGGGACTTCTACCGGGTTTGACCACGCAATCCATACAAGAACACAGGTAGCCTCGATGACTGATCCCCTTGACCTCTCGGTACTGATCCCCGCCAAGAATGAGGTCGACAACCTGCCGGCGCTGCTGGCGGAAATCCGCACGGCGCTGGCCGCTGAAAACTATGAAGTGCTGGTGGTCGACGACGGCAGCACGGACCAGACGCTCAACAGGCTGAAGCAGCTCAAGCAGCAAGGCTTCCCCCAGTTGCGCATCCTGCGCCACGACCGCTCGCTGGGCCAGAGCACCTCGATCTGGCACGCCGCCCAGGCTGCCCGTGGCCGCTGGCTGGCCACCCTTGACGGCGACGGGCAGAACGACCCGGCCGACATCCCCGGCATGCTCGCCCTGGTGCGCGGCAACCAAGACCTCGGCGGCGGCATCCAGCTGGTCGCCGGGCACCGCGTCAACCGCCGCGATACCGCCAGCAAGCGCTGGGCCTCGCGCTTTGCCAACGGCCTGCGCAGCCGCCTGCTCAAGGACGCCACGCCGGACACCGGCTGCGGCCTGAAACTGATCGACCGCGAAGCCTTCCTGCGCCTGCCCTATTTCGACCACATGCACCGCTACATCCCGGCGCTGATCCTGCGCCACAACGGCCGCATGCTGGTGCACCCGGTGAACCATCGCCCGCGCCATGCCGGCGTGTCCAAGTACGGCAACCTGGACCGCGCCCTGGTCGGCATTCTCGACCTGGTCGGGGTCTGGTGGCTGATCCGCCGCACACGCCTCGACACCCACCCTCAGGAGCTCGAAGGATGACCCGCGAAACCCTCTGGCTGATCGTCGGCTTCGCCGGCCAGGTCGTGTTCACCGGCCGCTTCGTGCTGCAGTGGCTGTACAGCGAATTCAAGAAACGCAGCGTGATCCCGGTGGGCTTCTGGTACCTGAGCATGCTCGGCAGCGCCCTGCTGCTGGTCTATGCCATCTACCGCGAGGACCCGGTATTCATCATCGGCCAGTCGTTCGGCCTGGTGGTCTACCTGCGCAACCTGCAGTTGATTGCCCGCCACAAAGAGCAGAAGGAATAGCCCTTGCCAAGGTTCAAGACACTGGGGGCCGAACGCCTGGCCCTGGTTGTACTCGCCGTGCTGCTGGTCGGTGCCGGTATTGGCTGGCGCCAGCCGATGAACGTCGATGAAGAGCGCTTCCTCGGCGTTGCCCTGGAAATGCTGCAGAGCGGCAACTGGTTCATCCCTCACCGTGCTGCGGAAATCTATGGCGACAAACCCCCGTTGTTCATGTGGACGGTCGCCCTGTTCAGTTACCTGACCGGCTTGCCCAAGGTTGCCCTGTACCTGCCGGGGCTGATGTCTGCGGCGACCATCACCCTGGTGCTGCATGACCTGGGGCGACGCCTCTGGACCCGGCGCATCGGCGTGATCGCCGCGCTGCTGTTCCTGGCGACCTACCAGAGCTACAGCATCCTGCGCACCGGGCAGATCGACAGCTACCTGTGCCTGTGGGTGGCGCTGGGCCTGTACGGCATGGTCCGCCATCTGTTGCTCGGGCCTGCCTGGGGTTGGTTCTACATGGCCTGCGCGGCCATGGGGCTGGGCATCATCAGCAAGGGCGTGGGGTTCGTACCCGCACTGATGCTGCTGCCTTATGCCTGGGCCGTGCGCAAAGGCTGGCGCGGCGTGGTGGCGTATCCCGGCCAGGGTTGGCGCTGGAGCCTGGGTTTCGTCTGGCTGCTGGCAGGCTGCGCGGTGTGGCTACTACCGCTGCTGCTATCGATCGCCCACGGCGGCGGTGCCGCGGAGCTGGCCTACCTGAAGGAAATTCTCCTGCGCCAGACCGCTAACCGTTACGCCAATGCCTGGGACCATCGCGAGCCGTTCTGGTACTTCTTCGTCAAGGTCATCCCGCAATACTGGCTGCCCCTGATCCTGGCCTTGCCGTGGCTGGTCCCGGCCTGGCGCAGGCAGCTGCAAAAACGTGATGGGCGCTTCCTGCTGCTGCTCGGCTGGGTGGCCCTGGTATTGCTGTTCTTCAGCCTGAGCAGCGGCAAGCGCAAGCTCTACATCTTCCCCGCCCTGCCAGGCCTGGTATTGGCCATCGCCCCGCTGGTGCCGTGGATGCTCAAGCGCTGGCTGCAGCGCCGCCCCGGCTGGCGCAAGGCGTTCACCGCCATTGCCGTGGCCTGGTTCTGCCTGTGGTTTGCCCGCGGCTTCGTCGAGCCGCTCAAGGAAGGCCGCAACCCCCACGAAACCTTGATGAGCGACGCCGCACGCGCCACCGGTGGCGCCGAACTGGTGCTGGTCAACTGGCGTGAAGGGCACTGGCTGTTCGCCCGGCAACCCCTCGTTCATTTTGGTTTCGCCAACCAGTCCAAGCCGGAAACCGCGGTGTATTGGTTAAGCCAGAACCCCGCGGCCTTCGCCCTGGTTCCGGAAACCGAACTGGGCCGCTGCTTCAACGCCGACAAGGCTCGCCGATTGGGCGACACCTCGCGCGCCGAGTGGTACGTGGTCGGTGCCGATGCCGACAACGGCCAATGCCAGCCAGCCGTACCTGCCGAGGTCTACCACTTCGCCTGGGCCAACACGCCCGCACACCTGCAAACAGCAGCACAGGGGACCGGACAATGACGACTCAAACCCTGCCAGCACCGCGCCGGCATGTGTGGCGACGTTTGAACCGCTGGGGCCAGATCGGCGCGGTCGGCGTCCTGCTGGCCATGGCACTGGTGGGCATCGAGGCCGCCCGCTCGTTCTGGCCTCAGCAACTCTACGCGCACCTGAGCAACCGCTTGACGGGCGACACCGCACCCGGCAAGAACGTCTGGTTGCCGGCCTTCAAGGTCACGATCGATGCCAAAGTGGTGGACCCGAGCCTGACCAACCTGTCAGGCATCACCTACGACTACGACCGCGACCGGTTGCTGGCGATCACCAATGGCGTGCCCATGGAGCTGCTGGAGTTGAGCAAGCGCGGCGACATCGTGGCGCGCTACCCGCTGGTGGACTTCGAAGACACTGAAGGCCTGGCCTACCTGGGCAATGGCCACCTGGCCATCAGCGACGAACAGATGCAACGGCTGGACGTGATCACCTTGCCCGACCACCCGCAGCCGATCCACGCCAGCGCGGCCCAGTGGATCACCCTCGACATCAACCCGACCTTGCGCAACAAGGGCTTCGAGGGGGTGACCTACGACCGCCAGCATGACCGCCTGTTCGCCATCAAGGAGCGCGACCCACGCCAGTTGTTCACCGTGACCGGCATGCTCACGGCACTCAGCGGCGGTCCCCTGCAGATTACCGTCAGCGACCGCCGCGACTGGGTCAAGCGCAGCGTGTTCGCCACCGACCTGGCCGACGGCTACTACGACTCGCGCACCGGCCACCTGCTGGTGCTCAGCGACCAGTCCAAGAACATCACCGAGCTCGACGGTGATGGCCGCTTCGTCAGTATCCGTTCGCTGCGTGCCTGGCTTGGCGGGCTGCACCGTGACGCGCCGCAGCCTGAAGGCATGACCATGGACAGCGCCGACAACCTCTACGTCGTCAGCGAGCCCAACCTGTTCTACGTGTTCAGCAAGCCCTGAAGCCGGCGCTGGCCCTTGCAAATGTACAAGTCTCGAAATACTGTATGAATATTCAGTATTTCGAGACATCCCCATGCAACTCATTGCCAAACTCGGCATTCTCGCCGATGCCGCCAAGTACGATGCCTCATGCGCCAGCAGCGGCGCGCCGAAACGCAGCTCGCGGGGCAGCGAGGGCATGGGCGCGACCGATGGCATGGGTATCTGCCACAGCTATACCCCCGATGGCCGCTGCGTATCGCTGCTCAAGGTGCTGCTGACCAACTTCTGCCTGTATGACTGCCAGTACTGCGTCAACCGCCGCTCCAGCAACGTCCCGCGGGCGCGCTTCAGCCCCGAGGAAGTGGTGCGCCTGACCCTCGATTTTTACCGGCGCAACTGCATCAGCGGCCTGTTCCTCAGCTCGGGCATCATCCGCTCGGCCGACTACACCATGGAACAGCTGATCCGTGTGGCACGCCTGCTGCGCGAGGAACACCACTTCCGTGGCTACATTCACCTGAAGACCATCCCCGACGCTGACCCGCTGCTGATCGAAGAAGCCGGGCGCCTGGCCGACCGCCTCAGCGTCAACATTGAACTGCCCACCGACGCCAGCCTCAAGCGCCTGGCCCCGGAAAAGAAGGCACATACCATTCGCCAGGCCATGGGCGTGATCCATCAGGGGCAGCAGGCCGTGGCCGGTGAACCGAAGGCACCACGCTTCACCCCGGCCGGGCAGAGCACCCAGGTCATCGTCGGCGCCGACGCCACCGACGACAGCACCCTGCTGCGCAACGCCGAATCGCTGTATCAGGGCTACGGCCTCAAGCGCGTGTACTACTCGGCCTTCAGTCCGATCCCCGACAGCCCTGGCAGTGTGCCGCTGGCCGCCCCGCCACTGCTGCGCGAACACCGCCTGTACCAGGCCGACTTCCTGCTGCGCGGCTACGGTTACAAAGCCGGTGAGCTGCTCGGCCAGGCTGGCAACCTGGCGCTGGACATCGACCCCAAGCTGGCCTGGGCGCTGGCCAACCGCGAGGTGTTCCCGCTGGATGTGAACCGTGCCGAGCCTGCGCTGCTGGCGCGCATCCCCGGCATCGGCCTGCGCAGCGTGCAACGGCTGGTGGCGCTGCGTCGCGAGCGGCGCGTGCGCTACGACGACCTGATCCAGCTGCGCTGTGTGCTGGACAAGGCGCGGCCGTTCATCGTCACCAGCGATTACCGCCCCGCCGATGGCGAGCTACGCAGTGGCTTGCTCAGGGCACGCCTGCGCGAACCCCAGGCGCCGCAGCAGATGGGGTTGTGGGGGTGATTGCGCTCGATTGCGATGACCTGTTCGCCACGTGGCGCAACCAGGCGCGTACCCTGCTCGGGCATGGCATCGACCCTGCCGACGTGACGTGGGCACAAGGCCCGATCCAGGACCTGCTGGCGCAGCCCACTCCCCTGCCCGAAGGCCCCGGCCCATTCCGTGCCAAGGTGCCGGCCGCGTTGCTCACGCAACTCGAGCAGGCGGCCCGCTACCGCGGCGAACAACGCTGGAACCTGTTGTACGAAGTGCTCTGGCGCGTGGCCCATGGCGACCGTACCGCAATGCTGGCGGGTGACCGCCTGGGCAGTGAGTTGCAGCGGCGCATCAGGCAGGTCAGCCGCGAGGCGCACCACCTCCACGCATTCGTGCGTTTCGTGCCGCTGCCCGAGACGCTGGCCGAGCGGTTGCAGCTGGACCTGGTGGCCTACCACGAACCCGCTCACGACATCCTGGAAAGCGCCAGCGCGCACTTCGCCGACCGCCTCGGGCGCCAGCGCTGGCTAATCGCAACCCCGCAGGATGGCATTCGCTTCGATGGTCAGGCATTCGATTATCGACGCCTTTGCCCAGACGATTGGCGGCAATGGGCGCACAATGCCGACGACCCCGGCGCTGAACTGTGGCGTACCTATTACCGGCACACTTTCAATCCGGCCCGGCTCAACCCTGACGCGCTGCGCCTGCACATGCCGGGAAGGTTCTGGCGGCACCTGCCGGAAGGCATGCTGATTCCGCAGTTGGAAGGCCTGGCACGACAAGGCAAGCAGCGCGACGGGCAGGCAATCGAAGTAGCCAGCCAGCGTGGCAAGAAGATCACCCGCACCGGGTGATTTGTGAAAATTTTGTAATGGATCTGGCTCGCCACCTTCCCAAGGTGCGACACATCCTGACAAACTAACTGCTAATCATTCTCATAATTAGTTACGTTAGCGAAAGTCAGGAGCCTGCTTATCATGTTGTCGCCCCTTGCGCACACGCGCCCCCTCACCGCCCATCATGCGCTCGCCATGGCCGTCTGCATGGCCATGGCCGCGCCCACACTGGCCGAAGACGCTCCAACCACGCTGGAGCTGGGCGCGACTGAAATCAGCTCGGACAGGCTGGGCAGCACCACCGAAGGCTCGGGCTCCTACACCACCGGCTCCATGTCCACCGCCACCAAGCTGCCGCTGAGCATGCGCGAAACGCCCCAGGCGGTGACCGTGATCACCCGCCAGCGCATGGACGACCAGGCCATGACCAGCATCAACGATGTGGTCAAGGCCACGCCTGGCCTGTTCCTCGACTACTCCAGCGGGCCAGGCCGGCAGACCTACACGGCTCGCGGCTTCGACATCGACAACCTGATGTACGACGGTATCCCCAGCGGCTACACCGGCTACGTGGTCGGTGCCCAACCGAACCTGGCGATGTTCGACCGGGTCGAGGTGGTGCGCGGCGCCACAGGCCTGGTCACCGGTGCCGGCAACCCGTCGGCGGCGATCAACCTGGTGCGCAAGCGGCCGCTGGCCGAGCAGAAGGTCACCCTGACCGGCGCCGCCGGCAGCTGGGACGACTACCGCGGCGAGGTCGATGCCTCCAGCCCGCTCAACGACAGCGGCACCCTGCGCGGGCGCGTGGTGGCGTCCTACCGTGACGCCAACAGCTATATCGATGATGTCGAGGAAGACCATGGCCTGTTCTATGCGGTGAGCGAGGCCGACCTGTCCGATGACACCAGCCTGATGCTCGGCTTCTCGCACCAGACGGACAAGACCAATAATTTCTGGGGGGCCATGCCCACTGCGGTGGATGGTCACCACCTGGGCTTCTCACGTTCCTACAACCCCGGCAGCGACTGGGAGAACAAGGACCAGCAGATCGATACGGTGTTCGCCGAGCTGCGCCAGCGCCTGGCCAATGACTGGAAGCTGCAGGTCAATGCCAACTACGCGCAGCAGCAAGGCACCTTCACCGGGTCCTACCAGTCGCGCTGGGCCGGGCTGCAGGCGCCGCTTGAACGCACGGTGTACCAGTCCAGGCACCAGGAAAACCAGGCCGGCCTGGATGCCTTCGTCAGCGGGCCGTTCGACTTGCTTGGCCGTAGCCACGAACTGGTGGTCGGCGCCAGCAAGCGCATCTACGACATGGACACGCGCAACTACAGCCCCTACGACATGCACTGGCCGCTCAACGGCAGCAAGCCGAACTTCGTGCACACCGGCAACCAGCGTGAAGTCACCACCCAGGACGGCGTGTACCTCACCACCCGGCTGAACCTCGCCGACCCGCTCAAGCTGATCCTCGGCGGGCGCCTGGACTGGTACGACTATGACAACCGCGATGGCGACGGCGACTACAAGGTCACCCGCAACGTCACCAAGTATGCAGGCCTGATCTACGACCTCGACGACCATCACTCGGTGTACGTGAGCTACAGCGACATTTTCACCCCGCAAAGTTCCAAGGATACTTCCGGTACCCCGGTGAAACCGATCGTGGGCAAGAACTACGAGGTCGGCATCAAGGGCGAATACTTCGACGGCGCGCTCAATGCCAGCATCGCGCTGTTCCGCATCGACCAGGAAAACCGCGCCACCCAGGTATTCGTCGCGAACTGCCCGCAAACATCCTGCTACGAAGCCTCGGGCGAGGTCCGCAGCCAGGGTATCGACATGGAGCTGCAAGGTGCACTGACCGAGAACTGGCAGGTCGGGGGCGGCTACACCTACGCCCGCGCGCACACCATCAAGGACGCCGCCAACCCGGCCAAGGTCAATCAGCGTTTCGACACCGACACCCCGGAACACATGTTCAAGCTGAACACCGTCTACCACTTCCAGGGCCCGCTGGAGAAGCTGCGCGTCGGCGGCAACATCGCCTGGCAGAGCCGCATCTACAACGACTTCACCGTGGCCGACGGCAGCGAGTACCGGCTGGTCCAGGGCGCCTATGCCATCACCGACCTGATGGCGGGTTACCGGGTCAACCAGCACCTCGACCTGCAGCTCAATGCCAACAATGTGTTCGACCGCAAGTACTACTCGGCCGTTGCCAGTTCGGTAGATTACGGCGGCGACACCTGGGGCGCGCCGCGCAACCTGATGATCACGGCCAAGTACAGGTTCTAGCACTCACCGGCGGGGCGCTGGCGTGTGGGCAGTCACTGTTTCTGCTCGCGCTCGGCCAGCTTCTCCAGAAGCACCTTGGCCAGTGCCTTGTCAGAGAACGGGTTCTGACCAGTGATCAGTTCCCGGTCAACCTGGACATGCGGCTGCCAGGCCTTGGCATAGCTCATGGCACCGCCCGCCCCGGCCATGGCCTTGGCCGGGTAGAACTGCAAACGCTGCGGCGCGAGCGAGCGCTCGAAAACCTGCTCCTCGGGGTCAGAGAAAATCGTCATCCGATACCCCTGGTACACCCAGTCACGGGCCGCCGGCTGTTCGCCACGTGCCAGGGCAGCCTGGTAACTGGCCGGGTCCTGTTGCGCGGCCAACAAGGCGATAGGCCCGTGGCAGATGGCGGCGGTCGGTTTGCCGGCCGCGTGGAAATGGCGCAACAAGGTGCCTACGTCGGGGTCGTTGGCCAGGTCGATCAACGGCGCATGGCCACCGGGGATGAACAGACCGGCATAGCGCTCCAGCCCACCTGCCAGCAGTTCCTTCACCGACAAGGTGTCGTCGATGCCTGGCAGGCCCTTGACGACTTGCTCGATGCGCCGCATTTCCGTTGCATCGCCAGCAAAGTACTGCGGATCGACCGAGCGCACATCGACGCTTGGCGCATTGCCTTTGGGGGTCACCAGTACCAGTTTGTAACCGGCCTTGAGCAATTGATCGGCAGGTACGCCGAACTCGTTCAGGTAATAACCGGTAGGGTATTGCTTGCCGTCTTGCAGCGGCAGCTGGTGTTCACTGGATAGCAGCACCACGATCTCGCCCTTGGGTGCGGCATGGCCCGTAGTGGCGAGCAGAGCACCGGCCATTGCCAGCGCCAGGTTATTGAGCTTGTTCATCGGTTTCACCTGAGAAGAGAGGGGAACTGGGCCCATCGTAATCAGGCCGCTAGAATTCGATAATTCGAAAGCTCTTATTCCTGTGATCCATAAAATGAATATCGCCAGCAAGGACCTCAACCTGCTGTACCTGTTCCACGTGCTCTACCAGGAACGCAACGCCACCCTCGCCGCCTCGCGCATGGCCCTGAGCCAACCGGCGCTGAGCCATAAGCTGAACAAACTGCGGCACCAGTTTGGCGACCCGCTGTTCGTGCGTGCCCCCCGTGGCCTCGCCGCCACCCCGCGGGCGCATGAGTTGGCCCCCGAGGTACAGCGGCTGGTCGAAAGCCTGGCCGCATTCTACGAACGCTGTGACGGCCAGGACTTTCTCGCCCGTCCGGCGCGCCTGCACCTGTACAGCACCGACTTCATGGAACAGACCCTGCTGCCAAGGCTGCTGCCGATCCTGCGTCGCCAGGCGCCGAACCTGGTGCTGATCACCCACAACACCGCTGGCCAGTTGCCGCGCGAGGCGCTGGAAAAAGGCACCTGCGACCTGGCCATCGCGGGCTTCTACACCGACCTGCCAGACACCTTCCATCAGCAACGCCTGCTCAGCGAGGACTTCGTGGTGCTGGCTTCGCGTAGCAACCCGCGCCTGCATGCGGGGCTCGATCTTGAGGCGTTTCTGGCCTGCGACCACCTGCTGACGACCCTCACCGGCGACCTTGACGGCCTGGTGGACCGTGCCCTGCGAGCGGCCGGGCGCAGCCGGCGAATCGTGGCTGGCTTGTCCAGTTTCATCGCCCCGACGCGACTGATACCGGGCACCGACCTGCTGCTCACCTGCCTGCGCTCGGTCGCCGAAGAGGCCGCCGAGAGGGAACCGGAGCTGTGCCTGCACCCTGTGCCCCTGAACGTGCCGAAGATCGAACTCATGCAGATCTGGCATGAGCGGACCCATGCCGACCCGCTGCGACAATGGTTTCGTCAACAACTGTGGGCCGTGGCGCAGCAATGACCGGCCTCAAGCCGAACGATCCGCCCGCGGTGCCGTCATAACCTTGGCCGGTGCCGCCACGCAAAGAGGACGCGAAATGACCCAGCCCGACCCGTCATACCTGCAATGGCTCGAAGACCGTTCGATGCTCAAGGCCTCACAGGAGCGAGCCCGCCTGTACTCCGGCCAGTCACGCCTGTGGCAGAACCCCTACGCCGAAGCCCAGCCACGCCGCGCCACCGCAATCGCCTCGGTATGGCTGACGGTCTACCCCGACGCGATCATCGCCCCGGAAGGCTGCTCGGTGCTCGCCGCCCTCGGCCATGAAGCGCTGTGGAAACGCCTGTCGGAGATTGGTGTGCAGGGCATCCACACCGGCCCCATCAAGCAGTCTGGCGGGGTTCGCGGGCGTGATTTCACACCCAGTATCGACGGCAACTTCGACCGCATCAGCTTTGACATCGACCCGCTCTACGGCAATGAACAGGAGCTGGTGCAGATGAGCCGCCTGGCCGCCGCGCACAATGCCGTGACCATCGACGACCTGATCCCCTCGCACACCGGCAAGGGCGCGGACTTTCGCCTGGCCGAACTGGCCCACGGTGCCTACCCCGGGCTCTACCACATGGTCGAGATCCGCGAGGAGGACTGGCCGCTGCTGCCCGAGGTGCCTGAGGGCCGCGATGCCGTGAACCTGTCGCCGGCCCAGTGCGACGAGCTCAAGTCGCGCCATTACATCGTCGGTCAGCTGCAGCGGGTGATCTTTTTCGAGCCTGGGGTCAAGGAAACCGACTGGAGCGCCACCGCGCCCATCACCGGGGTCGACGGCAAGACCCGGCGCTGGGTGTACCTGCACTACTTCAAGGAAGGCCAGCCATCCCTGAACTGGCTCGACCCCAGTTTTGCCGCCCAGCAGATGATCATCGGCGACGCCTTGCACGCGCTGGACTGCCTGGGTGCCCGCGGCCTGCGCCTGGATGCCAACGGTTTTCTCGGCGTGGAAACCCGCGCCAGCGGCAGTGCCTGGTCCGAGAGCCACCCGTTGTCGATCGTCGGCAACCAGCTGATCGGCGGCATGATCCGCAAGGCCGGCGGCTTCAGCTTCCAGGAGCTCAACCTGACCCTGGACGACATCGCGCAGATGTCCAAGGGCGGAGCCGACCTGTCCTACGACTTCATCACCCGCCCCGCCTACCAGCATGCCTTGCTGACCGGCGACACCGAATTCCTGCGCCTGATGCTCAAGGAAATGCACGCCTTCGGCATCGATCCGGCGTCGCTGATCCACGCCTTGCAGAACCACGACGAACTCACCGTCGAGCTGGTGCACTTCTGGACCCTGCACGCCCACGACATGTACCTGTACAAGGGCCAGACGCTGCCTGGCAGCATCCTGCGCGAGCACATCCGCGAGGAAATCTACGAACGCCTGTCCGGTGAGCATGCACCGTACAACCAGCGATTCGTCACCAACGGCATCGCCTGCACCACCGCCAGCCTGATCACTGCAGCATTGGGCATGCGCGACCTCGAACGGATCAGCCCGGCGGACATCGCACTGATCCAGAAGGTGCACCTGCTGCTGGTGATGTACAACGCCATGCAACCGGGCGTGCTCGCGCTGTCCGGCTGGGACATGGTCGGTGCCCTGCCGCTGCCGGCCGAGGCGGTGGCCGAGCGCATGGCCGACGGCGATACCCGCTGGATCCACCGCGGCGGCTACGACCTGGCCGGGCTCGCCCCGCAGGCAGAGACATCGGTGCGCGGCATGCCGCGCGCGCGCTCGCTGTATGGCAGCCTCGACAGCCAGCTGGACAACCCCGCGTCGTTCGCCAGCCAGGTGAAGAAACTGCTGGCCGTGCGCCAGGCCTACGGCATCGCCACCAGCCGCCAGGTGCTGGTGCCCGAGGTCAGCAGCCCGGGGCTGCTGGTGATGGTGCATGAGCTGCCGGCCGGGCGTGGCATCCAGATCAGTGCGTTGAACTTCGGCCAGGCGGTGATTGCCGAGGAGCTGCAATTGACCGGTTTCACCCCCGGGACGGTGGTGGACATGATCAACGAAACGGTCGAAGGCGACCTGAGCGAAGACGGCCGCCTGATGATCAACCTGGACCCTTACGAGGCCTTGTGCCTGCGGATCGTGAACAGCAGCGGGCACCTCTGAGGCCGGCACAGGCAACTTGCATTTGCCGCTCCATGGGCATAGCTTCCTGATGTTTTCCCACTCTGTGCCCAGGAGCAACTCCATGTACACCGGCATCGTCCAGGCCGTCCGCCCTCTGCTTGATGTGACCACCTACCCGGGCCACAACCAGTTCACCATCGACCTCACCCCGGAACTGCTCGACGAGCTGAAGATCGGCGCCAGCGTCAGTGTCGAAGGAACCTGCCTGTCGGTCACTGAAATCGACGGCACCCAGGTCAGGTTCGACGCCATGACCGCCACGCTCGAACGCACCAACCTGCGCTGCTTCAAGGCTGGCCAGGGTGTCAACATCGAGCGCTCGGCGAAAATGAACGCCGAAGTGGGTGGCCACCTGATGGCCGGCCACATTGCCACCACCGCCGAGGTCGTCGAGCTGTCGATCAAGGAAACCGGCGCTTTCATCACCTTCCGCATGCCACCGCAGTGGGGCAAGTACGTGTTCCCGCGTGGCTTCATCGGTGTCAACGGTTGCAGCCTGACCGTCGCCGATGTCGAGGACAACGTGGTGACCATCAACCTGATCCCCGAGACCCTGCGCCAGACCACCTTCGCCCGCTACCAGGCCGGCGAGCTGCTGAACATCGAGGTGGACCACCAGACCATGGTGCTGGTGGATGTGGTGGAGCGCACCATCAAGAGCACCCTCGCCCGCGAATTGCCGCACTGAAGCCCGCACATGCTGCCCAACGCCCACCCCGCGCGCACGGCCAGGCGCCTGCGCCTGCACGTGCTACGCGGCCGCGTCGGCCTTGGCCTGGTGGCCGGCTTGTCGGTGCTGGCGGGCATGACGGATGCCATCGGCCTGCTGGCATTGGGCGACTTCGTCTCGTTCATGAGCGGCAACACCACGCGCCTGGCCGTGGCCATCAGTGACGCGGACCTGGCCATGGTGCTGCGCCTGAGCGGCGCCGTGCTGGGCTTCGTGGCCGGCAACGCGCTGGGTGTCATGCTGGCCCGTAGCTTCCGACGCCGAGCCTGGCCCGTGTTGCTGGTGGTCGCCACACTGCTTGCCTGCGCCGCGGGATGGCCGTTTGCGGCGACGTTCCCGGCGCTGCTGGCGGCCACCTTGGCCATGGGCATGATCAATGCGGTAGTGGAAGAGGTGAATGGCCTGCCCATCGGCCTGACCTACGTCACCGGCGCCCTGTCGCGCTTCGGCCGCGGCCTGGGCCGCTGGCTGCTGGGCGAGCGGCGTAATGGCTGGCGGGTGCAACTGGTGCCCTGGGCCGGCATGCTGCTCGGCGCTGCCCTGGGTGCCTGGTTACAGCAGCGCCTGGGCCTGCAGGCAATGGCCGGCAGCGCCGCGCTGGCCTGCCTGCTGGCGCTGGTGTCGCGCTTCATTCCGCGCGCCTGGCAGCGCGGCTACATGCCGCGCTGAGCCTCAGTCGATACGCGGGTGCTGCTGCGCCAGCACCTGGCGCTTGGCCTCAAGCTCGGCGATCTGCGCGTCGATATCTTCGATCTTCTGCTCGATGTTGTCGTGATGCTCCTGCAACAGTTCGCGCGCTTCTTCGATGTCCGACGCAGCCGGCGCTGCGCCACGCAGCGGCTTGTTGGCGGTTTCCTTCATGGTCACGCCGGTGACCAGGCCGACCACGGCGATCACCATCAGGTAGTAAGCCGGCATGTACAGGTTGCCGCTGCTTTCCACCAACCAGGCGGCGAGCGTCGGGGTCAAGCCGGCGATCAGCACCGAGATGTTGAAGGCACTGGCCAGGGCGCTGTAGCGGATGTGCGTGGGGAACATCGCCGGCAAGGTCGAGGCCATCACACCAATGAAGAAGTTCAGCAGCACGGCGATGATCAGCAGGCCGGCGAAGATCAGCCCCAGCGCGCCGCTGTTGATCAGCATGAACGCCGGGATGGCCAGGGCGAACAGCCCGACGCTGCCGACCACGATGAACGGGCGGCGGCCATACTTGTCGCTCAGCAGGCCGATGATCGGCTGCACGAACAGCATGCCGACCATGATCGCGATGATGATCAGCACGCCGTGGTCTTCGCTGTAGTGCAAGTTGTGCGACAGGTAGCTGGGCATGTAGGTGAGCAGCATGTAATAGGTGACGTTGGTGGAGATCACCACGCCGATGCAGGTGATCAGGCTGCGCCAGTGCTGGGTGGCAACCTCCTTGAACGACACCTTCGGCCCCGAGGCCAGGCCTTCGCGGTCACCCTGCTCGAGTTTGTCCACGTGTTGCTGGAACGCGGGGGTTTCTTCCAGGGCGTGGCGCAGGTAGAGGCCGATGATGCCCAGCGGCAAGGCCAGGAAGAACGGCAGACGCCAGCCCCATTCGAGGAACTTCTCTTCGCCGAGCACGGTGGAGATCAGCACGACCACCCCCGCCCCCAGGACAAAGCCGGCAATCGAGCCAAAGTCCAGCCAGCTGCCGAGGAAGCCACGCTTGCGGTCCGGGGCGTACTCGGCGACGAAAATCGATGCCCCGGTGTACTCCCCGCCCACCGAGAAGCCTTGGGCCATCTTCGCCAGCAACAACAAGATCGGCGCCCAGATGCCGATCGAGGCGTAGGACGGAATCAAGCCGATGGCAAAGGTGCTCAGCGACATGATCACGATGGTTGCGGCGAGGATCTTCTGGCGCCCGAAGCGGTCGCCCAGGGCGCCGAAGAACAGCCCGCCCAGCGGGCGAATCAGAAATGGCACCGAGAACGTGGCCAGTGCCGCGATCATCTGCACGCTGGGGTCGGCATTGGGGAAAAACACTTTGCCCAGTGCATAGGCGACGAAGCCGTAGACACCAAAATCGAACCATTCCATGGCGTTGCCCAGAGCGGCGGCGGTGATCGCCTTGCGCATCTTGGCGTCGTCGACGATGGTGATGTCCTTCAAACCGATCGGCTTGACACTTTTCTTGCGAGATTTCATGCCCGTTTCCCTGTTGCTGATAGCTCTATGGGATCTGATACAACGGGACACTAAATAATTCAGCGCTTAGTGCTTTTTTGTCTGTGTTGAGTGATGTGTGGTGATGCGGAAACCGAGCGCCGCCCGCGCGGCGCTCGATCTCGCCGGCGACAAACCTCTAGAGGCGATCAGATCCCATCACGGGCCAGGTCCATGGCGAAATAGGTCAGGATCAGGTCGGCACCCGCGCGCTTGATCGCGCCGAGGCTTTCACGCACCACCCGGCCTTCATCGATGGCACCGGCCAGGCCGCCGAACTTGATCATCGCGTATTCGCCGCTTACCTGGTAGGCCGCCAGCGGCAGGCGCGACGCAGCGCGGATGTCGGCGATCACGTCGAGGTAGGCACCGGCCGGCTTGACCATCAGCACATCGGCCCCTTCCTGCTCGTCGAGCAACGACTCACGCACCGCCTCACGGCGGTTCATCGGGTTCATCTGGTAGCTCTTGCGGTCGCCCTTGAGCGCGGTGCCACCCGCTTCACGGAACGGCCCATACAGCGACGAAGCGAATTTGGTGGAATAGGCCATGATCGCGGTGTCGTGAAAACCGGCACCGTCCAGGGCGCTGCGAATGGCCTGCACCTGGCCGTCCATCGCCGCCGACGGAGCGATGAAGTCGGCACCGGCAGCGGCGGCAATGACCGCCTGCTTGCCCAGGTTGGCCAGGGTGGCGTCGTTGTCCACGCCATGGTCGTGCAACACGCCGCAGTGGCCATGGCTGGTGTATTCGCAGAAGCAGGTGTCGGACATCACCACCATCTCCGGCACGGTGTCCTTGCAGATGCGCGACATGCGCGCAACCAGGCCGTTCTCGTTCCAGGTGTCGCTGCCGGTGGCGTCCAGGTTGTGCGACACGCCGAAGGTCATCACCGACTTGATGCCGGCGCGGGCATAGCGCTCGATTTCCTGGGCCAGGCGTTTTTCCGGGATGCGGTTGACACCCGGCATGCTGGTGATTGGCACGAAGTCATCGATGCCTTCTTCGACGAAGATCGGCAGGATCAGGTCTTCCAGGCGGAATTCGGTTTCCTGGAAGATCGTGCGCAGGGATTCGTTCTGGCGCAGGCGGCGGGGACGAACGGACGGGAAACGGTTGGACATGACAGCTCCAGGGCATTTTTTAACGGCGTATACCTTATGCCTGTCGGGCGCCAGTGAAAAGGCCAGATGACGAGATACTGCCTTGCGTCAAAGGCAATGGCCGGTTTTTGCCCGTGTGCGAGTGCAATTACTGCATCCACGGCGGCGTCGGCTCTTCAGCCTTGGACGGCCCATGCTCGGCCTCATCCCGCGCGGCACGGCGGCGGGCTTCATCGCGCAGGGTGGCGTCGATCTCGCGCATCACCCCGGCCACGTCGGCGGCATGGTCGTCTTCTTCGAATTGCCCGCTCAGTGGGCTGTCCGGGCGCAGTTCGCCAGCTTCGTACAACGCCCACATCTCATCGGCGTAGCGGGTGGCCTTGAGCTCCGGGGCAAAACGCCCGAAGTAATGCGCCATGTTCGCCACGTCCCGCTGCAGCATGCTGAACGCATGGTTGTTGCCCGCCGCGTCCACCGCCTGTGGCAGGTCGATGATCACCGGGCCGTCAGGGCCGAGCAGCACGTTGAATTCAGACAGGTCGCCATGCACCAGCCCGGCGCAGAGCATCAGCACGATCTGGCGGATGACGAAGGCATGATGTTCACGGGCCTCTTCGGCCTCGAGGTGCACGTCGTTCAAGCGGGGCGCGGCATCGCCGTCGGCGTCGGTGACCAGTTCCATCAGCAGCACGCCATCCTGGAAGTCGTACGGCTTGGGTACCCGTACGCCGGCATTGGCCAGGCGGAACAGCGCCGCCACTTCGGCGTTCTGCCAGGCGTCTTCGGCTTCTTTGCGGCCGTACTTGCTGCCCTTGGCCATGGCCCGGGCCTGGCGGCTGTTGCGGACCTTGCGACCCTCCTGGTATTCGGCGGCCTGGCGGAAGCTGCGCTTGTTGGCCTCTTTGTAGACCTTGGCGCAGCGGACCTGGGCACCGCAGCGCACCACGTAAACGGCCGCTTCCTTGCCGCTCATCAAGGGCCGCAGTACTTCGTCGACCAGGCCGTCTTCGATCAGTGGTTCGATTCGTTTTGGTGTCTTCATCAGGCTGCGTTCGGGGGTCCTGGCTGGGGTGGCCGATATCCTCTCACAGGCGCAACATACCTCAAGGCTCACGCCTCACGGCTGTACACACCCTCCACCAACCGCAACACCCCAAGCGGATTGCCATCCTGCAACGCAGCCGGCAGCAAGCCATCCGGATAGTTCTGATAACACACCGGCCGCAAGAAACGATCAATGGCCAACGTCCCCACCGAGGTCCCCCGCGCATCGGACGTGGCCGGATACGGCCCGCCGTGCACCATCGCATCGCTCACCTCGACCCCGGTCGGGTAACCGTTGACCAGCAGGCGGCCAGCCTTGCGTTCAAGCAACGGCACCAGTGCTGCGTACCGCTGCAGGTCCTGAGGTTCGGCAATCAGCGTGGCCGTCAGCTGGCCATGCAAGGCGCCCAATGCACGGCGCAGTTCGGCTTCGTCGGCCACTTCGACCACCACCGTGGTCGGGCCAAAGACCTCTTCCTGCAACAGCTCATCACCGCTCAGCAGCAAGCTGACATCGGCCTGGAACAGCTGCGCATGGGCCTGGCCACCGCACTGCTCAAGCCCAGCCAGGTGGCGTACGCCCGGGTGCTGGTGCAGGCGCGCCACGCCACTGGCATAGCTACGCAAGGTGCCGGCGTTGAGCATGGTCTGCCCTGGCTGATCGGCCATGCGTGCAGCCAGGGCGGCCACGAACGCCGAGAACGCTGGCCCCGCCATGCCGATAACCAGGCCCGGGTTGGTGCAGAACTGCCCGCAACCCAGCACCACCGAAGCCGCCAGCTCCGCCGCTACCTGCTCACCCCTGGCCTGCAACGCCGCCGGCAGTACCAATACCGGGTTGATGCTGCTCATCTCGGCAAACACCGGGATCGGCTGCGGGCGCGCTGCCGCCAGGTCGCACAAGGCCCGGCCACCCTTGAGCGAGCCAGTGAAGCCGACCGCCTGGATCGCCGGGTGGCGCACCAGCGCTTCGCCCACACCGGCGCCATAAATCATGTTGAACACACCGGCCGGCATGCCGGTGGCCTCGGCCGCGCGCTGGATGGCTTCACCGACGTATTCGGCAGTGGCCATGTGGCCGCTGTGGGCCTTGACCACCACCGGGCAACCGGCAGCCAGCGCGGCAGCGGTATCGCCGCCTGCCGTGGAGAACGCCAGCGGGAAGTTGCTGGCGCCGAATACCGCCACCGGGCCGACGCCGGTGCGGTACTGGCGCAGGTCAGGGCGCGGCAGCGGCTGGCGCTGGGGCTGGGCGCGGTCGATGCGGGCGCCCAGGTAGTCGCCACGGCGTAGCACCTGGGCGAACAGGCGCAGCTGGTTGCTGGTGCGGCTGCGTTCGCCCTGGATGCGGGCGGCAGGCAAGGCGGTTTCGCGGCAGACCGTGTCGATGAAGGCCTCGCCAAGCGCATCCAGCTGCCCGGCAATGGCATCCAGAAACTGCGCACGGCGCTCTGGCGCCAAGCCGTTGTATTCGGCAAAAGCCTGCTCGGCGGCGCAGGCGGCGGCATCCATCTCGTCAGGCGTGGCCTGGGTGAAGACGACCGGCAGGGCCTCGCCCGTGCGTGCATCGAAACTCTGCAGGCGCACGCTGCCTGCGGCGCTGCGGGCGCCGCCGATGAAGTTGCTTCCCGACATGCTTGACTCCTGTGACAACGATTGAAGGCTCAAAGGCTTTTCACCAGGCCTGGGCGCACCGCGTGTTCAGAGGCAACGATGCCATTGCGCAGCGGCTCGCCGAAGGCGTCCAGGCTGATTTCGAACGTGTCCCCCGGCCGGGCCTGGATGCCGTCGGCGAACGACAGCGTGGCGGTGCCGAAATAATGCACATGGACATCGCCCGGGCGCAGGAACTGGCGGTACTTGAAGTGGTGGAACTCCAGGTTTTCGAAGCTGTGACACATGTTCTGCTCACCGGACAGGAACGGCTTGCTCCACAGCTCCCGGCCGTCGCGCAAGATGCGGCTGCGGCCTTCCAGGTGCGCCGGCAGCGCGCCCAGGCGCAGTTCCGGGCCGAAGCTGCAGGCGCGCAGCTTGGAATGCGCCAGGTACAGGTAGTTGCGCCGCTCCATCACGTGGTCGGAGAACTCGTTGCCCAGCGCGTACCCCAGGCGGAACGGCGTGCCGCCCTCGCCAATCACATACAGCCCGACCAGCTCCGGCTCCTCGCCGGCATCTTCGGCAAAGGCCGGCAACGGCAAGTCGGCACCGGGGCGCACGACAATGGCGCCATCGCCCTTGTAGAACCACTCCGGTTGCGCGCCCTCCTCGCCTGCGGGCGGCCGCCCGCCTTCAAGGCCCCACTGGAACATGCGCATGCTGTCGGTGACGGCACCCTCGGCCTGCTGCTGGTGCATCTTGTCGCGGGTGGCGGCGCTGCCCAGGTGAGTCAGGCCGGTGCCGGTGACCAGGCAGTGCGCCGGGTCTTCGTGGTCCAAAGGTGGCAGCACTCGGCCTTCGGCCAGGAGCGCCCGGTAGTCATGGCCCTCGCCCAGGCCCGCGGTCTGCACCTGGCTGACCAGGTCGCGGCCTGCAGCAATGGCCTGCAGGGCAAGTTCGCGGGTGCTGCTCACGCCGCGGATTTCCAGGGCGCGCTCGCCCTCCACCACGCCGACCCGGCGCTGGCCGGCGGCGGTTTCGAATTGGATCAGTCGCATGCTTGTGCTCGCTTGTCGGTTGCAATGTTCACGGATGCCTGGCGCTGGCGGCGCTCGAGGCGGTTGTAGACGACACCGGTCAGCACCAGCCCGAACAGCATCATCACGGCCAGGAAGTACAGGCCCGAGGACAGCTGGCCGGTGTGTTCCTTGAGCGCGCCGATGCCGAACGGGCCGAGGTAGCCGCCGAGGTTGCCGATCGAGTTGATCAGGGCGATGCCGGCCGCCGCGCTGGCGCCGGAAAAGAAACGCCCAGGCAAGGTCCAGAAAATCGCCGTGCAGGAGAACAGCGCGAAAGCCACCAGGCACAACGCGGCCAGCTGCATCGCCGGCAGCGTCAGCCAGGCGCTGAGAAACAGCCCCGTCGCGCCCAACGCATACAGCAAGCCCAGGTGGCCATAGCGGTCGTTGAGGCGGTCGGAGCTGCGCGGGATGATCAACAGGCCGATGATGCCGAACAGGTACGGCACTGCCGAAACGAAGCCAGTCACCAAGTCACTGCCACCGAACTGGTGAATCAGCGTCGGCAGCCACAGGCCCAAGCCATAGATGCTCAAGGTCACCGGCAGGTAGAACAGCGCCAGCAGCAACACCCGGCCATCCTTCAGGGCGTGCAGCGGGTTGCCGTGGCGAGTCTGGCCGAACGCACGCTGGTCTTCGGCCAGCTGCTCCTTGAGCCAGCTGCGCTGCGCATCATCCAGCCAGCGCACCTTGTCCGGGCCGTCCGGCAGCAGGCGCAGGGTCGGCCAGGCCAACAACACGGCGGGGGCGCCGATGCAGATGAACAGCCACTGCCAGCCATGCAGGCCGAGGTTGCCATCCAGGCCCAGCAAGGCGCCCGACAGCGGCCCGGTGATCAGCATCGCCAGCGGTTGCGACAGGATGAAGAAGCCGAGGATCTTGCCGCGATGGCGCACCGGGTACCACTGGGTGATGTAGTACAGCACGCCAGGGAAGAACCCCGCCTCCGCCGCGCCGAGCAGGAAGCGCATCACATAGAAGCCGCTGGGCCCGGTGACGAACGCCATGCCGACGGTGATCGCCCCCCAGGTCAGCAGGATGCGGGCAAACCAGCGCCGTGCGCCAAAGCGATCGAGCAGCAGGTTGCTGGGGACTTCGAACAGAAAATAGCCGATGAAAAACAGCCCGGCACCCAGGCCGTAGGCCGCATCACCGAGGCCGATGTCGGCCCCCATGTGCAGCTTGGCAAAGCCCACCGCCGAACGATCGACGTAGGCCACCAGGTACAGCAGGACCAGAAAAGGGATGAGTTTCAGGGTGATCAGGCGGACGAGCCGCTGCTCCTGGATCATGGCGAGGTCTCCGATTGTTCTTGTAATGGGGACAGCACATGGCCGGGGTTTCATGGGCAGACCTCCGGCGCGGTGAAACTAGCATATAGTATTACTATTTAAATCAACAAGCCTTCACAGTGATGATTTTTAGCGATAGAGTCGAAGCACAACGATAAATAGTAATACTAATAAGGTGTCCGTCATGTCTGATAGCAAACGCCCGCTGCGCTCCGCCCAATGGTTCGGCACCGCCGACAAGAACGGCTTCATGTACCGCAGCTGGATGAAGAACCAGGGCATTCCCGACCATGAGTTTCAGGGCAAGCCGATCATCGGCATCTGCAACACCTGGTCCGAGCTGACCCCGTGCAACGCGCACTTTCGCAAGATTGCCGAGCATGTGAAGAAAGGCGTGCTGGAGGCTGGCGGCTTCCCGGTGGAGTTCCCGGTGTTCTCCAGCGGCGAGTCCAACCTGCGCCCCACCGCGATGCTCACCCGCAACCTGGCGAGCATGGACGTCGAAGAAGCCATTCGTGGCAACCCGGTGGACGCCGTGGTGCTGCTGACTGGCTGCGACAAGACCACCCCGGCCCTGCTGATGGGCGCCGCCAGCTGCGACGTGCCGGCGATCGTGGTCACCGGCGGGCCGATGCTCAACGGCAAGCACAAGGGCCGCGACATCGGCGCCGGCACCATCGTCTGGCAGATGCACGAGGCCTACAAAGCCGGGCAGATCGACCTCAACGAATTCCTTTCGGCCGAAGCTGGCATGTCGCGTTCGGCAGGCACCTGCAACACCATGGGCACCGCTTCGACCATGGCCTGCATGGCCGAGGCCCTGGGTACCTCGCTGCCGCACAATGCGGCGATCCCTGCGGTGGACTCGCGCCGTTACGTGCTCGCTCACCTGTCGGGCATGCGCATCGTCGAGATGGTCAACGAGGACCTGCGCCTGTCGAAGATTCTTACCCGCGAAGCCTTCGAGAATGCCATCCGCGTCAACGCCGCCATTGGTGGCTCGACCAACGCGGTGATCCACTTGAAAGCCATCGCCGGGCGCATCGGCGTCGACCTGCAACTGGAAGACTGGACCCGCGTCGGCCGCGGCACGCCGACCCTGGTCGATCTGCAGCCGTCCGGGCGCTTCCTGATGGAAGAGTTCTACTATGCCGGTGGCCTGCCTGCCGTGATCCGTCGCCTGGGCGAGCACAACCTGCTGCCCCACCCCAGCGCGCTGACCGCCAATGGCAAGAGCCTGTGGCACAACTGCCAGAGCGCAGCGCTGTATGACGAAGCGGTCATCCGGCCGATCGACAAGCCGCTGGTGGCCGACGGCGGCATCTGCATCCTGCGCGGCAACCTCGCCCCCAAAGGCGCGGTGCTCAAGCCCTCGGCGGCAACCCCGGAACTGATGCGCCACCGTGGCCGTGCGGTGGTGTTCGAGAACTTCGAAGACTACAAGGCGCGCATCAACGACCCGGCGCTGGAGGTCGATGCCAGCTCGGTGCTGGTGATGAAACATTGCGGCCCGAAGGGTTACCCGGGCATGGCCGAAGTCGGCAACATGGGCTTGCCAGCCAAGCTGCTGGCCCAGGGCGTGACCGACATGGTGCGCATCTCCGACGCGCGCATGAGCGGCACGGCGTATGGCACCGTGGTCCTGCATGTGGCCCCTGAAGCTGCGGCGGGTGGGCCGTTGGCGGCGGTACGCGAAGGTGACTGGATCGAACTGGACTGCCATGAGGGCCGCCTGCACCTGGATATTTCCGAGGCGGAACTGGCCGGCCGCCTGGCAGATCTGCAGGTGCCGCAGCCGTTGATCAGCGGGGGCTATGCGAAGTTGTACATCGACCATGTGATGCAGGCCGATGAAGGTTGTGACTTCGACTTTCTGGTGGGCTGCCGAGGCTCCGCTGTGCCCAGGCACTCCCACTGAACCTGCACTGGCACTGCTCTTGTAGGCGCGGCCTTTGTGGGAGCAAGGCCCGCGCTCGATCGGTGATGCTATGATGCCCACCCCGCTCCGATGGACCGCCAGCACCCCACATGAACTACCGCCAGCCCACCACGCGCAAGAGCATGCACGCCACCCTGGTCCAGGACCTCGGCCTGCAGATCGTATCCGGCCAGCTCCAGCCGGGGCAGAAACTGCCCGCCGAGGCCAGCCTCTGCGAGGCCTATGCGATCAGCCGGCCGGTGTTCCGTGAAGCGATGCGCGCCCTCACCGCCAAGGGCCTGATCGAAGCCCGCCCCCGTGTCGGCACCCTGGTGCGCCCGCGCCACGCCTGGCACATGCTCGACCCCGACGTGCTGCACTGGCTGATGCAGGCTACGCCGCAGCAAGAGTTTTTCAACACCCTGTCCAGCGTGCGTTGGGTCATCGAACCTGCCGCCGCGGCACTGGCCGCGACCAATGCCAGTGCCGAGGATATCGCCTCGATCAGCGAGGCCTATCAGCGTATGGAAGCCGCACGCACCCACGAAGAGCGCCTGCAACCGGACCTGGACTTCCACGCACGTATCGCCGACGCCACCCACAACGACCTGCTCGCCTACCTGTGCAACATGCTCTCGCTGGCCTTGCGCGAGTCGGTGCGCTACTCCAACCAGCGCCCCAACTTCGACGAACTGGCCCTGCCGCGGCACAAGGCGATCCTCACGGCTATCCAGAACGGTGACGCCCTCGGCGCCCGGCATGCTTCGCTGGTGCAACTGGAAGATGCCCGGGTTGCGTTGAGCAAGGTGCTCGGCCAGGACCCGATCGGCTAAGCCTCACCGCCGCTGCAAGTAGCCCTGCAGGTAGTCGATGAACGCCAATACCTTGCCGCTGGCACGCCGGTGGCTGGGGTAAACGGCCAGGATGTCTTCACCGAACGCATCCGGCTCGATCACGCAGTGCTCCATCACCCGCACCAGCCGCCCCTCCTGCAGGTAGCGGCGCACGCTCCACTCCGGGGTGTGCAGGATGCCGTGGCCTGCCAGCGCATTGCGCAACAGCAAGTCGTAATTGTCGCTCTCCAGCCGCGCCTTGTGCGGGTATGGCAGGCGCATGCGCATGCCGTCGCACTGCATCCACCAGAACTTTGCATCCAGCGCCGGGTGAACGTACTTGAGCCATTGGTGCTGGCCGATGCTGTGCGCCGTTATCGGCAGCGGGTGGCGTTCGAGATAGCCGGGGCTCGCGCAAAGAAAGATGCGGTTCTTGCCGATGACCCGGGCAATCAGGCCCGGCAGGTCGCTGTGCCCTTCGCGCAGCGCCAGGTCGTAACCGGCTTCGATCAGGTCGATGAAGGCATCGGACAATTCCACCCGCAGCTGAATCTGCGGATACTCGCCCATGAAGCCGGCACAGGCATCAGCCAGGAACGCCCGGCCAAATGCCAGCGGCGCGGTCAGGCGCAGCGTGCCGGACAACCCCTGCAGCTGGCTGATCTCTTCACCGGCCTCGTGCAGGCTCTTCAACACCTGCCGGGCGGTGTCCAGGTACAGCCGGCCGGCTTCGGTCAGCACGATGCGCCGGGTGCTGCGCTCGAACAGCTGGCTACCCAGTTCACGCTCCAGGTGCGTGACCGCCTTGGTCAGCGCCGAAGGCGTCTTGCCCAGCGCCTCGGCGGCGCGGCTGAAGCTGCCGTGCTCGGCCGTGGCGACGAACATCGAAATCGCACCCAAGGTATCCATGCGGTTTTTCCTGAATGGCAAAAGGCTTTTTAGCGTTCTGGCGATTCTATGCCAGGCCTGCGCTGGTTAGGCTCGCGTTACACCAATAAATACAAGAGGCTACACATGTCGAGATGTCTCCCTGGCTTGCTGGCGCTGGCCGTGGCTTTTTCCTCGGGGCAAGTTCTGGCCGCTGCCGACCTGGTGCTGGTCAACGGCAAGATCTTCACCGCCGACCGCGCCAATCCGCAGGCGCAAGCCATTGCAATCGAAGGCGGCAAGATCGTTGCCGTGGGGTCCGACGTCCAGGCGCGGGCATTCGCTGACGGAAAAACCCGGGTGATCGACCTGCAGGGCAAACGGGTCACGCCGGGCCTGATCGATACCCACTCCCACGCCATTTTCGGCGGCTTGCAACTGAGTGGCGCCGACATGGGCGGCGAGGCGCTGCCGCTGGATGAGTTCGAAACCCGCCTGCGCGCCTGGCGCGACGACGGACGTGCCCGCACTGGCGATGTGCTGAAGGTACTGGGGGTCAGCTCGAACTACTGGGCGCAGGCCAAGGCGCTCAACGAGCATTTCAGCCACGGTGAATGGGCTGACACGCCCATCGTATTCATTGGCGAGGACTACCACACCGCCTGGGCCAACCAGGCCATGCTCAAGCGCGCCGGTATCGACAAGGCGTTGCTGGGTAGCCTGAGCAAGCAGGAAAAAGACACCATCGGCAGCTTCGACGATGGCCAGCCCAACGGCTTCCTGGTCGATGCCGGCTGGGACCGGGTCGCCAGCGTATTGCCCAAGGCCGATGCCGCTACCCTGCTCAAGGGTGCACAGGCAGCCGTGCAGTTCAACAACAGCCTGGGCATCACCGCGTGGATGGACCCAGCCGCCAACAGCATGCCCGGCGAGGCGATCTTCGCCATCAAGCCTACCGACCATACCGTGGGCGTGCTGCCCGCCTACAAGGCCCTTGCCGAACAGGGCGGCCTGAACGCGCATGTCGCCGCGCTGCTGGTGGTCAATCCGAAAAGTACCCCCGCCGACCTGCAGACCATCGACAACGTGCGCAAGCAGTTCGCCGGCGTGCCGAACCTGAGCCTGCCAGGCATCAAGGTATTCGCCGATGGCGTACTCGAATACCCCGCGCAGTCGGCCGCCTTGCTCACGCCGTACCACAACACGCACAAGCCTGGCGAACTGCTGATCGACCCGCAACATTTCGGCGAGCTGGTCAGCGCCGCCGACCAGCGCGGCTGGCTGGTGCATGTGCACGCCATCGGCGACCGGGCGGTGCGTGAAGCGCTCAATGGCGTCGAGCAGGCGCGCAAGGCCGGCCACAGCGGCATCCACCATTCGATCACCCACCTGCAATTGGTCAACCCCCAGGATTTCGCCCGCTTCAAGGCCCTTGACGTGATTGCCTCGATGCAGTTGCTGTGGGCCGCTGGCGACGATTACACCGTCGATATGGTCAAGCCCTACGTCGACGCGGCGGCGTTCCGTTACCAGTACCCGGCCCATTCGCTGCAGAAAAATGGCGCGACCATCGCCGGCGCCAGCGACTGGCCGGTGTCCTCGCCAAACCCCTGGCAGGCCATCGCCCAGGCGTCAACGCGCAAAGGCGAGCAAGGCGTGCTCAATGCCGATGAGCGCCTCGACCGCCAGACCATGCTGTATGCCTACACCGCCCATGCTGCCAAGGCTCTGGGCCTGGAGCAGCAGATCGGCTCGCTGAGCCAGGGCAAGCAGGCCGACTTCGTCATCCTCGACCGTGACGTGCTTGCGGTGAACGATCAGCAACTGGGTGAAACCCAGGTGTTGGCTACCTACTTCGGTGGCCGCGAGGTCTACGCCAAGTAAATCGAGCCCCTCGGCGTGCCCTTGGGCATGCCGCGTTCTTATCTGCCACAACAACCACAAGACAAGACAGGGCTACTCATGAAACACGCTACCCTGGCAGCCGTGTGTGCACTCGGCTGCGCCGCGCTCGCCCCCGCCGCCCTTGCCGTGCCGATCAACGATGACTTCGCGGTCGACATCGACCTTGCCGCGGTCAGTGACTACCGCAGCCGCGGCATATCGCAAACTCAGGGCGACCCGGCCGCGCAGGCCGACGTGATGCTCAGCCATGCCAGCGGCCTGTACCTGGGCGCCTGGACCTCGAATGTCGATTTCGGCTTCGACAGCAAAACCCGCCAGGAGGTCGACTACTACGCTGGCTGGGCATGGCAAGCGACTGAAGGCATCAACCTGGACCTGGGCTATCTCAAGTACACCTACCCCAAGGAGAGCCAGTACAACCTGTCCGAGCTCTACGCCATCCTCGATGTGCACGGCTTCAAGCTCGCGGCGTATTACTCCAGCGATTCCAACACCCGGTATGGCAAGGATCAGGACAGCCTCTATACCTTCGTTGGCTACCACACGGTGCTGCCGCTGGAGGTCGGCCTGGAGCTGCGCTACGGCCGCGTCGACTTCAAGGACCCGAGCTATTGGTCACAAAGTGGCCAGTCGCGAGACGCGTACCGTGAATGGGAAGCCAGGCTCAGCCGCGATTACCTCGGGCTGACCTGGCGCCTCAGCTACATGGACACCAACCTGTCGCAGGCCGAATGCGCCAGTAGCTATGGCTTCGACGACGTCTGCAGCGCCACCGTGGTGGCAGGTGTCAGCAGGCACTTCTGAGGCCTCAGACCACGGCCCGGCGCTGCTGGATGAGGTGCCGGGCGCGGTCGAACACCCAGTTGTACAGCACGGTGTAGGGCAAGATGATCACGAAGAAGCCCAGCTCGACCATGAACGCCTGCAGCAGCGAGATCTCCAGCATCCAGGCCGCCACCGGCAGGCACCAGACCACCAGGCCCGCCTCGAAGCCCAGCCCATGGACGAAGCGCGCCGGGGCTTTCCACTGAATGCGCGGCGTCGCCACGAAGCGGTCGACCAGCGCGTTGTAGACCATGTTCCAGGCCATCGCGATCAGCGACAGCGTGACCGCCAGGGTGCCGGCCGTGGCCAGCGACTTGCCCATGAGCCACGAGAGCAAGGGCGCACAGAGCAGAACGGCGAAGATTTCATAGCCGACGGCATGGACCATGCGTTCGGTGAAAGAGACTCTATTCATGGCAGATTCCATCATGTGGTTATGTCGTGGCCCCATTTTCTTTGATGGAACAGATGCTTTCGATATAGCTCCTATCGGTTTTATCAATACCACCGCACGCCAAGGCACTCGCAAGTGCAATCGACCCACGCCCCAAAGTTGTACAGCCTCGGTGCTCAGAAGTTAACAAAGACCCGTGGATGGCTATTTCGTCGCCTGATTTGGCTTATACACCGCCCTATGCGCCAAAAATAATTGTACAAATAGCTTTCCTTGTACAAGTATTGGGGCAATACTTCGCCTCAGGGAGCGTGCAAGCACCTCCAAGACATCGGCACGGAGCCATACCACCGCCCCACACGAGGTGCCAGCTTGTCTATACAACTCATACCCGTCACGGCTCAGCGGCCCCACGGTTGCCGCAACTGCAAGGACAATCAAGGCTTTGATGTCGATTTCACCATGGCCTTTCAACCGATTGTAAATACCGCCAACAACACTGTATTCGCTTATGAATCTCTGGTTCGCGGCACAGACGGAGCGGGTGCCAAATCCATTTTGGACAAGGTCAATGAGTCCAATCGATACCGCTTCGATCAAGCATGCCGTGTCAAAGCCGTTGAATTAGCAGCAAAAGCCAGTGTTCAAGACTTTTTAAGCATCAATTTTTTACCCAACGCGGTCTATCAAGCAGAAGCCTGCATACGCACCACACTGGAGGCCGCCGAGACATTCGGATTCCCGATTGATCGAATCATATTCGAAGTCACTGAAGGTGAGAGCATCAGTGACAGATCGCATATCAAGAACATCATGAGCGCTTACAAGAAGCAGGGTTTCAAAACGGCTATCGATGATTTCGGCGCCGGCTACTCAGGCCTCAACCTACTTGCCGATTTTCAGCCCGACATCATAAAAATCGACATGGACCTCATCCGAGGGATTCAGCACAGCAAAGCCAAAAGAGTGATAACTCATGGGATCGTAACGATATCCAAGGCGCTCGGCATCGAGGTCATCGCCGAAGGCGTAGAAACCTTGGAAGAATTGACGACACTGCAAGACATTGGCGTCAACTTGTTTCAAGGATACTTTTTTGCAAAGCCCGCGATCGAGGCGCTCCCCCGTATTACTTGGCCTTAGCCGCGATATCGAGGACACAGAAGCACCGAGCCCACAATCAAAGCAGCACCAGGATAGCTTATGTTTAACACACGATTAAAGCTCGAACTTGAACATGCCTCATCGGCATTAAGGTACACGCAGGCAAGAACGCGCGCCATCGACCTGTCCAACCTGATGATGACGCTTGCACCGAACGGTATCATCATCAGCGCCAACCAGAACTTTCTACGCGCGCTGGATTACCATCAAGACGAACTGATTGGAAAGCATCACACCCTACTTGTCCCCAGGGATGACTCTCCGGCAGGTATAAACGGCGACCTCTGGCAAAAGTTGCGCAGGGGTGAGTATGTTCGCGATCGGTTTGCGCTCTGTAACAAGGCGGGAACGAAAGTATGGATGGAAGCGAGCTACAATCCGATTCTCCGCTCAAGTGGCGACGTCGAAGAGATCCTGATGCTCGCGACCGTTGTAACAGACCGGGTAAAAATCGAACAAGAGCAAAGCGGTGTAATAGACGCCATTCATCGCGCCATGGCCATCGTCTCGTTCGACCTGAACGGACACCTCATTGAAGCCAATCAAAACTTTTTGCGCACATTCAAATATGAATTAAAAGACATCCAGGGCAAGCATCACCGACTGTTTTGCACGCCGCAGGAAGCGGACTCGGCTGAATACCAACAATTCTGGACGCGGCTGAACGCAGGTGAGTTTTTCTCTGGCCGCTTCCAGCGGGTTGACCGGCACGGCAATACCGTCTGGCTGAGCGCGACTTACAACCCAGTGTTCGATACCGAGAACCGGCTCTACAAAATTGTCAAATTTGCTCGCGACATCACACCTCAAGTCAACCATCAACAGGCTGAATCAGCGGCTGCCGCGCTGGCTTACGAAATCGCCCACAATACCGACCGCAACGCTCACCAAGGCGCAAATATCGTTCGCCAGACCATCGCCACGGTGCGAGAAATTGCCGATGAGCTTTCCAGAGCCGCAGAGCAGATTCAGGCAGTCAACACGCAATCCGAAGCCATCACCCGCATCATTCAAACGATTCGCGAGGTTGCCGAGCAAACAAACCTCCTGGCCCTGAATGCTGCGATTGAAGCGGCCCGAGCGGGAGAGCACGGCAGGGGTTTTTCCGTGGTAGCAGACGAGGTTCGCAAGTTGGCAGTGCGAACCGCTCAAGCGACAACGGAGATCAAGGAGGTGGTAAAGCGAAACCATGATCTCTCCCAGGTCGCTGTCCAGGGCATGCAGAAAAGTCTTGGTAAAGCCGACCTCGGCGTCGAAATGGTTGGCCAGGCGGGACAGGTGATCGAGGACATTCAGAGCGGCGCGCGCCAAGTCGTGGAGGCCGTCAAGCTGTTCAGCAACGCTGTCGGGCACCCATGACAGTCCACCTCACAGCAACCCCGGGAAGGCCGCATCCAGCAGCCCCGCTTCCTTCAGGATCGCTGCACTGCTGACGATATCCGGGGCCAGCCATCGGTCCTGGGCATATGCCGGCACCCGCTCGCGCAGCAAGCGCCAGGCGACCTCCGTCCCTGCCCCAAAACGCTGCTCCTTGAGGAACTCGAAGGCCTGGGCCGCCAACAGGTACTCGATGGCAAGGATCTGCGTGCAGTTCTCCAAGGCGCGGTGCAGCTTCAACCCGGCATTGGTGCCCATGCTCAAGTGATCCTCCTGCAGCCCGGAGGTGACGTAGTTGTCGATGACGGCCGGTTGCGCCAACTGGCGGTTTTCCGCACACAGGGAAGCGGCCACGTACTGGACGATCATCATGCCCGAATTCACCCCAGGCTGGCTGACCAGGAACGCCGGCAAGCCACTGACCAAGGGGTTGATCAGGCGGTCGAGACGGCGCTCGGCAATCGCCCCGATCTCGGCCACCGCGATAGCCAGCAGGTCAGCCGCCATGGCCACCGACTGGCCGTGCGGGTTCGCCTGGGAAACCACTCGATACGACTCGGGCGTACCCAGCAACATCGGGTTGTCGGTCGTGGAATTGAGTTCGGTTTCGATCTGCCGCGCAGCGTGGGCCAACTGATCGCGGGCGGCGCCATGAACCTGCGGGATCGAACGAATGCTCAACGCGTCCTGGGTGCGGATGCCATGGCTGCTGGCAATGACTTCGCTGCCTTCAAGCAGGCGGCGCAAGTTGCTGCCCACACGCTGCATGCCGGGGTGCGGTTTGAGCGCAATGATTTCCGGGTCGAAGGCATCGAGTTGGCCACGCAGGGCTTCGAAGCTCATTGCACCGATCACGTCCGCCCATTGGCTCAACCGCGTGGCGTCGTCCAGAGACAGGCAGCTCAGGCCGGTCATGCACGGGGTGCCGTTGACCAGGCACAGGCCATCCTTGGCGCCCAGCCTGACCGGCGCCAGGCCGACCTCGGCCAGGGCTTGCTGCGCGGGTACGATCTGGCCGCGATAACTGACCTGACCGACGCCCAGCAAGCTGATGCTGATATGGGCCATGTGGGTCAGATACCCCACCGACCCCTGCTTCGGAACCTGTGGGGTGATGTGCTGGTTGAGCAGTGTCAGCAGCGCCTCGACCACCTTGCGCTGCAGGCCGGAACGGCCCTGGCTGAAATTGACGACCGCCGCGCACATGATCGCCCGGGTCTGTTCATCCGACAGCGCTGCCCCCACGCCACAGGCATGGCTGAGCAAGGTATTGCGCGACAACTGGCTGAGCTGTTCGTCTTGCAATGACACATTGCACAAGGCGCCAAGCCCGGTGTTGACGCCATAGGCGCGTTCACCGCTGGCAACGATGCGCTGGACGATCGCCTGGGCGTTGTCGATCCGCGCCCAGGCCGAAGGCGCCAGCTCGAGCCTGGCGCCATGCCGCGCCACGGCCACCACGTCCTGCCAGTGAACAGGCGCATCGGCGATGATGATTTTTTCGGCAAACGACATACACGCGATTCCTTAAAGCGAAGCTACGCGGCGCTGCACGAAACGATCGACGTATTCGTCCGCAGGCTGATAGAGGATTTCCTTCGGCGTGCCGACCTGGATCAGGCGACCGTCTTTGAGAATGGCAATCCGGTTGCCGATACGCACCGCTTCATCGAGGTCGTGGGTGATGAAGACGATGGTCTTGTGCAAGGTCTTCTGCAGCTCCAGCAGCTGGTCCTGCATTTCGGCGCGAATCAGCGGGTCGAGCGCACTGAAGGCTTCGTCCATGAGGATGATGTCAGTGTCGGCGGCCAAGGCACGGGCCAGGCCAACGCGCTGGCGCATCCCGCCCGACAACTGGTGCGGGTACGATTTTTCATACCCTTTCAAGCCCACGGTGTTGATCCAGTGCTGGGCTCGCTCAATGCACGTGGCCTTGTTTTCGCCACGGACTTTCAGGCCATAGCCGACGTTGTCCAGCACGCTGCGGTGCGGCAGCAGGCCGAAGCTCTGGAACACCATGCTGATCTTGTGTCGGCGGAATTCACGCAGGGCCGGCAGGTCGTATTGCAGGATGTCCTCGCCATCGACCAGGATCTGGCCGCTGGTGGGGTCGATCAGGCGGTTGAAATGGCGCACCAGGGTTGATTTGCCCGAGCCCGACAGTCCCATGATCACGAAGATCTCACCGCTGCCGATGGACAACGAAAGGTCGTTGACGCCGACCACGCAGCCGGTTTCGGCCAGCACCTGGTCCTTGGCCTTTTTCTGGCGGATCAGTGCCATGGCCTCTTCGGCGCGCGCCCCGAAAATCTTGAAGACGTTCTTCACTTCGATCTTGTTCATCATCTGCTTGGCGCTCATTTGCCCACCCCATGCCGTGGCCGGCCATAAGCCTGGGTAATACGGTCGATCACGACCGCCAGAATCACAATGGCCAGGCCCGCTTCGAGGCCGCGGCCGACGTTGAGGGTCTGGATGCCGACCAGCACGTCTTCACCCAGGCCACGGGCGCCGATCATCGACGCGATGACCACCATCGACAGGGCCATCATGGTGGTCTGGTTGATACCGGCCATGATGCTCGGCAACGCCAGGGGCAGTTGCACGCCGAACAGTTGCTGCAGGCGATTGGCGCCGAAGGCATTGATTGCCTCCATCACTTCGCCATCCACCTGGCGAATCCCCAGATCGGTCAGGCGGATCAGTGGCGGAGCGGCATAGATGACGGTGGCAAAGATCGCCGGCACCTTGCCCAGGCCGAACAGCATCAACACCGGAATCAGGTACACGAAGCTGGGCATGGTCTGCATGATGTCGAGCAGCGGCATCAACACCGCCCGCAGGCGGTCGTTGCGCGCCGACAGGATCCCCAGCGGAATGCCGACCAGCACGGAGATCAGCGTGGCCACCAGCATCAGCGCCAAGGTCTGCATCAGCTTGTCCCAGAGGCCTACCGCACCGACCAGGAACAGCAAGCCGACGATCACGGCGGTGGCCGCGACCTTGCGGGTGGCATGCCAGGCAATACCCGCGACGATGGCCAGCACCAGCCACCAAGGGGTCGCGCGCAGCAGGCCTTCGAGGTTGACGATGGCCCACAACAGAGTGTCGGAGACGTGCCGGAACACATCGCCGTAGTTGCTTACCAGCGCATCGACCCAGCCATTGACCCAGTCGGCAATGGAGAACGTGAAGTTTTTGGGAAACATGGAATTGTCTCGAGCAAGTGCATGGAGCGGACCGACGTGGGTATATCCGGCAACCGCCGGACGCCCCCGCTTTCAGAGTGCCGCATCGACCTTCTTGGCTGCGTCTTCGCTGACCCAGCTGTGCCAGACTTCCGGGTGCTCCTTGAGGAACAACCTGGCCAGCTCCGGCGACTCGATACGGTCTTTGCTCATGCGCGCCAGGTTCTGGTTCAGCAGGTCGATCGGCAGATTGACCTTTTCCAGTACTGCCACCAGTTCCGGCGCCTGCTCGTGGAAGGCCTTGGACACCCCCACCTTGATGGTCACGGATTTGTCCACGCCGGGCTTCTCGTCCAGCTTGACCAGGTCGGCCTGGCCCATCAACGGCGTCGGTGACCAGTAATAGAACAGGATCGGCTCACCCCGCTTGTAGCTCGACAGCACGGCGGCATCCAGCGCCGGGCCGGTGCCCGGACGGAAGTTGGTATAGGTGTTTTCCAGGCCGTAGTGCTTGAGCATTTCGCTGTTGTCCAGCTCACAGGTCCAGCCGGCCGGGCAGTTGTAGAAGCGCCCCTTGTCCGGTTCTTCCGGGTCCTGGAAGACCTGAGCGTATTGCCCCAGGTCGGCGATGCGCTTGAGGTTCGGTGCCTTGGCTTCGAGTTTGCGCTGGGCATCGCCTTCGATCACATAACGCGGCACGTACCAGCCCTCGACCGCGCCTACCACCGGGGCGCCGACGCCGACGACCTTGCCGGCAGCCGCAGCCTTGTTCCAGACCTCGCTGCGCCCTACCCATTCTTCGGCGAACACCTGGATATCGTTGCTGCTCAGGGCGTTTTCCATGGAGATGGAGTTGCCCGGCAGGCTATCGGTATCGCAGCCGTAACCGTTTTTCAGCACGAACTGCATCACGTCGGTGAGCAGCATCCCGCTTTCCCAGTTCAAACCGGCGAATTTGACCGGTTTGCCAGACTCGCACCAACTGGCGGCCTGGCTGCCGCCAGCGGACGCCAGCAACCCGAGAGAAAGTGTCGTGGTCAGCAGAGCCTTTGTAATTGTCATTGTGACGCTCCCAAACAAGAACATTGATTGCAGTATTCGAGGGCATCCGGCCCAAAGAGGGACGCCAGCCTGGCTGACGTGCCGTCCTTGGTGAGCACTGCGCAGGAGAAATATTTCACAATGTAAAAAAAGGATAAAATAATAAGTGCTGATGCATCACAAAGGAAAAACCTATGAAGTTCACGCTGCGGCAACTGCGCTATGCGCTCACAGCGGCCAAGCACGGAAACCTGACGGCTGCGGCCATGGAACTGCATGTGTCACAACCCTCCATCTCGGCCGCCATCACCGAGCTGGAGGAGGTGCTTGGGCAATCGATCTTCATCCGCCAACGGGGCCTGGGCATATCGCTGACGCCCTTCGGTCGCACAGTCATGGTCCAGGCCCGTCGCGTACTGGCAGAGGCGCAGACCTTTGCCGAAATCAATGCCAATGCAGGTGAGTGCGTCGGCGAACTGGTGGTCGGCTGTTTCGAAGACCTGGCGCCCTATTGCCTGCCGCAAACCGTGCGGCGGATGCAGGAGTCCTGCCCGCGGGTTACCGTCGACATGCGCGATGGCAGCTTCGATTTCGTGGGCAAGCGGCTCAGTGAAGGGGCGATAGAGCTGGCGATCACCTACGACCTGGGTTTGCCGCCGAACACCCACTGCACTCAGCTGTGCGAGCTGACCGCTCAGGTACTGCTGGCAGCCGATCACCCCTTGGCAAGGGAACCGCGCGTCAGCCTCAAGGCACTGGCGCAATACACCCTGGTGGTCACCGATCAGGCGCAGAGTTGGCAGCATGTGCTGGACCTGTTCAGCTTCTACGACCTGTCACCGGCCGTTGTGCACCGTGTGCGCACCTTCGAGCTGCAGCGTAGCCTCGTCGCCAACGGCTTTGGCGTGGCGCTGATCTATACCCGGCCATTTGGTGACCGTAGCTATGATGGGCAAGCGCTGGTCTGCCGGCCGACCGATGAGAAGCTGCCCACCCACAGCATCGTCCTGGCGCATGACCAGCGCTATCCGCTGACGCCTTCGGCCGAGGCGTTCAAGGCGCTGGCGGTGGCCTGGTTCGCCGAGCGGCCATCGTTTGCATCCGAGTGATTGTCAGGGGTCCGGACCGCTCAGAAATCGCACAACAGTTCGGTAATCGCACAAATTCCTCTCCGCCCCCTCTACTGTTTCACGCGATTGCGGCACGCTATGGGCAAGTCAGCACACAACGCCAACGCGCTGAATGGCCCCACCGCGTCAACGCGGCAGGTCGACAATTCATACTCCAGGAAGAACCAGGAGCTCGCTGTGATCAATAAAACGTTTGAGTCCATCGCCAGCGCGGTGGAAGGGATTACCGACGGTTCGACCATCATGGTCGGTGGCTTCGGCACCGCCGGGATGCCGTCCGAACTCATCGATGGCCTGATCGCCACCGGTGCCCGCGACCTGACCATCATCAGCAACAACGCCGGCAACGGCGAGATCGGCCTGGCCGCTCTGCTGATGGCCGGCAGCGTGCGCAAGGTAATCTGCTCCTTCCCGCGCCAGTCCGACTCCTACGTGTTCGACGAACTGTACCGTGCCGGCAAGATCGAACTGGAAGTCGTGCCACAAGGCAACCTGGCGGAGCGTATCCGCGCAGCGGGTTCGGGCATCGGTGCATTCTTCTCGCCGACCGGCTACGGCACCCTGCTCGCCGAAGGCAAGGAAACCCGTGAAATCGACGGCCGCCAGTACGTGCTGGAAATGCCACTGCACGCCGACTTTGCGCTGATCAAGGCGCACAAGGGTGACCGTTGGGGCAACCTGGTCTACCGCAAGGCCGCGCGCAACTTCGGCCCGATCATGGCCATGGCCGCCAAGACCGCCATCGCCCAGGTCGACCAGGTTGTCGAGCTCGGTGAACTGGACCCGGAGCACATCATCACCCCGGGTATTTTCGTCCAGCGCGTGGTCGCCGTTTCCGGTGCTGCCGCTTCTTCGATCGCCAACGCTGTCTGAGGCCTGCCATGACCATCACCAAAAAGCTCTCCCGCACCGAGATGGCCCAGCGCGTGGCCGCAGACATCCAGGAAGGCGCCTACGTCAACCTGGGCATCGGCGCACCGACCCTGGTGGCCAACTACCTGGGCGACAAGGAAGTGTTCCTGCACAGCGAGAATGGCCTGCTGGGCATGGGCCCGAGCCCGGCGCCAGGCGAGGAAGACGACGACCTGATCAACGCCGGCAAGCAACACGTGACCCTGCTCACCGGTGGTGCCTTCTTCCACCACGCCGACTCGTTCTCGATGATGCGTGGCGGCCACCTGGACATCGCCGTGCTGGGCGCCTTCCAGGTCTCGGTCAAGGGCGACCTGGCCAACTGGCACACCGGCGCCGAAGGTTCGATCCCCGCCGTGGGCGGCGCGATGGACCTGGCCACGGGCGCCCGCCAGGTGTTCGTGATGATGGACCACCTGACCAAGACCGGCGAAAGCAAGCTGGTGCCCGAGTGCACCTACCCGCTGACCGGCATCGGTTGCGTCAGCCGTATCTACACCGACCTGGCCGTGCTGGAAGTGACTGCCGATGGCCTGAAAGTGGTAGAGATCTGCGCGGACATCGACTTTGACGAGCTGCAGAAGCTCAGTGGCGTGCCGCTGATTCAGTGATCTGCTGAACCTGACCGAGCGGCTACAGCGATCATTGCGCTAGTAGCCGCCCCGCGTCCTGCTGGCGATGATCACTTCCCGGCTGCCGGCAAGCCATCTGCAGCCTTGCAGCCAAGGCTGCGCATCAGGTCACGGGTAGCGTCGAAGAAAATGTCGTTGAAGGCTTCGGCACACTCCGGGGTGAGCCGGCTGGATGGGCCGGAAAGCACCAGTGCGCCGACCAGCTCGTCGCCAGCGCCGTACACGGGAAAGGCGACCGATGCGGCATGCGGGTCTGTGGCTCCCATCGAGTAAAACGGCTTTTGCATGGCGATACCGCTGGCGAACGGCGCGCGCAACGCCTGGGCCCCAGCGGCGTCGTCCATCGGCCGCATGTCGCCGGGCTGGACGTGCATGCGCAGTCGATGGGGCGAATTGACGCGGTACTGACACATCCGATACGCGCCGTGTCGCACGTAGAACGAGGCCGTCTCGCCGGTACGCTCTGCCAACTGGTGCAGCCTGGGCATCACGTGGCGCTCCAGATCAATGCCCTCCTCATACACCGCATTGAGCCGCATGACCTCGCTGGCCAGCTGGTAGCGCCCATCTGCCATGCGATTGACGAAACCATGGTTCTCCAGCGAGACCATCAAACGCATGATGGTACTTTTGATCAGTCCGGTACGCTCGACAAGCTCCACAAGGGTCAAGGACGTGTCGCCCACCTGGAACGCCGAGAGCACTGTCAGCACGCGGTCAGCCGAAGCCACGCCATTCACCGCAGGACGCGGCCGAACATTAACCATCCGTAGATCCTCACCTTTGAATTGCCCAAGTCTTTGTCAGGGCCCAGATGAATCATTATCTGCGAATGCCCTGGCAACCGCCATCATGCCAGCAAGAGCCGATGCGGCACCATCATCGTCGACGGTGAAGAACCTTGAGCATTTCCCGGACCGTAACGCTGAACAGGCCGGCTGCTGCCAGCTCAGAACAATGCCACGGTATAGTTGACGATCACGCGGTTCTGATCGCCATTGCGGGCCGCTTCGCTGCGGGACATGCCATTGCGCCAGGCCACGCCCAGGCCCTTGAAGGTCCCGCTCTGGATCACATAATCCAGGGAGAAGTCCCGCTCCCACTCCGACTGCTCGGCGCCGCCCGCGGTCTGGATGTGGTCACCCTTGAGATACATCACCGAGGCCTTGAGGCCGGGCACACCCAACGCCGCGAAATCGTAGCCATACTGCGCAAAACCGGTGCGCTCGCCAGCACGCGTGAAACTCAATAGCATCTTGTCTGTCCACAGATACAAGCTGCTGCCACCGGCCCCCTTGTTGATCGACCCTTGGTTGATCTGCACGAAGTTGCTGTCATCGGAAACGCTCTGATAGCCCAGCATGAGCGAGTGACCACCCAGGCGGTAAGTGAACGCCGCACTCCACAGGTCGCTATCGATTTCGCCGTCTCCATCGGCGGTGTAGCCGCCTACGGTATAGCCCTGCGCTCGCCCCGAAGCGCTGCCGTTGGCGCCGTCCGAGCGGGTGCGGAAGTAGCGCAGGTCGGTCGTCAGCGAGCTGTCGTCAGTCAGTGCCAGGGTATGATTGAGGCCAGCAAAATGCTGCTGGTAATAGTCCTGCAATTCACCCGCGTAGTACTGCAGCATGAGCGCATCGCTGGCACGGTAATCGACACCGGCAAAATAGAAACGGTCACTTTCCTGGGTGCCGCCACTTACGGCCATGCCGGTCAGGTCGGTGGACGCCCGGCCCCGGGCGCGGTCAAGCGCACCGCCGATCAGCATCAGATTGTCGAACTCCTTCGACTGCAGCTGCACCCCCTGGAAGGTCTGCGGCAGCAACCGACCATCCGAGGCCATCAACACCGGCATCTTCGGCATCAACTGGCCGACCCGCAGCTCGTTCTTGCTCGCTTTGAACTTCAAAGTCGCGCCCGCGCTGCCCCACTGATCCACCGCACGCTCGCCATCGGACGGAATCATCGTGCCCCCCGCGTGTCGGCCACGGCCGCTGTCCAAGGTGACACCCAGCATGGCGGTCGCATCCCCCCCGACGCCGATCACCCCGCTGGTGTACCCCGAACGCAGATCGAGCAGGAAGCCCTGCGCCCATTCCTCGGTCTTCGACGGCTTGGCGGCACCGTCGCGGTTATCACTGTTGAAGTAGAAGTTACGCATCGCCAGGTTGGCATGGCTGTCGGCAAGAAAGTCCGCCAGAGCAGGCGACGCCATTAGGCCACCACTGGCGGCAAGGGCAAGACCACAGAAGGAAGGTAAGGATTTCAAGACGAAAGCTCCCTGAGCACCCGAACCCAGGTGCCGGTTTTCTTGTTATTGGAATGGACGCCGAGTCAGCCCTGCATGCCCCAACGGCGCACGGTGACCCGCTTGCGCCAGGCGGTGACAGCCGCAAGGCCAACGGTAAGCGAGAGGTTTTTCAGAGACCGAGAAGGACGGTACGGCATACGCCATGACCAAGGCTGCATAGCAAACTCCAGTTGTTTTTATTTTGGAACGCCATTTCCTTTACATAAGGTCACATAATTTTGAACCTCGTCAAGAGCCGCAAAAAAGACGACGAAAATCATCGCCTTTCGTCGCATCATGATTTATTTTGAAATGGCATTGCATTAAACCAAGAACACAACAACAACCTGGACGCTCACGCGCCCCTTGCCGCCAGGAGCCCTCATGAGTTTTTTCGCTGCCCCACCCACCGTCGAAACCACCGTCTTCACGCGCCTGCCCGAACGCTTCCGCGACCCGCGCCCCACTGCCTGGGCCAACGCCAACCGCCAGGGACGCGCAATCGACTCATTCCTCGAGGGCCCGTCTTTCGACCGTCAGGGGCGCTTGTACGTGACCGACATTCCCAACGGGCGCATCTTCCGCATCTCGCCCCAAGGCGAATGGGAACTGGTCTGCCAGTACGATGGCTGGCCCAACGGCCTGAAGATTCACCAGGACGGGCGCATCTTCATCACCGACTACAAGCGTGGGATCATGCTGCTCGACCCGCAGACCGGCGCCATCGAGCCGCTGCTGGACTCGGCCGGCTCCGAAGGTTTCAAGGGCGTCAACGACCTGGTGTTCGCGCCGAACGGTGACCTGTACTTCACCGACCAGGGCCAGACTGGCCTGCAGGACGCCACGGGCCGGGTATACAAGCTCGACGCCAAGGGCAACCTGACGTGCCTGCTGGGTACCATTCCCAGCCCCAACGGCATCGTCTACGACCCCCACCTCAACCACCTGCTGGTAGCCGTGACCCGCGCGCAGCAGATCTGGCGCATCCCGCTGGGCAACGGCTCGATCGTCGGCAAGGTGGGCGTTTTCGCGCAGTTGCATGGCGGCCTGGGCGGGCCCGACGGCCTGGCCCTCGATGCGCAGAGCAACCTGTACATCGCCCATACCGGCTTCGGCTCGGTGTGGAAGCTGTCGAAAGTCGCCGAACCGCTGCAACGCATCGTCTCCTGCGCCGGGATCAGCAACACCAACCTGGCCTTCGGTGGCGATGACGGGCAGACCCTGTTCATTACCGAATCCGAGACCGGCAGCATTCTGCAGGTCCGTACCGCCACACCTGGGTTGCAGATGTATTCCCACAGCTGAACCCGCGCCTGTCAGCGCACACAACAACTACAAAAGAGTGACGACATGAACCACGATTCCCCTGCAGCCCAGGCGCCGCTCAGCGACGCCGAGGGCGACCGCCTGATGCGCCGCGTGCTGTGGCGCCTGGTGCCGTTCATCTTCATCTGCTACGTGATCAGCTACCTCGATCGCACCAACGTCGGCTTCGCCGCCATCAGCATGAACCAGGACCTGGGGCTGACCGCGACGATGTTCGGCTGGGCGGCCGGCCTGTTCTTCTTCGGCTACTTCATGTTCGAGATCCCCAGCAACCTGCTGATGCAGCGCTTTGGCGCACGGGTGTGGATTGCCCGGATCATGATCACCTGGGGGCTGATTTCCATGGCCACCGCCTTCGCCACCGGCCCCATCAGCTTCAGCATCGCACGGTTCCTGCTGGGGCTTGCCGAAGCAGGCTTCACGCCAGGGGTGTACCTGTACTTCACCTACTGGTTCCCCGGGAAGTGGCGAGCGAAAGCTACCGCAGCGTTCCTGCTGGGCATCCCGGTCGCCAACATCGTCGGCTCGCCACTGTCGGGCTGGCTGATGGAACAGCACGGTGTGTGGGGCCTGAAGAACTGGCAACTGCTACTGGTCACCGAATCGATGCCTGCCGTGTTGCTCGGTATTGCCTGCCTGTTCGTGCTGGTCGATGCCCCGAACAAGGCAAAGTGGCTGAACCCACGGGAAAAGGCCTGGCTGACCCAGCGCCTGTCCCAGGAGCAACAGGCCATTGGCGCCTCCCACGGCAACACACTGCGCGCAGCACTGACCAATCCCAAGGTGTTCACCCTGGCGGCCATCAACTTCTGCTGCATCGTCGGCTCCATCGGCATCGGGCTTTGGCTGCCGCAGATCATCAAGAGCCTGGGTATTTCCAGCGGCGTGGTCGGCCCGGTAGTGGCGCTGCCTTACCTGCTGGGCGCCGTGGCCATGACCTTATGGGCGCGCCTGGCCAACCGCAGCACGCACCGTCTGCCCTACGTGGCCAGCGCACTGGCGTTTGCTGCACTGGCCCTGGTGAGTGCTGCGCTGATCGACCAGCCGCTGCTGAAGATCGCCAGCCTGTGCCTGGCCGTGGCCGGCATCCTGTCTTTCCAGGCAACGTTCTGGGCGATTCCCTCGACCTTCCTCACCGGCCGCGCCGCAGCGGGCGGCCTGGCGCTGATCGTCTCGATCGGCAACCTTGGCGGCTTCACCGGGCCCTTCCTCATCGGCCTGATCAAGGATGCCACGCACAGCTTCACCCTGCCGTTCTTCGCCGTAGCCTCGATCCTGCTGATCGGTACCTGCCTGACGCTCTGGCTGGGTGACCCGGCCAAGCAGCAAACGCCGCAGGGCCAGGGTCAGGCTGCCTGACCGATCAACTGCGGCGACGCATGCCGTACTGCCCCAGCAACCCCAGCACCAGCACCCCACCGGCGATCCCCAAGGTCGCCGGTGCCCCCCAGCGGGCCGCGACCAACCCGGCGATCATCCCGCCCAGAGCCTCGAAGCCAAAACGCATGGCGATGTAGAAGGCAATCACCCGGCCACGCAAGTGGCCCGGCGCACCGCTCTGCAGCTGCATGTTGGTGCTGACATTGCTCAGGGTGATGCCAAAACCCAGCAATGCCAGCGCCAGCAACGCCAATGGCAGCATGCCCCCCAGCCATAGGCCGACCAGGGCGACCGCGCACAGCAGCGCCCCGGCGTCGGTGAACTGGCGCAGGCGGGGCAATGCGCCGCCGAACGCCAGCACCAGGGTCGCCGCGAAGGCTCCCGCCCCCGCCGCCCCCCACAACCACCCCAGCACCTGCGCGTCACCGGCAAACACCGCCTTGGCGAGGATCGGCAATAGCGCTGCATAGCAGGACGCCAACAGGTTGACCATGATCACGTTGACCAGCAGTTGGCGCACATTGCGGGTCTGCCACATGTAGGCCAGCCCCTCGCGAAACACCTGGGCAGTCGAACCACTGGCCTTTGGGCTGGCGCTACCGCGCACCTTCAGCAAGCCGAACAGCAATGCCAGGAAGGCCAAGGCCGTCAACGCGAAGCAGGTCGCCTCGCCGGCGAGCGCGATCAGTGCCCCGGCCAATGGCGGGCCGACGAAACGTGCGCCGTTGATCAGCATGGCATTGAGTACCAGCGCATTGGGCAGGTCGGCCGGGTCATCGACGAAACTGCCGATCAACGCCTGGCGTAACGGTGTTTCCAGGGCGTTCAGCAAACCCAGCAGCAAGGCCATGCCGGCGATGATCGGGCCATCGACCCAGCCCAGCCAGGTAGAGAGCGCCAGCGCAGAGGACTGCAGGGTCAGGATCACTTGCACGATGATCAGCAATCGACGTTTGTCGTGCCGGTCGATCCATGCACCGGCCAGCGGGCCAATCAGTAGTTGCGGCGCCAGCGAAAGGAAGGTGATCAGGCCCAGCAGCACGGCCGAACCCGTGAGGTGATAGGCGAGCCAGGCCAACGCCACCTGCTGCACCCACTTGCCAAGGGTGGAAACCCCCTGGCCGGCGAAATATATCTGGAAATTGCGGTGGGCGAGCGCACGAATGGCGGAAGGCCATTGACTACGATGCAACGACGGTGAATCGGTCAAGTCTGCGAATCCTCATGAGACCCGCGCCAGTCCATCGCCTGCTGCGCCCCCCATCGCAAGGTGCGCAGCAGGTTGTTGGGTCAGCCTGGCAGCAGGCAGCCTTTCTTCTTCAAGGACTCAATGACCCAGGAGCGGTCGTTGGTACCTTGGGCAATGTGCTCCATCTGAGCGGTTTCGGCAGCATGCTTGGCCGTGGCACGGGCATAGACGTCGGCAACCTGGTCGTACGGTACGCAGAGCAGGCCGTCTTCATCGCCGATCACCAGGTCGCCCGGCTCGATCACCATACCATCAATGGCAATCGGCACGTTGATCTCGCCCGGGCCGTCCTTGTACGGGCCACGGTGCGACACACCGGCGGCGAACAGCGGGAAGTCGCCCGCACCGATATTGGCCGCATCACGGATCGCGCCGTTGATGACGATGCCCGCCACACCGCGCTTGACGGCGTAGGCCACCATCATTTCGCCGATCAGGGCGTTGGTCAGGTCACCGCCGGCATCAACCACGATCACGTCGCCTGGCTGAGCGATGTCGAGGGCGTAGTGCAGCATGAGGTTGTCACCTGGGCGAGCCTTGACGGTGAGGGCCGGGCCGCAAAGCCCCCCTTCGCGGTGCATTGGGCGCAGCCGGGCACCGCCCGCCGTCATGCGGTTCATCGAGTCGCTGACGTTGGCGACCGGAACCTCACGGTAGCGTGCAACCCACTCTTCGCCAATTTTGCGCGTGCGTTCAAGCACTTGGAAGCCAATGCTCATGTGACATACCTCTATTGATGTTATTCGATGTCATCGGCGGCCGCCGAATCTGTTTTTTAGAATGTCATTGCATTATTCCTTTTTCAATCGCTTTTTTTAGCTCCCATTCAGATCACGACGAGCAGTAAATTTATTTTGTTGCAACGTCGTTTCATTATGGTAGGGTTGATTCCATCGCCGCCCATGAACTGCAGCGACTGCCCTGACAATAAAAAGGTGTTCACGATGTCCCGTACCATTCTGATTACCGGCCCCGAACTCGCCGCCGAGGCCATGCAACTTGCCGCCGACCAGGGCATCAGGGTGGTCCCCACCACGCCCTACCTGCCGGCAGAAGAGCTGGTGGCCATCATTCGCGCGGAACAGCCCGATGCCATCGTGGTTCGCCAGGGCAGCCTGACCCGCGCCATGATCGAGGCTTGCACCAAGCTGAAGCTGATCACCAAGCACGGTGTCGGCTTCAACACCATCGATATCCAGGCTGCCGCCGAGCACGGGATACCTGTGTCGATCGCAGTGGGTGCCAACGCACAGTCAGTGGCCGAGCATGCCTTTGCCCTGATGTTCAGCGTCGCCCGCCAGACCGCCCTGCTCGATGCACGCATGCGTGAAGGCCACTGGGACAAGGCGTCGGCCAACGGCATCGAGCTGTCCGGCAAGACCTTGGGCCTGGTGGGTCTGGGTTCGATCGGCAGCATTCTGATGGACCTGGTGGCGCCGCTGCGCATGAAGGTCAAGGTGTTCGACCCTTACCTCAAGCAACTGCCGGCACGCGCCCATGTCGAGCGCGAGGAAGATTTCGATCGCCTGCTCGCCGAAAGCGATATCATCAGCCTGCACTGCCCGCTGACCGAGACCAATCACGGCCTGATCGGCGCTGACCAATTGGCACGCATGCGTCCGGGTGCCATCCTGATCAACACTGCCCGTGGCGAGCTGATCGACACTGACGCCCTGGTACAGGCACTCAGCGAGCGTCGCATTGCCGGTGCGGGCCTGGACACCTTCAGCCCCGAGCCGCCACCCGCCGACAGCCCGCTGTGGGGCTTGCCGACCCTGGTCGCCACACCACACGTCGGCGCCAACACCACCGAAGCCCGCGACCGTGTAGCCCTGGTCTGTGTGAGGCAGGTGCTGGATATCCTGGCGGGCAATGCCCTTGATCCGCGTTGCGTGGTCAACCGCCACCTGATCGACAGCTGATTGCAGCCCTCTCGCGCCGCTTTGCGAGAAGCGGCGCCGATACCACGCGTCACTCCAGAAAAACAACAATTGGAGAGCACCATGAATTCAGCTACCTCCGTGCCGGACGACCTCGAACGCAGCACCATGCGCCGTGTTGCCTGGCGCCTGCTGCCTTTTCTGATCATCTGCTACCTGATTGCGATCATCGATCGCGGCAACATTGGCATGGCTTCGCTACAGATGAACCAGGACCTGCAGCTCTCAGCCAAGGTCTTCGGTTTCGCCAGCAGCCTGTTCTTCTTCTCTTATTTCCTGGTCGAAGTACCCAGCAACCTGGCCATGCAGCGGTACGGCGCGCGGATCTGGATTGCTCGCATCATGATCACCTGGGGCCTGATTTCCGCCGGCACGGCGTTCGTCCAGGGCGCCAATTCGCTGTACGTGATGCGCTTCCTGCTGGGCGCCGCCGAGGCCGGCTTCTTCCCGGGCGTGCTGCTCTACCTCACCTACTGGCTACCGTCGGCCTACCGTGCGCGCATGGTGGCGCTGTTCATGGTGGCGATCCCGGCCGCCAACTTCATCGGTTCGCCCCTGTCGGGCCTGCTGCTGAGCCTGGATGGCTGGATGGGCATGCGCGGCTGGCACTGGCTGTTCATCCTCGAAGGCATCCCGGCAGTGCTACTGGGCATCGCCTGCCTGTTCGTGCTGACTGACCGCCCTGAACAGGCCAAGTGGCTGAGCGACGAGCAACGCGGCTGGCTCACCCAACGGCTGGCCAGCGAGGCCGCCAAGAAGACCGCCATCGGCCATATCTCGCTGTGGAAACTGCTGCGCCACAAGGATATCTGGGTACTCGCGTTGATCTACTCGGGCGCTTCCGCCGCGGGCAGCACCATGAGCGTGTGGGCGCCGCAGCTGCTGAAAACCTTCGGTCTCAGTGCCATGGAGATCGGCCTGGTCAATGCCATTCCGTATGGCATCGCCTCGGTCGCGATGATCATCTGGGGGCGTAGTTCCGACCGCACTGGTGAGCGCCGCTGGCACACTGCGATGACCATGCTGCTGATCGCCGCAGGCCTGCTGATGACCCTGTTCACATCCTCGCTGCCGGCCACGGTCGTGATGCTGACAATGGTGCTGGTGGGCGCTTATTCGATGAAGGGGCCGTTCTGGGCACTGGTCTCCGGCTGGCTGTCGTCGTCCACGGCAGCCGCCGGGCTGGCGGCCGTCGGCGCCATGGCCAACCTGATCGGTGGCGGGCTGATGGTCAACGTCTACGGTGCCATCCACGACGCCACCAACAGCTATGCCCTGGCCTTGATGCCCCTCGCGACACTGTGCACGCTGGCCGCCATGGGGGTATTGGTGATCGGCCGCAAGCGCCAGCACGAGCAGGCTGAAGCAACTGCCACTGCAAGCGCCAAGCAAGCCTGAGCCTCGGCGCTTTGATGCCTGCCTTCCGCAGGGAACGTGGGCATCGTCTTTTCGATCCTCAGGCAGGCATCCATCGCCCCACGGATTACAGCAAGCTCAGCGGGTACTCCACGATCAGCCGCACTTCATCCAGGTCGTTATCGAATGAAGTGGAACGGTGGGTGGCCTGGCGCAGGCGGAACGAGAGGTCCTTGGCCATGCCGGCCTGGATGACATAGCGGGCTTCCATATCGCGTTCCCAGTGCTTCTGGTCATCTCCCGTCCATCCCGCGAACGGGCCGTTCGGGTCCACCCGGGTACCGTCGATCTGATCGCCCTTCACATACCTGGCCATGAGCGTCAGCCCCGGTACACCGAAGGCCACCAGGTTCAGGTCGTATCTCAACTGCCAGGAGCGCTCGTTGGGGGCGTTGAAGTCCGAGTACTGGACCGAGTTGGCCAGCCAGATCGAATCACCACCGATGTAGTCGAAAAAGTCGTCGCCGCTGATCTTCTGGTACGCCACGCTGAGCTTGTGCGGACCCTGGCTGTAAGCAGCCTTGAGCGAATATGCCGTATTGTCCAGTTGCCCCGCCAACGCAGCGCCCTGATCGCGGGTCTTGTAAGCGACCAGGTCGAAGCTCACGGTCTGGGTTTCAGCCAGGGGCAGTGTGTAGTAGACGTTGGCGAAATACTGGCGCCAGAGCTCTTCGGCTTGGCTGGCGTAGGCCGCCAGGCTGAGCCTGTCGGTGACGTGGTAGGTGGCACCGATGAAATCGACGCTGCGCGCTTCCACACCTGCGTATTCGGTGGTCAGAGCGCCATCGGCGTTGCTCGAGTCACGTCGGTTGATCGAAGTGAAGTGCCCTCCTTCCATGGACAGCTTCTCGTACTCCTGGCTGGCCAGGTGAACGCCGGTCGCGGTCTCCGGCAGCAGACGCGAATCGCTGGTGGCAAACACCGGGGCGGTGGTGCGTTGCTCGCCATATTTCAAGGTAGTGGACGACACCCGCAGCTTCACCGCACCGCCCAACTCGCCGGTACTGTCTTCTATACGCCCCTCGCTATCCACCGGCAGGATCCCGTTGCCGACGCTTCCGCGGCCACCATCAAGCCTGATGCCGCCATATGCATGCACATCGAAACCCAAGCCCAGCGTGCCCGGGGTAAAACCCGACACATAGTGCGCCTGGATCCCCTGGTCCCATTCATTCCGGGTGTTGCGCCTGACATTGCGATAGTCGCGGTGCATCCAGAAGTTGCGGTTGAGCAGGTTCAGCGTGCTGTCTTCGATCAAGCCTTTCGAGGCCTGCTGTTCGCCAGCACCTGCCCACTGGGCGTGAGTAGAGGCGAGGGCCACTGCGATCAGGGTCGCTTTCACGGTATTCATTGCTTGCTCCATTGTTCTTGTTATGGGGGTACGTGGCGGCTTGCACCGCCAGTCAGGGCAGGCGCATCGGCCCTATGCCAATTGCTCCAGTGAAAATTCGGGTGGGCACGTCCCTTTGCTGATGACCGCCTCCAGGCACAGGGTGGTCGCCGACTCTGCCCAGCAAACGAAATAGCCCTTGGCTTTGGATTGCTTGAGCTTGAACAGCCACTTCAACTCTGCATCGTCGTGCAGGCTCTCCATGCTCGCTGGCAACTGGATGATCGAATAGAAGCCAGCCTTGGTTTGCGTCCGCTCCAGAACCTGGAACGCCGGCTGGGCGATGGCGAAGGCTTTCGGGCTTTGCGGTTGCAGCAATTTTTCCAGGGCGAACGCTTCCAACCTGCTGATTTTCATACAGGGCTCTTGTGTGGATTGACGGAGGGCCGATGCTGCGCCAGGCCAAGCGCGGCCAGGTTCAACTTACAGCGGTTGCAACCCGACGACCTTGGCCAGTACCTGCGCCACTTCGGCCCGGGTTACCGGGGCTTGTGGGTTGAAGCGGCCTTGCTCGGCCTGCAGCCAGCCCTCACCCACGGTGAGGGTGGCCGCATCGGCATAGGCTTTGGCCAGGCCACCGATGTCCGACAACGCCACGGTTCTGTTCAGGCGGATGCCCTGATAACGCTCTACCAGCGCCCGGCAGGCCAGCGCCCATTCCTTGCGGCTGACGAGCTGGTTGACAGAGAAGGGTTCGCTGCTGCTCATCCAGCCGTTGGACAGCACCACGTCGAGTTGATCACGCAGCGGGTGTTCGGCGCCGACATCGGTCAACGCGGGCAACCGGTCCCGCCTGGGCTCCGCGGCCAGCGTCATCTGCAGGGCATTGGCCAGTTCCAGACGGGTGATGGGCCGCCCTGGTTCGAAGGCGTTGCCGGCGTTCAAGGTCATCAGCCCCCTGAAACTGATGGCGCGAATCGCATCGCCGCTGCTCCCCGAGCCGGCGTCGGTCGGCGCGCTGGTTGCAGGCTCGCCGAGGGTGGCATTGACCGGGCGGATATCCAGGCGCACGCCACCCACGCTGTACTGGGTCAGCGCATCGTGCACCTGGCTATAGGCGCTGAAGTCGGCCGTCTTGCTAAACTCGAAACGGTAGCCGTAGTGGTAGCCGTTGAGCGGGTTGTAGCGGGTCATCAGGCCCAGCTGCCGCGAGGCGGTATTATCCGCCAGACCATAGATCACCGCCCGGTCGATCGCCGAAACGCCCGAAAGGTCTGTAATCAGCTGATTGCCCGACAGGTATTCGCTACCGGCCTGAATGACTGCCTTGCCTGGGGCGGGCTGCACCTTGCCGCTGGCAAGGTCATAGCGATCGCCATGGCTGAGCATGGCCAAGCGCACATTGCTAAGCCGTGTGCCATACAGGCCGAAGGATTTCTCTGCCTGGCGGGTGTCCATCACGGTCAGATAGCCCTCGCCCAGCACCTGTACCTGCCCTTGAGGGTTGACCCACATCGCGGTGTTGGTGTCCAGGCCGAACCCGCGGTTGAGCGTGCCCCCGGTGAGGTAGGCTGCCATGCGCGCGACACGCCCGGTGCTGGTTTCCTCGATCTGATCGAGGTGCTGATCGATCACACCACCTTTGAACAGGCCGGCACCCTTGAGCAACGCCGTGCCGCGCTGGTCAGCTTTGCTGGCCACGCCGAAGTCCAGGGTATCCATCACGACGCCGAAGGCGGTTGGCATCTGTCCACCCAGAACGCTGGCACCGGCGCTGGTGCCGCCGACCACGCCACCGCGGTCATAGACGCTGCGCACAGCCTGCATCAGCAGCGACGGGGAGCCATCGGCGTTGAACAGGGCGCGGGCGATCCGGGCCTGGTCGCCACCGACAAACCACACGCCGCTGGCACCGCGCAGCGGTTCGACCACTGCGGCATCGTTCATGGTTCGCTGGTAGTTGAGCTTGTCGACCCCCACGATGCTGATGCGCTTCGCGGCAACCCCGAGGGCAACCAGTTCCGCCATGAAGCGATTGCTCGAGCTCAGGCTGCCGCTGGCCGTTGGGACGATGACGATGCGGGCGTCCTGACGACCACCGGCGAGTTCGATGAACTTGTCATAGACCGGAAGGTTACTGGCACGCAGCATACCGCCCACGGCCAGCAAGTTGCCTTCAGCCAGGGCGGCCGGACTGGCACAGGAAAGCAACAGGGCGGCGATCATTGCCCCCGCGTTCAACGGTGTGTTCATGGATTGTCGCTCTTGTTATGGAAATTCGTGCGAGCCGGCTGGCAGCGCGCGATGGAAATATATTTTCCAGATTATGTTTTGTGAAAATTTATATATCAGCGCAGGCATGTCTTCAAGCGTTGCGCGCTGGCGTGCCCCCGACGCGTGCCAGGACAAAAACGTGAGAACGACCGGCAAGGCACGCGCTAGAGGCTTCTCGACCTGAAGAGGCAATAGAGAGGTAGATAATTTATTTTCACGAATGTAGATTTCTGAAAAAAATAATGTCATAAATCTGCGCACCAACGGCCCAGGTAACGCCATCGCCCAGGCGACCTGCGCGCACACCCAATCCGCCCCAGCTAGGAGTCAACAAGATGAACAAGATCGTACTTCTCGGCGCGCTGGCACTCAGCGCCGTCAGTGGCATCACCGCCGCCAGCGACGATACCCTGCGCATCGGTATCGAAGCGGCCTATCCGCCCTTCGCCTTCAAGACCCCGGAAGGCAAGATCAGCGGCTTCGACTATGACATCGGCAATGCCCTGTGCGCAGAAATGAAGGTCAGATGCGAGTGGGTCGAGCAAGAGTTCGACGGGCTGATCCCTTCGCTGAAGGTGCGCAAGATCGATGCGGTACTGTCATCGATGTCGATTACCGAGGACCGTTTGAAGTCGGTGGACTTCAGCAAGAAGTACTATCAGACGCCTGGCAAGCTGGCGATGAAGGCCGGCAGCGTGGTGAACGATCCGTTGGTGGACCTCAAGGGCAAGAAGGTGGGCGTACAGCGCGCATCGACCTACGACCGATTCGCCTCTGACCAGTTCGAACCCGCCGGCATCGAGGTGGTGCGCTACGCCTCGCAGAACGAAGCCTTCCTCGACCTGGCCGCGGGCCGACTGGACGCGACACTGGCAGACATCGTGAACACCAGCGAAGGCTTCATCAAGACCCCCATCAGCAAAGGCTTCGCTTTGGTCGGCCCAGACTTCAACGACCCACGTTACTTCGGCAAGGGGGCAGGCATTGCCGTGCGCAAGGGTGACAGCGACCACGCCGCCCGCCTCAACGCAGCCATTGACGCGGTTCGCGCCAACGGCACCTATCAGCAGGTACAGGCGAAGTACTTTGCGTTCGACATCTACGGCAAGTAAGAGGCCCGACCATGCTCCACGGCTACGGCCCGACCATTCTCCAGGGGGCTTGGCTGACGCTGAGTCTGGCCCTGATTTCCATGACAGTGGCGATCGCCCTCGGCTTGCTGGGCGCGACATGTCGCCTGTCGCCCTTGAAGTGGCTGGCGGTGCTTGGCGAAGGCTACGCCACGGTCATCCGCGGCATACCTGACCTGGTACTGATCCTGCTGATCTTCTACGGCGGCCAGGACCTGATCAATCGTGTCGCGCCGCTGCTCGGTCATCCTCGCTACATCGATATCAACCCGTTCATCGCAGGGGTCTGCACGATGGGCTTCATCTTCGGTGCCTATCTTTCGGAAACGTTCCGCGGTGCTTTCATGGCCATCCCCAGAGGGCAGGCCGAAGCCGGCGCGGCCTATGGGATGACAGGCATGCAGGTCTTCAAGCGAGTGCTGCTGCCGCAGATGGTCCGCTTTGCCCTGCCCGGCTTCACCAACAATTGGCTGGTGCTGACCAAGGCCACGGCACTGATATCGCTGATTGGCCTGCAGGACATGATGTTCAAGGCCAAGAGCGCGGCCGACGCTACCCACGAACCATTCACCTTCTTCCTGACCGTTGCCGCGTTGTACCTGACGCTCACCAGCGTATCGCTGCTCATCCTGCGCCTGGTGGAAAAGCGCTACAGCGTCGGCACCCGCCTGGCCGAACTTTGAGGACGCTCCATGCTGGACTTCAAGCTGATCGCCGACAGCCTGCCGCTCTTTGCAGGCGGTGTGCTAGTGACCTTCAAACTGCTGCTGATTGCCCTCGCCGCGGGCCTGGCGCTGGCCATCCCGCTGGCGCTGTTGCGCGTATCGCGCCAGCCATGGCTCAGCGCCCCGGCATGGCTATATACCTACGTCATTCGTGGCACCCCCATGCTGGTGCAGCTGTTTCTCATCTACTACGGCCTGGCGCAGTTCGAGGCAGTGCGCACCAGCGTGCTGTGGCCATACCTTTCCAGCGCCACCTTCTGCGCCTGCCTGGCGTTCGCCATCAACACCAGTGCCTACAGTGCCGAGATTCTCGCCGGCAGCCTGAGGGCCACACCGCCTGGCGAGATCGAAGCGGCCCATGCCATGGGCATGCCACGCATTACCCTGTACCGCCGGATCCTGCTGCCGTCTTCGCTGCGCCGTGCACTGCCGCAGTACAGCAATGAAGTCGTCATGATGCTGCACACAACCTCGCTCGCCTCGATCGTCACCTTGGTCGACATCACCGGTGTGGCCAGGACCGTCAGCTCGCGTTACTACATGCCGTTCGAGGCCTTCGTCACTGCCGGGCTGTTCTACCTGTGCCTGACCTTGATCCTGGTGCGCCTGTTCAAACTGGCAGAAGGCCGCTGGCTGGCCCACCTGGCCCCGCGCAAGAACTGAGAGATCTACATGGAACATATTCAACACACCCTGCCCTGGAGCAGCGCTGGCATGGAACGTCGGGTCTCGGTGTTCCGCTTTGGCAGTGGCTCGCGCAAGGCTTACATTCAGGCAGCCCTGCATGCCGATGAACTTCCCGGCATGCGCGTCGCAGCGGAGCTCAAGCAGCGCCTGCTCGAACTGGAACGCCAAGGCCGCCTGGCTGGCGTGATCGAGCTGGTGCCGGTAGCCAACCCGATCGGCCTGGGGCAGGTTTTTCAGGCCACTCACCAGGGGCGCTTCGACCTGGCCAGCGGGCACAACTTCAACCGCGACTTTCCTGCTTTGGCGGCACTGATCGCGCCACAGCTCGAAGGCCGTCTGGGTGACGATGCGCGGCACAACATCGGGTTGGTTCGCCGCCTGATGCGTGAGGCCATCAGCGCGATGCCGCCCGCGGCCTCGGCACTCGAAGGCCTGCGCCGGATACTGCTGCTACAAGCCTGCGACGCAGACGTGGTGCTCGACCTGCATTGCGACTTTGAGTCGGTCGTGCTGCTGTACGCCCTGCCCCAGCTCTGGCCAGCCCTGAAACCGCTGGCTGCGCGCCTGGACGCGGGCGCGGTGTTGCTGGCCGAGGACAGCGGCGGCAGCTCGTTCGATGAAGCCTGTGCCCTGCCCTGGCTGCGCCTGGCAGAACAGTTCGGGCACGCCCGCATCCCACTGGCCTGTGTCGCCACCACGGTCGAACTGCGCGGCATGGCCGATACCGACCGCCCCCAGGTGCAGCACAGTGCCGAAGCCATATTGGGCTTTCTGGCCGATCAGGGTCTGCTCAGCGGCGATTGGCCCGCCGCGCCTTCGACATGCTGTGACGCCACCCCGTTCTCCGGCGCGCAGTACGCCTGTGCGCCGCACCCGGGCGTGGTGAGTTTCCTGCAGCCCCTGGGCAAGCGGGTCGCTGCAGGCGATCCCTTGTTCGAGGTGATCGACCCTATCAGCGACCAGCACTCCGTGGTACATGCCACCACCGCCGGAGTCCTCTACGCCCGCGAGCGCTTGCGCTACGCCCAGCCCGGCCTGTGGCTGGCCAAGGTCGCCGGCGCACACCCGTTGCGCCATGGCCGCCTGCTTACCGACTGACAACAAGAGAGCCCCTGCCATGTACACCTTGCAAATCGAAGACCTGCATAAACGCTACGGTACCCACGACGTGCTCAAGGGCGTTTCCCTGAAAGCCAAGGCCGGTGATGTCACCAGCATCATCGGCTCCAGCGGCTCGGGCAAGAGCACCTTCCTGCGCTGCATCAACCTGCTGGAAGAACCGCACGGCGGGCGCATCCTGCTCAACAACGAGGAGTTGCAACTGGCGCGGCACAGGTCCCGTGGCACTCTCAGCCCCACCGACAGCAGGCAGCTGCAACGCATGCGCTCACGCCTGTCGATGGTCTTCCAGCATTTCAATTTGTGGTCACATATGACAGCGCTGGAAAACGTCATGGAAGCGCCGGTGCACGTGCTGGGTGTGGGCAGGAAAGAAGCCCGCGAACGGGCCGAGCACTATCTGGCGAAAGTCGGCGTTGGCCATCGCCAAGCCGCCTACCCTGGCCACATGAGCGGTGGAGAGCAACAGCGTGTGGCGATCGCCCGCGCCCTGGCCATGGAGCCGGAGGTCATGCTGTTCGACGAACCGACGTCGGCGCTGGACCCGGAGCTGGTGGGCGAGGTGCTCAAGGTCATGCACGACCTTGCCCGGGAAGGTCGCACCATGGTGGTGGTCACCCACGAGATGGGCTTTGCCCGGGAAGTGTCCAACCAGCTGCTGTTCCTTCACCAGGGCCGCGTGGAGGAAAGCGGCTGCCCGCGTGAACTGTTGGCCCGGCCCAGCTCCGAGCGCCTGCAGCAGTTTCTGGCCGGCAGCCTGAAGTAGGTTGTGGCATGCCGCCCTGCAGGGCGCTCCATTCGCGCCCTCCTTGGGATACACTGCGGTCTTCGCCATGACCGCCTCGACCAGGCGCGTACGCCCATTCCTCCAACGTGCCGACCCCAATGCCGACATCTGCCAAGAACCTGACCATCTACGCTGCGCCGGTGATGCGCAAGCTGGCGGAGGCCGCCCCCCACCTGCAACCTTCGCTGCGCAAGGTGGCAGACTTCATCCTGCGTCATCCTTTGAAAGCGGCGACGCTGACCATCGAGGAGATGGCCGTTGAAACCTGCACCTCGGCGGCCGCCGTCAACCGCCTGGCCAAAGCCATCGACATGGGCGGCTATACCGGGCTGAAAGCCGAGCTGGTGAGCACCCTGCAACAGATGGTGTCGCCGGTGGACAAGCTGCGCAATGAACTGGCACAACGCCCGGACGGCACCTTTGGCCTGCACGAGCAGGTACAGATCGCCACCGGCAACCTGCACACCACCGGCAGCAACAACACCGCCGACACCTTCGAAGCGTTTGTCCGTTGCCTGACCCAAGCCCGCAAGATCTACATACTCGGCTTTGGCAACAGCGCATACATGGCCGGCCTCGCCGCAGCCAACCTGGTGCCATTCTGCGCCGATGCCACGGCGGTGAGCATGGAAGGTGGCAACGAGAACGCCGCTTACCGCCTGGCGTCCATCACCAGACAGGATGTATTGCTGTCGATTTCCCTGCCGCGCTACTCGCTCGACACGTTGCAGCTGTCGCGCTTTGCCAGCGAACGCGGGGCAACCGTGCTGGCGATAACCGATTCGCCCGCCTCGCCCTTGGCCAGCATCGCCGAGCATGTGCTGTTTGCCCCGGCCGACCACCCTGTGCTGATCAGTTCCAACGGCGCCGTACTGGCCCTTATCGAAGCACTGGTCGCCGGGGTGATGGCCCGCAACACTGAAGCGGTGCAATTGGCGTCCGAATTGACTGAAAGCGTAATGTCCTATCTGCACATGCCAGGCAAAGACAAACCCGTACGAAAACCGGCCAAAGGACGCAGCTGAGGGCAGCATCGCTGTACGATCGATTGCAGATCATGGGCGGCTGCGTCAGTCAGCGGTGAATGCTTGCGCAAGCCGATGGGGATGCCAAGTAAAACAGGGCGCCGCACAGCTGCCTCGGCGCATGCTTGCCGTGCACATTGACAGGATCGATACTCATGGCACTGTGTCCATAGCATTTATCGATATCCATGCGCTATTCACCTGAAGCCCTCGTCGCCTTTGTCGAAGCCGCTGCCCTCGGCTCATTCTCCGCGGCTGCGCGCAAGCTGCGCAAAAGCCAGTCGACCATCAGCATCGCCATCGCCAACTTCGAAGCCGACATCGGCTGCCCGCTGTTCGACCGTGCCGGCCGCCACCCCACGCTCAATGCCGCCGGCCATCAGGTACTCAAGCACGTCGAGGCGATCCTCGATGCCAGCGCCAAGCTGGATGCCTTGGCCGTGCGCCTGGCTGACCAGGTCGAACCGCTGGTGTCGGTGGTGATGTCGGACAGTTACAGCGTCACCTTCCAGGGCGCGGCGATGGGCCGCTTCGCCGAGCATTACCCGCACACCGAACTGCGCTGCGGCCCCTCGGAAGACGCCGACGTGATCGACCTGGTGCAGCAAGGCCTGGCGCATATCGGCATCCTCGCCGCACAGGACCGTTACCCGGCCGACGTCAGCGTGGCTCGCCTGCCCGAGCAGGCGGAGTTCTGTTTGTATGCCAGCAGCGAACACCCGCTGGCGAAGCTGCCGGCGTTACAGCCAGAGCACCTGGAGAACGCGCGCCAGCTGTACATCAAGACCTACGCCGCAAGCCTGCCCCATGGCCACGGCCAGGCCTGGTCGGCGCCGGACTACCTGACCTTGCTGGAGTTCGCCGTGCGCGGCTTCGGCTGGGCCGAACTGCCCAAGGCACTGGTGGCGCGCTTCGGCAGTGGCCTGGTGGAGCTGCCCATGGCCGGCTACCCGCGGCGGGTGGCCATGGATGTGGCCTGGTCGCGCCAGCGGGCGCTGGGGCCCGCCGGGCAGTGGTTGGTAGGGCAACTGCTGGGGTTACCCTAGGCTGTGCACGCAGGCGGGCTCGCCTGCGAGCGTCAATCGCTAACCACTGGCCAGCGCAAGCACACGCGACAGCCACGCCGCTGCTGCTCACAGGCATAACCCGCGCTCACCTCGCCCCCGGTGCGCTGAACGATAGCTCGCACGATCGACAGCCCAAGGCCGGCACCCTCCCCGCGTTTCTCGCTGCCACGGTAGAAGGGATCGAATATGCGCTCCCATTCCTCGGTAGGAATACCAGGTCCGTCATCACGCACACTCAGCATGATCCACTCGGCGCTCTGCTCCGCTTGCAGGTCCACGTGCCCACCCTCCGGTGCGTGGCGGATGGCGTTCTCGACCAGGTTCTTGATCACGGTCCGCAACTCGACTTCCTGCATCGGCAGCTGTGCATCGTCACCTTCCAGGCCGATGTCGAGCTGCTTCTGCTCCGCCAGGGGCATCAAGTCTTCCAGCACCAGGCGGCAGGCTTCATGCAGCGATACCGCGCCTGGCGACGCGTCGGCCAGTTGCGCGCTGGCCAGAGCCAACAGCTGCTCGATCAGCTTGCGGCTCCTGCCGATACCGCGCCGCAGCTTGGTCACTTGCAGCTGGGCACGCTCTGACATGGCCTCCTGTTCCAGGCCTTCTGCCTGCAGCGACAACGCGGTCAGCGGTGTGCGCAGTTCGTGGGCCGCATCGGCGACGAAGCGCTTCTGGCCTTCAAGGGTGCGCGAAACACGCCCGAGCAGCCGGTTTATCGCCTGTACGAAGGGGCGGATTTCAGAGGCCAACAGGTGCTCGTCGATAGGCCGCAGGTCCTGATCGTCGCGGGTGTCGAGCATTGCCGCCAAGGTCGAGACCGGCCGGAACAGTTCACGGATCAGGTTGGCCACCACCAGCAGCAGGATGGGGAAAAGGATGGCAAAGGGCAGCAACGCACGCCAGGCGCTGTTGCGCGCATCGCGGTTGCGGCTGTGGATCTCCTGCGCCACGGCAAAGCGCCTGCCGGACGCGTCAGTCTTGACCAGCACACGAAAAGGCTCGTTGCCCACCACCACTGTCGACAAGCCATCCGCCACCGAGCCCGGTATCGGCAGTGGCAGCTGGCTGTCATCGGCATGGCTGACCGCTTGGCCGTCGGCCAGGTACTGGATGACGATACGGGTTTCTTCATCGTCCGCAGGCGCTGCGTGCGCGGTATCCGGGTAGCGGAACGCCAGCCCCTGGCGCATGTACAACGCGGCAACCTGGTGCAGGCTGTTGTCCTGCAGTTCGAGCGCTTCGTGGTAGGCGCTGAAATAGCTGAACGTTCCGCTCACGGTCGCCACCAGCAGTATCGCCACCGACAGCGCCACCGACAGGCGCAGCTGCAGAGACTGCTTCAGGCGTCTTTCGAGACCATCCATCCCAGCCCCCTGATATTGCGGATCACGTCCTTGCCCAGCTTGCGGCGCAGCGCATGGATGATGAATTCCACGGCATTGCTTTCAACCTCGTTGCCCCAGCCGTAGATGCGATCTTCCAGTTCGCTGCGCGAGAGGATGGCGCCGGGGCGCACCAGCAACGCCTGGAGCAAGGCGAACTCGCGGTTGGAGAGCTGCACGGGCGGCTGGCCGAGCATGCGCGCGCATTTGCTGACCGGGTCCAGGCTCAGCGTCCCGTTGCCCAGTTCAGGCGCCGCGCGCCCGCCCTTGCGGCGCATGACCGCGCGCATCCGGGCGAGCAATTCTGCCATCTCGAAAGGCTTCTGCAGAAAGTCGTCCGCCCCGCCATCCAGCCCGCACACACGGTCATCGAGCCCCGAGCGTGCGGTGATGATCAGCAGTGGCACCGGGTTGTCGGCTGCACGCAGCGCCTGCAGCAGCTGCAGGCCGTCCTGCCCGGGCAAACCCAGGTCGAGCAGTACCTGGTCGTAGTGTTGCGTGCGCAAGGCGGCCTCGGCCAGCAGGCCATTGTCGACCCAGTCCACGGCGTACCCCGCCGCGCCCAAGGCGTCCTGCAACGCCTGGGCGATCATGCCGTCATCCTCGACCAGTAATACCCGCATGGGCTTCCCCGCTGTGAACCTGTGGCGCCAACAATAGCGCGACCGGCCGGAGGCCGACAGGCAATCTTCAGCCCTGGCCCTGCAATGTGTCGAACGCTTTGAGCAGGTCGGTCATCGCCGCCTTGCACTGGTCTTGTTGGGGCTGGCTGGCCCGCAGCGCATCCAGGGCGTCGTCGATCGCCTTGTCCAGCACGTGCCAGTCACTGGCGGCACGCGGCTTGATCCCGGCCTCGGCGTCGTCCCAGGTCTTTTCCAGGTCCCTGATACGCGCCTTGGCGCCCGGCAGGTCCTGGGCATCCACCTTGGCGGCAACCTCCACGGCAATGGTGCGGAAGGCGCTGAGGTCACCCAGTTTGGTCGGGGCGTGGATGCCTGCGGCCGGGGCCGGCTCACCCGGTTTGGAACAGCCTTGGGTGGCCAGCAGTGCGCCAGCGACACAGGCAACGGCCAGCGATTTGAGCAAAGTGCTGGAGATCATGGGTGCTACCTCGCTATCAAGGGGTAATTCGTTTGGATTGGCTGGCGGCGAACTGGGCAGCGCAGACCAGGATGAAAATGACGCACAGGAAGATCGCACTGGTCCAGGTGGCACCCATGCCGAGGCCACCGTACTCATGGGATTGGGTCAGCAGGTCACCCAGCGAGGCACCGAGCGGGCGCGTCAGGATGTAGGCCACCCAGAACACCAGCACCGTACTGGCACCCAGGCGCCAGGCGAGCAGGCAGACCCCGATCAGCGCGGCGAAGACGACGCAACCGACACTGAAGCCAAGCCCCAGCGCCTCGGTGGCCAGGTCCCCGCCCGCAGTGCCCAGGGCGAAGGTGCACAGGACCGTGGCCCAGTAGAATCCTTCGCGCCGGGTGCTGATGATTTCGCGAATGGACAGGTTGCGCTCGACCGCGTACCAGAGCGCAAAATTGATCAGCAGCAACACCGAGAAGAACGCCGTGCTGGCGTACAGGCTGATGTCCAGTTCGTCGGTGAGGATGTCGGTGATCTGCGTACCCAGGATGCTCACCAACACCACACACAGCCAGTAGATCCAGGGTTCGCAGCTGCGCTTGCGCATTTGCAGGGCCAACGCGCCAGCCAACAGCACCGCCATCACCGCACTGGTGATGGCAAGGCCCCAACCGACGTCGACAGCGAGGAAGTCGGCGAAGGTCTCGCCGACCGTGGTGGACATGATCTTGATGATCCAGAAAGACAGCGTCACTTCTGGAACCTTGTTGAGCCAACCGCTGCTGGCAGCCTTCATCGGGTGTACCTCCTTCAGTCCCGTCAGGGTGTCTGCGGCGGAAGTTACCGATGAAAACTTAGGTGAGCCTGAGGGCTGATGCTGGTCAGTCAAGCCAATTGGGGCCGCTTTGCGGCCCCGTTCCAGCCGTCAGGCAAAGCGTTCAACCTGCGCCGGCGTGCGGCGCATCAGCACCTTGCCGTTGCGCACCGACACCAGCGCGTGGCCCTGGCTGCGGACCATCTCGTAGTCATCCGGCGCCGACAGCAGCAGCAGGTTGGCCGGCCGCCCGACCTCGATGCCATAGCGCTCGCCGAGGTTGAGGGTGCGGGCGCTGTTGTCGGTGATCAGGTCCAGGCTGCGTTGCAGGTCTTCGTAGCCGAGCATGTGGCAGATGTGCAGCCCGGCTTCGAGAATGCGCAGGATATTGCCGTTGCCCAGCGGGTACCACGGGTCGACGATGGAATCCTGGCCAAAGCACACGTTCATCCCGGCCCGGTCGATCTCGGCCACGCGGGTCAGCCCGCGGCGCTTGGGGTAGCCGTCGAAGCGCCCTTGCAGGTGGATGCTTTCGGTGGGGCACGAGACGAAGTTGATCCCCGACATCTTCAGCAGGCGAAACAGCTTGTAACAGTAGGCGTTGTCGTAGGAACCCATGGCCACGGTATGGCTGGCCGTGACCCGCTCGCCCATGCCGCGCACTCGAGCCTCTTCGGCCAGCACTTCGAGGAAGCGCGACTGCGGGTCGTCGGTCTCATCGCAATGCACGTCCACCAGGCAGCCGGTGCGCTCGGCCAGGTCCATGAGGAACTTGATCGACGCCACGCCCTGGTCGCGGGTGTTCTCGAAATGCGGAATGCCGCCGACCACATCGGCGCCCATGGCCACCGCTTCGGTCATCAGCGCCCGGCCATTGGCGTATGACTCGATGCCCTCCTGGGGGAACGCGACGATCTGCAGGTCGACCAGGTGGCGCACCTCGTCGCGCACCTCGACCATGGCCTTGAGTGCGGTGAGCTTGGGGTCGGTGACGTCGACATGGGTGCGCACGTGCTGGATGCCATGATCCACCAGCATGCCGATGGTCTTCCTGGCGCGGGTCTTGATGTCGTCGTGGGTGGTGATTTCCTTGCGCTCGGCCCAGCGTTCGATGCCTTCGAACAAGGTGCCACTCATGTTCCACTTCGGCTCGCCCGCCGTGAGGGTGGCGTCGAGGTGGATGTGCGGCTCGACGAAGGGCGCCACCACCAGGTTCTGCCGGGCGTCCAGGTCATCGGCGCTGGCCAGCACGGCCACGTCAGCCTGCGGCGTGAGGGCGGCGATGCGCTCGCCGTCCAGTTCGATACGGAACAGGCCGGGCTTGCCACGCAGGCGGGCATTGATGATGTTCATGGCGTTACTCCTTACCTTGGGCTTCGTTCAGGCGCCATACCAGCATGGCAACAGAAGCGTTCATCCGAAACAGCGGGTCGTCAAGGGACTGCCCGCTCAGTTGTTCGATGCGTTGAATACGTTGGTTGATGGTATTGCGATGCAGGCCCAGGCGCTGGGCGGCCTTGAGCCCGTTGCCGTTGTCCTTGAGCAGGGCGTCGAGGGTGTGCACCAGCACATGCGGCTGCTTGCGTCCAGGGGCGATCAGCGGGCCGAGGGTCTGGGCAACGAAGTCATCGATCAGCGACCGGTCGACGATACCTTGCAGCAGGCGCAGCACGCCAAGCTCGCCGAAGTCGCAGAATCCGTTGGCCGGGTGCAGCTGCTGTGCCACCTCCAGGGCCTGGCGCGCCTCGCTGAGCGCCTGCCGGTAGTGGGCGCAGTCGGCAGCCAGGCGCGACAGGCCCATATACAGTGCCAGTTCCCCCACCACCGCGGCCAGCTGCCGGTGCAGCGCGGCCAACGTCAACGGCAGGTCGGCGGCATCTGCCAGCAACAGCACCTGCAGGTCGCCCGGCAATTGTGCGGTAACGGTTCCCGGTCGCTCGCGGCACCAGGCTTCGAGCTGGTCTGCCAGAGCCTGACGGGTGGCCTGCCAGAGGCGCTCGCCCTGGGCCAGGCCATGGCGCTCGAACAACTGCTCGACGTGTCGCAGGCGCAGCGCCACCACGCGACGCGGCTCATCCAGCGCCAGTTCAAGATGCGCCGCACGCTGGCGGGCAATGGCCAGGCTCGGGTAGTCACCACTGAGCAACTGGCCGAGGATATCGTTGCGCGAGCGGCGCACCTGGTTCATCTGCACCAGGGCCGTGCCGATCAGGTGGGTGACGATCACCATCTTCAGCGCATAGGGTTGCTCGATCAACGGCAGGCCCAGCTGCTCGGCACGGGTGATCACTGCCGGCGGAATGGTCTGGATGAAGGTGCCGCCCGTGAGGATCACCATCCCGGCAATGCCCACCGCCTCCCCATCCTCGACCAGGCTCAGCAGGTTGGCCTCGCCACGTGGGTGGTTGATGCCGGTGACGAACACCAGTTCGCCGCCCATCACCCACTCGGCGATGCCTTCGTTCTCGGCCACGTAGGGCCAGCGCACCCGCCGCTGCAGGTTGCGCGCACCGGCACGCACGGTCATCTCCTGCAGGCCCGGCAGGTGCAGGATTTCGTCCAGCGCCAGGCTCACGGCTCGACGCCCGCCTGGCCCAGCGCCCGGCGCCGGCCGCTGACTTCAAGCAGGACGATGTAGCACAGGGCCGAGGCGCCAATGCCTACCAGCGGCGCGACCCAGGGCGAGGCGTAGGCCAGCAGCGCACCCAGCGCATAGGCCCCCAGGCCCAACAGGTTGTAGCGCGGCAGCTGCACCGAGGCCAGCGCCGGGTACTTGCCACGGTGGCGATACCAGAAATCGGCCATGATCACCCCGCCCACGGGCGGAATGATCGAACCCAGCAACACCAGGAACGGGATCAGCATTTCATACATGCCGCCAATCGCCAGCACGATGCCCACCGCTGCCGCGACCAGCGTGGCGGTGCGTCGGCGTTCGCTGCGCAGCAGGTGGCAGGCCGCCGCCGAGACGTTGTAGATGGTCGGCCCCTGGATGGTCCAGAGGTTCAGGCAGAGCATCACCACGGCGGCGAACGACAGGCCTTGCAGCATCATCACTTCGACGATGTCGGCCTGCTGGTAGACCATCGCGCACCAGGCTCCGGCCACCACCATCAGGCCATTGCCGAGCAGGAAGGCGACGATGCTGGCCACCACCGCCACCCGCCCGCTGCGCGACAGCCGGGTCCAGTTGGTGGCCTGGGTGGCCCCGCTGGCGAAGGTGCCGAAGACCATGGTCACCGCTGCCGAGAAGGTCATGGTTTCATGGGGCACCACCGCGGCCAGGCCGGCAAAGCCCCCGGCATCGGCGGTGGCGATGTACATCGACACCAGCAGCAGCGCGAACATCAGCGGCACCGACACCCGCGACAGCAGGTCCAGGCCCTTGAAGCCGATGATCGCGGTAATGCTGAAGCCCAGGCCGAACAGCACCATCAAGGGTACGGTGAAGCCACCCGCCAGGCCCAACAGCTTGACCAGCACGATCGCCACGGTCGCAGTGCCCCAGGCGTACCAGCCCAGTTCAGCAAAGCCCAGGAGGAAGTCGGAAAGCCGGCTGCCCGCCTCACCGAAACAAAAGCGCCCCATCAGCACGGTGTTCAAGCCGCTGCGTGAGGCGATGAAAGCCAGGGCTGCGGCATACAGCGCCAGCAGCGTGTTGCCGATCGCGGCGACCCACAGCATGTCGACGAAATTGAAGGCCATGCCCAGCTTGCCACCGGCGAACATGGTGCCGGTGAAAAAGGTAAAGCTGAACAACACCATGGCAATGGGCAGCAGCCCCTTGCGCGAGGATGGCGGGGCTTCGCATAGCGGGAATTCGGTAGGTGAGCTCATGGCACGGTGCTCCGGGTTGTCGTTGCGACCAGAGGAGCAATATGCGGGCCGCTTTTGCCTGGCGCGAAAAACCGGAAATTTGCGGGCAATCGGCACAACCTTCCCTGTTCACTCTGCACACTTATTGCCTGATTGCTTGGTCAAACCTGTGCGATTGGACCTGTAATGAGGCAGGCGCGCACCAAAGCGGAACAGCACCGGGTAGTTTTCACCCAGCCTCCCGCGGTGCGCACGCTGTTCTTCATTCGCTGGCGTCGACGTCTACCTCTTTCCAGCTGTCATCCGGGTCGAAGCGCTTCATGGCTTTGGCAATCTTGTCGCCCTGCGGCCCCAGGTCCTTCTCGAACACCTGGCCGTCGTGGCTGATCATGAAGCTCATCACCCCGGTGTCGTCGTATTTCGCCGGCCAGGCGACCAGGGCAAAGCCGCGGCTCATCTGGTTGCCGATCAGGTAGCTGTAGGCGCCACCCGGTGCCGACGGGCCTTGGCCATCGAGGATGCGGAAGTGGTAGCCATACCAGGCATCCCCTAGCACATCCTTGCCGAACAGCGGCCCCAGCGGGCTGATCTCGCCGCCCGCTTCGTCCTCCCAGAACAGGCCGTCATGCTTGCCTGGCGTGCTGAAGATCCGCTGGGCATATTCCAGCGCGCCGTTGCCGTTGCGGTCCTTCGAGGCGTAGTCCATCTGCGCGTCGTGATAGGCCAGCACCGACTGCAAGGCTGCCAACTCGTTGCGGCCGATGCGCCGGGCACGGATTTCGGCGCTGCCGGCCTTGAGGTCGAAGCGCCAGCCGTTGCCAGCCTTGGTCAAGGGAATGGGCAAGGTCCAGTGATCAGGGCCGACGGCCAGGATGGCCTTGTCATCGCCCTGCTTGTCGATCTGATGCCCGGCCTTGTACTGCTCCAGGAAGGCATCGACATCACTGCGCTGCACGCCCTCACGAGGGATATAGGTGCGCCAGTCCTCACCCAGCAACTGCGTCAGGCGTGCTTCGTCGGCGTGCTCGACGCCCAGTGCCTGGACGAACGATTCGACGGCTTTCTCAGGCGTCGGGAAGGCTTCCTGCGCTGCAGCCAGGTGGGTCCAGGCCATGCCGAGGCCAATCAGCAACGTTGCAATAGTTGTCTTGGTGTTCATCGACGGCCACCTCCACCACCGCGACGCGCCGGGGCGCTGGGCCTGGATACCTGGTGCCCCGCTGCGCGCGAAGCATTGGGCCGCTGGGCGAACGACTGGCTGGTACGGCCGCGGTTGGCCTGTGCCGTGGTACGCGACGGTGAACGCACGCCGTCGAAGGCATTGTTGCGGGCGCGGCCTGCCGTGTTGCTCGGGCGGTTCTGCGCGGCCTGACGGGCCTGGCCTTCACCCTGCCGACGTTGCTTGACCTGGTTGCGCGCCTGTTGGTTGTCACGGGTGTTCTCACGCGTGTTGCGCGGTTCCGCGCGACGATCGGCGGGGCGTGCGTTGTTGTTGGCGCCTTGCAGGCGATTGCCCGGGCCGCCTTCGGCGCGGGCCTGACGCGCACTGTCGCGGGCTTCGCGGTTGCTGGTGGCCGGACGCTCTATACCGGCACGGTCCATCGAGCTGCGGGCACGGTCACGGGCCTGGGCACGCTGGGCGTCATCGCCACGGAACGCAGCACGCTGGTTGGCGCCGTCGAGCTGGCGACCGTACTGCTGGCGGCTGCGGTTGTCGCGGTACGGCACGCCATCGCGGTGCGCGGGGTTGTGCTGCCACTTGTTCTGGTTGTTGGTGATGCGGTTGTTGCCGTTGATGTTGTTGTAGCGATTGACGTCGATATCGACATCACCGTTATTCCAGTCGCAATCGCCCCACACCGAATCGATGATCGCCACGCCCGCGCCGAACGCGAGCCCGGCCATCAGCGCGGTGCCCGCGTAGTACATCGGCGACGGTGGGTAATACACCGGCGGCGAGGCCGGATAGGCCCAGGTGCCGTAAGTGGTGGTCGGGTTGTAGGTGGGCACGTAGACCACCTGTGGGTCGGCCGGCTGAATGATGATGGTGCTGGTCGAGGCGCTGCTGGCAGGCGTGCTCTGCGAACTGCCCGAGCTGGCCGGGGCCGCTGCGGGTGCGGCCTGCACGGTGACGTTCTGGTACTGGTTGCTGGTCAGGTTGCCCGCCGCCTGGGCTTGGTGGCGCAGGCGCTGAACGCCGGCCATGACGTCATCGGGCTGGGCCAGGAAGGCGTCGCCCAGGCGCTGGACCCACACCGGGTCCTGGCCGAGCACCACCAGCACCTGCGGGAACGCCACCAACGACTGCACGCTCGGGTCCCAGGTCTGGTTGGCCACCTGCTTGACCGCCTCATCACCCTGGGCCTTGGGGTTGGCCTTGGACCAGGCCACCGCCTCGGTCACCTCGCCCGGGTAGGTCGACGCCATCAGCACCTGGGCCAGCAGCGGATCAGGGTACAGGGCGATCGGCGCGAGCATCTGGTCGAGTTGCTCCTGATCGAACACTGCCTGCTTGGCTTCGGCAGGCGCCGGGTCGGGCGCCGGCACATCCTCGGCCAGCGCCAGGCTGGCAACACCGTTCAAGTACAACACGACCGACAAGACGCATAACAATGGCATGCGCATCGCAGTTCCCCATCTGGCCATACCGCGGGAAAAGAATGGATTGCAAAACGGGCAGTCGCTGCCGTGCGGTAAGGGTAGCAAAGGCGGCATTTTCGACCACTTTGTGCATTGGATTTCAACGCACTAATGGCAGCAGGGCTTACTGCGTTTAAATCTAGATCGCCTATTGAAACGGAACTGTACTAAACATGCCCTGAGTGCTTCGCGGTAACAAATCCATCCACCAGGAGGCCCGATCATGGCAACTTCAAGAGCCGGTCGTTTTTGCGTCGCGGTGCTGTTGTGCGCCACTACCTTACAGGGTTGGGCGGCCGTTACCGAGCGCGCCGAACGGCGCCAGCAAGCCCGCGAAGTGCGCCAGGAAACCCGCCAGGATGCGCGCCAGACCAAGCAGGACTGTCGCCACGCCGACCAGAAGAGCAACGCCGGTTGCCGCCAGGACAAACGCCACAGCAAACAGCAAGGCCGCGAACGCGCCAGGGACATCAAGTACTGACGCCTGGCTCAGCCACCGAGGGCGATGATGGCCAGGATCAGCGCCACCCCGACCAGCGACATGATCACCCCCGTGAGCACTCGGCGCCCGCCGGAATAGCGGGCCAGCAGCCAGCCGGCGAGGAACAGCATGATCAGGGCGACCAGGTTTGACACGCGAATGGCGGTGCCGGTATGGGCGATCACCAGGAACGGTATGACCAGCGGGAAAGTCGCCAGCACCACCAGCAGAAAGGTCGCCAGGGCCGCCTTGAAGTCCTGCAGGCCAAGCCGTGCCGGCAGCGGTTGCTGGCCGTTGCGCATGAGATGGACCCTGAGCAGCTCCAGGCCGTTCTCGTCCACCACCTCGCCGATGCGCGCCGGCAGTGCATCGGCAATCAGCTGACGCCCCTCCTGCCCTTTCTCATCAGCGAGCAGCCGGGCCAGCAAGGTGCGGCTGCGGGTCCGTTCGGTCCAGGTGCGCAACAAGTAGATCACCGCATCGGCCAGGCCCCAGGCCAGGTTGCAGCCAAAGGCCGCGATCAGCATCAGCCGGGCATCTTCGCGGCCGGCCGTGGCCACACTCAGCGAGCCGGTGAAGGTGGTGGCCATCAACAGCCCGAACATCACTTCGGTAATACGATCGATGGGTTCCAGTGCACGTCCACTCATACGTTGCCCTCCCGGGTTGCCCTGAACTAACGGATGCCATGTTTCAAACGAGCATGTTGCGCATTCCAGTACTTCAGTGTTTCTCGCGGCAATTGATGAGGCGCGTCGACCCGCTCTGCCAGCTTGCTGGCAAAACTGTGCGCCGAATCCTGAGTGGGGAAGGTAAAGGTCATGCCACAGGCATGCACCAACCAGCCCGGCCGTCCCTGTACGCTGGCCTGTTCGATAAGGAAGTTCATGTTGCGCTCCTGCGGGCAGGTAAAGCGCCACGGCAATGTTTTTCCAGCGTAGCGCAACTGGGCAGACGCTCAACTAACCAATCATTATCAAGCGCATTTTGACATTCACTTTGCATCTACCGGAGGGCAGTTTGCCGAAGACATGGCCATGCGTTGGGTCAAGCCAGAGACGTGCCACCGTGTCACTTCGCCAATCAACATGAGGGTCGGCCCCTATGAAAGGTTATCGTCGACACACATCAGCGTGCGGGTTTCGATTTGGCGACGTAGAGCCAGCGGTTGCAGCAAAAGGCAAATATCTAGGCGAAAATTCCTACGATATTTTAGGAAGCGCTCAGCTCCTCTGAGAATTGATTCCTCGGTAGTGTTCAGGCTCATCTTGATCGAGCCTGAATGACTCATGAGCATCACGCAAGATATTGCCGACGCCGTCGCCGAAGTCGAATTCCTCCTAACCCCCTGCAAAGCCTGCCAGCGCCAGGGCCTGCCTATCCTCCCCCTGCGCCGCGCCGTCGTCCCCGATACCCGCCCCGGCAGTGACCCCGCCACGCAAACCCGCATCGGCCTGCGCACCTTGCGCAGCGGCTATCTCTACGTGCTGCTCGACCAACGCATCTGGCACGCCTATGAAGTCACCGCGCAAGGCT
>NZ_JABWRP020000023.1 GCF_014269035.2 Pseudomonas vlassakiae
GTCAGGCCCGCACATACCGCTGGCGCAGCACGTCACTGAAAGCATCCACCAGCAACACCAATACCAGCATTGCCATGATCACCGTACTGGCCTGGGCCTCCTGGAACAGACTCAGGGTGGTATAGAGCATCTGCCCCAGCCCCCCCGCCCCGACAAAGCCCAGCACACTGGCCATGCGAATGTTGTTCTCCCAGCGGTACAGGCTGTAAGCGAGCAACTGCGGCCACAGGTTCGGTAAGGTCCCGAAACAGAACGCTGCCACCTGCCCACCGCCCTGCAGGCGAATGGCCGCAGCGGGCTCTACCGGGGCATTTTCCAGCGCCTCGGCGAACAGGCGCCCCAATACCCCGGACGTGTGCAATGCCAGCGCCAAGGTACCGGCATTAGGCCCCAGGCCCGCCGCCAGTACCGTCAAGGCAGCCCACACAAGCTCCGGAATGGCCCGCAAGGCATTGAGCAGCAGGCGCGCCAGCGAGTGCAGCGGCCAGCCAAAGCGCCCAGCCGCCGGTAACGCCAACAGCATGCCAAGGGCCATCGCCAACAACGTACCCAGCCCAGACATGGCCAGGGTCTCCATGGCGCCCCGCCCTACCGCCTGCAGGTGCTCGATGGACAAGTCCGGATGCAGGAAGCGGCTGGCATACTCGCCCATCTGCCCCAGGCCGCCATCGCCCACCAACGCATGCAAGTCCAGCTGCAGATAACCGAACGACGCCACCACCGCCGCGACGATGGCAACGATCACCAGCAGATTGATCGCCCGGTTCATGCCAGCCTCCCGCGCAGGAAGCGGCTGAGCAGGTCAGCCAGCAGCACCAGGCCGAGGAACGCCAGCAGCATGCTCGCCACCTCGCCCCCGGCGAACATGCGCATCGACAGGTCGATCTGCTGACCCAGCCCGCCAGCACCGACAAAGCCCATCACCACCGAGGCGCGCACGGCACATTCCCAGCGGTAGACGGTGTACGACACCACTTCCGCCGACGCACTGGGCAGAATGCCGTAGAAAAACGCCATCAACCGGCCACTGCCAGCCTGCAGCAAGGCATGCGCCGGGCGCTGGTCGACCGATTCGAAAATTTCCGCATAGACCTTGCCGAGCATGCCGCTGTAGGTGATCGCGATGGCCAGCACCCCGGCCGTCGGCCCCAGGCCAACGGCCCGCACGAACAGCAGCGCCCAGACGATCTCCGGAACGCTACGCAGGAAAATCAACAAACCGCGCACAGGCAAGCGCAGCAGGCGCGACCATGGCCCTGCCCGGCCACCCCGTGATGCCGCGCGCAGTGACAGCGCGCGGCTCGCCAGCAGGCTGGTCGGCACTGCCAGCAACAGCGCCAAGGCCATACCGGCTGTCGCCACGGCCAAGGTCTGCAAGGTTGACTCGTACAGCAACGCGAGGAATTCGGCACTGTGCGCCGGCGGCCAGAAAGCGCTGGTGAAACTGGCGATCTGCTGCCGGTTCTCTGCCTGCAGCAAAACGCCAGGGTTCAGTTCGCTCAATTGCAGCCCAGGCCACAGCACGGCCAACGCCAGCAAGGTCAGCAACAGACGCGGCAACGCAGCCGGGTCACGGGCGTCGGCCTTCAGCATCGTGGAATCTGCACGGTCAGGGTCGGCCCCTGGGCTTGCGCTGGAGAGCCCAGTTGCTCGTTGGCGTACAGCGCATCCAGCAATTGCTCGGTCACCGCTTCGGCCGGGCAGTCGAACGCCACCTGCCCTTCACGAATACCGATCACCCGCGGAAAGTGCGCCAGCGCCAGGTCCACCGCATGCAGGCTGGCCACCAGGGTCACGCCATTGGCCACGGCATGGCGATTGAGCAGTGCCAGGCTGTGGTCGGCCAGCACCGGGTCCATGGCCGACACCGGTTCGTCGGTCAACAGCACTTCCGGGCGCTGATACAACGCCCGGGCAATGCCGACCCGCTGCAACTGCCCGCCAGACAACTGCCCGCACTGGACGAACAGCTTGTCGGCCAGGCCCAGCTCGGCCAACGCCTGACGCGCCCCCGGCACATCGGTCGGATACACCAGGTTGAGCAGCCCACGCAGCAGGCCCCACTGCCCCAGGCGCCCCGCCAGTACGGCCGTTACCACACGCTGGCGGGGTGGCAGCGGCGGTGCCTGGTGCACCAGGCCAATCCGTGCCCGCAGGCGCTGACGCGCCCCGGCAGACAGCGCCCAGGGCTGCTCACCAAACAGTTCCAGATGCCCGCTGCTAGGCTGCACGGCCGTGGCCATCAGGTGCAGCAGGCTGGACTTGCCGGCCCCCGAGGGGCCGATGATCGCTACCCGCTCACCTTTGGCGATGCTCAGGCTGACAGCCTCGAGCGCGCGCACCTGGCCATGGCGCAGGCAGGCGCCGTGTACATGAATAGTCACTTGAGCAGGCCGGCCTCACGTGCGGCTTGCTCGGTGCCTGCGTAGTTTTCAGGCTTGGTCTCGATGAAGCGGCTGGCCGCCTGCAGGTCGAGGATCGCCTTGTGTTCCGGATTGGCCGGGTCGAGGTCGAGGAACGCCTGCTTGATCTTCTCTTTCAGCGCCGGGTCCATGTTGCCGCGCACGGTCCAGTTGTAGTCGTAGTAGGCCGGCGTGGTGGCAAATACCTTGACCTTGCTGGTATCGACCTTGCCGGCATCGACCAGTTTCTGCCAGACGCTGGCGTTGAGCACGCCGCCGTCGACCTTGCCAGCCTGCACCCAGGCCACGGTCGCGTCGTGGGCACCAGAATAGGCCACCCGGCTGAAGTAGCTCTCAGGCTTGATGTTGTCTTCCTTGAGCATGAAGTAGCGCGGCATCAGGCTGCCCGAGGTAGACGAGATCGAACCGAAGGCGAACGACTTGCCCTTGAGGTCGGCCAGGCTTTTCACGGCCGGGTTGGCGGTAATGAACTTGGAGGTGAACTGGGCGTCCTGCTCACGCTGCACCAGCGGCGTGGCGGTCGGGTCCTTCAGGTGGACCTGGACGAAGGTGAAACCACCCAGCCAGGCCATGTCCAGACGGTTGCTGGCCAGCGACTCGACCACCGCCGGGTAGTCCGCCACCGGTACGAACTTCACCTCCATGCCCAGCTGCTTGGACAGGTACTTGCCCAGTGGCTCGAATTTGCGCAGCAGTTCGGTTGGCGCTTCGTCGGGGATGGCACTGACCCGCAGGGTGTCGGCGGCCTGAGCGACGACGGCACAGCAGGACAGCACGAGGCCGGCGGCGAGCGCCAGGGGGCGTTTGAGCATGGGAGTTCTCCGGTTCAATAGCGGGGAAAGAGCCGGCAACGCGCCGACGTTGGGAATTATAAGAGGCACAGGCGCAAAGGCCAGCTTTGCTACAATCGCGCAACAAATTGATCCCCTGAGGTGCATATGAGCGAGCCGATTCGCCTGACCCAGTACAGCCACGGTGCCGGCTGTGGCTGCAAGATCTCCCCCAAGGTGCTGGACGTGATCCTCGCCGAAAGCGGCGCCCAGGCCCTGGACCCGAAGCTGTGGGTTGGCAATGCCTCGCGTGATGACGCCGCCGTGTATGCCCTGGACGATGAGCGCGGGGTGGTCTCGACCACCGACTTCTTCATGCCGATCGTCGACGACCCGTACGACTTCGGCCGCATCGCCGCGACCAACGCGATCAGCGATATCTACGCCATGGGTGGTGACCCGCTGATGGCCATCGCCATCCTCGGCTGGCCGGTCAATGTACTGCCCCCGGAGGTCGCCCGCGAAGTGATCCGCGGCGGCCGCGCCGTGTGCGCCGAAGCCGGCATCCCGCTGGCCGGCGGCCACTCCATCGACGCGCCGGAGCCGATCTTCGGCCTGGCGGTCACCGGCGTGGTCAGCAAGCGCCATCTCAAGCGCAACGACACCGCCACCGCCGGCTGCCGCCTGTATCTGACCAAGCCACTGGGCATCGGCATCCTCACCACCGCCGAGAAGAAGGCCAAGCTGCGCGAGCAGGACCAGGGCCTGGCGCGTGACTGGATGTGCACGCTGAACACCCCGGGCAGCCGCTTCGGCAAGCTCGATGGGGTCAAGGCGATGACCGATGTCACCGGCTTCGGCCTGCTTGGCCACCTGGTGGAGCTGGCCGAAGGCAGCGGCCTGACTGCGCAACTGGACTACGCCGCCGTGCCACGCCTGCCGAGCGTCGACCACTATCTGGCCGAAGGCTGCATACCTGGCGGCACACTGCGCAATTACGACAGCTATGGGCACAAGCTCGGCGCCTTGAGCGACGAGCAGAAGCACCTGCTGTGCGACCCGCAGACCAGCGGCGGCCTGCTGGTCGCCGTGGCCCCGGAGGGCGAAGCCGAGTTCCTCGCAGTGGCGGGCGAACTGGGCCTGAGCCTGTCGCCGATCGGCCGACTGGTCGAGCGACAGAGCCACGCGGTCGAGGTGAACTGATGCGCCCCGACTGCACCGACTTCCGTCAACTGTTCCTCGCCGACGCGCCGATGATGGACATGCGCGCGCCAGTCGAATTCGCCAAGGGTGCCTTCCCCGGCACCGTCAACCTGCCATTGATGACTGACCAGGAGCGACAGAAGGTCGGCACCTGCTACAAGCAGCAGGGCCAGGCCGCCGCCATCACCCTCGGCCACCAACTGGTCAGCGGCGCGACCAAGCGCGAGCGCCTGCATGCCTGGGCCAGCTTTGCCAAAGCCCACCCGGATGGCTACCTGTACTGCGCCCGCGGCGGCCTGCGCTCGCTGATCGTGCAGCAGTGGCTGCGTGACGAGGCCGGCATCGACTACCCACGTATCAAGGGTGGCTACAAGGCCATGCGCACCTTCCTGCTGGAAACTACCCAGCAGGCCGTCGAGCAATGCGACTTCGTGCTGGTCGGCGGCCTCACCGGCACCGGCAAGACCGATGTGCTGCAGCAGCTGAACAACGTGCTCGACCTTGAAGGCCATGCCAACCACCGCGGTTCCAGCTTCGGCAAGCGCGCCACCGCCCAGCCGGCGCAGATCGACTTCGAGAACAAGCTGGCCATCGACGTGCTGAAGAAGCGCGCCCGTGGCATCGAACAGTTCGTGCTCGAAGATGAGGGCCGCATCGTCGGCAGTTGTTCGGTGCCGCTGGAGCTGTACCAGGGCATGCAGCAATACCCGATGGTGTGGCTGGAGGACAGTTTCGAGAATCGCGTGGAGCGCATCCTGCGCGATTACGTGATCAACCTGTGCGCCGAGTTCGTCGACGTGCATGGCGAGGAAGACGGCCGCCTGAAATTTGCCGGGCGGATGATGCAAAGCATGAGCAACATCCATAAGCGGCTTGGCGGAGAACGCTTCCAGCGATTGTCAGCCATCCTGAGCGAGGCGCTGGACGAGCAGCTGCGCAGTGGCGCGGTGGACCTGCATCGGGGCTGGATCGAAGGGCTGCTCAAGGAATACTACGACCCGATGTACGCCTACCAGCGTGAAGCCAAGGCCGAGCGAATCGAGTTTGCCGGGGATGGGGTGCAAGTGCGCGAATACCTCAAGGCCCGCGCCCTGGGTAAACACCGGCATTGAGTCTCACCCTGTGGGAGCGGGCTTGCCCGCGAATGGGCCAGCCCAGGCAAACTCACTGCCCGGGGCTGAGCACCCGCTCCAGCTCCGCCGCCCGCTCGCGGGTCATGTCCAGCACGCACATGCCGCCCTCCAGCTGCGCCATGGTTCCGCCACTGGCTTGCACATGGAACTTGCAGTTGGCGTCTCGATAGGCGATCCACTGGCGCTGCACATCCCGCAGGCTCTTCTGCGGCCCGGCGTCGAGCTTGGTCGCGAGTTGCTTGTAGACCCGGTTCAGGCGCTGATCCTGCAGTTGGGTTTCAGCCTGAATGCAACTGCTCATGGCGACTGTGCTGGAAGCGTTGTCCATGCATTGGCTGTAGGCCGGCGAGTTGTCGTCGGCCTGCGCCAGCGGCGCGAAAAAGGCCATGAGCAGCAGATAACGCGTGTTCATCGCAAATCCCCTCAAAGCGTTTGCACCGGCTCAGGCGGCATCAGCACCTTGCCCGGCTCGAATTGCAGCGCTGGCATCTGGGTGGCCGCATAAGCGGTTACGGCCAGCGCCGCGATCAGGCCGACATCCAGCCAGTGCCACCCCGGCACATCGTCACGGCTGCGCGCCGTGCAGCACTGCCATAGCTGGCCCAGACAAAACACGGCGATCGCTGCCAGCCACAGGTAGAAGCCCGCACCGAAACCGGTGCGCTGGGTGAATTCATAGCTGATGTTGTCCGGCAGGCGTTCGATGCCAAAGCTGCTGGCCGCCAGGTACAACGCACCCAGCCCAAGCAGCAGCGCCAGCCTGCGAAAGCGTCGATGACAAAGAATGGCCACCGCCAGCAGCGGGTTGGCGAACCACTGGAACATGCCAAAGGGGATGCCCCAGGGGCCGTACAGGAACATCTGCAGCGCCGGCATGTGCCGGCCGGCGCTCATCAGGGCGCCGTCGAAGGCCAGGCTGAGCAGGTACAGGGCCAGGCTCAGGGTTAGGTAGCAGGCCGGCAAACGGGCGCCAAGGGTCATGCGACTGGCGGCTCCAGCAGCAGGCCGTAGATACCTGAGTCGGTCAGCTCGCCCGCCACGCACCAGCGCGCCCGCAGCGTACCTTCGAGGACGAAGCCCTGGCGTTCGAGGGTGCGGGCCGAGCCCTGGTTACGTGGGTCGATCTCGCCTTCGAGGCGGCGCATGTGCAGGGTGTGGGCGATGTAGTCGATAAAGCAGGTCAGCGCTTCGTCCATGTAACCCCTGCCCTGCACCGCACTGGCCAGGCAATAGCCGATCTCGCCCCTGCGCGAGACTTCGTCGATGTTGAACAGCTGGACCATGCCAATCAGTTCGCCATTGTCCCGGCGATACATGCCCAGCTTGAGTTGCTCGCCGTTGGTATAGGCTTCGCGGTCGGCGGCCAGGGCGCTTTCGGCTTCAGCCAGGTCCTGCCAGGGGGCATGGTGCCAGTAACGCATGACCTCGGGGTCAGCCATGATCTTCAGCCACTGTGCGGCATCGGCGTGGCGCATCGGGCGCAGCTGCAGGCGCGGGCTGTCGAGGCAGAGGTCGGTGGGGAAACTGCGGGGTGGGGTCACGCCGGATCTCCTGTCCATTGCTGGGGAGATGACAGTTTAACGTTATGTGGGAGGCTGCGGGTGTATGTCTTGGGAAGTGTGGTGGGGCGGAAACCGAGCGCCGCACGCGCGGCGCTCGATCTCAAGAGCGCTGCAACTCTACCGGCGACCCCACCAAAGGGCCGCCACAAGCAGGCGAAAATGGCTCAGGCCACCTCCGCCCCATCATCCGGCCAATGCGGCTCGTTGGCCCCCGGCGGCGTCAACGGCGGCAGCCCATAGGCCGCCCGCGCATCGTCACAGCTGGGGTTATGCACCCCATCCACCCACGACGCCTCGAACTCGCGGCACGGGCTGGAACGGTTGGCGTAGATGGTGCACGCCACCTGTTGGCCAATCTCACCCTGCAGGCTCACGCAGCGGCACGGCTTGGCGTCGGTGCCGATCATCGCAACACGGGTGGGGTTGATCTGTACCACCAGGTCATCCGGCACAACACCGCCGGCAGACTGGCATTCGCCCCAGAAGAAGGACACACGGAAGTACCCGCAGCAGGCGCCGCAGTCAAGGCAAGGGTTGTATTCGGACATGATGGCACGGAAGGAAGGTTGTTGTTATCGGGGCTGGGCCCGCGCGCCATTTGTAATCGAAGCCAGGTCGGCTGAGAAGAGGGGCAATGCAAAAATAGTTTGCCGTTGATCCGCCAGGCCCGAGCCCGCCGAAGCGGGCCCGGGTGGCGCGTTACTTCTGGGTCAATCCGTCAGCTCGGAACATCTGGCGGATGCCGCGGATCGCCTGGCGAATGCGGTCCTGGTTCTCGATCAGGGCGAAGCGCACGTGGTCGTCACCATAGTCACCGAAACCGATGCCCGGCGAGACACAGACCTTGGCTTCAGCCAGCAGCTTCTTGGCAAACTCCAGCGAACCCAGGTGCGCATACTGCTCTGGAATCTTCGCCCACACGTACATCGACGCCTTGGGGTTCTCGACCATCCAGCCCAGTTCGTGCAGGCCCTTGACCAGCAGGTTGCGGCGCTGGCGGTATTGCTCGGCGATATCACGCACACACTGTTGGTCACCTTCCAGGGCCGCGATGGCCGCCACCTGCAGCGGGGTGAAGGTGCCGTAGTCGTGGTAGCTCTTGATTCGCGCCAGGGCGCTGACCAGCTCGGGATTGCCCACCATGAAACCGATTCGCCAGCCGGCCATGTTGTAGCTCTTGGACAGCGTGAAGAACTCCACCGCGATGTCCTTGGCGCCCGGCACCTGCATGATCGACGGTGCTTTCCAGCCGTCATAGACGATGTCGGCGTAGGCCAGGTCGTGCACCACCAGCACATCGTACTGCTTGGCCAGGGCCACCACGCGCTCGAAGAAGTCCAGTTCCACGCACTGGGCAGTGGGGTTGGACGGGAAGCCGAGGATCATCATCTTCGGTTTGGGGATCGACTCGCGAATCGCCCGCTCCAGTTCGTTGAAGAAATCCACTCCCGGCACCAGTGGCACCGAACGCACCTGGGCACCGGCGATCACGGCGCCGTAGATGTGGATCGGGTAGCTCGGGTTAGGCACCAGCACCGTGTCACCATGATCGAGGGTGCCGAGCATCAGGTGCGCCAGGCCCTCTTTCGAGCCAATGGTGACGATGGCTTCACTTTCCGGGTCGATATCGACCTCGTAGCGCTCCTTGTACCAGTTGGAGATAGCCCGGCGCAGGCGTGGAATGCCGCGGGAAGTGGAATAACCATGGGTGTCATCACGCTGGGCGACCTGTACCAGCTTCTCGACGATGTGCGGCGGGGTCGCGCCATCGGGGTTGCCCATGCTCAGGTCGATGATGTCCTCGCCACGGCGGCGGGCAGCCATCTTGAGTTCGGCAGTGATGTTGAAGACGTAAGGGGGGAGACGATCGATGCGCGCGAAACGGCGCGGCGAACCTGGATTGGCCATGGTTTCCTCTGCAGACGTAAGCGCCCGGAACCGTCCGAGCGACGCTGGCCGCTGCGGCGGCCTGGATCAGAAGATAGTGCCGAAACAGGATTTCTGTAAAGGATAATTTCCTGTTTTGTTGGCTTTTTTCAGATTTATTTTATGAAAACCAGAGATTTACGTTTTCAGGCCAGGCTTCTTCGTGGGTAGACCCGCTCCCACAGGGTCCGCACCCACTCAAAGCTAGCGCCGTACCTGTAGGAGCGGGTTTACCCGCGAAGAGGCCGGTACAGGAAAAACAGGCATAAAAAAACCCGGCACAGTGGCCGGGTTTTTTAGTGAAGCACTCGCCTCGATCAGCGCGCGTAGGTCATCAGTACGTCCGCCGCGGTCTGGCTGTCCACACCCATCATCACGCTCAGGGCAGTAACGGTGAGGATGGAGAAACCGAACACCTTACGGGCCCACTTGCTGTCGTCCTCGGCCTTGTAGCCACCCCAGGCCATGTACAGCCAGTACAGGCCCATGGCTGCTGCCACGGCCAGGTAGCCGAGGCCGGCGTAACCGCCGAGGGTGAGCATCAAGGTGGCAAGCAGGAAAGCCAGCACGTACAGCACGATCTGCTTCTTCGCCGCGAGGACGCCGCGCGCCACCGGCAGGACCGGGATATTGGCAGCGCTGTAATCCTTGAAGCGGAAGATCGCGATGGCAAAGCTGTGTGGCATCTGCCACAGGCTGAACATCACCAGCAAGGTCACTGCAGCCAGGTCGAAGCTGTTGCTCACGGCGCAGTAGCCGATCACCGGAGGCATGGCACCGGAGAGGCTGCCGACCAGGGTGCCGTGCACCGATTTGCGCTTCAGCCAGAGGCTGTAGAAACCAACGTAGACGACGAAGCCGATCAGCGCGCAGAACGCCGACAGCGGGTTAGCCTGCACATACAGCAGGCTGAAGCCCGCCACCCCGAGGAGGGTGGCGTAGACCAGCGCGAGGGTCAGCGACATGCCGCCCTGCACCATGACGCGGTTCTTGGTGCGCTCCATCTTATGGTCGATGTCACGGTCGATGCAGTTGTTGAACACGCATCCGGACGCCACCACCAGCGAAGTACCGATCACCACCGCCAGGAACAGGGCGAAGTCCACATGGCCCTTCGAGGCAAGGAAGAAACCGCCTGCCACGGAAAGCACGTTACCGAAAATGATCCCCGGTTTGGTGATTTGGATAAAGTGCTTAACGGACATGCAGTCTTACCTCACTTGGCCATCATTTCGAAGTGGATGCTGAACATGATCCACAGCGACAGGCCGACCAGCAGAGCGATTACCAGGGTGGTGAACAGGAACGTCGACACGTTGGAACGCTGCTCTTTCGAGCGGTCCATGTGCAGGAAGTACACCAGGTGTACCACTACCTGAATCACAGCCATGGCCACGATGATCAGAACGGTCAGGTTCTTCGGCAGGCTTGGCGACATGGCCAGGCCAAACGGGATCGCGGTCAGGATGATCGACAGGATGAAGCCGATCATGTACGACTTGACGCTGCCGTGGTTACCTTCGTGATGAGTGTCGTGTGCGTTAGCCATTACAGAACTCCCAGCAGGTAGACGACGGTGAATACGCAGATCCAGACCACGTCCAGGAAGTGCCAGAACAGGCTCAGGCAGCTCATGCGGGTCTTGGCGGTCGGCGTGATGCCGTGCTTGTTGATCTGGTACATCATGATTGCCATCCAGATCAGGCCGGCGGTCACGTGCAGACCGTGGGTGCCTACCAGGGCGAAGAAGCCCGACAGGAAGCCACTGCGGGTCGGGCCGAAGCCCTCGCCGATCAGGTGATGGAATTCATAGATTTCCATCGCGATGAAGCCTGCACCAAACAGGAAGGTCACAGCCAACCAGCCCAGTACGCCAGCTTTCTTGCCGTCGAACATCTTCAGCATGGCGAAGCCGAAGGTGATCGAGGACAGCAGCAGGAACAGCGTTTCTACAGCTACGAAGTCGAGCTGGAAGATGTCGTGACCCGACGGGCCGCCGGCAAAACTGCCGGACAGCACCGCGTAGGTGGCGAAGAGCGACGCAAACAGGATGCAGTCGGTCATCAGGTACAGCCAGAAACCGAGGACGGTCATCTGGCCCGAGTCGTGGTGGTGGTCATCGTGAGCATGGTCATGACCATGCGCGCCACCGTGGATTACTTGACTGGACATTGATTACACCCGTTCAAACGATTCGACACGTGCGCCGGCAGGCAGAGCACCTGCTTTGGCCAGCGCTTTGAGACGCTCGCCTTCGATGCGCGCCACTTCTTCGGCCGGAACCATGTAGCCCTGGTCGTCACGCGCAGCGTGGCGAACGAAGACCGCGATGGTTGCCAGCAGGCTCGCGCCAACCAGCCACCAGATGTGCCAGATGAAAGCGAAGCCGAAGACAGTCAGGAACAGACCCATGAACAGACCGGTAGCGGTGTTGTTCGGCATGTGGATCGCTTCGTACTTGCCCGGCACCTTGTAGGCGACACCGGCTTCCTTGGCTTCGTTCCAGCAATCCAGGCCGACTTTTTCCGGCATGTGGGCGAAGTTGTAGAACGGAGGTGGCGACGAAGTCGACCATTCCAGGGTACGGCCGCCCCATGGGTCGCCGGTCACGTCCAGGTTCTGCTCGCGATCGCGGATCGAAACGACGATCTGGATCAGCTGGCAGGCGATACCGAACAGGATCAGCACGGCGCCGACAACGGCTACGTACAGGTAGGGTTCCCACAGTGGGTTGTCGGAGTGGTTCAGACGACGGGTCATGCCCATGAAGCCCAGGGCGTACAGCGGCATGAACGCAACGTAGAAGCCGGAGATCCAGAACCAGAATGCAGCCTTGCCCCACTTCTCGTTCAGCTTGAAGCCGAACGCTTTTGGCCACCAGTAGGCGAAGCCGGCGATGTAGCCGAATACCGCACCACCAATGATCACGTTGTGGAAGTGAGCGATGACGAACAGGCTGTTGTGCAGCACGAAGTCAGCACCTGGAACAGCCAGCAGAACGCCAGTCATGCCACCGATCGAGAAGGTGATCATGAAGCCCAGGGTCCACAGCATCGGTGCGGTGAAGCGCACACGGCCCTGGTACATGGTGAACAGCCAGTTGAACAGCTTCACACCGGTCGGAATGGAGATCAGCATCGTCGCCAGGCCGAAGAAGGTGTTGACGCTGGCGCCGGCACCCATGGTGAAGAAGTGGTGCAGCCATACAGCGAAGCCCAGCACGGCGATGGCGCCCGATGCGTAGATCATCGAGTGGTGGCCGAACAGACGCTTGCCGGAGAAGGTCGAAGTCACTTCCGAGAACACGCCGAAGGCCGGCAGGATCAGGATGTAAACCTCAGGGTGACCCCACGCCCAGAACAGGTTGACGTACATCATCGGGTTCCCACCAAGCTCGTTGGTGAAGATGTGGAAGTCCAGATAACGGTCAACAGTCAGCAGAGCGAGTGCAGCGGTCAGGATCGGGAACGAAGCCACGATCAGCACGTTGGCCCAGGTGCAGGTCCAGGTGAAGATCGGCATGTCCATCAGCTTCATGCCAGGTGCGCGCATCTTCATCACGGTGACGAGGAAGTTCACGCCGGTCAGTGTCGTACCCAGGCCTGAGAGCTGTAGCGCCCAGATGTAGTAGTCGACACCCACCCCAGGGCTGTACTGGATGCCCGCGAGCGGCGGATAGGCAACCCAGCCGGTCTTGGCGAATTCACCAACGCCCAGCGAGATGTTGACCAGCAGCACGCCTGCCAGCAGCAGGTAGAAGCTCAGGGAGTTCAGGAACGGGAAGGCAACGTCACGTGCACCGATCTGCAGAGGAACCGCCAGGTTCATCAGGCCGGTGAAGAACGGCATCGCCATGAAGATGATCATGATCACACCGTGAGCGGTGAAGATCTGGTCATAGTGTTCAGGCGGCAGGTAGCCTTCGGAGCCACCGGTAGCGGCAGCCAGCTGGGTACGCATCATGATGGCGTCGGCAAAGCCGCGCAGCAGCATGACCATCGCGACGACGATGTACATCACCCCGATTTTCTTGTGGTCGACGGTGGTCAACCACTCGGTCCACAAGTAGGTCCACTTGCGGAAATAGGTGATAGCACCAACGACAGCAATACCCCCGAGCGCGATCATGGCAAGCGTCACCATGACTATCGGCTCGTGGAAGGGTATCGCCTCCAGGGTTAATTTACCGAACATCTCTTACTCCTCTGCACCGGCAGCTGGTTGCATACTCGATTCCACACCCTTGGTTGTGGCCAGATCTTTGCTGCCTGCTTCTTCGTGGCTCGGACGACCGCGGTTCATGCCTTCGTACTTGTCGACGATGATCTGGAACTGGTCAGGCGAGGCCTCGCTGTACAGCGCGACTGGGTTGTTTTCGCTTGGTTTGGCCAAGGCGTCGTATTCGGCCTTGTCCAGCTTCTTCGGCGACTGCTTGACCTCGGCGACCCACTTGTCGAAGTCCTCCTGGGAGGTGGCAGTGGCCTTGAATTTCATGCCGGTGAAGCCAGCGCCGCTGTAGTTGGCACTGATACCGTCGAATTCGCCGTTTTCGTTGGCGATCAGGTGCAGCTTGGTGGTCATGCCGGCCATGGCGTAGATCTGGCCGCCCAGGCCCGGGATGAAGAACGAGTTCATCACGGCGTCGGAAGTGACGCGGAAGTTGACCGGGGTGTTAGCCGGGAAGACGATCTTGTTGACCGTGGCGATGCCCTGCTCCGGGTAGATGAACAGCCATTTCCAGTCCAGCGCGACCACGTCGATCTGAATCGGCTTCACGTCCGAGTCAAGCGGACGGTAAGGGTCCAGCTTGTGGGTCGACTTGTAGGTGACGTAACCCAGGGCGATGATGATGATGATCGGGATGATCCACACCGCAGCTTCGATCTTGGTCGAGTGCGACCAGTCGGGGGTGTAGGTGGCGGCCTTGTTCGAAGCACGGTACTTCCAGGCGAATGCCACGGTCATGATGATGACCGGAATCACCACCAGCAGCATCAGGCCGGTTGCGATCAGGATCAGGTTCTTTTGCTCAATGCCGACCTGACCTTTCGGGTCGAGCAGGGTCCAGTTGCACCCACTGAGTAAAAGCATGCCTAAAAAGGGCAATATGCCAAACAGTCTGGGGTAACGCTTTTTACTCATCTCACGACCTCTAGATCAGCTTGCTTCAATGCAATTTGTGTTTTGGTAGCCAACACTTCGTCCTGCCAAGTGCGGCATTTCGCGCCCGTACTCGCTCCTGCCCGGGTCCGACTGCAGGACCTTGGCGCAAAGCGTGTTAGCGGTGCTTATGGTTTCGTAGGCAACAGGCCTGTACTTCAGACCAAGTCCATTTGGTGCGGGAAAACGCGGAGGGGGGTCCGCCCGGTATCGCCGTTGGGCGAAACTTGACGAAGTCAGCAAAAAGGAGCGCTGGGGCTTCCTTCAATCCTGCGACTCGCAAGCAGTGCCGAACGGAAATTGGGGGCGATTGTAGATAGGTCGCCAACCCTTGACTATGACTTATTGAGCAACAGTCCTTTACAGAATCCGCAACAATCCGCCCCGAAAAATCAACTTCGCGACAGTTTGTCGCACCCCGCTTGATAGCCCTCGAACCCGCATTTCGCAAGGCTTTGAGGTTGATCTGGATCAAGCGGGGGAGAACATTTCGCTGTTCTCATCCGGTGCAAAAGACCACACCGGAATCGTGACTTTTGTCTAAGACTGGCGCCGGTTGCGGTAGATGCCGAACGGAACCAGGATGGCCGTCAGGACGAATGCCACCAGTGCCCACTGCGCCAGCGACAAACCGAGGATCGGCGGGTACGGCGTGCTGCAGAAGCCGTCGACCTGGAATGCCAGCGGCCAGAGCTTGGCCAGGGGCAAGTCATCGACGATCGGCTGCAGGGTATCGATGCCGCAACTGACCATGGGGTTGGCGAGTATATACACATGGTTGCCAGCCGCAACGATTCCGCCAACGGCACTGAGCACCACCAGGCCCTCGAACAGGGTCAGGCTGCGGCGCCCGGGCATGGCGGCGGCAATGAACGCGAAGATGGCAATAAACAGCAAGGCATAGCGTTGCAGGATGCACAGCGGGCAAGGCGCCTCGCCCAGCACCACCTGCATGTACAGCGCACCGCCGATCAGGGCGAGGCAGATCACCCCCAGCAGTACCAGAAAGCGCCGTTCGCGGTTCAGGCGCGATGTTTGTTCGTTCATTGCCGATTCCTTCGATGGATAGGTGGCAGCGTGGTACGCCCGCCTGGCGCAATTCTACACGCAGGCAGGGCCCTTGGCGTGTCGAGGAGGCGGCGAGACAGCACTGCGCAGGGCTATCCGGAGATGCTGAGACCGGTTGCAGCAAGGTCGGTTCAACGTGCGCCGGTAAAAAAAGCGGCTGCCCGGGTGCCGTGCAGGGACAAGCCCCTCGACACCCGGGAGTGAAGGATACAGTGATTAAAGGAGGATTAAAGATGAAAGGTGCCCGAGGCACCGTTCATCTTTCCTTATATATAGGATGTAGCGGCCCTTTCGCGGCTAAAGGCCGCTCCTACAGGGCCGCCGCCGGCCCGAAGAACTCGTAGCGGCTCTGCTGCTCCGGCACTCCCAGGCTCTTGAGCTGGCGCCTGACTGCTGCCATGAAGCCCTTGGGCCCAAGGAAATAGGCATCCACGTCACGCCCGTGCGGCAGCCACTCGGCCAGCAGGTCCTCGCTCAGCAGGCCCACGGCATCGGCAGCGGCGCCGCCTTCCGGTTCGGCATAGCAGTAGAAGCGTTTGAGCTGCGGATGACGCTCGGCCAAGCCGTCGACCCAGTCGCGGAAGGCATGCACGGCACCGTTGCGCGCGCAGTGGATGAAATGCACCTCACGCGGTGTCTTCAGCGCCGCCTCAAGCATCGCCAACGTCGGGGTGATGCCCACCCCACCGCTGATCAGCACCAGCGGCTTGGCGCTGGCCGCCAGGGTGAAATCCCCTGCTGGCGGGAACAGCTGCAAGGTGTCGCCGACTACCAGTGCATCATGCAGATAGTTGGAGACCTTGCCGCCCTCCTCGCGCTTGACGCTGATGCGGTATTGCCGGCCATCGCACAGGGCAGACAACGAGTAATTGCGCCGCTGTTCGGCACCGTCGATGAACAGTTGCAGGCCGATGTACTGGCCCGGTTCTGCCTTCAGTACCGGCTTGCCATCTACCGGGGCGAAGTAGAACGAGGTGATTTCGCTGCTTTCCTGCTCACGACGGACCAGGCGGAATTCGCGGCTGCCGCGCCAGCCGCCGGCAGCCTCTTCCTTCTGTTTGTAGAGGGTTTCCTCGGCACCGATCAGTATGTCGGCCAGCTGGCCATAGGCAGCAGCCCAGGCCGCGATCACCTCAGGCGTGGCGATTTCCTTGCCCAGCACTTCTTCGATGGCGCGCAGCAGGCAGCTGCCGACGATCGGGTAGTGCTCCGGCAAGATCTGCAGGGCAACGTGTTTGTTGATGATCTGGCCAACCAGGCCACCGAGCTGCTCCAGCTGGTCGATGTGACGGGCATACATCAGCACGCCATTGGCCAGGGCGCGTGGCTGGTCGCCGCTGGCCTGGTGGGCCTGGTTGAACAGCGGGCGCACTTCTGGGTACTCGCTGAGCATCATTTTGTAGAAATGGGTGGTCAGCGCTTCACCACCGGTTTCCAGCAGAGGGACAGTGGCTTTGATGATTGCACGTTGTTCGGCATTGAGCATTTCGACAACTCCTGGGCCTGAGGCTTCACATGGTTGCCCTTGCTGTTACAGCAATCGTGCCAACCTTTTCCGCCAATGAAATCAGGGCATTGGCAGCAATCATGTCAAAATGACCTGGCGTCATGTATAGTCAAATTGACTTACTGGAGTCCATATGACTACGAAGCCTTTGCTCACCACCTTGCTGCCCCTGGTCAGTGACCTGTCCCGCGACTTGCCGGACCAGGAGCGCTACCGCCGCCTGCTGCAGGCCATGCGCGGCCTGTTGCCCTGCGATGCTGCCGCGCTGTTACGCCTGGACGGCGAGTGGCTGGTGCCGCTGGCCGTCGATGGGCTGTCGCCCGATACCTTGGGCCGTCGCTTCAAGGTCAGCGAGCACCCGCGTTTCCAGATCCTGCTCAGCCGACCGGAACCGACACGCTTTGCCAGCGACTCCGGGTTGCCCGACCCATACGACGGCCTGGTCAACGCCCCCCACGCCGACCTTGAAGTGCACGATTGCATGGGCTGCCCGCTGATGGTCGACGAGCGCCCTTGGGGCCTGGTGACCCTCGACGCGCTCACGCCCGGCCAGTTCCAGAGCCTGGAACTCGACGCCCTGCAGGCGTTCGCCAGCCTGGCCGCCGCCACGGTGACCGTGGCCGAACGCATCGAGCACCTGGCCCTGCGCGCCGAAGACGAGCACCATCGCGCCGAGATCTACCGCCAGGCCAGCGGCCAGGGCAAGGAACTGATCGGTCAGAGCCCGGCGCACAAGCGCCTGCTGGAAGAAATCCGTCTGGTGGGTGGCAGCGAACTGACCGTGCTGATCACCGGCGAAACCGGTGTGGGCAAGGAATTGGTCGCCATGGCCCTGCACCAGGCCAGCAACCGCGCCGACAAACCTTTGGTGAGCCTCAACTGTGCAGCCCTTCCTGACACGCTGGTGGAAAGCGAACTGTTCGGCCATGTGCGCGGTGCCTTCACCGGCGCCCACGGCGAGCGTCGTGGCAAGTTCGAACTGGCCAACGGCGGGACGCTGTTTCTCGATGAAGTGGGCGAGTTGCCGCTGACCGTGCAAGCCAAGCTGCTCCGCGTGCTGCAAAGCGGCCAATTGCAGCGCCTGGGCTCGGACCGTGAACACCGTGTCGACGTACGCCTGATCGCTGCCACCAACCGCGACCTGGCCACGGAGGTGCGCGCAGGCAACTACCGCGCCGACTTCTACCATCGCCTCAGCGTCTACCCGCTTCAGGTGCCGCCGCTGCGTGAACGTGGGCGCGATGTGCTGCTTCTTGCTGGCTACTTCCTCGAACAGAACCGATCACGCCTGGGTTTGAACAGTCTGCGCCTCAGCAGTGAGGCGCAAGCAGCGCTGCTGGCGTATGACTGGCCGGGCAACGTGCGCGAACTCGAACACCTGATCGGCCGCTCAGCCCTCAAGGCCATGGGTCAACACCCGAAGCGCCCGCGCATTCTCACGCTCGAGGCCAGCGACCTCGACCTGCATGCTGCCCAGCCGGCCACGGCTGGCCCCCCTCCCCACGCCATGCCCACTGCCCTGCCCCTCCCCGTCGGTGGCCTGCGCGAAGCCCTCGATGAGTACCAGCGCCAGCTCATCGAGGCCTGCCTGCAACGGCATCAGGACAACTGGGCCGCTGCAGCCCGCGAGCTTGGCCTGGACCGTGCCAACCTGAGTCGCCTGGCTCGTCGCCTGGGGCTCCGCTGAGCCAACACACACTAAAGGACTATCCGCAAAGCCATCTGGTGGCAATCCGCTGGGCTGCTATATCTCCCTAATCGCCGGTTACGCGGCCGCTATTCGGCCAGGTTGTGCCAACCAAGGATCGCGCAGACGGTCCTGCGTACCGAAAACCAGCAGGGAGCACTCATGGACAACATCGTCGTCGCCGACAAGCAATCTGCCGTCGCCACCCAGAATGCCTGGGGCAATATCACCCTCAACAGCCCAGGCGTCGTGCAGATGCCCGTTGCTCCCGACCAGGTGGCGACCGTCACCCGGCGTGGCCAGGACCTGATCGTCACGCTCAAGAACGGAGAAAAAGTCACCGTCGGCAACTTCTTTGCCGTGGACCAGGCAGGGGTTGGCAGTGACATGGTGTTCGTCGGCGAAGACGGCACCCTGTGGCACGCCAATTATGACGCGACCGCCTTCACCGGCTTCACGTTCGATGAGGTGAACTCACTCGACGAACTGGTGGCCGGCATCGGCACCGCCGGTAACGAAACCTCGACCTTTGCGATTGCCGGCCTGAGCTTGCTCGGCGTCGGCGGGGTGGCAGCAGCGGCGAATGGTGGCGGCGGCGGTGGTGGTGGCGGCGGTGGCAGCACGCCGGGCGACACCACGGCACCGGCAACCCCCATCGACCTGCTGGTTTCGCCCGATGGCCTGCGCCTGAGCGGGCGTGGTGAAGCGGGCGCCACGGTGAATGTATTCGATGCTGCCGGCAATCTGATTGGCAGCGGCACGGTGAATGCCGATGGCAGCTTCGATATCGCCCTGAACACCCCGCAGGCCAACGGCGAAAACCTGGCTGTCTCGCAGACCGATGCCGCAGGCAACACCTCGCAGGCGGGTACGGTGACAGCCCCGGACATCACCCCGCCTACCGCACCGGCGCAACTGGCGATAGACCCGCAGGGTAATACCGTCACCGGCCGCGCCGAGCCAGGTTCGACCGTTCAGGTACGCGGTGCCGATGGCGCCGTGCTGGGCACTGCCGTGGCCGGCGCCGACGGCCAGTTCAGCGTCACCTTGCAACCGCCGCAGACCGATGGCCAGCCTTTGCAAGTCACGGTCACCGACCCTGCTGGCAATGTCTCCAGCGGCACCACCATCACCGCACCGAACGACGGCGTTGGCAGCGGCGGCGACACCACACCGCCCGCGCCGGCCAGCAATGTGATCATCAGCGCCGACGGGCGCACCGTGTCGGGCCGTGGCGAAGTCGGTGCGACCGTCAACGTGCTGAACGACCAAGGTCAACTGATCGGCACCGGTACCGTGCAACCTGATGGCAGCTTCACCCTGCAACTGACCTCGCCCGTGGTCGATGGCTCATCGCTGCAGGTCACCCTTACCGATGCCGCCGGCAACGTTTCGACGCCAAGCCCCCTGACTGCCCCGGACCTGGTGGCGCCAACGCAACCCAGCGGGCTCAGCCTGGCCAACGGCGTAACCCTGACCGGCAGCGCCGAAGCGGGCGCACGGGTAGAGGTTCGCGATGCCAATGGCAACCTGATCGGCAGCGCCATCGTCCAGCCAGACGGCAGCTTCAGCCTCACCCTCGACCCTGCCCAGGCCAATGGCGAACACCTGGCCATCACCGTCACCGATGCCGCGGGCAACAGCTCGACGCCGCTTGATTACACCGCACCTGACATCACCCCACCGGCAATCATCAGCAACGTCATAGTCGGTGCTGGCAGCCTGGTCATCAGTGGCCGCGGCGAGCCGGGTGCAACGGTGCAAGTGCGTGATGCCAACGGCGCGGTGATCGGCACCGGTGTCGTCGCGGCCAACGGCACCTTCCTGGTCGACCTCAACGGCCCGGTCAGTGCCGCTGACCGCATCGTGCTGGTGCAGACCGACGCCGCCGGCAACGCTTCGCTCGAGCTCACCGTGATCGTCCCTGCCACTGCAGTGCCAGAGAGCCCTGCCGGGCTGGTACTGGCCGCCGACGGCACGTCCATCAGCGGCACCGCCCCGGTGGGCAGCCTGGTGGAAGTACGCGATGCCAATGGCGCGGTGATCGGCAGCGTACAGGTGGGTAACGATGGCACCTTCACCATCGTTCTCACACCGGCCCAGGCCAATGGCGAACTGCTCGACGTGGTGGCCATCGATGCCGACGGCAACAGTTCGTTGCCGAGCCAGATCAACGCCCCGGACATCACCCCGCCAAACCAGGCCAGTGACCTGAACCTGGCGGCCGACGGCATTACCCTCACCGGCCGCGGCGAGGTCGGCGCCACGGTGCAGGTCACCAATGCCCAGGGTACGGTGCTGGGCACCGCTACAGTCGGAGCCAACGGTTACTTCACCGTCACCCTGTCGCCCGCCCAGGTCAACGGCCAGGAGCTCGACGTGGTGCTGCGCGACGCCGCCGGCAACAGCTCCACCGCCACCCTCACCGCGCCCGACCTGGATGGCCCGCTGCAACCTTCGGCGCTGGCCGTCGACGCCACCGGCCTGCATCTCACCGGTGCCGGCCAAGCGGGCTCGATCGTCACCGTGCGCGCCGCCGACGGTAGCGTACTGGGCACGGCCATCGTAGCCGCCAACGGGCAATTCGACGTCACCCTCAACGTGCCCCAGCGCAACGGTGAACAACTGAGCGTCGAAGCCACCGACACACTGGGCAATAGCGCCGGCCCGGTCAGCTTCACCGCCCCCGACACCACGCCGCCGCAAGCCGTGAGCAACCCCAGCATCGACGGCACCGGCAGCAGCGTCTCCGGCACTGGCGAGCCCGGCGCCACCGTTACCGTACGCGGCCCGAACGGCACTGTATTGGGCACTGCCCTGGTCAACGGCGACGGCAGTTTCCAGGTTACCCTGAGCCCCACCCAGACCAATGGCCAGGCCCTGACCGTCGAGCAACGCGACCCGACCGGCAACGTCTCGGCCGCCGTCGACCTGACGGCACCGGACAGCCAGGCGCCGGCCATCACCACAGGCCTTGCGCTGTCGACCGACGGCACGGTGCTCACCGGCAGCGGCGAACCCGGCGCTCAGGTACGGGTGACCGGCGCTGGCGGCGCAGTGCTGGGCACCGCTACGGTCGAAGCCGACGGCAGCTTCCGTGTGACCATCGACCCACCCCAACTCAATGGCCAGGTGCTGACGGTGGTCCAGACCGATGGCGCCGGCAACCCCTCCCCTGCCGAGACCTTGACCGCCAGTGACCGCGAAGCGCCTCTCCCCGCCCAAGGCCTCGGCCTCAGCGCCGATGGCATCACCCTCACGGGTCAGGGCGAAGCGGGCGCCACCGTGGAAGTCCGCGGTGCCGGCGGGCAGCTGCTCGGTAGCGGCGTGGTCGACAACGACGGTACCTTCAGCGTTACCCTGACACCTGCGCAAACCAGCGGTGAAACCGTCTCGGTGGTGCTCATCGACGCCGCTGGCAACGCCTCGCCGTCGGCGCCGTTCACCGCCGACGACAGCAGCGCCCCCGCAGCCCCGGGCGGGCTGCTGGTCAGCGCCGACGGCAGCCTTGTTCAAGGCACCGGTGAGCCCGGTGCCACCGTTGAAGTGCGCAACAGCACCGGGCAGCTATTGGGCAGCGTGGTGGTCCCCGCCAGTGGCAGCTTCAGTGTTGCACTGAGCCCGTTGCAGCTGGACGGCCAGACCCTCAACGTTACCCAGACCGACCCACAAGGCCATACCTCCGGCGCCGCACAAGCGACTGCACCAGACCTCACCCCGCCCGCACAACCCACGGACCTGGCGATCAGCGCCGATGGCCTGGCCCTGACCGGCAATGCGCCCGGCGCGGCTTCGGTCACCGTAATCAGCCCGACCGGCGTCGAGACCACAGTCCTGGTCAACGCCGACGGCAGCTTCAGCGTGCCGCTGTCCCCCGCCCTGATCAACGGCGAGACGGTGACCGTGGTGGTCGCCGATGTCGCCGGCAACAGCACCGAGCCGACCAGCGTCACGGCCGCCGACACCTCACCACCGGCTCCAGCCGCCGACATCGCGGTCAGCCCGGATGGCAGCCTCATCAGCGGTACCGCCGAACCCGGTACCACGGTCATCGTGCGCGACGGCAGCACCGAACTGGGCACCGCCACGGTCAACCCGGATGGCACCTTCCAGGTTCAGGTCAATCCACCGCTGGTTGCAGGCGACGGCGTGCAACTCGTGGTCCACGACACCGGCAACAACGAAACCGCGGTCACCGTCAACGGACCGGACGGCAGCGAAGTCGCAGCGCCCACCAACCTGGCCATCAGCGCCGATGGCTTCCTGCTCACCGGCCAAGGCACGGTCGGTTCGCTGATCACCGTCACCTCCGGCGGCACCACCCTGGGCACCGGCACGGTGGGCAGCGACGGCATCTTCCGCATCTTCTTCGCCAATGCCCAGCTCAACGCCCAGACCCTGCACGTCAGCGCCCGCGCATCGGCCAGCGGCGCCCCTTCGCTGCCGGCGACCATCGTCGCAGCCGACACCACCCCGCCCGATGCGCCGACCCAGGTCGCCATCAACCGCAGCGGCACCACCTTGACCGGCCATGGTGAAGTCGGCGCGAGCGTGAGCGTGACCGACGCCAACGGCACCGTGGTCGGCACCGGCACCGTCGGCAGCAACGGCCTGTTCTATGTCAACCTGGTGCCGGCGCAGGTGAATGCGCAATACCTCACCATCACCCAGGCCGACGCTGCGGGCAACGTGTCGCTCGCTGCCACACAGCAGGCACCTGACCTGCAAGCCCCGGATGTGGCCACCGGCCTCAGCCTGAACAGCGCCGCCACCGTGGTCAGCGGCCAGGGCGAAGCCGGTGCACTGGTGACCGTGCGCGACGCCAGCGGCGCCGTGCTGGCCACCGGTACGGTGAACCAGAGCGGGCAGTTCCAGATCACCCTGCCCAGCGCACAGACCACCGGCAGCGCACTGCAGGTCACCCTCAGCGATGCCGCTGGCAACGTGTCCGGCCCGGCCAGCCTGGCGACCCCAGACCGCACGCCACCGGCAGCCGTTACCAACGCAACGCTCAGCAACGATGGCCGGCAGCTGTCCGGCAGCGGTGAAGTAGGCGCCACGGTGCAGGTCCGCGATGCCAGCGGAGCCGTGCTTGGCACTACCACCGTGGGCGCCGACGGGCGCTTCACCGTCACCTTCGCCACCTCGCAAGCCACTGGCCAGGCCCTCGGCGTGACCCAGCTGGATGCTGCGGGCAACACTTCGCCAGCGGTCACTGTCGTCACTAACGACCTGAGTGCCCCGGCGGCGTTGACCAACGTGGTGCTCAACAACAACGGCCTGACCCTCACTGGCCTGGGTGAAGCCGGCGCCTCGGTGACCGTGCGTGGCCCGGATGGCACCATCATCGGCACCGGTGTGGTGGCCGCCAACGGCAGCTTCACCCTCACCCTCACCAGCGCGCAGCTCAATGCCGAGCGCCTGAGCGTGACCCAGACCGACGCTGGCAACAACACCTCTGCCGCCGTGACGGTGACGGCCCCCGACCATACTCCGCCTGCGGCGCCCACCGCCCTGGCCTTGGCTGGCAGCGGCCTGCAACTGAGCGGCAGTGCCGAACCCGGCAGCACGGTCACCGTGCGCGATGCGGCGGGCAATGTGCTGGGCACCACGGTGGCTGCCGCCAACGGCACCTTCCAGGTCACCCTGAGCAGCCCGCAGACCAACGGCCAGGCCTTGCAGGTGACCGCCACCGATGCCGCCGGCAACGTCTCGCCCGTGGCCGCCTACACCGCTGCCGACACAACGCCTCCAGCCGCTGTCGCCCATTTGGCCGTCTCGGCCGATGGTGCCACCCTGACCGGCACCGGCGAGGCCGGCGCCACGGTCACCGTGCGCGCACCGGACGGCACCGCGCTGGGCACGGCCCTGGTCGGCAGCGACGGCCGCTTCTCGGTCACCCTCGCCCCGGCTGCAACGGTGGGTGAGAACCTCGCGGTGGTGCAGGTTGACGCCGCCAACAACACCTCGCCGGTACAAAACGTCACCGCGCCGGGCAACACCGCACCCGATGTTCCCGGCAGCCTGGTGCTCTCGGCGGACGGCCTGGTCATCACCGGTATCGCCACACCGGGCAGCACGGTCAGCGTGGTGGGCCCCAATGGTGTGCTGCTGGGCAGCGCCCCGGTCAACAATGACGGTACCTTCAGCGTCACCCTCGGCAGCGCCCAGGCCAACGGCGAGATCCTCCAGGTCAGTGCCACCGGCACGGACGGCAGCACGTCGCTGCCGGCCGAGTTGCAGGCGCCGGACACCACTGCGCCGCAACCGCTGAGCAACCTGGCGCTGTCCAACGACGGCCTGGTGCTCACTGGCCACGGTGAGCCAGGGGCCACCGTGACCGTGCTCGGTATCGGCGGGGTCGGCCTGGGCACTGCCGTAGTGGGCGCCGACGGCAATTTCAGCGTCAACCTCTCCGCCGCCCAGCTCAACGGCGAACAACTCAGCGCCGCGCAGACTGACGTCGCCGGCAACGAGTCCAACAGCGTCAGCCTCACCGCACCGGACATCACTGCACCGGCTGCGCCGGCCAATTTGGCATTCGCCGGTGGCGGCAGCCTGCTCAACGGTACCGGTGAAGCCAATACCGCGGTGAAAGTCATCGCCGCCGACGGCACCGTGCTGGGCACCGCCACGGTAATGAGCAACGGCAGCTTCCAGGTCACCCTCAACCCGCCACAGGCCAACGGCCAGGCCGTGCAGGTGGTGCTGACCGATGCCGCCGGCAACCAGTCCAGCGCCAGCCCCATCACCGCACCCGATACCACACCGCCGACTGCGCCCAGCGAACTGGCCATCTCCAGCGATGGCGTGACCATCACCGGGCGTGGCGAAGCCGGGGCCACGGTGATCGTGACCAACCCGGCCGGCCAGCAGATCGGCACGGCCCTGGTCGACGCCAGCGGCCACTTCACCCTGACCCTCAACCCGGCCCTGGGCAACGCCGAGGTGCTGAGCTTCACCCAGACCGACGGCGCCGGTAACCTGTCGCCGGTCGCTACCCTGCAGACCCCGGACTTCACGCCGCCAGACGTGCTGACCAACGTGGTCATCAATGCCGACGGCAGTGTGGTCATTGGCCGCGGTGAGCCTGGCGCGACGGTCACCGTGAACAACGCAGCCGGCGTGCTGCTGGGCACTACCACGGTGCTCGCCGACGGCAGCTTCCGGGTCGAACTCAGCCCTGCACAGATCAACCAGCAGGTGCTGTCGGTGCAGCAGGCCGACCCACCCGGCAACATCAGCGAGCCAGTCACGATCAACGCCCCGGACCTGACGCCGCCAGCCGCGGCGCTCGACCTGCGGCTCAACGCCGCTGGCGACCAGCTCGGCGGTACCGGTGAAGCGGGCAGCACCGTGCGTGTCTATGCCGGGACCACCGAAATCGGCACTGCCACGGTCGGGCCCAACGGCACCTTCGTGGTCAACCTCAGCGCGCCCCAGCTCAACGGCCAGACCCTGCAGGTCACCCTCGCAGACGCCAGCGGCAACGTCTCACCGATCAGTACCGTGATTGCGCTCGATAGCACGCCGCCGGCCACCGTGGTGGCGAGCCTCAACGGCAGCGGCACCCAGCTGGTCGGTACCGGCGAGGCCGGCGCACGGGTCAGCGTGATGGACAGCCAGGGCAATTTGCTCGGTCAGGGCACCATCGACCCCGATGGCACCTTCGTGCTCAACCTGACCTCAGCGCAAATCAACGGCCAGGTGCTCAGCGTGATTGCCCAGGATGCCACCGGCAATCCTTCTGCAGCGCTGCAACTGACCGCACCTGACCTGACCCCACCTGCTCAGCCGGCCAACCTCACCCTGACCGGCAACGGTACCTTGCTCAGCGGCACCGGTGAGGTGGGCAGCGTCATCAGCGTGCGCGATCCGTCCGGCACGGTGGTCGGTACCGTCACCGTGCCAGTAGGCGGCAACTTCACCGTGACCCTGAGTTCGGCGCAGAACAACGGCCAACTGCTGACCGTGATCGCCACTGACAGCGCCGGCAACACCTCGACCCCGGCGCAATACCAGACCACCGACACGTCGCCGCCCGCAGCAGTGACCAACCTTGCCGTCAGCAACACTTACGACATCCTCACCGGGCGAGGCGAAGCCGGCGCGCGCGTGACCGTCAGCCTGGGCGGCGTGGTCATTGGTACCGGCCTGGTCGACGCCGGCGGCAACTTCTCGATCAACCTGCAACCGGCAGCGGGTTCGGCCGCTTCCCTGGCCGTCACCCAGACCGACGCAGCCAACAACACCTCCGCCGTGGCGACCTTTGTGACACCGCTGGTGCCGCCACCGGAGCCACCCCTCAACGCGACACTGGCCGCCGACGGCCTGACTCTCACGGGGACGGCCGCCACCGGCACCTCCATCCGTGTCTACGACGCCGCCGGCAACCTGATCGGCAGCGGTCTGGCCAACATCGGCAACGGTGGCTTCTCCATCACCCTGAGCGCCGCCCAGCTCAACGGGCAGCATTTGTCGGTGACGTCGGTATCGCTGCTGGGGGGTGAGTCGCAACCGGTGTTCGTCACCGCAGCCGACATCACCGCGCCGGCCAACCCGGTGGTCAGCGCGCTGTCGGCCAACGGCCTGGTGCTGACCGGTACCGGTGAAGCCGGCGCCACGGTGACGGTGCGCGATGCTGCCGGCAACGTGCTCGGCAGTGGCCTGGTCAACGGCGCGGGAGCGTTCAGCATCAACCTCAGCAGCGCCCAGCTCAACGGCCAGGTACTGAGCCTGACCCAGGCTGACGCCGCGCTGAACGTCTCCGGCGCTACCAGCTACACCGCGCCGGATACACAGGCGCCGCTGGCACCCACCAACCTGGCGATCAATGGCGCAGGCACCGTGCTCACCGGTAACGGCGAGCCGGGCGCGACCGTCACCGTGCAAGGCCCCAGCGGCACGGTCGGTACCGCCATCGTGCAAGGCGATGGCACCTTCAGCGTCACCCTGACCAGCACCCAGAACAACGGCCAGGCCCTGGTCGTGCGCCAGACGGACGCCGGCAACAACGTATCCGGCAGCGCCGCCATCACCGCGCCCGACACCACTGCGCCGACCGCTCCAGTGGCGGCCATCAACGCCAACGGCACCTCGGTCAGCGGCTCCGGCGAAATCGGCAGTACAGTGACGGTTCGCAACAGCGCCGGTACCGTGCTCGGCACCGCCACGGTGGGCAGCAACGGCCTGTACGTGGTCAGCCTGAACACGGCGCAGGTCAACTTCCAGGCGCTCACCGTCACCCTCACCGATGCCGCGGGCAACACCTCCACCGCCACAGCACTGACCGCCCCGGACCTGACCCCACCGGCCAACGCCAGCAACCTGGTGATCAGCGCCGACGGCACCACCCTCACCGGTACCGGCGAGGTCGGCGCCACGGTGACCGTGCGCAGCGCCAGCGGGACCGTGCTGCAAACCGCCGTGGTGCAGGCCAACGGCACCTTCACCGTGACCCTGAGCCCAGCCCAGGACAACGGCCAGGTGCTGTCGGTGACCTTGACCGACCCCCGCAGCAACGTCTCCGGCAACGTCAACATCACCGCACCGGACGTCGATGCCAACGCCCCGGTCATCGCCAGCAACAACCTGGCCACCGCCACCGTCAACCTGGCGCCGGTCACCGCCACCACCACCTACACCGACAGCTTCACTACCTTGCTGTCGGGCTTCAGCAAGACCTACACCTGGACAGTGGCGGCTGGCACCACGGCCGATCCGACCCTGACGCTGACCACCAACAGCGTGCTGGCGCTGCTCAACAACTCCACCTTCACCCTGCAGGTGAAGAACGCCAGCGGCGCCTGGGTGACCATCGCCACCGGCAACACCCAGGGGCTGCTCGACCTGATCGTGCTGCCGCTGGGGCTGCAGGTGGACATCGGCAAGCTGCAGGCCGGCGACTACCGCCTGACCGTGGCCAGCGGCGGCATCGGCCTGGTGACCCAGGTCACCACCAGCCTGGACATCGACGCCACCAGCCTGACCCAGTTCACCGGCACCGGCACCGCCGCCTCGGGCAACGTCATCACCGACCCGGGCACCAATGGCGCGGTCGACTCGCTCGGCCCGGACAGCGGCGCCGTGCTGAAGATCCTGGTCAACGGCAGCTACGTGAACGCCGCCAGTGGCGCGGGCACCACGGTGCAGGGCCAGTACGGCACCCTGGTGATCCATGCCGACGGCAGCTACACCTACACCCCCAACGGCAGCCCGGCGAGCGTCGGCAAGGTGGACGTGTTCAGCTACGAGCTGGTGCACCCGAACGGGCTGACCTCCGCGGCCAACCTCTACGTGCGCATCGACAGCCCGCAGGCCACGGAAACCTGGAACGACAGCAACCTCAGCGCGCCGGCCACGGTGGTGGATGCGGTCAATGACGTCGACAGCAGCAGCATCACGCTGGCCAACCGGGTTGACAGCAGCAGCGCCACCCTTGGCTCGCTGACCCTGCCGCTGGTCGGCTCGCGCTCGGCCACCTACACCACCACGGTGGCCGCCGACACCACGGCCAACCTGCAAGTGGTGGTCAACTCCGCCAACCTGTTGAGCCTGCTCAACGGCACCACCATCCAACTGCTCAAGCTCAACACCACCACCGGCCAGTATGTGGTGGTGCAGACGGTCGGCGGCAGTTCGCTGGTCAGCCTGCTTGGCGGGGGCGCAGGTTATACCTTCCAGAACCAGGGCGCCGGTACCTACCATATCGTGGTCAGTGCCGGTGGCATCGGCCTGGCCAGTTCGATCACCACCAGCCTCAATACCACCACCACGCACCTCACCGAGTTCGTGGTCAGCAGCGCCACGGTGGCCAGCGGCAACCTGATCACCGACCCGACCGGTACCGACAACCTGGGTTCGGCGTTGACCGTGCTGAGTGTACTGACGGCCGCCGGCACCTATGCCATCCCCGGCTACAACGGGGTCAGCGTGGCCGGTACCTACGGCACGCTGCTGGTGCATGCAGACGGCAGCTACACCTACACCCTCAACAGCGGGCTGACCTCGGCAGTGATCGGCCAGCACGACACCTTCACCTATGAACTGACCCACCCTAACGGCACCACCGATACCGCCACGCTGACCGTCAACCTGGACAACGCCGCCAGCGTCACCACCTTCTCGGCACTGGTGGCCGACACCAGCGACGGCAGCGGCGCGGTGGCCAGCGTTGCGGCCGCTGCATCCAGTGAAGTGCTCGCCGGCACCGATGGCAACGACCACCTGGTCGGCAGCCAGGGCGGGCACATCAGCCTGGAAGGCGGCGCAGGCAACGACACCCTCGAAGTGGTCGACCAGAACTTCGCCAGCGTCGATGGCGGCAGCGGTACCGACACCCTGCTGTGGGGCGGCGGCGATGCCAGCATCGACCTCGGCAACCTGGCCAGCCGTATCCACAACATCGAGGTGATCGACCTCAACGACACCAGTGCAGTGGCGCTGACCCTCAACCTGGCGGACGTGGTGGCAATCACCGAAGCCGGTAAGGACACGCTGATCATCAAGGGGGATGACAAGGATTCGGTGCACCTGACGGACAACTGGACCCTGGTCGGGAACCAGACCGCAGACGGCATCGACTATAACCAATACACGGCCCAGGAAGATCCGAGCCATCACCTGTGGGTGCAGAACGGCATCCATGTCGTTTGAGGCCGCTGCAATCCGCCGGGCACATCGCCCGGCGGCAAGGATGAACAGCAGTAAGGGAATTTCGTGAAGCGACGCAGTCCGCTGTCACCGCTGTGGCTGGGGGCCTTCGGGCTCCTGGCGTTGAACCTGAACCCGGTTGCCCTGGCAGCCGACGACATAGACCCCAGACTGCGCACCATCGGGCCGTCATTGATGCGCGACGCGCCCGATGCCATCACCGCTCGCCCGCCTTCCGGCCAGGCCGCCAGCAATGGCGACCGCCTCGGGCTGGCCGAGGCCGTGCTGACTGCGGCGCAGTGGCACCCGAGCATCGCCGAAGCGGTCGGTAACCTCTACAAGCAGGGCGAAGGCATCAACGTCGCCCGTGCCGGTTACTACCCACAGATTTCCGGCGGTCTGCGCACCGGCTATGACACCGGCTACGGCGGCGACCGCAACAGCCAGGCATTGAACCTGTCGTTGAAGCAGATGCTTTACGACTTCGGCAAGGTCGACAATGCCGTCAGCGCCGCCCAGGCCGCCGCCACGCGGGCCCAGGCCAATATCCTGCTGGTGGTCGACGACCTCGCCCGCGACACCGCCTACGCCTGGATCGAAACCCGCCGCTACGAACAGTTGATGGCCATCGCCCGTGACCAGATCCGCGGCGTCGGTGACATCGCCGGCATGGCCCGCCAGCGCAGCGACATGGGCGCCAGCACCCGCTCCGATGTGGTCCAGGCCGAGTCGCGGGTCGAGGGCGCCCGCGCCACCCTCGAGGAATACCAGTCGCAGTACGAACGCTGGCGTTCGACCCTGGCCGAACTGCTCGGCCGCGTAGCACCACCGGCCTTGGCCGAGCAAACGCCACCGGAGCTGAACCAGGCCTGCAAGCGTTCTTCAGGCAGTAGTGACCGGCTGCCAGCCGTACTGATGGCCCTGGCCTTGCGCGCCCAGTCACAGGCCGAACTGGCCCAGGCCAAGGCCGAAGCCTACCCCACGCTATCGCTGCAACCGCAGGTCAACCATTACCTGGACAACGACTACAACCGCGACAACCGAAGCCTCGACCGCACCCAGGCGGGCATCTACCTGAACGTCGAGGTACCCATCTACCAGGGGGGCGCGATCAGCGCCCGCAGCCGCGCCGCCGGCCATGCCCTGAGCGCCGCCGACTCCGCCGAAGACGCGGCGCGCCTGCAGGCCCGCCGCGGCCTGGCCGAGGCCATGGCGCAGACCTCCGGCCTGAGCCGGCGCCTGACTTCGCTGGAGGCGCGCCAGGCCAGCATCCAGGAAGCCCGCGAACTGTATGGCAGGCAGTACCTGGACCTGGGCACCCGCCCCTTGCTCGACCTGCTCAACGCCGAGCAGGAGATCTACCAGTCACGCTTCGAACTCGCCGGCACCCGCTCCGACCTGCTGCGCCTGGATGTCGACTGCCTGTACAACTCCGGCGCCCTGCGTACCGCCTTCGGGCTGGAAGGGCGCAACCTGCAAGGGGTGGAAATCGAGCCATGAACGACACCGTCAAGCTGACCCAGGCCGGTCAGGCGCAGAATCCGCACCCGGCTGCGCCGCATCGCCCTGATCTGGGCCCCTGGCTGGAAGTGATGCTGCAGGTCGCTCATCACTATCGCCTGGACGTCTCGCCCCAGCGCATCCGCCTGGCGGCAGCCGAGGATGCGCGCCCGCTGGATGAAATCCTCCGGCACATGGCGCGCCAGGCCGGGCTGACCTTGCGCTTCGTGCGCTACGACGCCAAGGCCCTGCGCCAGTGGCGCACGCCGCTGGTGCTGGAGCTGGACGATGGCCAGTTGGCCACGGTCGAGGCAGTGACCGAGGAAAACGAGCTGGCGGTGGTGTTCGCCGGCGACCAGCGCCTGACTTCGCGCCTGCCCCGCGAAGCGCTCGACGGGCGCATCAACCGCGTGGCCTTGATGCGCCCGGCACGGCCGCTGCGCGATGTGCGCACCGACGACTACACCGCACCCTACGATCGCCACTGGTTCACCCGCATCGTGCTGCGCGACCTGCGCCCGTACGGCCAGGTGATGGTCGCCTCGTTGGTGGCCAACGTGCTGGCCCTGGCCGGCGTGCTGTTTTCGATGCAAGTGTACGACCGGGTGATCCCCGCCGAGTCCCTGCCAACCCTGTACGTGCTGTTCGGCGGCGTGGTGCTGGCGCTGGTGTTCGACTTCAGCATGCGCCTGCTGCGGCTGAAGGTCACCGACCTGCTGGGCAAGCGTGCCGACCTGCGGGTGTCGGACCTGGTCTACGGCCATGCGCTGCGCCTTCGCAATTCGGCACGGCCGAAATCCACCGGCTCGTTCATCTCGCAGCTGCGCGAGCTGGAGTCGATCCGTGACCTGATCACTTCGAGCACCGCCACCGCGTTGGCCGACCTGCCGTTCTTCCTGCTGTTCCTGCTGGTGTTCTGGCTGATCGGCGGGGTACTGGTGTTCATCCCGCTGGTGGCACTGCTGGCCATGGTCATCCCGGGCCTGCTGGCGCAGCGGCGGCTGGCCGCCCTGGCCAATGCCTCGATGCGCGAGTCGTCGCTGCGCAACGCCATGCTGGTGGAAAGCATCCAGGGCCTGGACGAAATCAAGGCGCTACAGGCCGAGGCACGCTTCGAGCGCCAGTGGAACCAGTACAACGCCGCCTGCGCGCACACCAGCCTGCACCTGCGCACCCTGACCAACGGCCTGGTCACCTGGACCCAGAACGTGCAGGGGGCGGTATTCGCCGTGGTCATCGTGATCGGTGCGCCGATGGTGATCGCCGGCGACCTCACCACCGGTAGCCTGGTGGCCGCCTCGATGCTGTCGTCACGGATGATGGCGCCGCTGGCGCAGCTGACCCATGTGCTGACCCGCTGGCAACAGGCCAAGGTGGCCCTGCAGGGCCTGGACAAGCTGATGCAGTCGCCGGTCGACCATCCGGAAGGCGAGGCCCGCGTGCACCTGCCAGCGATCCGTGGCGAATATGTGCTGCGCCAGGCCACCTTCCGCTACAGCCCGGAAGCACCACCGGTGCTGAGCATCGGCCAGCTCGACATCCAGCCTGGCGAACGCATCGCCGTGCTCGGGCGCAACGGCGCCGGCAAATCGACCCTGTTGCAGGCGCTGGGCGGCGCCATGGACCTGAGCCAGGGCGAAGTTAGCCTCGATGGCATCGCCATGGCGCACCTCGACCCGGCCGACCTGCGCCGTGACGTCGGCCTGCTGGCCCAGTATGCCCGGCTGTTCCACGGCACCCTGCGGGAAAACCTCACCCTCGGCGCCGGCCAGGCCAGCGACCAGGAACTGGTCGCCGCGCTGGCGGCCACCGGTGCGCTGGAGTTCGTCCGCCACCTGCCCAAGGGCCTCGACCACCTGATCCTCGAAGGCGGCCAAGGCCTGTCCGGCGGGCAGCGCCAAGCCCTGGTGCTGGCGCGCTTGCTGGTTCGCCAACCGCAGGTACTGCTGCTCGACGAGCCCACCGCTTCGCTCGACGACGTCACCGAACGCAAGTTGCTGGATAACCTCGACCGCTTCTGCCAGGGCCGCACCCTGGTGATCGCCACCCATCGCCTCAGCGTGCTGCAGCGTGTGGAGCGCATCATCGTGCTCGACGGCGGGCGCATCGTCATCGACGACAAACGCGACGCTGCCCTGGCCAAGCTACAAGGAGCGCAGGCATGAGCAACCACCCACTCCCCGCCTCGTACCTGGACGGTCAGGACGACCAGGCGGTGCTGCGCGCCGGGCGCATCATCACAATTTGCGCACTTATGCTCGCTGCGTTCCTGGCCTGGGCGGCCTGGTTCGAGGTGACCGAAGTGTCCACCGGCACCGGCAAGGTGATCCCCAGTTCACGCGAACAGGTGATCCAGTCGTTCGAAGGCGGCATCGTCGCCGAGATGAACGTGGCCGAAGGCGACCTGGTGGAACGCGGCCAGGTGCTCGCCCAGCTCGACCCGACCAAAACCGCCTCCAGTGTTGGCGAGAGCGAAGCCAAGTACCGTGCCGCCAAGGCCAGCGTGGCGCGCTTGCGTGCCGAGGTCACCGGCAAGCCACTGAGCTTCCCGGAAAGCCTGCGCGATTCGCCCGAGCTGATCGACGCCGAGACGGCGCTGTACGAAACCCGCCGCCGTGGCCTGGAGCAGACCCTGGCCGGCATCGAGGATTCGCTGCGGCTGGTGCGCGCGGAGCTGAAGATCACCGAGAACCTGGCCAAGATGGGCGCCTCCAGCCGGGTCGAGGTGATCCGCCTGAACCGCCAGCGCTCGGAACTGGAGCTCAAGGCCAACGAGGCCCGCTCCGAGTACCTGGTGCGCGCCCGCGAGGAGCTGGCCAAGGCCAGTGCCGAGGCCGACAGCCTGTCGGAAGTGATCCGCGGGCGCAGCGATTCGCTGACGCGCCTGACCTTGCGTTCGCCGGTGCGCGGCATCGTCAAGGATATCGAGGTCAACACCTTGGGCGGCGTGGTGCAACCTGGCGGGCAGGTGATGAAGATCGTGCCGATGGATGAGCGACTGCTGATCGAAACCCGCATCGCCCCACGGGACATCGCCTTCATCCACCCCGACCAGGCGGCCAAGGTCAAGATCAGTGCCTACGACTACTCGGTGTATGGCGGGCTGGACGGCAAGGTCGTGGGGATATCGCCGGATACCCTGCAGGACGAGGTGAAACCGGAAATCTATTACTACCGGGTATTCATCCGCACCGAACAGGACAGCCTGACCAACAAGGCCGGCAAGCACTTCGCGATCGTGCCGGGGATGATCGCCACGGTGGATATCCGCACTGGCGAGAAAACCATCCTCGATTACCTGATCAAACCGCTGAACCGCGCCCGCGAAGCCCTGCGCGAACGCTGACCGGAGCCTTCACGCGCCTCCCTGTGGGAGCGGGTTCGACACCTCGCTCCCACAGGGGCTGCATCGACCTGCTGATCGGTGCACTGACCAAAGGGCTAAAGAGCCGCCAAATCAGGCCGATAACCCGGCATTCCCCGTTTCCCACGAAGGTCACCATGGCCACGCAAAATGCCCGCGCGGACTCGCTGTCGCTGCTGCTGTTCACCCTGCGCAGCGGCAAGCTGATGGCAATCAACCTGCTCAAGGTCAGCGAGATCATTCCCTGCCCGCCACTGACCAAACTGCCCGAGTCGCACCCGCACGTGAAGGGCGTGGCGACCCTGCGCGGCAACCCGTTGTCGGTGATCGACCTGTCCCGGGCCATCGGCGAACGCCCGCTGGCCGACCCGGACGGCGGCTGCCTGATCGTCACCGAGATCAGCCGCTCGCGCCAAGGGCTGCACGTGCAAGCGGTAAGCCGCATCGTCCATTGCCTGAGCACCGACATCAAGCCGCCACCGTTTGGCTCGGGCAACCGCTCATTCATCACTGGCGTGACCCGGGTCGACAACACCCTGGTGCAGGTGCTGGACATCGAGAAGGTCATCCACGGCATCGCCCCGCCCGAGCCGGAGCCACATCCGGGCGAGCTGAGCGAGGAAGACGCCAGCCTGTTGGCCGCCGCCAACATCCTGGTGGTCGACGACAGCCAGGTGGCGCTGCAACAGTCGCTGCACACCTTGCGCAACCTCGGCATCGACTGCCACACCGCGCGCAGTGCCAAGGATGCGATGAACGTGCTGCTGGAGCTGCAGGGCACCGCGCAGGAGATCAACATCATCGTCTCGGACATCGAAATGTCCGAGATGGACGGCTACGCCTTCACCCGTACCCTTCGCGAGACCCCGGACTTCCAGCACCTCTACATCCTGCTGCACACCTCGCTGGACAGCGCCATGAGCAGCGAGAAAGCCAAGCTGGCCGGGGCCAATGCCATCCTCACCAAGTTCTCCTCGCCCGACCTGACCGACTGCCTGGTGACTGCGGCGCGGACCGTGGTGTTTGCCGAGCGCTGAAGCTCGTGTTGTCATATTCAGCGACAAACTCCCTGGCTTGCCGCCAGGGATGACTCGGGCATAATTCGCGCCCCTCGGACCCATTGCCGGAACCGCGTATGAAGTTTTTCAACTCTCTTCTGATCGCCTGCGCCCTGTTCAGCGGTGTCGCCCAGGCCTCCAGCAGCCAGGCCTGGAACGAGCAGCGCCAGCAGATGCTCAAGGCCTGCCTCAAGGCCAGCCAGTTCAAGGATCCGCACGCCCGCGGCAAACCGGCCGAGTTCGATGACCAGGTCGGTTTCAGTGCCCTGCTGATCGAAGGGGTTTATCCACAGAAGCACATGCAGCAACGCATCGGCACCGAGCTGTGCCTGTACGACCGCAAGCAGCAGCAGGCCTTCATCAGCGAATGGAACCCGGACGCCAAGTGAACGACAGCCTGCAGTTTGCCTGTACCGGTTGTGGCAAGTGCTGTACCGGCCACCATGTGCCATTGACCTTGGCCGAAGCCCGCCAGTGGGCTGCAGCGGGTGGCCAGGTGATCGTCTTGATCGAGGGCTTCGTCACCGATGGGCCGGGTATGCCGGCGGACCAGCGCGAGCATGTGCTGCGTCGCTCGTATCCGGTGCCTTGCGGCGGCAGCGAAGTGCGCGTTTCGGTAACTTTTGCTGCATTCAACCCGGGGCGCTGTCGAAACCTCGACGACAACGACCTGTGCACCATCTATGAAAGCCGACCGCTGGTCTGTCGCATCTACCCGGTGGAGATCAATCCGCATATTCCGCTGCGGCCAGAGAACAAGGACTGCCCACCCGAAGCCTGGGAACAAGGGCCCGAGCTGATTCATGGTGCGCTGCCGGTGGACCCCGCGCTGCTGGCGCTGGTGCAGGCTTCGCGGCAGGCGGATCGGGATGATATTGCGGCCAAGGTGGCCATTTGCGAGGCGCTGGGGATGACCACCAGCGCGCTCAAGGGCAATGGGTTTACTGCTTATCTGCCAGACATGACGGTGTTTGCCGGGGCGCTGGCTCAGGCGTCATCCGTGACCGGAGCTGAGTGGATGCTGCATGTGGAGCAGCCTGAGCTGGTGAATGAGTTGCGGGCTCGGGGGTTGCGGACCACTGCTGAAGCGCCGATCTACTATGCCTTCATTGGATTCTAGGTAAGCAGGTCCGGCCTCTTCGCGGGTAAACCCGCGAATGGGCCGCAAAGCGGCCCAACAACTGTCAGGCGCTGCGATTCAGGCCCATTTCCATATCATTGATCAGCGCCTTGGCCATGGCACTGAGAATCCGCGCAGCACTGCCTGCGATCAGGTTGCCTTCCATCTTAGATTGCGTCAGGGCCACCAGGTGCTTGCCACAACATCTTCAGCGCCTATGAGATCGAGCGCCGCCCGCGCGGCGCTTCGCGGGGCAAGCCCGCTCCCACAGTCTGTTTCGGGCCAATCTGTCCTGTGCAAGTACCAGCGCCTGCCTTGGTGCATGACTGAAGACAGATGAAAGCAACTGTGAATGACTGAAGACAGGTGAAGAGCAACTGCACCACCTCAGATATCAAAGGGGACAAACAAGGCGGACACTGGAGATCTCATAGGAGGGACTGGCCCGAAACAGACTGTGGGAGCGGGCTTGCCCCGCGAAGCGCCGCGCGGGCGGCGCTCGATTTAAGCATCACCACAGCACTCAAGGCAGGCACCCCAAAGCCACAACTACCTCCAGCCAAGCGCCAGGACCTCATTCCAGACCCACCCCAACCTGTCAGCGCTGTCAGCTAGCTGTCACGCTGCCGACCGGGTCACCGCGCTATAAACTCCAATACACAACTCCGTCCCAACCCCTTGGCCAAGGTGCCCGCGCCGATGCGACGTCCTTCCCGTTCCGTACTCCTCGCCGCGTTGGCACTGCTCGCCCTGGCAACCGCAGGCGTCTGGTATGCCCAGCGCCAGCCGGCCACCACACCGCGCGCCCAAACGGCGATCCCGGTGCGCGTGGTCAGCGTCGCCCAGCAGGACGTGCCGCGCTACGCCAGCGCCATCGGCTCGGTACTGTCCCTGCATAGCGTCGAAGTGCGACCACAGGTCGAAGGCGTGCTGACCCAGGTACTGGTCAAGGAAGGTCAATGGGTGAAGGAAGGCGACCTGCTCGCCACCCTCGATGACCGGGCAATCCGCGCCAGCCTCGACCAGGCCCGTGCCCAGCTCGACCAAAGCCAGGCGCAGATCCAGGTCGCCGGCGTCGACCTCAAGCGCTACCGCCTGCTCAGCACCGACGACGGCGTGTCCAAGCAGACCCTCGACCAGCAACAGGCCCTGGTCAACCAACTGCAGGCCACGGTCAAGGGCAACCAGGCGGCCATCGCCAATGCCGAGGTGCAGCTTTCGTACACGCAGATCCGCTCGCCCGTGACCGGACGAGTCGGCATCCGCAATGTCGACCCCGGCAACCTGGTGCGCAGCACGGATACCCAGGGCCTGTTCAGCGTCACCCAGATCGACCCGATCGCCGTCGAATTTGCCTTGCCACAACAGATGCTGCCAACCCTGCAGGCTTTGCTCAAGGCGCCAAGCCCGGCGCTGGTGCAGGCCTACATGGACGCCGATGGCGAACGCAACCTGCTGGGCGAAGGCCACCTGGCGTTGATCGACAACCAGATCTCGGCCAACACCGGCACGGTGCGGGTCAAGGCTGAGTTCGACAACAAGGACGGCCACCTGTGGCCGGGGCAACTGGTCACCATCCACCTGCGCACCGCGGTCGATGAAAACGCCCTGGTAGTGCCGCCGCCAGTGGTGCAGCGCGGCGTCGACGGGCACTTCGTCTACCGCCTGGACGGTGACAAGGTCACCAGCGTGCCGGTCAAGGTGCTGTATCAGGACAGCAGCCTGACGATCATCGCCGGGGTCAACCAGGGCGAGCGGCTGGTGCTCGACGGCCAGTCCCGGCTCAAGCCCGGTGCGCGGGTCGAGGTTACTCCGGACGCCCCACCACCGGCGGAAATGGCTGAGCACAGGAGCCAGCCATGAATACCCGCAACGGTCTATCCGCCTGGTGCATCGACCACCCGATCGCCACCCTGCTGCTGACCTTCGCCCTGGTGCTGCTGGGCGCCATCGCCTTCCCTAGGCTGCCGGTGGCACCGCTGCCCGAAGCGGATTTCCCGACCATTCAGGTCACCACCCAGCTGCCCGGAGCCAGCCCGGAAACCATGGCATCGTCGGTGGCCACGCCACTGGAGGTGCAGTTCAGTGCCATCCCCGGCATGACCCAGATGACCAGCAGCAGTGCGCTGGGCTCGACCACGCTGATCCTGCAATTCACCCTCGACAAGAACATCGACACCGCCGCCCAGGAAGTCCAGGCGGCGATCAACACCGCCACCGCACGCCTGCCCCGGGACCTGCCCAACCCGCCGACCTGGCGCAAGGTCAACCCAGCCGATAGCCCGGTCCTGGTGCTCACCGTCAGCTCCGCGCAGATGCCCGGCAATGACCTCAGCGACTACGCCGAAACCCTGCTGGCGCGCCAGCTCAGCCAGATCGAAGGGGTAGGCCTGATCAACATCACCGGCCAGCTGCGCCCGGCCATCCGCGTGCAAGCCCAGCCGGAAAAACTCGCCGCCATCGGCCTGACCCTGGCCGATGTGCGCCTGGCCATCCAGCAGACCAGCCTGAACCTGGCCAAGGGCGCGTTGTACGGCGAGCACAGCGTCTCGACCCTCGCCGCCAACGACCAGCTGTTCCACCCCGAGGACTACGCGCAACTCATCGTTTCGTACCGCGACGGCGCACCGGTGCACCTCAAGGACGTGGCCAAGGTCATCAAAGGCGCCGAGAACGCTTACGTCAAAGCCTGGTCCGGTGACCAGCCGGGGCTCAACCTGGTGGTGTTCCGCCAGCCCGGGGCGAATATCGTCGACACCGTCGACCGGGTGCTGGCGGCGCTGCCCAAGCTGCAGGAAATGCTCCCGGCCTCCATCGAAGTGTCGGTGCTGCAGGACCGCACCCAGACCATCCGCGCCTCGTTGCACGAGGTGGAGCTGACCCTGATGATCGCCGTGGCCCTGGTGATCGGGGTGATGGCGCTGTTCCTGCGCCAGTGGTCGGCGACCCTGGTGGTGTCCAGCGTGCTCGGCGTGTCGCTGATCGCCAGTTGCGCACTGATGTATGTGCTGGGCTTCAGCCTCAACAACCTCACCTTGGTGGCCATCGTCATCTCGGTGGGCTTCGTGGTGGACGACGCCATCGTCGTGGTGGAGAACATCCACCGCCACCTGGAGGCCGGTGACGACAGCCGCACGGCGGCGCTCAAGGGCGCGGGGGAAATCGGCTTCACCGTGGTGTCGATCAGCTTCTCACTGATCGCCGCGTTCATCCCGCTGCTGTTCATGGGCGGCGTGGTCGGCCGGCTGTTCAAGGAGTTCGCCCTGACCGCCACCTCGACCATCCTGATCTCGGTGATGGTGTCGCTGACCCTGGCGCCCACCTTGTGCGCGCTGTTCATGCGCCGCCCGCCCGGCGAGCACCACGGTGGCTTCGGCGAGCGCCTGGTGAAGTGGTACGAAAAAGGCCTGGACCGTGCCCTCGCCCACCAGCGCCTGACCCTTGCCGTGTTCGGCGTGACCCTGGCCCTGGCGGTGGTCGGTTACGTCGGCATCCCCAAGGGCTTCTTCCCGCTGCAGGACACCGGTTTCATCCTCGGCACCACCGAGGCGGCGGCGGATGTGTCGTACCCGTCGATGGTCGAGAAGCACCTGGCGCTGGCGAAGATCATCGGTGACGACCCGGCAGTGCAGGCGTACTCGCACTCGGTGGGCGTCACCGGCAGCAACCAGACCATCGCCAATGGCCGTTTCTGGATCGCCCTCAAGCCACGCGGTGAGCGTGACGTGTCGGCCAGCGAGTTGATCGACCGCCTGCGGCCGAAACTGGCGCAGGTACCGGGCATCGTCCTGTACATGCGTGCCGGCCAGGACATCAACCTCAGTTCCGGCCCGTCGCGCACCCAGTACCAGTACGTGCTCAAGAGCAACGACGGCGTGGCCCTGAACCTGTGGACCCAGCGCCTGACCGACCGCCTGCGGGAAAACCCGGTGTTCCGCGACCTGTCCAATGACTTGCAACTGGGCGCCAGCGTCACCCGCATCGACATCGACCGCCAGGCTGCGGCGCGTTTCGGCCTGACCACCACGGATGTCGACCAGGCGCTGTACGATGCCTTCGGTCAGCGGCAGATCAGCGAATTCCAGACCGAGACCAACCAGTACAAGGTGATCCTCGAGCTGGACGCCAGGCAGCGCGGCAAGGCCGAGAGCCTGAACTTCTTCTACCTGCGCTCGCCGCTGACCAACCAGATGGTGCCGCTTTCGGCCCTGGCGCATGTCGCGCCACCCAGTACCGGCCCGCTGTCGATCAGCCACGACGGCTTGTTCCCGGCCGCCAACCTGTCGTTCAACCTGGCCCCCGGCGTGGCCTTGGGCGATGCGGTGACGATCCTCGAACGCACCCAGCGCGAACTGGGCATGCCCGACTCGATCAGCGGCAATTTCCAGGGCGCGGCCCAGGCCTTCCAGAGTTCCCTGGCAAGCCAACCCTGGCTGATTCTCGCCGCGCTGGTGGCGGTGTACATCATTCTCGGCGTGCTCTACGAGAGCTTCGTCCATCCCCTGACCATCATCTCCACCCTGCCCTCGGCCGGGCTCGGGGCGTTGATACTGCTCTGGGGCATGGGCCAGGACTTCAGCATCATGGGCCTGATCGGCGTGGTGCTGCTGATCGGTATCGTCAAGAAGAACGGCATCCTGCTCATCGACTTCGCCCTCGAAGCCCAGCGCCACCAGGGCATGACACCCGAGCAGGCGATACACCAGGCGTGCCTGACGCGCTTCCGGCCGATCATCATGACCACCCTCGCCGCCCTGCTCGGCGCGGTGCCGCTGATGTTCGGCTTTGGCGCCGGCGCCGAGCTGCGCCAGCCACTGGGCATCGCCGTGGTCGGCGGTTTGCTGGTGAGCCAGGCGCTGACACTGTTTACCACCCCGGTCATATACTTGGCCCTGGAGCGCCTGTTCCATCGCCGCCAGGCCGCCCGTGCGGCGGCGCCAAGTGCCAGCTAGGACAAGACCATGCGTGTGCTGATCATCGAAGACGAAGAAAAAACCGCCGACTACTTGCACCGCGGCCTGACCGAGCAGGGCTTTACCGTCGACCTTGCGCGCGATGGCATCGATGGCTTGCACCTGGCCCTTGAAGGCGACTACGCAGTGATCGTGCTCGACGTGATGCTGCCGGGCCTGGATGGCTACGGCATACTGCGCGCACTACGGGCGCGCAAGCAGACGCCGGTGATCATGCTCACCGCCCGCGAGCGCGTCGAAGACCGCATCCATGGCCTGCGCGAAGGCGCCGACGATTACCTGGGCAAGCCGTTCTCTTTCCTTGAACTGGTCGCCCGGCTGCAGGCCCTGACGCGCCGCAGCAGCACCCACGAACCGTTGCAGATCCAGGTCGGCGACCTGTGGATCGACCTGATGGCGCGCAAGGCCAGCCGCGCCGGCCAGCGCCTGGAACTCACCGCCAAGGAATTCTCGCTGCTCAGCGTGCTGGCCCGGCGCCAGGGCGAAATCCTTTCCAAGACCGCTATTGCCGAGCTGGTCTGGGACATCAACTTCGACAGCGACGCCAATGTCGTCGAGGTGGCGATCAAGCGCCTGCGCGCCAAGCTCGACGGGCCGTTCGACAACAAACTGCTGCACACCATCCGAGGCATGGGTTATGTCCTGGAAAACCGCGCCGCTTAACTCCATCGCCCTGCGCCTGTCGGCGCTGTTCATCCTGGTGGCGCTGGGGGTATTCGTGCTGATCGGCTCGGCGCTGTACCGCCAGGTCGACCGCAGCCTCGACCTGCTGCCGGCGGCCGAACTGGATGCGCGTTTCAGCGTGCTCGAGTCCACCCTCAACCGCTTCGGCACACCTGAGCACTGGGCGAAGATCAACAACAAGCTCAACCTGCTCAGCGAGGAAGACAAGCGCATCCGCTTCTGGGTGGTCAGCAGCAACCCGGCCTACGAGTACGGCCAGCCCAGCGAGTTGGTCCGCGCCTTTGCCGAAGGCCCGCAGGGCATGCGCGACCTGCACCTGCCCGACCACCTCTACCCGTACAAGGTGCTGGTCAGCGAACTGCCGTCCCTGGGCGAGCGCCCGCCGCTGCGCTTTCTGATCGGCATCGACACCGAGACCTTCTGGCAGGCCCAGCACAGCCTGCTGGTGGCCATTGTCGGCCTGGCCGTGCTCGGTGTGCTGCTGGCTTCGGTGCTGGGTTACTGGGTGGCGCGCATCGGCCTGCGGCCGCTGCTGGCGCTGTCCAATGAAGCCCAGGCACTGGCACCGCCGCGCCTGGATGGCCGCTTGCAGACGCACAACCTGGCACCGGAACTGGCGCAGTTCGCCGGTGCCTTCAATGCCGCCCTGGACCGGGTAAGCCAGGCCTATTCGCGGCTGGAAGCCTTCAATGCCGACGTTGCCCATGAACTGCGCTCACCGCTGACCAACCTGATCGGCCAGACCCAGGTCGCGCTCACCCGTGGGCGCAGTGCGGAGCATTACTTCGAAGTGCTGCAATCAAACCTGGAAGAGCTGGAGCGCCTGCGCAGCATCATCAACGACATGCTGTTCCTCGCCAGCGCCGACCAGGGCAGCAAGGCCACCGCCCTGACCCAGGCCTCGCTGGCCGAGGAAGTGGCCACCACCCTCGATTACCTCGACTACATCCTCGAAGATGCTCAGGTCAGCGTCACCGTCAGCGGCGACGCCTATGCCCCCATCGAAAAGGCCCAGCTGCGCCGGGCGTTGATCAACTTGCTGAACAACGCCGTGCAGCACACGGCGCCAAACCGGGTGATCGAGGTGCAGATCGAGGCCGGGCCTGAACAGGTCTGCATTGCCGTAAGCAACCCGGGGCCGGCCATTGATGCTGAGCACCTGCCGCTGTTGTTCGAGCGTTTCTATCGCGTGGATGCGGCGCGCAGCAATAGCGGCGGTAGCAACCATGGGTTGGGGTTGGCAATCGTCAAGGCGATCGCGTTGATGCATGGCGGGGAGGTTTTCGTGCGTAGCGCTGCCGGTGCCAACACCTTTGGCATTCGCTTGCCAAGTGCTCAAGGACGCGGGTTTCCGGCCAAAGTCTAATTGCTTTTCGCAGCGATCATTACTTTTTGCGCAACAGTGCTTATCGCCAAACACGCTGTTTCCTGGGCATTAAACGGACTAACTTTATCCCCGTCCTCATAGCACTTGCCCCGCAAGAAGGTAGTTTTAAACATGTCCAACAGTATGGGTATTGCCAGCGTTTTCGTTCTGTCGTCCCTGTTGTTGTCGCCCCTGGCCATGGCCGAAGAATCCCCGGCTTTCGTTGCTCGCACTGCAGAACTTGCCGCTGTTCATCAAGACGCCCGCGAAGCCGTGGCACACAAGGCTGACGCCGGAAAAGACGCAGAACAGACCGCTTCGAAAGTTTCCAGCGACGCCAATGTCGACAGCTGATCGCACATCGCACTCGCTCCCGTTTTCCCTTGGCTACGCCATGGGCACCGTTGGTGCCGATATGTTAGCCTTTTAAAGCCGCTGCCGATCAGCGGCTTTTTTTATGTGCGCTAACTCTCAGCCCCGCTGTAACGTACCCCTATAAAAAGATGCACATTCAAAAATAACAATCGCCCCACCGCCAGACCAAAGGAGCTAGTACCGGTGCCTTCCGCGTTTCGTTTGACCCCGCTGTTCATTGCATTGACTGCAACGATCCCCTTCGCCGCCCAGGCAGATGAAGACAAGGCTGATGGCTTCATCCAAGGTTCATCCTTCAACCTGCATTTTCGTAATGCCTACTTCAACCGCGACAACCACAACGCCGACGTGCGCGACACCCGCGAGTGGGGCCAGGGCGCGGTAGCGCGTTTCGAATCCGGCTACACCCCGGGCGTGGTCGGCTTCGGCCTCGACGCCCACGCCATGCTGGGCCTGAAGCTCGACGGCGGTGGCGGCCATGCCGGCACCAGCATCCTGCCCGAGCACATCAAGGACAACGGTGAACTGGGCGCTGCCCCGCACTCGTTCTCCACCGCTGGTGCAGCGGTCAAGCTCAAGGCGTTCGACACCGAGTTGAAAGCCGGTGACCTGTTCATCACCAACCCGGTGATCGCGGGCGGTGAAACCCGCATGCTGCCGCAGACCTTCCGCGGCGTGAGCCTGACCAACCACAGCATCGATGGCCTGCTGCTCGAAGGCGGCCAGGTCAGCTTCACCCACCCCTATAACCAGAGCGGCCACCGTCGCATCGACACCTATTACGGCTCCCTGGACGAACACGACAAGAGCAAGCACCTGAACTGGGCGGGTGCGTCGTGGAGCGGTACCGAGAACATCACCACCAACCTGTACGCGGCCGAGCTGAAGGACATCTGGAACCAGTACTACGCTGACTTCGACTACACCTACGTGGTCAACGACCTGGTCAGCCTCAACCCAGGCGTGCACTTCTATCACACCCAGGACACCGGCCAGGCGCTGCTGGGCAAGATCGACAACAACACCTACAGCGTGCACTTCACGGTCAACGCCGGTTACCACAGCGTCACTGCCGCCTACCAGCGGGTCAACGGCAACACGCCGTTCGACTACATCAACCTGGGCGACAGCGTGTACCTGGACAACTCGCGCATGTATTCGGACTTCAACGCCCCCAACGAGCGGTCGTGGAAGCTGCAGTACGACTACAACTTCGCCGGTATCGGCATCCCGGGCCTGAGCACCTCGCTGTCGTACTCGCGCGGTGAGGCAGACCTGACCAAGGCCACCCAGGACACCAGCCACTACGACTACTACCGCGCCGATGGCAAGAACGCCATGCACTGGGAGCGCGACCTGGATGTGAAGTATGTATTCCAGCAAGGCGATCTGAAGGACCTGGCGGTGCAGCTGCGCTACGCCACCCACCGTGGTAGCCAGGGCTATGCATCGATCGACAGCAACAGCGACAACGACGAACTGCGAGTGATCGTCGATTACCCGCTGAACATTTTCTGACCTGAAATCGCAGTCCTCTGTGGGAGCGGGCTTGCCCCGCGAAGCAGGCAACGCGTTGCATGGCACCGGCTCTGCCGGTGTTCGCGGGGCAAGCCCGCTCCCACAGTACAACTCACCGCCACACGATTCCGTCGGACAAATCTTGTTCGACAATCCGCGCTTGCCTAGAATGTCGACCGCCGCAAATGGCCCTGCCCCAGCAGTAGCGCGCATGCCCACTCGATCTTCGCGTTTCGCACTCTACAGGTCGCACCCCGAGCTGACCCTCAACCTGGGCAGTTGCCTTGCCGTGCTCGCCATCGTGACGATCGTCAGTTACTTGCTGGCCCGCGAACGCGACAGCGTCGAGCAGTCGGCGATTCGCTCGTCGAACAACATCGTGCAGTTGATCGAAAGCGACATCCTGCGCAATGTCGAACTCTACGACCAATCGTTGAAGGGCCTGATCTGGGCCGTCAACCGCAAGGAACTGCAGGAGATATCCGGCCCCCTGCGCCAGCGTCTGCTGTTCAATGAAGCCTTGGTCGACCGCAAGCGCGGCGATGTATTGTGGCTGGACAAGCAAGGCAATGTGGTCGGTGATTCCATCAACGCTGTGCCACGCAAGGCCAACCTGGCCGGCACTCGGGTGTTCCAGGCGCACCTGCAGGATCCCAACCTTGGCTTGCTGGTAGGGCCGCCTTTCAAGGACCATTTGGGCGCAATGGGCTGGTGTATCAGCTTCAGCCGCCGTATCAATGGGCCTCAGGGCGAATTTGCCGGTCTCGCCATCGGTGCCTTGCGCCTTTCCTATTTCAGCGAGCTGTTCCGCCGCCTGGATATCGGCGAAGAAAGCAGCATCAACCTGTTCAATGTCGACGGCCTCCTGCTCGCCCGCGAACCTTCGCGGCCACTTGATCCGGATATTAATGCGAACTACCGGGAGCGGCCGAATTTCCAGCGCATTCTCAGCGAGCACAGTGGCAGCTTCACCGCCCGATCCGGCAGCACCCGTTCCGCCCGCATCTACACCTTCGCCAGGGTCGCCGACCTGCCGCTGATCGTGCTGGTGGTGCATTCCGCCGACGAGGTATTCCAGTCCTGGCGACGGACCGCGATTCTGGTCAGCGTCGCGACCGGTGGGCTGTGTATCGGCATTCTCTGGCTGACCTTGCTGCTGGGACGCGAATTGCGCCGTCGGCACGAGGCCGAACTAGGCCTGGCGACCCTTGCCGCCACGGACAGCCTGACCGGGCTGGCCAACCGTCGCCGGCTGGATCAGGTGCTGCGGCAGGAATGGTCACGTGCCCTGCGCAACCGCAAACCGTTGGCAGTGCTGATGGTGGATATCGATCATTTCAAGGCATTCAACCAGCGTCACGGCCACGCCGGCGGCGATCACGCGTTGCGCGAGGTGGCCCATACGCTGCAACAGTGCATCCGCCGCCCTGCTGACCTGGCGGCACGTTACGGCGGAGAGGAATTCCAGGTGGTCTTGCCTGAAACCGGATTGAGCGGCGCATTACTGCTGGCTGAAAGCATCCGCGTCCGCGTGGAAGGGTTGGCGCCATTCGGCGACGATGCGCGCTCGGTTACCGTCAGCATTGGGGTCAGTGTCTTCATCCCCGGCACCCAGCAGGACCTGGCGCAGGTGCTGGGTGCTGCGGATGAAGCCCTCTACCGGGCCAAGGCCAATGGCCGTAACCGGGTAGAAGGGCCACTCGATTAGGAGCGTGCGCGGGCCGCGTTACGCAGCGCCTTCACCTGGTCATGGTTGCGCTGTACGCCCTGCAGTTGCTTTTCCACCAGCGCGTAGCTCTGATCGCTGGCCTGGCGGCCCAGCTTGACCAGTTTCTCACGGGCTTCCTTGTAGGCCTTGAGGGCATGGTCTTCGCCGCGCTCGACTTCATTGAGCACCGCTTCCTCATCCTTGCCGGTGACCAACGACTTGAGATTGACCCAGCCGCGGTGCAGATCACCGCTGATGCTGGTGGAGGTTTCCGGGTCACCGCCCAGGCGGCGCACTTCACTCTGCAGCTCGGCTGCGGCATTGGCGCACTCACCGGCACGCTGGACGAAGAACGCCTTGAGTTCGGGGTTCTTCACATCATCGGCCGAGGCCTTGAAGCCCTTTTCGCCATCCTTGCTGTACTCGACCAGGTCGTTGAGCACGTCGATCACGTCTTTGTTGGGGTTGCTCATGGCACAAACTCCTTGGCAGGTGATAGTCACCATTACCAGAGCAGCCTTCATGCCAAGCCAAGCAATGAAATTAAGCCCTTCAAAATCAGTAAGTTACTAATTAGCCAGGGAAGGAGCGAAACGGCGTTATGCATGATTGCCGCTTGGGTGGTCGTGCAGATTGCAGTATGGTCGCCGCACACTCATAGCCAGGCTTCGTCGATGAAACCGGAAATGCTTGAACTGCTGGTTACCCGCAGCATGCCTTTTGGCAAATACCAGGGACGGATCATTGCCGACCTGCCAGGGGATTACCTGGCGTGGTTCGCACGCAAAGGGTTTCCGCCGGGGGAGCTGGGAGGGCTGCTGGCGTTGATGCACGAGATCGACCATAACGGCCTGGGCGATCTGCTGGTGCCGTTGCGGCAGAAGCATCGGCGCTAGCCTGTCATGGCCCTTCGCGGCTAAAACCGCTCCTTCGGGGATAACGCTAATCCCTGCAGGAGCGGCTTTAGCCGCGATAAGGCCGGCAAAGCCAATGAAAGGCCCTAGCCTTTCACCGGCGCAACAGCCAACTCCACCCGCTCGCTCTTCTTGATCACTGCGTACACCACAGCCGTCACCAGGCTACCCGCGACAATGGCCAGCAGATACAACAATGCATGGTTGATCGCGTTAGGGATCAGCAACACGAACAGCCCGCCATGCGGTGCCATCAGCTTGCAGCCGAAGTACATCGACAACGCGCCGGTCAATGCACCACCGGCAATGCTCGCCGGGATCACCCGCAACGGGTCCTTGGCCGCGAACGGGATCGCCCCTTCGGAGATGAAGCACAGCCCCAGCGCCAACGCCGCTTTGCCCGCCTCGCGCTCACTCTGGGCGAACTTGCGCCGCGCGAGGAAGGTGGCGATGCCCAGGCCGATCGGCGGGACCATGCCAGCGGCCATGGTCGCCGCCATCGGTGCATAGCTTGAAGAGGCCAGCAGCCCCACCGAGAAGGCATAGGCGGCCTTGTTGATCGGCCCCCCGAGGTCCACGCACATCATGCCACCCAGCAGCAACCCGAGCAGGATGGCGTTGGTGGTGCCCATGCTGTCGAGGAACTGCGTCAGCCCTTCGAGCATCGCCGCCACCGGCTGACCGACCACATAGATCATCACCAGGCCAGTGAACAGGCTGGCCAGCAGCGGGATGATCAGGATCGGCTTGAGTGCCTCCAGGCTGCTCGGCAGGCGCGCCCAGCGGGCGATGGCCTTGGCGCTGTAGCCGGCGAGAAAGCCGGCAACGATGCCGCCAATGAAACCGGCACCCAAGGTGCTGGCCAGCAGCCCGCCGATCATGCCCGGCGCCAGCCCCGGGCGGTCGGCGATGGACCAGGCGATGTATCCGGCAAGCAGCGGCACCATCAACTTGAATGCTGCCTCGCCTCCGATCTGCATCAGCGCGGCCGGCAGGGTGCCCGGCTGCTTGTAGGCCTCGATGCCGAACACGAATGACAGGGCAATCAGCAAGCCACCCGCAACCACCATCGGCAGCATGAACGAGACACCGGTGAGCAAGTGCTTGTAGACGCCGCTTTTCTCAGCCTGGGCCGGTGCCGCTGCTGCTGCATCCCCAACACTTTCAACCTTGGCTTCTACCAAGGCCTTTTCCAGGGTCGCATGCGCCTGCTTGAGAGCGATACCGGTGCCGCAACGGTAGATGCGCTTGCCCGCAAAGCGTGCCGTCGGCACCTCAATGTCCGCCGCCAGCAGCACCACATCGGCCTGCGCGATGGCCTGGGCCGACAGCGGGTTACGCGCACCGACCGAGCCTTGGGTCTCGACAGTAAGCTGGTAACCGCATTGTTGCGCCGCCTGTTGCAAGGCTTCGGCAGCCATGAAGGTATGAGCCACGCCGGTCGGGCAGGCGGTCACCGCGACAATCCGTACAGCCGCTGAAGGGGCGACGCCAACCGGTTGCGCGGCCAGCACCGTGGCCTTGCCTGCCGCCTCCTCGAGAAAGCCCTCGCGGTCGGCCAGGGCCTGGGCCGGGGTACTCTGGTACACGCGCTTGCCGGTGAAACGCGCGAGGTCGACCGGGCCGGTGCTGACCACCAGCACCCAATCGGCCTCGGCGATCTGCGCAGGCGTCAGTTGGCGTTCAGGATGTTCGGCATCCTGCACTTCGACACTGGTGCTCCAGCCGCGGCGCTGGGCGGCAGCCGCCAGCAGGCGGGCACTGAGCACGCTGGACACCTGCCCATTGGGGCAGGCGGTGACGATGGCGATGTTCATCGGCAACCCTCTTGTTGTTCTGTCAGTTGCACGGCGGCTTCAAGGCGCACCAGCTGCTCGTGGTCGCAGATGCCGAAGCCGACCTGGGTCACCGCCTGTGCGGCGATGGCGGTGGCGCGGCGCAAGGTCTGCTGCGGGCTTTCCGCTGCCAGCAGGCCATGGACCATGCCCGCGACCAGCGAATCTCCCGCGCCCACGGTACTGGCTACCCGCACCTGCGGCGGCCGCGCCTGCAGCGCGTGGCCAGCGGCGAACCAGCTCACGCCCTGCTCGCCCGCCGACACCACCACATGCTCGACACCGCTGGCCAGCAGTTGCTGGGCCGCGGCACGTTGCTCGGCGGTGGTTTGCACGGCCAGACCGAGCACTTCGCCCAACTCTTCGGTATTGGGTTTGACCAGCCAGGGGGCACTCTGCAGGCCAGCACGCAATGCCTCGCCACTGCTGTCGAGCGCCACCTTGAGCCCTTGCTGCCGCAGCTGTTCAAGCAGCTGGCGGAACCACTCGGGGCTGACCCCGCGCGGCAGGCTGCCGGCGACCACCACCGCGTCGTGCCCGGGCGCGACCTGCTGCAAGCGGCGCAACAACTCGGCGCGGTCGGCATCGTCGACCTCCGGCCCCTGGCCGTTGATGTCGGTGACCCGGCCATCGGCCTCGACCAGCTTGAGGTTGCTGCGGGTTTCGCCGGCCACCCGCACGAAGCAGTCGGCAAACCCGCGCCGGGCGATCAGCGCTTCGAACGGTTGCAGGTTGTCGCGGCCCAGAAAGCCCCCGACGGTAACGCTGTGGCCCAGATCAGCCAGCACCTGGGCCACGTTCAGGCCTTTGCCTGCAGCGTGGCTTTGCTGGGCCTGGGCACGGTTGACGTGGCCTGGGCGCAAGGCGTCGAGGCTGACGGTAATGTCCAGCGCCGGGTTCAGGGTCAGGGTGAGAATCTTGGCCATCAGTAACGCTCCACCAGCGCGCGAACCGCCGCAGCGCTGTCCTGTTGCAAGGCCTCGCGCGCCAGGGCGCGGGCCGTCTGGTGATCCACCTGGCGCACCAGGGCTTTGACTTCGGCAATGCTGCGGGCGGCGACGCTCAGCTCGTCGACATCCAGGCCCAGCAGCACGGCAACCGCTTGCGGGTCGGCAGCCAGTTCGCCGCATACGCCCACCCACTTGCCTTCGGCGTGGGCAGCGCGCACGGTCATGTCGATCAGGCTCAGCACCGCCGGGTGCAGGCCGTCGGCCTGGGCAGAAAGGCTCGGATGGCCACGGTCGATAGCCAGGGTGTACTGGGTCAGGTCGTTGGTACCGATACTGAAAAAGTCCACTTCACGGGCCAGCTGCGGCGCCAGCAAGGCGGCGGACGGCACCTCGACCATGATCCCGACCTGCAGGTCGGCAACCGGGATTTCCAGGCGCAGGCGCTCGACCATCGCGCGCGCTTCGCGCCATTCGTGGATCTGCCCGACCATGGGGAACATGATGCGCAAGGGAAGCTGATCGGCGGCGCGCAGCAAAGCGCGCAGCTGGTCTTCCATGATCTGCGGGCGTTGCAGGGTCAGGCGCACGCCGCGCACGCCGAGGAACGGGTTTTCCTCGGCATCGATCGGCCAGTACGGCAATGGCTTGTCGCCCCCCACATCGAGCGTGCGCACGACCAGTGGCCGGCCGCCGAGGCCATCGAGCACGCGGCGGTATTCCGCTTCCTGGGTAGCCACGTCGGGTGCCTGCGAATGGGCCATAAAGATCAGCTCGGTACGCAGCAGGCCAACGCCTTCGGCACCTTGGTCCACCACCTTGTCGATGCCACTGCTCTCGCCGATATTGGCGAACACTTCGACGGCATGGCCATCGCGGGTTACCGCCGGCTCATGGCGCTGGGCCCAGGCGGCTTGCAGGCGTTGTTCGCGCAGGTCACGCTCTGCCAGGGCGCGCTGCAGCTGGTCGGCGGGCGGCGCGATGCTGACCGTGCCACGCTGGCCGTCGAGCAACAGCGGGGTGCCGGACGCGAGCAGCAGGATCGCCGGGCCCGCGCCGACTACCGCCGGGATACCCAGGGCACGGGCCACGATCGCGCTGTGCGCGGTGGCGCCGCCGTAGGCGGTAACGATGCCAGCGACACGGGCCGGGTCCAGGCGGGCGACATCGGATGGGCCTACCTCGCCCATCACCAGCACATAGGGTTGCTCCGGCTCGGCCTGGGCCGGCACGCCACACAGCTGGGCCAGTACCCGGCGGCCAATGTCGCGCAGGTCGGCAGCACGCTCGGCCAGCAGGGCATCGTGCAGCGCTTCCTGCTGGCGCGCTGCCGCTTCGATCACCGCCATCCAGGCGGCCGCCGCGCTCTCGCCCTGTGCCAGGCGAGCGTCGACATCGTCGCTCAGGGCCGGGTCGGCGAGCATTTCCTGATGGGTGACGAAGATCTCGCCAATCGACGGGTCGCTGCGCTGCACCAGCGCCTGCAATTCGCCGTTCACGGCCTCCAGTGCATCGCGGAGTTTCAAGCGCTCCTGAGCGGGCGACTCGCCACGCAGTGGGTAGTCGATTTCGCGTTCGACGCAGACATGCGCCGGCCCGCTGGCAATCCCGGGGGATGCACTGACCCCCTGGACGCGGCTGCCGGCAGCAGGCGCCTGAAGCGGTGCGGCCGCACTGGCGACCACTGCACCAGGGGTGGTTGGCAGCAGCGGCTCAACCGCTTCGCCCAGGCCCTGCTCGATCGCGGCCAGCAGCACTGGCAAGGCATCGGCGGCGATCGACGGTTCAGCGATCAACTCAAGTTCCTGACCGCGGCGGGCGCCGAGGCTGAGCAGTTTGCTCAGGCTCTTGATCGACACCGCCGGCTGCGCGCTGTCGAGCACACGCACACGGATATCGCCCTCGAAGCCCTTGGCCAGTTGCGCCAACACCTTCGCCGGGCGAGCGTGCAGCCCATGCGGGTTGGCCAGCACGATCCGCACACTGGGCCAGTCAGCCGGAGCCTCGCCGCCCAGCACCTCCAGCACGGCGCGGCTGCTGGTGGCCTGGTAGAGGGTTTGCCCACGGCCTTCGATGAGCACTTCGCACAGGCGCTCAAGCAGCGCCTGATGGGCCGCACCGAGGCTGGCCAGGCAGAACAGGCCATTGAGCGGCTGGTCGCGATAACGCAGGGGCTGCTGCGGGGTGATGAAGGCAAGGCCCGGTTGACGCACCTGGCGCTCGCTGTGCAGCCACCACAAGCCCTCACCCAGTGGCAGGGGGTCGGCCTGTTGCAGCACGGCAGCGAAGCCGCTGTCGACACAACCGGCGCGCTGCAGCAGACGCGCACCGCGCCAGGCCAGCTCGTCGAAATCTTCGGCCGGCAGGTTCAGGCCGACCAGCTGCGCATCCAGCGCCAGTTCCTGCGGCGCACCTTGCAACAGTTTGAGCAACGCTTCGGCAGAGCTGGCCCGGCGCAACGCCTCGGCCAGGTCGGTTTCACCGAGGGCACGGGTCAGCAGCTGCAGCAGGCGCAGATGTTCGTCGGAACGGGCAGCAATGCCAATGGCCAGGTAGACGATCTGGCCATCCCCCCAGTCCACACCTTCAGGGAACTGCAGCAGGCGCACGCCGGTGGCGAACACCAGATCGCGCGTTTGCGGGGTGCCATGCGGGATGGCGATGCCCTGGCCAAGAAACGTCGAGCCTTGCGCTTCACGCGCCTGCAGGCCGTCGAGATAACCGTCGGCAACCAGGCCGTCGGCAACCAGCTGCTCCGCCAGCAGGCGCAGCGCCGCTGACTTGTCGGCGGCCTTCTGGCCCATGGCTATCTGCTCTTTGGCGAGCTCGAGCATGACCTTCTCCTTTTGCAGCCCCGGCTTGGTTTTGGTGCCGGGTACTGAGGTATTGTTGTGATATTCACGGAATCAGCCAGTTCGACAGCCTTGCAAGGCCGACAGTCGAGGCAGAAAAATTAATAGCTGAAACGTTTAATCTGACCAAGCGGCCACGTTACTCGATAATCTTCCGAGGCAAAAGCCCCATCCTGTCGGACAATTGCGACAATGGTCGTCTGCGCGTGGCGGCCAACCCGGGTCAAACTACCCGGTCCTGGTTCCGTAGCCAGTCCCGGTAATAACAAGGAAAATTCGGTGAAACTCAGCGATATCGCCCGTCTGGCCGGTGTGTCAGTGACCACTGCCAGTTATGTCATCAATGGCAAGGCCGAACAGCAGCGCATCAGCAACAGCACTGTCGAGCGGGTGCGTGCGGTGGTCGAGGCCCATGGCTTCACGCCCAACCCGCAAGCCGCCGGCCTGCGCAGCCGCCACACCCGTACCCTGGGCTTCATTCTCCCGGATCTGGAGAACCCCAGCTATGCCCGCATCGCCAAACAGTTGGAACAAGGCGCCCGCGCCCGTGGCTACCAGCTGCTGATCGCCAGCAGCGACGACCAGCCCGACAGTGAGCGCCAGCTGCAGCAGCTGTTCCGCGCCCGGCGTTGCGATGCCCTGTTCGTCGCCAGCTGCCTGCCGCCAGAGGACGACAGCTACCGTGAGCTGCAGGACAAAGGCCTGCCAGTGATCGCCATCGACCGGCGCCTGAACCCGGCGCACTTCTGCTCGGTGATCAGCGACGACCGCGATGCCAGCCGCCAACTGGCCGACAGCCTGCTGGCCACCGCGCCGAAAAGCATTGCACTGATCGGTGCCCGCCCGGAACTGTCGGTCAGCCAGGCCCGCGCCGGTGGTTTCGACGAAGCGATGCAAGGTTTTGCCGGCGTAATCCGCCGCTACCAGGGCGAGGCCTTCAGCCGTGAATGCGGCCAACGCCTGATGCAGCAGCTGATCGACGAGCATGGCGGCCTTCCGGACGCCCTGGTGACGACCTCCTATGTGCTGCTACAAGGGGTGTTCGACACCTTGCAGACGCGCCCGGCCGATTCGCGCCAGTTGCACCTGGGCACGTTCGGCGACAACCAGTTGCTCGACTTCCTGCCGCTGCCGGTCAACGCCATGGCCCAGCAGCACGGCCTGATCGCCGCCACCGCACTGGAGCTGGCCCTGGCCGCCATCGAGGAAAAGCGCTACGAGCCAGGCGTGCACGCCATTGGCCGAACTTTCAAGCAACGCATCAGCGGGGCCTGACCATGCGCCTGATCGACACCCACACCCACCTGGACTTCCCCGATTTCGACGCCGACCGCCCGCGCCTGCTGGCCAACGCGGCGGCGCGCGGGGTGGAACGCATGGTGGTGTTGGGGGTGTACCAGGCGAACTTCCAGCGGGTGTGGGACCTGGCCTGCGCCGAAGACGGTGTGCATGCGGCCCTGGGGTTGCACCCGGTCTACCTGGAGCAGCACCGGCCGGAGCACCTGACGCAACTGCGCGAGTGGCTGCAGCGCCTGCATGGCGACCCACGGCTGTGTGCGGTTGGCGAGTTCGGCCTGGACTACTACCTCGAAGCGTTGGACAAGCAACGCCAACAGGCGCTGTTCGAAGCCCAGTTGCAGATGGCCTGCGACTTCGCTCTGCCTGCCCTGCTGCATGTGCGCCGCAGCCATGCCCAGGTGATCGCCACGCTCAAGCGCTACAAGCCGGCGCGTGCAGGGGTTATCCATGCCTTTGCCGGCAGTTACGAAGAGGCACGCGAGTACATCAAGCTGGGCTTCCGGCTTGGCCTGGGCGGTGCAGCGACCTGGCCGCAGGCGTTGCGCCTGCACAGGACCCTGCCGCGCCTGCCGCTGGATAGCATCGTGCTGGAGACCGATTCGCCCGACATGGCCCCGGCGATGTATGCCGGCCAGCGCAACAGCCCGGAGCATCTGCCCGAGATTGCCGAAGCGCTGGCCGAGCTCATGGGCATCGAGGCCGAGGCACTGGCTGAGGCCAGCAGCCGGAATGCCTGTGAGCTTTTTGGCTGGTAGCACTGGCCTCTTCACGGGTAAGCCCGCGAAGAGAGCGGCACCGATTACACAAGGCCGGCATCAGACTCTGAATGCCCCGATCAGGCGTTTCAACTCCACCACCTGCGACGAAAGCACCCGGCTGGCATCCTCGGCCTGGCAAGCGCCTTGGGTCGTATCCTGCGACGCCCGGTTGATCGCGATGATGTTGCGGTCGATGTCATGGGCGACCGCCGTCTGCTGCTCCACCGCCGCGGCAATCTGTTGGTTCTGCTCGACAATGCCTGCCACTGCCCCCAGGATGTTGCCCAGCGCCTGCTGGACCTGGCGTGCTTCATCCACAGTACCCGCTGCCATTTCATGGCTGCTGTGCATCGCTCGCACCGCCTGCTCCACGCCGTCACGCAGACGCTGAATCATCTGCGCGATCTGCGCGGTGGAGTCCTGGGTACGCCGGGCCAAGGTACGTACTTCATCGGCCACCACGGCAAATCCCCGACCCTGCTCACCGGCCCGCGCCGCTTCGATGGCGGCGTTCAACGCCAGCAGGTTGGTCTGCTCGGCAATGCTGCGGATCACCTCGAGCACCTGGCCAATGGCCTGGCTGTCATCGGCCAGCCGATTGATTGCCAGCACGGTCTGGTCGATTTCCTCGGCGAGGCGACCGATGCTCTGTTGCTGGCTGGCCACCAAGGTACCGCCGCTGACGCTTTCCAGGTTGACCTGCTGCGCGCCGGTGGCCGCCAGCGCGGCACTGCGCGCCACCTCCTGCGCGGTGGCGCTCATCTGGTTCATCGCCGTGGCCACCTGCTCGATCTGTTCACGCTGGCCACTGACCGCCTGATTGCTGCGCACCGACACCGCCAGCACCTGCCCGGCCTGCTCTTCGACGGCCACCACGGTGCGCCCGACCTGGTCGATCAGGCTGCGGATACGCCGCACGGTTTCGCTGAAACCCTGGCCCAGTTCACCGAGTTCATCACGGCTGTGCGCCTGGAAGCTGACCGTCATGTCGCCCGCCGCCACTTTGTCCATGGCACCTCCCAGGCGGCGCAGGGTTGCCCGGGTCGAGACATAAAAACCGCCGTACAAATACAGGATCAACACGAAGACACCGGCCAGGACCGTGCCCAGGGCAAGCATGCGCAAGCGCTGCTCGGCCAAGCGTTGCTGAAGCTGCGCCTGCAGGTGCCCGAGCACGGCATCATTCAGGCGATACGTCTGTGTCATCAGCTCGCTGACCTGCTGATAGAACCCCGGCCATGGGGCATCGAGGGTCTGCGCCACCACCACTTGCTCTTCAAACAACGCCGCGGCCTGTTTGAGTGTCGCCTGGCTGGCTTGCGCTGCGTCCTTTAAAGCCGCTGTAGCGCCGGGGTCCGTGGCCAGGGCGTCGTCCAGGCGCAGGGCATAATCTGCCGCAAGACGTTCCAGGCGTTGCAGCACATCTTCGAAACGGGCGCTGCCCGAGGAATCGATGAACCCCCTTCCCAGCGCAATGGCGCCGAGGGCCCTGCCCTCTCCTAACGTCTGGGTAACCTGCGCCGTGGCGACCCCGAGCAGTTCGCTCAACTGGCGTACCGAAGCCTGGCGGTCCTGGCTCAAGCCAGCCTGGCTGGCCACCTGCTTGCCCAGCATCTGGCCCTGGGCCTGCAGCTTGTCGAACATGGCCGCCTTGCTCTGCAACGAAGATTCCGACCGGGCGGCGACAAATGCGACAGCCAACTCCTCGAGCTTGTCTGGCGGCACCGCCTCATCGCCTTGCAGCCTGTGCAGCTGGGCCTGGAGCTGATCCTGCAACGCTGTGATTTGCGTTTCTACATCCCCGGCCTGGCCCGACTGGCCGAGCCCGGCATTGATCTGCAACAGGTTGCCCAGCGCCTCCAGGTCGGCGCGCAGGGACAGGCTGTCCGCCAGCGGGGCAATGCCCTGCAACTCGACGCGGGTGGCATGGAACTGATGGTAGGCATCGCGCACCAGATAAAAGCTGGTGGCCAGCATGGGCAGGAAGAACAGGACGCTGATGAGGCTGAACTTCTGGCCGAAGCTCAGCCGATTCATCAATGCGATGGCCGGGTAGAGCAGACGCTTCACGGGCACCTCCATGGATTCTTGTTGTTCTGCAGAGATAGCACTCGGCCACCTGTATAACGCAGATCGAATCGGAGGTTTGTAACTTAAGGTTAATCGCTGCCTGCAGAGCCACTCAGACCAGGACTGTCCACAGGGCGAACCCTGCATACCACAACACCGCGCAGCGCAGCAGCAACTCCCACAGGCTGTCCAGCCGCCCCAGGCCGCGTTGTGGGTCTTGTTCCTTGGGGGTGTCATCGGCAACGTCATCAGCGATGCGCCCGACCCTGGCCACCAGGTGCCCGGCGCTGATGTGCCAGTTGAGCAACTCGTGCAGCATCACCCGCATCACCGCAACGAAGTTGCCGACCAGCGCGAAGCTCAGGGTCAGCACGCGCACCGGCAGCCAGTCCATGATGTGCCGCAACTGTTCGGCGCGGGCCTTGAGCGCAGGCTGGCGGCTATGCTCGCCCGTCAACGCCAGCAGGCGGTAGGCCAGGGCCGCGCCTGGGCCAAGCACGAAGTACCAGAAGATCACCGCGAAAAAGCTCTGGTAGACCTGCCACAACAGGTAACCCTGCACACGGACCAGCAAGCTGTGCGGCTCGTCGGCCGCCAGGCCCAGGTCACGTTCGGCCACATGCAACGCGGCCTGGTCGTCGCCACGCCGCCAGGCATCGCGAAACGGCCCCAGGGAACCCTTGGCATCGCCACGCCCCAGGCTATAGATCAGCACCAGCAGGTGCACCGGCAAGGCCAGCAAGCCGTAGGCCACCGGGTCCAGTACGTGCAGCAACAGCACCAGCAGCACCACCGGTGCCAGCATCAGGATCGCCAGCGTCCACCCGGGATGCACTTTGCCGCTGCGCTCCAGGCGCACCAGCTCGCCCAGGAAGAACCCGTCCCGTTGAACCTGATGGCGCAGGGCAGAAAACTTCTCTATCCACAGCGCCAGTAACAGCACCAGAAAGCTCATGCGTCGTCCTCGTTGTCCTTCACGGCCTTGCGGTAACGCGCCCAGTCGAACGCCGGGCCGGGGTCGGTCTTGCGCACCGGAGCGATATCGCAGTGGCCCTGGATACGGTCAAGGTCGATCACCGGCCAGGCGGCCTGGATCTGCCAGGTCAGTTGCTTCAGCACCGCGTATTGGGCATCTGTATAGGGCAGGTCGTCGGTACCTTCCAGCTCGATACCGATGGAAAAGTCGTTGCAGCCCTCGCGCCCGTCGAAACTCGATACACCGGCATGCCAGGCGCGGTCGAGCAGCGACACGAACTGAGTCACCGCACCGTCGCGTTCGACAAACAGGTGCGCCGACACCGTCAGGTGGCTGATGCTGGCAAAGTAAGGGTGTTCATCAGGGTCCAGGCGGTTCTGGAAGAATTGCTGCACCTTGCCGCTACCGAAGCAGGCTGGCGGCAGGCTGATGTTGTGGATCACCAGCAGGGAAATCGCTTCACCCTCCGGGCGGGCGTTGAAGTTCGGTGAAGGGCAGTGAGTGATTCCGTTTCCGTGGAACCAGCCAGTGGCACGGTCCAATTGCATGGGGCAGATCCTGAAAAGCGCCGGTACAGAGCTGCAGTATGCCCTGCGCACGGGCCGCAGTGCATGTGAATGATTGTAATGCCGTCGGCTCAATTCACCTGTTGCTGACGCAGGCCTTCGAGCACGGTTTCCAGGGCCCGCTCGAACAGCAGGCCATCATCCAGCAACCGCGCCTCGCCTCGGCGCAGGGCTTGCGCCAGGCCGACCGTGTTCCATTCGCGCACCTTCATCCCGGTGCGGTTGGCGAAGACCAGCCGGTCGCTGCTGTCGATGCGCGCCACCAGCTTGCAGCGCAGCGGCTCGTCGTCATCGAGCATTTCCACCCAGGTACCGATCCGCAGGCGCTGCACCAGGCGCAGCTCTGGCGCTTGCTCATCGCGTTGAAGCAGCGGTGCGCAGACGGACTCCTCGGCGATGGCCAGCACGATGTCCTCGGCCACCAGCACTTCAGCCAGTTCAGCACTGCCGGCTGGCTGGTCGCCCCCCGCGCAGGCACGCAAGTGCAGTTGCTCCAGTTGCAGGAAGAACTCGCGGGTGGCAGCCGAGTCCAGCGCCACGCTGGCCAGGCCGTCACGCAGGGCCTTGAGCAGGCCAGGCACTTGCTGCAACAACACCTGCGGCTGCTGATGCGGGGCAATGCTGGCGAGCAAGGTATCCATGGTTTCCAGCCCCTGCTGCCAGGCTGGGGACGCTTCGCCCTGCTTGAGCCAGGCCATCAACAGTACCTGGCTCCAGGCGTGCACCAGCATGTGCACCACCCCCTGCGGCAGGGTCCGCCCGCGCAGACGCTGGTTGAGCGCTTGCTGCACTTGCTGACGTGCCTGCAAGGCACGGGCGCGTCCTTCTTCAGCATCGCGTGTGCGCTGCTCGAGCAGCTCGTTGCGCCGGCGCTCGTCCTGGCTGAAGGCGAGGAAATCATCGAGCAGCTCGGCGAACAGCGTGGTGTCTTCGGTGAAATCGTTGAGCAAGCGCTGGACGATGCGCTCCACGCGCAGATGCAAGCTGTCGCGCATGCCTTCGCTGCCGGTTTCCCAGCCGATCGCAGCAGCGGCGATTTCGTTCATCAGGCGCCGCGCCGGGTGGCTCGCGCGGCTGAACAGGCTTTTGTCCAGCAGCGCTACCTTGAGCAGCGGAATATGCAAGCGAACGATCAGTGCGCGCAGGCTCTGCGGCAGGTTGTCGTCGGCAGCGATGCAGGCGAACAGCAGGCCGACCAGGTTGATCGTGTCCTCGTCGGTGCCGGCGATGCGCCGGCGGGTGCCACTGCGCACGCTGACCCGCAGCAGCAACTGTTCAAGCTGCTGGTCCAGGTCGAAGTCGTCATCGTCGGTCGTTGCCGGCACGTAGTGCTGCAGGTGCGATAGCAGGCGCAGCAGGTCGGCAGTACTGATCGGCTGGGCGGCGGCAGCGGCTTGCAGGCGCGGAGCGACACGGCCTCTGCAGGGTGCCAGCAGGCCTTCCAGCGACCGCATGAAAGCCTGCCCGGCACTGTCAGCGCCCATCGCATCGGCCTCGAGGTTGGCCGACACCCGTCGTGTACCCACGCGGCGGTCCTCGGCGCGCCGCCGCGGTGCCGCCTGCAACTCGGGCATCACGCCCGCAGCGGCCAGCAACTGGTTGGCTTCTGCATAAAGCACGTCGACGTCACGCAGCACATAACGCTCGAACAGCTTCAGCAGAATCAGCTTGACCCGCAGGCCGACGCCCAAGTTGCGCCCGGCATCGAGGAAGTAACTACACAGTGCAGCAGGCCCGAACGGGTTCTGCTGTTCGTCGAAGCTGCGCGAGAGCAGGCATTGCAAACGCTGGCCCAATTGCTCGAGGGCGACGCCATCGCGCGACAGCACGCGGGCAACCATGCCATCGACGGCAGCGGTACGCTCCTTTTGCGCTTTGTTTTTCGCCGCCATCTGGCCCAGCGGGTCGAACTGGCCGATCCGGGCGAAGGTATCGTAGAAGATGTCGAGAAAGCCGCGTTCGATGTGCTTGCGCTTCAGGCGCAGGTCGCGCATGGCCTCGAAGTAGAGGTTCTGGTCGAACCGGTCCACCGCCCGATCGGCCATTTCGAACAGCGTATCGTCGGCATTGTCGAACAGCGCCTGCAGGCCCTGACGCAATTGCAGCGCGGCCTTGTCGCGCACCTGCAGGAGCAACACCGGGAGGCAAGGCAAAGGCGTGCGAGCGCCCCGATCGATGGCGGCCGAGAGGGGCACCACCTTGCCTTCTTTTTGCATCCCGGACTCCTTGCTGGGTGACGTAATCGATACGGCGAGAGATCGTCAAAGCTATGACGCCAAATGTTGGGCGCCATTATCGATAAAAATGCCGATAGCTGCCAGCACTCTTCACTGGCCGATTAATGACCGCGGTTTCAGGCAAATGCTCACGCGGCCTGACCAAAGGTCGCCTGCACGGCAGCTGTACACGGCGCCGCCCCCCTGCCCTATAATCGCCGGCACCTAGCTTGTGGAGCCGACCATGCCGAACCTACGCCTTGCCGACCTGACCGCCGAGATCGAAGCCAATGTGCGCCGCGCACTGCTGGAAGACATCGGCAGTGGCGACATTACCGCGCAGCTGATCCCGGCCGAGCGCCTGGCCAAGGCCACCATCATCACCCGCGAAGACTGCGTGATCGCCGGCACCGCCTGGGTCGATGCCGTGTTCCGTCAGCTCGACCCGCGCGTGGCGGTGCACTGGCAGGTTGCCGATGGCGAGCGCGCCACCGCCAACCAACCGCTGTTCCACCTCGAGGGCCCGGCACGTTCGCTGCTCAGCGGCGAGCGCAGCGCGCTGAACTTCCTGCAGCTGCTGTCGGGTGTGGCCACTCGCGCGCGCTTGCTCGCCGACCTGGTCGAAGGCACCCAGGTGCAGCTACTCGACACCCGCAAGACCGTGCCGGGCCTGCGCCTGGCGCAGAAGTACGCGGTCACCTGCGGTGGTTGCCACAACCATCGCATCGGCCTGTACGACGCCTTCCTGATCAAGGAAAACCACATTGCCGCCAGCGGTGGCGTGGCCGAAGCCGTGGCCGCAGCGCACCGCATCGCCCCCGGCAAGCCGGTGGAAATCGAAGTGGAAAGCCTGGATGAACTGCGCCAGGCGCTGAGTGCGGGCGCGGACATCATCATGCTCGACGAGCTGACCCTGGACGAGATGCGCGAAGCTGTGCGTATCACTGCGGGCAAGGCCAAGCTGGAAGCCAGTGGCGGGGTCAACGAAACCACCCTGCGCGTGATTGCCGAGACCGGCGTCGACTACATCTCGATTGGCGCCATGACCAAGGATGTGAAGGCCGTGGACTTGTCGATGCGCCTGAGCCTGTAAGCGAATCGCGGGCAGAAAAAAACCGGCCAATCGGCCGGTTTTTCTTTGCCTGAATCAGAACGAGGCGTTGGCCAGGCCGTCCAGGTAACGCTCGACGTCCAGTGCCGCCATGCAGCCAGCGCCAGCCGAGGTGATGGCCTGACGGTAAACGTGGTCGGCCACGTCGCCCGCAGCGAACACACCTTCGACGTTGGTGGCGGTGGCGTTGCCTTCACGGCCGCCGTTGACCACCAGGTAGCCGTCCTTGAGGGCCAGCTGGCCTTCGAACAGCGAGGTGTTCGGGGTGTGGCCAATGGCGATGAACACGCCGTCGACCTTGATTTCGTCGCTGCTGCCATCGTTGTTCTTCAGGCGCGCGCCGGTCACGCCCATGTTGTCACCCAGCACTTCGTCCAGGGTGGCGTTCAGCTTGAGTTCGATCTTGCCTTCGGCGACACGGGCGTTGAGCTTGTCGACCAGGATCTTCTCGGCGCGGAAGGTTTCGCGGCGGTGCACCAGGGTCACCTTGCTGGCGATGTTGGCCAGGTACAGCGCTTCTTCCACGGCAGTGTTGCCGCCGCCGACCACGGCGACCGGCTTGTTGCGGTAGAAGAAACCGTCGCAGGTGGCGCAGGCCGAAACGCCCTTGCCCATGAACGCTTCTTCCGACGGCAGGCCCAGGTAACGGGCGCTGGCGCCAGTGGCGATGATCAGCGCGTCGCAGGTGTACTGGCCGCTGTCACCGACCAGGGTGAACGGTTTTTTGGCCAGGTCGACGGCATTGATGTGGTCGAAGACGATCTCGGTCTCGAAACGCTCGGCATGTTCCTGCATGCGCTGCATCAGGGCCGGGCCGGTCAGGCCATGGGGGTCGCCCGGCCAGTTGTCGACTTCGGTGGTGGTGGTCAGCTGGCCACCCGCCTGCATGCCGGTGATCAGCAGTGGCTTGAGGTTGGCGCGGGCGGCGTAGACCGCAGCGCTGTAACCGGCAGGGCCGGAACCGAGGATGATGACGCGCGAATGACGTACTTCAGACATGTCGAACTCCTGTCGAGCGGGCCACAAGGCCCGCCAGCTGGAAATTAAAAAGGACCCACGCAGCACTTGGGGAAGGCTACAACGCGCAGGCCCAGAAAGCGGAAAGTTGAGCGCACTGTAGCGAGGTGGCAGAGAGTAAGGAAATATCCATCGACAATCCACCTCATAGGCATCCTCTATCTGGCAAATTCAGCTCGGCCACGGCACTGGCTCATTTGTTACAGCCGGTTTCTTCATGTGCGCCTGCCTTTCGTCGGCGCGGCAAACTCGGTAAGGTCAGCGCGTTTTCCCTTCTCTGCGGAGTGTTCCGATGCAAGCCCCTGTCCTCTCCGGCCCCCAATACCTGCGCGAAGGCCTGAAACTGGTGCTCAGCCCCAACCTGCGGATGTTCGTGCTGTTGCCGCTGGCAATCAACCTGCTGCTGTTCGGTGGCCTGATCTACTTCGCTGGCCATGAATTCAGCCTGTGGCTCGACGCGCTGATGCCAACCCTGCCCAGCTGGCTGAGCTTTCTTTCCTACATTCTTTGGCCGCTGTTCGTCGCTTTGCTGGTGCTGATGGTGTTCTTCACCTTCACCCTGGTGGCCAACATCATCGCCGCCCCGTTCAACGGCTTTCTTGCGGAAAAGGTCGAAGTGGTGCTGCGCGGCCAAGACCCGTTCCCGGCGTTCAGCTGGGGCGAGCTGGTGGCCATGGTGCCACGCACCTTCGGCCGCGAGATGCGCAAGCTGGGTTACTTCCTGCCGCGGGCCATCGGCCTGTTCATCCTGTCGCTGATCCCGGTGGTCAACGTGATCGCCGCGCCGCTGTGGCTGATCTTCGGGGTGTGGATGATGGCCATCCAGTACATCGACTACCCGGCGGACAACAACAAGATGAGCTGGCAGGACATGCTCGCCTGGCTGCGCCAGAAGCGCTGGCAGTCGCTGGGGTTTGGCGCAATTACCTACCTGGCGCTGATGGTGCCGCTGGTGAACGTGCTGATGATGCCGGCGGCGGTGGCGGGGGCAACGCTGTTCTGGGTGCGCGAGCGGGACTGAATTGAGCGAGGGGCTGCCGGGCAGCCCCATTCGTAGCGTGTTCCATTAAAAATCGGAGAAGCTGTAGGGTTTGAGAGGTGATAACTGAGAGAGCAGTATCAAATGCTCAACTGCGCTTACCTTTTGTAGATTTTCAACTTTGCTTAAACCGCCAAACGCTAGCGCCGGAACAAACCCGTACATCTCATCGCACCCAAGGACACCTAAATGTTTCTTTGCAGGCTCGAAGAAATCTCCAAAATCATTGGACTCTCGCTCCATCAAAAGAAAGAAACCATCCACTTCCCTATCCCTATCATCAGTAGCAAGCCCATCAGCTGAGCCGCAATAGTTTGATGTATGGGCGACGATATTTAACGAGAACCCGGAATTCTCACCGTACAGATAGAGATCACCAAAAGCGCCACGGGCGATGATGTGATAGGTATCCCGTCCCTCTAGCGCAGTGCCTTCTATAAATGAAGCGGCCACGCCCTCGTAGTCTTGAGGATTGACTGTCCAAAATATTCCATCACCATAACCACACCAGCCGTGCTCGGCCCAGTGCTCCAATAGTTTTCTCGGTAGCTTACCTCTGTAGCGTTCAACGCTGGAGGGAGGTACTTCCTGCCTGAACACGGGCTCGCCCATTCCCTCAATGAAAAGAGAGTAAACTTCGTCCATCGTCGCGCTCCTCAATTTTTTAGCATTTATGCAATCTAACATTCAAAAAACCTGAAACATTTCCCTCTTTTGATTGCTTTTCGACTGATTGCATGAGTTCCCCCAACCTACTTTTCCACTGAGGACCTATGGTGGAGTTTACTTGTCTATCCCCGAAGTCAGAAATGACATCCCTGCCACCGGCAATTAGATCGGGATTGTGCAGCGCAGCAAGAGAGGACATTGTTTCCCTCGCCTGTTTTGCTGAGCGTTTTTTCGCTTCAACTGGACTCATATCCCTAGACAGTTCGCCATAAGCTCTTTTCCTCAAATCATCATATAACTTCCTTCTTGCCTTTCTCGCAATTTTCGGATCACGCTCTTTGGGATTTACAACATTCTCCAAGAATTCTTCAACAGTGAGCCGGTTCAGTCCGTCCTGCTGTCCCTTCAACTGCCGTTCAAACTCGCCATGCTTCGACGCCGGCAACTTGTCCGCCTTGAAACATGCCACCGTATGCAACGGCATGCTACCGGGCTTCCCTTGGATGGCTCCTTGTCTTTCCCCGCGGGCCGGTCAGGCTGCGCAGGTTGGGGTTCCCCCACCGCGCCCTTGCGCCGCTCCGGCACTTGCAGGTCAGGCCGTTTCTTCAAAGCCTCTTCGTGCTTGAGCATCCATTGCCCAATCCGTGCGCCTTTCTTGCTGGCGGCCATTTCCTGGGCCAGCACACCCGCATTGCCACCGCCACGGGTGAGGTAGGACACCATGGCGCCCAACAGCAG
>NZ_JABWRP020000024.1 GCF_014269035.2 Pseudomonas vlassakiae
TCGACCTCCAAGCCACCTGGTTCCTGGCACAACATCTTCAGCGCCTATCAGATCGAGCGCCGCCCGCGCGGCGCATCGCGGATAAATCCGCTCCTACAGTTTGTTTCGGGCCAGTCCCTCCTGGGGGGGCACCGCTGTCCGCCTGTTTTGTCCCATTCGAAGGACCGGCACAGGCTTACACTGCAATCCGCTCAAACCAGCGAGGCCGCGCCGCCGGCAGGTGCGGCACCGCATCGAGCAGGGCTCGGGTATAGGGATGGCGCGGCTGCCCGAGCACCTGCGCCACCGCCCCTTGCTCCACCACCCGGCCCCCTTGCATCACCAGCACCTGGTTACTGACCTGCTCCACCACCCCAAGGTCATGGGAGATGAACAGGCAAGCCAGGCCCAACTCCGCTTTCAGTTCCGCCAGCAACGCCAGAATCCGCGCCTGCACCGACACATCCAGCGCCGACACCGGCTCATCCAGCACCAGCACCTTGGGCTTCATCGCCAGCGCCCGGGCAATCGCGATGCGCTGTCGCTGCCCGCCAGACAGTTCCAGCGGACGACGGTCGAGCAGCCCCGCCGGCAACTGCACCCGGTCCAGTAACCTAGCCGCCTCGGTACGCCGCAACCCACGCGGCACACCCGCCTGGGCCAGCGCTTCGGCCAGCACTCGCAACACGGTATATCGAGGATCGAACGAGGCCAGCGGGTCCTGGAACACCACCTGTATGCCCTGTCGTGCCTGACGTTGCTGGACGGCAGACAGCGCCAGCCAGTCTTGCCCGGCCAGCTGCACGCTCCCCTGCTCCGGGCGCTCCAGTCCGAGCAGGATGCGCCCCAGCGTGCTCTTGCCAGAGCCGGATTCACCCACCACGCCGAGTGTCTGACCGGCACGCAATTGCAGTGACACATCGTTCAGCACCTGACGCGCCTGGCCATCCGGCCCGACGAAAGCCTTGTGCAGGCCACGCGCCTCCAGCACCACCGGTTGCTCGTTCACAACAGCCTCCACCAGCGAAAGCGCCGGGACCGACGGGCGCTGAAAATGCACCGCCCGTGCCGCGCTCAGCAGGCGTTGAGTGTAAGGGTCCTGCGGGTCCTGCAGGATCTGTTCGACCGTGCCCTGCTCGACCACCACGCCATGGCGCATCACCGCCACCCAGTCGGCCAGACGCGCCACCACGGCCAGGTCATGGCTGACCATCAGCAGGCTGCTGTCGCGGGCACGCAGGTGTTCAAGCAGGTCGAGGATCTGCGCCTGCACCGTGGCGTCCAGTGCGGTGGTGGGCTCGTCGGCGATCAGCAGGCGCGGCTGGCAGGCGATGGCCGAGGCGATCAATGCCCGTTGACGCAGGCCTCCGGACAGCTGCCAGGGGTACTGCCGGGCGCGAACTTCAGGTTCAGGTACACCGACCTGGCGCAGCAGTTCGAGTACGCGCAAGCGACGCTGCTCGGCGCCCAGGTCGGTGTGCAACAGCAACGGTTCTTCGATCTCGGCCCCCACCCTTCGCAGCGGGTCGAGCGAACCCAGCGCATCCTGCATGACGAAGCCGATGCGCCCACCGCGCAGGCGCTGCCAGTCAGCCCCGCCAAGCCGGCGCAGGTCCTGCCGGGCAAACGCCAGGCGCTGGGCCTGCACCTGAGCGCCGGCACCGGTCAGGCCAACCAGCGTGCGGGCCGTCACGCTCTTGCCCGAACCCGATTCGCCCACCAGTGCCAGGCACTGTCCGGCGTGCAGTTGCAGGTCGACGCCGTGTACCACCGGCACGCCGTTGAAGCTCACGCGCAGGTCGCGGATGTCCACCAAGGGGGCTGGGTGCTGTTCGAAGATGCTCATGGGTTTCTGCCCTCGCTACGGCGCAACCAGTCGCGGCCGATGACGGTGATGGAAATGACGGTCAAGGTGATCGCCAGCGCCGGCCAGGCCATCAGCCAGGGCGCATTGGCCATGAAATTGCGCGCCACGGCCATCATCGCCCCCCACTCGGGCGCAGGCGGTGGTGCGCCGAAGCCCAGGAAGCTCAGCGCGGCGGCGGCGGTGATGGCGCCGCCCAGGCCGATGCAGGCCAGGATCAGCACCGGTTGCACGGCATTGGGCAGCACGTGGGCCAGCACCACCGCCGAGCGTTTGCGGCCCAGCGTGACGGCGGCTTCGACGAAGCCGGCGTGGCGGAGGGTCAGGGTCTGGGCACGGACCAGGCGGGCGTAGCGCGGCACTGAAGCGATGCCGACGGCGAGGATCAGGTTGCTGGTGCCCTGGCCGAACAGGGTGATGATGACCAGCGCCAGCAGCAGGTCGGGGAACGCCAGCAGGACGTCGACGGCGCGCATCAGCAGGTTGTCCAGCCAGGCGGGAGCCAGGCCTGCGAGCAGGCCGAGCGAAGTGCCCAGGCCGAGCCCGACCAGGGTGGCGGCCAGGCCGATGTAGAGCGATGGGCGGGTGCCGTGGATCAGGCGGCTGAGGACGTCGCGGCCGTTTTCATCGGTGCCGAGCCAGAAGGTGGCGTTGGGTGGGAGGTAGGCCAGGCGGGCGTCGGCAGCCAGCGGGTCGGTTGGGGATAGCCAGTCGGGGAAGGCTACGGCCAGCAGGATCAGGGCCAGGATGAGCCAGGCCAGTGTGATACCTGGGCGAAGCCGCGAATTGCTGGTCAGGAGGGTGGGTGGCAGTGCAATCGTGTTCATAACTGTCCTTCTTGGCGCCTTTGCCGGCCTCATCGCGGATAAATCCGCTCCTACAGGGGCACCACAGGGCCCAGGCCTGTGCGGTACTTGTAGGAGCGGCTTCAGCCGCGAACAAGGGCGCAGCCCTTGCCATGCGGGCTACGGGGCCGGGTTGGGAATGCGGCGGTGCACGGCCTGGATCTCGGCCAGCACCTCGTCGGTCAGTTGCACATCCAGTGCACTGAGGTTCTCCTGCAACTGCAGCAAGCTGGTCTGCCCGGTAATCGCACTGGCCACGAACGGCTGGCGAATCACGAAGGCCAGGGCCAGTTGCGCTGGCGTCAGGCCATGCGCCTGCGCAATCTGCACATAGCTGGTGGCTTCCTCGCTGCCATAGCGATTGAACGTGCGATACACCGACGACAACCGCGAACCCTCAGGCCTGGCACCGTTCAGGTACTTGCCGGTCAACGCCCCGAACGCCAGCGGCGAATAGGCCAGCAGGCTGATCCCTTCGCGATGGCTGAACTCCGACAGGCCGTTTTCGTACAAGCGGTTGAGCAGGCTGTACGGGTTCTGGATGCTGGCGATCCGCGCCAGGCCCTTGTGCTCGCTGTGCCGCAGAAACTGCGCCACACCCCACGGCGTTTCGTTGGACACACCGATATGGCGGACCTTGCCAGCCTTGACCTGTTCATCGAGCACTGCCAGGGTTTCTTCGATGGCAATGGTGTCCGGGTGGTCATCGGCATAGGGATACTCGCGGACGCCGAAGAAGTTGCTGGTGCGATCGGGCCAATGCAGCTGGTACAGGTCCAGGTAGTCGGTGTTCAGCCGGCGCAGGCTCCCTTCCAGAGCGGCGACGATGTTCTTGCGGTCGTGGTGCGACAGGCCATCGCGGATATGCGCCTGGCCGCCGGGATCACGCGCCGGACCGGCGATCTTGCTGGCCAGGATGAGCCTGTCGCGGTTGCCACGGGCTTTGATCCAGTTGCCGAGGTAGCGCTCGGTGGTGGTCCAGGTTTCAGCGCGGGTCGGCGTGGGGTACATCTCGGCGGTGTCGATGAAATTGACCCCGGCGGCGATGGCGGCGTCCAGTTGCTGGTGGGCGTCCTGTTCGCTGTTCTGATGGCCCCAGGTCATGGTGCCGAGGCTGAGCAGGCTGACCTGGAGGTCGGTGTGGCCGAGTGTGCGGTAACGCATTGGACATCTCCTGAAAAATACGGAATCTGGACTAAGCGGCGAACTGGTTCACGGCCTTGGGCAAGCCAAGGTGGTCGCGCAAGGTGGTGCCGGTGTACTCGGTGCGGAACAGCCCGCGCTTCTGCAGCAGCGGCACCACTTCCTCGACGAACACCCGCGCGCCCGACGGGAACATGTCAGGCATGATGTTGAAGCCATCCCCGGCACCCGCCAGGAACCACTCGGCCAAGGTATCGGCGACCTGCTCCGGGGTACCGACAGCCAACCGATGCCCCACCAGGATCCGCCGCGACAGTTGGCGAATGGTCAGGTTCTCGCTGCGCGCCAGGTTCAGCTGGGCTTGCAGAAACCCGTGCGAGCCGCGTTCGAAATCCGCCACCGCGCCAATCCGCTCCCAAGGCAACGGCGCATCCGGGTCCAGCTCGCTGGCATCGATGCCGATACGCCCCGCCACCTGCTGCAGCAGGCCATGCTCGCCGTGCCAGGCGTTGAGCTGGTCGAAGCGGGCATGGGCCTCGGCCTCGGTACTGCCGATCACGGTCGACAGGCCGGGCATGATCTTCAGATGCTGGGGGTCACGTCCCCAGGCCTTGGCGCGGGCTTTCATCTCCTGGTAGAACGCCTGGCCGTCGGCCAGGGTGGTCTGGGTGGTGAAGATCGCGTCGGCATAACGTGAACCCAGCGCTTTGCCGCCTTCGGAGGAACCGGCCTGTACCAGCACCGGCCGGCCCTGGGGCGAGCGCGGCAGGTTCAGCGGGCCCTTGACCTGAAAGTGCTTGCCCTGGAAGTCCAGGGTGTGGACTTTGCGCGGGTCGGCGAAACGGCCGGCGACGCGGTCGCCGATGATCGCGTCGTCTTCCCAACTGTCCCACAGCTTCAGGGTCACCTCGACGAACTCTTCGGCTCGCCCGTAGCGGTCGACATGCAGCGGCGCGCCCGCCAGGCCGAAGTTCTGCGCTGCGGCATCACCGGCATTGGTGACCACGTTCCAAGCCGCGCGGCCACCGCTGATATGGTCCAGCGAGGCGATGCGCCGGGCCAGGTTGAACGGTTCGTTGTAGGTGCTGGAGCAGGTGGCGATCACGCCGATGCGCTCGGTGGCGGCGGCCACGGCGGTGAGCAGCACAGTCGGCTCCAGGCGTCCACCGGGTTGTGCGGACACATCCGGCGGCAGTGCCGGGCCGTCGGCGAGGAAGATCGCGTCCAGGCAGCCGCGCTCGGAGATCCGCGCGATGTCGCGGTAGTAATTGACGTCGATATAGGCGTCGAGTGCCGCCTCGCCCTGGCGCCAGGCGCCGGCGTGCGAGCCAAAGCCGAGGATGTTCATGCCCAGGCTCATCTGTTTGCTGCTCATGCGGTTCTCCTGATCAGACTGCGCTGGCTTCGTCGCCGCTGCCCTGCCCTTCACTGGCGGCAGCCTGGCGGGCACGCCAGGCCTGGGCCGGGCTGATGCCGTTGAGGTAGTAGTCGCCCAGCGCCTGCTCGCGGTAGATCGCCGGGTTGTGCGAGGCCAGGGTGCGTGCGTTGCGCCAGTGGCGGTCGAGACGCCGGGTGTTGCTGGTAGCCGAGGCGCCGCCGACCTCGAACAGCAAGGTGCTGGCCTGCAGCACTTGCGGCAGGACGATCTGCTGCGCCTGGAACGCGTGGATCTCGGCGTCGGTGTAGAGCTGCTCGGGCACCTCGCCTTGCTGCCCTGCTTCGAACACCGCCTGCAGGCTCTGGCCCACCGCAACCACCTGGGCCTCGGCGGCGAAAGCGAGGCTCGACAACCGACCGATCACCGCCTGCACCAGCGGGTCGGCGGCCGGTTGCGACTGCCCAGGCACACCAAAGGCGCGGGTGCGGCCCTTGACGAAGGCTACTGCGTCGGTCAGCACCGCACGGCTGATGCCGGCCAGCGTGGCCAGGTGCACCGCCTGGTAGAACGCGGTGAGATACGACTCGGCGCGCAACTCCCCTTTGGCGAAGCGGCGCAACAAATGCTCAGGCTGTACCTTCACTTGCGTGAACCGCGTGGTACCACTGCCGGTCAGGCGCTGGCCGAAGCCATCCCAGTCATCGACCCGCTCCACGCCTGGCGCACCGGTTGGTACCGCCAGGCTGACGAAGTCGTCGCCGTGGTTGGCCACCGCCGCGACCCAATCGGCGTAGAGGGTGCCGGTGCAGTAGTACTTCTCACCGTCCAGGTGGTAAGCGCCCTCGCCCCCGCTGAGCTGCACGGTATTGCCGGTGCTGTCGGTGCGCTCGGCCATGGCCGCGCCCCACAGCTCGCCGGCCGCCACTCGGGCGAACCAGTAGTCCTGGGAAGCGGCGTCGTTGGACGACAGTCGCCCTTCGACAAAGCCGAAGTGGGCGCGGAAGATCTGCGGCAGGTTGGAATCGGCCTGGCCCAGGCGCACCAACTGGCGCAGCAACTGCGGCAAGCTCGCGCCAAGGCCGCCGTGGCTGCGGGGCACGCGCAGGGCGCCAAGGCCGGCTTCGCGCAGCCAGGCCACCGGTTCATGGGCCAGGGTGCGTTGCTGCTCGCGGGCCACTGCGCCTTCGGCAATGCGCGCGTAGATCGGCGCAAAACGCTCATCCAGATCGGCATCGGTAATCGAGGTTTGACTCATGGCAGTTCCTTTCTCGTGAATTCAGGGGCGTGCGGTGCGCGGGTCGATGGCCTGGGTCGCCAGGTCCACCAGCAGGTTGACCAGCACGTAGAGCGCCGCTGCCAGCAAGGTCACGCCGAGCACCAGCGGCACGTCCTTGGTGGCGGTGGCGTCGAGCATCAGCCGGCCGATGCCCTGGCGGCCGAACAACAGTTCGAGCACCACGGCCCCCCCAAGCAGGCTGGCGAACACGTAGCCGGCCAGGGTCACCAGCGGCACCAGGGCGTGGCGCAAGGCATGGCGCAGGCGCACGGCGGTATCGCCCATGCCGCGGGCGCGGGCCTGGGTGATGAAGGGTTGTTCCAGTACCTGCTCCAGCGACTGGCGCAGCACCTGGGCCAGCACCGCCGCAATCGGCAAGGCCAGGGCCAAGCTCGGCAGCACCAGCGAGCGCCATCCGCTTGAGCCAGACGGCGGCAGCACATGGAAGTAGAAGGCGAAGGCCAGCAGCAGCACGGTGCCAATCACGAAATTGGGCGCCGAGGACAGCACCAGTTCGATGCCCGATACCAGCGCGCGCAAGCGTCGCCCGCGGTTGGCGGTGAGCAGCGCCGAAGCCAGTGCCAGCAGCACCGCCAGCAGCGCCGCGCTGGTGGCCAGGGCCAAGGTCGCGCCGGCCTGCTCGGCAATCGCCTGGCCGACCGGAATGCGCAAGCGGTACGATTCGCCCAGCTCGCCCTTGGCCAGCCGCAGCAGGTAATGGCCGTACTGCACCCACAGCGGTTGATCGAGGCCGTACTCGGCACGCACCTGGGCCAGCATGGCTTCGCTCGGCATCGCATCCGGGCCGCCGAGAATCGCCAGGGCGGTGTCGCCACCACTGTGCTGCATGCCGAGGAAGGTCAGGCTCGCCGCCGCCCACAGCACGATCACGCCGTCGCGCAGGCGGCGCAGCAACGTTGCCAGCAATTTCATGGTTGCTCCTTCGCCAGCCACACGCTGGTGAACAAAGGCACGTTGTGCGAACCGTCGAAGAGCACGCCGCCGACCACGTTGCGGTAGGCCAGCAGCATCTGGCTTTCCACCGAGGGCACCGCCGGCACGGTCTCGCCCAGGCGCTGCTGGGCTTGGCGATAGAGCATGCGACGGTGTGCCGGGTGGGTGCTGCGCCGGGCGTCACCGAGCAGCTGGTCGAGGCTGTCGTCGCGGAAGTGGCCGACGTTCTGGCCGATCATTCGGGCGCTGGGGATCGACTGGCTGTGGTAGAGGATGTACAGGCCGTCGGCTGTATTGGTGTGCCAGTAGCCGCCGCCGAGGGCATCGAAGTTGCCGCGGTAGCGCAGTTCCATGACCTTGCTGATCGGCAGCAGCTCGATGCGCAGGTCGAAGCCCACTTTGCGCAGGTCGGCCTGGGCCGCCACCGAGACATTGGCCGGGAATGCCGGGTTGTCGTAGGTCAGCAGCGTCGCCCCGAGGCGCTGGCCGTCGCGGGTGCGGTAGCCCTCGGCATCACGCCCGGTCCAGCCGGCGGCATCCAGCAGCCGGCCCGCTTCGGCGGGGTCGAAGGCCAGGGCATCGCGTGCCACCGGGTCATAGCCGGGAGTGTTCACCGCCAGAAAGTCACCCTTGGCCAGGTACTCGCCGAAGCCGGAGATCCACGCCAGGCCGTCGCGGTCGATGGCCTTGGCCACGGCCTGGCGCACCCGCACGTCATCGAACGGTACGCGCTCGACATTGAAGGTAATGCTGCGCGCCGGGTTGCCCTTGCGAATGCGGTTGCGCAGGGTCAGCTGCGGGTTGGCGCGGATCGCTGCAGCGTTCTGCGCCGGTGCGTCCAGGGCCATGTCGCTGTCGCCAGCTTCCAGCGAGGTGTAGCGGATCATCGCTTCGGGCACGTAGCTCAATTCAATGCCGTCCAGGTAAGCCTCGCCCTGGTGATGGATCGCAGCTGGCGCCCAGTGGTAGCCCGGGCGGCGGGCGAAGCTGGCGCGTTGGTCTCGCACCCAGCCGGTCAATACGAACGGCCCGGTGCCGATCGGCCGACTGGCGATGGTCGCGGGCGCCTCGATGATCTGCCGTGGCGAGATCATCCCCAGCCAGGCTTGCGACAGCACATCGAGAAACGGCGCATAAGGTGCGCGCAAGGTGGCTTCGAAGGTGAACGCATCGACCACCCGGCCGTTCAGGTACGGCGCGATGTAGGCAGCCGCCAGCGGCGAGTGGGTCTTCGGGTCGCGCATGTGTTCGAGGTTGACCCGCACCGCTTCGGCGTCGAAGCGCTCGCCGTCGCTGAAGGTGACGTCGTCGCGCAGGTGGAAGGTGTAGGTCAGGCCGTCGGCGCTGATCTCCCAGCTCTTCGCCAGCCACGGCGTGAGGGTGCCATCCTCGGCCTGGTAGACCAGGCAGTCGAACAGGGTGCGGCCCATCCACTGCATGTTGCCGTGGGACAGCGCATGGATGTCGAAGCTGCCAGCATCAGTCGCTGCCGATACGCGCAAGGTGCCGCCGCGCTGGCCGCGCTGCTGCTCGACGAAGTCGCTGGCCGGGTAGCGCATCACGCCGTTCACCTCACTAACCGCTTCACCCTTGAGGGTGGACTGGGTCTGCGGGGGCGTGGCGGGTGAACAGGCGGCAACTAACAGCGCACTGGCCAACAGGCATGCATTGAATAATCGGACGTTTGGCTGCACAGCAAGCTCTTTATATAGACGGCTACATAAAGTGCTGTTGCAGATGTCATGCCAGCCTTGTTTCCACGTATTTACTGGGCGCCAGCAGCCTTCCAGACGCGCTAACCGCACAAACTGCCCAGTTACTGTTGGAATGCAGACAGTCAGCCAATAGAGGGCCCTGTGGGAGCGGGTTTACCCGCGAATGCGGCGGTGGCCATGCCAGAGCATTCGCGGGTAAACCCGCTCCCACAGGTTCGCCGGCTGATCTGGATATTTGTATATAACCCACACTGTTTCAAATACAACACGGCCACAACAAAACTTGCTGTTTCGTTCATCTTCACACACTCAATTACTTGGCAAAGCCGCAACTTCCGGTCTTTCGTCAGCTGGCACAGAATCTGCTCTTACCGCTTTCGACAGGCCTGACTATTCCCATAGAACGCCGAGGACCTACGATGACTCTCAAGGAATACGACGATGCGTGCGATTCACCCCCACCCACTGCGCCTGGCCATCCGCCACGCTGCTCTGGCCACCCTGCTGGCCCCGGCCACGGTACTGGCCGCTGACCCTACCCTCGGCACGGTGACTGTGCAGGCCGCCAAGCAGACTGAAGTGCAACAGGCCGCCAGCGCCCTCGCCGAGGTACCCGGTGGCACCAGCGTGGTCGACAGCGAAGAAGTCGCCAAAGGCCGTACCGCTACCCTGCAGGACACCCTGGCCTACCAGCCCGGTGTATTCGTACAGTCCACCGGCGGCAACGACGCGGCAAAGATCTCGATCCGTGGCTCCGGGGCCAACACCTCGCCCGGCTACTTCCGCGAAGGCATCAAGTTCCTCTTCGACGGCCTGCCACTGACTGGCCCTGGCGGCACCCCGTACGAATTCCTCAATGCCAGCGGCGTCAACTACACCGAGATCCTGCGCGGCGCCAACGCCTTCCAGTATGGCGCGCTGACCCTCGGCGGCGCGGTCAACTTCGTCAACCACAGCGGCTATAGCGCCCCCGGCCTGCGCGTGCGTGCCGAGGCCGGCAGCTACCACTACCAGAAGCAGAGCATCAGCTACGGCGGTGTGGAAGGTGGCCTGGATTACTACCTGCAGGCCGACAACTACCGCAACGACGGCTACCGCGACTACAGCCTGTCGAAAAGCTCGGGCATCGTCGCCAACGCCGGCTACCGCTTCAACCCGAAGCTGGAAACCCGCCTGCTGCTGCGCTACCGCGACGAGACCCACAACGACCCCAGCGCCACCACCCTCGACAATGCCCTGCACCACCCGCGCCGGGCCAGCGCCACCGCAGAAAGCAGCGGCGCTGGTGCACGCCGCCCGGGCAGCATCTGGGCCGGCAGCAAGACCACCTACACCTTCGACGACGACGCGCGGCTGACCTTCGGCCTGTCGTACCACGACTACCGCCACACCAACAGCCCGCGCAGCCCGAGCAATCCCAGCTACTGGGACTGGCACGACCTTGGCCTGCTGCTGGGCTATGACCGGGTCGACTACCTGTTTGGCCACGAGAGCCGCAGCAATATCGCCTTTACTTCGACCCAGCACCTGCGCGGTGGGGTGGATTCGGCCAACGGCAACAAGGTGTCGCTCAAGCAGGTCAACTACAAGGACTCGTTCGGCCGGGTGATCGCCCTGGGCAACGACATCAACCTGGTCGACAACCTGTGGCTTACCAGCGGCGTGTCGTTCATCAATGTGCGGCGCAAGGTCAACATCGACTACGCGGTCAACCCCAACACCACGACCTTCCCGCAGCATGTCGACTATGACAACTGGAGCGTCGCCCCGCGCATCGGCCTGCGCTACGAGATCAACCCCGAGCTGCAGGTATTCACCAACTTCAGCCGCAGCATCGACCCGCCCGCGTCATGGGAATACTCCGGCTCCGGCCCGACCCTGCCGTACATCCGCCCGTTGGTGGAGCAGAAGGCCAACACCTTCGAAGTCGGCATCAAGGGTTCGCACGGCATCTTCGACGGCAGCCTGGCGCTGTACCGCTCGTGGATCCACGACGAACTGCTGAACGTGCAGATCATCCCTGCTACCTCCACCGCAGCAGCGGTTACCGGCGCGTTCAACGCTTCACCAACCATCCACCAGGGTGTCGAAGCCGGGCTCAATACGCGCCTGTGGGACAACACCCAGGGCGACCTGGTGCGCTGGCGACAGTCGTACACCTACAACGACTTCTACTACCGGCATGACGACACCTTCGGCGACAACCAGCTGCCAGGTGTGCCCAAGCATATCTACCAGGGCGAACTGCAATACCAGGACCACAGCGGCTGGTACACCGGGGTGAACGTGCAATCGGCATCGCGCACGGCGGTGGACTATGCCAACAGCCTGTATGCGCCGTCGTACACGATCTGGGGGGCGAACCTGGGGTATGAGGCGCCGAAGGGCAACTGGAAGGTCTCGCTGGACCTGAAGAACCTGGCCAACAAGGCGTACGTGACGGCGGTGACGCCGGTGTACAACGCGCGCGGGCTGGATACCGCGTCGTTCTGGCCGGGGGATGGGATCGGGGCTTATGTAGGGGTTGAAGTTCGCTACTGATTTTTCCTGTGGCGGCCTGTCGCGGATAAATCCGCTCCTGCACGGAGCAGATTTATCCGCGAACAGGCCGGTACTGGCTTACGCCGTCCGCGGCATCAGCTCGTAGGGATGCTTCCACCCCGGCACCGCCTGAATACGCTGCTTCCACGCCTCGATGTAGCTGAAATCGGTCAGCACGATCCCGGTGTCCTCCGGCATGAACACATACCCCGCCAGCGACAGGTCGGCAATGGTCAGCCGCTCGCCGACCATGAACGGCGCCTTCGCCAGGTGCGCATCGACAATCCGGTACGCCGCCGTGGCCCGCTCCCGCAGGAAGCCGGTCACTTGCGTCTCACCTGTCTTCTTCAGGCACAGCAGGAAACGCAGCGCCGCGTAGTAGCTGGTGAACTTGTGGTTGTCGAACAGCATCCAGCGCCAGATCTCGCGCTTTTCATTGTCGTCACGCGGGCCGAACTGGCCGGTGCGCTCGGCGAGGTATTCAAGAATCAACGCCGACTGGGTCAGCCGCTGCCCAGCGTGCTCCAGCACCGGCACCTCACCCTGCTCGTTGACCTCGTCACGCCATTGCGGGTCGCGGGTCTGGCCGTTGAAGAAATCGACGAACACCGGTTGCCAGTCCTGGCCAGTGAGTTCGAGCATCAGCGCAGCCTTGTAGGCGTTGCCGGATTCGGCGAAGCAATGCAGCGTATAGTCGGGCATGGGCGGACCTTCAGTTTCCTTTGAATGATCGATTTGGGCATTCACGGCAAATCCGTAACGGCGCTCCCACAGATTACACAAAAATAAGCTTAAATTTCCCGATCAACCCGCCAGGAAGGCCTGCAATGCCCTACCCCGATCTGCCTCGTACCCTGTCCACGCCGCGTACCCTGCTGGTCCGCCCGGCGCCGGCGTTTGCCCAGCAACTGCAGCAGGCGCTGCTCGACAGCTACAGCCTGCACCAACCGTTCCTGGCCTGGGCCAAGCCCGACTGGACCTTGAAGGAGGTGCAGGAAACGCTGCAACTGAGCGCCGAGGAGTTCCTCGACCCAGCCAAGGAAAAGCGCTATTTCATCCTCGCACCGGACAGCGGTGAAGTGATCGGCTGCATCGGCCTGCGTCCTGGCGATGACCAGTACGAAGTGGGCTATTGGGCGAGCCAGGCCAGCAGCGGCCAGGGCCTGATGCGTGAGGCGCTGACCTGCCTGCTGGACGCCGTCGATGCCCCGGTGTGGCTGACCACTGATATCGATAACCATGCCAGCCAGCGCCTGGCCGAAAGCGCCGGGTTCGTGCGGGCTGGCAGCCAGCTGACTGAATTCGACCCCAGCACGCCGAGGCCTGTGTACCGACGCGTTCCTGCGGGAAACCGGTGAGCCAACTTCTCCATCGGCTGGAGCAATTCGCCTTTATTTCTTGCGCTGCATCCAGGCGGCCCCAAGGCCACTCAGGCAGATGATGGCAATGCCCAGCAAGCTCGCGCTGTCCGGCACCTGGCCGTAGATCAGCAGCCCCAGCAACCCGGCAAACACGATCTGGCAGTAGCTGAACGGTGCCAGCAGCGCTGGCGCAGCATGGCGGAAGGCCTGGGTCAGCAGCAGGTGCGCGCTCATGCCGAAACCGCCCAGGGCCAGCATCAGCAATGCATGGTCCCAGCGCGGCACTTCCCAGAAGAACGGCACCAGCACACTCATCACCAGGGTGTTGCAAAGCCCCGCGTAGAAGTTGCTGGTGGTCGGGCTGTCGTATGCCGCCAGGATGCGCGTGAGCAGCTGATAGAAGCAGAAGCCCAGTGCCGAACCGAACGGATACAGGATCGCCGGGGTGAACATCGCGCCACCGGGGTGCACCACCACCAGAACACCGATGAAGCCCAATACCACCGCCACCCATTGCCCTGTCGTCACCCGCTCCTTGAGCAAGGGCGCCGAGAGCGCGGTGACCAGCACCGGGGCGAGAAAGTTGACCGAGGTTGCCTCGGCCAGGGGCAGGTATTGCAGGCCGCTGGTGAACAGCAGGCTGGTGCTCAAGAGGCTCAGTGCACGCAAGGTCTGCAGCAGCGGGCGACGGGTGCGCAAGACATTGAGCCCGGACTTGGGCAGGAAAATCCCGGCCATCAACAGCGTGTGCACCACATAACGGGCCCACACCACCATGACGATCGGATACAGCCCACCGAGGAACTTGGACAAGGCATCGTGACTGGCGAACAGGAAGGTCGCCACCACTACCAGGGCAATGCCACGCAGGGGTTGGTTGACTCCGGACAACGGTGTACTGGAACTCATGGCGTTCTCGTCGGCGGCGCGGCTCAGTGCTGCGTCAGGGGCAGGTGCGACAGCACGGATTCTAGAAGAGATACGACAACTTAAGGAAGTTCAATTCCAGGCTTTGCCTGGGACGTTCGCCATTCCGTTCGCTGATCGACCACTTTCTACCCCGACTGCATGGCCTGTGCCTGGCAAAGCGCGCACCATCGCCTGCGGACCCTCGACCTCGAACAAGGAGTTTTCATGCAACGGCTCACTACCCGCAACGGCCTGGACCTGCCCTGCATCGGCCTGGGCACCTGGCCAATGACCGGCGACGCGTGCACCCGCGCCGTGCACCAGGCGCTGGAGCTGGGTTACCGGCACATCGACACCGCCACTGCCTACGCCAACGAAGCCGCTGTCGGCCAGGCCCTGCGTGACAGCAGCGTGCCGCGTGAGCAGATCCACCTGACCACCAAAGTCTGGTGGGACCGCCTTGAGCCCAAGGCCATGCGCCAGTCGCTGGAAGACAGCCTGCGGGCGCTGGGCACCGAGCAGGTCGACCTGTTCCACATCCACTGGCCCGCCAAGGACTGGGACCTGGCCCGCAGCATCGAAACCCTGGTGGCATTGCGCGACGAGGGCAAGGCGCGCTGCATTGGCGTGGCCAACTTCCCGCTCGGCCTGCTGCGCCGTGTGGTCGAGGAACTGGGCGCGCCACTGTCGGCGATCCAGGTCGAATACCACGTATTGCTCGACCAGCAACCGCTGCTCGACTACGCTCGCCAGCATGACATGGTGCTGACCGCCTACACCCCGCTGGCCCGTGGCCGCGCGGCGGAGCAGGCGGTGATCCGCGAGATTGCGCGCAAGCATGGCGTACTGCCGAGCCAGGTGGCGTTGAACTGGTTGCTCGATCAAGCGGGCGTAGCGGTCATTCCCAAGGCCAGCTGCCGGGACAACCAGCTGGCCAACCTGGCGGCGCTGGAGGTGCGGCTGGATGATGCCGACCGCGCGCTGATTGCCGGGTTGCCGAAGGGGCAGCGGGTCGTCAGCCCGGACTTTGCGCCGGACTGGAACAGCTGAGTCCTGACGGGGCCCTCGAACGACTACACACAAACCTGCTTCAGGCGCTCACTGGCCGGCGCCGGCCGCCCGTACAGGTAGCCCTGGAAGTGCGAGCACCCTTCTGCCCGCAGCCGTTGCATCTGTTCTTGCGACTCCACGCCTTCGGCTGTGGTCTTGATCATCAGGCTGTTGGACAGCTCGGTGATCGCACGGATGATCGACATCGCCTCGCGGCTGTCGCACATGTCATGGACGAACGACTTGTCGATCTTGATCCGGTCGAACGGGAACGAACGCAGGTAGCCCAGCGACGAGTAGCCGGTGCCGAAGTCATCCAGCGAAATCGACACACCCAGGTCCTTCAGCGCCCGCAGTGTGCGCACGTTCTCTTCACTGTTGCCCAGCAGCACCGACTCGGTGATCTCCAGCTCCAGGCGCTGCGGTGCCAGGCCCGAGTCGGCCAGGGCCAGGGCCACGCTGTGAACCAGGTTGGCGTTCTTGAACTGTACCGGCGACAGGTTCACCGACACGGTCTGCTCGGTGCCCCAGCTGGCCGCCTCCTGGCACGCCAGGTTCAGCGCCCGGGTACCGAGCTCGTGGATCAACCCGGTTTCCTCGGCGATGGGGATGAAGTCCATCGGCATGACCATGCCGCGGGTCGGGTGCTCCCAGCGCAACAGCGCCTCGTAGCCGGTCACACTGTTGGTCTGCTGGTCCACTACCGGCTGGTAATGCAGGTGCAACTGCCCCAGGTGCAGCGCGGTGCGCAGGTCGGTTTCCACCAGGCGGCGCTGACGGGCGGCGACATCCAGCTCCAGGTGGAAACACTCGTAACGGTTACGGCCGTTGCGTTTGGCCTCATACAGCGCCATGTCGGCGTAGCCGAGCAGTTGTTCGGCCTGGTCGTTGTCGTCGGGGGCGATGGCGATACCGATGCTGAGCCCCACCGAGAACTGATGGCCCTCGATCTGGAATGGCGGGCAGATCGCCTCGATCAGGCGCCTGGCGGTGTTGCAGGCGGCCTCGCGGCTGTCCAGATGGGTCAGCACCACGGCGAACTCGTCACCGCCCAAGCGGGCCAGGGTGTCGTGCTCGCGCAGCTCGCGGCGCAGGCGCTTGCCGAGCGCGCGCAGCAGCTTGTCACCGAAGGCATGGCCGAGGGAGTCGTTGATGTTCTTGAAGTTGTCCAGGTCCAGGCACAGTGCGGCAGTGAGCTTCTCGTTGTCGTGACCGCGCACCAGGGCCTGCTTGAGGCGCTCATGGAACAGGGTGCGATTGGGCAGCCCGGTAAGGGCGTCGTGGTGCGCCATATGGTGGATCTGCGCGTGGGCGGCCAGCTCTTCGGTGGCATCTTCGGCCACGAATAGCACGTAATCTGCCTGGCCGTCACACTGTTGGCTGAGCAGCGCGCGGCTGCGCAGGGTGCGCGGGCCACAGGCGGTGTCGACCCGGGTTTCGGCGGCAAAGCCCTTGCTGCTGCGCGCCCCACGGCTGAGCTGGGTTTCCAGGTAATCTGCCGCGGCCGGTGCCAGGCACTCTGCGGGCGTGTGGCCGATCATTGGCTTGGCGCCACCACCGAACAGGCGCTCGGCCTGTTGGTTGGCGAGCAGGATGCGCTGGCTTTCCAGGTCCTGGACGATGACGCTGGCAGGGATGTTGGCAATCACCGAGTCAAGGAACTGCGACAGGTTGGCCATTTCCTGGCTGTACTGCTCGGCCAGTTCCTTGGCTTGCAGCAGCTCCAGCTCCTGCTGGCGGCGCTCGGAAATGTCGCGGGTGACCTTGGCGAAGCCGACCAGCTGGCCGTGGTCGTCACGTACCGCCTCGATCACCACATGGGCGTGGAAGGCCGTGCCGTCCTTGCGCAGGCGCGCACCGATCTCTTCGAAACGGCCGCTGCTGCGGGCCTGTTCCAGGTTCTGCTCAGGCAGGCCGGCCGCGCGCTGGTCTTCGCTGTAGAACAGCGAGTAATGCTGGCCGACGATCTCCTCGGCGCGGTAGCCCTTGGCGCGCTGTGCGCCGGGGTTCCAGTTGGCGACAATACCGTCGGGGGTGAGCAGGTAGATGGCATAGTCCACCACGCTCTGGATCAACAGCCGGTACATGATGTCGGGGCTTGCGACTAACGACATGAAATTTACCTGAACCTGCGACGCGCACGAAAGAAACCCCGGGCCAGGGCGGCCGGGTCTTGTAAGGCAGTGCTGGCATTATGCCTTGCGAGTGAACTTTGTGAAGTAGGTCACAGAATTTTGCTGCGGGTCAGTGAAAGACGGAGGTCACCTGGTAGGTGAGCAGGTCAGGCTCGTCGGCGGGGAAGATCTGTTGCACAGGCCGGTGCAGGTCGGCCACCACGGCCTTGCAGAACGCCACCGCGATGGGATCCAGGGCGTAGCAACGCAGCAGCCAGTCGCCGGGGCTGGCGAGCAACTGGTTGGCCACGGCACGGCCAATACCCTGGCGCCGATAGCGCTTGAGGATGAACAGGTCGGCCAGTTCCAGCGCGTCGAAACCGGGCAGTTCGCTGCGCTCTACCAGCACGAAGCCGGCGATGAAACCGTCCGCCAGCACCAGGCTGGCGCTCCAGCCTGGGGACTGCCAGTAGCGCTGCAGGTGCTCTTCGTGAATGTAGAAACGGCCGTCCACTTCGACATCTTCCTGCTCCCAGTCGGAGGACTCATAGGCATAGAACTGGTAGAGGTTACGGATCAGTTCGGCCTGATCGGGGGTGGTGGGCAGCAGTTCGATGGGCAGCATGGCTGGAGTGGCTCGGGCAAAACGTCATTCTAAGGCTTTTGTGGTGCCTCTGATGGCCTGTTCGCCGGCTTGGGTGGCATTGGCCAGCGCCTGGCGGGCCTGGCCTGCAAAATCGGGCGGCAGCTGCCCATTGGCATCCTCCCCGCCCTGCCCGGCGATAAACAGCAGGCGGCTGCCGCTGGTGGGCTCGAGTTAGGTACAGGTCAAGCTGTTGTAGGAAACTTCTTTATCGCCGTGCAGAACCTCAACCACGTGTATGTAGGATTGCGCCGCACAGTTCGCTAGATTGCAGTTCCCGGCACGGAGGCCAGCACTGCGGCGTAGCGCCGCTTCACTGAAGGAAAAGCCATGAGCAAGCCCTATGCGTTCCAACTCGCCTACACCATCAGCCCGGTGAACAATGACCATGAAGGTGACGCCGCGATAGCGCGAACCCACCTGCGCGAAGAAATGGGCTGGAAGACCTCCGGCAAAGTCGAAACGACGCTGCACGGTGAGGTTGTCCTGTCACCGGGTACGCCTGACGAAAAGCGCAAAGAAGCCAGCAAGGCGATTCGTACCCGCATCCGTGACGCGTTCAAGGCACTGGAGGTAGAGGACACGGTCAGCTTCGCCGGCAGCCTGATGGTCAGCGGCCTGGACCCGGCCATCAAAATCGGCATCACGCCCGACTGAAGCCACCGGTATCAGGCGCCATGCGCCTGATACCGCCGCCGTCATTTCTCCTCCAGCACCGCCCTGCCCTTCACTGCCCGCGGCCCACGCCAAGCCCAGAACAGCAGCCCCGGGAACGGTGCATAGACCACGAACACAACCCACAGCATCTTGCGCTCTGCGCGCCGATCGCTGCCGATGATGTGCCAGATGGCAAAGATCTCGAGCAGGATGACCAAGGCCGCGACAATGATCCAGATCGTTCCGATTTCCATGAGCACTCTCCCGTTGGCATGTACTGGGTTGGGTTGCTGCCAGCGCTGAGGGTTCAGTTGGATTTGCTGCGTGCGTTCAGTGACAACCCGCGCGTCTCAAGCCGCCGAGTGTCGGGCGGCCTGGACGATGAGGGCGATCAGTTGCGTCACCTGCTCGCTCAAGAGCACGTTGGCATGGTGCACCAGGCCGATGTCGCGATGGAAGGTATGTGGGACGATCTTCATCGCTCAGCTGTACGGCATCGACCTGACGCTATCCCAGCAGATTCTGCTGGATGTCACGATGGTGCTCACCTCCAAAGGCGCCACAGGGGTACCCGGCTTTGCAATCATCACCCTCTCGGCGACATTGGCATCGGCCGGGCTGCCACTGGAAGCGGTGGCACTTGTGGCCGGCATCTTCCGCGTCATCGAAAGCGGTACGACCACGCTGAACGTGCTTGGCAATGCCATTGCGCCCCTGGTCATTGCCCGCTGGGAAGGCGTGGCGTTGAAGGGTGAAGGCGGCCCGCTTCCGCTGCGTAACTGAACGGTCAGAACCCTGTCACAGACAGGGCTCTGACGCATCATCAGTGCGTCGGCACCCCGTCCAGGGCCGCCTTGAGCGCCACGGCATCGGCAAAGGCCTGCTCGCTCACCAGCACCCCATCCTTCAAGCGCAGCCATGAAACCTGCCCCGCCTGCCCCGCATAGCGACTGGCAATACGCCCTTCGCGGTCGAGCAACACCCGGTAGCTGTAATCACGCATCGCCGGAATGGCGAACAGCTTGCTGATCAGCGCCGGCATGCGGTGGATATCGGCGACAAACACCGCATCGCGCGCCTCCAGGTAGCCCTTGGGCGCGTCGGCCAAGGCGGCCTTGACCAGCTTGGCACCCTCCATGTCGCGGGCCACCAGCAGGAGGTGAGTGTCGGTTTTCAGGCTGTAAGGCTGATCGTACTGATCAAGCAGCGTCCAGGGTGCCAACCGCTCGCCTGGCTCCAGGGCGTGGGCCAGCAACGGCAGCAGACCGAACAGTAACGCGATGGCGTATTTCATCGAAGTTCTCCAGACAGAAGCGCCAGCATAGTCCACTTGCCTCAACACGACCTGCACCACGACACGCGCGCGCCGGCGATTGTCTTTCCCGCACGCTGCCGCCACACTCTGCTGGCCAGCCAGGAAGCGGAGTCCAGAGTGCCCACCCCACGTCAGTTCAGCAAGAAGACCAGCACCAGCAACATGCTGCGGCTCAAGGCCAGCGCCGGGAGCCCCGAGGCCCCCTACCGCGTCGACTTCATCCTGCTCGAGCACTTCTCGATGGCCAGCTTCACCGTGGCCATGGACGTGCTGGTCACCGCCAACCTGCTGCGTGCCGACAGCTTTCGCTTCACCCCGCTGTCACTCAAGGGTGACCGGGTGCTCAGCGACCTGGGCCTGGAACTGGTGGCCAGCGAACTGTCCGCCAGCGACCTCAAGGAACTCGACCTGCTGATCGTCTGCGGCGGCCTGCGCACGCCGCTGAAATACCCCGAGCTCGACCGCCTGCTGGATGAATGCGCCGCCCACGGCATGGCCCTGGGCGGGCTGTGGAATGGCGCCTGGTTCCTCGGCCGCGCCGGTGTGCTCGATGATTACGGCTGCAGCATCCACCCCGAACAGCGCGCCAGCCTGTCCGAGCGCAGCCCGCAAACCCGCATCACCCCAGCCAGTTTCACCCTCGACCGCGACCGCCTCAGCGCTGCCAGCCCCAACGGCGCCATGGAGCTGATGCTTGGCCTGGTGCGCCGCCTGTACGGCGACGGCTTGGCCGAAGGGGTGGAAGAAATCCTGTCGTTCTCCGGCGCCCGCTACCGTCAGGTCGGCCCAGGGGCGAAGAAGTCGATGAGCTTGCACCTGCGCACCATTGTCGAGCTGATGGAGAACAACCTCGAGGAGACCCTGAGCCTGGACCAGTTGGCCGCCTACAGCGGTCGCTCGCGTCGTCAGATCGACCGCCTGTTCCAGGCCCAGCTCGGCACCTCGCCGCGGCGCTATTACATGGAACTGCGCATCACCAAGAGCCGCCGCCTGCTGCAGTACTCCGACCTGTCGGTGATGGAGGTGGCAGTGGCCTGCGGCTTCGTCTCGGTATCGCACTTCAGCAAATGCTACGCCGCCTACTTCGGCTACCCGCCGTCACGCGAGCAACGGCTGGGCGAGTAAGCGGGTTCACGCGCGGATGTAGCTGAGCACCACGTCGCAGATCATCTGCCGATGGCGCAGCTTGACCTGCTCGTCGGCCAGGTCGATCTGGAAGATGTCGCCGAAGGTGTGGCGGTTGGACACCCGATAGAAGCAGAACGAACTCATCAGCATGTGCAGGTCGATGACCTCGATGCCCGGGCGGAATACGCCCTCCCTGACGCCACGTTGCAGCGTGCTGCCCAACGCCTGCAGCACCAGGCTGCTCATCTCGCGAATGGCCGGCGACTTCTTGATGTACTCGCCGTAATGGATGTTTTCGGTACACACCATGCGCACGAAATCGACGTTGCGGTCGTGGTGGTCGAAGGTGAACTCGGCCAGCCGGCAAATCGCCTGTTCGGGCGGCAGCGACTCCAGGTCCAGGCTCTGCTCGGTCTTGCGGATATCGCCATACAGCTTGACCAGGCACTCGACGTACAGCTGCTCCTTGCTGCCGAAGTAGTAGTAGATCATGCGCTTGGAGGTTGCCGTACGCTCGGCGATGGCGTCCACCCGTGCGCCGGCCAGGCCCTGCTGGACGAACTCGTTGATGGCGGCCTGGAGGATGTCCTCGCGGGTTTTCTCGGGGTTGTTCTTGCGCGGTTGGCGCGTAGCCGAGGGTTCAGGCGTGCTGAGGGGGGCTACGGGGTTGCTCATGGCGGCTCACGGAGTGTCTTATTGGGATTTGCCGGGATTATCCGTGAGTGGTTCGCCCTGCGGCAAGCGACGGAAGAACAAGGTGATCTGCCCGACCTCCACGCCGAGCGTGCTCATGCGGGTGAGATGTATGGCAGTCTGTGTAGGCCGAAAGGTTTGCAGCGCCTATGAGACCGAGCGCCGCCCGCGCGGCGCTCGATCTCATAGGCGCTGAAGATGTCAGGGCAGGCACCTTTCAGCCCTTACACCCTCTCATGGCAAGCGCCTATCAACCCCGCCCTCCCACTCACAAGCGCCACCTCGCAATCACAGCACCGGCTTGCGCGCCACCCCGCTCCGCCGCTTGGCCATGGCCGCCAGGCGCACCGCGACGTTCGCCGCGCCATACCCGGCATAGCCACCCTTGCGCTGGATGATCTCGAAGAAGAAACGCTCCTCGAACGGCTCGGTATACACATGGAACAGCTCGCCGCCCTGGGCATCACGGTCGTACAGCACGTTGTAGTACGCCAGTTCGCTGAGGAATTCGTCATTGAAATCGAACCGCGCCGCCAGGTCGTCGTAGTAGTTCAACGGGATTTCCAGCAACGGCACACCCGACTCCTTGGCCCGTGCCACTTCGGCGAAGATGTCCGCGCAGTCGAAGGCGATGTGGTGCACACCCGAACCGCGGTAACTGGACAGCGCATGGGCGATGGCGGTGTTGCGGTTCTCCGAGATGTTCAGCGGCAAGCGCAGGCTGCCGCACTGGCTGCGCAAGGCGCGGCTCTTGACCAGGCCATACGGGTCGGGCAGCACCACTTCGTCATCGGCAGCAAAGTCAAACAGGCTCTTGTAGAACAGCACCCAGCTGTCCAGCGACTCGGCAGGCAGCGCCAGGGCCATGTGGTCGATGCGCTGCAGACCGCCAGTGACAGTGGCCGCCGGGTCCAGGCGGAAGTCGGTGTCGTAGAGCGACGGCCCTTCCTTGCCCTGCTCCACCAGGTAGATCAGGCTACCGTCCGGCGCACGCACGGCCGGCACTTCGCATTCGTTGGGGCCGACCAGGCCACGGAATGGCTGGCCGCGGAAGTCGGTGGCGCGTTGCAGCGCGGCGTGCTCATCCTTCACCCGCAGGGCGGTGGCGCACAGCGACGGGCCATGGGCCTCGAAGAAGTTGTGGCCAAACGAGTACGGCTCGGCGTTGAGCACGATGTTGATGTCGTTCTGGCGCAGCAGGCGCACCTCCTTGCTGCGGTGCTTGCCGGCTTCGGCAAAGCCCAGGCGCTTGAGCCAACTGCCCAGGCGCGCGCCGACGGCTTCGTCGACGGCAAACTCAAGGAACTCCACGCCGTCGTAGGCGCTGGCAGCCGGCGGGGTGAACAGCACGCCCGGCTCGAGGGTGGTGCCTTCCTGTTCCAGGCGCAGGCGGGTCTGTTCTTCGAGGTACAGCAGCGAGCGCAGGCCGTCGGCGGCGTTCTGCCGTGGCGGTGCTGCACGGAAGCCATCGTTGAATATTTCCAGCGACAGCGGGCCGCGGTAGCCGGTGGCCAGGATCGGCGCGAGGAAGCCGGCCAGGTCCATTTCGCCCTGGCCTGGGAAGTTGCGGAAGTGGCGGCTCCACTCCAGCACGTCCATGTTCAGGATCGGCGCATCGGCCATCTGCACGAAGAAGATCTTGTCGCCCGGGATGTCGCGGATCGCCGCTGGGTCACCTTTGAGCGACAGGGTGTGGAAGCTGTCGAGGATCACCCCCAGTGCCGGGTGGTCGGCCTGGCGCACCAGGTTCCACACTTGCTGGTAGGTATTGACGTGGCGGCCCCAGGCCAGTGCTTCGTAGCCGATCCGCAGGCCGCGCTTGCCGGCGTGCTCGGCGAGCAGGCGCAGGTCGTCCACCAGGATCTGTTCATCGCCCAGGGCATCGGCCTGGACGTTGCTGCACACCAGCACCAGGTCGGTGCCCAGCTCCTGCATCAGGTCGAACTTGCGCTCGGCGCGGTCGATGTTCTTCTGCAGGCGGTCGCGGCGGCAGCCTTCGAAGTCGCGAAATGGCTGGAACAGGGTGATGGCAATGCCGAGGTCAGCGCACATCTGCCGTACTTCGCGCGGGCTGCCGGCGTAGTACAACAGGTCGTTCTCGAAGATCTCGACGCCGTCGAAACCGGCGGCGGCGATGGCTTCGAGCTTTTCCGGCAGGGTGCCGCTCAAGGACACGGTGGCTATCGAACGCTGCATGAAGAAGTTCCTTGTTATTGGACGGACAACGAGCCGAGAACCCGTTGGGGTTTCTGGCACTGTTGATTATTCGCAGGTAAAGTCGGGCGGGCAATCTGTTTGTACGAAATGGTTAGTTTTGCGTTCGATTACCGCACAAAACCGATTTTGGCGAATTGATTCACTGCCAACCCTAAGCAAACATGGACCCAGACGCAGGCCCACCGACCGCCCTCTTCTGCCCTGAGGGTCGTTTGGCAGAACCTGCGCAGACAAGCCCAACGTCACAACATAATAAGTTCAATAAACCGGGTACCGACCTATGCACACCTCCATCGCCTTGCGATCCGCACCTGCTCGTTCGTCTTCCCTCTGCAGACACCGCCTGCGGTCAATCGCGCTATAACCGCCCTACTCCCGAAAAGCGATCGCACCCCTCTGGCCGCCCCTGGGCGACGCCAGCCGTGCGGCGACCTACAAGAACAACGGAGACAACGATGGCTCACTCAAGCTCTCAAGCCAAGAAAGCGACCGCCAGTGGATGGATTGGCTCGGCACTCGAATACTACGATTTCTTCATCTATGCCCAGGCAGCGGCGCTGATCTTCCCGCAGATATTCTTCCCCAACACCGACCCGAAAATGGCCATCATCGCCTCGTTGGCCACCTACGGTGTGGGTTACCTGGCGCGCCCTGTCGGTGCCTTCGTGCTCGGTCACTGGGGTGACACCCGCGGGCGCAAGAACGTGTTGCTGCTCTGCATGTTCCTGATGGGTCTGTCGACCATGGCCGTCGGCCTGCTGCCGACCTACCACGACATCGGCCTGCTGGCGCCGGCCTTGCTGGTGCTGCTGCGCCTGGTCCAGGGCTTTGCCGTGGCCGGGGAAATCTCCGGGGCCAGCTCGATGATCATGGAGCACGCTCCGTTCGGCCGACGCGGCTACTACGCCAGCTTCACCTTGCAGGGCGTGCAGGCCGGCCAGGTATTGGCGGCGGCGGTGTTCCTGCCGCTGGCCTACTTCATGCCGAGTGAGGCGTTCAACGACTGGGGCTGGCGCATTCCGTTCCTGTTGAGCGCCGTCGTCCTGATCGCGGGCTTCATCATCCGCCGGGAAGTGCACGAAACCCCGGCATTCGTGAAGGAAGAGAAGCAGGACAAGGTCGCCAAATCGCCGATCAGCGAAGCCTTCCGGCACAGCTGGAAGCACATGGTGCTGGTGATGTTCATGGCGCTGATGAATGTGATCCCGGTGGTTGCCACCATCTTCGGCGCCGCCTATGCAGTGCAGCCGGCCTACGGCATCGGCTTCGACAAGAGCGTGTACCTGTGGATCCCGGTGGTGGGCAACATCGTCGCGGTGCTGGTGATTCCGTTCGTGGGCAACCTGTCCGACAAGATCGGCCGCCGCCCGACCATGATCGCCGGCTGCCTGGGCTCTGGCCTGCTGGCCTTCGTCTACCTGTATGCAATCAGCATCCAGAACGTGCCACTGGCCTTCGCCACCTCGATCGTGATGTGGGGCATGGTCTACCAGGGCTACAACGCGGTGTTCCCAAGCTTCTACCCGGAGCTGTTCCACACCCGCTACCGCGTTTCGGCCATGGCCATCGCGCAGAACATCGGCACCATGCTCACCGCCATGCTGCCAGCCCTGTTCGCCCTGGTGGCGCCACCGGGTTCGGACAACATCCCGCTGGTGATCGGTGGCCTGGCCTTCTTCATCACCTGCGTGTGTGCGCTGGCGGCCTACATTGCCCCGGAGACTCACCGTCTGGCGATGGAAGACCTGGGCAATCCGGATGCCAAGCCGATGGACAAGGGCGCCTTCGAAGCCAGCCGCAAAGGCAGCTTTCAGGCGGTGAGCCACTGACAGATCGCTGGGGCCGCTCAGCGGCCCCGGCACCTTCAGCCTTTGACCACTTCCTGCAGGTTGTGCCAAAGCTTTGCCACATGCTCCCGCTCGGTCGGCAGTGCCCCCACCGAAACCCGTACCATCCACCGCCCTTCCAGCGTCGCCGGCGTCACATACGCCACCCCGGACGCATTCAGCCGCTCGGCCCACGCCCTGGTGTGCGTATCCAGCGCCTCTCCTTCCAGCCCCGCCGGCCGATGGCGAATGCACAAGGTCTGCAGTTGCACCGGTGCCAGCACTTCCCACTCCGCCGCCGCTGCAACCTGCTCCGCCAGCCAGCGGGCATTCGCCAGGTCACGGCGCAAGCGCTGCTGCAAGGCCTCCACGCCTTCGCTGCGCAACATGAACCACAGTTTCAAGGCACGGAAGCGACGGCCCAGCGGGATCCCCCAGTCACGCAGGTTCTTCACCTCGCCATCCACCGCCGACTGCAAGTAGCTCGGGTTGGTGCTCATCACCCGGATCAGGTGCTGCGGATCACGCACGTAGTAGATCGAGCAATCGAATGCCACGCCCAGCCATTTGTGCGCGTTGACCACCACAGAATCGGCCAGCTCGATGCCATCCCACATCCAGCGACATTCCGGGAGGATCATCGCCGAACCGGCCATGGCCGAGTCGACATGCAGCCACAGCCCGTTGGCCTGGGCGATTTCGCCGATCGGGCGCAGCGGGTCGAGGGCGGTGGTGGTGGTGGTGCCGGTGGTGGCGACCACCGCACAGGGCTGGTTGCCGGCGGCCAGGTCTTGCTCGATGGCAGCCTGCAGCGCCTGCGGGCGCATGGCGAATTTCTCGTCGGTCGCGATCAGGCGGATGTTGGCGCGGCCGAAGCCGGCCAGCAGTGCAGCCTTGTCCACCGAGCTGTGAGCATGGGCACTGACATAGACGATCAATGGCTTGGCCTCGGCCTGCAGGCCGCCGCGGACCAGCGCATAGTCGGTGGCTCGTTCGCGGGCACTGATCAGCGCCACCAGGGTACTGGTGGACGCAGTGTCCTGGATCACCCCGCTCCACTGGGCCGACAGCCCGAGCAACTGACGCAGCCAGTCGAGGGTGGTTTCCTCCAGCTCGCTCAACGCCGGGCTGGATTGCCACGACAGGCCGAGCACGCCAAGGCCGGTACTGAGGAAGTCGCCAAGCACCGACGACAGGGTGCCGTTGGAGGGGAAATAGCCGTAGAAGTCTGGGTGCTGCCAGTGCGACAGGCCAGGCATGACCCATTGGTTGACGTCGTCGAGGATCGCCTCGAACGACTCGCCTCGCTGTGGGGCGGCCTGTGGCAGCTGCGCCTTGAGGTAGCCGGGCTCGACCTGGGCCATGACCGGGCGTTCGCCGACGGATTGGCGGTAGTCGGCGATCAGGTCGATCAGCTGGTGGCCGTACTGGCGGAATTGTTCTGGGGTCACGCGCGCGCTCCTGAGGGTTATCCAGTGCCCCAAGTCTAGGCGCCTGCGCCCCTGCGAATAACCCCGCTTCGCGCATACCTGCTATGGCAAACCTGCAACCCCGCCCTGCACCCCGAATTGTGACTGGCGCCACTGCTCGAACACCCGGTTGCGCAACCAGCGGTGTTCGGCCGAGGCCTGCAAGCGCTGATGCCACACCACCCAATAGCGCTGGGTATGCTCGACAAACCCTAACGGCCGCCACGCCAGCCCATGCAGGCGGCACAATTGCCGGGCGATGTGCTCGGGCACCGTGGCCAGCGCCTGGCTGTTGCCGATCACCTGCACGGTCGCCGAGAAGAACGGTACTTCCAGGCTGATGCGCCGCTGCAAACCCTGGGCGCGCAAGTGGCGGTCGATAAAGCTGTCCTTGTCGCCGCCACCGGAAATGCGCACATGCTTGCAGGCCAGGTAATCGTCCTGGCCCAGCACGTCCAGCGCGGCCAGCGGGTGGTCCTGGCGCATCAGGCACACCGCGCGGTCTTCACCGAGCAGGCGACCATGCAGGTTGGGCGGCGACTCGTCGAACAAGGTGGTGGCCAGGTCGATCTCGCCGCTGGCAAGCAAGGCGTATTGCCCGGCCTGCCAGGTGCGGTAGTCGATGGACACACCCGGTGCCTCTTGCTCCAAGGCAGCCACCAGCAGCGGCAGCATGTGCTCGGCCACGTAATCGGAGGCGGCCAGGCAGAACCGGCGCTCACAGCGGGCCGGGTCGAAAGCGGCGGGTTGGCGCAGGGCCTGGAGCTCTTCGAGCACCTGGCGCAGGGGCTCGACCAGGGCTTCGGCATACTCGCTAAGCACATAACCGCGGCCTTGACGCACCAGCAGCGGGTCGTCGAAGGCTTCGCGCAGGTGGGCCAGCTGGCGGCTCAGGGCCGATTGGCTGACACCCAGGCGGTCGGCGGCGTGGCTGAGGTTCTTCAGCTGCAGGAGGCAGTCGAGGGTGCGCAGGTGGGCGAGGCTGAGGGAGGCGAAAGTCGGGTTCATGCAGGCTCCCTTGCGTGGTTTTTGCAGGCCCATTCGCGAGTAAACCCGCTCCTACAGGGCATGCACAGGCCTGTAGGAGCGGGTTTACCCGCGAATGGGCCGCAAAGCGGCCCCAGTTTTCAGGCGGTCAGGCCCACGTAGACGTTCTGCACGTCATCGTGCTCGTCGATCGCTTCGAGGAACGCTTCAACTTCAGCCAGCGCCTCGGCACTCAGGCTGGCCGCGCTCACCGGGTTCTTCGGGGTATAACCGATCTTCGCCGATGTGACGGTGAAGCCATGCTCAGGCAGGGCCTTCTGTACCGCATCCAGGTCAGTGGTGTCAGTGATGAACAAGGTCGACCCCTCTTCTTCACCTTCCTCGAAATCCTGGGCACCGGCTTCAATGGCGGCCATTTCCGGGTCGGCATCGCCTTCCGGGGTGGCTTCGATCAGGCCGACGTGGTTGAAGTCCCAGGTCACCGAGCCGCTGGCGCCGAGCTGGCCCTTGCGGAACAGCACGCGGATCTGCGCCACGGTGCGGTTGACGTTGTCGGTCAGGCACTCGACGATCAGTGGCACCTGGTGCGGGGCGAAGCCTTCATAGCTGACGGCATGGTACTGCACGGCATCGCCGTCCAGGCCAGCGCCTTTCTTGATGGCACGCTCCAGGGTCTCACGGGTCATCGAGGCCTTCTTGGCCTGGGCGATGGCCAGGCGCAGGCGCGGGTTCATGTCCGGGTCGGCGCCGGACTTGGCCGCGATCTGGATTTCCTTGGCCAGCTTGCCCATGATCTTGCCCTTGGCATTGGCAGCTGTTTCTCTATGTTTGGCTTTCCACTGTGCGCCCATGTCGACTCTCTTTGTACCAGGCGGCCGGTTCAGGAAGCGACCGGCCAAAAGTGGGTGCAGTTTATACGCCCTCGGGCAGTGGATCGACAAGTAATCTCACGCTTCGTCGGCCTTGCTCGCCGCCCTTCAGGTACGCAGTGGCTTGATCGCCATGCTGGTGTTGGGCGCCACGTCGTTGGCCGCGGCAGTGCCGGCCGGGCGGCTGTTCCAGTGAGGCAGCAGCACCAGGGCCGAGAACAACGCACAGCCGGCAAACACGATGAACACCGTGACGCTGTCGAAGTAGCCCGGCAGCAGGCCGCCGAGCACCGCGCCCACCGAGCCGCAACCGTTGACGAAACCTGCCGCCGTGGCGCCGGCCTTGGCCGTGCCGAAGTCGATGGCCGCCGCGCCGCTGATCATCGAATCCGGCCCGTACAGGGTCAGGCCCATGACGAACAGCAAGGCCACCACCATCACGATACTGCCGCTGTGCATGGCCGCCATGAACGCTGCCAGGGTCACTGTCAGCAGCACCAGGCTGATCACGCAGGCCGGCATGCGCCGGGCGCCGAACAGCTTGTCCGAAGCCAGGCCGATGATGATCGGGCCCAACAGCCCCGCCAGTTCGAAGGCCGTGGGGATGATCGCCGCGCCGACCTTGCCTACCGAAGGCATCTGCTCGAAGACGATCACCGGCCCCCACAGCAGGATGGCGTAGCGCGCGGGCTTGAGCAGGAAGTACGCCAGGCCCAGGGTCAGCACCGTGCGGTTGCGCAGGATTTCGCGCAGCGGCGCCCACACGCTGCACAGGTTACCGGCCGGGGCCATGCTCTGCGGCTCGGGTTCGACCGCAGCAAGGCCGACGTCCTCCGGCTTGTTGCGCTGCAGGAAGAAGAACAGCACGGCCACCCCGGCCACCACCGCGGCACTCGAGAAGAACGCCGCATGCCAGGTGCCGACCAGGGTATAGGCCCACCAGCCAGCGAACGGCGAAGCGACCAGGCCGCCGAAGGCGTAGCACGAACTCCACAGCCCCAGCACCCGGCCGCGCTGCGAAGCCGGGAAGAAGCTGCCGATGTTCTTGCACAGCCCGGCCCAGCCGGTGGACTGCGCCAGCCCCTGGACCAGCATGCAAGTGGCGAAGACCGGGAAGGTCGCCAAGCTGCCCATCACCACGGCCGCCGCCGCCGAGATCAGCAGGCCACCGAGCACCACCACGCGCGGGCCGAAACGGTCGGCGAGCATGCCCCAGGTGAACTGGCCCACGGCATAGGCGGCCAGGTAGATCGCGTCGAGGTTGGCCATGGCGGCCTTGTCGAGCATGAACGTCGGGTCTTCACCGATGCCGAGCTTGGCCACCGAGAAGGCCTTGCGGGTGAAGTAGAAGGCGGCGTAGGCCAGCCAGGTGATCGCGAAAATCTGGATGCGCCAGCGTTTCAACGCAGCGAGTGCTTGATTCATTGATTCTGACCTCTTGCTCAAGTGTGCCGGCAGATTGTTAAAAAACGCCTGTCTTGTTGTTGTGTTGCGCACTGCATGACGAAGGCTCGTCATTTGGTCAGATGGCACCGATGTGCGGGCCATGCCCCGGCCACTGCTTGTGGCGTTGGCCTCGGGTTGAAACCTATGGAAACAGTTGCTGACTGATAAAGAAAATCGATTTATCGTATTTCACACATAAGTCCAGCTTGTTACCGGAGGCGGCATGTCGGTGTCACACGCTCAACTCAAGGCGTTCCATGCAGTGGCCGTGCACGGCAGCTTTACCCGCGCCGCGCAAAAGCTGTTTCTGACCCAGCCGGCGGTGTCCGACCAGGTGCGCAAGCTCGAAGAGCGTTTCGGTGTGCTGCTGTTCCACCGCAACAAGCGCTCGGTGCAACTGACCGACCTGGGCGAGCGCCTGCTGGGCATCAGCCAGCGCCTGTTCGCCTGCGAGGCCGAGGCGCACGACCTGCTGCAGGACTCCCGCGCCCTGCACACCGGCAGCCTGGTGCTGGCAGTGGATGCGCCCGTGCACGTGCTGCCGCAGATCGCACGCTTTTGCCAGCGCTACCCAGGCATCCAGGTCAAGATCGAGACCGGCAACACCGATGAGTCACTGGCCAGGCTGTTCAGCTACCAGGCCGACCTGGCGCTGCTCGGGCGCGATGTCGATGACGAGCGGCTGTACTGCGTGCCGCTGCGCCGCGACCCGATGGTGGCGTTCGTCTCGCACAACCACCCGTGGGCCAGCCGCGGCTCGATCACCCTGGCCGACCTTGACGACACACCGTTGGTGCTGCGCGAGCCGGGGTCGGTGACCCGGCAGACGCTGGAGGAAGAGATGCAGCGTGCAGGCTTGCGGATTCGCCCGGCGATCCAGGTGGAAGGCCGCGAAGCGGCGCGCGAGGCGGTGGTGGTGGGGATTGGCGTAGGGGTGGTGTCGGCGGCCGAGTTCGGCGCAGATGCGCGGGTGTGCGCGCTGCCGATTGTCGACTGCCAACGGCACCTGACCGAGACGCTGGTGTGCCTGAGCGAGCAAAGAAGCCGCCGGGTGGTGGCCACCTTCCTGCAGATGGTTCAGGAAGCGTTGTAGCGCTTGTGCCGGCCTCTTCGCGGCTAAAGCCGCTACAGCCGCGAAAAGGCCGGCACAGGCAATACTGGCGCGGCGGCGACCTCAACAGGTGGCGACGACAAACAGCCGCGGGAACGGCAGCAGCACCTTGCCGTCGGTGGCTGGCGGGTAGTCATGCTGCATGGCCTGCAGGTACATCTGCAGGAAGCTCGCCTGTTCCTGTTCGTCCAGCTTGGCCAGATAAGGCCGCAGCGCCGAGCCCTTGAACCATTCCACCACCGCTTCGGCGCCGCCGGTCAACGGGTGGTGATAGGTGGTGCGCCACACGTCCACCCGCGCGCATAGCGGGCTGAGCAGGTCGTAGTAGAACGCCGCGTTGTGCCGCGGTGGCAACTGGAAGTCAGCGAATTTCTCCGCCCACGGCCCCTCGCTGGCGATCTTGCGCAATTGCCGGTGAGCGGGCTCGTCGAGGTTGTCCGGGGTCTGCACGGCCAGGCTGCCGCCCTCGCTCAGCTGGCGCACCAGGTGCGGGTACAGCGAGCCATGGTCAGGCACCCATTGCAGCGAGGCATTGGCCAGGATCAGGTCTTGCGGTTCGGGGGCGGACCAGTCGCTGATATCGGCAATTTCGCAGCGTACCCGTGGAATATGCAGGCGCTTGCGCTCGCGGGCCTTGTCGATCATGTCCTTGTCGCTGTCCAGCGCCGTTACCTGGGCGTCCGGGCAACGCTGCAGCAGCACTTCGGTCGAGTTGCCGGGGCCACAGCCCAGGTCGGTGGCATGGCGTACCGGCCGCGGCGGCACGGCGGCCAGCAGGTCACGCACGGCGCGGGTGCGTTCGTCTTCGAAGAGGGAATACTGGGTGGCGGACCAGGCCATGGGCGGCTCCTGTTGGCGGACGATGCAATGAGCATACGCCATGTACCCAAGTGCATGCGCCTGAACTGTCGGCCTATGCTTGAAGTCAGTCCCTTTATGCGCATGCCCATGAAGCTATCCTTGGCCTTGGCCATTCTGGCGCTGATCGCCGCCGCCGCCCTGCTCGGTTCGCCCTGGATGAACCAGCGCTTTCACATGCCCGAAGGCAAACACCAGGCCCAACAACGCGAAACGGCCGGGTCCCCAAGGGAGCCGGCCGTTTCCAAGCGCAACTGACGCTTAGTGCTGCTTGCCAGTACGGATCTGGTGCACCACGCCCATGGCCACCACGACAGCCGCGGCGATGCCGGTGGAAATCACCAGGATCTGATAATCAGGCATGAAGGCCATGGTCACCAATGCGGCGATGATGAAGCCGATCACCAGGTAGGTCAGCCAGGGGAACAGCCACATCTGCAGGCGCACTTCCTTGCCTTCGGCGATCAGCTTGCGGCGCATGCGCAGCTGCGAGAAGGCGATCACCAGGTACACCAGCAGGGCAATCATGCCGGTGGTGTTCATCAGGGTTTCCAGCACGTCTTTCGGGCGCAGGGTCTCGCTGAAGTTGATCAGCGCGCAGACCACGGCCACGGCGCAGGAGCCGATGATCGCGTACACCGGTACACCAGTGCCGGCACGGGTGATCTTGAAGAATGACGGCGCGTCGCCACGCTGGGCCAGCGAAAACAGCATGCGCGAAGCGGTGTAGTGGCCAGAGATCAGGCAGCTGCTCACCGAGGTCAGCACCACGAAGTTCATCAGCAGTTCGGCGTGCGGCACGCCCAGCAGCTCCAGGGTCCGGCGGTAGGCGCCATAGCCGGAAACGCCCAGTTGCGGGTCGTTCCACGGTACCAGGCACACGATCAGGAAGATCGAGCCGACATAGAACAGGCACACACGCCATACCACCGAGTTGGTGGCCTTGACGATCTGGGTAGCCGGGTCCTTGGCTTCGGAAGCGGCGATGGTGACGATTTCTGCGCCAAGGAAGGCGAACATCACCCCGAGCAAGGCACCAATGACCGTGGTGATGCCGTTGGGCATGAAGCCTTCGGCAGTCAGGTGGGTCATGCCACGCACTTCACCGAACTGCCAGATGTTCATCACCGCGGCGGTGCACACCACCAGGAAGCAGACGATCGCCACCACCTTGATCAGCGCGAACCAGAATTCGAACTCACCGTAGTGCTTGACGTTGAAGAAGTTGACGGTGATCAGCAGCAGGGTCGTGGCCAGCACGAACACGTTGACGCTGACGTCGGGGAAGAAACCGTGCAGGATCTTGCCCGCCACATAGGCTTCCCAGGCCATCAGGATGACCCAGTACCACCAGTACAGCCAGCCGATGGTGAAACCGGCCCAGCGGCCGATCGCGCGGTCGGCGTAGGTGGAGAACGAGCCGGTGTCCGGCGAGGAAGTCGCCATTTCACCCAGCATGCGCATGATCAGCACCACCAGGATGCCGCCGGCCAGGTAGGCCAGCACTGCGGCCGGGCCGGCGCTGTGGATCACGCTGCCGGAGCCGACGAACAAGGCGCCGCCGATAACCCCGGCGATCGACATCATCGTCAGGTGGCGCGACTTGAGCGAGGCACTGAGCTTGCTCTCGTGCCCGCTTTTCGCGGTGGTGGTTGTGGATGTTGCGTCCATCAGTTGTGTACCCCGTGCTTCTTTTTATCCAAGGAAAACTGTGAAACCCCGATGGCTCTCGGTTTCACCTGTACATCAGTGCTAATGCGGGCAGGATGGTGTGCGCTAACACACGCAGGCCTTCCGTGGCGGCCTGCTGACGCGCCCCAGGGTTGGCACCTGAGGCGAACTGAACATGCTTTATGTGGCGATATCTGACACCTAATGTAAAAATGTCCGACGTAGAGAGCCATGCACAGTGGCATGAATCTCGCACTGCACTGTACAGGCCGCCAATGCAATACACCCGCTGGCGCTTGGCGTTACGCACTCCTGAAGGCCCCGAATGTTCGAATTACACCCAGACTCTTCCACGCCGCTGGTCAACCAGATCATCGACGGCCTGCGCGAGCTGATCGATAACCAGACCCTCAAGCCCGGCACCAAGGTCCCCTCGATCCGCGCCTTTGCCGCGAGCTATTCGGTGAGCACCTTCACTGTGGTCGAGGCCTACGATCGCCTGGTTGCCCAGGGGCTGCTGGTGAGCAAGGGTAATGCGGGGTTCTTCGTCAATCGTGCAGCGAACGAGCTGCTGGAAAGCCAGAACAGCGAGGCCGAGACCGGCCGCCCGACCTTCAATTCCGAGTGGTACCTGCAGCAGATCTTCGAGATTCGCCAACTGCCGTTCAAACCCGGCTGCGGCTGGCTGCCCAATGACTGGATGTACGAAGAAGGCCTGCGCCGCGGCCTGCGCCAGGTCGCTGGCAGCCCGCTGGAATTGTCGGGCTACGGCGACCCGATGGGCTTGCCGGAGCTGCGTGCGCTGACCGCGCAGAACCTGCAACAGGAGCTGTCGATCGTCTGCAACCCGGCGCAGCTGATGCTGACCCACGGCGCCAGCCAGGCGCTGGACCTTGCCGTGCGCACCCTGGTGCGCCCCGGTGACGTGGTGCTGGTGGACGACCCCGGCTACCCCAACCTGATGAGTATCCTGCGTACCCAGGGCGCGACTTTGATCGGAGTGCCACGGACGCCGAACGGTTACGACCTCAATCACCTCGAACAACTGCTGGCGCACCATCGCCCTACCGCGTTCTTCACCCAGCCGCACCTGCACAGCCCGACCTGCTCACGCACCCCGCTGGCGCAGCTGCATCGTTTGCTGCAACTGGCCAGCCAGCACGGTTTCCGCCTGGTGGAGAACAACCTGTACGCCGACATGGTCGCCGAGCCGCAACCGTGCCTGGCCAGCCTCGACCACCTGCAGCAGGTGGTGTACGTGGGCAGCTATTCGAAGAGCATCTCGCCCAATGTGCGGGTCGGCTACCTGCTGGCCAACCCGGAGCTGTCGCAGAAGCTGCTGCACCTGAAGATGCGCTCGGGGCTGACCACTTCGCAGGTGATGGAGCGGGTGGTGTATGCCGCGATCATCGATGGACGCTGGCGCAAGCACCTCAAGCGCCTGCGCCAGCGCTTGGCCGAGGCGCATCAGGAAGTGGGCCGGCATCTGCATCGTTTGGGCTTTGAGCTGTTCACCGAATCGGATGAAGGGATGTATATCTGGACCCGCCACCCGGCGATACCGGACAGTGCGGCGTTGCTGGATGATGCCTTGGAGAAAGGCATCATGCTCGGGCCTGGGCAGTTGTTCATGGTCGATGCCAAGGCCACCGGGTGGATGCGCTTCAATGTGGCGTTCAGTACCGACCCGGCGATGTGGGAGTTGCTGGAGAAGGTGCTGGTCAAGCATGTGCGGCGGGGTGGGATCTAGGGCTTGTCATGGGGCGGGGGGCTTTCCCAGCGCCAGGGACCTCCAGCCCAATGTTGTAGAAAGCTTCTGGATCCACCGTAGGACACCCATTCGAATTGCCCCTCACCAAACTAGTCGAAGCCGTGACTCGTAACTCCCAAGACATGGGCATGCTGGGCCGAGGAGGACGCTCCCCTGGCACAATTAACACGATATAACCACTGCGCAACAGACCAAGCGACTGCTCGTACCTGATATTTTTGCCAGCTATCCAGAATCAAGCCAGTAGGTAATAGTGAGAAGTGCGTCCATTCACGCGCTATCGGTGGGGAGTAGACTATGAATATAGTGGCCTCTGGCGTTGGCTGGCAGGCTTATGGCCCTTACGGCTATCGAAACACCCGTGCCTTGCCAACTGAATCATTGGGCTTCAACGGCGAGTTTTTTTTCATCTCAATGGGGTGTTACGCCCTCGGAAATAGTCACCGACTATATAGCCCAGGCCTGATGCGCTTCATCAGTGCGGACACGCTAAGCCCTTTTTACCGCGGGGGCTCAAACTGCTATGCCTATTGCCTCAACGACCCCATCAACTCACGAGATCCTGGTGGTAAAAGCCGACTCAAGACTGCCGCTATTAAAATCCAAGCAGTCAATAGGTTTAAAAGACCCATAAGACCTAGAGCAGAAGTCGCCAGCCAATGGAAAACCTTACCTAACCTCCAGCCTGAAGAACTGCCACTTGAGCGGTGGGAAGCTGAACAATTGATAGCTTCCGGAGAAGCCCACATGACATTAGTAAAAGGGCCAGGAAGCCTGGAAAGACTGCCAGATACCTTAACACACAAATTTGTATTCACCCGAGACAACAATTTTCTTGTCGGAAGCTTTCCCGCCACAGCGAATATAAGCCACGCCGCCATAGCCGACTTGGGTCAAAGCGTAATCGGCGGACGCATGGAAGTTGTAAGCGCAGGATATGTAACCAAGGGAGAAGGCCCCACGCTAACGCCTATCTCTGGACACTACCGACCTTCAAATGAGCAGCTGAAGCCGGCCAACGACTATCTTGAAAGCTTGGGCGCAAACATAAGACATGGGTAACCGCATATCTGCAAGGGCACCCTATCCTTGTTTATATTATCGACTCTTATCAGGGGCGCCGGCAGCGACACTACCACTGCCGGCATGCATCACTTATCGCCAATTGACCCTGTTCACAAAGAAGGCTTTTGCATTCGCCTCCAAGCTCTCCAGGTGATACCCGCCCTCCTGCACAATCAGGCACGGCAACCGCAACGCCCGGATCCGCTCACCCAGCGCAGAAAACCCTTCCGTCGTTACCGCCACCTTGCTCTGCGGGTCCAGCTCGTAGATATCGAACCCGAGCGACAACACCAGCACCTCGGCCTCAAAATCCTTGACCGCAGCCAGCGCAATCTCCAGCTGCCCCATGAAGTCCGCCTCGCTGGCGCCATGGGCCATCGGCAGGTTGAGGTTGTACCCCTCCCCCGCACCACTGCCGCGCTCATCCTCGAACCCGGCCACACCTGGGTAGAAGTTGGTCGGGTCACCATGGGTCGACACGTACAGCACATCATTGCGCTCGTAGAAGATCTCCTGAATCCCCTGCCCGTGGTGCATGTCGGTATCGAGAATCGCCACCCGGCAGTAACGGCTGCGCAGGGCCTGGGCGGCCACGGCGGCATTGTTGATGTAGCAGAACCCACCGGCCGCATCGAACCGTGCGTGGTGGCCCGGCGGCCGGCACAGCGCGTAGGCCGCCGGCTCGCCATCGAGGATGGCCTTGGCCCCGGCTACCGCGCTCTGCGCCGACCAGTAGGCCGAGCGCCAAGTGTTCTCGCCAACGGGGCAGCTGCCGTCCGCCAGGTAGCGCCCGGCCTGTGCGAGGATGCCGCGCAGGGCGTTGGGCTCACGCACGAAGATGTTCGACATGACCTCGTCGCCCCAGTCCTCGGGCACTTCCTTCCAGCGCGCATGGGCCTCTTCGAGGAACGTCAGGTAGGCTTCGCCATGCACGGCCTTGAGCGGCGCAAGGCCGGCATCGTCGGGCTGGCGGATTTCGAAGCCCAGGTTCTTGGCGGCCTGCAGCAGGCGCTGGGCGCGTTCGGGGACTTCCTGCGGGGTGCGCATGGCACCGCGCGAATAGTAGCTGCGCGGATGGTGCAGCAGCTGTTCGGGGTGGAAGTAGCAACGCATCAGGCTTCTCCTTGTTCGACTCGGCCGGCGCGGGCCAGCACGGCGTTGAGCAGTACATCGACGCCCTGGCGGGCATCCTCGGGCAGCACGTCTTCGGCTTCGTTGTGGCTCAGGCCGCCGACGCATGGGATGAACACCATCGCCGTCGGGCAGTAGCGGGCCAGCAGGATGGCATCGTGGCCGGCGCCGCTGACGATGGACTGCTGGGTGTAGCCAAGGCCGTCCACCGCCTGCTGCACGGCGGCTACGCAATCCGCGTCGAACGGCGTGGCCGGGCTGACCCAGTGGCGCTCGATGCGCACCAGCAGGCCGCGCTGGCTGGCGATGGCCTGCAGCTTCAGGGTCAGGTCGCGCTCCATGGCTTCGATGGCCTGGTCGCGGTGATGGCGCAGGTCGACGGTGAAGCGCAGTACGCCGGGGATGGTGTTGCGCGAAGACTTGGCGATCGACAGTTCACCAACGGTGGTCAGGCCTTCTGGCGCGAAGTCGGCGGCCAGTTGCTCGACCGCCTGGATCATCTGCGCAGCGCCGTAGAGGGCGTCCTTGCGCAGCGGCATCGGCGTGGTGCCGGCGTGGGCGGCCACCCCCTCGACGGTGACGTCCAGCCAGCGGATGGCCTGGCCACCGCTGACCACGCCGATGGCCTTGGCGTTGTCTTCCAGGATCGGGCCTTGCTCGATATGCGCTTCGAAGTAGGCATCCACCTGGCCACCCAGCGGGCGCTGGCCGGCGTAGCCGGTGCGCCGCAGTTCGTCGGCGACAGTGACGCCATCGGCATCACGGATGGCCAGGGCCTGGTCCAGCGCCAGGGTGCCGGTGAACACCGCCGAGCCGAACATGGCCGGGGTGAAGCGGGCGCCCTCCTCGTTGGTCCAGACGGCGATCTCCAGCGGCTTGCGGGTCTGGATGTTCAGGTCGTTGAGGCGGCGCACCACCTCCAGGCCAGCCAGCACGCCATAGACGCCATCGAAGCGGCCGCCTTCAGGCTGGGTGTCGAGATGGCTGCCGATCATCACTGGAGCAGCAGCCGGATCGCTACCGGCGCGGCGGGCGAACAGGTTGCCGATGGCATCCACGCTCAGCGTCAGGCCGGCCTCGCGGCACCAGTGGCTGAACAGTTCACGGCCGGCCTTGTCTTCGTCGCTCAGGGCCAGGCGGCAGCTGCCGCCGCGGGCGGTGGCGCCGATTTCGGCCATGGCCATCAGGCTCGACCACAGGCGTTCGCCATTGCTTTTCAACATGTGCGGGTACTCCACAATCAGAGGAATCGATCAGGCCAGTTCCAGGCGCTGACTACGGGCGTACTGGCGTGCCAGGGCCAGCACGCAGATCAGCGAAATGCTGGCGATCAGGCTGTAGAACACCGCCATCGGCCACCATTGGCCGGTAAAGGTGTGGGCCAGCCAGGTGCCGATCAGCGGTGTCAGGCCGCCCGCGAGGGCGCCGCACACCTGGTAGGCCAGGGAAATCGCGGTGTAACGCACGCGGGTGTCGAACATGCCGCTGACGTAGCCCGCGATCACCGCGTAGAACGAGGCCATGCAGGCCGCCGCCAAGGCGATGCCGAGCACGATCATTGGGCCTTGGCCAGAGCTGACCAGCACGAACATCGGGTACGGCGAGGCCATCGCCAGCAGCGCGACCAGGGCCAGGAAGCGGGTGGCGCCGAGCTTTTCCGACAGCCACGCGGCCAGCGGCTGCACGCAGAACTGGATGATCGCCACGAAGAACAGGCATTCGAGGATCAGCGAGCGCTCCAGGTGCAGTTGCTGGGTGGTGTAGCTGATCATGAAGGTGTTGGTGAAATAGACCCCGGCAATGCCCAGGGTGTTGGCACCGATGCACAGCAGCAGCGGGCGCCAGGCGGTGCGCAGCACTTCCAGTACCGGGGCCTGCTCCTTGCGCTGGACCCTGGCCGCCTGCTCGCGGCTGGCGATGAACTCGGGCGACTCGTTGACGCCCAGGCGAATCGCCAGGCCCACCAGCAGCAACAGTGCGCTGGCCAGGAACGGCAAGCGCCAGCCCCAGCTCATCAGGTCTTCCTCGGGCAGGCGGGTCACTGCGCCAAAGGCCAGCAGCGACAGGATCAGGCCCGCCGGGCTGCCCAGCTGGGCGAACGAGGCGAAGAAGTTGCGCCTGCCCTTCGGCGCATGTTCACCGGCCATCAGCACGGCACCGCCCCACTCCCCACCCACGGCGATGCCCTGGATCACCCGCAGGATGATCAGCAATACCGGTGCGCTGGCGCCAATCTGTGCGTAGGTCGGCAGCAGGCCGATGCAGACGGTGACGATGCCCATCATCAGCAAGGTGATGACCAGCGATTTCTTGCGCCCGATACGGTCGCCCACATGGCCGAACACGATGCCACCCAGTGGCCGGGCGAAGAAACCCACGGCGAAGGTGCCAAACGCGGCCATGGTGCTGAACAGGCTGTCGTCGGAGGGGAAGAACAAGGCACCGAACACCAGTGCGGCGGCGGTGGCATAGATGTAGAAGTCGTACCACTCGATCATGGTGCCGATGAACGCGGCGGCGGCGGCACGGCGCGGCTGGGGCGAAGCGGTGGGCTTCATGGGGGGCTCCTTTGCTTGTTTTTCTGGCAGGAGTTAATGGTCACGGCGACGCTCTTGTGGCGCTTGGCTTTTTGATCGGTGCTACAGGCCTCGATGACTGCGATTTATCGTCCGGGGGCTATGATTAGTCAATTTTCTATTTATTATTCGAACTATTAGCCTTGCTTATCATCGAGCCTGCCATGTCCGACCGCCTGCTCAACGACCGCCTCGACTGGAACCTGCTGCGCACCTTCCGGGTGATCGGCCAGGAGTTATCCATCAGCCGCGCCGCCGCGCGCCTGCATCTGACCCAACCGGCCGTGAGCCAGGCGCTCAAGCGCCTTGAGGAACAGCTCGGCCGCCAACTGATCGCTCGCCGCGGGCCGCGTTTCGTGCTCACCGACATGGGCGAGCAGCTGTTCCAGCTGGCCGGTGAGGTGTATGGGCAAATGTCGCAGATCAGCGGCCTGCTGGAGCAGCCGGCCGATGAACTGGTGGGCAAGGTGCGCTTGCTGATGATCAGCCGCATCGTCAGCGAACGCTTCGATGAGTTCCTCGCGGACTTCCACCGCCAGCACCCGCGGGTGGACCTGGAAATCGACGTGATGCGCAGCTCGGACATCGTCGCCGCCTTGCAGGAAAAGACTGCCACGGCGGGCCTGAGCCTCAATCGCCGGCCGCAGCCACGCCTGGAGCAGCGGCTGTTCCTGCGCCAGCGCTATGCGTTTTTTTGCGGCAAGCACCATGCCCTGTTCGGCTTGGCCGAAGGCGATCTGCAGCGGGAGAACTTCGTCAGCTTCACCAGCGACCAGATTGGCGGCATGCTGTCGCCACTGACCATCTTCCGCGACCAGCAGGGGTTTTCCGGGCGGATCGTGGCGTCATCGCCCAGCCTGGAAGAGGTGCGCCGGCTGGTGATCGCCGGGTTCGGCATCGGCTGCCTGCCCGAGCATGTGGTGGCGCCGGATGTGGCGGCGGGGTTGCTGTGGAAGCTGCCACCGGAGGAAGGGATTGCCGATGTGGATATTCACCTGTTGTGGAACCGCGAACAGCGGTTGAGCCGGGCTGAAGAGGTGTTTATCGAGGCGTTGCAGCAGAGCCTGGCCTAACGCTTTTGAGCCGAGCGATAGACCTCGCCACGCTCACGCTTGCCAACCGAAACAACCACCACGACGATCCGCTCATCCTCGACTCGATAGACCAGTCGATACCCTGGAACCTGGAGCTTGGTCTTGTAGTGGTTCGGCATGTCGCGCAGTGCATCGGCCTGGACCTTGGGTGACTGCAGGCGTTCAGCAAGCTTCTTCTTGATCTGCTCGCGCACGGTGTGGCCAATCTTGCCCCACTCTTTCAGCGCGGACGGCAGGAATTCGAGCTTATAGGTCATCCAGAGATACCGGTACGCCCTTTTCACCCAGCCTCGATTTGGCCAACTCGCTCAGCTCAAGATCTTCCAGGCGCTCCATCATGGCTTCGTACAATTCGGCCGGCACCATGTAACCCATCACTCGGTTGTGATTGAGCACAGCGACGGGCATGCCCGCTGCGCCGGTCATCACGGCGGACGGATTCTTCTTCAGCTCCGACACGCTTACGGCCACGTTAGCGAAGATGTTCTGCATTTTTTTCACCCTTTATAGAGGACCCTATTTTGGTCCATATATAGGATACAAACAACCCGCGACTGCGCCAGCGCATTGCCCGAGGCTCTACGGGTGTTGAAAGATGGCAGCCTCGGCGGTAAATGGGTCACTCGCCTGGATTGAGTTGTTTTTCGGGGTGCCTGGCTTGAGTTCTCTGGCGCCTATGTCGAGCGCCGCGTGGGCGGCGCTCGACATAGGCGCTGAAGATGCTGCGGCTGGCACCTGCCAGCCTTGACACGGTCCTCTCCTGCACTACCCCACATCAACCGTCGTTCCCGCCCAACTTGGATCCCATCTGCTGAAGGAGTATGCTATCGCAATAGCCATATGCCATCACTCCGGTACGCCCCGTACCCGGCCTTCAAGGATGAAGCTCTCGTGCCCAGCCACCCGACCCGCCACACCATCGCCCGACAATGGCAGTTGCTGAAACTGCTGCCCGACCGTCATCCGGGAATGAGCTCCACACAATTGAAGGCCGCACTGGCCAAGGTCGGTCACAACACCAGCAAGCGTACCGTCGAGCGTGACCTCAATGAGCTGGCAACACTGTTCCCTTTGCACTGCAACAGCAAGGGCATGCCGTACGGCTGGTACTGGCAGCCGGGCCTGAGCCTGGATGCGGCCCAGCAGTTGCAGCCCGATGTACTCACCCCCTCGCAACAGATCGAACTGCAGGCCTGGGTTGACGATGGTCTCGCCCGCCGTCTGGTAGACCAGCCGCTGTCCGAGGACATGCGCCTGGCCCCTCACGACAACGGCGGCGCGATGCTCGCGGCCACCGTTGAGGACAGCCGTGCGCTGATGGGCTGGCTGCTATCCCAAGCCGGCTCGATCCGGGTCAAGGCTCCAGAAACACTGCGCATGGCGATGGTCGAACAGCTGCGCCAGAGCCTGGCCCTGAACGACGACGGTTATTGAAGCGCTCGACCCAGCTCCCCCTCAACCAGTGACATCCACCGAGCAAGAACAGTGAATTGTCATACAGCATGAGCCGAACAGCCTTACTGTGAGGTGCTTGCAGCATGAATAGCATCGGCACTCCCTCGATCAAGCGAGTGCCATTGCCATGCATCTGACCCGCCCCAACTGCCCTGCGTTGACGCTGCTATGCGTAACCGTATTCGCCAGCCCTGCGCTGCTGGCCATGCCCCTGACCCGCGACAACGGCGCAGCCGTCGGCGATAACCAGCACTCCCAGACCGCCGGCGCTACTGGCCCGACCCTGCTGCAGGACGTACAGCTGATCCAGAAGCTTCAACGCTTCGACCGCGAACGCATCCCCGAGCGCGTGGTGCATGCCCGCGGCACAGGCGCGCATGGCGAGTTCACCGCCTCCGAAGACCTTTCCGCACTGACCTCGGCGCCGCTGTTCACGCCCGGAGAAAAGACCCCGGTTTTCGTGCGCTTCTCGTCGGTCGTGCATGGCCTGCATTCACCCGAAACCTTACGCGACCCGCGAGGCTTCGCCACCCGCTTCTACACCACTGCAGGCAACTGGGACCTGGTCGGCAACAACTTTCCTACGTTCTTCATCCGCGATGCCATCAAGTTCCCTGACATGGTCCACGCCTTCAAGCCCGACCCCCGCAACAACCTGGGCAACGATGCCCGGCGCTTCGACCTGCTCTCGCACATGCCAGAGGCCACCCGCACCCTGACGTTGCTGTACTCCAATGAAGGTACGCCCAAAAGCTATCGGCACATGGATGGCAACAGCGTACATGCCTACAAGTTCGTCAACGCCAACGGCGAATCGACCTACGTGAAGTTTCGCTGGAAAAGCCTGCAAGGCCAGGAAAACCTCACCCCCAAGGCTGTCGAACAGATCCAGGGCAAAAGCTTCAGCCACATGACCGAGGACCTGGTCAGCGCCATTGCCCGTGGCGACTATCCCAGGTGGGACCTCTATATCCAGACACTGCGCCCTGAGCAGCTGGCAGATTTCGATTTCGACCCGCTGGACGCCACCAAGGTCTGGCCAGATGTGCCGGAGCGTCGGGTCGGGCAGATGGTGCTCAAGCGCAATGTCGGCAATTTCTTCCAGGAAACCGAACAGGTCGCCCTGGCGCCGTCCAACCTGATCAAGGGCATCGAACCCTCTGAAGACCGCCTGCTGCAGGGCAGGCTGTTCTCCTATGCCGACACCCAGATGTACCGGGTCGGCGCCAACGCTGGCAGCTTGCCGATCAACCAGCCGCGGGCAGCCGTCAACAATGGCAACCAGGATGGCGCACTCAACCCCAACCGCAGCAGCGACATGGTCAACTACCAGCCTAGCCGCCTGCAGCCGCGCACTACCACCGACTCGGCACGCTACAGTCAGTTGCGCTTGAGTGGCACGACCCAGCAACAAGGCATCAGCCGAGAGCAGAATTTCAAGCAGGCGGGTGACCTTTACCGCGCTTACTCGAAAAGCGAGCAACGCGACCTGGTCTCCAGCTTTGGCCACTCGCTAGCTGCTGCCGATGACCAGAGCAAGCACATCATCCTGTCGTTCTTGTACAAGGCCGATTCAGACTATGGGACCCGGGTGACAACGATCGCAGGGGGCGACCTGAAGCGGGTCAAGGCGCTGGCAGCCGACCTTCAGGACTAGGGTTGGCCAGCCCGGCCAGCCTGGCCCGATAGCTGCCCGGGCTCTGCCCCGTCCATTTCTTGAACGCCCGGTGAAACGCACTGGGCTCCTGGAAGCCGGCCTGCTCGGCGACCTCGGCGATGCTCAGCGTGCCTTCGCGCAACCGCTCGAAGGCCATCGCCCGGCGCACTTCATCCTTGATCTGCTGGTAGGACCGGCCCTCGCGTTCCAGCTGGCGGCGGAAGGTGCTGGCGCTGACCCCTTGCTGTTCGGCCATCGCCGCCAGGGTCGGCCATTGCCCATAACGGCGTCCACGCAAATGGCGGTAGACCTCGGCCACCAGGCCATTCTGATTGCGAAAGCGGATCACCAGGCCCTGCGGGGCGCTACGCAGGAAAGTCTTCAGCCCTGCCAGGTCCTGCACCACCGGCAAACGCAACCAGGCGCTGTCGAACTCGACTTCGGTACGCCCGCTGCCCAGGCGCAAGTCCGGCCCCCACAGCAGCGGGTCGTCGTCCTGGGCCGGGCGCGCCACCGCCAGCTCCGTACGGTCGATGGCGATGCGCCGCCCGGCCAGCCAGCACAGCAGGCCGATCACCAGCACCAGGTAAGTTTCCTCGGCATACACCTGGGTCAGCGGGTCGGCAATCGTCGACTGCACGCTGATGACCGCACGCCCACCACGCAGCGTGAGGTGGCCGCGCAGGTCGCGCAGGAACAGGGCGAAACTGCTCATGCACTGGCGCAGGGCTTTCTCCAGGTTGGGTTCCTGGATCAAGCCACGGCAGATCAGGGCAAAACTGCCCAACGGCATGCCGTGGCTGTCGAGGCGGAAGAACTCGTCGTCCAGCAGCTCGATCAATTCCAGCCACAAACCGGCGAAGGCCTTGGCCGGCACCCGCGCCTGGGGCTGGCTGAGTACGGCCGGGTCGATGCCCACGCCGCGCAGCCGCGCCTCCAGCACGTCGGGCTGGTCGCGCAGGGTGTGCAACATGGCATTGAGAAAGTACACCGCGACCGAATCGCTATCGCGCATGGCGGAATTCGCTGTCTATGCTGAGTGGCAAAAAATGCCAGGTTGACTGAACAGATCCGGCATAGGCTGCGACAGAGCCTTTGCCTAGACTCGAACCCACCTCGGGATCGCCGGCCATTCTCGCAGAGCCTGGCCCGCTCCCGCCATGCCTTCGCAATCGGAGCCTCTATGAGCAGCGCAGAAATCTACGTCGTCAGTGCCGTCCGTACCGCCATTGGTGGTTTCGGTGGTTCCCTCAAGGACCTGCCACTGGCCGACCTGGCCACCGCCGTGACCCGCGCCGCCATCGAGCGTGCCGGGGTGGCCGCCGACCAGATCGGCCACGTGGTGATGGCCAACGTCATCCCCACCGAACCACGCGATGCCTACCTGTCGCGGGTCGCAGCGATGAACGCTGGCATCCCCAAGGAAACCCCGGCCTTCAACGTCAATCGCCTGTGCGGTTCGGGCCTGCAGGCCATTGTCTCGGCCGCCCAGTGCCTGCTGCTCGGTGATGCCGACGTGGCCCTGGCCGCCGGCGCCGAGTCCATGAGCCGCGGCCCTTACCTGCTGCCCCAGGCGCGCTGGGGCGCCCGCATGGGTGACCTGCAAGGCATCGACTACACCGTCGGCGTGCTGCAGGACCCGTTCGAACACTTCCACATGGGCATCACTGCGGAAAACGTCGCCGCCCGGCAGGGCATCAGCCGCGAAATGCAGGACGAACTGGCCCTGACCAGCCAGCGCCGCGCCGCCCGCGCCCAGGCCGAAGGCCGCTTCGACAGCCAGATCGTGCCGCTGGAGCTGAAAACCCGCAAAGGCACCGTGCAGTTCGCCGTCGACGAGCATGTCCGCGCCGATGTCACCGCCGAACAACTGGCCGGCATGAAAACCGTGTTCAAGAAGGACGGTACCGTCACCGCCGGCAACGCCAGCGGCATCAACGATGGCGCCGCCGGCCTGGTGCTGGCCACCGGTGACGCTGTGCGCCGCCTGGGCCTGAAGCCCCTGGCGCGCCTGGTGGCCTATGCCCACGCCGGCGTCGAGCCGGAGCTGATGGGCCTTGGCCCGATCCCGGCGACCCGCAAGGTGCTGGAAAAGGCCGGCCTGAACGTTGCCGACCTGGACGTGATCGAGTCCAACGAAGCCTTCGCTGCCCAGGCCTGCGCCGTGGCCCGCGAGCTTGGCTTCGACCCGGAGAAGGTCAACCCGAACGGCTCGGGCATCTCGCTCGGCCACCCGGTCGGTGCCACCGGGGCGATCATCGCCACCAAGGCCATCCATGAACTGCAGCGCATCCAGGGCCGCTACGCCCTGGCCACCATGTGCATCGGCGGCGGCCAGGGCATCGCCGTGGTCTTCGAGCGCGTCTGAGAGGCTGAACCATGACGATTGAACAGATTGCCGTAATCGGCGCCGGCACCATGGGCAATGGTATTGCCCAGGTGTGCGCGGTGGCCGGCTACCAGGTCCTGCTGGTGGACGTCTCCGACGCCGCGCTGGAACGTGGCGTGGCCACCCTGAGCAAGAACCTGGAGCGCCAGGTCAGCAAGGGCACGCTTGACACCGAGCGCGCCGAGGCTGCGAAAACCCGTATCCGCACCAGCACCGACTACGCCCAGCTGAGCCGCGCGCAGCTGGTGATCGAGGCGGCCACCGAGAACCTGCAGCTCAAGCAGCGCATCCTGCAGCAGGTGGCGGCCAACGTGGCCGCCGACTGCCTGATCGCCACCAACACTTCGTCGCTGTCAGTGACTCAACTGGCGGCCAGCATCGACCACCCTGAGCGCTTCATTGGCGTGCACTTCTTCAACCCGGTGCCGATGATGGCCCTGGTCGAGATCATCCGCGGCCTGCAGACCAGCGACAACACCTACGCCCAGGCGCTGGTGGTCACCGAGAAGCTCGGCAAGACACCGATCACCGCCGGCAATCGCCCGGGCTTCGTGGTCAACCGCATCCTGGTACCGATGATCAACGAAGCGATCTTCGTGCGCCAGGAAGGCCTGGCCAGTGCCGCGGACATCGACACCGGCATGCGCCTGGGCTGCAACCAGCCAATCGGCCCGTTGGCCCTGGCCGACCTGATCGGCCTGGATACCCTGCTGGCGATCATGGAGGCCTTCCATGAAGGCTTCAACGACAGCAAATACCGCCCTGCCCCGCTGCTCAAGGAAATGGTCGCGGCCGGCTGGCTGGGGCGCAAGAGCGGCCGCGGCTTCTTTACCTACTGAGGAACGCCCGCCATGCCCCCGGTCAATGCCGCCATGCGCTGTGCCAACTTCGAAGAGCGACGCGACCGGGCCATGGCGCTGTTCGCCGAAAAGGGCTTTGGCCAGGTCAGCATGCGCGAACTGGCGGCGCATGTCGGCCTGACCGCCGGCTCGCTGTATCACCATTTTCCCAGCAAGCAGGACCTGCTGTTCGACCTGATCGAGGAGCTGTACGAGGAGCTGCAGGCGACCCTGGAACAGGGGCGCCGGGCCATGGCCCGAGGCGGCTCGGCAATGGCCTGCCTGATTGCCGCGCACTGGCAGCTGCACGCCGAACGGCCGATGCAGTTTCGCCTGGCGGAGCGGGACCTGTGCTGCCTGAGCGAAGCCCAGCAGGCGCGCCTGGGGTTGCTGCGCAAGCGCTATGAGGCGGGGTTGCTGCGCCTGATCGCACCGCGGGCGACGTTGCAGGGCGAGGCGTTGGTGGCGACGGCGCATGTCGTGGCGACGCTGCTGAACCAGTTGCCGGGGATGCTCAAGGGCTTGCCCGAGGAACAGGGGCTGGGGCTGATGGAGAGCCTGCTGGTGGGCGGGATCGAGCGGACCTTGGGTTAACCTGTGCCGGCCTCTTCGCGGGTTTACCCGCGAAAAGGCCGGCACGGGTCAACGCAACAGGGCCTGGATCTGCTCGTGCAGGGTATCGAGGTCGAATGGCTTGGCCAGGATCGGCGCCTTGCGCGCGATCGGGCTGCCGGATTCGAGAATCTCGGCCGGGTAGCCACTGATGAAGATCACCTTCAGGTCTGGCCGCAGCTTCACCGCAGGTTCGGCGATGTCCACCCCGGAAATGCCACCCGGCAAGCGGAAGTCGGTCACCATCAGGTCCAGGTGCGGCTTGCTCGCCAGAATGGCGAACGCCTGTTCACCGTCCTCGGCCACCAGCACGTGGTAGCCCTCACCCGCCAGGTAGTCGCGCAGGATCATCCGGATTGCCGGTTCATCCTCGACCACCAACACTACATCTTGTGCATCTTCACTCATGTCAACGCCTTGAATACTTGCCGTTGGCCAATGTGACCTCAGGCTTACGCGGAGGTTGCCCGCACCTGGTCGTTTTGTTCGTTCACCCCTGCCAGCGGCAACAGCAGGGTGAACGTGGAGCCTTTGCCGACATCGCTTTGTACCTGAATCTGCCCGCCATGGGCCTGGACGATCTGCTCCGAGATATACAGGCCCAGCCCCAATCCATTGCTGGCTTGCTGGGTGGCCACACGCTCGAACTGCTGAAAGATCCGTTGCTGGTTGCTGGCGCTGATGCCGATGCCGTGATCGCGAACCTGCACCGCTGCCATGCCATCGCACTCGAACACCTGCACGTGGACCGGCCGTCGCTCGCCGTAACGCAACGCATTCGACAACAGGTTGGCCAGGACTTGCTCAATCCGGAATTCGTCCCACTCCCCCGTCAACGGTTCACACCGCAGTAGCTCGATGGTGGTCTCCAGTGCCGTGGCCTGGGCCGAGAAGTTTTCTACCAGGCCGCGTACTAACTGGCTCAGGTCGAACACCCTGGGCCGCAGCGACAGCTTGCCGGTGCGAATGCGCGACACGTCGAGCATGTCCTCGATCAGGCGGATCAGGCTGTTGATCTGGCGCTCGTCACGCTCGACCATGGCCTGCAGTTTGTCGGCGCTGAATGCCTCGAGATTGCCACGGGCCAGGTGCATCCTGCGCAGCTGGGTTTCCAGGATCAGGCCGTTGAGCGGCGTGCGTACCTCGTGGGCAACGATCGACATGAAGTCGTCGCGCATACGCACCGCATGCTCCAGCTCGCCTCGCGCCACCTGCAACTGGCCCAGCAGCAGTTCCTGCTCCTGGCGGCTGCGCTCGAGCGCCTGCAGCTGCCGGTCGAGCACCTTGCGCTGGCGGTACAGGTCGACGAACACCGACACCTTGCTCTTCACCGCCAGGGTGTCGAGTGGCTTGTGCAGGAAATCCACTGCACCGCTCTCGTAGCCTTTGAAGGCATAGTTCATTTCACGCGCGGCAGCCGAGACGAAGACGATCGGGATGTTGCGGGTCTTTTCCGTGCCGCGCATCAGCTCGGCCAGTTCGAAGCCATTCATGCCGGGCATCTGCACGTCGAGAATGGCCAGGGCGAACTCGTGTTCGAGCATCAGCGACAAGGCCGCTTCCGCCGACTGTGCCTGGTATACCTCGCGGTCTTCGCCCTGGATCAGGGCGGCGAGCGCCAGCAGGTTTTCCGGCAGGTCATCGACGATCAGCAGTTTGGCAGTGGTGTGGCTTAGCATGCGCTGGGTTCCAGGGTAGCGAGCAACTGCCCGATACCGCTCAGAGAAAGGATAAGGTCGGGCGTATGCCGGGCCAGTGCGGCCTCCGGCATCAGCGCCACCTGTGCATCGCGGGGATCCTGGACCACGGTCCGGCCGCCGCTGTTCTTGATGTAGGCAAGCCCTTCGGCACCATCTTCGTTGGCCCCGGTCAGCAGCACGCCGAGTAATCCAGGGCCGTAGGCATCGGCCGCCGAGGTGAACAGGAAGTCGATGGCCGGGCGCGAAAAATGCACCGGGTCTTCCTGGCTCAGCGACAGGCTGAAGTCAGCTTCCACCGACAGGTGATAACTCGGCCCGGCCACGTAGATCTGCCCCGGGGCAATGACTTCCTTGTCGCAAGCCTGGCGCACCGGCCGCTGCAAGCGCCGCTGCAACACCTCGGCCAACTGGCTGTGCCGGTCGTCCGGGAGGTGCAGCACGCACAGCACCGGAATGGCAAAACCGGCCGGCAACGCACCGAGCACCGTGAACAGTGCCGTGACGCCGCCCGCCGAGGCGCCTATGACCACCGCGCGCACGCCGTTCATGATTTACGGTAGATCCGTTCGGGCTTGACCAGTGGCTCGAAGCGCTCGCTGTAGGCCGAAAAGTCCACCGACTCCTTGCTGCCGAGCACCAGGAAACCACGGTGGCACAAGGACTCGTGGAACAACCCGAGGGCGCGGTCCTGCAGTTCCTTGTTGAAGTAGATCAGCACGTTGCGGCACGACACCAGCTGGGTCTCGGAAAACACGCTGTCGGTGGCCAGGCTGTGGTCGGCGAAGGTCACGTTGTCACGCAGGCTGCTGTCCATGATGGCGTTGCCGTAGGCCGCGGTGTAGTACTCGGCAAAGTCCCGGCGGCCCCCGGCCAGGCGGTAGTTTTCTTCATACTCGCGCATGCTCTGCATCGAGTAGATGCCTTGCTTGGCGCGGTCCAGCGAATGCGGGTTGATGTCGGTGGCGTAAATGATGGTGCGTTCGAGCAGGCCCTCTTCACGCAGCAGGATGGCCATCGAGTACACCTCCTCACCGGTGCTGCAGCCTGCGATCCACACCTTGATCGACGGCCAGGTGCGCAGCAGCGGCACCACCTCCTGGCGCAGGGCCAGGAAGTGGCCAGGGTCGCGAAACATCTCGCTGACCGGGATCGTCAGGTACTGCAGCAACTGCATGAACATGCCCGGGTCGTGCAGCACCCGTTCCTGCAACGCCGACACCGTGAGGCAGTCGAACTGGCGCAGCGCATGGAGGATCCGGCGCTTGATCGAAGCGCCGGAGTAGTTGCGGAAATCGTAGCTGTACTTGAGGTAGATCGCCTCGATCAGCAGCCGGATCTCGATGTCGGTGTTGCGTTCGCTAGTCAAATTCGCTCCAGTTGCGGCAGCCACACACGGATCAACGAGAACAGGCGGTCCAGGTCGATCGGTTTGGCCAGGTAATCATTGGCGCCAGCCTGCAGGCAACGCTGCTGGTCATCCTTCATCGCCTTGGCAGTGACGGCGATGATCGGCAGCTTGCGCCAGCGCGGCTGCTGACGGATCAGGCGAGTGGCCTCGAAACCGTCCATCTCCGGCATCATCACGTCCATCAGCACCAGGTCGATGTCATCGTGCTGTTCCAGGCGCTCGATGGCTTCACGCCCGTTGCGGCCGATCTCGACGATGGCGCCCTTGTGCTCCAGGGCGCTGGTGAGGGCGAAGATGTTGCGCACATCGTCGTCAACCAGCAACACCTTGCGCCCCTCGAACACCTTGTCGCGGCTGCGCGCGGTCTTGAGCATGCGCTGGCGCTCATGGGACAGCTGCGATTCGACTTTGTGCAGGAACAGCGTCACTTCATCGAGCAAGCGCTCCGGCGAGCGCGCGCCCTTGATGATGATCGAGCGCGAATACTTGAGCAGGTCGGCTTCTTCTTCGCGGGTGAGGTTGCGCCCGGTGTAGACGATCACCGGCGGGAACGAACGGATGTCCTCGGCAGTCATGCGCTTGAGCAGCTCGTTGCCGAGCATGTCGGGCAGCTTGAGGTCGATGATCATGCAGTCGTAGATGTTCTCGCGCAATAGCGCCAGGGCATCCTGGGCCATGGCCACGGCGGTGATCTCGACATCCTCGTCGCCGATCAGGCGGGCAATGCTCTCGCGCTGCAGGTCGTCGTCCTCCACCAGCAGGATATGCTTGAGCTTCTGGGTCAACTTGGCTTCCAGGCGGGCGAACACTTCCTTGAGCTCTTCGCGGCTGGTCGGCTTGACCGCATAGCCCACCGCGCCCATGTGCATGGCCGCCTCGACCCGGTCTTCGACCGAAATGATGTGCACCGGGATATGCCGCGTGGCGGCCTGTTCCTTGAGGCGCTGCAACACTGTCAGCCCGGAATGGTCAGGCAGGCGCATGTCCAGCAGGATCGCGTCGGGGATGTACTGTTCGGCCAGCTCGAAGCCTTCATCGGCGCACTGCGCGACCAGGCAGCTGTAACCCAGCTCGTGGGCAAGATCGAAGAGAATGCGGGCGAAGTTCGGCTCGTCCTCGACCACCAGGATGCAGCGGTTGTCGAACGGTGCGCGTTCGCGGTCATCGCTGAAGGCCGGCGCCGGGCGCTTGGCCAGGGCCGGAGCGGCAACCGGCGGCGCCGGTGGCAGGCTGTCGACGGCCGGGCGCAAGCTCAAGGGTTCGACCTCCTCGCTCTGCGACTCGTAGCGTTCCGGCATGGTCAGGCTGAACACACTGCCGTGGCCGAGGCTGCTGTCGACGCTGATCTGCCCGCCCAGCAGATGCGCCAGGTCACGGGAGATCGACAGGCCCAGGCCGGTGCCGCCATAACGGCGGTTGCTGGTGCCGTCGACCTGATGGAAGGCGCCGAAGATCGCTTGTTGCTGGTCGGCGGCGATGCCGATGCCGCTGTCGCGAACCGAGAAGATGATGCCGCTGCCAGCCTGGTAGCCGATGTTCAGGCTGACCTGGCCACGCTCGGTGAACTTGATGGCGTTGGACAACAGGTTCTTGAGGATCTGCTCCAGGCGCTGGCGGTCGGTGAACAAGGTGGCCGGCACCTGCGCTTCGACCGTCACCTCGAAGCCCAGGCCCTTGTGCTCGGCCAGCGGCAGGAACATCCCGCGCAGGCCTTCGACCAGGCGTTCGAGCTGAGTGTTTTCCGGGCGCACTTCGAGCTTGCCGGCCTCGACCTTGGCGATGTCGAGGATGTCGTTGATCAGGTTCAACAGGTCGTTGCCTGCCGAATAGATGGACTCGGCGAACTTGACCTGCTCGGCGCTGAGGTTGCCCTCGCCGTTCTCGGCCAGCAGCTTGGCCAGGATCAGCGAGCTGTTCAGCGGCGTGCGCAGTTCATGGGACATGTTGGCGAGGAATTCGGACTTGTACTTGCTCGACCGCTGCAAGTCTTCGGCACGGGCCTTCAGCTCTTCCTGAGCCTGGCTGAGCTCCTCGTTCTTGCGGTCCAGCGCGTGGGTGCGGTCGGACAACTGCTCATTGGTCTGTTCCAGTTCGGCCTGCTGGGTTTCCAGATGGGCCTGCGACTCCTTGAGCACGCGCGATTGCTCTTCGAGCTCCTCGTTGGCGGTCTTGAGCTCTTCTTGCTGGACTTGCAGTTCCTCGTTGAGCTGCTGGGTTTCAGCCAGCACCTCCTGCAGACGCTGGCGGTAGCGAGCGCTTTCGATGGAGATACCGAGGTTGCCAGCCACGCGCTCCATCAGTTCGTCGTCACGCTCCTGCAAGGGGCGCAGGAAGCCGAGTTCGATCACGCCATTGATTTGGCCGTCGTCAATGGCCGGCATCAACAGCGCGCTGCGCGGCAGGCCGCTGCCAAGGCCGGAGCTGAAGCGATAGTAATCGTCCGGCAAGTTGTCCAGGCGCAACAGGCGCCCTTCGCGCACGGCTCGGGCCAGCAGGCCGTCGTGGTCACCCAGCACCTGCTGGCGGGCCTGTTCTTCGGCCCCCAGGCCATAGCTGGCCACGCGCACCAGGCGGCCGTGCTCGTCACGCACGTAAAGCGCACCGACCACACTGCCCAGGTAGCTGGCGAAGAAACGCAGGATGTTTTCGCCCAGCATCGGCAAGGTCAGCTGGCCCAACACCTGTTCAGACAGCTGTGTCTGGCCATTGCGCAGCCAGGCCTGGTGCTCCAGGCGCTCGGCGAAGCGCTGCTGGGCCTGCAGGTTGTCGCTGTAGCTATCCGACAGTGCCATCAGATCGCGACGGCCGAAGTAGGCGAGCAAGGCGCTAAGGCCGACGATGAGCAGCACGAAGACGGAAATTGCCGTGACAGTAACCGCGCTGACCTTCTCGTTGCGGGCCATGCGCAACTGCTGCTCGGTGTTGATCAGGTTCTCGAACTCATTGCGTATTTCGTCGGTGATGCGCTTGCCACGGCCATTGGCCACCGACTCACGGTAATCCCCACCACTGCGGCGCTGATTGATCATCTCGCTGCCGAAATCGTTCCAGGCGCTCTGCAACGCGATCAACCGGTCGATGCGGTCGACCTGCTGCGGGTTATCCTCGACCATGCCGCGCAGGCTCTGCAGGCTGCCCAGGATGCGTGGCTTGGCCACCTCGTAGGGGTCGAGGAAGCGTTCGTCACCGGTGATCAGGAAACCGCGCATGCCGGTTTCCATGTCGATCGACAGCTTGACCGTCTCGTTGGCATTGCCAATCACCCGATCGGTGTGCTCGACCCATTGCATGGCCGAAAGCAGGTAGTTGATCACCGCGACAAAGGCCACGGCGCCGAGCAGACCCACCCCCAGGGGTAAGCCGATATTGCGGCTCAACAGCTTGCGGAAGCTCTGCTGGTCCATCGAGGCTGCTTGAATCATCTGAAAACGCCCGCGCGAAAAAAGTCCATTGGAAAAGTGTGGCGGCTCAAGCCTGTAGTTGTCTGCCGCTGCGCTCACCGGTCAACAAGCGAGTCTAACCCGCTTGGGCCGCCTCGGCAGGGCATTTAGCCAGTATTTGAAGGCTGCGTGTGAGAATCGTTCCATCGATGTGCAACAGTCCGGTATCCTCGGGAACTTCTGTCACTGCCTGGCGCACAGAGTAGGGACATGCCTTTTTCAAACAGGAAACCAACCATGCACCTTCTGGTAGTCGAAGACGACGACATCGTACGTATGCTGATGGTCGAAGTGCTCGACGAATTGGGCTACAGCACCATTGAAGCGGAAAATGCCACGGCGGCGCTGAAGGTGATCGAGGACGATAGCCAGCAACTGGCCCTGCTGGTGACCGACGTCGGCCTGCCGGATATGCGCGGCGAAGCATTGGCAGCCGAGGCCCGTGCCATGCGGCCGACACTGCCGGTGCTGTTTGCCAGTGGCTATGCCGAGAGTTTCGACGTGCCGCAGGGCATGCACATGATCGGCAAGCCGTTCACCATCGACCAGCTACGCGACACGGTGGTGCAGATTCTCGGTACGCCTTGAAGTCGTCAGCGCCTGCTTCGCGGCTGAGCCGCTCCCACCAGTACGCTGCAAGTTTCATGGCCTGTGACATCCCTGTGGCCGGCTTCAGCCGCGAAGAGGCCGGTACAGCCACCCCACCTCACAGCTCCCGGCGCAACAGGTAGGTATCCATGATCCACCCCTTGCGCGCCCGCTCCCGCTCACGCATTTCCAGTATCCGCGCCTTCACGGCCAGCAAAGGCCCGGCGATCAGCACTTCATCCTCAGTACCCAGGTAAGCGCCCCAGTAGATCACCAGCGCCGGGTCCTCCAGCGCGGCAAATGCACATTGCCCGTCGAGCATCACCACCACATTGTCCACCTGCCCCTGCTCTGCCAGGCGTCGCCCTGGCAGTACGGTCAGCGGCTCGCCTATGCGGTTGAGCGGGATCTGGTGCCGCGCCGCCAGGGCCTGCACACTGCTGATACCCGGAATCACCTGCAAGCGCAGCGCCACGCCGCGTTCGCGAACCAGGTCAAGCATGCGCAAGGTACTGTCGTAGAGCCCCGGCTCGCCCCATAGCAAAAAGGCGCCAATATCCTTGGCGCCCAGCTCTTCGCCGATCAACCGGGCATACAGCGTGGCACGCTGGCGATGCCAGTCGTGCACAGCGCTTGGGTAATCGTCCGCCTCGGCATCGCGCCGCGGGTCCGCCACCTGCACCAGGCGGTAGCCGCCCTCGGGCCGATAGCGCTCGAGGATCGCCTTGCGCATGCGGACCAGCTCACCCTTGCCGGGGCCCTTGTCGAGCACGAAGAACACGCTGGCACGACGCAGTGCCTCGACCGCCTCGACGGTAACCTGCCGCGGGTCGCCCGGGCCGATGCCGATCAACAGAAGGTCTTTCATGACCGCGCCCAGCCTGTCTACTCAGAAGATAGAGAAGTTATAGCTGACGATCACCCGCGTCTCGTCCATGTCCCGCGCCCACCGCTCGTAGTTGCTGCGGTACGTGGAGTTACGCAGGCGCACACTGACATCCTTGAAGGTGCCGCTCTGCACCTGGTACCTGAGCTCGGTGTCACGCTCCCATTCCTTGCCTTCGGCAGTGCTGCCCGGGACCTTGATGTGGTCGCCATTGATGTAGCGGGTGAAGAAGCTCAGGCCGGGCACGCCGAGGGCTTTGAAGTCATAGTCGTAACGCAGTTGCCAGGAACGCTCCTGGGCGGCGGCGAAGTCGTTGACCTGGGCGTAGTTGACCAGGTACGGGTTACTGCCATCGAGGTACGGCATGGCACTTTCGCCATACATGCGCTGCCAGCCGGCGCTGACCTTGTGCCCACCCAGGCTGTAAGCGAGCATGCCGCTGAAGGCGCGGTGGTCGATCTCGCCGGCGCGGGCATTGCCAATGTCATCGCTCTTGATCAGCCGCAGGTCCGCCGACAGGCTGCCAACCGCGAGCGGCTGGCTGGCGACCAGGCCAAGGAAGTGCTGGCGGTAGATGTTTTCCAGCTTGGCGACCTGATACTGGGCACTGAACCGGTCGTTGAAGCGATAGTCCAGGCCGGCCAGGTCAAAGTGGTCGGCTTCGATATCGCAGGCATAGCGTTTGTTCTTGCAATGCACGCGAATATCCTGGCGATCGGTGGAATCACGCGCCGTGTACTTGTCCAGGCGGGCCAGGGTGAACTTCAGGTCGTGCAGTTCTTCGGAGGTGAGCATCGCACCCTGGAACATCGTCGGCAGCAGGCGACCATCGTTGTACTTCAACAACGGCACGTCCGGCATCATCGAGCCATACTTCAGCACCGTGTTGGAAACCTTGACCTTGGCCGCCAGGCCCATCTTCGCGTATTGATCGGCCGAGTGCCGTGGATCGTGGCCGGATGAAGGCAACAAACCACTGTTACTGTCGGCCGGGCTGGAATCGAGCTTAATGCCTAACATACCCAATGCATCCACGCCAAAGCCGACGGGCCCTTGGGTATAACCCGACTGCACATTGAGAATGAAGCCTTGCGCCCACTCTTCGCGTTTTGACGCGCCCTGGCTGGAACTGCTGTGGCCGTCACGAAAATCCCGGTTGAAATAGACGGTGCGTGCTTCAACCTTGGCATTAGCGTCTTCAACAAAACCGGCAGCCTGGGCATGCGCACCGGTGCACAACAGGAACACGCCGGCAACACGGCGCCCGGGGGCGAGAGGGAGGGGGGAAAACATGCGAGGGAACATCCAAAGAAAGGCGAAAAAACAATTCGTGACGCACCTGCGCCACGCGAATGCGTCGCGGCCGAACATGCGTCGGCCATCATCTGAAATCATCGCCCAAGCGCGCTGCGACGCGGTATTGGACCATGGTCTAGAACCCCACGAAGAGCCATCGAAAAACCGCCTGCATTACCGCCCGGAAAACTTGGAAAGTTCCCGATTACTTATAAAAAGTTTGCGGTTTACTGAATTCCTGCAAGTGTCTACACTCGATGTCAGCGAACAGTTTTACCCACCCGCGTGGCTGGCGTTTAGTCCTTGTCAATGTTCGTCACGCCCTGCCACGAAGACGTACAGGAGTGATTACAGTGTCCAGACTTGCAGAGTTTCGTGCTGCCGAGAAAGCGCTCCAGGAACAAATGGCGCAACTGGAGGCGCTGAAAAAGGATGCCGGCCTCAAACGCGAAATCGAATTCGAGCAGAAACTAGTCGGCCTGATGAAAAGCTATGACAAAAATCTGCGCGATATCATCGCCATCCTCGACCCGAAGGCGGTTACCCGTGGCACGGCCAGCGCACCGAAGCAGCAGCGCCGCCCGCGCGTGGTGAAAGTCTATGAAAACCCGCACACCGGCGAGCTGATCGAGACCAAAGGTGGCAACCACCGCGGCCTCAAGGCGTGGAAAGAACAGTATGGGGCCGCTACCGTGGAAAGCTGGGTTCGCTGATGAAACGTCAACACCCACTTCACACTTTTTTCACAACGGTTGCAGCAGTATCAAGACAGCTAAAGGACTAGCGACCCCATCACGCGCCCGCACATGCGGGCCTCTAATTCCGGCGCCCTGCTCACCCCGAGCAGGGCGCTTTTATTTGCGCAAACGCTTCACTGCCGTATCATGGCCTCCTGTCTGTTTCGCTGGCACCTGATTGCCAGCCCCGTCTCTGGAGTCCCCATGAGCCTGCACGATCTGCAAACCCTGCCTGGCGTCACCGCGCAGCCAGACGCTGCCACCGCCCAGTTCGTCTTCAACCACACCATGCTGCGGGTCAAGGATATCGAGAAGTCGCTGGACTTCTACACCCGTGTGCTGGGCTTCCGCCTGGTCGACAAACGCGACTTCCCTGAAGCAGCCTTCAGCCTGTACTTCCTGGCCCTGGTCGACCCAGCACAGATCCCCGCCGACGACGCAGCCCGCCACCAGTGGATGAAGTCGATCCCGGGCGTGCTGGAACTGACCCACAACCACGGCACCGAAAACGACCCGGCGTTTGCCTATCACAACGGCAACACCGACCCGCGCGGCTTTGGCCACATCTGCATCTCGGTGCCGGACGTACGTGAAGCCTGCGCCCGTTTCGAAGCCCTCGGCGTGCCGTTCCAGAAGCGCCTGCAAGATGGCCGCATGAACCACCTGGCTTTCATCAAGGACCCGGACGGTTATTGGGTAGAAGTGATCCAGCCAGCCGAACTGAAGGGCTGACCGCCTTCGGTTCGCGCTCGTCGGGCCGGGAACCGCCGGCCCCTTGCTGTGGTATATGAAGGGAAGGCTTCACATACCACAGCGAGGTAAGGACGATGCAATCTCTTCACTGTGAATACCGCAACCACACCATCACTGCCAGCGTGATGCCCCACCCCGACTCCCCCCTGCCCTATGCCGCCGGTTGCCTGATCACTGACCCACAGGGGCATACCAGCAAGCGCCTATCCATGCCCATGAAGTTCTTCTCGGACCTTGAGAATGCGCAGCATGTGTCGCTGGCCCATGGCCGGGCACTGGTGGACATGCAACTGGACAAAGGGCACAAGGCCTTCTGACCCTGCAGGTCATTTGGGTGCAGGAGCGGCGCGTGCATAAGCTACCGCCGCTTCGACCTGTTCACGGCTGGGCCGCACCCCGGTGTACAGCACAAACTGCTCCAATGCCTGCAACGCGATCACTTCCAGCCCGGTGATCACCGGTTTGCCCAGTGCCTCGGCGCGCTGGATCAAAGGCGTGCGCGCCGGCATCGCCACCACGTCGAACACCCGCTCGGCCGCCGCAATGGCATTCTCGCTGAACGCCAGCGCTTGGGCCTCTGGCCCGCCAGCCATGCCGATCGGTGTCACGTTCACCAGCATCGGCGGGCACAGGTCACCCAGCTCGGCCACCCAGCGATAGCCACAGACATCCGCCAGCTGCCGACCGGCCTGCTCGTTGCGGGCGACAATGAGGCCTTCACGGAACCCGGCATCGCGCAAGGCACTGGCCACGGCCTTGGCCATGCCGCCACTGCCACGCAGGGCGAACGCGGTGGCGGGGTCGACCTGGTGCTCTCCGAGCAGTTGCCGCACCGCCAGGTAATCGGTGTTATAGGCCTTCAGATGGCCGGCGTCGTTGACCAGGGTATTGACCGACTCGATCGCCGCCGCCGACGGGTCGATCTCATCCACCAGCGCCATGCAGGCTTCCTTGTACGGCATCGACACGCCACAACCGCGGATCCCCAGCGCGCGGATGCCTGCAACCGCTGCTGGCAGGTCGTCGGTGGTCATGGCCTTGTAGTAGTAATCGAGCCCGAGCTGCTGGTAGAGGTGATTATGAAAGCGCACGCCGAAGGTGCCAGGCCGCCCGGCCAGGGAAATGCACAGCACGGTATCTCTGCTGGGAGTTGTCGCCATGAACGGCTCCTCTTTGCTGACTGAATCGTTTGTTCAGCCTACCAGACGCAGCCGCTGGTCGCCCCTTACACAACCTTTACCGTTTCCCTGTGCTCGGCTGACAGAGACCGGATTCATACTATCAGGGCCCCAAGCGTGGGGTTACCTTGCGAGGAAGTGTCATGATCCGTCATCTCCCCGGAATCGCCCTGCTGGTCGGTGCCCTGGCCATCAGCGGGCAAGCCTCTGCCCACGGTGGCGGCGGCCACGGCTGGTATGGCCCGGCTCCGCTGCTCGGTGCTGCCGCGGTCGGCGCCCTGGTCGGCGCGACGGTGTATGGCGGCCACGACCGGACGGTCTACGTCGAACGCCAGCCTGCCTACTATGGGCCGCCACCGCCAGTCTATGTGCAGGCCCCGCCGCAGCCTGTGTACTACCAACCGTACTACGTGCCGGCTCCGCCACCGCCCGCGTACCGCCCCTACTACGGGCCGCCACCGGTGTATTACGGCCCGCCACGCTGGTGACCGTTGAAAAAACTGATGAGCACTATTGAGCGTGTTGATTTCAAACCCTGACGGCTGCTGCGTAAGGTAGGGCCATGTTTCACAGGAGGTCCCCATGGCCACTATTCAGATCATGTCCGTTGTCGGCACTGCCGTCCCCGTTACCCTGCGTGAGCAAGGCCTGTTGGCCTGCTGGTACCTGGTAAGCAATGGCGAGGCCGTCAGCGGCCCGCTGGCCAGCCGCGCCTCGGCCCAGGCCCTGGCTGAACAGCTGCAGGCCGCTTGCCTGATCGCTTGACCGAATTTGTTGTGCGTTGCTCCCTACGCTCCTTGTGACCCGCCTGCTGGCGGGTCTTTTTTTGCCTGGGCGAACCGACGAGCGCGGAGAAGATAATCATTGCAGCATGAGGCTTTTTCATTTCACGGCCGCAGCACAATGAAAGCTCTATCAGAATCGTCTGATTAAACGCCTGGCCATTCCGGGGATAACTTGGCGCATTCATTTCACAGGCATGCACCATGCAAAATACAAGGCAAACTTATGACCAAGCAAGCAAGCAAGCAAGTAAGTATTATAATGGCCTGAGCATACTTATATCAAGTATATTCTTAACTGTTTCCGCGTGTACTTCACCGCCACAAGCAAACTTAACGGAGACTTCCAGCGAGGCAAAGAACGCTCGTTTAAATGACGCCTACCAACGTTTAATTATTGAGCACCCCGAATTCAACTGGCAATTTGTTGAGGGGCTTGCCAAATGATTAAACCCATCGCATCACTGGCAGTTTGTATCTTGATCGCCGCACCTTCGCTCTCGTTTGCAGCTTGTGAGTTTTATGGCGGGCACTCGCAAAAACAGATAACCATAACCATACCTTCAACGCTTTCCATTCCCCGGGACGCTGCGGTCAATACCGTCATTTACGAATCCCCGGCACAGACCTTCAATGGCGCCGCATCGTACAAGTGCTCAACCACATTCACGGTCGGAGTCAAAAACAACGTGGGAACCGACTCAACTTCATCTTATTTTCCCATAGGCAATACGGGGCTTTCGTGGCAGTGGGGTTATGAGGGGACAGCGTATAATGGTGTTGGCGGCGGAAAAGCCCAAAAACCCGGTGGATACGGCTTCAACGGCACAACCCATGTCCTGCGCGTAGTTAAAACCGGCGATATTTCACCGGGCACAACCCTACCAGCCGGCACCTTGGGTTATATGCAAATAGATTCGACCAGCCTAAGACCTTTAGCAATGATCACGGACAAAAGTCTAGCCATTATCCTTCAGTCGTGCGAAACTCCAAACGTTGCCGTCGACATGGGCGAACACAATCTGAGCGTGCTGTCAAGAAACGGAAATTCCACGACACCTAAAGCGTTCAATATAAAACTTAACAACTGCCCTAGTGGAATCCATAAAGTCAGCTACAGTTTATCTGCCACGTCGGGCGCCCCTGCAGTGGACGGGGCCCTCGGCATTATAGAATTAAACAAAAGCTCAACCGCTAAAGGCATAGCGCTGCAATTGCTCGACAGCAATCTGGCTCCACTGCAGCTCGATAAGACATATTTCTTCAATGAGTACTCAACAGAGGGCGGATCTTTTTCCATCCCCTTGAATGCCAAGTATATCCGTACATTACCGAACGGAAACGCAGGCCAATACGACGCGGGAATGGCCGCAGGCTCCGCCAACAGCGAAATCACCTTCGTCATGAACTATTTGTAACTACTGTGTGGTCGTCCCGCTTGAAGATGGAGGCGCGTTTCGCCGTTTTGCCTCATTACAGCGGTGGTTCAGCCAGAAGCGCGAACTCGTGCAGCGGGGGCAAACCTGCCCCCCCGCGCCATGCCTGGGGGAACCCATACACATCTGCGGACAGCCTGGCCACGCGTCCAAGGCGCGCTCACTGCCTAGGCACAAGTGGCGGAATTCGGCCAACGATTGGTCCGAATTGGCGAAGCTGGAAATGCCGGTGATTGGTACGAAATGGGTACAGGATTAAATTTCCTTCACGTTGCGCCCTTTGGATATAAGGCATTCGACAGCACTTCGGCCATACTCCACAATGCAGCGGTTTTTTGGGGGAAAACCCTTGCACAGCCAACGACATACCAACTTTTAGTGAGCCTCAACGTGAAAACATCCCTGTCCATCCTCAGCCTGCTGCTGTTGCTCACAGGTACTGCGACCCTTCCGTCGACCGCTGCTGCACAACCCCCGGCCCAGGTCCAACGCGACCCGTCCAAGCTGCACCTGGCGTCTGGCAGCGCCCTGCTGATCGACCTGAACACCAACCAGGAACTGTATTCGAGCCACGCCGACCGGGTGGTGCCCATTGCCTCGGTGACCAAACTGATGACGGCGATGGTGGTGCTGGATGCCAAACTGCCCATGGATGAGATGCTCACCATGACCATCGCCAACAACCCGGACATGAAAGGCGTGTATTCGCGCGTTCGCCTGGGGAGCGAGCTGAATCGCCGGGAAACCCTGCTGATTACCCTGATGTCGTCGGAAAACCGTGCCGCGACCACCCTGGCCAACCACTACCCAGGGGGCTACCCGGCCTTCATCAAGGCGATGAACGCCAAGGCCCGCAGCCTGGGCATGGCGCACACCCGCTATGTCGAACCGACCGGCCTGTCGACGCAGAACGTCTCCACCGCCCGTGACCTGTCCAAGCTGCTGATGGCCGCGCGCAAGTACCCGATGCTGAGCGAGCTGTCGACCACCCGCGAGAAGACCGTGGCCTTCCGCAAGCCCAACTACACCTTGGGCTTCCGCAACACCGACCACCTGGTGAACAAGAGCAACTGGGACATCAAGCTGACCAAGACCGGTTTCACCAATGAAGCCGGCCATTGCCTGGTGCTGCTGACCAGGATGGACAACCGCCCGGTGGCCATGGTGATCCTCGATGCCTTCGGCAAGTACACCCACTTCGCCGACGCCACCCGCATGCGTCAGTGGCTGGAGACCGGCGCGACCAAGCCGGCACCGGCCGTGGCCATGCAATACAAGACCGACAAGCACGGCAAGGGGCGCCTGGCGTCGGACTGACGGCAGGCCTTGTCAGCCTCATCACCGGCTTGCCGGCGATGAGGCCCGTTCAGGCTGTTCAGGCCTGGGTATCGACCATGCCGCCGGCACTGCTGCCGCCTGACTTCTGCAACGCTTCCAGCAGTTGCGCGGTGGCCGTCATGATCTCGCCACTGAGGGTGGCGATGCTGGCCTGCTTGGCCGTGACTGCCGCCAACTTGCTGGTTTCGTCGGTTTTCTGCGCCATCAGGATGGCCAGCTGTTTCTGTTCATCGGCCAACTGCTTCTGCAGTTTCTTGATCATCTCGCGCAACTGCTTGATGTGTGAGGGCTCGTCACTGCCACTGCTGCCTTGCGCACCCTCGGCGCCCTTGGCCTGGCCGTCGCCACGCAGCTTCGAGGTGTCGACCTGCAGCGTCGAGCTGCCCGATTCAGTCTTTTCCGTGTCGCTGGCCTGCGAAACGCTGCCGGCCTGGGCCGAGGTGTTGCTGATGCTGACTGCCGCGATACCTACCATGTGTTTCTCCTTGCCTTGCAAAGGGTCCTTGAGTTGACCTGCGTATCGGCCGAAAGCGGCAAGCCTTTAGGCCCGGCTGGCCGCAGGCACGCTTGCGGGCAGTAAATTCACCCAGCGCTGGCTCGTTCCACCCAATGTACAAGCGCCGGAGCCCCCGCATGCGCCCACATTCGACCCATTATGGAACCGCAGCCATGAGCCAGTCTGCACACCCGGAAACTATCAAGGACCTGATCGGCGTTGGCTTCGGCCCGTCCAACCTGGCCCTGGCCATCGCCCTGGAAGAGCTTGCCCAGAGCCAGGGCCACGCCCTCGATGCGCTGTTCATCGACAAGCAGAAGGAATACCGCTGGCACGGCGAAACCCTCGCCACCCAGAGCGAACTGCAGATCTCGTTCCTCAAGGACCTGGTCTCGCTGCGCAACCCGACCAGCCCGTACAGCTTCGTCAACTACCTGCACCAGAAGCAGCGCCTGGCCGACTTCATCAACCTCGGCACCTTCTACCCCTGCCGCCTGGAGTACAACGACTACCTGCGCTGGGCCGCCGAGCACTTCGCCGCCCAGGCGGTGTATGGCGAAGAAGTGCTGCGCATCGAGCCTGAAGTGAAGGCAGGCCGTGTCGAGCACCTGCGCCTGGTCTCACGCGACGGGCAAGGCCGCGAATTCAACCGTCGGACGCGCTCAGTGGTGGTAGGCAGCGGCGGCACACCGAAAATCCCCGAGAAATTCAGCGCGTTCAAGGATGATCCGCGGGTTTTCCACCATTCCCAGTACCTGAGCAGCCTGAACAAGCTACCCTGCACGGCCGGCAAGCCGATGCGCATTGCCGTGATCGGCTCGGGCCAGAGCGCCGCCGAGGCCTTCATCGACCTCAATGACAGCTACCCGTCGGTCAAGGTCGACATGGTGCTGCGCGGCTCCGCCCTCAAGCCGGCCGACGACAGCCCGTTCGTCAACGAAATCTTCGCCCCCGACTACACCGATCTGGTCTACAACGAGCCGGCCGATCAACGCGCCAAGCTGCTCGGCGAATACCACAACACCAACTACTCGGTGGTCGACCTCGACCTGATCGAGCGCATCTACGGCATCCTCTACCGGCAGAAGGTCGCCCACCAGTTCCGCCACAACGTGCTGTGCCGCCGCCAGGTGGAAGCCGTAGTGGCCACCCGCGACGGCATCGAACTGACCCTGCGCGACCTGGCCACCGGCCAGCAGCAGACCCACCGCTACGACGCGGTAATACTCGCCACCGGCTACGAACGCCGCTCGCACCGCGACCTGCTCGCCCCGCTGGCCGACTACCTGGAAGACTTCAGCGTCGACCGCAACTACCGGGTATTGGCCAGCCCCGACCTGCAGGCCTCGGTCTACCTGCAAGGCTTCTGCGAGAACAGCCATGGCCTCAGCGACACCTTGCTGTCGGTGCTGCCCTCCCGTGCCGCCGAGATCGGCCAGGCGCTGTACCACGACCTGGCGCGCCAGCAAGGCAAGGCACAACCTGCCGTT
>NZ_JABWRP020000025.1 GCF_014269035.2 Pseudomonas vlassakiae
TCTGAATCTGACTCTGCAAGGTATTGAAGTTGCGCGTGGTCTGCCCGCGGAACGCATCGAACTCCTGCACCGTTGCCCCACTCGATGACGCCGTGCGGTTTTCCATCTGGGTCTTGAGCACCAGCACATCCTGCTCCAGGCTTTCCACTGCAGCCTTCTGGTTGCCCTGCTTTTTCAATGCGGCCACTTCATCGCTCAGGCTCTTCAGTTGGCCATCGAGCTTGCCGCCATCCACTTGCCCCGACTTCAGCGCCGCCAACTCCGCATTCACGGCCTTCAACTGGGCCTGCAGTTGCGTCTGCAGCTCGGTCACCGCTTTCTGCTGCTCACGGGTATCGGCCAGCACCTGCTCCAGGCGCTTGCCCAGGTCACCCGCCTGCCCGGCCACACCTTGCTGCTGCTTGCCCTGCTCGGCCAGGCTGGCCTGCAACTGACGGATCTGCAGCTTCAATGCTTCACTGCCGGTGGCAGTCGATGACTCGCTGGCCTCGACCTTGCCGCTGATGGCCTGCAAACGCCCGGCAGCTTCTTCGCTGATCCGCGCGAAGCTTTCCTGGGTGGCCACCAGTTGCTGTTCCATCAGCGAGATCTGCTGAAAGCTCCACCAGCCCAGCCCTGCCAAAGCGATGAACGACGCGCCCAGCAATGCCCACAGTGGCCCATTGCTGGCGGGCCTGGCAACCTTTTGGCGGCTGCGCGAGACGTGCGCGGGCAGCAACTCGTCGTCATCGGGGGTACCCGCCCGCAAGGTGGGCACATCATCGAAATCGTCGTGGGCATCGTTACGCATAGGTGGCTTCAACCGCGGTGGTAGCAAAGAGACATGAGTATAAACCGCTCGTGCGGCGCACTGATGACCATCATCTGTCGATCGGGTTCACTGGCCCGGCGGTTGATGCTTCCACCAGGCACAGAATTCATCCAGCGCTGTCCACAGGCTGACCTTGGGCTGGTAATCCAGATATTGACGGGCGCGGCTGATGTCCAGGGTGAAGTCACGGCTCATGACCTGCATGCCCAGACGCGACAGAGTTGGCTGCGGGCGCCCGGGCCACAGCATGCAGGCGGCTTCGTTCAGCGCCGCAAGGCTGTAGGCCAGGCCGTAAGGGCGGTAGCGGGTAACCTGCGGCAGCTGCATCTGGCGCATCACGTAGTTGACCACGTCCCACAGCGGCAGCGGCTGGCCATTGCTGATGTTGTAGGCCTGGCCCAGTGCACGGTCTTCGGCGAACAGCGCGCTGAGCAGCGCCTCGTTGAGGTTGTGCACGCTGGTGAAGTCGACCTTGTTCAGGCCGTTGCCGATGATCGCCACACGGCCCTTGCGCTGCATCTGCATCAAGCGCGGGAAGATACTTGCATCACCGGCCCCGGTAACGAAGCGTGGCCGCAGCGCCAACACCTCCAGGCCGAACTCCTGGGCACCGAAGACTTTCTGCTCGGCGATATGCTTGGTTTGCGCATAGTGGTCGTGAAAACGACGCGGTACCTGGTCCTCCCGGATACCCAGGCGCGAACGCCCGTTGAAATAGATCGATGGCGACGACAGGTGCACCAGGCGTCGCACATGCTCCTTGAGGCAGCCCTCGACGACGTTTTCCGTGACCACCACATTGCCTTGGTGGAAGTCCTGGTAGCGCCCCCAGCTGCCCACTGCGCCCGCGCAATGCACCACCGCCTCGACGCCTTGGCACAGGCGGCGCGCCAGTTCAGGGTCACCCAGGTCGCCAGGGATGAACTGTGCACCACGTTTGACCAGGTGCTCCACGCCTTCGGCGCGCCGGCCGCTGACCCGCACAGCCAGGCCTTGCTCCAGGGCAAAGCGCGCAAAACGCCCGCCAATGAAGCCGCTCGCGCCGGTGACCAGTATTTGCATGTGTGACTCCACCTTGATTTCAGATGCAACAGACGCCAGCCACCGCTACAAGGGCACCAGCCAATGCCGTGCCGTGTGCCGCAGGTGTTCGGTCAGTTGCGCGAGCAGGTGCCCGCCGTTGCGCCAATGATGCCAGTACAACGGCACATCGATGGGGGTATCGCTGCAGATTTCCACCAGTTGGCCATTGGCCAATTGCTCACGAGCCTGCAATTCGGGCACCAGGCCCCAGCCCAGGCCGGCTTCGGTCATACGCAGGAAACCTTCGGACGACGGGCACAAATGGTGCAGGAAGCCATCCTCGATCCCCAGCGAAGCCAGGTAACGGTGCTGCAGGAAGTCGTCTGGCCCGTAGACGATGGCCGGTGTGCGGGCCAGCCGTTGCGCCGCGAAACCCTGCGGGAAGTGCCGCGCCATGAACCCAGGGCTGGCGAGCGCCCGATAGCGCATGGCACCTAGCGGCAGGCTGCGTGCGCCAGCCACCGGCCGCTCGCTGCCACACAGGCAGGCCGCCACTTCGCCCGCCCGCATGCGCTTGAGGCCAACCTCCTGATCTTCCACCACCAGGTCGGTGAGTAACTGATGCTCGGCGCAAAATGCCCCCACCGCACCGGCCCACCAGGTCGCCAGGCTGTCGGCGTTGAGGGCGATGCGCAGGCGTTCGGGCATGCCCTCCTCGTCCAGCGCCGGCACCTGGCGTTGCAAGTCACGTTCGAGCAGCCGTACCTGCTGCACATGGTTGAGCAGTTGCCGGCCGACTTCGGTCGGACTCGGCGGTGCAGCACGCACCAGCACCGGTTGGCCGACCCGCGCTTCGAGCAGCTTGATGCGCTGCGAAATGGCCGACTGAGACAGCCCAAGCACCTGCGCGGCACGTTCGAAACCGCCTTGCTCGATCACCGCCGCGAGGGCAGCCAGCAGCTTGTAGTCGAACATCGATTTTCCTAATGATGGATCAGCGTTATTTGTTTTTCTTATACAGCGTACCTCGCCACACTATCCAGCATCTTCTTTGGAGTAATTGCCATGTGGCAAAGCTATCTCAACGGCATGCTGGTGGCCTTCGGCCTGATCATGGCCATCGGTGCACAAAACGCTTTCGTCCTCGCCCAGAGCCTGCGCCGCGAGCACCATTTGCCCGTGGCTGCGCTGTGCATCATCTGCGATGCGATCCTGGTGGCAGCCGGGGTGTTCGGCCTGGCCACGGTGTTGGCGCACAACCCGACGTTGCTGGCGATCGCCCGCTGGGGCGGGGCAGTGTTTCTCATCTGGTATGGCGCCAAGGCACTGCGCAGTGCCTGTTCCAAGCAGAGCCTGCAACACCAGGAGGGCCAGGGCATGCGCTCGCGCCGGGCGGTACTGCTGAGTGCATTGGCGGTTACCCTGCTCAACCCGCATGTGTACCTCGACACGGTGCTGCTGATCGGTTCGCTGGGGGCTCAGCAGACTGTGCCAGGCGCTTATGTGGCGGGCGCCGCCAGCGCTTCGCTGGTGTGGTTCTCGACCCTGGCGATCGGTGCGGCCTGGCTCGCGCCATGGCTGGCGCGTCCAGCCACCTGGCGGATGCTCGACCTGATGGTGGCGGTAATGATGTTTGCCGTGGCGGCGCAGCTGATCTTCAACTGAGGGCCGCCGGTCGGCGGCCGCCAACCGCTCTGGAACCTCTATTCCCTATCTTTGTTGCGTGGTTATGCGTCGGGCCCGGTGCTATGATCCAGCCCTTGCGTCGCAAAGAGTACAAACTCGCCGACGTACATCGGGCCGCCCGTGATCGGCCTTGCGCAAACCGCAAACAGACCTGAATCAGGAGATCCACCATGGCTTTTGAATTGCCGCCGCTGCCGTACGCCCACGATGCCCTGCAGCCGCACATCTCCAAGGAAACCCTGGAGTATCACCACGACAAGCACCACAACACCTATGTCGTGAACCTGAACAACCTGGTCCCAGGCACCGAATTCGAAGGCAAGACCCTGGAAGAGATCGTCAAGAGCTCTTCGGGCGGCATCTTCAACAACGCCGCTCAAGTCTGGAACCACACCTTCTACTGGAACTGCCTGGCACCTAACGCCGGTGGCCAGCCGACCGGCGCCCTGGCTGATGCCATCAACGCTGCTTTCGGTTCCTTCGACAAGTTCAAGGAAGAGTTCACCAAGACTTCGGTCGGCACCTTCGGTTCCGGCTGGGGCTGGCTGGTGAAGAAAGCTGACGGCTCCCTGGCCCTGGCCAGCACCATCGGCGCCGGCTGCCCGCTGACCAGCGGCGACACCCCGCTGCTGACCTGCGATGTCTGGGAACACGCCTACTACATCGACTACCGCAACCTGCGTCCGAAGTACGTCGAGGCGTTCTGGAACCTGGTCAACTGGAAATTCGTTGCCGAGCAGTTCGAAGGCAAGACCTTCAAGGCCTGATTCAGTCAGCCCTGAACGAAAAGCCCGGCCCAGCGCCGGGCTTTTTCATGCCTGACAGTTTTCCTTCGAAGTCTTGCTCAGCGCGTAGAGCACGCTAACATCAACCGTCTGGAAGTTTGATGCCGCGCACTCAAGTTGCAGGGTCGGGCAACCGATACACTACCCAAGGTCGGCCGATAGTGTATTGCCAACGGTTAATGGCAAAATGATGTTATGCGCATGGATTAAGGAAAACCCCATTGAAGCTGGAATTGCGGAACAGCTTGTCGGTCAAGTTGCTCAGGGTCGTGCTCCTTTCGGCGCTGGCGGTCGGCGTCGTCCTCAGTTGCGCGCAGATCGTCTACGACACCTACAAGACCCGCCAGGCCGTCAATAACGACGCCCAACGCATTCTCGACATGTTCCGCGACCCCTCCACCCAGGCGGTGTACAGCCTCGACCGTGAAATGGGCATGCAGGTGATGGAAGGCCTGTTCCAGGACGAGTCGGTGCGCATGGCTTCGATCGGCCACCCCAACGAAACCATGCTGGCGGAAAAGTCCCGTCCGCTGCAGGACATGTCGATGCGCTGGCTGACCGACCTGATCCTCGGCCAGGAACGCACCTACACCACCCAACTGGTCGGCCGTGGCCCGTACAGCGAGTACTACGGCGACCTGAGCATCACCCTCGACACGTCGTCCTATGGCGAAGACTTCCTGGTCAATGCGGTGATCATCTTCATTTCCGGCGTGCTGCGCGCCCTGGCCATGGGCCTGGTGCTCTACCTGGTGTATCACTGGCTGCTGACCAAGCCGCTGTCGAAGATCATCGAGCACCTTACCCAGATCAACCCTGACCGCCCCAGCCAGCACCAGATCCCGCTGCTCAAGGGCCACGAGAAGAATGAGCTGGGCCTCTGGGTCAATACCGCCAACCAGCTGCTGGCCTCGATCGAGCGCAACACCCACCTGCGCCACGAAGCCGAGAACAGCTTGCAGCGCATGGCGCAGTACGATTTCCTCACCGGCCTGCCCAACCGCCAGCAGTTGCAGGCGCAACTCGACAAGATCCTCGCCGACGCCGGCCGCCTGCAACATCGCGTGGCCGTACTGTGCGTGGGCCTGGACGACTTCAAGGGCATCAACGAGCAGTTCAGCTACCAGGCCGGCGACCAGTTGCTGCTGGCCCTGGCCGATCGCCTGCGCGCTCACAGTGGCCGCCTGGGTTCCCTGGCACGGCTGGGAGGCGACCAGTTTGCCCTGGTCCAGGCCAATATCCAGCAGCCCTACGAGGCGGCAGAGCTGGCCCAGAGCATTCTCGACGACCTCGAACTGCCGTTCGCCCTGGACCAACAGCAAATCCGCCTGCGCGCCACCATCGGCATCACCCTTTTCCCGGAGGACGGTGACAGCACCGAGAAGCTGCTGCAAAAGGCCGAACAGACCATGACCCTGGCCAAGGCCCGCTCACGCAACCGTTACCAGTTCTACATCGCCAGCGTCGACAGCGAAATGCGCCGCCGCCGCGAGCTGGAAAAAGACCTGCGCGAAGCCCTGCCGCGCAACCAGCTGTACCTGGTCTACCAACCGCAAATCAGTTACCGCGACCACCGCGTGGTCGGCGTCGAGGCCTTGTTGCGCTGGCAGCACCCGGAGCTCGGCATGGTCCCGCCCGATCAGTTCATCCCGCTGGCCGAACAGAACGGCAGCATCATCAGGATTGGCGAGTGGGTACTCGACCAGGCCTGCCGGCAGTTGCGCGAATGGCATGACATGGGCTTCAGCGAATTACGCATGGCGGTCAACCTGTCCACCGTCCAGCTGCATCACAGCGAGCTGCCGCGGGTAGTCAACAACCTGCTGCAAGCTTACCGCCTGCCTCCGCGCAGCCTGGAGCTGGAAGTGACCGAGACCGGCCTGATGGAAGACATCAGCACCGCCGCCCAGCACCTGCTCAGCTTGCGCCGCTCGGGGGCGCTGATCGCCATCGACGATTTCGGCACCGGTTACTCGTCGCTCAGCTACCTGAAGTCGCTGCCGCTGGACAAGATCAAGATCGACAAGAGCTTCGTCCAGGACCTGCTCGACGATGATGATGACGCGACCATCGTTCGCGCCATCATCCAGCTGGGCAAGAGCCTGGGCATGCAGGTGATTGCCGAAGGCGTGGAAACCGCCGAGCAGGAAACCTACATCATCGCCCAAGGCTGCCATGAGGGTCAGGGCTATCACTACAGCAAGCCGTTGTCGGCCCGCGAACTGACCAACTTCCTCAAACAAGCCCAGCGCAATCAGGTCTCCGCGCTGTAAGGCTTGCCCCTCGATTTCGGCCCGTAACGCGCATTTGCATGAATTGCGCGCCAACCCCTTTACAGCAAATGCAAATCTTTCGCATGATGTTGTCGTTTCGCGTGCCACGGCGCACGGCCCAACCCCTTGGTCCAACCACACGACGCAGGAAAACCAACAATGATTCGTATGCCCCTGGCCTCCGCCAGTCTGCTGGCCATCGCCATCGCTCTCGCCGGTTGCGGCGAAGGCAAGGATGACAAGGCTGCCGCTCCGCAAGCTCAGGCACCTGCTGCGGCCAGCACCGCAGCGGCGGCGCCCGGGGCTGTCGACGAAGCGGCCGGCAAAGCCGTGGTCAAGCATTACACCGAAATGGTCTATGCCGTGTACAGCGACGCGCTGAGCACCGCCAAGACCCTGCAGACCGCCGTCGACGCGTTCCTTGCCAAGCCCAACGACGAAACCCTGAAAGCCGCCAAAGAGGCCTGGGCTGCCGCGCGCGTACCTTACCTGCAGAGCGAGGTGTTCCGCTTCGGCAATACCATCATTGATGACTGGGAAGGTCAGGTGAATTCCTGGCCGCTGGACGAAGGCCTGATCGACTATGTCGACAAGAGCTATGAGCATGCCCTGGGCAACCCGGCGGCCAGCGCCAACATCATCGCCAACACCGAGATCCAGGTGGGTGAAGAGAAGGTCGATGTCAAGGACATCACCCCTGAGAAGCTGGCCAGCCTGAACGAACTGGCAGGTTCCGAAGCCAACGTCGCCACCGGCTACCACGCCATCGAGTTCCTGCTCTGGGGCCAGGACCTCAACGGCACCGGCCCAGGCGCCGGCAACCGCCCGGCTTCCGATTACCTGGAAGGCAAAGGTGCCACCGGCGGCCACAACGACCGTCGCCGCGCCTACCTGAAGGCGGTCACCGAGCTGCTGGTCAAGGACCTTGAAGAGATGGTCGGCAACTGGAAGCCGAACGTCGCCGACAACTACCGTGCCACGCTGGAAGCCGAGCCGGTGGCCGATGGCCTGCGCAAGATGCTGTTCGGCATGGGCAGCCTGTCGCTGGGCGAACTGGCCGGTGAGCGCATGAAGGTCTCGCTGGAAGCCAACTCGCCGGAAGACGAGCAGGACTGCTTCAGCGACAACACCCACTACTCGCACTTCTACGACGCCAAGGGCATCCGTAACGTCTACCTGGGCGAGTACACCCGTGTCGACGGCACCAAGCTGACCGGCCCGAGCCTGTCCTCGCTGGTGGCCAAAGCCGATCCGGCTGCCGACGCCACCCTCAAGGCCGACCTCGAAGCCACCGAAGCGAAAATCCAGGTAATGGTCGACCACGCGCTCAAGGGCGAGCACTACGACCAGCTGATCGCCGCCGACAACGCTGCCGGCAACCAGATCGTGCGTGATGCCATCGCCTCGCTGGTCAAGCAGACCGGCTCGATCGAACAGGCAGCAGGCAAGCTGGGTATCGCCAACCTGAACCCGGACACCGCTGACCACGAGTTCTGATCAGCAGTTTCGGTGTTGAAAAGAGGCGGCCTTCGGGTCGCCTTTTTTCTGTGCGAGTCCATGAAAAGGCTGAGATTTCACATCCTTTTCACCCGGGTAATTGCAAATTGCTCTTATTCAAATTACGCCGGCCTGCTAAGCTTGCACGCCGGTTTTTCGTCCACGCCCAGGATTTTGCATGTCCTCGTCGCTGTCCCGACTCTCCCCTTTGCTGCTGACCCTCGCCCTTGCCGCCTGTGACGACGCCCCGCGTTTCACCCAGGCCGAGCCCGGCGAAGCGCTGTCTGGCGGCCAGGCAACAGTCCAGCGCGACGACCGCAAGGCATTTTCCCTGCCCTCGGCCAACCTCTCGGCCGAGCGGCGCCTGGATTTCGCCGTGGGCAACAGTTTTTTCCGCAGCCCTTGGGTGATCGCCCCGTCCACCACTACCGCACGTGACGGCCTGGGCCCGTTGTTCAACACCACGGCCTGCCAGAACTGCCACGTGCGTGACGGCCGCGGGCACCCGCCAGAGCCCGGCGACAGCAATGCCGTGGGCATGCTGGTGCGCCTGTCGATCCCCGATCAGCCTTACCTGGCCAAGGAGATCGAGCGCCTGGGCGTGGTCCCCGAGCCCACTTACGGCACCCAGCTGCAGGACATGGCCATCCCCGGCGTGGCGCCAGAGGGCAAGGTGCGGGTGAACTACACCACCCAGACCGTCACCTTCAAGGACGGCCACCCGGTCGAACTGCGCCGCCCGACCCTGCAGATCACCCAGCTTGGCTATGGCCCGATGCACCCCGACACGCGCTTCTCGGCCCGCGTCGCCCCGCCGATGATTGGCCTGGGCCTGCTCGAAGCCATCGCCGAAGCCGACATCCTGGCCAACGAAGACCCGGACGACCGCAACCACGATGGTATCCGCGGCCGCGCCAACCGGGTCTGGGACGACGCCCAGGGCAAGACCGTGATCGGCCGCTTCGGCTGGAAGGCCGGGCAGCCCAACGTCAACCAGCAGAACGTGCACGCGTTCAACGGCGACATGGGCCTGACCAGCCGCTTGCAACCGAAGGACGACTGCACCCCGGCCCAGGTCGACTGCCTGGCCGCGCCCAATGGCGACGGTGAAGGCGACGAGAAGGAGGTCAGCGACAACATCCTGCGCCTGGTCACGTTCTACACCCGCAATCTCGGCGTGCCGGCACGTCGTGACGTCGCCGCACCGCAAGTGCTGGCCGGCAAGAACCTGTTCTTCCAGGCCGGTTGCCAGGCCTGCCATATCCCGCAGTTCACCACGGCCGCCAACACCGCCGAAGCGGAGCTGGCCAACCAGGTGATCCGCCCCTACAGCGACCTGCTGTTGCACGACATGGGCCCGGGCCTGGCCGACGAGCGCACCGAATTCGCTGCCAACGGCCAGGACTGGCGTACCCCGCCGTTGTGGGGCATCGGCCTGACCGAAACGGTCAGCGGCCACACCCAGTACCTGCACGACGGCCGCGCCCGCAACCTGCTCGAAGCCGTGCTCTGGCACGGCGGCGAAGCACAGTCGGCGCGCGACCATGTCTTGACCTTCAATGCCGAGCAGCGCGCCGCGTTGCTGGCTTTTCTGAACTCACTTTAAAACGCGCAAGGAGCCGGGCATGTTCCGACCCAAACTGTTGTTCACCAGCCTCGCCGCACTCGCCTTGGGTGCCTGCTCGCCGCAGGACCCGCAGGCAGTGACTTCCGCCGCCATCGCCAAGCAGGTGATCCTGCCGACCTACAGCCGCTGGGTCGAAGCCGACCGCCAGCTGGCCGCCAGCGCCCTGGCCTACTGTGAGGGCAAGGAAAGCCTGGACACCGCCCGCGCCGATTTCCTCAATGCGCAAAAAGCCTGGGCCGAACTGCAACCGCTGCTGGTCGGCCCGCTGGCCGAAGGCAACCGCGCCTGGCAGGTACAATTCTGGCCAGACAAGAAGAACCTGGTCGGCCGCCAGGTCGAGCAGCTGGTCAATGGCGACAAGCCGGTCGATGCCGCCGCCCTGGGCAAGGCCAGCGTCGTGGTGCGCGGCCTTTCGGCTTACGAGTACATCCTTTTCGACAGCAAGCCGGACATCGCCACTGCCGAGCAGAAGGCCCGCTATTGCCCGCTGCTGGTCGCCATTGCCGATCACCAGAAGGCCCTGGCCGAGGATATCCTCAAGACCTGGAACAGCACCGACGGCATGCTGTCGCAGATGACCAAGTTCCCCAACCAGCGCTACGCCGATTCGCACGAGGCGATCGCCGACCTGCTGCGCTCCCAGGTCACCGCCCTGGACACCCTGAAGAAGAAGCTGGGCGCCCCCATGGGCCGCCAGAGCAAGGGCATCCCACAACCGCTGCAGGCCGAAGCCTGGCGCAGCCACTCCTCGCTGAAAAGCCTGGAAGCCACCCTCAAGGCCGCCCAGGCGGTGTGGGTCGGGGTCGACAACCAGGGCCTGCGCAGCCTGCTGCCCAGCGATCAGAAACCCCTGGCGCAGAAGATCGACGACGCCTACGCTACGGCGCTCAAACTGCTGGCCGACAACCAGAAGACCCTCGGCGAGCTGCTGGCCGACGACGCCGGGCAGCAGACCCTCAATCAGATCTACGATGCGCTGAACGCCGTCCACCGCCTGCACGAAGGCGACCTGGCCAAGGCGCTGAACATCCAGCTGGGCTTCAATGCCAACGACGGTGACTGATCATGCTGCGACGCCAGGCCCTCAAACTCGGTAGCGTATTGCTCAGCGCCCTGACCCTGGGCGGCTGGAGCCTGCTGCGCAACAAAGGCAGCGAACCCTTGCTGTTGTCGGCGCGGGACGATGGCGACGGCAAGCATTACGCGGTCGGGTTCCGCCTGGACGGCACCCAGGTGTTCAGCACCCAGGTCGCCCAGCGTTGCCATGCCATCATCAACCACCCCGAGCTGCCGATCGCCCTGTTCGTCGCCCGTCGCCCCGGTACCGAAAGCTACCTGGTCGACCTGCGCGATGGGCGCTTGCTGCAGACCATCACCTCGCAACCAAACCGCCACTTCTACGGCCATGCGGTGATCCACAAGGGTGGCGAATGGCTGTATGCCACCGAAAACGACACCACCGACCCAGGCCGCGGCGTGCTCGGTGTGTACCGTTTCGAGGGCGAGCGCCTGGTGCACAGCGGTGAGATCCCGACCCATGGCATCGGCCCCCATGAGGTGGCCTGGCTGCCGGACGGCGAAACCCTGGTCGTGGCCAATGGCGGTATCCGCACCGAGGCCGAGAGCCGGGTCGAGATGAACCTCGACGCCATGGAACCCAGCCTGGTGCTGATGCAGCGCGACGGCACCCTGCTGAGCAAGGAAACCCTGGCCCAGCAGATGAACAGCGTGCGCCACCTCGCAGTGGGCGACGATGGCACCATTGCCGCCTGCCAGCAGTTCATGGGGGCTGCCGACGAGACCGCCGAGCTGCTGGCGATCAAGCGCCCGGGCGAGCCGTTCAAGGCCTTCCCGGTGCCGGAGCGCCAGCTGCAATCGATGGCCCAGTACACCGCCAGCGTCGCCATCCACAGCGACCTGCGCCTGGTAGCGCTGACCGCACCGCGGGCCAACCGCCTGTTCGTCTGGGACCTGGACAGCGGTGCGGTGAAGCTCGATGCACCGATGCCCGATTGCGCCGGGGTCGGCGCGGTCAAGGACGGATTTGTCGTGACTTCCGGGCAGGGTCGCTGTCGCTTCTACGATTGCCGCAAGGCCGAGCTCATCGGGCAACCGATGAACCTGCCGTCCGGGTTCTGGGACAACCACCTGCATCTCGTCTGATACTGCTGCTGCCTGAGCCGGCCCTTTCGCGGCTGAAACCGCTCCTACAGAGACCGCGTAAACCCTTTGATTGCGCGGTCGAAGGGGCGGCACAGGCAATCCCCTCACCCTTCTGCAATACTTCCTCCATCCGCACGTGGGCAGGGTCGCCCGTTGTCGTGTTTGACCGAATAACAATCACGCCTCCAAGGAACCGGACTTATGCTACGCCGCCGCATGCTCATCATGTTGGCTGTCGTTCTGTTGATCGTGCTGGCCCTGGGGGGCTACAAGGGCTTCTCGATCTACCAACAGATCCAGATGTTCTCTGCGCCCAGGCCGCCCATCACCGTTGCGGCCGCCCCGGCCGAACAGCGCCAGTGGCAGGAGCGCCTGCCTGCAGTCGGCAGCCTCAAGGCGCTGCAAGGCGTCGAACTGAGCCTGGAAGTGGAGGGCATCGTCAAGGCCTTGTACTTCGACTCCGGGCAGAAGGTCAAAGCCGGGCAACCCCTGCTGCAGCTCAACGACGACCAGGAAACCGCCCTGCTCGGCACTGCCCAGGCCGACCTGGGGCTGGCCAAGGTCGACTTCGGTCGCGGCAGCCAGCTGGTCGGTGATGCCGCCATCTCCCGCGGTGAATTCGATCGCCTGTCCTCCCAGTACCGGCGCAATCAGGCGGTGGTTGAACAGCTCAAGGCACAGAAGATCAAGAAAAGCATCAACGCGCCGTTCAGTGGCACCATCGGCATTCGCCAGGTGGACATCGGTCAGTACCTGGCCGCCGGGACGGTGATTGCCACCCTGCAGGATTTGTCCAGCCTGTACGTCGACTTCAACGTCCCGGAGCAGGCGTTGCCGCGCCTGAGCCTGGGCCAGCAGGTGCTGGTGCAGGTGGCCGCCTACCCTGGCCAGACCTTCCCGGCGAGCCTCAGCGCGATCAACCCCAAGGTCGATGAGAACACGCGCAACCTGCTGGTTCGCGCGACCCTGGCCAACCCGGACGACAAACTGCTGCCAGGCATGTTCGCCAACCTGCTGATTCTGCTGCCCGACCCGCAACCCCAGGTGGTCGTGCCGGAAAGTGCAATCACCTACACCCTCTACGGCAACTCGGTGTACGTCGCCACGCCGAAGCAGGACCAGGACGGCAACCCCGCCACCGACGATAAGGGCGAGCCACAGCTCAGCGCCGAACAGCGCACCGTACAGACCGGCGAACGCCGCGATGGGCTGGTGGTGGTCAGCAAGGGCCTCAAGGCCGGGGAGCAGGTGGTCACCGCCGGGCAGCTCAAGCTGACCCCTGGTGCGGCCATCCGCATTGGCCAGGACAGCGTGCTCAAGCCCGAACAGGGCGCACCGCGCAGCGACTGAGCAGGAGGCAGGCATGGCGTTCACCGACCCGTTCATCCGCCGCCCGGTGCTGGCCAGCGTGGTCAGCCTGCTGATCCTGCTGCTCGGCTTCCAGGCTTGGCACAAACTGCAGATCCGCCAGTACCCGAAAATGGAGAACGCCCTGATCACGGTGACCACCGCCTACCCCGGGGCTAACGCCGAGACCATTCAGGGCTACATCACCCAGCCGCTGCAACAGAGCCTGGCCAGTGCCGAAGGCATCGACTACATGACCTCGGTCAGCCGCCAGAACTTCTCGGTGATTTCCATCTACGCGCGCATCGGCGCCGACAGCGACCGCCTGTTCACCGAACTGCTGGCCAAGGCCAACGAAGTGCGCAACCAGCTGCCGCAGAACGCCGAAGACCCGGTGCTCAGCAAGGAGGCCGCCGACGCCTCGGCACTGATGTACATCAGCTTCTACAGCAAGGAAATGAGCAACCCGCAGATCACCGACTACCTGTCGCGGGTGATCCAGCCCAAGCTTGCCACCTTGCCAGGCATGGCCGAGGCGGAAATCCTCGGCAACCAGGTGTTCGCCATGCGCATCTGGATCGACCCGGTGAAACTGGCCGGCTTCGGCCTTGCCGCCAGCGACGTGACCAATGCCGTGCGCCGCTACAACTTTCTCTCCGCCGCTGGCGAGGTGAAGGGCGAATACGTGGTCACCAGCATCAACGCGAGCACCGAGCTGAAATCGGCCGAAGCCTTTGCCGCCCTGCCGCTCAAGGTGTCCGGCGACAGCCGGGTGCTGCTGGGTGATGTGGCACGTGTGGAAATGGGCGCGGAAAACTACGACACGGTCAGCTCGTTCGACGGCACGCCGTCGGTCTATATCGGCATCAAGGCCACTCCGGCAGCCAACCCGCTGGACGTGATCAAGGAAGTACGGCGCATCATGCCCGAGCTGGAGAGCCAGCTGCCGTCGGCGCTGAAGGTATCGATCGCCTACGACGCCACACTGTTCATCCAGGCCTCCATCGATGAAGTGATCAAGACCCTCGGCGAAGCGGTGCTGATCGTCATCGTGGTGGTGTTCCTGTTCCTCGGCGCCTTGCGCTCGGTGCTGATCCCGGTGGTGACCATTCCGCTGTCGATGATTGGCGTGCTGTTCTTCATGCAGATGATGGGTTACTCGCTGAACCTGCTGACGCTGCTGGCCATGGTGCTGGCCATCGGCCTGGTGGTGGACGATGCCATCGTGGTAGTAGAGAACATTCACCGGCACATGGAGGAAGGCAAGTCCCCCTTCGATGCGGCCCTGGAGGGCGCACGGGAAATCGCCATGCCGGTGGTGTCGATGACCATCACCCTGGCCGCGGTATACGCCCCCATCGGTTTTCTCACCGGGCTCACCGGTGCGCTGTTCAAGGAGTTCGCCCTGACCCTGGCCGGGGCGGTGGTGATCTCCGGCATCGTCGCCCTGACCCTGTCGCCGATGATGTGCGCCCTGCTGCTGCGCCAGGAGCAGAACCCCAGTAGCCTTGCCCATCGGCTCGATGTGCTGTTCGACGGCCTCAAGGTGCGTTATCAGCGCGTGCTGCACGCCACCCTCGACAGCCGCCCGGTGGTACTGGTGTTCGCCGTGATCATCCTGTGCCTGATCCCGCTGTTGCTCAAGTTCACCCAGAACGAACTGGCGCCCAACGAGGACCAGGGCGTGATCTTCATGATGAGCAGCTCGCCGCAGCCGGCCAACCTTGACTACCTGAATGCCTATACCGACCAGTTCACGCCGCTGTTCAAGAGTTTCCCCGAGTACTACTCGTCGTTCCAGATAAACGGTTTCAACGGTGTGCAGAGCGGCATCGGTGGCTTTCTGCTCAAGCCCTGGAACGAACGCCAACGCACGCAGATGGAGCTGCTGCCGCTGGTGCAGGCCAAACTCGAGCAGATCGATGGGCTGCAGATCTTCGGTTTCAACCTGCCGTCGCTGCCGGGTACCGGCGAGGGCCTGCCGTTCCAGTTCGTGATCAACACCGCCGGCGACTACCCTGCCCTGCTGGAAGTCGCCCAGCGGGTCAAGCAGAGGGCGCAGGCGTCAGGCAAGTTCGCTTTCCTCGACATCGACCTGGCCTTCGACAAGCCAGAAGTGGTGGTCGACATCGACCGGGCCAAGGCGGCGCAGATGGGCGTGTCCATGGATACACTGGGCAGTACCCTGGCCACCCTGCTGGGCGAGGCTGAAATCAACCGCTTCACCCTCGAAGGTCGCAGCTACAAGGTGATTGCCCAGGTGGAGCGGCCCTACCGAGACAACGCCGGCTGGCTGAACAACTACTACGTGAAAAACGAGCAAGGGCAGCTGCTACCCTTGTCGACGCTGATCACCCTCCATGACCGGGCCCGCCCGCGCCAGCTCAACCAGTTCCAGCAGTTGAACTCGGCGATCATCCAAGGGGTGCCGATGGTCAGCATTGGCGAGGCGTTGCAGACGGTGCGCGATATCGCCCGGGAAGAAGCACCTGAGGGCTTTGCCTTCGACTATGCCGGGGCGGCCAGGCAGTACGTTCAGGAGGGCAGCGCCCTGTGGGTGACCTTCGGCCTGGCATTGGCGATCATCTTTCTGGTGCTGGCCGCACAGTTCGAGAGCTTCCGCGACCCGCTGGTGATTCTGGTGACCGTACCCTTGTCGATCTGTGGCGCGCTGCTTCCGCTGTTCCTGGGCATCTCCAGCATGAACATCTATACCCAGGTCGGGCTGGTGACGCTGATCGGCCTGATCAGCAAGCACGGCATCCTGATCGTCGAGTTTGCCAACCAGTTGCGAGAGGAACAGGGCTTGAGCATTCGCCAGGCCATCGAGGAGGCTGCCGCCATTCGCCTGCGGCCGGTGCTGATGACCACGGCGGCCATGGTGTTCGGCATGGTGCCGCTGATTTTGGCTACCGGTGCCGGGGCGGTCAGCCGGTTCGACATCGGCACGGTGATTGCCACTGGCATGTCGATCGGGACCTTGTTCACCCTCTTCGTGCTGCCTTGCATCTACACCTTGCTGGCGCACAAATCGGCTACCAGGGAACCGGTGGCAGCCTGATCAGGCTGCTTCAAAAACAAAGGCCTCGCGTTCGCGAGGCCTTCATCTTGCTCGAGCGCCATCAGCCAAACGGCCGCAGCCCCTGGCGCATGCCGAAGAGGAACAACAGCAAGTCCTGGTCTGGTTCAGCCTTGTTCTGCTGCGCCTTGACCGTATGCGGCACCGCGCATTGGCCAGCCTTGCTGAACACCACAGGCCGCGGCTCTTCCCAGGCAGCTACCGCCGCCGTGGTCACAGCCAACCCAGCCACCAGGAACAAAGCTCGAGCGATTTCTAGTTTCATTGCCCTAACCCTTTGACAGCGCTGCCAAACGCCATCTGGTAAAAATAGAGCAGCGTTTGCCATTCCGTGTCATTTAACGACGAGTGGCGGCGCAGCTGGCGCAGGTCGTTGCCCGCAGCCCGCTGACAGCTGATGCGTCGTCGGCACTTTTCCAGGTCCAGGAGTGCTACTTCGACGCGGGCCTGCTCACCTTCGCCGATGACCTTGATGAAGACGTGCTTGCCGTACAGGCAGCCATGCTGCCAATGCCCCAGGTGCATGCGTGCCAGGTTGTCGGCCAGGTCCTTGAGCATGCGTTCATGCACCACCTGGGGATACCGCTCGCGCGCACCTTCTGCATGCCAGGTATCGAGCTCGACAAAGCCATCCAGCGCCTCGCTGACCAGCAGCGCACGCCATTGATGCTCAGGATCACGCTCGGCACCACAAAACACGATACGTGGCACGCGCACGCCGAGTTGTTCGAAGCTGTTCAGTGCATCGAGCTCGCGCAACACCGTCGGCCTGCCGAATGGGTGTAACAGGCTGCGATAGATATGGCCAACCTGACGCTTGGCATACAGCACCTTGCCATTGCCATCCCTCAGACGTTGTACGCCACTTTCACCACCGCGCCGCTGGTTGGGTTCCTCGACCCATTCACCTTGCTGGCGCCAGTAAAAATCGAACCGCGACTCCCCATTTTGGGCTACAGCCATCAAACACTACCCCTTACGCAATACATATACCCGCCACATGGCATAGAACGGCAGGAAGTCGAGGCGCTCCTGGATTCTGAAGCCGGCGGCCTTGAATTCTGCTTCGACCGTTTCTGCCGGTAACACGAAACGGTTCTGATAGCTGCCTTGCTCGCCGTTGGCTCTGCGCTTTTGCTCGAGCTTCTGCCGGCGCCAAGCCTTGAAGTTGCCGTCCACCCACAATGACAGGATTACGCTGTCACGGCTAACCCTCTGAAACTCGTCAAGAATGGTTTTGCGATGAGCCGCCTGGCCGATATGGTGAAACAGCCGCATGCAGAAAATGCTGTCGACCGAATTATCCGGCAAATCGATCGCGAATGCCGAAGTCTGCAAAGGACGTACCCGCGCCACCACTTCTGGCGGTTGTGCGGCACAGGCGGTCTTGATCATCGCCTCGGAGTTGTCGGCGCCGATGATCACCCGATTCGGCTTTTCCGCCAGCAGCGGCCAGAATCGGCCCGCTCCACAGGGCAGATCGAGGACCAGGCCCGGTTCTCCGGCCAGCGTCAGCGCCCGACGGGCGAGATGCTCGTCGCGCTTGTGGGACAGGCGCCGGGCCAGTCCATCCTGATGCTTGAGGAAATACGCCTGGGCATGTTGCTGGTCGTACTTTTCGGAAAATTCGAGTTTGATCGGGCTGCGCATCGAGAGGCTCCTATCTTCAATGCGCCTACCTTAGGTAACAAACCGTGGGAAACAGGTCATGCCAATGTGAAAATAACGTCATCAAACGGCAGGACTGTTTCATCATATTACAGGGTGGGATCAGTCTTTTCCGCGCTCTGGCTCAGGTCCACCTGGAAGCGGCAGCCGTGCGGCGAGGTCGAGGTCAATGTCACCCGCCAGCCTTGGTCATCGCAGATCCGCTGTACCAGCGACAGGCCCAAGCCGAGGCCTTCGCCACGCCGCTCCTCGCCACGCACGAAAGGCTGGAACATGGCCTCGCGCTTTTCCTCCGGGATACCCACGCCACTGTCTTCGACACTGAAGCCGTTGAGCTCCAGGCTCAGGCGGATATAACCGCTATCCGTGTAATGCGCGGCATTACGCAGCAGGTTGCCCATCACCGAGTGCAGGAAGGTGGCGTTGTACAGCAATGGGCCTGCACTGACCTGGCCGTCATAGTAGAGCGCCAGGCCTTTCTGCTCGATGGTATCGCGCCACACCCCGATCAAGTCGTCGGCGACTTCGCGCAGGGTTGCCTGGGACGCCACGGCGCCCTGGTCACGCTGGGCACGCGCCAGCATCAAGAAGGTCTTGACCAGCTCGCGCATCTCTTCCGTGGCGCGGGCGATGCGCTCCACCTGGTTGCGCGAGCGGGTATCCAGATTGGGGTTTTCCATCAACAGTTCGCACGAGGTGGCCAGCACCATCAGCGGTGTGCGCAGCTCATGGCTGACATCGCTGGTGAACAGACGCTCGCGGGTCAGCGCATCACGCAGCCGGCCGAGGGTATCGTCGAACGCCACCGCCAACTGCCCGACTTCATCGGCCGCGTAGTCGGGTGCCAAAGGCGGCGCCAGGCCGAGCAACTGGTCACGATGGCGAACCTGGCGCGCCAGGCGGATGACCGGTGCCATGACCCTGCGCGCCAGTAACCAGCCGAGCACCACGGCCAGTACCAGGCTGAGCACGAAGCCCACCACCACCACGGCGAACAGCACCCGCTCGCGCTCTTCGAAATCGCTTTGGTCCTGCAGCAGTACGTAGCGGCGACCATCGACGATCTCGACCATCGCGTGGTAGGACAGCTGGTCGCGAAATACCTCATGGAAGCCCACATCGAGGTGGCGCAAGTCCTTGGGCAGCTCGAAATCATCGCGTCCGCCACTGAAGTAGAACAGCTGGTCAGGCCGTGGCCGGTGGCTCCAGTCACTGACGCTGTCCATGCGCAGCAGGCGCTGCAGATCGCCGCCGAGCACCGATGAGATCAGGCGCTCCTCAACCAGATGCACGGTGGCGACGATACCGAAGGCGAAGGCGCCGGCCACCAGTGCGCTCATCAACGCAAAGGCGATGATGATGCGCTGGGCAAGGCTTTGCTTAAACTCCATCGCGGCCCTCGGCGAGGCGATAGCCGACGCCATGGACGGTATGCAGCAGCGGTTTTTCGAACGGTTTGTCGATCACCTGGCGCAGCTGGTGCACATGGCTGCGCAGGCTGTCGCTGTCAGGGCAATCATCACCCCACAGGGCTTCTTCCAGCACTTCGCGGCGCAGCACGTGCGGGCTTTTCTGCATCAGTACGGCGAGCAGCTTGAGGCCGACCGGGTTGAGCTTGAGCAGGCGGCCCTGGCGGGTCACTTCGAGGGTATCGAGGTCGTAGCTCAGGTCCGCGACCTGCAGGGTACGGCGCCCGCCACCCTGGGCCCGGCGCAGCACCGCTTCGATGCGCGCGGCCAGTTCGGACAAGGCAAAAGGCTTGAGCAGGTAATCATCGGCACCGGAGCGGAAGCCCTGCAGGCGGTCGTCCAGCTGGTCGCGGGCGGTGAGCATGATCACCGGGGTGTCACGGCGGGCATCCTCGCGCAGGCGCTTGCACAGGGTATAGCCATCGATACCGGGCAGCATGATGTCGAGCACGATCAGGTCGTAGTGCTCGGTGGCGGCCAGGTGCAGGCCCGACAGGCCGTCCTGGGCGCAGTCGACGGTGTAGCCTTTCATGCCCAGGTAATCGGCAAGGTTGGCAAGAATATCGCGGTTGTCTTCAACCAAAAGAATACGCATCGGGTTCTCCTGTGCAGCGCTTCGCTACGGTGCGCGGCAGGCGCAGCTTAAGGCCATCGCCGTTACTGTGCCAGCCCTGGGGCAAATTCAGCGAACTTGACAGTTTTTTCACTGATCCTTCACGGACAGAGAATAGCGGGCGCATGACAATGCCCGGTCTTTTTAGCCCCTGGAGCTGTCATGCAACAACGCACTCGTCCGCGTCCGATCAACCTCTGGCTGTACCTGGGCATACCGCTGGCCATTGCCGCGACCCTGCTCCTGCTGGAACTGACTTCGGTCGACATGGACGTCGCCAACCTGTTCTACGACCCCGCCGCCGGGCAGTTCATCGGGCGTCACAGTTACCTGCTGGAAACCGTCATGCATGACCGGGTCAAGCAAGGCGTGATCCTGCTTGGCCTGATCTCGCTGGGCGCGTTCGCTTCGAGTTTCTTCTGGAAGCGCCTGTTCAGCTGGCGCCGCGAGCTGGGTTGCCTGGTGCTGGCGCTGGGGCTGTCAACCGCCTTCGTCACGCCACTGAAGAAGGTGACCCAGGTCCAATGCCCCTGGAGCCTGACCCAGTTCGGCGGCAAGGAAACCTACAGCAAGCTGCTGGAACATCGCCCGGCGACCGACAAGCCTGGCCTGTGCTGGCCAGGTGGGCATGCCGCCACCGGTTTCTGCCTGTTCGGCCTGTTCTTCATGCTGCGTGACCGCAAGCCGAAGCTGGCGCGGGTGGCCTTCGCGGTAGCCCTGGCGGCCGGCTCGGCGCTGGGGCTGGGGCGGATGCTGCAGGGCGCGCACTTCCTGTCGCACAACGTGTGGACCGCGGTGTTCTGCTGGTTGATCGGCCTGGGCTCGTATTACCTGGTGTTGTACCGCAAGGGCATGGTCGAGGCGCCAGCCGCCGAGCATCGCGTCGCCTGAAAATGAAAAAGCCCCGCACTAGGCGGGGCTTTTTCTGGGTGCAGGGGGTAAGGCTGGCTTACATCATGCCGCCCATGCCACCCATGCCGCCCATGTCAGGCATGCCAGCAGCTGGCTTGTCTTCCGGCAGGTCGGCAACCATGGCTTCGGTGGTGATCATCAGACCGCCGATCGAAGCTGCGGCTTGCAGAGCCGAACGGGTGACCTTGGCTGGGTCGAGGATACCCATCTCGATCATGTCGCCGTATTCACCGGTAGCGGCGTTATAGCCGTAGTTGCCCGAACCTTGCTTGACCTTGTCAGCGACAACGCTTGGCTCGTCGCCGGCGTTGGCGGTGATCTGGCGCAGCGGAGCTTCTACAGCGCGACGCAGCAGGGCGATACCGACGTTCTGGTCTTCGTTGTCGCCTTTGAGACCGGCAATGGCTGCCAGGGCGCGAACCAGGGCAACACCACCGCCAGGCACCACGCCTTCTTCGACGGCTGCGCGGGTAGCGTGCAGGGCGTCTTCAACGCGGGCTTTCTTCTCTTTCATTTCAACTTCGGTACCAGCACCGACCTTGATCACGGCAACACCGCCAGCCAGCTTGGCCAGACGCTCTTGCAGCTTCTCACGGTCGTAGTCCGAAGAGGTTTCTTCGATCTGGGCACGGATCTGCTTGACGCGTGCTTCGATGTCGGCGTCAACGCCAGCACCGTCGATGATGGTGGTGTTTTCCTTGGACAGGATGACGCGCTTGGCGTTACCCAGGTGCTCCAGGGTGGTGGTTTCCAGGGTCAGGCCGATTTCTTCGGAGATGACCTGGCCGCCGGTCAGGACGGCGATGTCCTGCAGCATGGCCTTGCGGCGGTCGCCGAAGCCCGGTGCCTTGACCGCAGCAACCTTGACGATGCCGCGCATGTTGTTGACCACCAGGGTAGCCAGGGCTTCGCCTTCGACGTCCTCGGCAACGATCAGCAGAGGACGGCCGGCCTTGGCAACGGCTTCCAGAACTGGCAGCAGCTCACGGATGTTGGAGATCTTCTTGTCGACCAGCAGCAGCAGCGGGCCTTCCAGCTCGGCAACCATGGTGTCCGGCTTGTTGACGAAGTATGGCGACAGGTAGCCACGGTCGAACTGCATGCCTTCTACGACGGACAGTTCGTTTTCCAGGCCCGAGCCTTCTTCAACGGTGATCACGCCTTCTTTACCGACTTTTTCCATGGCTTCGGCGATGATTTCACCGATGGAGTTGTCGGAGTTGGCGGAGATGGTGCCTACCTGAGCGATGGCCTTGGAGTCGGCGCATGGCTTGGACAGGTTCTTCAGCTCGGCGACGACGGCGGCGGTGGCCTTGTCGATGCCGCGCTTCAGGTCCATCGGGTTCATGCCGGCAGCGACGGCCTTCAGGCCTTCGTTGACGATGGCCTGAGCCAGAACGGTAGCGGTGGTGGTGCCGTCACCGGCAGCGTCGTTGGCCTTGGAAGCAACTTCCTTGACCAGCTGGGCGCCCATGTTTTCGAAGGCGTCTTTCAGCTCGATTTCTTTGGCGACGGAAACGCCGTCCTTGGTGATGGTCGGAGCACCGAAGCTCTTGGCCAGCACTACGTTACGGCCTTTCGGGCCGAGGGTCGCTTTTACTGCGTCAGCCAGAACGTTGACACCAACCAGCATTTTCTTACGAGCGGAATCGCCGAATTTTACGTCTTTAGCAGCCATGATCGTTTAATCCTTGAAAAATCTTTGGAGTAACGGGAAGTCGGGGAAAATCAGCCTTCGATAACGGCGAGGATTTCGTTCTCGGCCATGATCAGCAGGTCTTCGCCATCGACTTTCACGGTGTTGCTGCCCGAGTAAGGGCCGAATACCACTTTGTCACCGACTTTAACGGCCAGCGCACGTACTTCGCCGTTTTCCAGAACGCGACCGGTGCCAACTGCAACGACTTCACCGCGGTTTGGTTTTTCTGCGGCCGAACCCGGCAGGACGATACCGCCAGCGGTTTTCGATTCTTCTTCGCTGCGACGGATGACTACGCGGTCATGCAGAGGACGAAGCTTCATTGTCGATCTCTCCCAAATAGTGGTTTTCATCGGCCGGTACGAAACCGGCGGGTTAATGCAATCCGGCGATGCCGGGGGTGGCCCGCAAAGGGCGAACCACCTTTGTCATGACTGGTGTTACCACCAGAAACCTTGCGGTGACCACATACATGAGGCCGCCATATGCAATTACAAGGCTTGATATGCAAAAAATTTCAGGGCGCTCAAAAAGACCGAGGCCGCTTGCGCGGCCCCGGAAGATACAGCTCTGATTATTGGTCGCGGCGCTCGTACTCGCCTTCGATCACGTTCGGCCGATGGCCGCCGTCACGCGGCGGTGCCTGGAACGGCTCGTCCTGGAACGCACGCTGGCGCATCGCCTGGGCTTCCGCGCGTTGGCGCATCTTGCGCGCCGCCAGATGGCGGGTGAACGGCAGCAGGCACAGCAGGCCCAGCACATCGCTGATGAAGCCGGGCAACAGCAGCAACCCCCCACCCACGGCCAGCATCAGGCCCTGGAACATGTCCTCGGCGGGCAGTTCGCCACGCTGCAGGCTTTCACGGGCACGCAGGGCGGTGGCGAGGCCGGCCACGCGGACCACCAGCACACCCAGAGCAGAACCGGCGATGATCAGCAGCAGCGCCGGAAAGAAACCGATGGCGCCGGCAACCTTCACGAAAACGAACAGCTCCAGCACCGGAAACAGGAGAAACAGCAGTAGAAAAGCACGCATCAAAGCATTCCTCGTCGGAAGAGACCCTTCCTGTAAGACCTACAGATGGATGCATGCGCTCGCTATTTCAAGCCTCGACTTCAGTCGCAGTCGGCCATTGGTCGGCGCGGGCCAGCAGAACCAGGGCTTCGCGCACTTGTGTCGGGGTGTTGCAGGGAGCGGGAAATGCCAACCAGTAGATGCCCTGGCCGATACGCAGGTGCATGCCTTCGCTGTCGATGCCGACCATCTGTGCCGGCACGCTGCGCGGCAGGTCGCTCAGCGCGACATAATGAGCGATGGCATTGGCATGGTCGCTGTTCATGTGCTCGATCATGCTCGCCTCTGCCTTGCCCGCAAAGGGATTGGCCAGGGTTACCTGGTCGAGCCAGTGGATCGCACCGAAGCCGCCAATGTAGCGATGGCGCACTGGCTGCAGGACCCAGAAGTCGAAATCATGGGCCTTGTGGTAGTTGGCGGCATCGGGGAAGTAGCGGTAGTAGCGCTCGGCGGCGGCCTCGATGGCAGCCTCGTCGACCAGTTTGTGTGCCTCGGCCATCACCGTCAGGCGGCCTACGGCCTGCACGTCTTCGGCTTCGCGCTCACCGACCAGCAGCGAGCACTTGGGGTCTTTCTGCAGGTTGTGCGTGTGCTGGGCGATGCGGCTGATCAGGATCAGCGGATTGCCCTGGGCATCCAGGCAATAGGGCACCACTGATCCGAACGGGAAGCCAGGCATGGACTTGGAATGGGTCGAAAGCACGCCGCGGTATTCCTTGAGCAGCAGTTCCCGGGCGGGGCGAATGGCGTTGGTACTCACGTGAGGGCGGCTCCTGACGGCGGACTGGATGCTGACAAGATAAGCATTATCAGCTGCCAGCGCCAATGGGCTGCTGCGCAGCCCCCGGCGCGTTACCAGGTCACACCGAACCCTGCCGTATAGCGGGTCTTGTCCAGATCGCTGTCGCGCGTCCCGGTGATGATGTCCTTCTCTGCCTTGAGGTTGAGCGAAGCCCATTCGGTGACCTTGTAGCGCAGCCCCACTTCGGCATCCAGCGCGTAGTCGGCCACTCCGCCCAGCGGCTTGGCGAACTCGCCATTGGTGAACAGCTGGACATTCTTGCCGATCAGGTAGCGGGTGTAGTCCCACTTCACCGCCGCCGAGTAGAAATTGTCCTTGGCGCCGTCCTGGTACTCGAAGTCGGTACGGTTGATCAGCGAGCCCAGCGAGAACGCGCCCAGTTCGTCGTCCCAGAACTGGTAGCCAGGGCCGGTACCGATCGTCCGCTGGCGGGAGAGGTCTTCGATGCGGTCGCGCTTGTACTCCATGCGCCCCTGCCAGAACCACTTCTCGGTGAGGAAGCGGTCAAGCGCGTATTCGGCGCTCCAGTTGTCGGTGGTGGTGACGTCGTCTTTGGTTTCGCGGTTGTATTCGCCTTCGGCATTGTGCCGCCAGCGGCCGTGGCGAGCGGTGGTCTTGAAGTCGACGTCGTAGTCGTCGCTGTCGGTCTCGGCGCGCTTGTAGTCCATGGCCAGGTCGACGTTGCCTTTCCAGATGAAGTCCTCGACCAGCGGTTTCGGCTTCATGATCTGCTGGACACTGGCGAGGTCGACCGTCTTCGGTGCATCGCCGTTGGCCAGGGTCACCTTGCCCGGCTCGGCAGCCTTCAGCGACTTGGCCTTCTCGCCGCTGTAGGCGTCCTGCTTGACCAGCAGTTCCTGGTCGCTCTCCAGGGTCTGGACCTGTTTCCAGTCCAGCGAGATCGAGCCGCCATAGGGGGTTTCCAGCAGCAGCTTGCCCCCGTCGAATACACGAATCTTGCCGCTGAGCCGGTCGCCGTTCTTCATCCACACGGTGTCGGCGAACACCGGGCTGGCGCACAGGGAAGCGGTCAACAGGCAAAGTAAGGATCTAGAATACATAAGCGCGCTACAGGTTCGATTTGACGAAAAAAGCCGGGCATTATCCAGATACCACCGACCAGAGCAAGGACTGACCCAGGAGCATGCCGTTGAGTTCAACTCTCATTTGCCGTGACCATTCGTCCGGTTTCATCCCAGGCCATGGCAGCCGTGATGCCTGAGGGATATGAGCACACCCTGGCATCGCCCGAAGCCCGACGAACGGCGCTGTATTCGGTGCTTGGCCAGGTACCCGAGGGCAAGGTGGTCAGCTACGGCGAGCTCGCCGAGCTGGCAGGGCTTGGGCGGGCGGCACGTTGGGTCGGGCGTACCCTTGGGCAGTTGCCAGCCGACACGCGTCTGCCCTGGCACCGGGTACTCGGTGCTGGCGGGCGGCTGAGCCTGGCGCTGGGCACGCCTTCGGGCGATGAACAGCGGGCCAGACTGCGCGCAGAGGGCGTGAATGTGACCAATAATCGTGTGGATCTGACGCGCCATGGCTGGCGTCCGATGGAGCACAGCGGTTAGAGTGCGCGCTTTGTTTTCGCAAATTTGAGGCAGATGTTGGCCCATGCCCCGTAAAACCTGGCGCGCTGCGCTCGCTGCCTATGCCAGCCCGTCAACCTTGGTACTTTTGCTGCTGGGCTTTGCCGCCGGCCTGCCCTACATGCTGGTGTTCTCGACCCTGTCGGTGTGGCTGCGTGAAGCCGGCGTGGCCCGTGAAACCATTGGCTACGCCAGCCTGATCGGCCTGGCCTATGCCTTCAAATGGGTCTGGTCACCGCTGCTCGACCAGTGGCGCCTGCCGCTGCTTGGCGGCCTGGGGCGACGACGCTCGTGGCTGTTGCTGTCGCAATCGCTGGTGGTCATCGGGCTGGTCGGCATGAGCTTGTGCGACCCGCAGCAGCACCTTTCCTGGCTGATCGCCCTGGCGGTGCTGGTGGCCTTTGCCTCGGCCACCCAGGACATCGCCGTCGATGCCTATCGCCTGGAGATTGCCGACGACCAGCGCCAGGCGGCCCTCGCCGCCAGCTACATGGCCGGCTACCGGGTTGCCGCCCTGCTCGCGACAGCAGGCGCGCTGTTCTTCGCCGAATGGTTCGGCTCCACCGGCTTCAGCTACCTGCACAAGGCCTGGGCCGGTACGTACGTGCTGTTCGGTGTGTTGATGCTACCGGCACTGTTCACCACCCTGGTGATGCGTGAGCCAGCGGTGCCCATGCGCACCCAGCTGTCGGCCGCACGCTATGGCCTGATGCATCAGATGGCCTCGGTGTTCGTGCTGATCATCCTGCTGGTGTCGGTGCCGGCCAGTTTTACCCAGATGTTCAACACCGGCTGGTCGAGCGTCATTTCCGGCGATGCGACGCCTCTCGACCTGCTGCTCGAAGACCGTGCCTTCCTGCGCCTGATCCTCTACGTGCTGCTGACCTGGGCCTGCCTTTCGAGCATGGGCCGGCGTGGCCTGGCCCCGGTACTGACACCGGTGCACGACTTCATCTCCCGCTACCGCTGGCAGGCGCTGTTGCTGCTCGGCCTGATTGCCACCTATCGCATGTCAGACACGGTCATGGGCGTCATGGCCAACGTGTTCTACATCGACATGGGCTTCACCAAGGACCAGATCGCCAGCGTCAGCAAGGTGTTCGGCCTGATCATGACGCTGGTCGGCGCGGGCGTCGGCGGCTTGCTGATCGTGCGTTTCGGCATCCTGCCGATCCTGTTCATCGGCGGCGCGGCCTCGGCGGCCACCAACATCCTGTTCCTGATGCTGGCCGACATGGGGCCGAACCTGGAAATGCTGGTGGTGACCATTTCGCTGGACAACTTCAGCTCGGGCCTGGCGACCTCGGCGTTCGTCGCCTACCTGTCGAGCCTGACCAACCTGAAATTCTCGGCCACGCAATATGCCTTGCTCAGTTCGATCATGCTGTTGCTGCCACGCCTGATCGGCGGCTATTCAGGAGTGATGGTGGAGAAATACGGGTATCACGACTTCTTCCTGATCACTGCGTTGCTGGGCGTGCCCACGCTGATCCTGATCGCGCTGCACTGGCGCCAGGAAGTGAGCCGGGGAAAGCAGGTGCCGGTGGATAACCCGGCGGCCGAGCAGCCCTGATCGTTCACTGCCTGTACCGGCCTCTTCGCGGGTGAACCCGCTCCCACAGTTACCACACCGCCTTCAAGGCAAGTGGAGAACCTGTAGGAGCGGGTTTACCCGCGAAAGGGCCGGTACAGACACAAAGATCATTCAGCCACAGCCCCTTCCCCAGGCCGCCCACCGACCACGAACCACAGCGGCCACAATGCCAAGGCACCCGCCACTCCGGCAGCCAGGGCAAAGTGCAACAAGCTGTCCCCCGCCCCGATCATCGCCAGAACCGCACCACCCAGCCCCAGCAAGGCAATGGTGATCATCCCCAGCATCGCCGACACCAGCCCCTTGCTTTGCTCGCTGGCGAACAGCGTCATGCGGTACAGCACCGCATTGGCCACGCCCAGCCCCAACGCATACAGCGACATGCCAGCGACCACGCTGGTCACCGTCGGCCATACCCAGGTCGCCAGCACCATCAGGCACAAGCCGGCCAGGTAAGGCCCAAGGGCGCCGCGCACCAGGGCCGGCAGCGGGTAGCGGTCGGCGATGCGGTTGATGATCAGGTTGCCCAGGATCAGCCCACCAAACACCGGCAACTGCCACAACGCATATTCCATCGTACTCAGCCCCTCATCGTGAATCAGCAGCACCGGCGACAGACCGATCCAGCCAATCAGTGGCAGGCCCACCAGCCCCAGCGCGGCACTGCCGGCAACGAACCTGCGGTTGGCCAGCAACTGGCCGTAACCGACGAGCAGTGGCAGCAGATGGATAGGGGTGAACGGCAGGCGTGAACCATCGCGACGCTCCACTCCGAGGGTTTCCGGCATCAGCCGATGCAGCAGCAACCAGCACGCCACCGCGCCGATGGCAAAGGCCACGAACAGCCAGCGCCAGTCCAGCCATTGCAGCATGAGGGTACCGACCAGCGGGCCGAGCAGCGGCGACAGCAAGGCGATGTTGGCCAGCAGTGCCATCATGCGCACCGCGTCCGCTTCGCTGAACGACTCGTTCAGTGCCGGGTAGCTGACCGTCACCACGAAGCCCAGGCCGATGCCCTGCAACAGGCGCAGCAAGTTGAACAGACCGATATCCTGCACCCAGTAGGTGGCCAGGCAGGCGCCGCCGAAGAACGCGCAGCCGGCCAGCAACAGTGGACGGCGCCCATAGCGGTCGGCCAGTGGGCCGATCAGCCATTGCAGCACCACGCCACCGAGCAGGTACAGGTTGAGCGCGTGCGGGATGTATTCGGGGCTGGCGTTCAGGTGCTCGACCACCACCGGCATCGCCGGCATCACGGCGTCACTGGCCAGGTAGGTGAGCAGCTCGAACAGGGCCAGGGTCAGACCGAACAAGAGGGCCCGAAGAGGTGTGATGTAAAGCAATGGTTTCATGATGGCGTATCGGGTGCAGGCAGGAGGGGTCAGGCTATATGCCAGAAAACGCGAGGAATTGCTGTGAGCAAGTGTAAGGGCGGCTGCAAAAGACCGGGGCCGCTTTCGCGGCCCCGTCTGGTATTACTGTGCGGCGGTCTCCTGCACCACGCGGATGACCCGCTGCGGGAACGGAATGTCGATCCCTTCGGCCTTCAACCGGTCACGGGCATGCTCATTGAGCATGAACATCACATCCCAGTAGTCGGAGGTCTTGGTCCACAGGCGCAGCGACACGGTGATCGAGCTGTCGCCCAGGGTCGCGACCACCGCCTGCGGAGCAGGGTCCGGCAGCACGCGAGGGTCCCGTGCCAATTCCAGCAGGACGTTGCGCGCCTTCTGCAGGTCGGCCTCGTAGTCCACGCCGACGTCGAACACCACCTTGCGCGTCGGCTGGCGGTTGGTGTTGGTGATGATGCCGTTGGACAGGCTACCGTTCGGCATGATCACGGTCTTGTTGTCACCGGTACGCAGCACGGTGTGGAAGATCTGGATGCTATCGACGGTACCGGCCACACCCTGCGCTTCGATCCAGTCGCCGATGCGGAACGGGCGGAACATCAGGATCAGCACGCCACCGGCGAAGTTCGCCAGGCTGCCCTGCAGCGCCAGGCCGACAGCCAGCACAGCGCCACCCATGGCTGCCACGAACGAAGTGGTCTCGATGCCGATCATCGACGCCACACTGATCGCCAGCATCACCTTCATGACGATGTTGGCCAACGTGCGAATGAAACCCTGCAACGCCGGGTCCGCGACCCGCAGGCCGACAAGCCTGGCCAAGCGGTCACTGACCTTGTTGGTGATCCACCAGCCGATGGCCAAGGTCACCAGCGCAAGCAGCAGACGGCTGCCATACGCCATGATCATGGGGATCCAGGTCTGCGACTGGCGGACCAGCTGATCGACTTCAGCGTTCAAATCCATGTATTCATCTCCTGATGCCGTGCGGCACGTACACAGTAAAGCAGGCCGCCGGTCATCCAGCGGCCACGGCCCCCATGGACATCATTGCGCCATCGAGGTTCCGGGCAACCCTGCGATCAGTCGCGGAAGTTGTTGAACTGCAGCGGCATGTCGAATTCCTTGGTGCGCAGCAGGGCAATGGCCTCCTGCAGGTCGTCGCGCTTCTTGCCGGTGACACGCACCTGCTCGCCCTGGATCGCGGCCTGGACCTTGAGCTTGCCGTCCTTGATGGTGGCGACGATCTTCTTGGCCAGGTCCTTGTCGATGCCTTCGCGGAACTTGGCTTCCTGTTTCTTTTCCTTGCCCGAGGCGTACGGATCCTTGGTTTCCAGGCACTTGACGTCGATCTTGCGCTTGACCAGCGCCAGGCGCAGGATTTCCAGCATGGCTTCGAGCTGGAACTCTTCCTCGGCGGTCAGCACCACGGTCTGCTCCTTGTCCTTGAACTCGAAGCTGCCCTTGCCCTTGAGGTCATAGCGGCGATCGAGGTCCTTGATGGCGTTGTCGACCGCGTTCTGCACTTCGTGCTTGTCCAGTTCCGATACCACGTCGAACGAAGGCATGGGTAATCTCCATAAAATAAACGCGCGCTCAGTCTGAACATGGAGCGCGTCGGTGTTAGCGGGTTAAAATGCGGGCTCATTATAACGGGTTGCGAAACGCAGATGAGCAGCACCTGGCATATTCTCGGCGCCGGTAGCCTCGGCAGCCTCTGGGCCTGCCGCCTGGCACGCGCCGGCAAGGCAGTACGCCTGATCCTGCGTGATGCGCAGCGCCTGCAGGCCTACCAGCAGGCCGGCGGCCTGACGCTGACCGAGCAGGAGCAAACCCGCCGCTACGCCATCCCGGCCGAAACGGCCGAGTCCGGCGGCCCCATCCATCGCCTGCTGGTGGCCTGCAAGGCCTACGATGCCGCTCCCGCCGTCGCCCGCCTGGCGCCGCGCCTGGCTGAGGGCGCGGAACTGGTGCTGTTGCAGAACGGCCTGGGTAGCCAGGACGAAGTCGCCGACCAGGCCCCCCTCGCCCGCTGCATCTTCGCCTCAAGCACCGAAGGTGCATTCCGCGAGGACGACTGGCGAGTGCGCTTCGCCGGTCATGGTTTCAACTGGCTGGGGGACCCGGCCAACCCCACCCCACCAGAGTGGTTCGATGACCTGAACGACGCGGGCATTGCCGCCGAATGGACGGTCGACATCCTTACCCGCCTGTGGCGCAAGCTGGCGCTCAACTGCGCCATCAACCCGCTGACCGTGCTGCACGATTGCCAGAACGGCGGTTTGCTCGGGCACCTCGGCGAGGTCGAAGCACTGAGCACGGAACTGGCCGAGCTGCTGCGCCGTTGCGGCCAGCCCCAAGCCGCAGCCGATCTGGGCGAAGAAGTGCTGCGGGTGATCCTGGCCACTGCGGCCAACTACTCTTCCATGTACCAGGACGTGCGCGCTGGCCGGCGTACCGAAGTGCACTACCTGCTGGGCCATGCCTGCCGGGCAGCCGAGCGCCACGGCATGGCGTTGCCGCAGCTGGAACACCTGCACCAGCGCCTGGTCGATAACCTGCGAGCGCGTGGTTTGCCCAGCGCCTGACGTCAACCCAATACGGACATTGCCTTGCCCATGAGCCTGCGCCAACGCCTGGAAAACCTCCCGGTCGGGCAGAAACTGCTGGCAGCCTTGCTGGTACTGCTGGTGACCATCCTGCTGGTCGCCAACCTGACCTTCATCAGCGCCGCCTACTGGATCACCCAGGAGAGCATGGCGCCGCAGGCGTTGCAGACCATCGGCAAGCTGGTGGCCAACCCGCAACTGTCGGCCCGTGCCGGCGACTCGACCGAGACCGCCACGGCCCTGCTCAAGGAGCTGGACCGCTACACGCCGCTGCGAGCCGCGGCCATCTACGGCGGCGACGGCAGCATGCTGGCCCAGCTCCAGCACGGCGAGTCACTGGCCCTGCCCAAGCGCTACCGCAACATCGACGGCTGGCGCCTGATGGAGTTTCGCAGCACCCAGCTGATCCGCATCCCGCGCGACGCCAGCCCACCGGCGCACCTGTTGCTGGTGGCCAGCAGTGAGCTGCCCACGGCGTTCTATACCGGCACGCTCAGCGCCAGCCTGGCGATCCTGGTGTTCAGCATCCTGCTGTGGTTGGTCATCGCCCGGCAGATCAAGCGCCTGATCACCCAGCCGATCAACCAGCTCGAAGAACTCAGCCGTCAGGTCACCCGCGAAGAAAGCTATGCCTTGCGCGCCACCCGCGGCAACGACGATGAAATCGGCAGCCTGGCCGAAGCCTTCAACACCATGCTTTCGCGTATCGAGGCCCGCGAGCAGCAACTCAAGCGCACCCGCGACGAATTCCAGACAGCCTACGACCAAGCCCAAGGCCTGGCCGAGGAAACCCGTAACACCAATCGCAAACTGGAGCTGGAAGTCCAGGTGCGCAGCAAGATCGAGAAGAAGCTCACCGGGTTCCAGAACTACCTCAACAGCATCATCGACTCCATGCCCTCGGCCCTGATCGCCCTCGATGAGCAACTCTATGTCACGCAGTGGAACCACGAGGCCACGGTGCTTTCCGGCACGCCGCTGGACGAAGCGCTGAACCAGCCGATCTTCATCGCCTTCGAACCACTCAAGCCGTTCCTGCCGCAGCTCAAGGAAAGCGTCGAAAAGCACCGGGTGGCGAAAATCGAGCGGGTCACCTGGCCCAAGGGCGACGACCTGCGTCATTACGCCCTGACCTTCTACCCGCTGACGGGCGGCGGCGGCCGCGGCGTGGTCATCCGTATCGACGACATCACCCAGCGCCTGTCGCTGGAAGAGATGATGGTGCAATCGGAGAAGATGCTCTCGGTCGGCGGCCTCGCAGCCGGCATGGCCCATGAAATCAACAACCCGTTGGGCGCGATCCTGCACAACGTGCAGAACATTCGCCGACGCCTCTCGGCAGAGCTGCCGCGCAACCAGGAACAGGCCAGTGAGCTGGGCATCGACCTGGCCAACGTCAACCGCTACCTGGAAAACCGCGAAGTACCGCAACTGCTCGACGGCATCCAGCAGGCCGGCGCTCGCGCGGCGAAGATCGTCACCCACATGCTCAGCTTCAGCCGTCGCAGCAACCGCCAACTGGCGCCTTGCGACTTGCCGGCGCTGATCGACCAGGCCGTGGAGATCGCCAGCAACGACTTCGACCTGACCATCGGCTTCGACTTCAAGGGCCAGGCCATCATCCGCCAGTTCGACCCCAACCTGGGCCCGGTGCCCTGCACTGCCAACGAGCTGGAGCAAGTGCTGCTGAACCTGCTCAAGAACGCCGCCCAGGCCATCCATCAGCGGCCGCAGCCCAGCGAGCCAGGGCGCATCATCCTGCGAACGAAACTGAATCCGCCGTGGGCCGAGATCCAGGTCGAGGACAACGGCGTGGGCATGCCCGAAGCCGTTCGCAAGCGCACCTTCGAGCCGTTTTTCACCACCAAGGAGATCGGCCAGGGCACCGGGCTCGGGCTGTCGGTTTCGTACTTCATCATCACCAACAACCACAAGGGGCAGATGGAAGTGCAGTCCACGCCCGGCCAGGGCACCTGCTTCACCCTGCGCCTGCCCCTCGGCCAGCCGCCAGCGGCTGCGCCGACCCACACGGAGGCATGACATGGGCTATCGCCTGTCGAAGATCTACACCCGCACTGGCGACAAAGGCGAAACCGGCCTGGGCGACGGGCGACGGGTACCCAAGGACCACCCACGGGTCGAGGCGATCGGTGAGGTGGACAGCCTCAACAGCCAGCTCGGGCTGCTGCTGGCTGGCCTGGATGAGCACAAGCTGGATGAGGTGAGCAGTGTTCTGGCGCCATGCCAGCATCGCTTGTTCGACCTGGGTGGCGAGTTGGCGATGCCCAGCTACCAGGCCTTGAACCAGGATGAAGTGGAGCGGCTCGAAGCGGCGATCGATGTATGGAATGAAGAACTGGGGCCGCTGACGAACTTCATCCTGCCCAGTGGCTCGGCGCTGGTGGCGCAGGCCCATGTGTGCCGCAGCCTGGCGCGCAGTGCGGAGCGGCGATGCCAGCAGTTGAATGCGCTGGAGCCGTTGGAGGGGGTCGGGTTGGCTTACATCAACCGGCTTTCGGATCTGCTGTTCGTGGCAGCGCGGATCATTGGACGGCGGCAGGGGGTTGCCGAGGTGTTGTGGCAGCCTGCGGAAAAACCTCGGGGCTGATGGGGCCGCTGTGGCGGCCCCAGACAGTCAGGCCTCAGGCCAGAATGCGCGAATCCCGGCCACACCTTGTGCTCCGGCCTGCCAAGCCCGCTCCCGATCACCCGGCCCAACGCCACCCAGCAGGTAAACCGGCTGGTTGAACCCGGCAATCAGCCGCTGCGCTTCATCCCACCCCAACGGCACCGCTTCGGGATGGGTCTGGGTCGCCTGCACGGGTGACAGGGTGACGAAATCCACGCCCATCTGCTCGGCCAGCGCCAGCTCTTCGGCACTGTGGCACGACGCTGCCAGCCAGCGTTCCTTGGGGAACGGGCGGCCATTTGCTGCGTACTTGCGTAGCTGTGAGGCGGTCAGGTGCCACCCAGCGGACGGGAAGTCGCCCAACCACTCCAGCGGCCCCTTGAGCATCAGCTGCGCCTTGCCGGCGCACAACCCGACCGCGTCCACCGCCACATCGCGGTACTTGGGGTCGTACATGTCCGGAGCGCGCAACTGGATCAGGCGGATGCCACTGGCCACGGCCTTCTGGATACCCTTGAGCATCTGCGGTACTTCCAGGCCATCCGGGGTGATCAGGTACTGATCCGGCAAGCGCGCAGCAGCGACGATCGGCTTGTTGGCTTCAGGGAATTCGTACTGTGCCAGGTCCCGCGGAGCGACCCAGGCCAGCGGCTGGCCCTCGGCGCCATGGGCTTCGCCGGTGAACGCATCGACCTCACGGACATCCAGCAGCACCTGCTTGTCCGGGTAGTCGTGGCTGACCTTGATCAGCGCCCGCGAACGGGTCACGTCGATACCCAGTTCTTCGCGCAACTCGCGGGCAAACGCCGCTTCGACGCCCTCGCCCTCTTCCACCTTGCCACCCGGGAACTCCCACAGGCCGCCCTGGTGCTGGGTATCAGCGCGGCGGGCAATCAGAATGCGCCCGTCATTGCCGCGGATCACCGCAGCGACTACATGGATTCGTTTCAACCTGCACGCTCCGCCAGGCCAGCTTGCCGCCAGGCCTGGAAGGCCGGCCACTGGTAAATGGTTTCGATATAGGTGGCTGCCTCGGCGGGCACCTCTACGCGGTAGCTCCGCAGGCGCACCGCCACCGGGGCAAAGAAGGCATCGGCCAAGGTCGGCTTGCCGAACAGGAAGGGGCCGCTGTCCTTGGCCACCAGGCGGCATTCGGACCACAGCGCGACGATGCGGTCGATATCCACCTGGACCTCCAGCGGGATGTTATCCAGTCCCTGGTCACGGGTCAGGTCGAACGGCATGGCACCGCGCAGGGCGAAGAAGCCGCTGTGCATCTGCGCACAGGCCGAGCGGGCCTGGGCACGGGCGGCAACGTCTGCCGGCCACAGCTGGGCCTCGGGGTGGCGTTCGTTGAGGTACTCGGCGATGGCCAGGGAATCGGCGATCACACCGTGCTCAGTCTTGAGCAGCGGCACCTTGCCGGTAGCGGAGAATTCGAGGATACGTTTGCGGGTGTCGGGCTGGTTCAACGAGATAAGCGTTTCTTCATAGGGCACGCCAGCCAGCTCGAGGGCCAGGGCGCCACGCAGCGACCAGGAAGAATACAACTTGTCGCCGATGATCAGGTGGTAGCTCATGGTTCGGCTCCATGCATTTGGGGATTCTGGGGCTGCTTTGCAACCCATCGCGGATAAATCCGCTCCTACAGTGACCGCATAATCGTTGCAGGAGCGGATTTATCCGCGAAAGGGCCGCAAGGTGGCCCCGTTAAATCAGGTGCGGTATTCGGCGTTGATCTTCACGTATTCGTGGGACAGGTCGGTGGTCCAGATGGTTTCGCTGCACTGGCCACGGCCAAGCTCGATACGGATGGTGATCTCTTCCTGAGCCATCACCGCCGAACCTTGTGCCTCGGTGTAGCTCGGGCTGCGGCCGCCTTTGCTGGCGATGCACACGTCACCCAGGTACACGTCGATCAGGCTGACATCCAGCTCTGGCACACCGGCACGGCCCACGGCAGCCAGAATCCGGCCCCAGTTCGGGTCGGAAGCGAACAGCGCGGTCTTGATCAACGGCGAGTGGGCCACGGCGTAACCGACATCCAGGCACTCCTGGTGGTTGCTACCGCCATTGACCTGCACGGTGACGAACTTGGTGGCGCCTTCGCCGTCACGGACGATGGCCTGGGCCACTTCCATGCACACTTCGAATACGGCCTTCTTCAGCGCTTCGAACAGTGCGCCGCTGGCTTCGGTCACTTCCGGCAGGTTGGCCTTGCCGGTGGCGATCAGCATGCAGCAGTCGTTGGTCGAGGTGTCGCCGTCGATGGTGATGCGGTTGAACGACTTGTTGGCGCCGTCGAGGATCAGGTCCTTGAGCACGGCCGGAGCGACTTTGGCGTCGGTGGCGATGTAGCCGAGCATGGTGGCCATGTTCGGACGGATCATGCCGGCGCCTTTGCTGATGCCGGTGACGGTGACAGTCACACCATCGTGCTGGAACTGGCGGCTGGCACCTTTGGGCAGCGTGTCGGTGGTCATGATGCCGGTGGCGGCTTCAGCCCAGTGGTTTTCCGACAGGTTGTCCAGGGCGGCTTGCAGCGCGCCTTCGATCTTCTCGACCGGCAGGGGCTCACCGATCACACCGGTGGAGAACGGCAGTACCGACTCGGCCGGCACGCCGGTCAGTTCGGCGAGCTTGGCGCAAGTACGTTCGGCAGCTGCCAGGCCTGGCGCGCCGGTACCGGCGTTGGCATTGCCGGTGTTGGTCAGCAGGTAGCGCACGGTGCCCTGCACGCGCTGCTTGGAGAGGATAACCGGAGCTGCACAGAAGGCGTTGAGGGTGAACACGCCAGCCACGCTGGAGCCTTCGGCGCAGCGCATGACCACCACATCCTTGCGCCCAGGACGCTTGATGCCGGCAGAAGCGATACCGAGTTCAAAACCCGGAACCGGGTGCAGGGTGGGCAAAGGACCAAGACCAACAGCCATTAGAGCGCTCCTAGAAAAGCGGTGAATATGGAAAAAGGGGGCCGCAATGCGGCCCCCAAGGTTGTCACGATACAACAATCAGCTCAGGTCACTCGATCTGACCATGGCAATGCTTGAATTTCTTGCCCGAACCACACCAGCACGGCTCGTTGCGGCCCAGCTTCAGGTCGTTGCGCACCGGGGCAGCGGCCACGGCCACTTCGGCGCCCTCTTCGCTCAGTTGCTCGCTTTCAAGGCCTGGCGCAGGGGCGTGCTGGAACTGCATGCGGCTGGCCAGCTCTTCGGCTTCGCGGCGCAGGCGGGCTTCTTCTTCGGCCGGGTCTTCGCGGCGCACCTGAACGTGCGACAGCACGCGGATGGTGTCGCGCTTGATCGACTCGAGCAGTTCCTGGAACAGCGCGAACGACTCGCGCTTGTACTCCTGCTTCGGGTTCTTCTGTGCATAACCCCGCAGGTGGATACCGTGACGCAGGTGGTCCATGGTCGACAGGTGGTCTTTCCACAGGTCGTCCAGCACACGCAGCAGGATCTGCTTCTCGAAGGTACGCAGGGCTTCGATACCGGCCTGGTCTTCCTTCTCGGTGTAGGCGGCGGTGATCTCGTTCAGCAGCTTCTCGCGCAGGGTCTCCTCGTAGAGGTGATCGTCTTCGTCCAGCCACTGCTGGATCGGCAGCTTCATGGCGAAGTCGCTGGCCAGCGAAGCTTCGAGGCCGGCCACGTCCCACTGCTCCGGCAGCGACTGCGGCGGAATGTGCTGGCTGATGGTGGCGTCCAGGACTTCCTGGCGGAACTCGACGATGGTGTCGCCAATGTTCTCGGCCGCCAGCAGGCTGTTGCGCATGTGGTAGATCACCTTGCGCTGTTCGTTGGCCACGTCATCGTATTCGAGCAGCTGTTTGCGGATGTCGAAGTTGCGGCCTTCGACCTTGCGCTGGGCTTTCTCGATGGCATTGGTGACCATGCGATGCTCGATGGCCTCGCCGGACTGCATGCCCAGTGCCTTCATGAAGTTCTTCACCCGGTCAGAGGCGAAGATGCGCATCAGGCTGTCTTCCAGCGACAGGTAGAAGCGGCTCGAACCCGGGTCGCCCTGACGGCCGGCACGGCCACGCAGCTGGTTGTCGATACGGCGTGACTCGTGGCGCTCGGAGGCGATCACGTGCAGGCCACCGGCTTGAATCACCTGCTGGTGACGCTTCTGCCAGTCGGCCTTGATCTGGGCGATCTGCTCAGGGGTCGGGTTCTCCAGTGCAGCCACCTCGGCTTCCCAGTTACCGCCCAGCAGGATGTCGGTACCACGGCCGGCCATGTTGGTGGCGATGGTCAGCGCACCCGGGGCACCAGCCTGGGCGATGATTTCGGCTTCCTTCTCGTGGTACTTGGCGTTCAGTACCTTGTGGTCGATACCTTCCTTCTTCAGCAGGTTCGACATGTGCTCCGAGGTTTCGATGGTGGCGGTACCCACCAGGATCGGGCGGCCCTGGGTCATGCTCTCTTTGATGTCGGCGATGATCGCGGCGTATTTCTCGTCAGCGGTCAGGTACACCAGGTCGTTGAAGTCTTTACGCGCGAGTGGCTTGTTCGGCGGAATGACCATGACGTTGAGGGCGTAGATCGACTGGAACTCGAACGCTTCGGTGTCGGCGGTACCGGTCATGCCGGACAGCTTGGTGTAGAGACGGAAGTAGTTCTGGAAGGTGGTCGAAGCCAGGGTCTGGCTTTCGGCCTGGATGTTCAGGTTTTCCTTCGCCTCGATGGCCTGGTGCAGGCCTTCGGACAGGCGACGGCCGGGCATGGTACGGCCGGTGTGTTCGTCGATCAGCAGGACCTGGCCGTCCTGGACGATGTACTCGACGTTGCGGTGGAACAGCTTGTGCGCACGCAGGCCGGCGTAGACGTGGGTCAACAGGCCGAGGTTATGCGCCGAATACAGGCTCTCCCCTTCGGCCAGCAGGCCAGCCTGGGTGAGCATTTCTTCGATGAACTGGTGACCGGCTTCGTTGAGCTCGACCTGGCGGCTCTTCTCGTCGATGGTGAAGTGGCCTTCCTGGGTGACCTGGCCTTCGACTTCTTCGATGTGCTGGGTCAGGCGCGGGATCAGGCGGTTGATCTCGATGTACAGCTTGGAGCTGTCTTCGGCCTGGCCGGAGATGATCAGCGGGGTGCGCGCTTCGTCGATGAGGATCGAGTCGACTTCGTCGATCACGGCGAAGTTCAGTTCACGCTGGAACTTCTCTTCCTGGCTGAACGCCATGTTGTCGCGCAGGTAGTCGAAACCGAATTCGTTGTTGGTGCCGTAGGTGATATCGGCAGCGTAGGCGGCGCGCTTTTCTTCGGGCGGCTGGAAGGCCGAGACGATGCCTACGGACAGACCGAGGAATTCGTACAGCGGACGCATCCAGTTGGCGTCACGGCGGGCCAGGTAGTCGTTCACCGTGACCACGTGCACGCCTTTGCCGGACAGGGCATTGAGGTAAACGGCCAGGGTACCGACCAAGGTCTTGCCTTCACCGGTACGCATTTCTGCGATCATGCCCTCGTGCAGGGTCATGCCGCCGATCAGCTGTACGTCGAAGTGGCGCATGCCCATGACCCGCTTGCCAGCCTCACGGGCCACGGCGAAGGCTTCGGGCAACAATTGGTCCAACGTCTCGCCTTTGGCCAGGCGCTCCTTGAACTCTGCGGTCTTGGCCCGCAGTTGCTCATCGGAGAGGGCCACCATCTTCTCTTCGAAGGCATTGACGATAGCTACCGTCTTGAGCATGCGTTTGACTTCACGCTCGTTCTTGCTTCCAAAAAGTTTTTTTAACAAAGGCGCAAACATATCGGCAGGATCTTCCACACGTAGGGATGGAGGGCGGCCCCATGAGTCGCCCGTGCAGCCCTGAGGCCGCATGCGAACGAGCATTCTACCCGGAAACGATGGTGAGGAAAGTGGTCGATTGCCACGATGCTGGCACAGCGCTTTGGCGGGGGCTTCTCTAAGATAGGGGCATTTTCCCTGAGTTCAACCCGCAGCTTGATGAAACAACAGCGAGAGCGACTGGCAACCCGCGAACAAGCCGGCACTGCCTGCGGAAATGGTAGACTGCCCATCTTGTTACCTCATGCATACCGTCATGGCCTTCAAACCCTCCTCCGCCCAGCCGCCCGCCACGCTGTTGCGTCAGAACCGCCCGCTGCGCCTGCTGCTGAACCAGGCCGAACGCCTGGCGCATCTGCAGCGCCTGCTGGAAAGCCAGCTGCAGCCCGCTGCCCGCGAGCACTGCCATGTGGCCTCGTGGCGCGATGGCACGTTGTTGCTGGTGGTGACCGACGGTCATTGGGCGACTCGCCTGCGCTACCAGCAAAAGCGTCTTCAGCGCCAGCTGCAGGCCCTGGAAGCCTTTGGCAACCTGCAGCGCATCCTCTACAAGGTGCAGCCACCCCTGGTGCCGGCCAAGCGTGGCGGTAACACGACCGAGCTGTCGAACGATGCCGCCGAAAGTATCCGCGATTCCGCCGAAGGCATCGCCGATCCGAAGCTGCGTGCCGCCCTAGAACGGTTGGCGGCGCATGCTAAGGATAAAGGCTAGGGGCGCTTGCCTCCGGTTTTGTGCTGGCGCTCGGTCTCACAGGCGCTGAAAAGCTCATGCCAGGCACCCTCCCCCCCAACGTCCGCCATACAGCCATAAAAAAGGCCACCCGAAGGTGGCCTCAATGAACTAGAGAGTGTTCGAACTTACACAGCCGCAACAGGGCGCATGTACGAGATCGGTGCCGTGCTGGCATCTTCGAAAGTGACCACTTCCCAGGCATCGGTTTCAGTGATGAGCTTGCGCAGCAGCTGGTTGTTCAGCGCGTGGCCGGACTTGTAGCCCTTGAACTCGCCGATCAGGCTGTTGCCCAGCAGGTAAAGGTCGCCAATGGCGTCGAGGATCTTGTGCTTGACGAATTCGTCATCGGAACGAAGGCCGTCTTCGTTGAGCACACCCGTCTCGTCGACCACGATGGCGTTCTCGACACTGCCACCCAACGCAAGGTTGTGCTTGCGCAGGTACTCGATGTCACGCATGAAACCGAAAGTACGGGCGCGGCTGACTTCCTTCACGAACGAGGTGCTGGAGAAGTCGACGACCGCACTCTGGGTCTGGCCCTTGAGGACCGGGTGATCGAAGTCGATCTCGAAGCTCACCTTGAACCCGTCGAATGGCAGGAAGGTGGCGCTCTTGTCGCCCTCCGTCACTGTCACTTCGCGCAGGATGCGGATGAACTTCTTGGCTGCGTCCTGTTCTTCCAGGCCGGCAGACTGAATCAGGAATACGAAGGGACCGGCGCTGCCATCCATGATCGGCACTTCCGAGGCGGAGAGCTCGACGTAGGCGTTATCGATGCCCAGGCCCGCCATGGCGGAGAGCAGGTGCTCGACCGTATCGACCTTGACGTCACCGTTGACCAGCGTGGTGGACATGGTGGTCTCACCGACGTTGGCCGCACGCGCCGGGATCTCGACCACAGGGTCAAGGTCGGCGCGACGGAAGACGATGCCGGTGTCGACAGGCGCAGGCTTGAGGGTCAGGTAGACCTTCTCCCCGGAGTGCAGGCCGACGCCCGTGGCACGGATGGTATTCTTCAGGGTGCGTTGTCTAATCATGGCATTGGCCGCTTCAGCGCAAATAATGCGAACAGGTATCAACAAAGGCTGGGGATGATAACAGACCCGGCCTTTGCTGAACACCAATCACCCTTATACCCCTGATAAATTCCATCAATCGGCCTGACGACGCAGGAAGGCTGGGATATCGAGGTAGTCCAGATCATCCTGAGGGTTGAGTTTAGCTGCCGCAGCGGCACCTGCGTGGGCCTGGTTGCGCATCACGGTCGGGCGCTCGAGGTCACGATAGTTGACGGCTGGCTGCTCCTGGCGCACCGGCGCCGGGTTGGAAGCCTCATACACCTGCTGTGCAGTCTGCAGGGTGTTGTCGACCACCTTGACCGGTTTTTCGATGCGCGCGCCCAGACCTGTGGCTACGACGGTCACGTGCAGTTCGTCACGCATGTCAGGGTCGATCACGGTGCCGACCTTGACCATGGCGTGGTCGGAGGCGAAGGCTTCGATGATGCTACCCACGTCGGAGTATTCACCCAGCGACAGGTCAGGACCTGCGGTGATGTTCACCAGGATGCCGCGGGCGCCCTGCAGGTTGACGTCTTCGAGCAGCGGGTTGCGGATTGCAGCCTCGGTAGCTTCGCGAGCACGGTTCGGGCCGCTGGCGCAGCCGGTACCCATCATCGCCATGCCCATTTCACCCATGACGGTGCGCACGTCGGCGAAGTCGACGTTGATCATGCCTGGGCGCTTGATGATGTCGGAGATACCGCGAACGGCACCGGCCAGCACATCGTCAGCCTTGGCAAAGGCGGACAGCAGGCTGGCATCCTTGCCCAGGATGGTCAGCAGCTTCTCGTTGGGGATGGTGATGAGCGAGTCGACGCTCTCAGCCAGCATACGGATGCCTTCATCGGCGATCTGCATGCGCTTGCGGCCTTCGAACGGGAACGGACGGGTCACCACAGCAACGGTGAGAATGCCCATTTCCTTGGCCACTTCGGCGATGATCGGCGCCGCACCGGTACCGGTACCGCCACCCATGCCGGTGGTGATGAACACCATGTTGGTGCCCTGCAGCACCTCGGCGATGCGCTCACGGTCTTCCAGCGCGGCCTGACGGCCGACTTCCGGATTGGCGCCGGCACCCAGACCTTTGGTCACGCCGGTACCCAGTTGCAGGATGGTGCGTGCGCCGATGTTTTTCAGCGCCTGGGCATCGGTGTTGGCGCAGATGAACTCGACGCCTTCGATGCTGCTCTTCACCATGTGGTTGACGGCGTTGCCGCCGCCACCGCCAACACCGATCACCTTGATGACCGGACTTTGCGGGACGTTGTCTACGAGCTCGAACATTTTCCCTCTCCTTACAGTTCTCTAGTTGTCGCGCCTACCACTACTGCTTTGAAACTTAGAAGTTGCCCTGGACCCACCGCTTGAAGCGTTCAAGCACTGGGGCCTTCGGTTCATCGCCATAGCTGTTGCTGCTGCTGTTGCTGTTACCGGTCAGGACCATGTCCTCGGACTGCTTGAGCAGGCCGTAGGTGAGCAAGCCCACGCCGGTGGAATAGATCGGGTTGCGCACCACGTCGCTCAGCCCCCGAACGCTGTGCGGTACGCCCAGGCGTACCGGCATGTGGAAGATTTCCTCGGCCAGTTCCACGGCGCCTTCCATCTTCGCGGTACCGCCGGTGAGGACGATGCCGGCTGGCACCAGGTCCTCGTAGCCGCTGCGGCGCAGCTCGGCCTGGATCAGGGTGAAGAGCTCGTCGTAACGTGGCTCCACCACCTCGGCCAGGGCCTGACGTGACAGCTCGCGCGGTGGGCGATCGCCCACGCTCGGCACCTTGATGGTCTCACCGGCGCCGGCCAGCTTGGCCAGGGCGCAGGCGTAGCGGATCTTGATTTCTTCGGCGTACTGGGTCGGCGTACGCAGGGCCATGGCGATGTCGTTGGTGACCTGGTCGCCAGCAATCGGGATGACCGCGGTGTGGCGGATCGCACCTTCGGTGAAGATGGCGATGTCGGTGGTGCCGCCACCGATGTCGACCAGGCACACGCCCAGCTCTTTCTCGTCATCGGTCAGCACCGAGTAGGCCGAGGCCAGCTGCTCGAGGATGATGTCGTCGATTTCCAGGCCGCAGCGGCGTACGCACTTCTCGATGTTCTGCGCCGCGTTGACCGCGCAGGTGACCACGTGGACCTTGGCTTCCAGGCGCACGCCAGACATGCCCAGCGGCTCGCGCACGCCTTCCTGGTTGTCGATCACGTAGTCCTGCGGCAGGGTGTGCAGCACGCGCTGGTCAGCCGGAATGGCCACCGCCTGGGCAGCATCGAGCACGCGCTCGAGGTCGGCGACGCTCACCTCACGGTCGCGGATGGCGACGATGCCGTGCGAGTTCAGGCTGCGGATGTGGTTGCCGGCCACGCCGACGAACGCCGAGTGGATGCGGCAGCCAGCCATCAGCTGGGCTTCTTCCACCGCGCGCTGGATCGACTGCACGGTCGATTCGATGTTCACCACCACACCCTTCTTCAGGCCGCGGGACGGATGGGTGCCGATACCCACGATCTCGAGGGTGCCGTCTTCGCCCACTTCACCCACCAGCGCCACCACCTTGGAGGTGCCGATGTCCAGCCCGACGATCATTTTGCCGCTATGCGCGTTTGCCATGGTCCTGCCTCTCTCTAATTCTTCGCAACGGCGGGTTTGGCCGTCGTCGGTGCGTTCGGTTCCCGCCAACCAACGGCAAGTCCGTTGGAGTAACGCAGATCAATGCGGGCGATATTGGTGATCTGCTCTTTGAGTGTCTTGTCGTAAATGGCAATGAAACGGCGCATCTTCTCCACCAGGTGGTCGCGCCCCAACAGCAGCTCGATACCCGGCCCGGCACTGCTCGCACCGGTGGTCAGGAACCAGCTGCCCCGCTCGCGCAGCTCCAGGCGAGCGATGGAAAAGCCCATGGGGCGCAGCATCTGGCTCAATACCTGATATTGCTGCATGACTTGTTGCTGAGCGCGCTGCGGCCCGGCCAGCTGCGGCAGGTGCTCATAGTTGGCCAGTTCGCGCGGGGTAAAGGCCTGGCCCTGGTTGTTGAGCAAGGCCTCGTCACCCCAGCGCGCCACCGGCAGCTGTTCTTCCAGGCGGATCACCACTTCGTCGGGCCACACGCGGCGCACTTCGGCATGGGCGATCCATGGCATCTGTTCGAGTTCGGCGCGCATCGCCGTGAGGTCGACGCTGAAGAAGCTCGCCGCCACATACGGCGCAATGCGCTGCTGCACCGACTGCTGGCTGATGTAGCTGAGGTCACCCTGCACGTCGATCTTGGTGATCGGGCGGTCGGCATACGGCATCAGGCGGATGGCGCCTTCATAGGCACCAAAACCCGCAGCTACCAGCACCAGCGGCCACAGCAAGCGCTTGAGGCCACCCAGGCTGGGCCGCGGCAGGCGCGCCGATACGGGCTCGTCGGCCACCAGTCGGCTGGCACCACGCGGCACCGGCTTGCTGCGGCCGGTAACGGGTTGCTGCTGACGTATCATTGCGCCTTGCATGATGGTTAACCTCGCGTCTTCACGCTTTCAGCCAGGATCGCCAGCACCAGTTGCTGGAAGTCCAGGCCGGCCGCGCGCGCCGCCATGGGCACCAGGCTATGGTCGGTCATGCCGGGTGCGGTGTTGACTTCGAGCAGCCAGAACCGGCCCTGCTCGTCCTGCATCACGTCCAGCCGGCCCCAGCCTTCGATGCCGATGGCATCGCAGGCGCGCGCGGTCAGGTCGATCAGTTCCTGCTCCTTGGCACTGTCCAGGCCGCACGGGATGCGGTACTGGGTGTCATTGGCGATGTACTTGGCGTCGTAGTCGTAGAACACGTGCGGAGTGCCCAGGGCGATCGGCGGCAGCACCTGGCCACGCAGCACGGCGATGGTGAACTCCGGGCCGTGAATCCATTGCTCGACCAGGACTTGCGAATCGTAACGGGCGGCATCCTTCCAGGCGGTGACCAGCTCTTCCACGCTGTTCACCTTGGCCATGCCGATGCTGGAACCTTCATGGGCCGGTTTGACGATCAACGGGAAGCCCAGTTCCGTACCGGCGGCAACACAATCGTGCTCGCTGGCCAGCACCGCGTGACGCGGCGTCGGAATGCCGAGGCTCTGCCACACCTGCTTGGTACGCAGCTTGTCCATGGCCAGTGCCGAAGCGAGGATGCCGCTGCCAGTGTAGGGGATGCCCAGGCACTCGAGCAGGCCCTGCATGCTGCCGTCTTCACCGCCACGGCCGTGCAGGATGATGAAGGCGCGGTCGATCTTCTCGCGCTGCAGGCGCACCAGCAGGTCGTCACCGACATCGATGCCGACCACGTCGACACCCGCGGTGGTCAGCGCGTCGATCACCGCGGCGCCAGACTTCAGTGACACCTCACGCTCGGCGCTCTTGCCGCCGTACAGCACGGCCACCCGGCCGAACGCTTTCACGTCGAGGGTCGAATGCAGTTGTTCGTAGGCGCTGGTCATTTCGACTTCTCCTGCTTGGCGCCAGCGAACAGCGGGCTTTTCATCAGTTGCGGGGCCAGGCCACCGACGTCACCGGCACCCTGGCAGATCAGAATGTCGCCGGCGCGCAGCAGCGGTTTGACCAGCGGTGCCAGTTCGGCGCCACGTTCGATGTAGATCGGGTCCAGCTTGCCGCGCTGGCGGATGCTGTGGCACAGCTGGCGGCTGTCGGCACCGGGGATCGGCTCTTCGCCGGCCGGGTAGACCTCCATCAACAGCAGCACGTTGGCATCGCCCAGCACCTGGACGAAATCGTCGTACAGGTCGCGGGTACGGCTGTAGCGGTGTGGCTGGTAGACGATCACCAGGCGGCGGCTTGGCCAGCCACCGCGCACGGCCTTGATCACTGCAGCCACTTCGGTCGGGTGATGACCGTAGTCGTCGACCAGCATCACGCTGCCGCCGTCGACCGGCAGTTCGCCGTAGACCTGGAAGCGTCGGCCAACGCCCTGGAAACCGGACAGGCCCTGGACGATGGCGTCATCGCTGATGCCTTCGTCAGTGGCGATGGCGATGGTGGCCAAGGCGTTGAGCACGTTGTGGTTGCCGGGCATGTTCACCGACACCTCAAGCGGCTCGCAGTCGCGGCGCAGCACGGTGAAGTGGGTCTGCATGCCTTGCTGGCGCACATTGATGGCGCGCACGTCAGCCTCTTCGCTGAAGCCATAGGTGACGGTCGGGCGCTTGACCTGCGGCAGGATCTCGCGCACCACAGGGTCGTCCAGGCACATCACGGCCAGGCCGTAGAACGGCAGGTTGTGCAGGAACTCGACGAAGGTTTTCTTCAACTTGTTGAAGTCGCCTTCGTAGGTCGCCATGTGGTCGGCGTCGATGTTGGTGACCACGGCCACCATCGGCTGCAGGTGCAGGAAGCTGGCATCGCTTTCGTCAGCTTCGGCAATCAGGTAACGGCTGGTGCCCAGCTGCGCATTGGTGCCGGCAGCGGTCAGGCGCCCACCGATGACGAAGGTCGGGTCCAGGCCACCCGCGGCGAAAACCGAAGCCAGCAGGCTGGTGGTGGTGGTCTTGCCATGGGTACCGGCAACCGCCACGCCATGGCGATAACGCATCAGCTCGGCGAGCATTTCGGCACGCGGCACCACTGGAATTCGACGCTCCAGAGCGGTGGCGACTTCCGGGTTGGCCGGGTTGATGGCACTGGACACCACCAGCACATCGGCATTGGCAGCGTTTTCGGCGCGGTGGCCGACGAAGATTTCAGCGCCGAACGACTCCAGGCGCTCGGTCACCGGCGACGCCTTGAGATCGGAACCGGATACCTGGTAGCCCAGGTTCAGCAGCACTTCAGCGATGCCGCACATGCCGACGCCGCCGATACCGACGAAGTGGATGCGATTGATGCGGCCCATCTTTGGCTGGGGCATGGCTTTCTGGCTTTCAACCATGGGCCACCTCCAGGCAGATATCGACCACGGTGCTGGTTGCAGCAGGTTTGGCCAGGCGCCGTGCGGTGCCTGCCATGGTGTTGAGTTTCTCGGGTTGCATCAGCACCTCGTTCAGGCGTTCAGCGAGTTGCGCTGCGCCAGTTGTCGCTTGTGGCATGAGGAAGGCAGCACCTTCCCGGGCCAGATATTGGGCGTTGTAGGTCTGGTGATCGTCGATTGCATGGGGCAAGGGCACCAGCATCGAAGGCAGGCCCGCCGCCGCGAGTTCGCTGACGGTCAGGGCACCGGCCCGGCAGACCACGATATCGGCCCAGCCATAGGCATGGGCCATGTCCTTGATAAACGGTTCGACCTGGGCCTCGACCCCTACCTCGCGGTAACGCTCGGCAGTCGCCGGCGCGTGCTGCTTGCCGGCCTGGTGAAACACCTCTGGGCGCAGGTTCGCCGGCACTTCGGACAGGGCCTTAGGCAACAATTTGTTCAATGGTTCCGCACCCAGGCTGCCGCCCATGACCAGCAGCCGTGCGCGGCGCTCGGCCAGAGGAGCGCGCACGGCGTCCATGAACAGCTCCGGACGCACGGGGTTGCCGGTGGTACGCAGTTTGTCGCTGGCGTCAAAGGTCGCCGGGAAGGCTTCGCAGACACGCGCCGCCAGCGGCAACAGCAGGCGGTTGGTGGTGCCGGCGCGGGCGTTCTGCTCGTGGATCACCAGCGGCACGCCGCATAGCCGTGCGGCAACACCACCCGGGCCGGTCACATACCCGCCAAAGCCCACCACGCACACCGGCTTGAGCTCGCGCACGATACGGCGTGCCTGGAGCACCGCCTTGAACAGGGTGAACGGCGCCTTGAGCAGGGAGAGCTTGCTCTTGCCACGCAGGCCGCTGACCTGGATCAGGTGCAGTGGCAAGCCGGCCTGCGGCACCAGTTCGTTCTCGATGCCGCGCGGGGTACCCAACCAGTGCACCGAGTAGCCCCGGGCCTGGAACTCACGGGCGCAGGCCAGGGCCGGGAAGACGTGGCCCCCGGTGCCGCCCGCCATGATCAGGACGTTCTTGCCGTCAGCGGCCATGAGTGGTCTCCTCGGCAAAATCGCTCTCTTTGAATTCATGCTCCTCGCTGCCCAGGTGCGTGCGGCTCTCCCATTCGATGCGCAGCAGCAACCCCACGCAGGCACAGCAGATCACCAGCGACGAGCCGCCATAGCTGAGGAACGGCAGCGTCAGGCCCTTGGTCGGCAGCAGGCCGACGTTCACCCCGATGTTGATCAGGAACTGACCGATCCACAGGAACGCCAGGCCGAACGCCATGTAGGCGGCAAAGAACTGCTTGGCTTTCTCTGCCCACAGGCCGATGTACAGGGCGCGAATGGTGACGAAGACGAACAGCGCGATGGTCACCAGCGAGCCAACCACGCCCAGCTCTTCGGCCAGTACCGAGAACACGAAGTCGGTGTGTGCTTCAGGCAGGTAGAACTGCTTCTGTACGCTGTTGCCCAGGCCGACGCCCAGCCATTCGCCACGACCGAAGGCGATCAGTGCCTGGGTCAGCTGGTAGCCGGAGCCGAACTGATCGGACCAGGGGTCGGTGAAGGTGATCAGACGCGCCATCCGGTACGGCTGCGCCTGTACCAGAATGAACACTGCAGCCACCGCCAGCACCACCATCAGGCTGAAGCGGAACAGACCCACCCCGCCGAGGAACAGCATCGCCGCGGCAGCCCCCATCATCACCACGGTGGCACCGAAGTCCGGCTCCATCAGCAGCAGAGCGGCCATTGGCAGCAGCACGATGAACGGTTTGAAGAAGCCCATCCAGGTTTCGCGCACCTCGGTCTGCCGGCGCACCAGGTAGCCGGCCAGGTAGATGACCACGAAGACCTTGGCGATTTCCGAAGGCTGCACGTTGAAGAAGCTGAAGCCGATCCAGCGCATCGAACCGTTCACTTCGCGGCCGATCCCCGGCACCAGCACCAGCACCAGCAGGCCGAAGGCGCCGATCAGCATCATGAAGCCCATGCGCTGCCAGGTGGCGATCGGCACCATCATCGTCGCGCCACAAGCGGCCAGGCCGAGCAACACGTACACCAGGTGGCGGAACATGTGATACAGCGGGTTGCCGGATTGCACGGCGGCCACTTCCGACGACGCCGAGGTGATCATCACCAGGCCCAGCCCCAGCAGCGCCAGGCAACCGGCCAGCATGGCAAAGTCGAGGTCGACGCCGCGGCCGCTGATCAGCGGCGAGGGGTACGGCTTGAGGACGCCGAAGATCATGCCAGCCCTCCCGCCGCCAGGGCGAACAGGCGCCCGCGTTCTTCAAAGTTCTTGAACATGTCCAGGCTCGCGCAAGCCGGCGACAGCAGCACTGCATCGCCCGGCTGGGCCAGATCGGCGCACTGCTGCACCGCCTCATCCAAGGTTTTCACCCGCACCAGCGGCACGCCATCGCCCAGGGTATCGGCCAGGCGTTCGGCATCACGGCCAAGCAGCACCACAGCGCGGCAGAAGCGTTTGACCGGCTCGCGCAAGGCGGCGAAGTCGGCGCCCTTGCCGTCGCCGCCGGCGATCAGCACCAGCTTGCCGTCGATGTCCGCGCCCAAGCCTTCGATCGCCGCCAGGGCAGCACCGACATTGGTGGCCTTGGAATCGTCGTACCAGTTGACGCCGTTGCGCTCACGGATCCACTGGCAACGATGAGCCAGGCCCTTGAATTCACGCAGCGCTTCGAGCATCGGCGCGAACGGCAGGCCGGCGGCATGGCCGAGGGCCAGGGCCGCCAGGGCATTGCTCTGGTTGTGGGCGCCGCGGATCTTCAGCTCACGCACCGGCATCAGCGTCTGGAATTCGTACGCCAGGTATTTCTCGCCGTCGACCTCACGCAGGCCAAAGGCCTTGAAGTCCGGCTGGTTGAGGCCGAAGGTGAAGCATGGACGGCCTTCCACCGGCAGCGGCCGGCTCAGGGCATCCTGGCGGTTGACCACGACCTGACGGGCACCACGGAAGATCCGGTGCTTGGCCAGGTGATAGGCCGGCAGGCCGCTGTAGCGGTCCATGTGGTCTTCGCTGATGTTGAGCACGGTGGCTACTTCGGCGTTGAGCTGGTCGGTGGTTTCCAGCTGGAAGCTCGACAGTTCCAGCACGTACAACTCGACATCGTCGCTCAGCAGGTCAAGCGCCGGGGTGCCCAGGTTACCGCCCACCGCCACGCGCTTGCCGGCCTTGGCGGCCATCTCGCCGACCAGGGTAGTGACGGTGCTTTTCGCGTTGGAACCGCTGATCGCCACGATCGGCGCCTTGGCATGGCGGGCAAACAGTTCGATGTCACCGGACAGCTGCACGCCACGTGCTGCCGCCTGCTGCAGCGCCGGGGTGGCCAGCGCCAGGCCCGGGCTCACGTACAGTTCGTTGGCGCGGCACAGGAAGTCCACGTCCAGTTCACCACAGCGCACTTCCACCTGCGGATAATCACGACGCAGGGTTTCCAGTTCCGGCGGTTGCTCACGGGTGTCGGCGACCGCAAAGGCAATGCCCCGGTTCGCCAGGAAGCGAACCAGGGACATGCCGCTCTTGCCGAGGCCGACAACGATGCGGAATTGGTCGGAAGCGATCAATGACACGCTTTTCTACCTCAGTTTCAGGGTGGCCAGGCCAATCAGCACCAGAATCACGGTAATGATCCAGAATCGGACGATCACGCGTGGCTCAGGCCAGCCTTTGAGTTCAAAGTGGTGATGAATCGGCGCCATGCGGAACACGCGCTTGCCGGTGAGCTTGAACGAGGCGACCTGGATCACCACCGACAGGGTTTCCATCACGAAGATGCCGCCCATGATGAACAGCACGATTTCCTGGCGCACGATCACGGCGATGGTGCCCAGCGCGGCGCCCAGCGCCAGCGCGCCGACGTCGCCCATGAACACCTGGGCCGGATAGGTGTTGAACCACAGGAAGCCCAGGCCGGCACCGATCAACGCGCCGCAGAACACGATCAGCTCGCCCGAGCCTGGCACGTAGGGGATCAGCAGGTATTCGGCGAACTTCACGTTACCCGACAGGTAGCAGAAGATGCCCAGCGCACCACCCACCATCACGGTGGGCATGATCGCCAGGCCATCGAGGCCGTCGGTCAGGTTGACCGCGTTGCTCGAGCCGACGATGACGAAATAGGTCAATACGACAAAGCCGATACCCAGCGGGATGGTGACATCCTTGAGGAACGGCACGATCAGCGTGGTCTCGACGGTGGTCGGGGCGGTCATGTACAGGAACACCGCAGCGCCCAGGCCGAACACCGATTGCCAGAAATACTTCCAGCGGCTCGGCAGGCCACGCGAGTTCTTTTCGATCACCTTGCGGTAATCGTCGACCCAGCCGATGGCACCAAACAGCAAGGTGACGATCAGCACGGTCCAGACATAACGGTTGGACAGGTCGGCCCACAGCAAGGTGCTGACCCCGATGGCCGACAGGATCAGTGCGCCACCCATGGTCGGGGTGCCGGACTTGGACAGGTGCGATTGCGGGCCGTCGTTACGCACGGCCTGACCGATCTGGCGAATCTGCAGGGTACGGATCATCCACGGCCCCAGCCACAGCGCCAGCGACAACGCGGTCAGTACGCCAAGAATCCCGCGCAGGGACAGGTACTGGAAGACCGCGAAGCCCTTGTGGAACTGTTGCAGATACTCGGCCAACAGCAGCAGCATTAATGTTTCTCCCCGCTGGCACCGCACAGTGCGGCCACGACGTTTTCCATCGCAGCGCTGCGCGAGCCCTTGATCAAAATAGTGGTTTCGCTGGCAGTTTCGGCGCGAACTGCGTCGATCAACTCAGCTTGAGTTGCGAAATGGCGGCCATTGGCGCCGAACGCCTTGACCGCATGAATCATGTTGGAACCCACCGCATAAAGGGCATCGACCTTGCCGTGCGCGTACTCGCCCACCTGACGGTGACCTTCTTCCGCCCACTGGCCAAGTTCACCTATATCCCCCAGCACCAGAACGGTGCGCCCGGAAAAGGCGCGGAGTATATCAATGGCCGCGCACATGGAGGTGGGATTTGCGTTGTAGCTGTCGTCGATCACGCGCACACCGCTGGGGGCGATTTGCGCCACGGTGCGGCCCTTGACCGGCTGCACTGCGTTGAGGCCCGCGGCGATGCCGCCAAGGCTCAGACCAACGGCATGGGCAGCGGCGGCAGCGGCCAGGGCGTTGCTGACGTTATGGGTACCCAGCAGGTTCAGCTGCACCGGCACACAGCCATCAGGCCCATGCAGGGTGAACGACGGGCAGCCACGGGCATCACGGCCGATGTTGCTGGCATGGAAGTCGGCCTGCGGGTTGTCCAGGGCGAAGCTGAAGATACGATGGCTGCCAGCGCGCTTGCGCCAGATGTCGAACGCCTTGTCGGCCAGGTTGAGGATGGCGGTGCCGCCCTCGCCCAGGCCTTCGAGAATCTCGCCCTTGGCCTCGACGATCTTGTCCGGGCCGCCGAATTCACCGACATGAGCGGTGCCGGCGTTGTTGATGATCACCACCTGCGGCTGGGTCAGGCCGACGGTGTAGCGGATCTCGCCGATGCGCGAAGCACCCAGCTCGATCACGGCGGCGCTGTGCTCCGGAGCGATTTCCAGCAGCGTCAACGGAGCACCGAGGTCGTTGTTCAGGTTGCCGCGGGTGGCGTGCACCAAGCCACGGGTCCGCAGGATGCTGGCCAGCATCTCCTTGACCGTGGTCTTGCCGCTGGAACCGGTGATGGCGACGACTGGCTTGTCGAAGGCAGCGCGGTTCAGCGCACCAAGCTGGCCGAGTGCGACACGGCAGTCGGCGACCACCAGCTGCGGCAGATCGACATCGGCAATTTCGCGCTCGACCAGTGCAGCGACGGCGCCCTTGGCTTGCACGTCGGCAAGGTAGTCATGGCCATCGAAGCGCGGCCCGGTCAGGGCAACGAACAGCTGGCCGGCAGCGACGCTACGGCTGTCGATGCTGACCCCGGTGAAGCTGGCGTCGGCGTTGACCAGGCGCGCGTTCAAGGCGCCGGTCAGCTGGCTGAGGGTCATGGGCTTAAGCATGCGGAGCCTCCCAGACTGCAAGTGCCTTGTCGGCTTCGATCAGGTCGGAGAACGCATGGCGCTCGCCATTGATTTCCTGGTAATCCTCATGCCCCTTGCCGGCCAGCACGATCACGTCATCGGCGGCAGCGGTGGCGATCAGATGGGCAATGGCTGCGCCACGGCCAGCGACGAACTCGACGCCCGCAGGCTTGGCGAAACCCGGGCGAATGTCGTCGAAGATGCGCAGCGGGTCTTCGGTACGCGGGTTGTCGTCGGTGACCAGTACGCGGTCGGCCAGGCGCTCGGCCACTTCGGCCATCAGCGGGCGCTTGCCGCGATCACGGTCGCCACCGCAGCCGAACAGGCACAGCAGTTTGCCATGTGCATGCGGACGCAGGGCTTCGAGGACTTTTTCCAGCGCATCGGGGGTGTGGGCGTAGTCGACCACCACCAGCGGCTTGTCACCGCCACCCAGGCGCTGCATGCGGCCGACCGGCCCTTGCAGGTGCGGGGTGACCTTGAGAACCTCGTCCAGCGAGTAGTCCAGTGCCAGCAGCGTGGCCACTGCGGCAAGCATGTTGCTCAGGTTGAAGCGGCCAAGCAGCTGGCTGCGCAGGGTGCGTTCGCCCTGGGCGGTAACGATGATGGCGCGCACACCATCGTCGTCAAAATGCGCTTCGCGGCAGAACAGCGAAGCGTCCGGGTTTTCCAGGCTATAGCTGAGCAGCCGGGTTTCGATATGGTCGACGCTCGGGCGGCGGGCAAAGTCTTCGGCCAGGCGACGACCGAAGGCATCATCCAGATTGACCACCTGGCAACGCAGGCTCGGCCAGGCGAACAGCTTGGCCTTGGCGGCCTCGTAGGCCTCCATGCTGCCGTGGTAGTCCAGATGGTCGCGGGACAGGTTGGTCATGACCGCGATGTCGAATTCCAGTGCGGCGACCCGGCCCTGCTCCAGGGCGTGGGAGGACACCTCCATGGCCACGGCCTTGGCGCCACCTTTCTTGAGGTCGTTCAGGGTCGACTGCACGGCGATCGGGTCGGGCGTGGTCAGGCGGCCGCTCTGCAACTCGCCATAGAAGCCGGTGCCCAGGGTGCCGATCAGGCCGCAACGCTGGCCCAACGCATCGAGCGCCTGGGCCACCAGCTGAGTGACGCTGGTCTTGCCGTTGGTGCCAGTCACGCCCACCAGGTTCAGCTGGCGGCTCGGCTCGCCGTAGAAACGCCCGGCAATCTGCGACAGCTGGCCGATCAGGCCTTTCACCGGAATCAACGGCACGTCGGTAAGCGGCAGCACGTTGACGCCCTGCTCTTCATAGGCCACTGCCGCCGCGCCACGGGACAGCGCATCGGCAATGTGCTCACGGCCATCCACCTTGGCACCTGGCACGGCCAGGAACAGGTCACCCTGGCGCACCTGACGGCTGTCCAGGGTCAGTTCACGGATCAGCGGGTCGCGGCTGGCGTGGGCGAAAAGCTTGCTCAATGGCATTGTCATCATCCACGCCCTCCCTTGGCGGGTGCTGCACTGGCCTGCTGTGGATCGCTTGGCGGCGGCAGGTTGTCTGGCGGCACGTTCATCAGGCGCAGGGTGCCCGACATGACCTTGCTGAATACGGGGGCCGATACCAGGCCACCGAAATAACCCCCTTTGCCCGGTTCGTCGATGACCACGACGATGGCATAGCGTGGGTCGCTCATCGGGCCGAAACCGGCAAACAGCGAGCGGTAGGCGTTTTCGGTGTAACCCTTGGAGCCGACGGTGGCCTTACGTGCGGTACCGGACTTGCCGGCCACGTGGTAGAACGGCACCTGGGCACGGAACACGCCGCGCGGCGCTTCGATCACCTGCTGCAGCATGCCCTGGACGGTTTCGGCGGTTTCCTTCGGAATGGCCTGCACCGCTTCCGGCGCCTTGTCGACCTTGAGGATCGACAGCGGCACCATCTTGCCGTCGTTGGCCAGCGCGGCGTAGGCATGCACCAGCTGCAGGGCGGTCACCGACACACCGTAGCCGTAGGACAGTGTCGCGGTTTCAGCCTTGCGCCACTCGCGGTGGTTAGGCAGGTTGCCGACGCGTTCACCCGGGAAGCCGAGGCCGGTGTACTGGCCCAGGCCCACCTGGGACATGACGCGGTAGATGGCCTCGCCGCCGATGTCGAAGGCGATCTTGCTCATGCCGACGTTGGAAGAGTTGATCAGGATGCCGGTCAGGTCGAGGATCGGCCCCTCGCTCTTGGACACGTCCTTGATGGTGTAACGGCCGATCTGCAGGCTGCCCGGATACACTTCGACCTTGTCGGTCGGCTTCCAGCGGCCGCTCTGCAGCGCCGCGCTCATCGAGATCGGCTTGACCGTCGAGCCTGGCTCGAACACGTCGATGATCGCCCGGTTACGCATGGCAGCCGGGAACATGCTACGGCGGTTGTTCGGGTTGTAGGTCGGCTGGTTGACCATGGCCAGGACCTCGCCGGTCTTGACGTCCATGATCACCAGGCTGCCGGCCTTGGCGTCCTGTTCGGCGATGGCGTTGCGCAGTTCGCGGGTGGCCAGGTACTGCAGGCGCAGGTCGATCGACAACGCCAAGGTCTTGCCGGCCTTGGCGTTCTTGGTGACCTGGATGTCCTTGATCAGGCGACCACGCCGGTCCTTGATCACTTGCCGCTTGCCGGGCACGCCGGCCAGCCATTCATCGTAGGCCAGTTCCACACCTTCACGACCGTGGTCGTCGAGGTCGGTGAAGCCGACCATGTGGGCGGTCACGTCACCGGCCGGATAGAAACGGCGGAATTCTTCCAGCCCGTACACGCCCGGTATTTTCAGGTCGAGCACGTGCTGGCCCTGCTCCGGGGTCAGGCCGCGGACCAGGTAGATGAACTCTTTGTTGGCCTGCTGGGTCAGGCGCTCGGTCAACTGCTGGGCGTTCTGCCCAAGCGCCGCAGCCAGCTGTGGCCAGCGATCCTTGGCAGCCTGCATTTCCTTGGGGTTGGCCCAGAGGGTGGTGACCGGGGTACTGACCGCCAGCGGCTCGCCGTTGCGGTCGGTGATCAGGCCACGGTGCGCAGGAATCGGAATATGACGCAGGCTGCGGGCGTCGCCCTGGCCCTTGAGGAAGTCACGGTCGACCACCTGCAGGTCGATGATGCGCCAGCAGATGGCACCCACCATCAGCGCGAGCAAGCCGATCACGACCCGGAAGCGCCAGGGGTAGAGTGCGCCTTCGAGCTTCATCATGGCGCCACCATCCGCACTTCGTCAGCCGCAGGCACACGCATCTTCAGTTGCTCGGAGGCCAGGCTCTCGATACGGCTGGAGGCGGTCCAGGTGCTTTGCTCAAGAATCAGCCGGCCCCACTCGGCCTGGGCCTTGTCACGCTCATTCAATTCGCCGTACAGGGTGTTGAGCAACTGGCGATTCCAGTGGGCGCTGTAAGACACGGCGATGGCCGAAACCAGCACACCGATAAACAGCAGAAGCATCAGGAAGCTTCCGCCTGGCAGAGGTTTGGCGAAAAGCCGGCTCACCGAAGCTTCTCCGCAACCCGCATCACGGCGCTGCGCGACCGTGGGTTGGCCTTGAGTTCGGCCTCGGAGGCAAACTGGGCCTTGCCGATCAGCTTGATCTTCGGCTCGAAGACCTTGTGCTGTACCGGCAGGTTGCGTGGCAGATTGTCGGCCTCGCCCTTGACCAGCTTGCGCATGAACAGCTTGACGATGCGGTCTTCCAGCGAATGGAAGCTGATGACCGCCAGGCGGCCGCCCACTTCCAGGGCGTCGAGCGCTGCTTCGAGGCCAGCCTCCAAATCACCCAGTTCGTTGTTGACGTGGATGCGCAGGCCTTGGAAGGCCCGGGTCGCCGGGTTCTTGCCCTTTTCCCAGGCCGGGTTTGCAACCTTGAGCACTTCAGCCAGGTCGGCGGTGCGGGTGAACGGTTGCTTTTCGCGGCGCTCGACCACGGCACGCGCCATGCGCCCGGCAAAACGCTCTTCGCCGTATTCCTTGAACACGCGGGCAATTTCTTCGACAGGTGCGGTAGCGATGAACTCGGCGGCACTGATGCCCTGATGTGGGTTCATGCGCATGTCCAGCGGGCCGTCATTGAGGAAGCTGAAGCCGCGCTCAGGGTCATCCAGCTGCGGCGAAGACACGCCCAGATCAAGCAGGATGCCGCTGATCTTGCCGTGCAGACCACGCTCGGCGACTTCCGAACCGAGCTCGGCAAAGCTGCGCTGCACAATGACAAAGCGGCCGTCTTCGGCCGCCAGCGCTTGCCCGGTGGCAATCGCTTGAGGATCTTTGTCGAAGCCCAGAAGCCGCCCTTGCGGCCCGAGCTTGCTGAGGATCAGGCGGCTATGGCCGCCACGCCCGAAGGTGCCGTCCAGATAGCAACCGTCGGCGCGCAGGGCCAATGCCTCGACAGCTTCGTCGAGCAGGACGGTGATGTGGTTGAAGCCGCTATCTATGGTCACAGGATCAGGTCACGCAAATCGTCGGGCATGGCACCCGGTTGTTGGATAGCTGCAAGGTCGGCTGCCGAAACCGCGTTCCAGGCATCCTCATCCCACAGCTGGAATTTGTTCAGCTGCCCCACCAACATCGCCTTTTTGTCCAGCTTGGCGTACTCACGCAGGCGGGGCGGCACCAGGAAACGCCCACTGCCATCGAGCTCCAGGTCAACCGCATTGCCGATCAGCAAACGCTGCAGGCGGCGGTTTTCCTCACGCAACGACGGCAAGGCACGCAACTTGGCTTCAATCTGTTCCCACTCATCGAGGGGATAAACACACAAGCAGGGGTCTACGGCGTCGATGGTCACGATCAGCTGACCATTGCAACGCGAATCGAGCTCGTCACGGTACCGGCTCGGCATGGCGAGACGGCCCTTGGCATCGAGGCTGACGGCGTTGGCTCCGCGGAACACGGCTGCGATTCCCCACAATGTTAGCTTTTTTGTGTCAGAAAACCCACTTCATCCCACTTTCTGCCACTTGCGCACACTATAGGAATCCGCCCGCTGCACCGTCAAGGCACGTTCATAAGGAAATCCCTTACAGGACCGAGATTTAGCGCAACAACGGAATGCGGAAGGACTGCCAGGAGGGGAAAAACGCGAGAAAAATCAAACCGACTCAAACAGCTGCCGTTCGAAGTTAAAGTGAATTATCAAGAGTAAGATCTTTTTGGTATTACCAAGAGGAATCTGCTATCGATTCAAGCAGGAGAGGAAAGGTGGAGAGTCGATCTGTAAGCCGGGTTTTGTCGAGGACAGTCATTCCTCTACGACGGCCATCACTGGACGCCTCTAGCAACCTACCCGGTTCCGACGCGGGCCACGCCTGATGGAACCCTATTTGGTCTTGCTCCGAGTGGGGTTTACCTAGCCACGCACTGTTGCCAGCCGTGCGGTGCGCTCTTACCGCACCTTTTCACCCTTACCGGCACCGAAGTGCTTAGGCGGTTATTTTCTGTGGCACTTTCCGTAGGCTCGCGCCTCCCAGGCGTTACCTGGCACTCTGCCCTATGGAGCCCGGACTTTCCTCCCCCGCCTTTTGCGGAACAAAAGACGGCAGCGACTGTCCGATCGACTCTCCGCCGACAAGGTTAACGGCACGCGCGCGCAAGAACAAGCGATACCGTCAACTATGCCTGATTGCTACTACTGCGCTTTCTGCTTTTCCAGGGCCGCCTGATACAGCAGGTTCTTGCGCACACCGGTGATTTCCGCCGCCAATGCCGCCGCCCTCTTCAACGGCAACTCGGCCAGCAACAGGTCCAGCACGCGCTGGGCCTCGGCGCTGATCGCTTCCTCGCCCTCAGGCGCACTCCAGCCACCCACCAGTACCACGCACTCACCCCGTTGCTGATTGCTGTCGCCAGCGACGAACGCACGCAGCTCAGCCAACGGCAGCCCCTTGAGGGTCTCGAAGGTCTTGGTCAGCTCACGCGCCAGCAGCGCCGGACGTTCGGCACCGAACACCAGCTCCATGTCCTCGAGGCACTCCAGAATGCGGTGTGGCGCCTCGTAGAAAATCAGCGTGCGAGGCTCCTCCTTGACCTGCTCCAGACGCGCACGACGACCCGCAGCCTTGGCGGGCAGGAAGCCTTCGAAGATGAAGCGGTCGGATGGCAGGCCGGCTGCCGACAGCGCGGCAATCAGGGCGCAGGCGCCAGGCACGGGCACCACGCTGACGCCAGCGGCACGCGCCTGACGCACCAAGTGGTAACCCGGATCGGAAATCAGTGGGGTACCGGCGTCGGATACCAGCGCCACATCTTCACCGGCCAGCAACTTGCCAATGAAGCGGCCACCCTCGTCGCGCTCGTTGTGTTCATGGCAGGCCGCCAACGGCGTGTCGATGCCGAAGTGCTGCAGCAGGCGGATCGAATGCCGGGTGTCCTCGGCAGCGATCAGGGCGACATCGGCCAGCACCTTGAGCGCCCTGGCGCTCATGTCATCAAGGTTGCCAATGGGCGTCGCGACCACATAAAGCGTCCCCATGGTGGATTTCGAAGTCCCGGCCACATCAGTCACTGCACACACCCTGCCTTTCGGATCAAAGGCGTCATTGTAGCCCGAGCGCCGGTAACAGGGCGCAAAGAACTTCTTCGGTCCTCCTGCACACGCCACCTATAGTGAAGGTTCCGCTAACGGCAGATCGCGCCCCGGCTGCTGCTTGGGTACAATTGCCGGCCAACTTGATCGAGTAACAGGACCTTTACATGATCGCTTGCCTGCGGCTGTTCACAGCCCTCTGCCTCGCTGCCCTGCTGGCAGCCTGCGCCAGCTCGCCCTCATCCAGCCTGGGCGAACTGCCACGCACCCCGGACGCCAGCATCGAGCAACTGCTCGAGAAGGCCGCCACCAGCAAGTCCGCGGAAGACGCTGCCCTGCTGCGCCTGAGCGCAGCCGACCTGGCTTACAAGCAGAAGGACTTCCCACGCGCGGCACGCATCCTCGAACAGGTGCCGATGGACACGCTCAAGCCGGCCCAGCAGATTTTCGCCGCCACCCTCGGCGCGGAACTCGCCATGAGCCGCAACCAGCCCAAGGCCGCCCTGACCGCGCTGTCCCATCCGAGCCTGCAACACATTGCAGAGCTGCCGGAGCAACAGCAGGTGCGCACCTACAGCGTCCATGCCGCCGCCCTCGAGGCCGATGGCCAGGCCATGGCCGCCGCCCAGCAACGGGTACTGCTGAGCCCGCTGCTCAGTGGCCAGGCCGCCAGCGCGAACCATGACGCGATCTGGGCCCTGGTCGCCTCGCTGCCGGCCGAGCAGCTGCAACAGCCAGCCAACAACGAAATCCTGGCCGGCTGGACCAGCCTGGCGCTGGCCGTCAAAAGCGCCGGCACCCTGGAGCAGCAACAAGCGGCCATCGAAGCCTGGCGCAAGCAGCACCCCGATCACCCAGCCGCCAAGCAACTGCCGCTGGCCCTGACCAAGCTCAAGGAACTGGCCAGCCAGCCGCTGACCAAGATCGCCCTGCTGCTGCCCCAGGAAGGCCCGCTGGCCGGCGTTGCCCGGGCCCTGCGTGACGGCTTCATGGCCGCCCACTTCCAGGCCCAGCAAGCGGGCGGGCAAGCGCCTGCCGTGCAGGTCTACGACAGCTCGCGCATCGGCTCGCTCGATGCCTTCTATCGCCAGGCCCAGGCCGATGGTGTGCAACTGGTGGTCGGCCCGCTTGAAAAGCCGCTGGTCAAGCAGCTCGCCGGCAACAGCCAACTGCCCATCACCACGCTCGCCCTGAACTACGCCGATGCCGGCCAGAAAGCACCACCGCAACTGTTCCAGTTCGGCCTCGCCGCTGAGGACGAAGCCCGTGAAGTGGCGCGCCGCGCCCGTGCTGATGGCATGGTCCGCGCCGTTGCCCTGGTACCGAGCGGTGAGTGGGGTGACCGCGTGCTGGCCGCCTTCCGCCAGGACTGGGAAGGCAATGGCGGCACCATCATCGCCGCCGAGCGCATCGCCCAACCGGTCGCCCTCGCCCAGCAGATCGCCAACCTGTTCCAGCTGCGCCAGAGCGAAGGCCGCGCCCAGAGCCTGCAGAGCACCGTGGGCGGTACCATCGCGGCACAACCGTCGCGCCGCCAGGACATCGACTTCATCTTCCTCGCCTCGACCCCACAGCAGGCGCAGCAGATCAAACCGACGCTGAACTTCCAGTACGCCGGTGACGTACCGGTCTACGCCACCTCGAACCTGTACAGTGCCAGCGGCGACGTCAACCAGTACAACGACATGAACGGCATTCGTTTCTGCGAAACGCCATGGCTGCTCGACACCAGCAACAGCCTGCGCCAGCAGGTGGTACAGCAGTGGCCACAGGCCGCCGGCAGCCTCGGCCGCCTGTACGCGATGGGTGTCGACGCCTACAGCCTGGCGCCGCGCCTGGGCCAGCTCAAGGCACTGCCAGACAATCGCGTGCAAGGCCTGTCCGGCAGCCTGAGCATCAACGCCAGCCAGCGCGTAGAGCGCCAGTTGCCATGGGCCGAGTTCGCTGGTGGCCAGGTCAAGCGCCTGCCAGATACCTCGCGCTGATGCCCGCAGCATCGCCAAGCAGCGCCGGCCAGGCAGCAGAAACCCAAGCCCTTGAGTACCTTCAAGGGCAAGGCCTGCAACTGCTGATGCGCAATTGGCGATGCAAAGGCGGCGAGCTTGATCTGGTCATGCTCGACGCCGATACAGTAGTATTCGTCGAAGTCCGCTACCGGTTGCACGCGGACTTCGGTGGCGCCCTCGGCAGCATTGACGGGCGCAAGCAGAAACGACTGGTGCTTGCCGCCACACTGTTCCTGCAGAAGGAGTCCCGCTGGGCCAATCACCCCTGCCGCTTCGACGTTGTCGCCCTGCAGGGCAGCCACCATGCAGGCCGGCCACTTCAATGGCTGAAAAACGCCTTCGAATGCTGAACCCACTCCGATTTTTTTGCTCTATGTTTCGCGGGCTGGTCCCTGTTGCGCGCCGCGCCGGCCACCGCCCCACTTAAGGTCACCAGATGGACATGCAATCCCGAATTCGCCGGCTGTTCCAGGCCAGCATCGACACCAAGCAACAGGCAATGGACATCCTGGCACCGCACATCGAGCAGGCTAGCCTGGTCATGGTCAATGCGCTGCTCAATGAAGGCAAGATGCTCGCCTGCGGCAACGGCGGCTCGGCTGGCGATGCCCAGCACTTCTCTTCGGAGCTGCTCAACCGCTTCGAGCGTGAGCGCCCGAGCCTGCCGGCCATCGCCCTGACCACCGACAGCTCGACGCTGACCTCGATCGCCAACGACTACAGCTACAACGAAATCTTCTCCAAGCAGATTCGCGCCCTGGGCCAGCCCGGCGACGTACTGCTGGCGATTTCGACCAGCGGCAACTCTGCCAACGTGATTCAAGCGATCCAGGCCGCACATGATCGCGAAATGATTGTCGTAGCATTGACCGGACGTGACGGCGGCGGCATGGCATCGCTGCTGCTGCCAGAAGACGTGGAAATCCGCGTACCGTCGATGGTCACCGCACGTATCCAGGAAGTCCACCTGCTGGCGATCCACTGCCTGTGCGATCTGATCGACAGCCAACTGTTCGGGAGTGAAGAATGACCCCCATACGCCTCGGCCTGATGGCCCTTACCCTGTGCCTGAGCGTCACCGGCTGCAGCTCGGTACTGACCTCGACCCGCAACTCGCCGATCGAGGATGATCGCGGCACCCGCACCATCGGCAGCAAGATCGACGACTCGCTGATCGAAACCAAGGCTTCGGTGAACATTGCCAAGGCCAGCCCTGACCTGGACAAGGGTTCGCACATCGTCGTCAGCAGCTACAACGGTATCGTCCTGCTTGCCGGGCAAACCCCGCGTGCCGACCTCAAGAGCCTGGCCGAACAGACTGCCAGCCAGGTCCAGCGAGTGAAGAAGGTACACAACGAACTGCAGGTGATGCAGCCCTCCTCGATCCTGGCGCGCAACAACGATGCCTGGCTGACCACCAAGATCAAGGCCCAGATGCTCACCGACAATGCCGTGCCCAGCTCGCGCATCAAGGTCATCACCGAGAACGGCATCGTCTACCTGCTGGGCCTGGTGACCCAGCAAGAGGCCAACTCCGCCACCGCCGTGGTTCAAGGGGTCTCTGGCGTGCAGAAGATCGTCAAGCTGTTCGAGTACATCGACTGATTCAGTTGCCGCCGCGACCCGCCACTGGCTGGCCTCGGCGGCAACATGCCCCACCCGTTCAATTTCCAGGAAATACTGCATGAAAAAGCTTCTGCTGCCCGCCCTGCTGCTCGGCACCTTCGCCACCCTGGCTGGCTGCTCGACCCCAAGCCTGATCACCCTCAACGACGGCCGCGAAATCCAGGCTGTCGACGCCCCGCACTTCGACAAGGACTCGGGCTTCTACGAATTCCAGCAGCTCGACGGCAAGCGCACCCGCATCAATCGGGACCAGGTTCGCACCATCAGCGACCTGTAAGCTCAGCTTGGCAAAAAAAGGCGATCCATACGGATCGCCTTTTTTATTACTTGACCACTTTCAGGCTGGGTCGCCCACTTGGACGTGGAGGCTGGCCACCCCCTTCCGGCGGGCCATCGTCATCCGGCTCGACAGCATCGTCTTCCTGTTCATCGCCATCCATCAGCGGTGGCTCAAGCTCGAAGACCATGCCTTGGCCGTTCTCGCGGGCATAGATCCCCAGGATGGCACCTGCTGGCACGAACAACGAATGGGCAACGCCACTGAAGCGCCCCTCGAAGCTTACCGCCTCGTTATCCATGTGCAGGTTGCGCACGGCACTCGGCGAAATGTTCAGGACAATCTGGCCATCGCTGGCAAAACCTTGTGGTACCTGGACCGCCGGGAATTCGGCATTGACCAGCATATGGGGGGTGCAATCGTTGTCGACGATCCACTCGTACAGTGCTCGAACCAGGTAGGGGCGACTGGAGTTCATCAACGGCTCCTTAAAGCTTGCGCATTTCACGTTCAACAGAGGACAGGCTCGCCTGGAAAGGCTCGCGGGCGAACTGCCGCTCCATGTAATCCAGCAGCGGCTTGGCCTGCCGCGGCAATTCGATACCCATAACCGGCAAACGCCACAGTATGGGCAATAGACAACAGTCGACCAGACTTTGCTCCTCACTCATGAAGCAAGCAAACTCGCCGAACAGCGGCGAGACGCCGGTCAGGCTTTCGCGCAGCGCCTTGCGCGCCTCGACTCGGGCGGCCTCAGCGCTGCGCGGGTCGAGAAGGGTATCCGCCAGGGCGCACCAGTCACGCTGGATGCGATGCATCAGCAGACGGCTATTGCCACGCGCCACCGGGTAGACCGGCATCAACGGCGGATGCGGGTAACGCTCCTCGAGGTATTCCATCACCACGGTCGACTCATACAACGCCAGGTCACGATCGACCAGGGTCGGTACGCTGCCGTAAGGGTTCACCTCTGCCAGCCTGGCTGGCAGACGCGCAGGGTCGACGTCGATCACCTGCACGTTGATGCCCTTCTCGGCGAGCACGAGGCGTACCCGATGAGAATAATGGTCAGCAGGGTCGGAATAACAGGCTAACCGGTTGGTTGCGCCCATGTAGCGCCTCCTCGCAGGGGATGCT
>NZ_JABWRP020000026.1 GCF_014269035.2 Pseudomonas vlassakiae
GTGGATCATTCCCGGGCCGTGCCAGGCATTAGTCGTCTCCCACATTTCGAGCTGGGAACACTAGAATAGAGCCGACGTACCTATTCAGAATCTCGAGATGTCCGATCCCGTCGAAACCCAAGCCTTAGAGCAGCTGCCGCTGGACGAACTGGTCGCCTGTCACGAGTGCGACCTGCTGATGCGCAAGCCGGTGCTGCAGCATGGCGAAAAAGCCCAATGCCCGCGTTGTGGCTACGAGCTGTACGCTCACCGGCACAATGTGGTCAACCGAAGCCTGGCCTTGGTGTTGACGGCCTTGCTGCTGTTCATACCGGCCAACTTCCTGCCAATCATGCAGTTACACCTGCTCGGCCAGACTTCGGACGATACCGTCTGGAGTGGTGTACTCGGCCTTTACAACTCAGAGATGCGCGGCGTTGCCGTGGTGGTGTTCCTTTGTAGCATGGCCATTCCGCTGCTCAAGCTGCTGTGCCAGCTGGCCGTGTTGTTGAGCATTCGCCTCAATGTGGGGCGTGATTACGGGCTGGTGTTCTACCGCTTTTATCACCACCTGCGTGACTGGGGCATGCTTGAGGTCTATTTCATGGGCGTGCTGGTGGCGATCGTCAAGCTCGTGGACCTGGCCGAACTGACCATTGGCCTTGGCCTGTTCTGTTTCATCAGCCTGTTGCTGGTCCAGGTCTGGCTCGAAGTGGTGATGTCGCCACATCAGATCTGGAGTGCTTTGTCGGGGGAGGATCTCCATGCGGGCGATTGATGCAGGCATCCTGGTCTGCAATGAATGTCATGAGCTGAACCGGCAGGATAACCAGAGCGATTCGCAGACCTGCACGCGCTGCGGTGCCGTGGTGCACGCGCGGCGCCCCAACAGCATCATCCGTACCTGGGCCCTGCTGATCACGGCCTCGATCCTGTACATCCCGGCCAACCTGCTGCCGATCATGACGGTCAAGTCCTTGGGGCAGGGTAGTGGCGATACGATCATGTCCGGTGTGATCACCCTGCTCAAGCACGGCATGGTGCCCATCGCTGCCGTGGTGTTCATCGCCAGCATTCTGGTGCCTACCTTCAAGCTGGTGGGCATCGCGCTGTTGCTGTATTCGGTCCAGCGCCGCCAGCCGCTGTCGGCACGGCAACGGATCCTGATGTACCGCTTCATCGAATTCATAGGGCGCTGGTCCATGCTGGACATCTTCGTCATTGCCATTCTGGTGGCAGTGGTGAATTTCGGTCGTATTGCCAGTGTCGAAGCCAACCTGGGCGCTGTCGCCTTCGCAACTGTGGTGATCCTCACGATGCTTGCTGCTTTAACTTTCGATCCCCGACTGATCTGGGATAACACGGAGTCGGATGACGACCATGAGTGACATGCCAACGGCTAAAACCCGCCCTGCCTCGAACTGGTCGGCGATCTGGATCCTGCCGCTGATCGCGCTGATGATTGGTGGCTGGCTGGCCTGGCAGGCCTACCGCGATGCTGGGGTGGAGATCGAGGTGCGTTTCGAGACTGGCGAAGGCATCGTCGCCAACAAGACCGAGGTCATTTACAAGGGCATGTCCGTCGGCAAGGTCACGAAACTTGTGCTGGATGCGAAGGGCGAGAACCAGGGGGTGATCGCCACCATCGAGATGAACAAGGCGGCCGAGCCGCACCTGACCAAGGGCACGCGGTTCTGGCTGGTCAAGCCAAGTGTCAGCCTGGCCGGTATCTCGGGCCTGGAAACACTGGTATCCGGCAACTATATCGCTGTGAGCCCGGGGGAAGGCGAACGGACCAAGCGCTTTACCGCACTGAAGGTCGCGCCACCGCTGTCCGACAGCGAGCCAGGCCTGCACCTGACCCTCAAGGCCGAGCGCCTGGGTTCGCTCAATCGGGACAGCCCGGTGTTCTACAAGCAGATCCAGGTTGGCCGGGTGAAAAGCTATCGCCTGTCTGACGACCAGAGCACGGTCGAGGTCAAGGTCTTCATCGAGCCGGCCTACGCCAGCCTGGTGCGCAAGCACACGCGCTTCTGGAATGCCAGCGGCATCAGCATCGATGCCGATCTGTCAGGGGTTAAAGTGCGCAGTGAGTCGCTGTCGAGCATCGTCGCCGGCGGCATCGCCTTCGCCACGCCGGAATACCGCAAGGACAGCCCGCCGACTGACCCGAGCCTGCCATTCCGCTTGTATGAAGACTTCGACGCGGCCCAGGCGGGTATCCGCGTCAAGGTGAAGCTGAGCGACTATGAAGGCCTCCAGGCCGGACGTACGCCGGTCATGTACAAGGGTATCCAGGTCGGCTCGCTGAAAACCCTGAAGATGGAAGACAACCTGTCCAGCGCCACTGCCGAGCTGACGCTGGACCCGCTGACTGAGGACTATCTGGTCGAAGGTACGCAGTTCTGGGTGGTCAAGCCGTCCATTTCCCTGGCTGGCATCACCGGCCTGGAAGCATTGGTCAAAGGTAACTACATCGCCATCCGCCCCGGCGAGAAGGGCGCCAAGCCGCAGCGCGAATTCGAGGCCAGGGCCAAGGCGCCGCCGCTGGACCTGAAGGCCCCAGGCCTGCACCTGGTGCTGTTCGCCGACACCCTGGGTTCACTCGAGATCGGCAGCCCGGTGATGTATCGCCAAGTCAAGGTGGGCAGCGTGCAGAGCTACCAGTTTGCCCGCAACAGCAACCGTATCCTGATTGGTGTGCACATCGAGAAGGAGTACGAAAACCTGGTGAACGGCTCCTCGCGCTTCTGGAACGTCAGCGGTATCACCCTGACGGGCGGGCTGTCTGGCATCAAGATCAAGAGTGAGTCGTTGCAGACGCTCATGGCGGGTGGTATCGCCTTCGATACTCCAACCCCCAATGTTGCGCTTAAGCGCCGTATTCCGCGCTTCCGTCTGCTGGAGAGCCAGGAGGCGGTAAACCGCACCGGCACCCTGGTGACTATTCGCGTAGATCGGGCCGATGGCCTCAAGCCAGGTACGCCAATCCGCTTCCGTGGCCTGGATGTCGGCAGTGTCGAAAGCGTGGACCTGACCAAGGACTTGCAAGCTGTTGTACTGCGGGCGCGCATCACTGAAGCGGCGGATCGCATTGCCCGGGCAGGCACGCAGTTCTGGGTGGTCAAGCCGGAGCTTGGGCTGGTGCGTACCGAGAACCTCGATACCTTGATTGGCGGCCAGTACATCGAAGTGCAGCCAGCGGTGAAGGACAAGGGGCCGCAGCGTGATTTCATAGCGCTGGGCGAGGCGCCTGAAGTTGCAGGGGAGGAAGTCGGCCTGCCGTTGACCTTGAGCGCGCCGCGCCGTGGTTCGATCAAGCCGGGCGTGCCGGTCACCTATCGCGAGGTGGCGGTGGGCAAGGTCACTGGATTCGAGCTGGGCCAGACTGCGGACCGTGTGTTGATCCACATTCTGATCGAGCCGCGCTACGCGGCCCTGGTGCGCAGTGGTAGCCGGTTCTGGAACAGCAGCGGCTTCGGCTTTGACTGGGGCTTGTTCAAGGGCGCCACGGTGCGTACCGAGTCGCTGCAGACACTCATCGATGGCGGCATTGCCTTTGCTACACCTGAGGGCGAGCAGATGGGTAACCCGGCCCGGCCGCAGCAGACCTTCGCCTTGTTCGACCAGCCAGAGGACGCCTGGCTGCAGTGGGCGCCGAAGATCCAGATCGCGAAGTAAGCTAGCGCCAGGGGAGCGGGCAAGCCCGCTCCCGCAATGGCTGGACATGGCCTGAATTGCACGCATAAAAAAACCGGCCCTGGGGCCGGTTTTTTCGACTAGAACGTCGCTTAGGCAGCTGCAGCTTCTTTCAGTGCCTTGATGTGGCCATTCAGACGGCCTTTGTGGCGAGCAGCCTTGTTCTTGTGGATGATGCCTTTATCGGCCATACGGTCGATTACAGGCACAGCCAGAACGTAAGCGGCTTGCGCTTTTTCGGCGTCTTTTGCGTCGATGGCTTTGACTACATTCTTGATGTAGGTGCGGACCATGGAACGCAGGCTGGCGTTGTGGCTGCGACGCTTCTCAGCCTGTTTTGCACGTTTCTTGGCGGAAGGTGTGTTGGCCACCGTCGAGCTCCTCGAAAGACTTTAGGTAAATAGCAAACAAAATAGGCCGCGAATCATGCCGATGAGTCGACCGGATGTCAAGGCCACCTGCAGGGTTCCGCCGAGTGGTGCAGCAACAGGCGGGAAATATTCCTTTCTGCCGTGCTACCTGTAAACTCGGGAATTTTTGGCTCCCCTGCGAAGGCGCGGGAGTATCGCACATTCGGACGCTGTCTGGCAGCGCCCTCTGTCCCTGGCGTGAATCTTTTCGATGAATCTGCTCAAATCCCTCGCTGCAGTCAGCTCCATCACCATGATTTCGCGGGTGCTGGGCTTCGTGCGCGACACCATCCTGGCCCGTGTCTTTGGTGCCGGTATCGCCACCGACGCCTTCTTCATCGCCTTCAAGCTGCCTAACCTGCTAAGGCGGATTTTTGCCGAAGGGGCATTCTCCCAGGCGTTCGTGCCGATTCTGGCCGAATACAAGACCCAACAGGGCGAGGAGGCGACGCGGACCTTCATCGCCTACGTCAGCGGCCTGCTGACCCTGGTGCTGGCACTGGTCACGGCGGTCGGCATCCTCGCTGCACCCTGGGTGGTCTGGGCTACGGCCCCGGGTTTCGTCGACAGTCCCGAGAAGTACGCGCTGACCACGGACCTGTTGCGGGTGACGTTCCCTTATATATTGCTGATCTCGCTGTCGTCGCTGGCCGGTGCGATCCTCAACACCTGGAACCGCTTTTCCGTTCCGGCGTTCACCCCGACCTTGCTGAACGTGGCGATGATCATCTTTGCCGTGTTGCTCACGCCTTACTTCAACCCGCCGATCATGGCCCTGGCCTGGGGCGTGCTGGCCGGAGGCCTGGCACAGTTGCTGTACCAGCTGCCGGCGCTGAAGAAGATCGGCATGCTCGTGCTGCCGCGCCTCAACCTGCGCGACGCTGGCGTGTGGCGGGTGCTCAAGCAGATGCTGCCGGCGATCCTCGGGGTCTCGGTGAGCCAGATCTCGCTGATCATCAACACGATCTTCGCTTCCTTCCTGGTGGCCGGCTCGGTGTCATGGATGTATTACGCCGACCGCCTCATGGAACTGCCTTCGGGCGTGCTGGGCGTGGCCTTGGGCACCATCCTGCTGCCGACCCTGGCCAAGACCTACGCCAACAAGGACCGCGAGGAGTATTCGCGGATCATGGACTGGGGCCTGCGCCTGTGCTTTCTTCTGGTGCTGCCGTGCACCCTGGCCCTGGCGATCCTGGCCGAACCGCTGACCGTGGCGCTGTTCCAGTATGGCAAGTTCACCGCCACCGACGCGGCCATGACCCAGCGGGCACTGATCGCCTATTCGGTCGGCCTGCTGGCAATCATTCTGGTCAAGGTACTGGCACCGGGCTTCTATGCGCAGCAGAATATTCGCACGCCGGTGAAGATCGCCATCTTCACCCTGGTCTGCACCCAGCTGTTCAACCTGGCACTCATCGGCCCGCTGCAGCACGCCGGCCTGGCCCTGGCGATCAGCCTGGGCGCCTGCCTGAATGCGGGCCTGCTGTTCTGGAAGCTGCGCAGCCAGCAGTTGTTCCAGCCGCAACCGGGCTGGGCGCTGTTCCTGTTCAAGCTGGTGCTGGCAGTCACCCTCATGGCAGCGGTGTTGCTGTTGGGCATGCATTACCTGCCGGCCTGGGAACAGGGCAGCATGCTCGAGCGGTTCCTGCGCCTGGGCGCGCTGATCGCGGCGGGTGTGCTGACCTATTTCGGTTGCCTGTACCTGTGTGGTTTCCGGCCTCGGCATTTCGCCCGCAAGGCCCTGCATTGAGGTAGATGGCGGGTCACGCGTCGGTTTTTCACATTCCACGCCACCCCTTGGCGCTGCTGCCTGTCACCAGCGCCCGGGTGTGGTTATAATCGGCCACTTTATGAGCAAGAAGCGCGTTATGCAGCTGGTTCGAGGTCTTCACAACCTGCGCCCCGAGCACCGGGGCTGTGTCGCCACCATTGGCAACTTCGACGGGGTTCACCGCGGCCACCAGGCGATCCTGGCGCGCCTGCGCGAGCGCGGCCAGGCGCTGGGCCTGCCGACTTGCGTGGTGATCTTCGAGCCGCAGCCGCGCGAGTACTTCGCCCCGGACACCGCACCCGCCCGCCTGGCACGCCTGCGCGACAAGGTCGAGCTGCTGGCCGACGAAGGCATCGACCGGGTGCTGTGCCTGGCGTTCAACCAGCGTCTGAGCAAGCTCAGCGCCGATGCGTTCGTCAAGGCTATCCTGGTCGACGGCCTGGGTGTGCGCCACCTCGAAGTAGGCGACGACTTCCGCTTCGGCTGTGATCGTGCCGGTGATTTCGCCTTCCTGGTCGCTGCCGGCGAGCAGTACGGGTTTACCGTCGAAGCCGCCAACACGGTGATTCAGGACGGCCTGCGGGTCAGCAGCACCGAAGTACGCAAGGCGCTGTCCGCGGGCAACTTCGAGCTCGCCGAGCACCTGCTGGGCCGCCCATACCGTATTAGCGGCCGTGTGCTGCATGGCCAGAAGCTGGCTCGCCAGCTGGGCACGCCAACCGCCAACATCCAGCTCAAACGCCGCCGCGTGCCGCTGTCCGGGGTTTACCTGGCCAGTATCGAAATCGACGGCAAGGCCTGGCCGGGTGTAGGCAACATCGGCGTGCGCCCAACGGTGGCCGGTGACGGCCGCCCGCACCTCGAGATTCATCTACTGGATTATGCCGGCGATCTGTATGGCCGGCGCCTGACGGTGGAATTCCACCACAAGCTGCGTGAAGAGCAGCGATTCGCCTCCCTGGAGGCGCTGAAGTCGGCGATCGATGCGGATATCGCCGCCGCACGTGCACATTGGCACGCTCAACCGCTAACGAAGAGCCTGAAATGACCGACTACAAAGCCACGCTAAACCTTCCGGACACCGCCTTCCCCATGAAGGCCGGCCTGCCTCAGCGCGAACCGCAGATCCTGCAGCGCTGGGACAGCATTGGCCTGTACCAGAAGCTGCGCGAAATTGGCAAGGATCGTCCAAAGTTCGTCCTGCACGACGGCCCGCCCTATGCCAACGGCAAGATTCACATCGGTCATGCGCTGAACAAGATCCTCAAGGACATGATCGTCCGCTCCAAGACCCTGTCCGGTTTCGATGCGCCATATGTACCGGGTTGGGACTGCCATGGCCTGCCGATCGAACACAAGGTCGAGGTCACCCACGGCAAGCACCTGACTGCCGACCGTACCCGCGAGCTGTGCCGCGAGTACGCCGCCGAGCAGATCGAAGGGCAAAAGGCCGAGTTCATCCGCCTGGGCGTGCTGGGTGACTGGGACAACCCGTACAAGACCATGAACTTCGTCAACGAGGCCGGTGAAATCCGCGCCCTGGCTGAAATGGTCAAGCAAGGCTTCGTGTTCAAGGGCCTCAAGCCTGTGAACTGGTGCTTCGACTGCGGTTCGGCCCTGGCTGAAGCCGAAGTCGAATACGCCGACAAGAAGTCCCAGACCATCGACGTGGCCTTCCCGGTGGCCGACGAGGCCAAGCTGGCTGCCGCCTTCGGCCTGGCGTCGCTGGCCAAGCCAGCCGCCATCGTGATCTGGACCACCACCCCCTGGACCATCCCGGCCAACCAGGCGCTGAACATCCACCCTGAGTTCAAGTACGCCCTGGTCGATACCGGCGAGCGCCTGCTGGTGCTGGCCGAAGAGCTGGTCGAGTCGTGCCTCAAGCGCTACAACCTGGAAGGCTCGGTGATCGCCACCGCGCAGGGCTCGGCACTGGAACTGATCAACTTCCGCCACCCGTTCTATGACCGCCTGTCGCCAATCTACCTGGCTGACTACGTCGAGCTGGGTGCCGGCACCGGCGTGGTTCACTCCTCGCCAGCCTACGGTGAAGACGACTTCGTCACCTGCAAGCGCTACGGCATGGTCAACGACGACATCCTCACTCCGGTGCAGAGCAATGGCGTGTACGTCGAATCGCTGCCGTTCTTCGGCGGCCAGTTCATCTGGAAGGCCAATCCGGCGATCGTCGACAAGCTGAGCGAAGTCGGCGCGCTGATGCACACCGAAACCATCAGCCACAGCTACATGCACTGCTGGCGCCACAAGACTCCGCTGATCTACCGCGCCACTGCGCAGTGGTTCGTCGGCATGGACAAGCAGCCAACCACTGGCGAGCCACTGCGCGAGCGTGCGCTGAAAGCCATCGAAGACACCAACTTCGTCCCGGCCTGGGGCCAGGCGCGCCTGCACTCGATGATCGCCAACCGCCCGGACTGGTGCATTTCGCGTCAGCGCAACTGGGGCGTACCGATCCCGTTCTTCCTGCACAAGCAGACCGGCGAGCTGCACCCACGCACCGTCGAGCTGATGGAAGCGGTAGCCAAGCGCGTCGAGCAAGAGGGCATCGAAGCCTGGTTCAAGCTCGATGCCGCCGAACTGCTGGGTGACGAAGCCGGCCAGTACGACAAGATCTCCGACACTCTGGACGTCTGGTTCGACTCCGGTACCACCCACTGGCACGTGCTGCGTGGTTCCCACGACATTGGCCACGCCACCGGCCCGCGCGCCGATCTGTACCTGGAAGGTTCCGACCAGCATCGCGGCTGGTTCCACTCGTCATTGCTGACCGGTTGCGCCATCGACGGCCACGCGCCGTATCGCGAACTGCTGACCCACGGTTTCACCGTGGACGAAAGCGGCCGCAAGATGTCCAAGTCGCTGGGCAACACCATCGAACCGGAGAAGGTCAACAACACCCTGGGTGCTGACATCCTGCGCCTGTGGGTTTCGGCGACCGACTACTCGGGCGAGATGGCGGTTTCCGAGCAGATCCTGCAGCGCAGCGCCGATGCCTACCGCCGTATCCGCAACACCGCGCGCTTCCTGCTCTCCAACCTGTCTGGCTTCGACCCGGCCCGTGACCTGCTGAAGCCGGAAGAAATGATCGCCCTGGACCGCTGGGCGGTGGACCGCACCCTGCTGCTGCAGCGCGAGCTGGAAGAGCACTACGGCGAATACCGCTTCTGGAACGTCTATTCGAAGATCCACAACTTCTGCGTACAGGAGCTGGGCGGCTTCTACCTCGACATCATCAAGGACCGCCAATACACCACCGGCGCCAACAGTGTCGCCCGCCGTTCCTGCCAGACCGCGCTGTTCCACATCAGCGAGGCACTGGTGCGCTGGATCGCGCCGATCCTGGCGTTCACTGCCGATGAAATCTGGCAGTACCTGCCGGGCGAGCGCAACGAGTCGGTGATGCTCAATGGCTGGTACCAGGGCCTGAGCGAGCTGCCGGAAGGCACCGAGCTGGACCGCGCTTACTGGGACCGTGTGATGGCTGTCAAGGCCGCGGTCAACAAGGAGCTGGAAAACCAGCGTACCGCCAAGGTCATCGGCGGCAACCTGCAGGCCGAAGTCACCCTGTTCGCCGAGGAAGGCCTGAGCGCCGACCTGAGCAAGCTGGGCGACGAACTGCGCTTCGTGCTGATCACTTCCGCCGCCAGCGTAGTGCCGTTCGCCCAGGCGCCGGCCGAAGCCGTGGCCACCGAAGTCGAAGGCCTCAAGCTGCAGGTGGTCAAGTCGGGTCACGCCAAGTGCGGCCGTTGCTGGCACTTCCGCGCCGACGTCGGCAGCCACCCGGAGCACCCGGAAATCTGTGGCCGTTGCGTCGACAACCTGACCGGCTCGGGTGAGGTGCGCCACTATGCCTAACCCTGCAGCAGGGCGCTTCGGGCGCCTTGCATGGCTGTGGCTGAGCTTGCTGGTCCTGGTCCTCGACCAGGCCACCAAGCTGTACTTCAACAACGCCCTGACCATGTACCAGCAGATCGTCGTCATCCCGGACTACTTCAGCTGGACCCTGGCCTACAACACCGGTGCCGCCTTCAGCTTCCTCGCCGATGGCGCTGGCTGGCAGCGCTGGCTGTTCGCCCTGATCGCCGTGGTGGTCAGTGCGGTGCTGGTGGTATGGCTCAAGCGCCTGGGGCGCGGCGAGACCTGGCTGGCGGTGGCGCTGGCATTGGTACTGGGCGGTGCGATCGGCAACCTGTACGACCGCATCGTGCTCGGCCATGTGGTCGACTTCATCCTGGTGCACTGGCAGAACCGCCATTACTTCCCGGCCTTCAACCTGGCCGACAGCGCCATCACCGTTGGTGCGGTGATGCTGGCGCTGGATATGTTCAAGAGCAAGAAGTCCGAGGATCCGGTCCATGACTGACACCCGTATCGGCCAGAACACCGAAGTCACCCTGCACTTCGCGCTGCACCTGGAAAACGGCGACACCGTCGACAGCACCTTCGACAAGGCCCCGGCCACCTTCAAGGTCGGTGACGGCAACCTGCTGCCAGGCTTCGAGAATGCCCTGTTCGGCTTCAAGGCGGGTGACAAGCGGACCGTGGTGGTAGCCCCGGAGAACGCCTTCGGCCAGCCCAACCCACAGAACGTGCAAGTCATGCCGCGGTCCCAGTTCGAGGGCATGGAGTTGTCCGAAGGGCTGCTGATCATCTTCAACGATGCCGCCAACACCGAGCTGCCGGGTGTGGTCAAAGCGTTCGATGACAATCAGGTGACCATCGATTTCAATCACCCACTGGCCGGCAAGACCTTGACCTTCGAGGTGGAGATCCTCGAGGTCAAGGCCCTGTAAGCCTGGAGCCGAGCATGCAAATCAAACTCGCCAACCCGCGCGGTTTCTGCGCGGGGGTCGACCGGGCGATCGAAATCGTCAACCGTGCGCTGGAAGTCTTCGGCCCGCCGATCTATGTGCGTCACGAAGTGGTGCATAACAAGTTCGTGGTAGAAGACCTGCGCAATCGTGGGGCCATCTTTGTTGAAGAGCTGGACCAGGTGCCGGACGACGTCATCGTCATCTTCAGCGCCCACGGCGTGTCCCAGGCCGTGCGCCAGGAAGCCGCCGGCCGTGGCCTGAAGGTGTTCGACGCGACCTGCCCGCTGGTCACCAAGGTGCACATCGAAGTGGCCAAGTACAGCCGCGATGGTCGTGAGTGCATTCTCATCGGCCACGAGGGGCACCCGGAAGTCGAAGGCACCATGGGGCAATACGATGCCAGCAACGGCGGCGCCATCTACCTCGTCGAAGACGAAGACGATGTTGCCCAGCTGCAGGTGAGAGACCCGGACCACCTGGCCTTCGTCACCCAGACCACGCTGTCGATGGACGACACCAGCCGCGTCATCGATGCCCTGCGCGCACGCTTCCCGAACATCGGCGGCCCGCGCAAGGACGACATCTGCTACGCCACGCAAAACCGCCAGGATGCCGTCAAGCAGCTGGCCAGCGAAAGTGATGTGCTGCTGGTGGTTGGCAGCCCCAACAGCTCCAACTCCAACCGCCTGCGCGAGCTGGCCGAGCGTATGGGCACCCCGGCCTACCTGATCGATGGCGCTGAGGACATGCAGCGTGCCTGGTTCGAGAAGGCAGAGCGGGTGGGCATTACTGCCGGTGCTTCGGCTCCGGAAGTGTTGGTGCAGGGCGTGATCGAACAGCTCAAGGCCTGGGGCGCTACCGGCGCCGAAGAGCTGGATGGGCGGCCGGAGAACATCACGTTCTCCATGCCCAAGGAGCTGCGGGTTCGCTCGCTGATCTGAGTCAGCGGCCTGCGCACAAGGGGTTTGCTACCTTGACTGTGCGCAGGTCGACCCTGCCTTCGCTGGATATCACTACCTGGTACTTGTTGCTCGCCGGGGAACTCTCACAGACTTCCAGCGTGGCGCCCAATTGCCCCACTGGCATTCCCAGCGCACTGAATTTCACCTGTCCCTTGGTGTTTTCGATGATCCGCATCGAACGCGTCAACCGGTGTTCGCGTAGCGTTTGTTGATTGTGCTCCAACTGCACAAGCCAGCCCTTGCCCCAATCATTTTCCAACGGTCGCACAATCACCGGCTGGCTTTGCAGCAAGGCGTGGCTGCGCGCGCTGCGCAGCGCCTGGGCCAGGTCTCGCGCTGCCGCAGCTCTGTGTAGGTCATTGCTCAGCCTGGCGTAGGCCGGCATGCCGAGTTGTGTCAGCAAGGCGGCGATGACCAGTGCGAACATCATTTGAATCAGTGTTACACCACGTTGCTTCACCGTGCATTCCTCCCTGGAAGTGCTTGGCTATAGCTTCACGGTCGTTGGACATGAGGTCCAGTCGACCTAGTTCAAGGCAATTGCGGGAAAAGTCGCAGGAGGTGCAGGGATGCCCAACAAACAGTGGGGGATGACGCTGATCGAGGTGTTGCTCGCGGTGCTTGTGGTGGCCGTTGGCATGTTCGCCGCGGCAGGTTTGCAACTTAAGGCCTTGCAGGCTACGGACAGTGCTCGCCGTGATGCGCAGGCGGTGCTGGCGCAGTACAGCGAACAAGAGCGAAGCCCCCGATGAACTCCCGGCAGGGCGGTTTCGGTTTGCTCGAAATGACGCTGGCCCTGGCAATCGGGCTGATGGTGGTCGTGGCGGCCGGTCAGCTGTTGGTCTCCGCCCACCAGAGCTGGCGCCTGCAGGGAGCAGCGCTGCGCTTACAGGATGATGCCCGCCTGGCGTTGCTGCGCATGGCTCAGGATATCCGCATGGCCGGAATGTTCGGCTGCTTGCGGCTGGAACCAGCCGATTTTCTGGACCCGGCTGCACGGCAAGCCTTCAACCAACCCGTGGAAGTCGGCACGGCCAGCCTTGGCTTGGTCGTCGCGGAACTCTCAGGGCATGTCGGCTTGCCGGACTGGACGATACTTACCGACTGTATCGAGAAGGTGCGCGTACACAGCAAGCGCCCCGAGAACCCATTGAAGCTCATGGCAATCCCGGTCAGTCACCATCGCTACCTGCTGGATGGCAGCACCTTGAAGCTAGAGCGTCACAACAAGAATCCACAGCCCATGGTCGATCATGTGCGTGAGTGGCGGATAGAGCGAGTCGAGTCTTCGGAAGGGCAACGCATAGACATGCAACTGACGTTGTATGAGCCGACCTTGATGCTCGAGCAGCGCCATGAGCTGAGCGTGGCACTGCGCAACCCGGTGCCCATGCCATGAACCGCCAACGTGGCATCGTGCTGCTGCTGGCGCTGGTACTCAGCCTTCTGCTGGGCTTGCTCGCGGCTTCAGCCCTGCGCGATGCGCTGGTCGAAGCGCGCCTGACCGGTGCCATGCGCGACGGCCTGCTGGCATTCACGCAGGCGCAAGCCATGTTGCAGGCCGGCGTTGATGAACTGCAGCAGGCACAACCGGTGTCATGCAAGGGCTGCCCGCCACCACCCCGTCCCCATGACCTGCACGGTCAGTGGCAGCGTGGCAAACACGGCTATTTCCAGTTGCAGAACCTGGGTGAAACCGCCCGAGCTGCGCACATGCCCGAGGGCGAACGGTTCACCTTGTACCGGATAACAGCCGTCAGCGAGCAATTGGCAGCCCGTCAGGTCCTGGAGGCCGTCTACGCCCTGCCAACCGCTCAACCACAAGCCCCGCAGCGCATCCTCTGGCGGCAGAGACTGAGGGAGGACTGAAATGCAGCAAGGTATCACCCTGATCGAATTGTTGATTGTCCTGGCCGTGACCGGCATTCTGGCAGCCATTGCCTACCCCAGTTACAGCGACCAGCTCAGGCGAGCCGCACGCAGCGAAGTGGTTGGCCTGTTGCATGACGCCGCCTTGCGCCTGGAGCGCCACCGCGTGCGCACCGGCCAGTACGCCGAGGGCGACCCGCAATTGCCCGCCGCCAACCGTCATTACCGCCTGCAGGCCCAACGCGACAGCGACACCTTCACGCTGACCGCCCGCCGGCTGACCGATGGTCTGATGGCCGATGATCGCTGTGGCGACTTCCAGCTTGACCAGGCCGGTGTGCAGAGCAATCCGGGTGCCGCTGAAGTCAGCGAGCGTTGTTGGGGAAGCTGAAGGTTGAATGGTGCCCAGGCATCGCGGAATTACTTCAGGTGTTGGATCGACAGATGAGCAAGCAAGTAGTGGTGGTCGGCGGCGGGGTGATCGGCCTGCTGACCGCGTTCAACCTGGCGGCAAAGGTCGGCCAGGTGGTGGTGTGTGACCAGGGCGAGGTGGGCCGCGAGTCTTCCTGGGCTGGCGGCGGTATCGTTTCGCCGCTGTACCCATGGCGCTACAGCCCGGCGGTAACGGCCCTGGCCCATTGGTCGCAGGATTTTTATCCACAGCTGGGCGAACGCCTGTTCGCCAGCACCGGGCTCGACCCAGAGGTGCACACCACTGGGCTGTACTGGCTCGATCTGGACGACGAAGCCGAGGCGCTGGCCTGGGCCGAGCGCGAACGGCGGCCACTCAGCGCTGTGGATATCTCTGCCGCCTACGATGCGGTACCGGTGCTTGGTTCAGGCTTCAAGCACGCGATCTTCATGGCCGGTGTAGCCAACGTGCGCAACCCGCGGCTGGTAAAGTCGCTCAAGGCGGCGTTGCTGGCACTGCCAAACGTGACCTTGCGCGAACACTGCCAGGTCAGCGGCTTCGTGCATGAAAGCGGGCGCGTGGCTGGCGTACAGACGGCTGACGGTGTGCTCAAGGCGGATGAAGTGGTGCTCAGCGCTGGCGCCTGGAGTGGCGACCTGTTGCGCACCCTGGGGCTCGAGCTGCCGGTCGAGCCGGTAAAAGGCCAGATGATCCTGTTCAAGTGCGCCGAAGACTTTTTGCCGAGCATGGTGCTGGCCAAGGGGCGCTACGCGATCCCGCGTCGTGACGGGCACATCCTGGTGGGCAGCACGCTGGAGCATGCCGGCTACGACAAGACCCCGACCGAGGACGCGCTGGCCAGCCTCAGGGCTTCAGCCATCGAACTGCTGCCAGAACTCAAGGATGCGACGGTAGTGGGGCACTGGGCCGGGCTGCGGCCGGGTTCGCCTGAAGGCATCCCCTACATCGGGCCGGTGCCTGGGCATGATGGGTTGTGGTTGAACTGCGGACATTACCGCAACGGGCTGGTGCTGGCGCCGGCTTCGTGTCAGCTGTTTACTGACCTGCTGACCGGGGGCGAGCCGATCATTGATCCGGCGCCGTATTCGCCGGCGGGGCGTTTTAGCTGAGAACCCTGCAGCGACATCACCCGCGAACACCGGCTGGTCTACCTCTTCGAAGGGGGCCAGATGACAATCCTGCAGTGCCGGTATCACTACGACGATTGATCTGCACCGCCTTCGCATCGATGGGGTGAGGACTCAGCCCTGTCGGCCAGGCCCTTGCTGCAGGTGCGCCTGGCTGCAATACCAGTCATTACCTTGCTGCAGCGCCCGGTCGTCGGGCAGGTGCACGCCGCAGTGGGCGCAGCGCACCATCTTCAATGGTGCATCGAGCTTGGGCTCGGAGTGCGATTGCTGACTGACTTTGAACTTGCGCCACAGCCAGAACGCGGCGGCGATCAGGGCGATCCAGAAAAGTAGGCGAACCATGGTGTCCAGCTTGTTGGTTGTAGAAGCCAACAGTCTAGGGTGCGGCCATAAAAAAAGGGAGGCCTCGGGCCTCCCTTTCTCATAGCGCCTGGATCAGTCGAACAGACCAAAGGTCATGTAGCTGAACCACGAGCGGTCTTTTTCAGCTTCCTTCGGACCTGCTGGCACGATCGGGTCGCCGTTCTCGTCCTTTGGCAGCAGTTCTTGCGGCATCTCGTCGCGTGCGTCCTGGAACTGCTTGACCACGTCCTGGTTGGCGCGGGTTTCACCCGGCGGCAGCGGGGTGTCGGTCTCGATCAGGCCCAGGGTGGCCTTGGACAGCCAGCCGCGACCGTCAGACTCGGTCTGCTTGGGCTGGAACTGGCCATCGACCAGGCTCGGGTGGTCGGGGTAGTTGAGCTTGAGGGTTTCCAGGCTGGTGGCCGCCAGGTCGTCCAGGTGCATCTTCTGGTACGACTCGACCATGATCGCCAGGCCGTCGCCGACCGATGGCGTTTCCTGGAAGTTCTCGACCACGTAGCGGCCACGGTTGGCAGCGGCCACGTAAGCCTGGCGGCTCAGGTAGTAGTCGGCCACGTGGATTTCGTAGGAAGCCAGCAGGTTGCGCAGGTAGATCATGCGCTGCTTGGCGTCCGGCGAGTAGCGGCTGTTGGGGAAGCGGCTGGTCAGCTGGGCGAACTCGTTGTACGAGTCGCGGGCGGCACCCGGGTCACGCTTGGTCATGTCCAGAGGCAGGAAGCGCGCCAGCAGGCCGCGGTCCTGGTCGAACGAGGTCAGGCCCTTGAGGTAGTAGGCGTAGTCGACGTTCGGGTGCTGCGGGTGCAGGCGGATGAAGCGCTCGGCGGCCGATTTGGCAGCCTCAGGCTCGGAGTTCTTGTAGTTGGCGTAGATCAGCTCGAGCTGCGCCTGGTCGGCGTAGCGGCCGAACGGATAGCGCGACTCCAAGGCCTTGAGCTTGTTCACGGCGCTGGTATAGCTGGAGTTGTCCAGGTCAGCCTGAGCCTGTTGATAGAGCTCGGCCTCACTGAGGTTCTCGTCAATGACTTCCTTATTGGAGGAACAGGCCGCGGTGAGCCCGAGGATGGCGATCAGCAGCAGGTGTTTCACTTGCATGGCGGCTTGCGTCCCTTTGACGGCCGCTGTCTTGGGCGGTGCCGTCCTGTTATGATGAGCGCCCCGGCCAACCCCGGGACAAAAGAAGCCGTATTTAACCACAAGCTCGCAGCCGAAACCAAAGGCTGTGCGCCCGCCGAATCGAGCATGTCCGAGATCATTCAACTTAGCGCAGAGGTCCCGTCCGAACTGGGCGGCCAACGCCTCGACCAGGTCGCCGCCCAATTGTTCGCCGAGTATTCGCGTTCGCGGCTTACTTCGTGGATCAAAGAAGGCCGCCTGACGGTCGATGGCGCCGTCGTGCGCCCTCGGGACCCGGTCCACGGTGGTTCGCAACTTATCCTGGAGGCCGAGCAAGAGGCCCAGGGTGAGTGGATCGCAGAAGATATCGAACTCGATATCGTCTACGAAGACGACCATATCATGGTGATCAACAAGCCTGCCGGGCTGGTCGTGCACCCGGCTGCCGGGCATGCCAGTGGTACCTTGCTCAACGCGCTGCTGCACCATGTGCCGGACATCGTCAACGTGCCGCGCGCCGGTATCGTTCACCGCCTGGACAAAGACACCACGGGTCTGATGGTGGTAGCCAAGACCTTGCAGGCGCAGACCAAGCTGGTCGAACAGATGCAAGCGCGTAAAGTCAGCCGCATCTACGAGTGCATCGTGATTGGTGTAGTGACCGCTGGCGGCAAGATCGATGCACCGATCGGTCGCCACGGCGGCATGCGCCAGCGTATGGCGGTAACCGACGGCGGCAAGCCGGCGGTCAGCCACTATCGTGTGCTCAAGCGCTTCCGCTCGCACACCCATGTGCGCGTGAAGCTGGAAACCGGCCGTACCCACCAGATTCGCGTGCATATGGCCCATGTCGGCTTCCCGCTGGTCGGTGACCAGACCTACGGCGGGCGCTTCCGCATTCCGCCAGCTGCCAGCCCAACCATGGTCGAGGCGGTGAAGACCTTCCCGCGTCAGGCCCTGCATGCGCGTTTCCTCGCGTTGGCCCACCCGATTACCGGTGAAATCATGAAGTGGGAGTCGCCGCTGCCGGACGACTTCGTCTGGTTGCTGTCGCTGCTCAACCAGGACCGCGAGAGCTTCATCGGATGAGCGGCCTGACGCAGTCGCTGTTGTTTCCCGACTGGCCAGCCCCGGCCTCGGTTCGTGCCTGCGTCACTACCCGCGAGGGCGGTATCAGCCTGCCGCCCTACGAATCCTTCAATCTCGGCGATCACGTGGGCGATGACCCGGTCGCGGTTGCCGAGAACCGTCGTCGCCTGAGTGACACCTTCACTATCCGGCCAGCTTGGCTCAAGCAGGTGCATGGCCAAGTGGTGGCGGATGCCGACCCGGCCGTGGTGGCCGAAGCCGATGCCAGCTGGACTGACCAGCCAGGTATCGCCTGCACCGTGATGACGGCCGATTGCCTGCCGGCGCTGTTCTGTGATCGCGCCGGTACTCGCGTGGCGGCAGCCCATGCTGGCTGGCGCGGGCTGGCGGGCGGCGTGCTTGAGGCGACCCTCGATCGCCTGGCCGTGGCGCCTGAAGAGGTGCTGGTGTGGCTTGGGCCGGCCATCGGTCCCAAGGCTTTCGAAGTGGGGCTGGAGGTGCGCGATGCCTTTACCGCCGTGCATCCTGAAGCGGCCAGGGCCTTCGTCGACGGCGAGCGGCCGGGCAAGTTGCTGGCCGACATTTACGAGCTGGCGCGCATTCGCCTGGCGGCGCGTGGGGTGACGGCTGTTTATGGCGGTGGTTACTGCACGGTCAGTGATGGCCGCTTCTTCTCCTATCGCCGAACCCCGCAAGGGGGGCGTTTCGCTTCGCTGGTCTGGCTGGACCCGCGCTAGCCTGTACTGGCCTCTCGCGATAAATCCGCTCCTACAGGGAACGCGAAACCTGTAGGAGCGGATTCATCCGCGATCGCCCCAGCGTTAATCCAACAGGTTGATCAAGGTCAACCCCGCTACGCTTGAATCTTCCAGAATCACCCTTATCTATAAGGTCATCTCAGGCAGGTTTCTTCATAAACAGGCGCTGTCCATCGCTCCGACCTGCCCTTTAAAGGAAGGTACACCATGCGAATAGACCGTTTGACCAGCAAGCTCCAGCTTGCGATATCCGATGCCCAATCCCTGGCCGTTGGCATGGACCACCCTGCCATCGAGCCCGTGCACCTGTTGCAGGCCTTGCTCGAACAACAGGGCGGTTCGATCAAGCCGCTGCTGATGCAGGTCGGCTTCGACATCAACAGCCTGCGCCAGGCGTTGGTGAAAGAACTCGACCAACTGCCGAAAATCCAGAACCCCACGGGCGACGTCAACATGTCGCAGGACTTGGCGCGCCTGCTCAACCAGGCCGACCGCCTGGCCCAGCAAAAGGGCGATCAGTTCATCTCCAGTGAACTGGTGCTGCTTGCCGCCATGGACGAAAACAGCAAGCTCGGCAAGTTGCTGCTCGGCCAGGGCGTGAGCAAGAAGGCCCTGGAAAACGCCATCAACAACCTGCGCGGCGGAGCGGCGGTGAATGACGCCAACGCCGAAGAGTCGCGCCAGGCCCTGGACAAGTACACCGTCGACCTGACCAAGCGCGCCGAGGAGGGCAAGCTGGACCCGGTGATCGGCCGTGACGATGAAATCCGCCGGACGGTGCAGGTGCTGCAGCGCCGGACCAAGAACAACCCGGTGCTGATCGGTGAGCCTGGCGTGGGTAAAACCGCCATCGCCGAAGGCCTGGCCCAGCGCATCATCAACGGCGAAGTGCCCGATGGCCTGAAAGGCAAGCGCCTGCTGGCGCTGGACATGGGCGCGCTGATCGCCGGTGCCAAGTACCGTGGCGAGTTCGAAGAGCGCCTCAAAGGCCTGCTCAACGAACTGTCCAAGCAGGAAGGCCAGATCATCCTGTTCATCGACGAACTGCACACCATGGTCGGCGCCGGCAAGGGCGAGGGCGCCATGGACGCTGGCAACATGCTCAAGCCGGCCCTGGCCCGTGGCGAACTGCACTGCGTTGGCGCCACCACGCTCAACGAGTACCGCCAGTTCATCGAGAAGGACGCGGCGCTGGAGCGGCGCTTCCAGAAGGTGCTGGTGGAAGAGCCGAGCGAGGAAGACACCATCGCCATCCTGCGTGGCCTGAAAGAGCGTTATGAAGTGCACCACAAGGTGGCCATCACCGACGGCGCGATCATTGCCGCGGCCAAGCTCAGCCACCGCTACATCACCGACCGTCAGTTGCCGGACAAGGCAATCGACCTGATCGACGAAGCGGCCAGCCGCATCCGTATGGAAATCGACTCCAAGCCGGAAGTGCTCGACCGCCTCGACCGTCGCCTGATCCAGCTGAAGGTAGAGTCCCAGGCGCTGAAGAAGGAAGAAGACGAGGCGGCCAAGAAGCGCCTTGAGAAGCTGACCGAGGAAATCGAGCGGCTGGAGCGGGAGTATTCCGACCTGGAAGAGATCTGGGCGTCGGAGAAAGCCGAGGTTCAGGGCTCGGCGCAGATCCAGCAAAAGATCGAGCAGGCCCGTCAGGAACTGGAAACCGCCCGTCGTAAAGGCGACCTGAGCCGCATGGCCGAGCTGCAATACGGGGTGATCCCCGACCTGGAGCGCAGCCTGCAGATGGTCGACCAGCACGGCAAGACCGAGAACCAGTTGCTGCGCAACAAGGTCACCGAGGAAGAAATTGCCGAAGTGGTATCCAAGTGGACCGGCATCCCGGTGGCGAAGATGCTCGAAGGCGAGCGCGAGAAGCTGCTGAAGATGGAAGAGCTGCTGCACCAGCGGGTGATCGGCCAGGGCGAGGCGGTGACCGCGGTTGCCAACGCCGTGCGCCGTTCGCGTGCCGGGCTGTCCGACCCGAACCGACCCAGTGGTTCGTTCATGTTCCTCGGCCCGACCGGTGTGGGCAAGACCGAACTGTGCAAGGCGCTGGCCGAGTTCCTGTTCGACACCGAAGAGGCCATGGTGCGCATCGACATGTCCGAGTTCATGGAGAAACACTCCGTGGCTCGCCTGATCGGCGCTCCGCCAGGTTATGTCGGTTATGAAGAGGGCGGTTACCTGACTGAGGCCGTGCGCCGCAAGCCGTATTCGGTGGTGCTGCTGGATGAGGTGGAAAAGGCGCACCCGGATGTGTTCAACGTGCTGCTGCAAGTGCTGGAAGACGGCCGCCTGACTGACAGCCATGGCCGCACCGTGGACTTCCGCAACACGGTGATCGTGATGACCTCCAACCTGGGCTCGGCACAGATTCAGGAGCTGGTGGGGGACCGCGAGGCGCAGCGTGCGGCGGTGATGGACGCGGTGGGTTCGCACTTCCGACCGGAGTTCATCAACCGGATCGACGAGGTGGTGGTGTTCGAGCCATTGGGCCGCGAGCAGATCGCCGGTATCACCGAGATCCAGCTTGGCCGCCTGCGCAGCCGCCTGCTCGAACGCGAGCTGTCGCTGAGCCTGAGCCCGGAGGCCCTGGACAAGCTGATCGCCGTGGGTTACGACCCGGTGTATGGCGCACGGCCGCTGAAGCGGGCGATCCAGCGCTGGATCGAGAACCCGCTGGCGCAGCTGATCCTGGCAGGCAAGTTCATGCCGGGCACGGCGATTACCGCCAAGGTGGAAGGCGACGAAATCGTCTTTGCCTGATCACTGCTGCAAATGAGCCCCGCATCTGCGGGGCTTTTTTTATCAATTTATCTGGGTCTGCCGCTTCCCGGGCCTGCCCGCGCCCACAAGGACTGCACGGGTCTCAGGGCTTGTGGCGACCCTGTGGGAAGCGGGTTCACCCGCGAAGAGGCCGTGCAGGCCCAGCAAATTCGGGGCTTTCCGGGCTTTCAGGCTAACCTGCTGAAATTTTTGAAATTTCTGCTTGCATCAACAAACGAGTGCCCCTAATATACGCCGCGTTGTCAGGCACTAAGCGAATCACCAGCAACATCGGTGACCGCAAAACAACTTACAAATCAGTAAGTTGAATGAAAAAAAGTGGTTGACAAGCAAAACGAAGAATGTAGAATAGCCGGCCTCAGCAGCTGCAACGCGAAAGCGAAGAAGCGCAAGAGTCCGAAGCTAACACAGGCTTCGAGGTTGTAAAGATGTGCCGAAGTTCAGTTCCGCGATAGCTCAGTCGGTAGAGCAAATGACTGTTAATCATTGGGTCCCTGGTTCGAGTCCAGGTCGCGGAGCCAATCTCGGGGTGTAGCGCAGTCCGGTAGCGCGCCTGCTTTGGGAGCAGGATGTCAGGAGTTCGAATCCCCTCACCCCGACCATTTTCCGGGTCGTTAGCTCAGTTGGTAGAGCAGTTGGCTTTTAACCAATTGGTCGTAGGTTCGAATCCTACACGACCCACCATGTAAAAAGGGGCATCTCGATGAGGTGCCCTTTTTTTTAAGCAAGACCTCGGGGTGTAGCGCAGTCCGGTAGCGCGCCTGCTTTGGGAGCAGGATGTCAGGAGTTCGAATCCCCTCACCCCGACCATTTTCAGGGTCGTTAGCTCAGTTGGTAGAGCAGTTGGCTTTTAACCAATTGGTCGTAGGTTCGAATCCTACACGACCCACCATGCAAAAAGGGCATCTCGAATGAGATGCCCTTTTTCTTTGCTTCGAAAAAATGGGCAAAAAGAAGGGCCGCCCAAGCGACCCTTCATGTTCGGTCAGTGCAGCTTCAGGCGTGGCTCGGTGCCTCGGCCAATCTTGCTGCCCAGCATCATCAGTGCCGTGCGGAAGAACCCGTACAACGCCATCTGGTGCATGCGGTACAACGACACGTAGAACATCCGCGCCAGCCAGCCCTCCAGCTTCACGCTGCCCATCAGGTTACCCATCAGGTTGCCCACCGCCGAGAAGCGCGACAGCGACACCAGCGAACCGTAGTCCTTGTACGCGTAGGTTGGCAGCGCCTTGTTCTCCAGCCGAGCCTTCAGACTTTGCGCCAGCATCGAAGCCTGCTGATGCGCGGCCTGGGCCCGTGGTGGCACGTTGCGGTCGCTGCCCGGTTGCGGGCACGCGGCACAGTCACCGAAGGCGAAGATGTTGTCATCGCGGGTGGTCTGCAGGGTCGGGCGCACTACCAGCTGGTTGATGCGGTTGGTTTCCAGGCCGTCGATGTCCTTGAGGAAGCCCGGCGCACGGATACCTGCCGCCCACACCTTGAGGCTGGCCTGGATCACTTCACCGTCTTTGGTCTTCAGGCCATCCTCGGTCACTTCACTGACCGCCGCGTTAGTCATCACTTTCACCCCGAGTTTCTCCAGGGTCTTGTGCACCGGCACGCTGATACGCTCCGGCAGTGCGGGCAGCACGCGCGGGCCGGCCTCGATCAGGGTGATGTGCATGTCCTTGGGCTGAATGCGGTCCAGACCATAGGCCGCCAGTTCGTGGGCCGCGTGGTGCAGCTCTGCGGCCAGTTCCACACCGGTGGCACCAGCGCCGACGATGGCCACGCTGATCTGCTCGCTGGCCACGTCACCGGCATGGGCACGCAGGTAGTGGTTCAGCAGCTGCTGATGGAAGCGCTCGGCCTGCTTGCGGGTGTCGAGGAACAGGCAGTGCTGCGCCGCGCCCAGGGTGCCGAAGTCGTTGGTATTCGAGCCCACGGCGATGACCAAGGTGTCGTAGCCCAGGATGCGCGCAGGCAGCAACTCACGGCCCTCGTCATCGAGGGTGGCGGCGAGTTGAATCTGCTTGCCTTCACGGTCCAGACCACTCATGCGGCCCAGCTGGAAGTTGAAGTGGTTCCACTTGGCCTGGGCCACGTAGTTCAGTTCATCTTCCGAGGAGTTCAGCGAGCCGGCGGCCACTTCGTGCAGCAGGGGTTTCCAGATGTGCGTAAGGTTGGCGTCGACCAGGGTGATCTCGGCCTGCTTGCGCTTGCCCAGGCTTTTACCCAGGCGGGTCGCCAGTTCCAGGCCGCCGGCGCCGCCGCCGACAATCACGATGCGATGAGTCATGGAAATATCTCATAAGGTTTACGGAATTCGTGGCCACAGGGGCCGGCCGCAAACTGCGAGAGGGAAGGGCGAGCGCCAAGCAGCTCATAGCACCAGTTCACTCAGCAGGCGGCTGATGAGACCCAACCCGATGGTCACGGCCAATACCAGCACAAGGAGCAGCCAGGGCCGGAAAGGCCGGCGCTCGACTTGATGCTGGGGGGCTCGCAGATACTCATCGACACGACGCTGATCTTCCGGGTTCAGGCGGCTGGTCATGGTGGGCCTCGTCAGATAGACGTTTGTGACTGCACGAACGCCACAGCGTTCATGCAAGCGCGTCAAACAAATGATAATGCTTTCTATCCCTGGCGCCGAGTTTACGCCATCGCAAAGACTCTCGGCAGTGGATCAAAGACTGATGCCCACGTCGAAGACAATGCTGCGCCCCAGGTTGCCACGCAGAAAGTCCGGCGCGTCGGGGTGGGCGAACAGCACGCGGGCGAACGTCGGCCCGACCAGCGACAGCGAGCGCCAGCCCTGGCGCAGGTATTCGGTGGGCGGTGGAAAATGGGTATTGAGGTCGAGCACTTCGCGCTTGAGGCTGGCAAAGGCGATGATGTCCAGCTCGCCCAGGTCCAGCCCGCGCTCACGGTAGTTGTGCGCCTTCTTGCGCAGGGTTGGCGCCAGGCGCCCGAGCAGCTCGGCGGCGGCGATGCGCCGGGGGCGGGCTTCGCGGCGCACCAACTGTGCCAGGGAAAAGGCACTGCGCCGGCGTTGCAGTTCCTCACGCCACTCGTCGTTGAGGCGGCGGCCTTCGTCGAGCACGAAGAACACCTCGAAGGCCGCATCGCGGAACAGCACATCCGGTGGCTCCTGGCCGGCCGGGGTAAAGTCCTCGCTGCGGTAGGGGATGTTCAGCCCTTGCAGCAGGCGCTGGCACACCCAGCGCTCCCGCTCCCACTTGCGGGCGTTGGAGAGAAAGGCATTGGCTTGTTCGGCCTGGATGGTAAGCAGGCGCAGGTAATCTGAGTCATCCATGGGAACAAGCTTAGCCGCTAATCGATGACGGTAAGATGCTGTTTGTGCGTAGGAAACGGGGCAGGGTGTAGACTCAGCTTGTCCACATGGCCGAAAGGGATATGTTCCAGGTGATCAGCGCGCAGGTTTTATCCACAACCAGCCTTGCCGTGGGTTGGCTGGGTTACGTGCCCTTGCTGATCTGGGCCGCCAGCCGTACACGCTGGGTGGAACTGGTGACCGACCGGCGCCGTCAGCACCTTTTGTTTGGCACGGTGTTCTGCCTGTTCGCGCTGTGGCTGGTCCGGCGCGATTTCGACACGGGTGTGTCTTACCACTTCATCGGCATGACGGCAGTGACCTTGCTGCTGGACTGGCCGCTGGCCGTTCTGGGCGGTTTCCTCGCCCAGTTGGGGTTGCTGGCGCTGGGGCGGCAGGACCTTGCGGCGCTTGGGGTCAACGGTTTGCTGCTGGTGGGCTTGCCGGTGCTGATCACCGAAGTGTGCGCGATCCTGGTGGAGCGGGCGCAGCCGCGAAACCTGTTCGTTTACATCTTCTGTTCGGGGTTCTTTCCCGCTGCGCTGACGGTGCTGATTTGCGTGCCGGTGGCGTTGGCGGTGTTATGGCTGGATGGTCGCTTTGCGATGCCGGAGTGGCTCAGCGATTTTATCGGCTACCTGTGGCTGATGATATTCCCGGAGGCGTTCATCAACGGCATGGTGATCAGTGCGCTGGTGGTGTTCTGCCCGGAATGGCTGGAGACGTTCAACCGCACCCGGTATCTGCAGGCGCCGTGGAAGGATGATGAGCGCTGAGAATTGAATTGGCAGTGCCGGCCTCTTCGCGGGCGCGCCAGCGAAGAGGCCAGTGCAGCCGCCGAGAATCAGATCAGTGCCGCGGCTCCAGCTCCCCGGAAAACAGCTCATCCTCGGCATCCGGCGCCACCGGAATCTTGTGTTCCTCGGCCGCCCAGGCGCCCAGGTCGATCAGCTTGCAGCGATCGGAACAGAACGGCCGGTATGCATTCTTCTCGTTCCATTCCACAGGTGCGCCACAGGTCGGGCAATCGACGGTCAATGGCTGGCTCATGGCTGGCCTCCTCGTAAAGTCAGGTAAAAATGGTGCAGGCGGTCAATCTGCTCATGCAGTGCGGCGAGGTCGCCATCATTGACCACCACATCGTCGGCATGGCCCAGGCGCTCCTCACGGGCCAGCTGGGCCTTGAGAATGGCCTGTACCTGCTCAGGGCTGGTGTTGTCACGCGCCAGGGTGCGCGCCACTTGCAGCTCCTGCGGCACATCGATCACCAGCACGCGCTGGACCTTCTGGTACTGGCCCGACTCGATCAGCAACGGCGACACATACACCGCATAGGGCGACTCGGCCTTGGCCAGGTAACTGAAGATCTCTTGGCCGATCAGCGGGTGTAGCAGTTGCTCCAGCCACTTGCGCTGGGCCGGGTCGGCGAAGATCAGCTGGCGCAACGCTGCGCGGTCCAGCTGGCCATCATCCAGCAGCACACCGGTGCCGAAGCGCTCGACGATGCTCGCCAGTGCCGGGCGACCGGGTTCGACCACCCAGCGCGCTGCCTGGTCGGCGTCGACCAGGTGCACGCCAAGTTCGACGAAGCGCTCGGCGGCGGCACTCTTGCCGCTGCCGATGCCGCCGGTCAGCCCGAGAATCCAGGGGGTGAAGGCCTTGGTGGTCATCACATTCCAAACAGTTGCAGGTAGAAGGCGTACATTTCATCACCCCAGAGCACAGCAATCCACCCCGCAATGGCCAGATAAGGGCCAAAGGGTATCGCCGTGCCGACGGATTGCCTGCGCACGCGTAGCAGGCACAGGCCCGCCACCACGCCGATGACCGATGACAGCAGCAAGGTCAACGGCAATACCTGCCAGCCGCCCCAGGCACCGATCAGCGCCAGCAGCTTGAAGTCGCCATAGCCCATGCCCTCCTTGCCGGTGATCAGCTTGAACACCCAGTACACCGACCACAGGCTCAGGTACCCCGCCACTGCGCCCCACAATGCGGCGGGCAACGGCATCACGGTGTCGAAGGCATTGACGATCAAGCCCAGCCACAGCGTTGGCAGCACGATGACATCGGGCAGGATCTGCTGGTCATGGTCGATCAGGCTCAGTGCCAGCAGGCTCCAGGTCAACAGCAGCAGGGCCAGCGCCTCGATGCCAGCGCCGGAGTGCCAGGCCACCACCATCGATAACAGCGCACAGGCCAACTCGACCAATGGATAACGCGCACTGATCGGCTGCTTGCAGGCCGAGCAGCGTCCGCGCAATGCCAGGTAACTCAGCAGCGGGATGTTCTCCCAGGCGCGGATCGCGTGCCCGCAGTGCGGGCAGTGGGAGGCGGGGAGGGACAGATTGAAGCGCTGGTATTCGGTGGTCGGCAGGCCCAATGCTTCCTGCGCCTCACGCTGCCATTGGCGCTCCAGCATGATCGGCAAGCGATGCACCACCACGTTGAGGAAGCTGCCCACCAGCAGGCCGAGCACAGCCGCCAGGGTGATGAAGTAGGCCGGCTGCTCGGCCAGCAAAGTCCATGAAGTCATGTTCAGATCAAGCTACCCAACTGGAAGATCGGCAGGTACATCGCCACCACCAGGCCACCGACCAGCAAGCCCAGGATCAGCACGATGGCCGGCTCCAGCAGGCTGGTCAACTGGTCCAGCGTCTGGCTGACCTGTTCCTCGTAATGGCTGGCGGACTTATCCAGCATCTGGTCCAGCGTGCCGCTGGCTTCACCGATGGCGGTGAGTTGTACCAACAACGGCGGAAACAGCGGTTCATTACCCATTGCCTGATTCAGCGCCTGCCCGTTGGCCATGCCCTGGCGCAAGCGCTGCACCGCCTGCTCGTGCAGGTCATCGCCACAGGCCTTGGCCACGGTGACCAGCGCATCCAGCAACGGCACCCCCGCAGCATAGGACGTGGCCAGGGTACGAGCGAAGCGCGCCAGGGCCGCCTGGCTCAACAGCCTGCCGAACAAAGGCAGGCGCAAAGCCTGTGCAGTTATCCACAAGCGGGCTGGCGCATGCTTCTGATACAGCCGGGTCACGGCGAAGCCCAGGCCAAGCGCGGTTATCAACAGCAACGGCGCATAGCGCCCCAGCCCTGTGGACAAGTCGATCACCCACTGCGTGAACGCCGGCAGCGCGGCATCGAAACCGGCGAACAGGCTCTCGAAACGAGGAATCACCTCCAGCAACAACACCGCCGAAACCCCCAACCCGGTCAGCAACAGCAGCAACGGATAGAGCATCGCCTTGCGTACTCGCTTACGCAGCATCTGGCGTTGCTCCAGCATCCCCGCCAGTTTTTCCAGCTGCCGATCAAGCGTACCGGACTGCTCGCCCACACGAATCAGGTTGCAGTACAACCCATCGAACCACGCCGGATGGCGCTGCAGCGCATCCGCCAGCCCCAGGCCCGAGGCCACATCCCGTTTCAATTTATCCAGTAACGCTGCCTGCCCCGCACTGCAGCCGCTGCGCCCCATCACCTCGAAGGCCTGCAGTAGCGGCACCCCGGCCTTGAGCAAGGTCGCCAGCTGCCGACTGAAGCCCGCCGGGTCGGTCTTATCCCGAGCTTTCGGCAAACGCCATTCAAACCCGCCAGCCGCCCGCAGGCTGAGCACGTGGATGCCCTGGCGCTGCAAGCCGGCCCGCGCATAGGCCGGGCTGCGCCCGCTGACCTGGCCGCTGACTGCGGCGCCATTGGCATCCGTGCCGCGCCAGGTGTAGAGGTGTGTAGATGGGTTCATTGCAAAGGTCCTTTTCGGCTCGTGCGACAAGCCTGGAAACAGCTTGCCGCGTCCATGAGCGGGCGTGCGTCGGTGATGCTCACTAGAGTAGTTCAGCGAAGATGACGCCCTGGCAGGCAGGGGTGACAAAAGGTGTCTGTTCAGGCCTACTGCGCCGCTGCCAGCTGGGGGCGAGCCTGACCTCCACCAGTACACGTATCAAAAAGGAAATCGTTCATGAAAGGGCAACGCGGTATCACCCTGATCGAACTGATGATCGTCGTCGCGATCATCGGCATTCTGGCGACCATTGCCATCCCGATGTACACCAACCACCAGTCCCGCACCAAGGCTGCAGCCGGGTTGCTGGAGATCAGCGCGCTGAAGACGGCGATGGAGCTGCGCTTGAATGAAGGCAAGGATGTGGGGAGTGTGGCTGAGTTGGGTGGCCAGCCGGCTACGGCGAACTGTGCGATTACGGTCAGCAGCAAGGCGGCGGACGGAACTGGGACGATTGCATGCACCTTGGTTGATGCACCGGCCAATGTGGTGGGCAAGAGCCTGACCCTGACCCGCTCGCCTGCTGGTTGGGCCTGCACTACCAACATTGAGGGAGACCTTGCGCCGAAGGGCTGCAAAGCGTCCTGAGGGAAGGGGAATAAAGCCGGGGAAACAGGGGTTTACGCGGCGGGTGCGGCAGTGGTACGTTGCGCTACACGCCGGTGTAGCTCAGTCGGTAGAGCAGCGCACTCGTAACGCGAAGGTCGCAGGTTCGATTCCTGTCTCCGGCACCATATATCAAGGCTTGCAGCGATGCAGGCCTTTTTGTGCTTTGAAAAAAGTCGTGCACATTCCGGATGCTGAAACAAATTGCCGAAAATGGGTGGTTTGACCTTTCAGGGCAAATCTTCGAGAATGTTCGGCGAGGACTGCAAACGCGCATTTTTGGGCATGGCTTGCCAGTAATTGGCCCCCCGAATCTGGCAGCAGTGAAACTGGTACTCACTGACGTAGGGACAGTCGATAGGCCCCACCATACGGCCGATGATTCGACTGGGTTCTGAACTGATGGATCTAGATCCGGAAACTAAAGAATCGCTGCGACTACAGCCTCATTAACATCCGAAGGCGACTCCGAAAGGGTCGCCTTTTCTTTTGCCCAGTCGATGGTGATTTCACCAACTTTGGTACCGCGTGGAGTGGGTTGGGGCGTCCAGGTCACCACGGAATAGTGGAATCCGAGCACCCGATCACCTTCGCGGGGCTCCAGCGTGAGCGTGCCGTCTACTGTTCGCAGCAGCGTGATGCGCTTTTTTGCAGCCGAAGGATGGTTGGCATCGTGATAGATCTCGGTGCCTAAGGCCATGAGGGAGGCAATAAAAGCAGCCAGGTGGTCAGGGCTATTAATCCCCCGCTTGCGGAGAAACGCTTTTTACCGTGCCAGATGTGCAGTATGCCATGACCGCTGGCATGGCCGCCCTTCGCCTGAAAGTGCAGGCCGACTTTGACGTAGACCCTACCCTCGGCAAGATTGAGGTTCATGGCAGAAATGGGTGGGATCACGCCAAAGGCTGTGCCGCCTGTGGGGTGCTCTACCAATTCGGCGGGTTTCATCTTGAAAATGGGGGATGGGGTGGTGACCACGGCCGCTCCTTTGCTGGCCGCTATGGTAAGAAATGTTCGGCTGGTTTTCCGTGGAGAACAGTTGCCGGGTGTTTCTCGCTACGTGATGCTGCACTCTGAGTTCCAGTTGTTGCCCGATCTCTTTTCTGGCAGTTAACGCGATCTCTGTGGGAGCGGGTTCACCCGCGAACACGGCGAAGCCCGTGCCATCCACGTCCACACAAGGCCAAAGCATCCGTCCCTTCAAGTCCTCAACCCGACAACCACGCCAGTCCCACAGCATCAGGTATGAGATGATCCCCCCGGTATGGCAGGAGGCGGTCGATGGCAGACCACGTTGATTACAAACGCAACAGCGATATCCCCGGGCTGGTGCTGAGCGAGGCGCGTTTCTCGAGCTTTCGTTTCGGGCGTCACTACCATCTGGATTTCCACGTCGGCTTGATCACCGATGGCGTGCAACGCCAGGTACTCAATGGTGAGACGACGTTGCTGTCGCCGGGCACCATCCAGTTGATGCCACCCGGCGAAATCCACGATGGCATCAGCGCAGGCGACGACGCTTACACGCTCAAGACCTTTCGCGTATCCGCTGACCTGTTGCGCAGCGTGACCGAAGAGCTTACGGGCCGTGACCAGTTTTCCGCCCTGGGTGGCGCGCTGTTGCAGGATGCCAGCCTCGCCACCCAGCTTTCCCGGCTGCACGACGCGCTTGCAGCAGGGCTGCCTACCGACCCGCTGTTCGTCGATGCTCAATGGCTCATGCTGCTCGGGCGGCTGTTCGCCCAGGCGCGGATGGTCAAGCCGCAGTTCGTGAAGGGCACGCTTTCGAGCGTGCAGTGGCACCGTGTGCGGGACTACTGCAACGAACACCTCGCCGACAAGATAACCCTCGAAGCCCTGGCTGCGTTGTGCGACCTGGAGCGTTTTCAGTTCCTCAAGCTGTTCAAGCAAACGGTCGGCATGACGCCACATGCCTGGCTGGTACGTTTGCGCCTGGAGCGCGCCTGTGTGCTGCTGAGCCATACCCAGTGGGAATTGACCAGGGTCGCGCAAGAGGTGGGTTTCTACGACCAGAGCCACTTCAACCGTGCCTTCAAGCAAGCCTTCGGGGTTGCGCCGTCTCGTTACTGATCGCGGTTGCCCATCAATTTTTTACAAGTGCGCGAAGTCCTCGCCCTTTAGCCTTGAGTCTTGATCGGGCGTTGCCCCGGAAGGAACCAAGGATTTAGATCGATGACGCAACGGGCGTACTACACCAGCGATGAGTTGACCTTGAACACGCACGTGGTGCGTTGCACGCCGACGGAGGATGGACGGTTCCGGGTCGACCTGGCCGAAACCCTCTTTCACCCCCAGGGCGGCGGGCAGCTGGCGGATCAGGGAACCATCGCGGGTATCCGGGTAGAGGAAGTGCTCAATATCGAGGGCGATGTGGCGCATGTCGTCGGGCAACCCGTGCCCGTGGGCAGCGTCGAGATTGCCATCTCGCCCGAGGTGCGTGCGCTGCATGCTCGCCTGCATTCCGCCGGTCACCTGATTGCTTGTGTCGGGCAGAACTTGGGCTGGCTTCCCAGTAAAGGCCACCACTGGCCGGGGGAGTCTCGGGTGGTTTTCGAGCGCCAGGTCGGTTGCGAGCCGCTGACGGCCGAAGGTATCGAGGCGGGGGTGAACGCGCTGATCGAGCGTGACCTGCCGCGTGAGTTGATCGACCAGGACGGTGTTCGCTCAGTGCGCTTCGGCACTTTGCCGATGCACGGTTGCGGCGGCACGCATGTCACCTCGACGGGCTTGGTCGGGCCGATCAAGGTGCTCAAGCTCAAAGAGAAGAAAGGCCTGCTGTCGGTGCATTACGACGTAGCTCGATAGACAACGAAGTCACTGGAGGCATCACGTGGACTACGTTCCCCAACTTCTGACCATTGCCGCCGTCATGCTCCTCGCCTGCGTCAGCCCAGGCCCCGATTTCATTGCCGTCACGTCCAACGCCCTGGTGAGCCGCAGCCGAGGGATAGGTGTTGCAGTGGGCACCAGCGCAGGCATCGCCATCTGGGCGGTGCTGGCGATTGTCGGCCTGGGTGTCTTGCTGAGCACAGTGGCCTGGTTGTATGACGCGATTCGGGTAGTGGGCGCGGGCTATCTGATCTACATGGGCATCAAAATGCTGCTCGGCGCGCGGCGGCCTTATGCAGCCCTCGAAATCCGCACGACGCAAAACACCACCACGGCAGCACCCCGCGTCGGGTTGCTGGTGTCTGCCACGAATCCCAAGGCCGCGGCGTTCTTCAGCAGCTTTTTCATCACCGTGCTGCCGGCACACGCCCCGGGCTGGGTGATGGCTGCTGCCGTGGTGGTGGTCACGCTTGTTGCGTTTGCCTGGTTTTCCACGCTGGCATTGATGTTTTCCACGGCTCGGGTGCGGGCGTTATACACGAAGGTGCGTCGGCCGATCGATGCGGCAATGGGCGCGGTACTGGTGGGGCTTGGCTTGCGGCTGGCGCTGGTGCGATAACGCCCGGCCGGGTTGCCTGTTTCAGCTCCATAGCTTCGCACTTTGCGGCACCCCGCCATAGCCATAGGCGGTAGCGCGCACGTCTATGAGGTGTACGTTCGAATGAAGGTGCACATTGCCGATGCGTCCTGAAAGCAGATCATATGCCTCACGCTGATACCGCCGTTTCTGCTCCACTGTCGTCGTCTCGTCGGTGATCGTGACCTCCAGGCGAAAGCTGTTGCGCCCCAGGCTCTCGAGCGATTCACACTCGATAAACCACAAGCCAGCGTCGACGAACCGAACGATCACCATCGTTTGTGATGGCTGCTTGTCCAGAACGCGTGCGGTCAGTTCAGTCAGCTCACGGCTGAGTCGGGACGCCAAGGCAGTATCGGGCGCGCCGGATAAGGTCAGGGTTATACCAGGCATTTCGGTAATCCTCGTAAGTGGCGTGCCTGTAACTTAACCTTTGAACATCATCCCCAAAAGCGGGAAAATCGATGCTCATCTTCCTGTTTATCCGGAACCCGCATGTACCACTTCGACATTGCGCAGCTCCACGTCTACTTGGCGGTCTGTGAGGCAGGCAGTATCTCGGCAGCCGCTCCGGCCCTGTTTCGCTCGACCTCCGCGATCAGCGAACAGCTGCGTAAGCTGGAAGATGCCATTGGTGTCGAGTTGCTCATTCGCGGCAAGCAAGGCGTTCGCCCAACACCTGCTGGTGAACGACTTTTGCGCCACGCCAGGCAGCTCATCACCCTGGGCGAGCGGGCGCTGTCCGACGTTCGAGGCGAACAGTTCGAAGGGGAGATACGGTTAGCGATCACTGATTACTTTCGCCCCGACGACATTGCTGGGTTGCTGAAAAAACTTCGTGAATGGCATCCACGGCTTCGACTTCATGTGGTGATGAAAAAGAGCCTGGAAATTGATCAGGCCAATGACCACTTGGACATTGGCTTGGCCATGCGTTTCACCGAGCGCGTGTCTTCATCCAACCTGTTTGAAGTAAGGCAGGAGCCACTGCAATGGGTAGCCGCTGCCGGCTGGGTGCCAGAGCCTGGGCAGCCGCTGCCATTGCTCGCGATCAGCGGGTGCGGATTGTCGGAGTACAGCTGCCAGGTGCTGGAGCGCGCCCATGTCGATTACGAGATCGTCTACTCGACTTCAGGGGTGGCGGGGTTGCAATCGGCATTGAAGGCAGGGCTTGGAATTGCGTGCCTTAACGCGAGTGCTGTCCCCCATGGGGTGGAGCCTTACAGGACTGGCTTGCCGGTATTGGCCCAAGCCAGGTTCTCGCTGCTTCCACCGCGTAAGGGGGAGTCTGCGCTGGTGGAAAATGTGCGGCGATTGTTGCAGGGTTATCTCGCATAGGGTTCGGGACGAGGCATTCATCGTTTCATTCAGGCTAATAGACACCTATTTTGACCTTGCCCCGTGAATATCCAGATTGGCTTCTCAGACTAGAGAAACGCTATGACTGATGAAAAAAACGATGATCGCCCTGTTTATCAAGCAGCTTGCCATTGCGGAACAGTGAGATTTTCACTGCGCTTGACCGACGGGCTGCGTACAGCGCGAAGGTGCAACTGCTCGCTCTGCCGCATGCGTGGCGCCGTTGCGGTATCGGCCAACCTGAACGACATCACCGTCACCCAAGGCGAAGAAGCGCTGACCCTTTATCAATTCAACACACGTGAAGCCAAGCACTACTTCTGCTCGAAGTGTGGGATCTATACCTTCCACCAGCGTCGCTCTGTGCCGGACCAGTACGGGGTCAACGTGGCTTGTATTGAAGGGATGAGCCCATTCGACTTCCCGCAAGTGCCTGTCAGTGAAGGACGGAATCATCCTAAAGACCGCGTAGGTGGAGCAGCAGGGGTTGCAGGATGGCTGCGGTATGAAAGCAACCTTGAGTGACTGCACAGCTGGCGTGGGAAGTCGTCTTCCGACATAGATGACTTCTCTTGCAAGCCTGCGCGGGTGCTTGGGTTGTTGGGGCCGCTTTGCGGCCCATCGCCGCGGTTCGTCGCCACGGCAAGCGCGGCTCCCACAGGGGCGGGTGGCTCGACTTCAATCTTTCATCATGCCCAGTTCGGCATCATCGAGCAGTGCCTTGGCCAGGGCGCTGAGGTAGTGCGAGGCCCAGAGCAACTGGGGTTTGTCTTCCATCAGGCCGTCGATGGTCAGGTCGCGGACGTAGCCCATCAGTTCTGAGGCCTGTTCGCGGGCGCTCTGGCAAGGGATGCCGGGTTCGATGCGGAAGAGGGGATGGGTCTGGTTTTCACCTTGGTAGAAGGTGGTTTTGCCGACAATGAAGTGGGTTTCTTCGATGGCCATTGTTTGATCTCCCTGAAGTTGAAGATGCCTGGGCTGGCCCTATCGCCGGCAAGCCGGGTGCCCACAGGTTCACCACACTCCTAAGGGCCGTCTACAACCTCAGGGGCGGTGCTGTGTGAGTGAACAAGCCTGTGAAAGCGTCAGGCCAGGCAAGACGTGATGCGGATTAATGCAGCGTCTGCGGATCCGCTGGCTTCTGGATTTGAGCCAGCGCGGATTCGAGCAATTTGCGCAGGGAATCCAGCTCGTGCATTGACGTCATGATCAACAATGACACGGGTGACTTGGGCTGCATCAACATCGCCTGCTGGGCAACGACTTCGGCACAGAGTGCGTAGTCAGCGGCCATCATCAGCGTGTCTTCGAGGGCGTGTAGGTAAGGTGGATCGGGGACTATTTTCAGCATGGCTATTTACCCAATGGGTGCGTCCACCAGCCTGCTGTCAAACAGATTGGTGGCAGCTGTACGTGGATTGACAGACCGGTGGAAATAGCAAAAGTCCCGGCGCACGCGAGCGTGCTCCACATACAGCCACCATAAGGGCTAGCCGCAGACTATTTACCATTCCAGCCTGTCAAAGCTGCATCGTTGATGTGCAACGACACCCCCGAGACTAGAGCGCTAGTTAGCCAGGCTGCAACGGAAAATAGATCGCGCCAGTATCTTTGGGAAATGCCCTACAAGGAAGGGGTTAAATCTGATTTATTTTGCCGTTAGAAGTAACAACATGTAACGCCAGTCGGTATTCGACACATCTGCTAACGTCATAAACCTCAACAACCCAAGATGAGGTTCAAGATGATTTCGCACAAGGATGTTATCGCCAAAAACCGTGACGCCTGGAATGCGTCCGCCGATCATCACCGGCGCAGCGCCGAATGGAAACGGCTTATCGCCGTAGTGGCGAACAAGGGGAGTTTTCGAGCCTGGATTCAACCCTGACTGACCAGCTGGAGAAGGTAGGCATAACGGGAAAGGCCGTAATCCAGCTGGGCTGAAACAATGGCCACGAAGTGCTATCGCTGTTTACCCTTGCCAAGTGAGAACTGCTGAGGATTTTGTGTGGATCAGAACAGAGACAGTCTGAAAACAACCAACCCCATCGCCGGTTTGCCGGGGGCGGTATTCGAGAAGGTCTGGGAGGTTCGGTGGGCCTTGAAGCTCACCTATGTATGCCTTTTTATGGATATGGCGTTCATGAACGCCCTGAGTACACCCCTGCTGGGTTTCTCCGGGGACATGGCAACGGTCTGGGAGAATGTCGGGCGGATCTTCGTAAGTATCGTCGTGTCCTGCCTGGTGGTGTCGGTCTGTATCCCGGTCCTGGCCCGGATGACGGCCATACTCGGTAGCTACATACCTTGGCATCGGCTGCAAAGCCCACGAGATTACTCGCTGCTGCATAACCATGTGACCTACAGCGCACTGAAAGAGCACAGCCTTCGTGAAGGTAACGAGTTCCTCTACGACTACTGGCGGAGGAAGAGCCTGCAGCGTGAGGAGTGGCGCCAGCAGCGCTTCCAGGCCGGTGTTCTAGTTTTCGGGCTGGTGCTGATGGCAATTGCTAACGCCAAGGTAGGGGCGCATTACCAGTTACCGGGCCTGATGTCATATGTCACGGCATACATTGGCTGGGAGGGCTATGCGGTGCTGGGGGTAATTACTGTTTGCCTGCTTAACTGGGCGTGGTGGTCATCCGATGAGATTGGCCAGATCTACTATCCGCCATTGGCAGAGAAACTGCGAAAGCGCGATTACTGACGTCGGGTTGAACTTGGCTGGCGTCTTAGCGGGCTGCTGTGCATTGCAGTGCAGTCACCGCATGTAATGCGCCGATCCATGTCGTGCTTGCTCTAGCGCGATCGCGTCAAAGCAGAAGAGGACCCGCTGTACCCGGCACTATTTGCATCTGTGCTGAAACCTTGGGGCTGCTTCGCAGCCCATCGCGACACAAGGCCGCTCCCACAAGAGTCCGCGCAGGTCCTGGGTTTATGCGTTTGCGCAATGGTATTTGGAAATAGCGCTGGCAGGCTGCTGGCAAATGCCGCCGGAGTAACCCGGCGGCCAAGCTTCTTTGAATCCGGCTCAGCCCACCGTAACCGCCGCATTCAACATCAACACCACAATCAACCCGACCACCGCCACGATGGACTGCACCACCGAGATAGTCTTGGTAGCCTCACCCATGGTCATGCCAAACGACTCCTTCACCATCCAGAAGCCCGCATGGTTGGCGTAGTTGAAGAACAGCGAACCGCAACCGATCGACAGGGCCAGCAACGGCAGGTTCAGGCTCGGGTCAGCCCCTGCCAGCGGCGCCAGCAAGCCGGCAGCACCGACGATACCGACCGTGGCGGAGCCGGTAGACACCGACAGCAGCATCGCAATCAGCCACCCCAGGATCAACGGCGGGAAGGCCGATTGCTGGGTCAGGTGCACGATGGCATCGCCGACCTTGGCGCTGGTCAGCATCTCCTGGAAGGCCCCGCCCCCGGCAATGATCATGATGATCGAGGCAATCGGCTTGAGGCTTTTGCCCAGCGCATCGCGCAGCTGTTCGGCGTCGCCACCGCGCGCCAGTACCAGGCTCGCGCCGGCGAACAGCACGCCCAGCAGCATGGCGATCAGCGGGTTGCCGAGGAAGCTGGCCAGCTCCAGCAGCGCATTGCCCTTGGGCAGCAGCATTTCGGCGACGGCATGCACCAGCATCAGGATCGCCGGCAGCAACGCGGCCAGCATGCCGACCGCTACACCAGGGCGGGGTTGGCCGTCGGCTTTCTCAGTCAGTGTGAACTGGTCGAGCAGGGCCTGATCGGGCCGTGTGCTCATGCGCGGCGCAATGAACAGGCCATACAGCGGGCCGCCCAGGATCATGGCCGGGATTGCGGCAAGGAAGCCATAGAGCATGGTGGGCCCGACCGAGGTCTTGAGCACGGCGATGGCGGTCAAGGGGCCTGGGTGCGGCGGCACCATGCCGTGCATGGCGGCCAGCGCGGCAATCACCGGAACACCGACATACACATACGCCGAGCCTTTGAAGCGGGCCTGGCCTTCCAGCTTGCGCGCCACACTGAAGATCAACGGCAGCATGATCACCAGGCCCACTTCGAAGAACATCGGGATGCCGATCACAAAAGCCACCAGCATCATTGCCCAAGGAATCATCCGGTCCGAGGTGCGCTTGAGGATGACGTCGGCGACCTGCTCAGTGACGCCGGCGTCAGCCAGAATCTTGCCGAGCATCGCGCCCAGCGCGATCACCACCCCCACCGCACCCAGTGTCTTGCCGGCGCCAGTGAGCAGGTGGGAGACGATGCTGCCGGGCTCCATGCGGGTGGCAAAGCCGACGCCAATGGACACCACCAGCAAGGCCAGCAGCGGATGCATCTTGAGACGGGACACGATGAGCGCAACCAGCACCAGGACACTGACCAAGGCGGTCAGCAACAGCTGTATATCTAAGGGAGTCATTCAGGGAATCTCGGTTGGGCTGGCGCTCAGGCATTGCAAGCATGCCAGCGGTTCTGCGGGCGGTAGCGAGCCGTTAGCGGTCGCGGGCAGATGGCTGACTGGATGCGCACGCTTCGAACTTCGGAGGAATGGGGCTGGCGGACGCAGGTGTCGCGCCGGGCAAGCGCGTAGGGCTGGGCAGTGCGGTCATGGAGCGATTCACCTTGTTATTTGGTCATCTATATGAATCATTACAAAGTATTTCCGGGACCGTGGGAGGCTGTCAATAGCATGCGGTCGCGTCACATGGTCTTTTCGCCTTGGCAGGCAATACTTCTCTGTATACGCAGGCGTGCTCCTGGTGGCGCGCGCCGCTGGGAGGTGTCAGGTGAACAAGTTATCAATCGTGGGCGCGGGGATCGTGGGTGAAGCGGCGGCGCAGATCATCGCCCGGGAAGAGTATTGCCGTGAACTGATGTTGCTCGATGTGCAGGGTGAGCTGGCCCAGGGCAAGGCGCTGGACATCTGGCAGGCAGCCGTTGAGTCAGGTTCCGATACCAAGGTGCTGGGCGGTGCCAAGGCCGAAATGCTGCAGGACTCGGAGCTGGTGGTGATTACCGCAGGCGTGCCGCGCAAGCCTGGCCAGTCGCGGCAGGACGTGCTGAGCATCAACTTGCCGATCCTCGACGGCATCATGCACGACATCAATCGCTACGCGCCGGCAGCGACGGTGCTGGTGGTGTCGAACCCGGTCGATGTGCTGACCTATCGCGCCTGGTCGCTCAGCAAGCTCGGGCGTGGCAGGGTGTTCGGCCAGGCGGGGGTGCTGGATACCGCGCGCATGAAGTGCTTCATTGCCGAGGAGACCGGGTTTTCCGCCCGGGACATCACGGCGCTGGTACTGGGCGGGCATGGCGACAGCATGGTGCCGCTGATGCGCTACTGCCAGGTCGGCTCGGTGCCGCTGTCGCATTTCCTGTCCGAAGAGCAGATAGAGCGGATCGTCGAACGCACACGCAAGGGTGGTGGCGAGATTTTGGGCTTGAAGAAGGTCGGCAGCGCCTGCGATGCGCCGGGTGTGGCCATTGCGCAAATGGTGGATGCGATCGCCAATGGGCGTAACCGCATTCTGCCGGCAGTTGCGATTCTTGAAGGGGAATACGGGCGCACCGACATCGCCATGGGCGTTCCTTGCGTCCTGGCTGGGGAGGGCATTGCCCGGGTGATCGAGTTGCCGCTGGAGGCGCAGGAGCAGGCGATGTTTGATCACTCGGCGGATCAGGTGGCGCGGGATATAGCGGAGATGAAGGCGTTGTGAGGTGAAGGCCCAATTGCTTAGCCAACATAGGTATATCGCCGGCCCTGTGGCCGGCGATAAACACAGACCAAACGATGCTTAGTTCGTGGTCAGTTCCAGGGACAGTTCCGGATGCTTCAGGATCAAGCGCATCAGGCACAAAACACCACCTGGAGGTACGAAGCGGCCTTGTTCCCAATCACGTAACGTCGCCACGGGTGTAGCAATACGTTCGGCGAAAGTTGCCTGAGTCAATCCGCAACGCTCACGTGCCTGTCGAACCAGTATCTGTTCAGGCGTGGTGACGCGCCCGGCGCCTATCTTGGCTTCTTTGAGTGCTTGGCGCAGGTCAGGCAACGGCTCACCGTCTGGATCATCTTCCAGGCTCAAGGGCACAGAGTCTTCATCGGGTAATTTTCGGGATGTGTCTAGTACGGCTTATGGCCGGCCCAGTGCTCCAGTGCGGACGTTCCTGCTCGGGATCGCCTTTATGCCTGTCGGCCTCGCAGGAGGGCTGGGATGATTCGGATGTAAGCCAACTCACTCACTAATTCCATCAGCGTCTGGGTGATCACCGCCGCCGCCGCCAACCCACGCAGGTCCTCCGGCAAGGCCAGCGCCAATGGCAACACCACCAGCGAGTTCCGTGTCGCGGCACTGAAGGTCACCGAGCGTGCCTCGGCCACCGGCAGGCGCAACAGCCGCGCCGAAACGAACCCGAGCAGCGGCGCCAGCAGCATGAAGCCGACATAGACCGGAATCACCGGCAGCAACCGATCGAAGTCCCGAAGCACCACGGCAATCTGCGACCCGATCACCGCCACCAATACCAATGCCATCGCTGGCACCGGCATCCACGCCCAGGCGTCGTTCCACGCCGACACCGTGCGGGAGCGGCGGGCGCCGGCGCTGGTGAGCACGGCGAGGATCATCGGCAGCATGATCAGCAGCACGAAGGCTTCCACGAACGGGGCAATGCTGATTGTTACCTCGCTGTTGTCGCCGAGCATCAGCGCCAGGTACACCGGCAGCAGCACCAATTGCACCAGCAGCAGCACGGGCGTGGCGGCGAGGGTCAGGCGCGAGTCGCCTTTACCGATGTGGGTAAACACCACCACGTAGTCGATGCAGGGTGTGAGCAGTACCAGTAGCGCGCCGATGAGGATCGCCGGATGATCGGCAACGCCGTGGGTGAGGGCCCACACCAGCAATGGCACCAGGATGAAATTGGCGAGCAGCAGGGCCGCCATGAAGCGGCGGTTGCCCAGGCCTTGGCGCAGGCCGAGGAAAGGGATCTGCAGGAACATCGCATACATCAGGATGGCGATGGCGGGCGTGACCAGGGCTTCAAGGTGCCGTGCGCTGTCGCTGGCCAGCAGGCCGAAGGCCAGGGCGACGAGCACGGCGGCGAAGTAGATCGGGATCTGCTGGGTTTCGAGTTGCTCTCTGGTCAAAGCCGGGCCTGTGTCTGGTTGCGCTTGGGGTGGCACAGGTTAATACGTGACGACGGGGGCTGCATGACCTGAATGAACCTGATGAGGCCCAGGTTCACCCGCGCCTACAGGGATGTATCAAGCCGGCTTGAGCCAATCGACACCACGCTCCTGAATGATCAGGCTCAAGGTGCCTTGGCGTGCAGTTGGGTAGCAGGCCAGAAAACCGCCTACCGGGTAGAGACTGTGCACTTCCAGCGGGTGCCCATCCGCGCTCGCCAGCAAAATTTCCCTGCGGCCATCTTCAAGCTGTGTCAGGTCGAACGCTTCACCCGTCTGTGCATCGGTCAGCGTCCACAGGCTTGGGTCTTTTGCCTTGATCGGCTCTACGTTCACCAGGCCATCGCCGGTGGTGAATACGCCCTCGCCGGAGTGGGGGCCGTTGCGCAGATAGAGGCGGTAACCCGCTTCGCTATGGCGGAAGTACAGCAGCAACGCAGCTGGCTGGGCGACGGGTTCGAAGGTGATCAGTCCGATCTCCTGGCCGTGATGCCAATCCGTGTCGGTGCCGTTCAACATGCCGAGGGTCGTGGCGCCTTCAACGACATCATCCGGCGCCTGATGCGGGCCCACCAGCGTCACGGGCCCGGTGGTCATGTCGCCCAGTACATTGATGGGGGCTTCAGCGAACTGCAACGTGGCGGTGAAGGACAGTGCTGGGTGGTCTGCCATGGGGGGCCTCCTGTCAGTTTTCAAAGGAGGTGGCAGGTTAGGCGGCCTGGTTCATTCAACCTATCCGGAAGCGGTTCCAGCGCCAGATCGCAGGCATGAAAAAGCCCGGCACCGGGCCGGGCTTCTTCACATCAGGCTTGCCCCAATCAGTTGCCGTAAACCGGCAGCTTCTTGCAGATGGCCTTGACCTTCTCACGTACGGCGTCGATCACCGCTTCGTTGTTCAGGTCAGCCAGGATGTCGCAGATCCAGCCGGCCAGTTCGCGGCACTCGGTTTCCTTGAAACCACGGGTGGTGACGGCTGGGGTGCCGAAACGCAGGCCCGAGGTGACGAACGGCGAGCGTGGGTCGTTCGGTACCGAGTTCTTGTTGACGGTGATGAAGGCTTTGCCCAGGGCAGCGTCAGCATCTTTACCGGAGATTTCCTGCTTGATCAGCGACAGCAGGAACAGGTGGTTCTGGGTGCCGCCGGAAACGACGTCGAAACCACGCTCGATGAACACTTCGGCCATGGCTTGGGCGTTCTTCACGACCTGCTGCTGGTAAGCCTTGAACTCAGGCTGCAGCGCTTCCTTGAAGCAGATGGCCTTGGCCGCGATCACGTGCTCCAGCGGGCCGCCCTGGGCGCCTGGGAAGACGGCGGAGTTCAGCTTCTTCTCGATGTCGGCGTTGGCGCGGGCCAGGATCAGGCCGCCACGTGGACCGCGCAGGGTCTTGTGGGTGGTGGTGGTAACCACGTCGGCGAACGGCACAGGGTTCGGGTACACGCCAGCGGCAACCAGGCCGGCAACGTGGGCCATGTCGACGAACAGGTAGGCACCGACCTTGTCGGCAATGGCGCGGAAGCGGGCGAAGTCCAGGACCTGCGAGTAAGCCGAGAAGCCGGCAACGATCATCTTCGGCTTGTGCTCGACAGCCAGGCGCTCGACTTCGTCGTAGTCGATCAGGCCGTTGCTGTCGATGCCGTACTGGATGGCGTTGTACAGCTTGCCCGACGAGCTTACCGAAGCACCGTGGGTCAGATGGCCACCGTGGGCCAGGCTCATGCCCAGAATGGTGTCACCGGCCGACAGCAGGGCCAGGTAGACCGCCGCGTTGGCTTGCGAGCCGGCGTGCGGCTGGACGTTGGCGTAGTCGGCGCCGAACAGCTCCTTGGCACGGTCGATGGCCAGTTGCTCGACCACGTCGACATACTCGCAGCCGCCGTAGTAGCGCTTGCCTGGGTAGCCTTCGGCGTACTTGTTGGTCAGGACCGAGCCCTGAGCTTCCATGACTGCCGGGCTGGTGTAGTTTTCCGAAGCGATCAGCTCGATATGCTCTTCCTGGCGCAGGGCTTCTTGCTGCATGGCTTCGAAGAGCTCGGCGTCGTACTTGGCAATGGTCAAATCACGGCTGAACATGGCGGTCCTCAAGGATCGGGGTAATTTGGGGGGGCATTCTAACCGATTGATCCGCGCCTGGCATATGAACTGGCATCAAGTCGCGGACCAATGGGCTTCATGTTGCATCCCGCGCCGTGTCTGGGCTGGCTGGGGATTGGAGTTGACTCGAAAGTCCGTTTTTGCGAGCGCTCACTGGAACATGAACAGGGCGGCGTTGGCGAACTGCGCTTCGAACTGGTTGGCCGGCATCGGCCGCCCGAACAGGTAGCCCTGCACCTCGTCGCAGCCGTGCTCGCGCAGGAATTCCAGCTGCTCATGGGTCTCCACGCCCTCGGCGATCACCGCCAGGTTGAGGCTGTGGGCCATGGCGATGATCGCCCGGGCGATCTGCGCGTCCTGCTCGCCCTCGGGCAGGCCGTCGACGAAGGTGCGGTCGATCTTCAGCACGTCGATGGGGAACTGCTTGAGGTAGTTCAGCGACGAGTAACCGGTGCCGAAGTCGTCGACCGCGATACTCAGGCCGAGGTTTTTCAGGCTGGCGAGAATCTGCAGCGCCTCATTGACCTCGCGCATCAGGATGCTCTCGGTCAGCTCCAGCTCCAGGCACGCCGGCGGCAGGCTGGTTTCTTCGAGGATGGTGGCGATCCGCGTGCCCAGCTGGCCGTCTGAGAACTGCCGCGCCGAGATGTTCACCGATACCTTCGGCACGCGCACCTTGTTCTTGTGCCAGACCTTGAGCTGGCGGCTGGCCTCGCGCAGCACCCAGTCGCCGACATCCACCACCAGGCCCAGCTCTTCGATCACCGGGATGAAGTCGCCCGGCGGTACCAGCCCGCGGGTCGGGTGGCGCCAGCGCAGCAGGGCTTCGGCACCGGTCAGGCGCTTGCCGTCGCCGCTGAACTGCGGCTGGTAGTAGAGGGTGAATTCGTTCTGCTCCAGCGCGTGGCGCAGGTCGCTTTCCAGTTCCAGGCGCTCAAGGGCGCTGGCGTTCATCTCGGTCTGGTAGAACTGGAAGTTGTTCTTGCCGCGCTCCTTGGCGTGGTACATGGCGGTGTCGGCGTTCTTCATCAACTGGCTCAGCTCGTTACCGTCCTGCGGGCTGAGGGCGATGCCGATACTGGCGGTGACGAAGAACTCGCGACCCTCCAGCACGAATGGCCGCACCAGGCTGCCAAGAATGTTCTCGGCCACGTGGATGGCGCGGTTCAGGGCCATCTCGCGGGTGGCCCGCGGCTGCAGCAGCAAGGTGAATTCGTCGCCACCCATGCGTGCCACGGTGTCGTCATCGTCGACGCAGGCCAGCAGGCGCAGGGCCATGTCCTTGAGCATACGATCGCCCGCAGCGTGGCCGAGGGAGTCGTTGATCGGCTTGAAGCGGTCGAGGTCGAGGAACATCAGCACCACCCATGACTTCTGCCGTTCGGCCTGCTGCAGCGCGGTGTGCAGGCGGTCCTGGAACAGCGTGCGGTTGGGCAGGTGGGTGAGGGCGTCGTAGTAGGCCAGCCGGTGGATGCGCTGTTCGCTGGCCTTGCGCTCGCTGATGTCGGTGAAGAAGCACACATAGCTGGCCAGGTCGCCTTCGTCGTCGAGCACGGCGGTAATGCCGACCCAGGCCGGGTAATGGTCGCCGTCGCGGCGCTTGAGCCACACTTCGCCTTCCCAGCTGCCGCGCTGGTGCAGTTGCTTGAGCACGTAGCGCAGGTGGCTTTCCTGTTGATCCTCGACGACCAGCATGCTCGGCAGCTGGTCGAGCACGTCGCCGACCGCGTAGCCGCTGACCCGGCTGAAGGCTTCGTTGGCCTGAACGATATAGCCGGCCGGGTCGGTGATGAGGATGGCCGAGGTGGAGTGCTCGAATACCGTCGCTGCCATGCGCAGGTCTTTTTCCGCACGGCGCTGCTGGCTGATGTCGCGGCCTACGCCGAGCACGCCTTCGAAGCGCTGTTGGTCGTCCCATACCAGTACCAGGCGCAGTTCGATGGGGATCTTGCGGCCATCGGCGCGCAGGCAGTCGAACAGGAACAGTTGCGTCGGCAGCTGGCTGCGCAGTTGGGCCAGTTGCTCGCTGTCGCCCATGGCCTTGCTGACGCGTTCCATCAGGCTGTAGATGCCGGTGAGCTGGGACGGGTTGGCGATGATCGACTGCCAGCCGTTGTCGAAGATCCACTCGGCCTGGTAGCCCAGCACCGCCTGCACCGAGGGGCTGAGGTAGTTGAGCTGCAGGCGGCTGTCGGTGGAGAAGATCACGTCGCTGATGCTTTCGGCGAGCATGCGGTAGCGCTGCTCGCTGTCACGCAGCGACTGGCTGGCCTCGATCTGTACGGTGACATCCTTGCCCACGCCGATGATGCGTGTGACCAGGCCATCGTCATCGCGGGTCAGTACCTGTTCGCGGATTTCATAGCAGCGCCAGCCGCCATCGCGGTGGCGGAAGCGCAACTGAGTGTGCAGTGACTGGCTATGGGCACTGTCGCGCTGTTGCTGGCGCAAAGCCTGGTAGTGCGCGGCATCTTCGGGGTGCAGCAGCAGTTCCCAGAAGCGGTCGCCCATCTGCGCCAGCTCGGTGCGGTCGTAGCCGAGGGTCTGGCCGAGGTGGCGGTTGCTGAAGATCATTCGCTGGCTGAGCACGTCCTGCACGTACAGCTGGTCGGGCACGGTACGCACGACGTCGGACCAGAAGCTTTCACGTTCCAGCAGCGACAACTCCACCTGCTTGCGGCTGGTAATGTCGCTGATACTGAGGATCACCGCCTGGTAATCGCGACGCTGCTGCGGCAGGCGCGCCATCAGCCACAGGTGCAATTCGCCACCCAGCGGTGCGGGCAGGCGCACTTCCAGCTCCAGCGACGGGCGCTGTTCGATCAGCGCGTCGATCAGCTGCATGCCGACGCTGTCGCGGCCGTCGCCGCTGCCATCGATCAGTCGTTGCCAGGCGCCCTGGTGGCACTCGACATTGAGGAGCTGGCGCGCCACCTGGTTGATCTCGGTGATCTTCAGCTCCAGCAGCAGCGAGCGGCGCAGGGCCGGGTCCAGCGCCAGGCTCTGCTTGAGCCCGGCCAGGTTGCGCAGGTGATAGCGGTCGAGCTGGCCGGGCAGGCTCGACAGGTCGAGCACGCACAAGGCAACGCCGGTGCCTTCGAAGATTTCCTGGTAGCGCCGGCGGTCTTCCTGCAGCGCGCGCTGGCGACGGCGCATGTTGAACAGCGCCAGTACCGGCAGCAGTGCGCAGAACAGCGCCAGCAGGCATTTGCCGATCAGTGCCGGCAGCAGCTTCTGCTGGGCCAGGCCTGCGTCGAACAGGCCACGCAATTGCCAGGTGCTGTTGTCGATGAAGGCGAGCATCACGCTTTGCAGCGGCTCACCGCTGGTCTGCGCCGGCGCGTGGCGTTCCAGCACCTCGCCACTGCGGCTGTTTTCCAGCAGCCAGAGCGGGTGGCCCGGGCCGTCGAGGTGTTCGGTGAGTGTCTGGTAATAGTCCGGTGACAGGCGCAATAGCCAGTAGCCACGGTCCTGCTCCGCCGACTGGCGCAACAGCAGGTAGAGGGTGCGGTTGTCTGCCGAGTTGGTAAAGAAGTAGCTGCGCCCCTGGTTCAGCCCGACCAGCTCGTCAATCGACTGGCGGTCAGGGCTGTCGACCAGGCTGTCACCGTGCAGTTGCCCGGCCTGGTCCAGCCAGGCCAGGTCACGCAGGGCGGGCAGGCGTTCACGCAAGGACTCCAGCAGGCTGGGCAGCGCGGCCGGCGCCGGCGCCTTGACGTACGGCTGGACCACGTTGATGGCCTGCTGGGCCTTGAGGGCCATGTTCAGGCTCAGGTGGTCGGCGAGTTCGGCGCTCGCGTTGAGGTTCAGCTGGCGCTGGTCGGCCTGGGTGTGGCGAAACTGGGAGAACAGTTGCCATAGCAGCAAGCCCAGCAGAATCAGGGCCAGCAGCGCCAACGCACCCTTGACCGAACCCCGTAGCGAAGCGACTGGGGCCGGCGAAGCGGGGCGCAGCAGAGTCGGATGATTGAGATTGGTCAAGCGTTGGTCCTGCGATTGGGCTGGCGATGGCAGGGATGGACATGCACGGTGTATGCCGGTACTGCACAGGCCTGGACCGCGGCCGCGCACTATAAAGCCGGACATGCGAACGGGCTAGCATGCCTGTGATTATGGCAATGTGCCAGCCCGATTGTCCGAAGCCGATGGTCGTGGTGACGCTGACCCGTTCGGCAAGACCCTGCATCCTGTGCGAGAATGCCGCCCGCTTCAATGACAACGCATCGGAGATGTTCGGTTTTGGTTACTCACTTTTCCACCAATGGCCTCGATTCCGCCTGTGGGCGCAGCAGTCAGACCCTTGTCAGCACTGCCGTGACCGCGGACGTATCCTGCAAATCGTGCCAGCGTTCGCTGGTCAAACCAGATGCGGCTGCGGCCTCGAAAAACAAGACGCCATCGCTGGCCGAGCTGCGCAAGACCGCCAAGGCGGCCGCAGCACCCGCTGAAAAGGCACCGGTGGCTGGCGTAGCCAAGCCGGCTGGCAAGGTCGTCAGCACGCCTGTTGCAGCCCAGCCTGCCCGCAGTGGCGGTTTCAGCGTCAAGGCCGCTTATGCGGCGCGCCTGGCCGAGCAGAGCGAGCGCTGCCGGTTGCCCCGGGGCAAGGCCAAGCAGCGTCACGTCTGAACCATTTTTGGCTGCTGTACCGGCCTCTTCGCGGCTAACGCCGCTCCCACAGAGACTGATGAGGCTTTGATCCTGTGCAGTAACTGCCTCCACAGGTGCTGCACAAGGCTTCAAGCCAGTGCTGTACCTGTGGAAGCGGCTTTGGCCGCGAAGAGGCCAGTACAGCAACCAATGTGACCTTCAGGTCCACCCCGATCCCACCATCCGACCACCCTGTGCAACGCCGCGCGTTGGCGTAGAATGGTCGACTTTGTTCAATGAAACCCGTAAACACATCCCCCTGGCCACAGTGCCGGGGCGATCGTCGATGTCTTTACCTATCTAGAGGGCTTGGTTTTGGCTCAATACGTCTACACCATGCATCGGCTGAGCAAGGTCGTGCCGCCGAAGCGGGAAATTCTCAAGAATATTTCCCTGTCGTTCTTCCCAGGCGCCAAGATCGGCGTGCTCGGCCTGAACGGTGCCGGTAAGTCGACCCTGTTGCGGATCATGGCGGGCGTCGACAAGGAATTCGACGGCGAAGCCCGTCCGATGCCCGACATCAACGTGGGTTACCTGCCGCAGGAGCCGCAACTGGACCCGAACAAGTCCGTGCGCGAAGTGGTCGAGGAAGCGGTCAGTGTGATCAAGGACGCCCAGGCTCGCCTGGACGAGGTCTACGCGGCCTACGCCGAACCTGATGCCGACTTCGACAAGCTGGCTGCCGAACAGGCCAAGCTCGAAGCCATCCTGCAGGCTGCCGACGGCCACAACCTCGAGCGCCAGCTGGACGTCGCCGCCGACGCCCTGCGCCTGCCGGCCTGGGATGCTCGCATCGAGCACCTGTCCGGTGGTGAGAAACGCCGCGTGGCCCTGTGCCGCCTGCTGCTGTCGGCCCCCGACATGCTGCTGCTCGACGAACCGACCAACCACCTGGATGCCGATTCGGTAGCCTGGCTGGAGCGCTTCCTGCACGACTTCCCGGGCACCGTGGTAGCGATTACCCACGACCGTTACTTCCTCGACAACGTTGCCGGCTGGATCCTCGAACTGGACCGCGGCGCCGGTATCCCGTACGAAGGCAACTACTCGGGCTGGCTGGAAGCCAAGTCGGAGCGCCTGGCGCAGGAATCCAAGCAGCAGAGCGCCCACGAGAAGGCCATGAAAGAGGAACTGGAGTGGGTGCGCAAAGGCGCCAAGGCCCGCCAGTCGAAATCCAAGGCCCGTCTGCAGCGCTTCGAAGAGATGCAGTCGCAGGAATTCCAGAAGCGCAGTGAAACCAACGAGATCTACATCCCGGCCGGTCCGCGCCTGGGCGACAAGGTCATCGAGTTCAAGAACGTCACCAAGGGTTATGGCGACCGCGTGCTGATCGACAACCTGTCGTTCTCCATGCCCAAAGGTGCCATCGTCGGCGTGATCGGCGGTAACGGTGCCGGTAAGTCGACCCTGTTCCGCATGCTGATGGGCAAGGAGCAACCGGACTCGGGCAGCATCGAGATCGGCGAAACCGTGCAGCTGGCCTGCGTCGACCAGAGCCGTGAAGACCTCGACGGTTCCAAGACCGTGTTCCAGCAGATCTCCGACGGTTCCGACCAGATCCGCATCGGCAACTACGAGATCCCGTCGCGTACCTACGTTGGCCGCTTCAACTTCAAGGGTGGCGACCAGCAGAAGTTCGTCAAGGACCTGTCCGGTGGTGAGCGTGGCCGTCTGCACCTGGCGCTGACCCTGAAGGAGGGCGGCAACGTCCTGCTGCTCGACGAACCGTCCAACGACCTCGACGTCGAAACCCTGCGTTCCCTGGAAGAAGCCCTGCTGGACTTCCCGGGTGCCGCCATCGTGATTTCCCACGACCGTTGGTTCCTGGACCGTGTGGCCACTCACATCCTGGCGTACGAAGACGACTCGAACGTGGTGTTCTTCGAGGGTAACTACACCGAGTACGAAGCCGACCGCAAGAAGCGCCTGGGCGACGCTGCAGCCCAGCCACACCGTGTACGGCACAAGAAGCTGGCTCAATAAGCCGGTGTTCTGATGCACAAGAATGGGGCCTGTCGCGGCCCCATTTTTGTGCCTGCTTGCGGCGGTAGGACGGCTGTTTTACCGTCGATTCGAAAGTTGTTTTGTATACATTTATATAAAACGCACCAAATAATTTCAAAAAAACGACATTTCGCCCTATTCCGGTGCGATTGCTTCTTGGTACATTCCGGAAAAAACCAATAAGTCCAATCCCTTGGTGAGATGTCTACCATGATCGAATCTGTCGACCATTTCCTCGCACGCCTGCAGCAACGCGACCCGGGCCAACCGGAATTCCACCAGGCCGTCGAAGAGGTGCTGCGTACCTTGTGGCCGTTCCTCGAAGCCAACCCGCACTACTTGCAGTCCGGCATCCTCGAACGCATGGTCGAGCCGGAGCGCGCCGTGCTGTTTCGCGTGTCGTGGGTCGATGACCAGGGCAAGGTGCAGGTCAACCGCGGCTACCGCATCCAGATGAGCAGCGCCATCGGCCCCTACAAGGGCGGCCTGCGCTTCCACCCGTCGGTGAACCTGAGCGTGCTCAAGTTCCTGGCCTTCGAACAGGTGTTCAAGAACTCCCTCACCTCGCTGCCCATGGGCGGCGGCAAGGGCGGTTCGGACTTCGACCCGAAAGGCAAGAGCGATGCCGAAGTCATGCGCTTCTGCCAGGCCTTCATGAGCGAGCTGTACCGCCACATCGGCGCTGACTGCGACGTGCCGGCCGGTGACATTGGCGTGGGCGCCCGCGAGATCGGCTTCATGTTCGGCCAGTACAAGCGCCTGGCCAACCAGTTCACGTCGGTGCTGACCGGTAAGGGCATGACCTACGGCGGCAGCCTGATCCGCCCCGAAGCCACTGGCTACGGCTGCGTGTACTTCGCTGAAGAAATGCTCAAGCGCCAGAACCTGCGCATCGATGGCCGTCGCGTGGCCATTTCCGGTTCCGGCAACGTCGCCCAGTACGCGGCGCGCAAGGTCATGGACCTTGGCGGCAAGGTGATTTCGCTGTCCGACTCCGAAGGCACCCTGTATGCCGAAGGCGGCCTGACCGATGCCCAGTGGGACGCGCTGATGGCACTGAAGAACGTCAAGCGTGGCCGCATCAGCGAGCTGGCTGAACAGTTTGGCCTGGAGTTCCGCAAGGGCCAGACCCCGTGGAGCCTGCCGTGTGACATCGCCCTGCCATGCGCCACGCAGAACGAGCTGGACATCGAAGACGCCCGCACCCTGCTGCGCAACGGCTGCATCTGCGTCGCCGAAGGCGCCAACATGCCGACTACCCTGGCGGCGGTCGACCTGTTCATCGAGGCCGGGATCCTGTACGCACCGGGCAAGGCATCCAACGCCGGCGGCGTAGCCGTCTCGGGCCTGGAGATGTCGCAGAACGCCATGCGCCTGTTGTGGACGGCGGGTGAAGTGGACAGCAAACTGCACAACATCATGCAGTCGATTCACCATGCCTGCGTGCATTACGGTGAAGAGGCCGACGGCAAGGTCAACTATGTGAAGGGCGCCAACATCGCCGGTTTCGTCAAGGTTGCCGATGCCATGCTGGCGCAAGGCGTGGTCTGATTCCAGGTTCCAGGGGGGCGCAGAGCGACCCCCAGGCTTCAAGCCTCGATCTCGACCACTTCGATCGTTTGATCGCCCGCCGGTCGCCGCCACAGCACTTCATCCCCCGGCCCGGCCCCAAGCAACGCCCGCCCCAGCGGTGATCCCCAGTTGATCATCCCGCGGGCGGCATCTGCCTCATCCTCGCCCACCAGTTGCACCACGTGCTCCTGTTCCTGTTCATCGACGAACCGGACCCGGCTGCCAATCTGCACGTTGCTGCGCGAAGTCGCCGCCGGCACTACCTGGGCGCTCTGCACCCGCGCGCTGAAATAGCGCAAATCCCGCTCGGTATCGGCCAGGCGCTGCTGGTCACCGCGCTCGCCCTGCGCCTGCAACGCGCTGCGCAAGGCATTCAGTTCACGCACGCGCTGTTGCAGCTGGCGCAGGCCATTGGCAGTGACGTAATTGGGTTGGTCGCTGACGCGCCGTTCCACTGGCTGGTCGGCCTGGGCAGCGGCTTGGTCTTCGTTGACGAATGCTCGGCTCATGCAATAGCCCCCTTGTGCTGGAGACCAGCATGGCAGGCCGACGGTTTCAATGGATGTCCATTTGCGACTTAGTCATGGCGGTAGGCACGGGCGGCGCCCTGGTCTTTCTCCTGCTCCCACTGGCGATCACGTTCGTCCCAGAAGCGCTCGTGGTACTGGCGCTGCTCCTCGCTGTTCTGCATCGCCTGGCATTGACGGAATCCATCGTCCCAACCGGTCTCGTAGTGGCGATCGTGCAAATAGCGCGGTACGTCCTTCTTGAAGTCGTCCACCATCAGCCCGGCTGCCTGACGGCCGCTGCTGCAACCGTCCTGGTAGCCGTCGGCGTAGGCGGGGGGATAACCTTGGTTGACCATCTGATCATGGGTGGTTTCGCAACCCGCCAGCAACAACGCAACGCACAAGCCGAACCAGTACCGCGACATGACCACCTGAACCCTTTGCGAAATACCGCAAAGTCTAGGTGGCGATTTGTCGGGGAGGTGTCAAAACAGTGTCAAAGAGTCGGTTGGTTCACGTTCAGTAGTGGTACCACTTCAGCTCCAGCATCACTTCGTTCTGCGCCGTCGCCAGGTGGCTGAACGCCCGCGAAGCACTCAACCTCAGCCCCAGGTTCTGGCTGATCTCCCACTGCTGGTTCAGGCTCACACTGCGGCGCACCTCGCCATTGGCGAAGAAATCGCCCTTGGCTTCCAGCGTCATGTTGCCCAGCCCGTTGCGCCACAGCAGCCCGCCATTGAACCCCGTCGCCGGGGCGACGAACTGGGCGAAGTCGTTGTGGTGCTCGATTCGCAACGTGCCCAGGGCGAAGCCCAGCAAGCCATCGGCCAGCTGCCAGGTACCCCCGGCGCCGCCGTTCACATGGCTCACCAGCACCTCGTCGTCATGCTTGCCCGGCACCCGTTCCAGGCCGCCAGCGACTTGCCAGGACCAAGGCTTGAGCAGCTCGTTGCGTGGCGTCAGCGAGCGGATGGTGGCCAGGTCCAGGCGCTGTACCTGCCAGTCGTTGCCTTCGTACTGGCGTACTTTCAGTTGCAGAATCTCGATCTGCGCCCCCAGCGGGAAGCCGTAGGCGTTGTCGTTGAGGTCGTGGTAGGCCATGCGCAGGCCGTATTCGGCGTAGGCGCGGTCCTCTCGGGTGCCAACGCCCAGTTGCCAGGTCCGCGAGTCATGGCCGTCTTCTGGCAGGCCAGGGCGCTCGATCTGCAACGGCGGCGGCGGGTTGCTGTTGATTGCCCGCAGCAGCTCGAAGCTGCGCTTGGCCTGCCCAGGGTCTCGCGCCTGGCCGTTGGCCCGGTAGCGCTCCAGGCGGTAGGCAGCATCTTGCACCAGTGCCTGGCGCTCGCGGGGCAGGGCTTTGAATTCAGGGCTTTGCAACTGCGCGGTATCGGCGCTGACGGCCAGCACCTGGCGCTTCTCGTCATGGTCCAGCGGCTCGGCCCGGGCCAGCAGTTCGCGTTCGCGTGACGGGCGGTAGGTTTCGCTGGCGACCAGGCCCGATTGCTTCACCGCTTTCACCGTGTCCGTCGGGATGGCGGTGAGCGGGAATTGCGAGGTCAGGTCCAGGCTTGGCCGGGCCACCTGCAGCAGCTCCAGCAGGCGGTAGGAGCAGTTTTCGTCGAAGAAGAAGTAGTCGAACTGGATCTGCTTCAGCTCCCAGACGTGCTCGACCATGCGCCCGGTTTCTTCGGGCGTCAGGTCCAGCTGGTATTCCCACAGGTCGCGGTTCTCCAGGCTGCGGTATTCGGAGAGCTTTTCCTGGTAGGGCATCAGCGCGAACAGGCCTGGGTAGCCGCCCATCAGGCCCTTCCAGGCATACAGGATGCTGTTGTCGCTGCCTTCGATGTAGGCGCCGAAGTTGATTGCGTAGCTCAGCAGCGTGGTGTCGTCGCTGCGGGTGTTGGACTGGTCGATCCGCAGCAGGGTGTGGCCGAACATCGACGACGGGCTGTTGAGGTAGGCCGCCGGGAAAATCAGCGCCGCGCTGTGCGGGTCGATCGACTGGTACCAGGTCTTGAATTCCTGGCAGTCCGGTTGCGGCAGGTCTTTGAGGTCCAGCTGTTCACGCAGCCAGCGGGTGCGCGCGGGGAATACGCATTGGGCGTGCTTGTCGCCCAGGCTGGCGGGGGCGTACAGCGCTGCGACCGTGGCCTTGAGCTCCTGGTCCGGGTGGTGCGCGCCGTCCTCGGCGAGGAAGAAGGCATCATCGTCCACATAGCTGCGCCAGCCGCCGAGCTTGGCGGTTTCATAGTGGCCCAGGGCAATCCAGTAAGGGGTGTTGGCCAGTTGCTGGATACGGCCTGAGTCCAGCACGGGCATGGCATGTACGGGGGCGCAGGCACACAGCGCCAGGGATGCGAGGCGTTTGAGCATGTCGGGCAACTACTTCTTAACGATGCCGAAGAAAGGCGAAACCCGCCCCGGAGGCCGGGGCGGGGGTAGCTGCACTCAGGCCTCGGTGGCGTATTTGGCCAGGCGTGGGTCGTTCTTCAGAACGGCCAGCGTATTGCTGTGGACAGTCTCGGCAGTCACGTCGGCGCTGCTGAAGATCTGATTGAAGTGCTGGTGGGTGACCGAGGCGAAGTAGCCACGATCTTCCGGAGCGACGCCCAGGACCACGGCGTAGGTGGTCAGGGCTTCGCCCTTGCCCATGGCCATGTCTTCGGACAGCTCGTTCATCATGCCATTCATGGCGAACCAGGACTTGCCGCCATAGGTCAGCGAAGCCTTGGTCGAGCAGCCGTTGGTGCCGGAGGTCATGCCGAAGGTGGCGTTGCCGGAGGTACCGTTGGTGGTGGAAGCCAGGAAGTGGGCCGGCGTGCCGCGCTGGCCTTCGAACAGCATGTTGCCCCAGCCGCAGTTCGGGCCACCCGGCGCTTCGGCAAGCGCGTTGAGCGAAACCACGGTGAACAGAGTACCCAGAAGAATCCGTTTCATAGCATTGTTCTCTATTTGTCTTAACCAAGGGTCAGGGTTTCTGGCAACTCGGTTGCCAGGTCGGGAAAGCATTTCACCCACCCGCGCAGCTTGGAGTTTAGGCATGATCTAAAGGTTGCGTTGTTGATTGCGAAAAATTTGCTCGCAGATGACATCATCACCGCTGCGACATAAAGTCCCGAGGAACCTTGCAAGGCGCGCGCGGGCAGCGCCAGAATGCTGCGTATCTGCCCCGCCGAAGTAAGGAAACCCAATGCCCGATCCTGTCGCTGCGCGCCTGCGTCTCGCGCCTGAAGCCCTGACCCGGCGTTTCTCCCCCGAGCAGTTTGCCTTTACCAATACCGACGATCTGGAGCCGTTTCGCGGCGTCCTGGGCCAGGAGCGTGCTGTCGAGGCCCTGCAGTTTGGCGTGGCCATGCCGCGCCCGGGTTACAACGTCTATGTGATGGGCGAGCCGGGCACCGGCCGCTTCTCGTTCGTCAAACGCTACCTCAAGGCCGAGGGCAAGCGCCAGCAGACCCCGTCCGACTGGCTGTACGTCAACCATTTCGATGACACCCGCGAACCACGGGCCCTGGAGCTGCCTTCCGGCAGCGCGGCCGAGTTTATCAACGATATGGGCGGCTTGATCGACAACTTGCTGGCGACCTTCCCGGCGGTGTTCGAGCACCCGTCGTACCAGCAAAAGAAGGGCGCCATCGACCGCGCCTTCAACCAGCGTTATGACCGTGCACTGGATGTGATCGAGCGCGCCTCGCTGGAAAAGGACGTGGCCCTGTACCGCGATGCCAGCAACGTGGCCTTCACCCCGATGGCCGACGGCAAGGCGCTGGACGAAGCCGAATTCGCCCAGCTGCCCGAGGAGGTTCGCGAGCGATTCCACGAGGACATCGCCCTGCTCGAGGAGCGCCTCAACGAGGAGCTGGCCAGCCTGCCGCAATGGAAGCGCGAGTCGAACAACCAGCTCCGTCAGCTCAACGAAGAAACCATCACCTTGGCCCTGCAGCCGCTGCTGGCGCCGCTGTCGGAAAAGTACGCGGAGAACGCGGCGGTCTGCGCTTACCTGCAGTCCGTGCAACTGAACCTGCTGCGTACCGTGGTCGAGCAGCTGGTTGAAGACAGCAAGACCGACGCTGCTGCGCGCAAGCTGCTTGAAGAACAGTACGCGCCAAGCCTGGTGGTCGGCCACCACGCTGACGGTGGTGCACCGGTGGTATTCGAGCCGCACCCGACCTACGACAACCTGTTCGGGCGCATCGAATACAGCACCGATCAAGGGGCGCTGTACACCTCTTACCGGCAGCTGCGCCCTGGTGCGCTGCACCGCGCCAACGGCGGCTTCCTGATTCTCGAAGCGGAGAAGATGCTGGGCGAGCCGTTCGTCTGGGACGCCCTCAAGCGCGCCCTGCAGTCGCGCAAGCTGAAGATGGAGTCGCCGCTGGGCGAGCTGGGCCGCGTAGCCACGGTCAGCCTGACGCCGCAGATGATTCCGCTGAACATCAAGCTGGTGATCATCGGTTCGCGCCAGCTGTACTACGCGCTGCAGGACCACGACCCGGACTTCCAGGAGATGTTCCGTGTGCTGGTCGACTTCGACGAAGACATGCCGATGGTTGACGAGAACCTCGAGCAGTTCGCCCAGCTGCTGCGCACCCGCACCAACGAAGAAGGCATGGCACCGCTGACCAGCGATGCGGTGGCGCGCCTGGCTACTTACAGCGCGCGCCTGGCGGAAAACCAGTCGCGCCTGTCGGCACGCATTGGCGACCTGTTCCAGCTGGTCAGCGAGGCGGATTTCATCCGTCAGCTGGCCAGTGACGAAATGACCGACGCCGGGCACATCGAGCGGGCGCTCAAGGCCAAGGCCACCCGCACCGGGCGTGTCTCGCAGCGGGTGCTCGACGACATGCTCGCGGGCATCATCCTGATCGACACGGAAGGCGCGGCGATCGGCAAGTGCAACGGCCTGACCGTGCTCGAAGTCGGCGATTCGGCGTTCGGCATGCCGGCACGCATTTCCGCCACCGTCTACCCGGGCGGCAGCGGCATCGTCGACATCGAACGTGAGGTCAACCTCGGCCAGCCGATCCACTCCAAGGGCGTGATGATCCTTACGGGCTACCTGGGCAGCCGCTATGCCCAGGAATTCCCCCTGGCGATTTCCGCCAGCATCGCCCTGGAGCAGTCCTACGGCTATGTCGATGGCGACAGCGCCTCGCTGGGTGAGGCTTGCACGCTGATCTCGGCGTTGTCGCGCACGCCGCTCAAGCAGTGCTTCGCCATCACCGGTTCGATCAACCAGTTCGGTGAAGTGCAGGCGGTGGGTGGGGTCAACGAGAAGATCGAAGGCTTCTTCCGCCTCTGCGAGGCACGTGGCCTGACGGGCGAGCAGGGGGTGATCATTCCGCGCGCCAACGTCGCCACACTGATGCTCGACGAGCGCGTGCTGCAGGCGGTGGAGAACGGCATGTTCCACGTCTATGCAGTCAGCCAGGCCGATGAAGCATTGAGCCTGCTGGTGGGCGAAGAAGCTGGCGAACTCAACGATCAAGGCGTCTTTACCGAAGGCAGCGTCAACGCCCGGGTGGTCGAACGCTTGCGCGAGATCGCCGAGATGATCGGCGAGGAAGAAATCGAGAAGGCAGAAAAGGAACGGCTGGAAGAGGTGATTGCCCAAGCCAAGCCGGCCTGAGTCAATAAATCGGCGCTGGCGGCCAAGTGCTACCGTTCAGCGCCGGTTTTCCATCTTTCTGTGCCGTTCTTCTATGCTGGAACTTAAGGACGGTATCAGGGTTCAGGATGGAAACAGCCTGGTTTTCAGGCTGAACAGGGCTCATTGGAGGGGACGCGGCCATGCGCAACCTCAGCCTTACTCGCCAGTGCCTGGGCCTGGTGACCCGCATTGAATGCAGCATCCGCCCACTGGCCGGTGACAACGGCATGTGGACGCTGCTGTTCGCCGCCGGCATGGCCGGTGAACAACCCTCGGCAATCAAGGCCCAGGGGCCGTTCCATGGGCCGGTAGTGGCCGAGTCCGTGCTCAGCGCCATCGTCGACAGCTTGACCCTGCATGGCTATCAGGTGGCCGACGACCCACAGATCTGGTGCCTGCACCTGCAGGCCCAGCTGCGCCGGATCAACGGCGAACGCTGCCGCAATCTGGGGGACTACCAGTTTCATCCTGAAACCTGAGCATTCATTGCCAGCGGTGCGGCATCTGGCCGCAGGCTTTTGCTGTCACAGGTGGCTGGCTATACTCGCGGCCGAATTTCCAGTCACCTGACGAGTCCCAAATTCTCCATGGAACGTATTCTCGAAAACGCGATGTATGCCTCGCGCTGGCTGCTCGCTCCCATCTACTTCGGGCTGTCCCTCGGCCTGCTGGCCTTGGCGCTGAAGTTCTTCCAGGAAGTTGTCCACGTCCTGCCCAACGTCTTTGCCCTCAGTGAAGCCGACCTGATTCTGGTCATCCTGTCGCTGATCGACATGTCGCTGGTTGGCGGCCTGTTGGTGATGGTGATGATTTCCGGCTACGAGAACTTCGTGTCGCAGCTGGACATCGACGAGAGCAAGGAAAAGCTCAACTGGTTGGGCAAGATGGACTCTTCGTCGCTGAAGATGAAAGTAGCCGCCTCGATCGTGGCGATTTCTTCGATCCACCTGCTGCGGGTATTCATGGATGCGCAGAACATCTCCACCGACTACCTGATGTGGTACGTGATAATCCACATGACCTTCGTGGTCTCGGCGTTCTGCATGGGCTACCTGGACAAGCTGACCAAGCATTGAGGCTGGCGCGGTCAGTGTGGGAGCGGCCTTGTGTCGCGAAAGGGCTGCGCAGCAGCCCCAGGACTTATGCATTTAAGTCGTATTGCTGGGGCCGCTTTGCGGCCCTTTCGCGACACAAGGCCGCTCCCACAGGGATCTAGGCCAACTGACGAGCGGCGTCAGTAATGCCTTGTGCAATCATTGGATTCGTACAAAAAATGAGCACTCATGCGTGGTTCCCATAGCGAGGTGCTCTCATGAACCTGCATCAGCTCAACACCGAGGCCAGGGCCGGCCATGTCGACGAACTGAACCTCATTGCCATCGAGGGCGGCGACTACCTGATCGAAGCGCGGATCAAAGGCCATCCCCATCCCCTGTCCGATACCCGCGGTGAGCGCTTGCGCGTGCACTCGGTGGAGGATGCGCGCAAGTTGTTGCAGACCATTCCGATGGTATCGATGAACCTTGTGCATTGGTCGGTGCAGGATGAGATGTGCGGCATGGGCACGCACCCCGAAGAAGATTTGAAGGTGCCGATTTCCCAGCGTTCGGCCTGGTAGCTGCTCGCGGCTGCCCAGTGTGCTAGGCTGCTCGCCCTTTTCATCAAGGGCGCGGCTGCACTGCGCCCTGCAGTGGAGCATGACCATGTCCGAACTCAACCTGTCCACCGACGAAACGCGCGTCAGCTACGGCATCGGCCGTCAACTGGGCGGCCAGCTGCGCGACAACCCGCCGCCAGGCGTGAGCCTGGAAGCCATCCTGGCCGGCCTGACCGATGCGTTCAACGGCGCCGAAAGCCGTGTCAACGAAGCCGACCTGTCGGCCAGCTTCAAGGTCATCCGTGAGCTGATGCAAGCCGAAGCTGCCGCCAAGGCTGAAGCCGCCGCAGCCGCTGGCAAGGCTTTCCTGGTCGAAAACGCCAAGCGTGACGGCATCACCACCCTGGCTTCGGGCCTGCAGTTCGAAGTGCTGACCGCAGGTGAAGGCGCCAAGCCGACCCGCGAAAGCAACGTCCGCACCCATTACCACGGCACCCTGATCGACGGCACTGTGTTCGACAGCTCCTACGATCGTGGCCAGCCGGCCGAATTCCCGGTTGGCGGCGTGATCGCTGGCTGGACCGAAGCCCTGCAGCTGATGAACGCGGGCAGCAAATGGCGCCTGTACGTGCCGAGCGAGCTGGCCTACGGCGCGCAAGGCGTTGGCAGCATCCCGCCGCACAGCGT
>NZ_JABWRP020000027.1 GCF_014269035.2 Pseudomonas vlassakiae
AGGGCCACCAGGCGCCCGCCGCGAGGCATTCAGCGCCTGTGAGATCGAGCGCCGCCCGTGCGGCGCTCGATCTCACAGGCGCCACACATCTAAAGCCAAGCACACCTAACCACTCATCGCCCATCCGCCCTGCCTGTCGATTCCCCGCCCCCTCAAATCGACCAAAAGCTGAATCCCCCAAGCGGAGTCAGCACCATGAGCCCCCCCGATCAGAAACACCCGGTCACCTCACGCGAGGAATGGCTGGCCGCCCGCCGCCAACTGTGGCTGCACGAAAAAGCCTTCACCCACCAACGCGACGAACTGGCCGCTGCCCGCCGTGCCCTGCCCTGGGTCAAGGTCGAACAGCCCTACCGCTTCCACGGCCCGGACGGCGAACTGAGCCTGACCGACCTGTTCGCCGGGCGTAGCCAGCTGCTGGTCTATCACTTCATGTTTGCCGAAGGCTGGAGCGAAGGCTGCCCAGGCTGCTCGTTCCTCGCCGACCATTTCGATGGCGCCAACCTGCATCTGGCCCATCACGACGTCTCGCTGGTCACCGTGTCACGCACGCCCTACCCCGAATTCCAGGCTTTCCGCCGGCGCATGGGCTGGCGCTTCCCCTGGTATTCATCCCACGGCAGCAGTTTCAACGAAGACTTCGGCGTCAGCGTCGGCACCGAGGGCCAACGCCAGTACAACTACGCGCCGTACACCGGCAATGAGGCCGAGCTGCCGGGCCTGAGCGCGTTCTACAAGGACCCGGATGGCACGCTCTACCATACCTACTCCACCTACGCCCGTGGCCTGGACATCCTGGTCAACACCTACAACTTCCTCGACATCGCGCCGCTGGGGCGCAACGAGGCCGGGACCATGGACTGGGTACGGCACCACGATCGCTACGAGGGCCAGCCCGGCAAGCCCCATTGCTGCCATGAGTGACCCGTCGCCCAAGTGCCGCCTGCCGCAAGGTGGCGGCACTTGGGGCAGCAGCCGGGCAGAAACCGGCCATACTTGAGCCCGTCACCCTTGCCGGACAGGCCCACCATGCCCAAGCGCTTGCCCATGATCGACCTGCGAACCCTGGTACTCGGCATCGTCGTGCTGGCCTGCCTGGCGACGCTGGGCAATGCCCTATATGTCGCCTACCGGGTGCAGCACAACACCTTGGTGCAATTCTCCCTGCGGGCCAACCAGGCCTACGCCAGCAAGGTGGCCTCTAGCATCACCGAGTTCCTGCGCTCGGCCCGCAGTCACCTGACCTACAGCGCCCAGCAACTGGCCAGCAACCTGGAAGACCCGGCATTGCTGGACGCCGAAGCCAAGCGCCTGCAAGCCCAGGATGATGACTTCAACTCCATCGTCATCGTCGATGCGCAGGGGCAAGTGCGGGTGGCCTACCCGGATATTCGCCAGATCGCCAGCCACCGCCAGCGCGCCTCGGAAATCCAGCAGGCCATCGATGCCCGCAAGCCGCGGGTCAGCCCTGCGTATACCTCGCGGGGTGGCGAGCTGGTGGTGTTCGTCTCGGAGCCGATCTTCGCCGCGGATGGCCGCTATCTGGGCCTTGTCGGTGGCTCGGTGTTTCTCAAGAAAGAAAGCGAACTGCACTCGGTGATCGGCCAGCACTACCAACATGACGGCACGTTTGCCTTCGTCGCCGACGCCAACCAACGCCTGCTGTACCACCCTGACCATGAACGCATCGGCGCCTTGGCCACCGGCAGCCCGACCATCGAGGCAGCCCTGCGCGGCGAGACCGGCAACCTCGATGCACCCAACTACATCGGCATTCCCATGCTCGCCGGCTTCGCCCCGGTGCCTGACACGCACTGGGCAGTCGTCGCCCAGCAGCCACGCGAACTGGCGCTGGCCCCGCTGCATGAATTGATGCGCAAAGTGCTGTTGTACATAATTCCGGCCAGCCTGATCGGCTTTCTCCTGTTGTTGTGGCTGACCTACTGGCTGATCAAGCCGCTGCGCCAGTTGGCACACGGCGCCACGCACCTTTCAGCCAGCGAAACCGCCAATGAACTGCACCGCATCGACGCCTGGTATGCCGAAGCCGCTGCCATCCGCCGCGCGCTGATCACCGCCGAACGCCTGTTGCAGGAAAAGTTCGGCAAACTGCGCCAGGAAGCCCAGAGCGATGCCCTTACCGGCCTGGCCAACCGCCGGGCGCTGCAACTGGCACTGGATGCCTTGATGGAAAGCGAACGGGCCTATGCCGTGCTGGCCCTGGACATCGATTTCTTCAAACGGGTCAATGACACCTATGGCCATGACGCCGGCGATGACGTGCTCAAGCACCTGGGGGAAGTGCTGCGGCAGAATTCCCGCCTGCATGACCTGCCTTGCCGGGTAGGCGGCGAGGAGTTCACCATGCTGTTGCCCGATACCACCCTGGCCGATGCCCGGCGTATCGCCGAGCGCATCCGTGAGGCGGTCGAGCAGGCCGACACGCCCCACTGCGGCAAACTCACCCTGTCGGTCGGTGTGGCCTGCCGCCAGCCCGACACCGAACTGGCCGAGACCCTGCTCAAACAGGCCGACGAGATGCTGTACAAGGCCAAGCAGAATGGCCGCAACCGCGTCGAGGTGCTGGACTTCAGCCCCTCACACCCAGCATCCCCCGCTCCACGATGAAATCGATCACGGCTTGCAGGCCTTCGCCTTTCTTGAGGTTACTGAACGTCCACGGGCGCTGCGGGCGCATACGCTGGGTGTCACGCTCCATCACCTCCAGCGAAGCCCCCACGTAAGGCGCCAGGTCGGTCTTGTTGATCACCAGGAAATCCGACTTGGTGATGCCAGGCCCCCCCTTGCGCGGGATCTTCTCGCCCTCGGCCACGTCGATCACATAGATGGTCAGGTCGGCCAGTTCAGGGCTGAAGGTGGCACTGAGGTTGTCGCCACCGCTTTCGACGAAGATCACTTCAAGGTTGCCGAACTTGCGCGCCAGCGCTTCGACGGCGGCCAGGTTCATCGAGGCATCTTCGCGGATGGCGGTGTGCGGGCAGCCACCGGTCTCGACGCCGACGATACGTTCAGGCTCCAGGGCACCGGCCTCGGTGAGGATGCGCTGGTCTTCCTTGGTGTAGATGTCATTGGTGACCACGGCGATCTGGTAGTGATCGCGCATGGCCTTGCACAGGCATTCGAGCAGCGCGGTCTTGCCAGAGCCGACCGGGCCGCCGACACCGACGCGCAGGGGTTGCTGATAGCTTTGCATGTAGGCAGTCCTCAGGAACGGAACAAACGGGTGTATTGGGTTTCGTGACGCGAAGAAGCGATTGCCAGCAGCGGCAGGCTGCCGCCGAGCTGGTCATCGGCCAAGGCCAAGGCCTGGTCCAGTACGCCGGGCAGTTCAGCCCCCAGGTCGCGCAGCAGGGTCTGCGCCGCCTGCTGGCCGAACGGCACCAGCTTGACCCCGGCCATCACCGCGCCTTCGAGCCAGGCGAAGGCATGGCCGAGGGCCAACTGGCGCAGCGGAATCTGCCAGTGGGCGGCCAGCCAGGCCATGCCGCCAAGCTGGCTGAGTTCAAGGCTGGCGCGCCAGGCCGGGCCCTGGCCCAGCTGCCAGCCATCGAGCAGGCGCGCCAGGGCCGAGCCACGCTGCTGCTCTTCCAGCCGCAGTTCGGCGGTTTCGCGGTTGGCCAGCAGGAACCTGCTCCAGTGCGCAAAGGCCTCTGCATCGCCTGCCTCGCAGGCGCGATACAGGCGCGCCAGCACCGGCCAATCCAGACAAGCCAGGGTGTCGTGCAGCTGCTCCCGTTGCCAGGCGCTGAAGCTGGCAGTGTCACGCACCCAGCCAGCCTCCACGGCCCACTCCAACCCTTGTGAGTAGGTGAAGCCACCCACCGGCAGGCCAGGGCTGGCCAGCTGCAGCAGACGCAGCAGTGCCAGGTCGCTGTTCATCAACCGGCCAGCACCAGCGCGGCGCCAGCCAGCATGCCGCCACCGAAGGCCTTCTGCAGGCCGCTATGACGGCGCAGCAGGCATCCGACGCCGAAGCCGACGGCCAGCAGCAGGCCGCTGACCGTGACGAAGCCAGCGCTGAACATCCAGAAAGCGCTTGGCGTGGCTTCCACGCCGTGCGCCCAGCCGTGGAACAAGGCAAACACCGGCATGGCCAGGGCCAGCAGCAACTGACGGCGCGGCAGCAGCACGGCAACGGCAGCCACCAGCACCGACACGGCAATCATGCTTTCCATGCCCAGCACATCGCCGAACAGGTGGCCACATACGGCACCTGCGAACATCGAGGCCAGGGTGGCCAGTGGCAGGGCGAGGTTGCGACGGGTCAGCGCAGCCAGCACACCGGTACCCAGCAGCATCAGCAGGTGGTCAAGACCGGTCAGCGGGTGCAGCAAGCCATCCTGCAGCGGGTTGCCGTCGTGACCAGGGTGGGCGAAAGCTGGCAGTGCGACCATCAGCAGGGCAAGGGCGAAAGTCTTTTTCATGGTGGGCTCCTTGTATGAGGGATTCAGGAATGGGCTGGCAGGCGCACGAACGGGTGGTCGTTGCCATGGCTGTGACTGTGGCTGTGCGGTGCGCTCTGGTAGGCGCCGGCTTCAGGCTCGAACGGTGCCTGCTCGGCCAGCACCGTCAGGCCCAGGCCACGCAGCATCTCGTCGAGCACATGATCGTGCTGGTAACGCAGCAGGCCTGGCTCGATCTGCAAGGGCACATGACGGTTACCCAGGTGATAGGCGGCACGGGCCAGCAGATGCGGGTCGTCGCAGCGCACCGTCGAAACCGCTTCAGCTGCAGCGAGGATGCGGATCACCTGGTTGCCTGCGGCATCGGCAAGCAGCTCGCCACCGCGCAGCAGGTGGCCACGTTCGAGCATCAGGCCGGCTTCGCGGCCGTCATCGAGGACCACGCGCAGGCGGCTCTTGATGCGGCTGTCGACGTCCAGGGTCACAGTACCGGTGACGCTCTCGGATGCCTCGATCCGACGGGTCAGGACAATCATCTTCACTCCTTCAGAACAGGAAATAACGCTGGGCCAGCGGCAGTTCGCTGGCCGGCTCGCACACCAGCAACTCGCCGTCGGCGCGTACCTGGTAGGTCTGCGAGTCGACTTCGATCACTGGCTGCAAGGTGTTGTGGACCATGTCGGCCTTGCGCACCCGGCGGCAGCCGTGGGCCACGCCGATCAGGCTCTGCAGCCCCAACGCCTGGTGCAGGCCACGGTCCATGGCGGCCTGGGGCAGGAAGGTCATGCGCGTGGCGTGACGGGCCGCACCCAGGCCACCGAACATCGGCCGGTAGTGCACTGGCTGCGGGGTTGGAATCGAACCGTTGATGTCGCCCATCGGCGCGGTGGCGATCATCCCGCCCTTGATCACCAAGGCCGGTTTGACCGCGAAGAACGCCGGTGACCAGAGCACCAGGTCAGCCAGCTTGCCCACTTCCACCGAACCGACTTCATGGGCGATACCGTGGGTCAATGCCGGGTTGAGGGTGTACTTGGCGATGTAGCGCTTGACCCGGAAGTTGTCACTGTATGCGCTGTCCGGCGCCAGCGGGCCGCGACGCAGCTTCATCTGGTGCGCCACTTGCCAGGTGCGCAGCACCACTTCGCCGACCCGGCCCATGGCCTGGGAGTCGGACGAGGTCATGGCGAAGGCGCCCATGTCGTGGAGGATGTCTTCGGCGGCAATGGTCTCGCGGCGGATTCGCGACTCGGCAAAGGCCACGTCCTCGGCAATGCTCGGGTCCAGGTGGTGACAGACCATCAGCATGTCGAGGTGCTCGTCGACGGTGTTGACCGTGTACGGCAGGGTCGGGTTGGTCGAGGACGGCAGCACGTTGGCCTGCCCTGCCGCACGGATGATGTCCGGGGCGTGGCCGCCACCGGCACCTTCGGTATGGAAGGTATGGATGGTGCGGTCACCAATGGCAGCCAAGGTGTCTTCGATGCAGCCCGACTCGTTCAAGGTGTCGGTGTGGATCGCCACCTGGATATCCATCTCTTCGGCCACACCCAGGCAGCAATCGATGGCGGCCGGGGTCGAGCCCCAGTCCTCGTGCAGCTTCAGGCCCACGGCACCGGCGGCGATCTGCTCGCGCAGCGCTTCGGGGCGCGAGGCGTTGCCCTTGCCCAGCAGGCCGATGTTGATCGGCAGGCAATCGGCGGCCTGGAGCATCCGCGCCAGGTACCACGGCCCGGGCGTGCAGGTGGTGGCATTGGTGCCGGTGGCCGGGCCGGTGCCGCCGCCAATGAAGGTAGTGACGCCACTGGTCAGCGCCTCATCGACCTGCTGCGGGCAGATGAAGTGAATGTGCGAATCGATGCCGCCGGCGGTGACGATCTTGCCCTCGGCGGCGATCACCTCGGTACCTGGGCCGACCGGCACGGTCACGCCCGGTTGCACGTCGGGATTGCCGGCCTTGCCGATGGCAGCGATGCGCCCGCGCTTGACGCCGATATCGGCCTTGACGATGCCCCAGTGATCAATGATCAGCGCATTGGTCAGCACCAGGTCCATGGCCTCGGCCGCGAGCATCTGGCCTTGGCCCATGCCGTCGCGGATGACCTTGCCGCCACCGAACTTGACCTCTTCGCCATAGACCGTAAAGTCCTTTTCGACCTCAACCCACAACGCGGTATCGGCCAGGCGAACGCGGTCGCCGACGGTGGGGCCGAACATGTCGGCGTAGGCCCGACGGGAAATACGGCTCATGCCCTACCCTCCAGTGCGCCATTGACCTTGCCCTGGAAGCCGTACACTTCACGCTTGCCGGCGTAGGCCACCAGTTGCACGGTGCGCGCCTGGCCCGGCTCGAAGCGTACGGCGGTGCCAGCCGGTATATCGAGGCGAAAACCACGGGTCGGCTCACGCTCGAACACCAGCGCATCGTTGACCTCGTAGAAGTGGTAGTGCGAACCGACCTGCACCGGCCGGTCACCATGGTTGGCCACGCTGACGCTGACCGTGTCACGGCCGACGTTGAGTTCGATGTCGCCAGCGGCGACCTGAATTTCACCTGGGATCATGCTGGGCTCCTGCTCCAGGTCAGACGATAGGGTCGTGCACGGTCACCAGCTTGGTGCCGTCGGGGAAGGTCGCCTCGACCTGCACGTCATGCAGCATCTCGGCGACGCCCTCCATGACCTGCTCGCGGCCAATCACTTCGCGGCCCAGGCTCATCAGCTCGGCCACCGTGCGGCCATCGCGGGCGCCTTCGAGCACCGCAGCGCTGATCAGCGCAACCGCCTCCGGGTAGTTGAGCTTCAGGCCACGGGCCAGCCGCCGTTCGGCCAGCAGCGCGGCGGTGAACAACAGCAGTTTGTCTTTCTCTCTCGGGGTCAGCTCCATGGCGCTCTCTCAAGTGGCCCAGATGCGCGGCGGGCATGCAGCCAGGCCGAGAACGGCCGGGCGCAGGGCATGCCAGAGGCGCTGCAGGGTGTGTTGCAGGTGTTGGTTGTCATGATCGAGCAGGCGGATCACCAACAGCGAACCGAGCAAGGTGGCGCCTGCGGGGGTATCCAGTTCATCGAGCAGCGCGCGCACCTGCTCCAGCACGGCCGGGGTCGCAGGCGCTGCGCAGAAGGTGGCGACCAGCGGGTGGCCGCCGACCTTGGCCAGTTGCCCGCCGGCAATGCGCAGCCGCTCGTGCAGGCCGGGGTCGCCGGGCAGCTCGATGCACAGGCGGCTGTCCAGTGCACCCTGTTCGAAACGCTCGTTCATCACCGGCCGGCCCAGGCACAGGGTTTCCCAGGCCAACAGCTTCGCCCCCGGTTCCAGGGTGAAGCGGCTGTCGAGGCTGGCGCGGGCGCCGTTGAACAAGATGCTGTCCTGCGGCAGCCATTCCAGGGTGCTGCCGGCCTGCAGGTGGAAGCGCTGGGCCAGCCGGGCGGTGGGGCCGATGCTGCGGTAGAACTTGCTGGCACCCGGCATGGTCAGCAGCGCATGGCTGCCCGGCTCGAGGTGGATATCCAGCTCCAGCCGGTCACCGGCAACGATGCCGCCGGGCGGGTGCAACACATACACGTGGCACGGTCCACCCTCTGGGTAGAACGGGCGCTGCACCAAAAGCGGGCCGAAATGCCGGCGCGCACCAATGCGGGTCACGCCATTGCGCTCGACGAAGCGCAACTGCAAGTGCGCGCTCCAGCCGGCGTCCTGCTCCGATGGTTCGATCTGCTCCGCGAGCGACATCCTGCGGCCCCTTGATATCCGTGGCCTGACGGCCGTTTTGAGGGTCATGCGTGGCCTTTTCGGGCAACTGCAGACTGACCACTCGATCAAATTTCGCTGGCTGGATATAGCAGGTTGCGGGCCAACTACGCAGGTGAATGAAGATGAAACCTTCACGGCGACGGCTCTGGCATGGGGCATAGGGGGTTAAATCGCACATTGCCGGGGCGGCACTTGGCCCTGTTTCGGTGCTGCGCTACAGTCTCTGTTTTACCTACGGCCAAGGAACCGCCATGCCCCTCGCCCCTGCCATTCCGGTCCTGCGGATTTTCTCGGTCGACAAGGCCAAGGAGTTTTATCTCGACTTCATGGGCTTTCAGCTCGACTGGGAGCACCGCTTCAGCCCGGACCTGCCGCTCTACGCGCAGATCCACCGGGACGGCCTGATCCTGCACCTGAGCGAGCACCACGGCGATGCCTGCCCAGGCTCGACCGTGTTCGCCCGCACTGAAGACCTGCGCGCACTGGAGCGGGAACTGCTGGACAAGAAGTACGGCTACGCCCGCCCCCAGGCCGAGCGGGTGGACTGGGGGTTGCAGATGCAGATTCGCGACCCGTTCGGCAACCTGTTGCGCTTCTGCCAGCAGATTGATGATGAGAGCGCTCAATGAAAGCCCTGAGAAAACGCGACCTAGCGCGCCTTGAGCGTGAGCTGGTCGCCTGCCTGACTGACGCTTGCGAAGCCGCCAAGGCAGAGATCTTAGGGTTCAGCTGGCTGACCCATCGGCTGGATCCGGATGACTTTCCGGCTAGCTTGCGCATTACCTGGGTGTTCGAGCGTGAGGCCGAAAAAGCAGCAGCGTTGGCTGGGGAGACCAAGGCACGCATGCTGGCGCTGACGACACAGGCGCTCGATGAGGCCGGTGTGAAGCTGGACCACGTTGCCTGGCATGTACGACTCGACAGTGAAGAGGCCTGTAATCGCAGCCATGCTGGCGATTGGAGTCGACGGCTTGCGGGTGCCAGCCGATAGAGGTTCAGCGCCTGTGAGATCGAGCACCGCCCGCGCGGCGCTCGATCTCACATGCCATGAAAAACCACCGTCCTACACCTGCCAGCCCCCCAATTCGTGACTGACCGTTCCCGATCCGCGATGGATGTATTATCGTGGCGAGGTGCGCATATAACAGCAGCCCGAGCGATCGGGCACTTGCAAGACAATCGAGGGTGTCATGAGTAACGAAAGCATTAACTGGGACAAGCTGGGTTTCGACTACATCAAGACCGACAAGCGCTACCTGTCCGTATGGCGCAATGGTGAGTGGGACAAAGGCACCCTGACCGAAGACAACGTGCTGCACATCAGTGAAGGCTCCACCGCCCTGCACTATGGCCAGCAGTGCTTCGAAGGCCTCAAGGCCTACCGTTGCAAGGACGGCTCGATCAACCTGTTCCGCCCAGACCAGAACGCCGCCCGCATGCAGCGCAGCTGCGCGCGCCTGCTGATGCCGCAGGTGCCGACCGATGTCTTCATCGAAGCGTGCAAGCAAGTGGTCAAGGCCAACGAGAAGTTCGTCCCGCCGCACGGCAAAGGCGCCCTGTACCTGCGCCCGTTCGTCATCGGCACCGGCGACAACATTGGCGTGCGCACCGCCCCCGAGTTCATCTTCTCGATCTTCGCAATCCCGGTTGGCTCGTACTTCAAGGGCGGCATGAAACCGCACAACTTCCAGATCTCCAGCTTCGACCGTGCCGCCCCTCAGGGCACTGGCGCAGCCAAGGTCGGTGGTAACTACGCGGCCAGCCTGCAGCCAGGCGCCGAGGCCAAGAAGGCCAACTTCGCCGACGCCATCTACCTCGATCCGCTGACCCATACCAAGATCGAGGAAGTCGGTTCGGCCAACTTCTTCGGCATCACCGCCAACAACGAATTCGTCACCCCGAAATCGGCCTCGGTACTGCCAGGCATCACCCGCCTGTCGCTGATGGAACTGGCACAAGCGCGCCTGGGCCTGACCGTGATCGAAGGCGACGTCGAGATCAACAAGCTCGACCGCTTCGTCGAAGCCGGCGCTTGCGGTACCGCTGCGGTGATCACCCCGATCGGTGGTATCGAGTACAACGGCAAGCTGCACGTGTTCCACGATCTGGAAAAGGTCGGCCCGGTCACCCAGAAGCTCTACAACGAGCTGACCGGCATCCAGAGCGGCGACGTCGAAGCGCCAGCCGGCTGGATCGTCAAGGTCGCCTGAGACGCTGCACCACGCTGATCGACGGGGCATGCCAGACACTGGCATGCCCCGTTTTGTTTTACCCGGCGTAGATGAATTTTTCTTAAATCGCCGTTTGGCTATTCTTTGGCACAATCAAGTCTCCAATAGACGCCCAGGAACGAGCATGCCACGCGTACTGACCATCGAAGACGACGCCGTCACCGGCCAGGAAATCGTCGCCGAACTCTCCAGCCACGGCCTGGAAGTGGATTGGGCCGACAACGGCCGCGAGGGCCTGGCCAAGGCCATCGCCGGCGGTTACGACCTGATCACCGTAGACCGGATGCTGCCCGAGGTCGATGGCCTGACGATCGTCACCACCCTGCGCAACCTGAAAATCACCACGCCGATCCTGATGATCAGCGCCCTGTCCGACGTGGATGAGCGCGTGCGCGGCCTGCGCGCCGGCGGCGACGACTACCTGACCAAGCCGTTCGCCTCCGACGAAATGGCGGCACGGGTCGAAGTGTTGTTGCGCCGCAACAGTGTACCGATGACCCAGACCCGCCTGCAGGTCGCCGACCTGCAGCTGGACCTGATCAGCCACGAAGCCCGCCGCGGCGAGCAGACCCTCAACCTGCTACCCACCGAGTACAAACTGCTGGAATACCTGATGCGCCACAGCGGCCAGGTGATCACGCGGATGATGATCTTCGAGGAAGTCTGGGGCTACCACTTCGACCCGGGCACCAACCTGATCGACGTGCACATCGGGCGCCTGCGCAAGAAAATCGACTCCCCCGGCCAGTCGCCGCTGATCCGTACGGTACGGGGCTCGGGCTATGCCATTGCTGAACCCGTCTAAGGGCTGGAGCTCGTCCACCAGCCGCCTGCTGGCGCTGTACAGTTTCCTCTTCGTGGCCTGGAGCAGCATCCTCATGGGGGTGCTGTATTTCGAGGTGTCCAGCTACCTGAACAAGCTGACCCGCCACTCGATGCTGCAGCGCCAGCACCTGTTCGCACACATGAGCGGCAAGCAGCTCGACGATGCCCTGGTCGCCAGCCAGGCGTTCGAGGAACGCAGTTTCGATGCCTATGGCCTGTTCGACGCCCAGTTCAACCCGGTGGGCGGGCGGATTCGCGCGATCCCCCCGGACCTGGGCCTGGACGGCAAGGTGCACGAACTCAAGCGCTGCCTGGATGCCGATGACCCGCACATGCCACGTGACAGCTGCGATGCGGTGGCGATCAGGGTGCAAGATGGCCGTTGGCTGGTGCTGTTCCGCGACAATGGCTCACTGTTCGTGGTCACCCGCATCATCCTGCATGCCTTGCTGTGGGGCATCTCGCTGACCCTGATTCCGGGGTTTGCCGGCTGGTACCTGCTACGCCGCCGCCCGCTCAAGCGCATTCGTGCCATTCAGGCCCAGGCCGAGCTGATCGTTGCCGGCGACCTCACCCACCGCTTGCCACTGTCAGCGCGCCGCGATGAGCTGGACATGCTGGCCGATATCGTCAACGCCATGCTCGACCGCATCGAGCGGCTGATGCATGAAGTCAAAGGCGTCTGCGACAACATCGCCCACGACTTGCGCACGCCCCTTACCCGCTTGCGGGCCCAGCTTTACCGTATTCGTCAGCAAAGCGCGCACGATTCACCACAAGCCGAAGCGCTGGACCAGGCGATTGGTGAGACCGATACGTTGATGGCACGCTTTCGTGGCTTGCTGCGCATCAGCGAGCTGGAAGACCGCCAGCGCCGCGCCGGCTTCGTTCAGCTTGATCCGCACGACTTGCTGGTGGAACTGCACGACTTCTATCTGCCGCTGGCCGAAGATGGCGGCATTCGCCTCAACCTGGAACAGCCGGCCCAGTTACCGGCGCTGCACGGTGATCGCGAGTTGCTGTTCGAAGCACTGGCCAACCTGGTGGGCAATGCCATCAAGTTCACGCCCGAAGACGGCCGGGTTGCCATCAAGGCGACCCAGGATGAGCTGGGGGTGCACATTGCCGTCGAAGACAGCGGGCCGGGGATTCCCGAAGAGGAGCGCGCTGCGGTGCTGAAGCGGTTCTATCGCAGCGAGGAAGGCCACCGCCATTCCGGGTTCGGGCTGGGGTTGTCGATCGTTGCCGCGATCGTCGACCTGCACGGGTTCGGGCTGGAGATTGGCGAGAGCGAGCTGGGTGGGGCGAAACTGGTGTTGCACTGCCCGCTGGCCGGGGTAGCCAAGTAAAAGCCGGGGCCGCTTTGCGGCCCATCGCGGCCAAAGCTGCTCCTGCAGGGGCTGCACCACGCTTGCATGCTGCGCGGTCCCTGTAGGAGCGGCTTTAGCCGCGATGGGCTGCAAAGCAGCCCCCGTTACGCCGATCAGTCAGCCAGACGCCAGGTAGTAGCGCCCTTGCTGTCTTCCAGCACCACACCCATGGCCGTGATCTGGTCACGGATACGGTCGGACTCAGCCCAGTTCTTGTCCGCACGCGCCTGCAGACGCGCCTGGATCAAGGCTTCCACCTGCGCCGCATCGACCTTGCCTTCGGCGCCGGCACGCAGGAAATCATCGGCCTCCAGCTGCAGCACACCCAGCACATCGCCCAGCTCACGCAGGCGACCGGCCAGGCCCGCCGCCGCATCGACATCGCTGTCACGCAGGCGGTTGATCTCGCGCACCAGGTCAAACAGCACGGCGCACGCTTCCGGGGTACCGAAGTCGTCGTTCATCGCCACGCTGAAGCGCTCTACGAACGCCTCGCCACCCTTGGCGGCAACCCGCGGCAGGCCACGCAGCGCGTGGTAGAAGCGCTCCAGGGCGCCCTTGGCATCGCGCAGGCTGTCTTCGGAGTAGTTGATGGCGCTGCGGTAGTGGCTGGCCACCAGCAGGTAGCGCACCACCTCCGGGTGATACTTGTCGAGCACGTCGCGAATGGTGAAGAAGTTGTTCAGCGACTTGGACATCTTCTCGCCGTTGATACGGATCATGCCGCAGTGCATCCAGCTGTTGGCGTACTGCTTGCCAGTGGCCGCCTCGCTCTGCGCGATCTCGTTCTCGTGGTGCGGGAACTCCAGGTCGCTGCCACCGCCGTGGATGTCGAAGCTCTCACCCAGGCAGCAGGTGGACATCACCGAGCACTCGATGTGCCAGCCCGGACGGCCCGGGCCCCACGGCGAATCCCAGTACGGCTCGCCCGGCTTGACGCCTTTCCACAGGACGAAGTCCAGTGGGTCCTGCTTGGCCTCGTCGACCTCGATGCGGGCACCGATGCGCAGGTCTTCGATCTTCTTGCGCGACAGCTTGCCGTAACCGGCGAACTTGCCGACCCGGTAGTACACGTCGCCGTTGCCGGGCGAGTAGGCGTAGCCCTTGTCGATCAAGGTCTGGATCATCGCGTGCATGCCGGCGATATGGTCGGTGGCACGCGGCTCCAGGTCCGGCTTGAGGATGTTCAGGCGGCGCTCGTCTTCGTGCATCGCGTCGATCATGCGCGCGGTCAGGGCATCGAACGCCTCGCCGTTTTCGTTGGCGCGGTTGATGATCTTGTCGTCGATGTCGGTGATGTTGCGCACGTAGGTCAGGTCGTAGCCGCTTTTACGCAGCCAGCGGGTCACCAGGTCGAACGCCACCATGCTGCGGCCATGGCCAAGGTGGCAGTAGTCGTACACGGTCATGCCGCACACGTACATGCGCACCTTGTTGCCATCGAGCGGCTTGAAGGCCTCCTTGGTCTTGCTCAGCGTGTTGTAGATGGTAAGCACGGCGGTTCCTTAGCTGCCCCAGGAGTCACGCAGGGTGACGGTGCGGTTGAACACCGGGCGACCCGGCTGGCTGTCCTTGAGGTCGGCGCAGAAGTAGCCTTCGCGCTCGAACTGGAAGCGGTCCTCAGGCTGCGCCTGGCCCAGCGATGGCTCGGCGCGGCAGGCCTTCAGCACTTGCAGCGAATCCGGGTTGATGTTGTCGAGGAAGCTGCCGCCGTCTTCGGTCTTTTCCGGGTTGGCGGAGCGGAACAGGCGGTCGTACAGGCGCACTTCGCACTCGACACTGCCTTCGGCCGGTACCCAGTGGATCACGCCCTTGACCTTGCGGCCTTCCGGGTTCTTGCCCAGGGTGTCCGGGTCATACGAGCAGCGCAGCTCGACGATGTTGCCGTCGGCATCCTTGATCGCCTCGTCGGCGCGGATCACGTAGCTGCCGCGCAGGCGCACTTCACCGGCGGGCTCCAGGCGCTTGTAGCCCTTTGGCGGCTCTTCCATGAAGTCGTCGCGGTCGATGTACAGCTCGCGGGCGAACGGCAGCACGCGCATGCCCATGTCTTCCTTCGGGTGGCGCGGCAGTTCAAGCTGCTCGACCTGGCCTTGCGGATAGTTGGTGATGACCACCTTCAGCGGGCGCAGCACGCACATGGCGCGTGGCGCGGTGCGGTCGAGGTCGTCACGGATACTGAATTCGAGCATCGACATGTCGACCACGCCGTCGGAACGGTTGGTACCGATCATTTCGCAGAAGTTGCGGATCGACGCCGGGGTATAGCCGCGGCGGCGGAAGCCCGACAGGGTCGACATGCGCGGGTCGTCCCAGGCACTGACGTGCTTTTCGTCGACCAGTTGCTTGAGCTTGCGCTTGGAGGTGATGGTGTAGTTCAGGTTCAGGCGGCTGAACTCGTACTGGCGCGGGTGCGCCGGGACCGGCAGGTTGTCGAGGAACCAGTCGTACAGCGGGCGGTGGCCTTCGAACTCGAGGGTGCAGATCGAGTGGGTGATGCCTTCGATGGCGTCCGACTGCCCGTGGGTGAAGTCGTAGTTCGGGTAGATGCACCACTTGTCACCGGTCTGGTGGTGGTGGGCATGGCGGATGCGGTACAGGATCGGGTCGCGCAGGTTCATGTTCGGCGAAGCCATGTCGATCTTGGCACGCAGCACGCGCTCGCCATCCTTGAACTCGCCGGCCTTCATGCGCGCGAACAGGTCGAGGTTCTCCTCGACGCCGCGCTCGCGGAACGGGCTGTTCTTGCCGGGCTCGGTCAGGCTGCCACGGTATTCCTTGGCCTGATCAGGGGTCAGGTCGCAGACATAGGCCTTGCCACGCTTGATCAGTTCAACGGCCCAGTCGTGCAGCTGGTCGAAGTAGTCGGAGGCATAGCGCACCTCGCCAGCCCAGTCGAAGCCCAGCCATTTCACGTCGCGCTGGATGGCGTCGATGTATTCCTGGTCTTCCTTGGCCGGGTTGGTGTCGTCGAAGCGCAGGTGGCAGACGCCGCCGAACTCCTTGGCCAGGCCGAAGTTGACACAGATCGACTTGGCGTGGCCGATGTGCAGGTAGCCATTGGGCTCCGGCGGGAAGCGGGTGACGATGCTGCTGTGCTTGCCCGAGTCCAGGTCGGCCTGGATGATCGGCCGCAGGAAGTTCGCAGGGACAGCGGGGGCGCCTTTGGCAGCGGCGTTGGGCGCGTTGTCGGCAGTGGGCTTGCTCATAGGATCCTTGAATGCACGTGTCCGGCCTGGGTAGGCCGATTGAATCAAAGGGCCTATCATAGCCGAAGCAGTCAAGCTGCTGACAGCCGGGCACCGACAAACTGGCGCGATTTATCGCGAACCGTGCAAAATGGCCGCTGCGCGCCATGAACCATCGACATGTGTCGCGGTTGCCCGATCTTGCGTCAGGTGACTAAACGCGCCCTGCGCACCCTATTCCCGTATGCCTTGAAAGAGCGAATTTCAGCATGTCCAAAGTCAAACTGACCACCAACCACGGCGACATCGTTCTGCAACTGAACGCCGAGAAAGCGCCGCTGACCACCGAAAACTTCGTTCAGTACGTCAAGGATGGCCACTACAACGGCACCGTGTTCCACCGTGTGATCAAGGGCTTCATGATTCAGGGCGGCGGTTTCGAAGCCGGCATGAACCAGAAGAAGACCCGTGCCAGCATCCAGAACGAAGCCGACAACGGCCTGAAGAACACCAAGTACAGCATTGCCATGGCCCGCACCATGGAGCCGCACTCCGCCTCGGCGCAGTTCTTCATCAACGCCGCCGACAACGACTTCCTCAACCACAGCGGCAAGAACGTACAGGGTTGGGGCTACGCCGTGTTCGGTGAAGTGACCGAAGGCCGTGAAATCGTCGATGCGATCGAAAAAGTTGCCACCGGCTCCAAGGCTGGCCACCAGGACGTGCCGAAGGACGACGTGATCATCGAGAAAGCCGAGATCATTGAGTGATCCTGCTGATCTCCGATCTGCACCTGCAAGAAGAACGCCCGGACATCACCCGGGCGTTTCTTGATCTGCTCGACGGCCGCGCCCGTCACGCCAAGGCGTTGTACATCCTCGGTGATTTTTTTGAAGCGTGGATCGGCGACGACGCCATGACACCGTTCCAGCAGTCGATCTGCCAGGCCTTGCGCCAGCTCAGCGACAGCGGCACGGCGATCTACCTGATGCATGGCAACCGCGACTTCCTGATTGGCCAGGACTTCTGCACGGCCGCTGGCTGCACACTGCTGGCCGACCCCAGCGTGATCGAGCTGGGCGGTGAACCGGTGCTGCTGATGCATGGCGACACCCTGTGCACCCGCGACCTGGCCTACATGAAGATGCGCCGTTACCTGCGCAACCCGGTGAGCCTGTGGATCCTTCGGCACCTGCCGCTGGCCACCCGGCAGAAACTGGCGCGCAAGCTGCGCAGCGAAAGCCGTGCGCAGACGCGCATGAAGGCTACCGAGATCGTCGACGTCACGCCGGAAGAAGTGCCGAAAGTGATGGCGGCGCACGGCGTACGCACGCTGGTGCATGGCCACACCCACCGGCCGGCGATTCACAAGCTGGTGGTCGAAGGTGAACCGGCCCGGCGCATCGTGCTGGGGGATTGGGACCGACGGGGCTGGACCTTGCAGGTCGACGGGCAAGGCTTTGCCCTGGAGCCGTTCGAGTTCTCCTGAAAGCCCAAGTCGCCCTTTTCGCGGGCTCGCCCGCTGCCACAGGGAAACCACTGGACTCAGGCCTGTGGAGTTTCCTGTGGCAGCGGGTTCACCCGCGAACACGCCGTTACAGGTTCAAGGCCGGCTGGCCACCGCGGCTTTGTCCCGTTCACTGATCACATAGTGACGATACTCCGGGTCCGCCTTGATCTGCGCCTCGGTAAACGGCAGCGCTGCCAGCTGCTTGGCCGAAAACGCCTTGGTCTGGTCGCTGAAGTGCGCCGAGCCGGCTTCGCTGGACTGCGAGAACGCCAATAGCCCACGCGCCTGTGGCCCATCTTCAGTGAAACTCACCACCTGCAGGTAGCTGGTACCACTGACCACCAGCCGCTTGCCCGGCCCGTGCGGCACGCTGAACATCGCGTTATAAACCCCCAGCTGCTGCGGCCCGCCTGGTACAGGCGTGCCATCGGCGGCCTGCTGGATCTGCCCCCAGCGGCTGCCCTCCTCCACACCGGCCTTGGCCACTTGCTGCTTCGATGCCAAGGCTGCTTCGCGCAACAGCTGGCGCACGGCCGCCTGCTCCACCGCCAGGCCACGCGGGGTGTGCTGCGGGTCTGCCGGGTCGAAGGCCACGCGCCAGCTTTGCGGCTGCTTGGCCATGGCCTCGACCATGTTCTGGAAATGCACCAGGCCGACACCACTGGACAAATCGGCCTTGCCATTCCAGGCGGCGAGGCTGGCGCACACAGCCTGCAGGTCGGCTTCTGCCCCTTTGCACCACTGCAGCAGGTCGGGCAGCACCAGGCTGGCCAGGTAAACGTCGTCATCCAGCACCATGCGCTGCAAGTCATCGACACCCAGCTTGGCGTTGCCTTGCAGGCGCTCGAGGGCAAAGCGGCCGCGCATGCCCAGTGGCTGGTCGCTGCGGCTGATCAACGGCGAGAAACCGGTCAACGGCTGGGCTGGGTTGGTCATCCAGGCCGGGTCGTTGGAGTTCTGCACGAAGTCGTTGCGCTCCAGGCTGGGCAGCATCCGCGCCGGGAAGATGCCAGGCTGCGCGGCATCCGCATCGACCTTCCACTGGCAGGCGCTGCGCGACCCGTCCAGCACCACCAGAGGGCCTTGCACCACCGGGTTGCTGCATTCGCTCAGCAGTTGCTGATCGACATAAGGCACCACGGACTGGTTCAGGTACAGCGCCGTGCCTGCGGCATCGACCGCCAGGGTGTTGACCCAGGGGATGCCCTGCAACTGTTCGGTGGACCCCTTCAGGGCCTCCAGGCTGTCGGCACGGTTGATGCGATACCACTGCTGCAGCACACGCGTGTTGTCCAGGTTGGCATCGCGCAGGCTATAGGCTGCCTGGGTGTCCCAGTCCAGTCGCCCAGGCCACTGCACCACCGGCCCGAAACCGGAGCTGTAGACCTGGCGCTCGACCTGGCTGAGGGTGCCATCGGCGGCCTTGACCGTGACGCTCACGGTTTGCCGTGCCATCGGGATGGACTTGCCATCCTGCAGGTAATGGGTCGGATCCTTGGGGTCCAACTGCAAGCGATACAGGGTGAAGTGCTTTGAGGTATCCACCGTGTGGGTCCAGGCCAGGTGGCGGTTGAAGCCGATGTTCACCACCGGCAGGCCAGGCAAAGCGGCGCCCATCACATCCAGCTTGCCTGGAATGGTCAGCTGCATCTGGTAAAAACGCATGCCACCCATCCACGGGAAGTGCGGGTTGGCCAGCAACAGGCCGCGGCCATTGGCCGAGCGTTGCGCCCCCACAGCCACCGCGTTGCTGCCGCGCTCGGAGGCGAAGCGCTGCTGCTGGGCCAGCGCCACGTCAAAGGCCGGGGTTGCTCGCTGGGCTGCCAGCCTGGGGGGCTGGGCGCCCGCCAGCGCTTCGGCGAACTGACCCACGCCCCCTTCAGCCAGCAGGCGACGGGTCAGTTTGACCAGGTCCTGGCTGGTAATCGGGCGTACCCACTGGCCGTCGCCGCATTCCGCAGGCAGGCCTTGCTTGCGCCGCTCGGCCAAGGCGCGGTTGAAGCCGCTGGCATAACCCTCCAGCAGTTCGCGCACCTGCGCTGGCTGGGCCTGCATGAAGCCAGTGACTGCCGCCGGCGTGTTGAGCCAGCTGAAGAACAGGTCACTGGCGAGGTTGTCGCGTTGTTCGAGGGTCTTGGCCTGAGCGCCGAAATAGCGCGAGCGCTCACCGTTGACCGTCAGCACTTCATTGGCCAGCAGGCACAGGTTGTTCTGGGCATAGGCATAGCCAATGCCATACCCCAGGCCGCGCTCATCCTTGGCGACGATATGCGGCACACCAAAACTGGTGCGACGGATCTGCGCACTGGCATCAGCGCCGGTTTCCCGCGCCTGCACGGCTACGCTGGAGGCGACCAGGGCAGCCGCCAGGCTGGCACAGGTCAAGGGACGCGAAATTGACAACACGGGCATTCCTCGGATTCAGGGATCATTCCCGATCAAACGAACGGCTGGATGAAAATTTTACGCGCAGTGGCGCCGCGAACCGTCTTCAACAGACACCGGCAGAAAATTTTGCAGGCAGACGCTGCAGATTTGCCGTTCTCATTCGTCCTTAATCAGTGAGCCACCCATATTTCGGGACAGTCCACGAAAAGGAGCATTCACATGTACGACCCGCAACCCTCATTGCAGACCGGGCGCATTCCGGGGAAGGCGGCCATCGGCGCGGCCACCAGCGTGGACGAGCGTACCGGCAACGAGCAGATTCGCGAACTGCTGCGCAATTACGGCCTGCGCACCAGCCTCATTCGCCTGAAAGTGATCGATGCGCTGTACCACGCAGATCGCACCGGGCGCAGCATCGGCGTGCGCGGCGTGCATGCGCAACTGGAGCAACTGGACATCCCGTTGTCGTTCCTGAGCGTGCGCGAGGTGCTCAAACGGCTGTGCACAGAGGGTGTGATCAGCCTTGGCAGCGACAAGTGCTACAGCCTCAAGCCCGAAGCACGCGCCGTACTCGAACAGCCCTTGCCGCGCTGACTGCAGGCCGCCTGACGCTGCCGCCGGGCCGGCGTCAGGGCTTGACCTTGCGCCGCAGAATCCCGTTGATCACGACCACCACCACGGCAATCGCGATAGCCAGCATCTGGAAGGTCTGTTCACTGATCGTGCCTTGCTTCTGCAGATGCGACAGGCCCAGCATGAGGCCCAGCACCACCAGGATGATCAGAAGCGAATATTTGAGGCGCTGCACGTGGGTCATCGAAAAATCCTTCAACATCGGGGGTATTTGCTCACAACGAGCGGCGACAATGATACAACGTCAACGCCTTGCAGCGCTGCATTTCCTGCTTAGCATGGCAAGGCATGCCTGAAAGCATTGGGCTTCCTCAATCCATGCTGGAGGCACCATGCGCAGGTTCGCGCTGTTCATCATGCTGCTCGCGCCATCACTTCCCATTCAGGCCCTCGACACCGGCCAGGCGCCGCCTGAACAATTGCTCACACTAGGTGACCAATTGGCTGCCCATGCAGGCAGCAGCCAGTGGCAACAACTATGGCAAAGAAGCCGCGCAGCCGGGCACCTGCAAGCAAGGCCCGGTCACCCCTATTTCACCATCCCGCAGCCATTGCTGCCCGCACTGGCTCGCCAGGCGCTGGCACAGGCGGATCAGGTCGAACCCCGGGGCAAAACCGTCGCCCGCTACCGGCGGACCTTTCCCGACCGGGTCATCGGCATGCTCGATAACCAGCCATTGAACAGCCTCTGCCTGGAGATCGACTGGCGCACCTTGCCACACCGGCATTCGGATGACGCTCACGACTATCTTTCAGGTGCGAGCCTGCTGAACAGTTATCCGTGTGAATAAGGGTTCGGGCACTCACTAGCGCGATGGAAATGCAACCCAACGAGCAATCGGGCCTGCAAAGCAGTGTTGACGCAACGTCCTACATCCCGCGACTTCGTTGCCTGCAAGCCCTGCTCACCAAAACTACAACTGCCAGCCCACTTGGCGCCTAGTCGCAACATTCGGCGTTCACCGAGAATTCCTCCATGCCAACGACAGGCATCGCGCTCCATCCACCGCGAGGAAGTCTTTATGGAACTGCCAGATCTCACATCCATCGACATCGGCCAGTTACCGCATTCGTTGCAGGCCCTGATCGAATGCATCGGCCTTGAAAACGCCTACCAGTTGACCTGCGCCTACGGCGGCAGGCCCAAGTACATCCCCAAGCACCGAGCGCGCACCAAACTCGCCGACGTGCTTCCGGCAGACGCACTCGACGCCCTGATCAAGCGATTTGCCGGTGTGGCCCTGGAAATACCCAAGGCAGATCATTTCCTGAGGCAATTGCGCAATCTGCAAATCCAGAAAGAAAGCGCCGAAGGTTTGTCTCGCAGTCTGCTCGCCAACAAGTATGGGTTGAGCCTGCGACAGATCGGCAACATCCGGCGCCAGGAGCATGACGCTCGCTAATGATGAATGCGGCGCCAAACAACGGCCCTATCGAAAACTTAATATCCACACAGGGGAATACCCATGATAGATAACAGTCTCATCGGCTCCGTGATCAACTCGCTGCCAATGGATAAAATGATCGCTGCCCCGCTGCAGGCGATGATCAAGGCTCAAGTGAGTGCAAGCAAATCCTACGCTGACTTCCTCATGCAAGTGTGCATTCAGGATGGCAAGGCAGTCGCTATCCAGTTCGACTACGACGAAACGATCGTCAATGAGCAAGGCGAATATCAAGGTGTTGTCAGCAAAACCATGAAGGTGCCCCTGCTGGCAGCCATCACCCACCCGAATATCTCGATCATGGAGGGTAATGTAGAGTTCGAACTGACCATCAACCAGTTTGCCGAAGACAAGAGCACCAGCAAAAAAGAAGGCGGTGTGGAAGGCAAAGTGGGGTGGGGGCCGTTCAGCGTAAGCGTCAAGGGCAGTATCAGTAACCATTCCGAGCAAACTCGCAAAACCGACACGACTGCCCGTTATAAATTCAATACTCGAATCGCGCGCCAGGAACCGCCTGAGGCCATGATGAAAGTTATTGATTTTCTGGTAAGTGCAAGTACCAAACCCGTCGTGGTCAAAGGTGACGAAGCACCGCGCAGTCTCGAAAAGATATCCGACGCTGACGTTCTGAAGATCGACAATGCCGCGGCTGCCAATTCAGCAGCACCTGCTAATGCCAATACGGCTGCACCTTGAGCACTGCGTCATTACCCCCGCCGTCCGCGACGGGGGACCTTACGGCAAAGAGGAAATATTGAGTGGACACGTCACCCTCCCCCATGACCTCGCTTGACCTGCGCGATATCACTCGCGGCCTGCAAGAGGCCGCGGCGGCGACGAACAGCCTGATCGCGCAACAGTATATAAACCTCTTCGACCAGTTTTTCGATTTCGATGATCAGGCGCTGGGCGCCCCCATGAGGGCAAAGATGGTAGAAGTCGCCATGGACGACTTCCATATCATGCGTGTGCCCCTCTTTGCACTGGTATCCCCCAAAGGGCTGGCACTTGAACGCATGCAAGTCGACTTGTCGGTCCGTGTCAAAGGGACCGATATATTGCAGGACCTGAATGCAGAAGCGGAGAAAAGCCCCGCTGCGAAGTTCAAGGTTTCCATAGGCTCGCAGGGGCGTCAGGGTGAAGCGCGCGACCCTGACGAAGTGCAGATTCGCATGCAGTTCCAGGCATGCGAGCCCCCTGAAGCACTGAACCGGCTGATTGAGCAGTACACCAACATGATCATTCCAGTACGCACTGACCCTCCCCCTCCACCCAGTGACAGCAATGAATTCATCGAGGCCGCCACCGTACGCTGACGCGCCCCTCAGAAGTCTCGCTTGTAGAAGATATCCAAGGAGCTTGCCAGCCCGCTGGCAGCCTCCAGATAAACCTTCTTGCTCAACTTGTAACGCAGCGCAATGGTATTGGCCGGCTCGAACACCCCGACCCCGTAGCGCAAGCTGAGCTTCTCGGTCAGGTTGCCACTGGCCACCACGCTGGTGCTGTTACCGGAGCCTTCGGTATCCAGCTGGAAATCATCGATCCCCAGGCCCGAGGCCAGGCTGCCGGTAATCCCCGCACTGCCCGCCAGGCCCAGGCCCAATGCCGCTTCGGCAAGCATGTTGTTATCCTCGCCAGAAGTCCCCAGCGGGCGCCCCAGCACCAGGTACGACAACGCCTGCTCCTGGCTCATGGCCGGTTCCGAGAACACCGTGGTGGTCGGTTGCTCGGCGCTGCCGCTCAGGCGGATACCGGCAATCACATCGTCGACCTTGCGGATGGCCTCGATATCCAGATAAGGCTGGTCGATCGGCCCGGCAAACAGCAACCGTGCGCGGCGAATGGTCAGGCGCTGGCCGTAGGCACGGTAACGACCATCGGCCAGGCTCAGTTCGCCACGGGTGTCCATGTTGTCGCCAATGTGCACATGGCCGAGCAGGTTGGCGGTCAGGCCGAAGCCGCTGAATGACAGCGTGTCCTGCCCCACGACCACGTCGATATCCATGGCCATCGCCATGGGCGGCTTGCCCTCTTCGGTCTGGTGGCCGACGATGACCGTGTCGTCCGAGACCTTGACGGTAGAAGGTGGCAACTCGCGCACAATGATCTTGCCCTTGGGTACCAGCACCTTGCCGGTCACCGCCAGCTTGTCATCAATCAGCCGCAGGTTCAGGTCCGGGGCAACTTCCAGTGTGGCGTAGGGCTCGACGGTCACGGGCAGTTGCTGGCCCTGCAGACGCAGGTCCATGCCCAGGGCCTGGCCCCAGGTCAGCTGGCCGTTGAGCTGGCCGCGGCCGGCATCGCCGCTGCGCCAGCCGCCGTTGATCTGCACCTGCTCGCCAGCGATCAAGGCCTGCAGCGACAGGTCCTGCAGGCTGACCGGCAGCTCGGCACCACTGACCTCGCCCCCCGTGAGCATCAGGTTGCCGTTGACTTGTGGCGCCAGCAAGGTGCCGGTCAAGCGGCCGCTGCCATTCAACTGCCCGGCCAGGCGTTCGACCATAGGCACGAACGGACGGGCAATCGACACGTCCAGCCCCGCGAGACGGAACTCGCCCGACAGCGGCTTGTTCTTGCCCAGCGGATCGAGGCGCGTGTTCAGGCTCAGCTCCCCGAGGCGCTCACCGCGAAAATCCAGGCGCGTATCGACCCGGCGTGGCGCCAGGGTGCTGTCCAGACGCAGGGCCTGGTAAGGGAAGTCGATCCAGCGGCCGTTGTCGCGGACACGCAACGTACCGCCACTGGCATCGACACGGATGTTGCCCTTCGGGCCGCTGGCCGGAATGTCCAGGTTCACGTCGGCATTGAGCATGCCTTGCCAGGCGAAGTCCTTCGGCAGCCATTGCGCCAGGCTATCCAGCGGGAACTGCTTGAGGTGATAGCGCAAACGCGGCTCGGGCGCCAGCCGTTGGTCCTCGCCGCACAGGCTGGCCTGGCCTGAACGCCAGCAATGGGCACCGAAATCCAATTGGCCACTGGCCAGCCGCTGCAGGCGCGCCGGTGACTGCAGCTGCCAGTCCTGGCCACCGGCCTGGATCCTGCCGCTGGCCAGGCGACCACGCCAGTCACCCTTGCTCAGCTGGCCATCCAGGCCCAGGTCGAGCTTGAGTTGCGGACCGTCCAGGGCCAGGGTCAGCGCCTGCTGGCGGATATCACCCTTGCCGTTGGCCTGCAAGGTGCCCAGCACCGTGTCCCCCACGCGGATGCCGCTGGCCTTGAGGTCGATCACGCCCCGTTGGGCGCTGTCCAGACGTCCCTCCAGCTCGAGCCGCTGGAGGTGGTTTTCTTCCTGCGCCAGTTGCTGGCCCTGCAGGGTCAGGTTGCCTTGCGGTACGTTCAGCGTGCCGCTGACGTCCAGGCGCCCTTTAACCTGCCCTTGCAGCCTCGGCCACAACTGGCCAAGCCGTGGCAGATCGAGGTCGACACGCCCGGCCAGGCGCTGCTGCAGGCTACCGCTACCGTTGATACGGTTATCGCCCAGTTGCACAGCCAGCGCGCCGAGCGTCCAGCTCTGCCCGGCCCCTTGGGCTTCGATCTTGAGCACCGCCGGCTGCCCGCGCAGGCGCCCCTTGAGGTCGAGCTGGGCATCCAGGCTGAGTTGTTCGCCCTTCATCTCACCCTTGCTGCGCAAAGGCCCGGCCAGGGTGCCCGGCAACTCGGCGAGCCAGTACGCGGGGTCCAGCGCTGACAACTGCAGGTCGACGTCCCAGGCCAGCGTATCGGCAAAGCGCACGGCGACACTGCCCGCCGCCTTGCCCTGCCCGGCGGTCAGCGCCAGCTGCGGCAGGCGCACCTGGCCCAGGTCACCCTGGAACGGGCTGGCCAGGGTGAATGCCCCTGCCGGGCCGTCGAGGTCACCGTTGAGGGTGCCCTGGTAGTTGCCATCCTGGTATTGAACCTGGGCAATGAAACGCTTGAGGGTAACCTGCGGCGGCGTTTCCAGCGGGTACAGACGCAACCACGGGAAGTCCTGCCAATCCAGTTGAGCGTCGGCCTTCAGCGCCTGCTGCCAGTCAGCGCTGGCCTGCAGCTTGACGCGCTGGGTGTCGCTGGCTGTCAGGTCCAGGGCATCCAGCTTGGCGCCCTTGGCGTCGACCTTGCCGGCCAGCGCCAGTGCGATCGGTGCCTGTTCGGCCGGCAGGCTGGCGCTACCAGTCAGTTGATAGCCCTTGAGGAGATCGCCCTGGGCCTCCAGCACAAGCTGGTTGAATTGCAACGTGTCGGGCAACGAGCCCGTTGGCTTGAAGGCGTCGGCGCGTAGCTGCAGCGTTGCCGGCAAGTGTTCGGCCAGGGCCTGTAGCGTCCCGTTCAGGCGGGCATCCAGGTAGCCGCTGCTGGTGGCGTCGAGGGTAAGGGTTTTCTGCAATTCACCTTTGGCGGTCAGGGCCAGTTGCCAGGCTTTGCCCTCCACCGCTGGCAACTGCACCTGGCCTTGAAGTTGTACCGGCCAATCGCCCTCAGGCTGCACATCGCCCTGCATCTGCACACGCAAATCGTCACGTTGCAACTGCAGGCTGTCGATGCGCAGGCCGCTCGCGGTCCAGTGCGCCGCCAGGTGCAGATCGCCGAGCAGATCACTGCCATCCAGGCGCAACTGCCCCACCTTCACCTCACCGACCTCGATCGCCACCGGCAATCGCAGGGCGGGTAACTGCAGCGGAGCACTTTCGGCCGGTTGATCGCCTGGCGCGAAGGCCATGTCGACCCGCTGAGCCTGTAGCTGGTCGATACACAGCGTGGCGCGCATGAGGCAAGCGGGAGACCAGCTCAGTAGCGGCGCCTGCAACTGCACCGTGTTGTCGCCGTCGACCCAGCGCAGCTGGCTGGCCTGCCAGGTGCCTGCCAAGCGGCCCTGGAATGCTTCGACCGTCAGCCCTGGCACCCGGCCGAGCACCCAGCGGCTGCCGCCTTCGGTACCCAGTAACAGCCCCAGGGCCAGGGCCACCAGCAGCACACTGCCGAGCACGCCCGGCAGAACGAATTTCAACACACGCATCACAGCTCGGGCCCCATGGAGAAGTGCAGGCGAATACCGCCGTCGTCATCGAGCGCCTTGGCCAGGTCCAGGCGCAGCGGCCCTACCGGCGAAACCCAGCGCACACCAAAACCGACCCCGGTCTTGAGGCTGGGCAGTTCCAGCGTGTTGAACGCGTTGCCCTGGTCGATGAAGGTCGCCACCCGCCATTTTTCGGCCAGCGAATACTGGTACTCGACACTCCCCGCGACCAGGTAGCGCCCGCCAATGCGGTCACCGTCGCTATTCTTCGGCGAGAGCGTCTGGTAGTCATAGCCGCGCACGCTCTGGTCACCACCTGCGAAAAAGCGTAGCGACGGCGGGATGTTGTTCTTGTAGCCGTTGGTGGCACTGCCACCGAACTGGACCCGGCCGAGGAAACGGTGATTGTGGCCGAGCGTAGTCAGGCCCTTGAGCAGGACATTGCCGTGCAACAGGTTGGTATCGGACACCAGCCCCTCCTTGGCCACCTGGGTGTCGAACTGCAAGCGGTAGCCGTTGTGCGGGTCGATGCGGTTGTCACTGCGCAGGTAGGAAAAACTCACGCCCGGCATCAGCAGGTTGCTAAGCCCCGAGTCATCGCCCAGGCGATACTCTTCGCGCTGGTACTTGAGCGAGACCACCCGCTGCCAGCCGCTGCCCAGTTTGCTGTGCCACTCCGGGCCGACGGTCAGCAACTTGCTGAGGGTGTCGGTGCCGGCAATTTCCTCGTTCTGGTAACCACCGGCGAAGCGCAGCTTGTCGGTCAAGGGTGGATCGAGCGGCACGTCGTACCACAAGCCCACGTTCTGCCGCGGCGCCGAAAGCTCGGTTTCCCAGCCATAACTATGGCCTTGCGGATTGACCCAGTGCCGTGTCCAGTTGGCCTTGCCACGCGGCCCCACGTCAGTCGAGAAGCCCAGGCCCAGGCCCAGGGTGCGCGGTTTGCGGGTGTCGAGACGCACGTCTACCGGGATGTCCTCGCCCACTGCCGCAGTGGGGGCGGCATCGACCCGCACGCCTTCGAAATAGCCACTCGATTGCAGGTCGTTGTTGAGTTGGGCAATCAGTTCGGAGTCGTAAGGCGTGCCGGGCTTGAACGAGACCATGCGCTGCAGCAGGTCTTCATCGAGCGGCGTGTCACCCGTGAATTTCACGGCGCCGAGGCGATAACGCGGACCGCTCTGGTAAACCAGTTCGATATCGGCCACGCCGGCCTGAGGGTCGACCGCCAGGCGCTGGCGTGTGAAGTGGCCACTGAAGAAGCCATAGCGCGAAGCCTGGTTCTGGATCAACCGCTTGGCATCTTCGTACGCGCCATGGTTGAGCTGTTCACCCGCCCGCAGGGCCTTGCTGTCGGGTATGCGAAAAGCTTTCATCTCGCTGGCCGGCCCTTCGATGCGCACCGTCACGTTGCGCAGTCGCACGGGCTCGCCGGGGGCGATCTCGATGATCAGTTGTGGGGGCTGGTCGGCCTTGGCTGGCGGCTTGACCTCGGTGTCGATCTGCGCCTGATAGTAGCCAAGGGCCTGCGCGGCCTTGCGCGCCTGCTCCTGGGCCCCGCGACTGAAACGCAGCAGCGCTTGTTCATCGCGGTCTCCGAGGGTACCGATATAGCCTTCGACATTGGCCTTGAGTGCCTTGTTGGCGGGCTTGACCTTCACCAGCAACTCGCTCTGGCCCCATGCTGCAACACTGGCAGCCCAGAAAACCAGGCCCCAGGTAAGTCTTCCTGAATACGTCATGCGGCGCATGCTACCAGAGCCAGGCGCTCAAGGGAGGCGCCTGGCGGCACAGTTCAAGCAATTGATGACATGGATGACACTGGGTTGGGATGAAAGAACACCCTTTCCCGGATCGGCCCTACAGCCACCTCCCCTATCTCTTCATAGCCCTGGCGCGCGTAAAAGGCCAGGTAATGCTCGTTGCCAGAGTCCAGCACCACGCCCTGGGTGTTGGGGTCTTCTGCGCACCAATCGTGAACAGCTTGTAACAATTGCTCGCCATAGTGGCAGCCTCTAAATTGCGGATGCACCCCCAACAGCGGCAGCATGTGCACCTGCCCGCTCGGCAGGCAGCTGGCCAGCGCTGCCTGGTAATCCATGTAGCGTCGGGTACAGCGCTGGCCGGTGCCCAGCAGCATGCGCAAGCGCCAGGCCCAGCTGTCGGCCACACCCAGGCGGCGTTGCGGCGGCACGATCAGGGCCATGGCGATCAGGCGGTCTTCCAGCAGCAGGCCGATGGCCGGCAGCTGCAGGTAAAAATGTTGACGTACCCACTCGCGCACCATCACCCGCAGCCGGCGCTCGTAGCCTGGGCGCTGGGCTTCGAAGATATAGGCAAAAGTCGGTTCGTGGCGGTAGGCGTTGTACAACAGCGAGCGTGCCTCACGGCTGTAGCCGTCATCGAGGGTGCAGATACGCGCCTGGGCGGCAGCGGTTTCGAGCATGGCGGGTCGTCCTCCTGGAAAGGGCATGTCAGTGCCTTGGAGGTGCTCCACTGCGCATCGTTCACCTCACCCAGCACGTTAGCAGTGCCAGGGCCTGGCCGCCATGCTGGTGATCATCGCCGATGTCGGCTAGCATCCGGCCTTTTACCAGGATTGTCTTTCCAATGAAGATCGTCTGTTTCAACATCAACGGCCTGCGGGCCCGTCCGCACCAGCTGGCGGCGCTGATCGAAAAGCACCAGCCGGACGTGATCGGCCTGCAGGAAACCAAGGTCAGCGACGATCAGTTCCCTCTGGCCGATGTCCAGGCGCTGGGCTACCACGTGCACTACCACGGCCAGAAAGGCCACTATGGGGTCGCCCTGCTCTCGCGCCAGGCACCGTTGACCCTGTTCAAGGGCTTTGCCACGGATGAAGAAGACGCCCAGCGCCGATTTATCTGGGGCACCTTCGCCGATGCCGACGGCAACCCGATCACGATCATGAATGGCTACTTCCCACAAGGGGAAAGCCGTGACCACCCTACCAAATTCCCGGCCAAGCAGCGTTTCTACAGCGACCTGCAAGCGTTGCTCGAAGGGCAGTTCAACAACGACCAGCCGGTCCTGGTGATGGGCGACATGAACATCTCGCCCCAGGACTGTGACATCGGCATCGGCCCGGACAACGCCAAGCGTTGGCTGAAGACGGGCAAGTGCAGTTTCCTGCCGGAAGAGCGCGAATGGATGGAACGCCTCAAGGGCTGGGGCCTGGTAGACAGCTTCCGCCACCTGCACCCGGACGTGGCCGACCGCTTCAGCTGGTTCGACTACCGCAGCCGCGGTTTCGAGGACGAACCCAAGCGCGGGCTGCGCATCGACCTGATCATGGCCTCCCTGGGCCTGGTGCCGCGGATCAAGGCGGCCGGTGTGGACTATGAGCTGCGGGCGATGGAAAAGCCTTCGGACCATGCGCCGATCTGGCTGGAGCTGATTTGAGTCCTAGTCCTATGTGCGCGGCGAAAGGGATGTGTCGCCTGTGAGATCGAGCGCCGCCCGCGCGGCGCTCAATCCCAAATCCCCTGCATCCCATCAAGCCCTAACCCCCCCACTACAACCCCAACCGCAACGCCTCTCCCACCCCCGCCCCACGCCCATCATCCGCCGCGCTGACCAGGGCAAAGTTGTACGCTCCGTGCGACCAGTACCGCGCCTCCAGCTGCCCATCGACCCGCTGCCCCTGTGGCATGCGTTCATAGCGGTCGCCCGGCGAGCGCAGGAACAGGCTGATGCGCTGGCCGTTACCATCCTGGAATACCAACAGCGCTGCCGGCCCCTGCTCGTTGCTGAGCAAGCGCGCGCCGACCGGCTCGAAGCCGTAACCCGCCAGGTCAGGGAGCTGGCCCACGCGGTTGAAATGCCGGCCCAGCCAGTCGCGCAGTTGCGCCGGGTCACTGGCCTGGATATCCAGTGCCTCACTGCCGGCGAACAACCGATGGGCCTGCACCGCATCGGCCATCGGCAATTCATTGCTGGCCAAGGTCACCTGGCGTGCCTGCCAGCCCCCCAACCCGCCGACCCCCATGGCCAGCAACAGCACCGCCGCCGAAGCCAGCCGCCGCTGCCGGCGCTGGCGCACCCGCTGCTGCACCTGACGCAGGTCGAGCGTGGCCGCCCCAGGCTGCTCGGCAAACCCTGCCAAAGCCGCACGCAGGCGCCGGGCATCGTTGCGCCAGGCCTCGACCCGCGCCGCTTCCTGCGGGTTGGCCGCCAGCCAGGCCTGCACCTCGGCACGGCGGGTGGGCTCCAGGCGGTCATCGATATAGGCGTGCAGTTCGTCTTCACCAGGAATCAGGCGTGTCATTTGAGTCTCCGCAAGGCCGGCGGCTGGGGGTTGCCTTCGGTCAGTTCACGCAAGGCAGCACGGGCACGCGACAGCCGCGACATCACTGTGCCAATAGGGATTTCCAGGGCTGCCGCCGCTTCCTTGTAACTGAGCCCCTCGATGCTGACCAGCAACAACAAGGCCCGCTGTTCGGTCGAGAGCTGGGCGAAGGCCTGCAAGTCGGCCTGGGCCAGGACGATGTCCTCGGTGTTATCGCCGAGTGCTTCATGCTCCACCGCGCTGCGGCCGAACCATGACAGCCAGCGGGCATGCAAGCGCTCGCGGCGCTTGGCATCGAGAAACAGCCGATAAAGAATGGTAAACAGCCAGGCGCGCAGCGCCTCGGCTTCGCGTTGCTGGTCTCGGCGGCTCAAGGCGCGTTCGACCGTGGCCTGGACCAGGTCATCGGCACTGCCGGGCTCACGGGTCAGCCACAGGGCAAAGCGGCGCAAGCGCTGCAACAGCTCACGCCATTGCTGTTCGTCCAGATCGTGCATGGTCAGGTACCGGGCGCTGGGGTTGTCAGTGTAGGGGCAGACGCCCGGCAAGAAAATTTATTCCCGCCGAGGGAATAAGTTTTTCCCCAGGCCGTCGTACCGCCACCTTCACTGAACCGGATGACCACCATGAACTCACCCTTGCAAGGCCCTGCCAAGGCACTGCGCCTGGCCGGCATCGGCGCCGTGATGCTGGCGCTGGGCGCCGGCTTCGCCTATGCCGCAGGCTGGATAGGCGGGCCGCAGCTGACGCCACAACGCATCATCGACACCTTCGAGGCCCAGGCCGGGCACTACCCGGGCTATCGCAAGAACCACGCCAAGGGCCTGTGCGTCAGCGGCTACTTCGAGCCCAGCGGCCAGGCCGCGAGCTTGTCGACTGCACGGGCTTTCAGCCAGGCGCGAGTGCCGGTGATCGGCCGCTTCGCCATCGGCGGTGCCAACCCGTTCGCCCCGGACACCGGCATACCGGTGCGCAGCCTGGCAATCCAGTTGAGTACCGATGACGGCCAAGTCTGGCGTACCGGCATGAACAACCCGCCCGTGCTGGCGGTCAGCACACCGCAAGGCTTCTACGACCAGGTGCTGGCCGGCGCGCCAGACCCGGCCACTGGCAAGCCAGACCCGGCAAAGCTGCAGGCATTCTTCGCCGCCCACCCCGAGAGCGCGGCATTTCGCCAGTGGGCGGCAAGCTACAAACCCAGCGACAGCTTCGCCAGCACCCAGTACCACAGCATCAATGCCTTCCGCCTGATCGACGCCCACGGCACCGCGCACCCGGTACGCTGGCAGCTGGAACCGCAAACGCCATTCACCGCCCTGCCCGGCCAGGTCGACGACAAACAGTTCCTCCAGCACGACCTGCAACAGCGCCTGGCCCAAGGGCCATTGCGCTGGACCCTGCGCCTGGTGCTGGCCGACCAGGGCGATGCGGTGGACGACCCGGCTCGTCCCTGGCCGGCCGAACGCCGTCGCGTCGATGCTGGCACCCTGGTGATCGAACAGGTCGACGCCCCCGAACAAGGCGCTTGCCGTGACCTGAACTTCGACCCATTGATCCTGCCCGGTGGCATCGAACCGTCAGCCGACCCGATCCTCGCCGCCCGTTCGGCGGCCTATTCGGAATCATTCAACCGCCGCAGCCGCGAGTCTCTCGGCGCAGGAGCACAGCGATGAAACCTGAAGTCTTCCACCCGATGGCGCGCCTGGTGCACTGGCTGATGGCGATCCTGATCATCAGCATGCTGTTCATTGGCGTGAGCATGGTCGGCGACCTGTCACCGCGCCACCCGCTGCTGGTCGAATTGCACAAGGCCACAGGCCTGGCACTGCTGGTACTGGTGATCGTGCGCATCGGCCTGCGCCTGACCTTGCCACATCCGCCCTTGCCCAGCGACCTGCCTGCCTTGCAACGTGTTGCCGCAGGCGCTTCGCACTTGCTGCTCTACGCCCTGATGCTGGCCATGCCGCTACTGGGCTGGGCGATGCTGTCGGCGGGCGGCTACCCACGCCCCCTGCAACTGCCGGCGATCGCCCCGCACGACCTGCACCTGTATGCCGTGCTGCGCCAGGCCCATGGCTGGGCCGGCTACCTGCTGTTCGCCACCGTACTGGTGCATCTGGGCGCGGCGCTGATGCATGCGTTGGTGCGTCGGGACGGCGTGTTGCGTAGCATGTGGCCAAGCCACGTGCGGCGCAGCGAGTGACAGGCTGACGCCAGGCGGGCTCGACGATAACTACTCTTACTCATCTCGACAGCTAGCTTGTCGACCTGCTCTGGACTGCCCGATGAACGCCGCAAAGGACCCTGCCCTGCTTGCCCCTGCCAACACCCTGGACATGCGCCCGCTGCTGCTGGCCAACATGGCCTGCACCATGTCGATGATGGCCTTCGTCGCGCTGATCGGGCCGATCTCGCGCTTGCTGGGCATGGCCACCTGGCAGGCCGGCGCGGCGGTGACGGTGGCCGGCGTGGTCTGGGTGCTGCTCGCGCGCCCTTGGGGGCGATTGTCCGACCGCTTGGGGCGTCGCCGCATCCTGCTGATGGGCAGCGCTGGCTTCACCCTGGCCTACTGGCTACTGTGCCTGTTCGTCGAAGGTGCGCTGCGCTGGCTGCCAGGGGCAGGCCTGGCATTCGTCGGGCTGATGCTCGCGCGCGGTTGCATCGGCGCGTTCTACGCTGCCATACCGGTGGGCTGCAATGCGCTGATCGCCGACCATGTCGAACCGCAGCGCCGGGCGCGGGCCATGGCTTCACTGGGCGCGGCGAATGCCGTCGGCCTGGTGGTGGGGCCGGCGCTCGCAGCCGTGCTGGCCCAGCACAGCCTCAGCCTGCCGTTTCACATCATGTCGTTGCTGCCGGCCAGCGCCTTCCTGGTGTTGTTGTTCAAGCTCAAACCACAGCCCCTTGCCCAGAACTATGCGCCCAGCCCGGTTCGGCTCAGTGACGCCCGCCTGCGCCGGCCACTGCTGGTGGCGTTCAGCGCCATGCTCAGCGTCACGGTTTCGCAGATCGTCGTCGGTTTCTTCGCCCTCGACCGCCTGCAACTGGCGCCGACCGATGCCGCGCAGGCTGCCGGGGTCGCCCTGACCACCGTCGGGGTGGCGCTGATCCTGTCGCAGGTGCTGCTGCGCCAGCTGGAGTGGCCACCGTTGAAGATGATCCGGGTCGGTGCCAGTGTGTCGGCGCTGGGTTTCGCCGCTGGCGCGCTGGCCACCACGGCGCCTTGGCTGTGGAGCTGCTATTTTGTCGCTGCGGCCGGCATGGGCTTTGTATTCCCGGCGTTTTCCGCGCTGGCAGCCAATGCCATGCAGGCCTCGGAACAAGGTGCCACCGCCGGCTCGATTGGCGCAGCCCAAGGCATGGGGGCGGTGATCGGCCCGTTGGCCGGAACGCTGGTCTATGCCTTGGACCCACGCCTGCCGTTCCTGGCGGTGGCACTGCTGTTGCTGCTGGTCGGGCTGTGGCCGCTGCCGCGTGACCAACGCGCCTGAAAGCACAGCGCGCAAGCGTGCAGAGTATGTTTTAATGCGTCGCTAATTATTTTAAACACCTCTGATTACAAGGCGGCTATGGACACGGGGACGCGACTCAAACTGGTGCGTGAACGCAACAACCTCTCCCAACGGGAACTGGCCCGCCGCAGCGGGTTGACCAATTCGACGATCTCGCAGATCGAACAGAACCGTGTCAGCCCGTCGGTCAGCTCCCTGAAAAAACTCCTCGAAGGGATCCCCATGACCCTGGCCGAGTTCTTCAGCTTCGACGAGCCGGTGCGCGAAGAACGCTTCGTGTTCCGCGCCAGCGAGCAGCCGGACCTGGGCCGCAATGGCCTGCGCATGCTGCTGGTCGGTGCCAGCGTCGAGGCCCGCCAGATGCGCATGCTGCGTGAACTGTATGCCCCCGGCGCCGACTCCGGCGAGCCGATCGTGCATGCCGAAGGCGAAGAATGTGGCCTGGTTACCCGGGGCACCGTGGAGCTGTGGGTCGATGGCCAGGTGAGCATCCTCAACTCGGGCGATGGCTATTACATCCCTACTACCCTGCCGCACAGTTTCAAGAACATCGGCCCGGACGAGGCGGAAATCATCAGCGCCAACACCCCGGCGAATTTCTGAGCCCGCGATGGCCTCACCCATGGGGAGGCCATCCAGCCTCAACGGCTCAGCGCTTCTTCGACGAAATCCAGGCGATCCTGGCCGAAGAACATTTCCCCATCGACAAAGCAGGTCGGCGCACCAAACACACCCCGCGCAACCGCCTCCTCGGTCACTCGCTTGAGTTCGGCCTTGACCTCGCCATCCGCCGCCAGCGCATGAAACGCCGCAAGGTCGAAGCCGGCCTGGCGCAGCGTTTCATCCAGTACCGCGGCATCGCTCAAGTTGCGCCGGTGTTCCCACAGCCCCTTGAACAGCACGGCCAACAACGCATCGAACTGCGCGGGCGCACGAAGCTGCGTGCCGAGGGTGCCGCGCATCAGGGTCAGGGTGTTCACCGGAAACCCCGGCGGCAGCCCGAACGGCACGTCATAACGGCGGGCGTAACGGCCGAGATCGATGGACATGTAGCGGCCCTTGGCAGGGATCATCGCCGGTGATGCGTTGCCGGTGGCCTGGAACACCGCACCCAGCAGCATGGGCCGGTAGACCAGGGCCGCGCCATGCCGGGCGCAAAGGGCAGGCAGCTGGGTCCAGGCCAGATAACTGGCCGGGCTGCCCAGGTCGAAGTAGAACTCCACAGTCTTGCTCATACGTCTCGCTCCTTGCTCAGGCAGGCTTACCAACGCTCCATCCACGGGCGCAGGTCCAGTTCGAAGGTCCAGGCATCCCGGGGCTGGGCATGCAGGAACCAGTAGCTGTCGGCGATGTGCGCCGGGTCGAGGATACCGTCCTGGTCCTTCAGCGCGTAGCGTTCGGGGAACGTGTCACGAATGAACGCGGTGTCGATGGCCCCATCCACCACCACATGGGCCACGTGGATGTTGCGCGGGCCAAGCTCGCGCGCCATGCTCTGGGCCAAGGCGCGCAGGCCATGCTTGGCCCCGGCGAAGGCGGCGAAACCGGCAGCCCCACGCGTGCCTGCGGTGGCGCCGGTGAAGAGGATCGTGCCGCGCTCGCGGGTGACCATGCGCCGGGCCACGGCCTGGGCGGTGAGGAAGCCGGCGAAGCAGGCCATTTCCCAGATCTTGAAGTATTTGCGCGGGGTCTCCTCAAGGATGCTGCATGGCACATTGGCGCCGATATTGAAGACAAAGGCCTCAATCGGGCCAATATCACGTTCGATGGTTTCGACCAGCTCGGCAACTTCCTGCTCTTTGCGCGCATCCGAGCCGAAACCATGGGCCTGACCCCCTTCAGCTCGGATCTCGTCGATCAACGGCTGCAGCTTATCGGCCTGGCGGCGCGTGACACAGGCGACATAACCCTCACGGGCAAAGCGCTTGGCGATTGCGCCACCGGTGGCGTCTCCGGCCCCGATCACCAGCACCACTTTTTGTTGTTCTGCCATGCCTGACTCCATTGGTGAATGATCGTTTAGTAAACGAACGCTATGTTATGATCGCCCCCATCGTCAAGCAGCGCGAAGAGGTCGTGCATGCGCTATTCCACCGAACACAAGCAGCAGACCCGCGACAAGCTGCTGGCCAGCAGCGGCGCGCTGGCCAAGCGTGGCGGCTTTTCCAGCACCGGCGTGGCCGGGTTGATGAAGGCCATCGGCCTGACCGGCGGTGCCTTCTACAACCATTTCCCGTCCAAGGACGACCTGTTCACCGAGGTGGTCCGCCAAGAGCTGTGCAACAGCCCGCTGGCCCGCCTGGCCAATCAGGGGGCCAGCCGCGAACGCCTGGCCCGTTGCCTCCAGCAGTACCTGAGCCTGGCCCACCTGCACAATGCCGAGGGCGGCTGCCCGCTGCCACCGCTGGGGGTGGAAATCGCCCGCGCCGAACGGCCTGTGCGCGAAGAGGCCGAGCACTGGCTGGTAGGCTTGCATGGGGCGTGGAGCGAAACCCTGGAAGACCCGGCGCTGGCCTGGGTGCTGATCAGCCAGTGTGTCGGCGCCCTGGTGGTTGGGCGCATGCTGGCCAGCGAGGAGGTGCAACAGCAATTGCTTGATGCCAGCAAAGGCTTTGTCGACAGTGCATTGAATGAAAGCCATTAACCTGCTGTTGGGGCTGCTGCTGGCAGCGCCCGCCCTGGCCGAACAGGCCTGCCCGGCCGGGCAGTACCAGGTGTGCCTGATGGGCTGTTTCTGCGCGCCGATCGATCCCGGCCAGGCCGGGCAGATACTGCAGGATGTCGAAACCGTAGCGTCGAGCAGCCTGGCGTTTGCCTTGCAACAGGCACGCGACGAGGCCACCGCCAGTGGCAGTCAACCGATCCCTTTGCACATCCGCGCACAACTGGAGCCCTGGTATGACTTTGCCGTGCTCGATGCAGCGCGCTACCGGGTCGGTGACGAGCAGCAAGTCACGGCGGCCAACGCCATGCTGCAGAACCCGGACGTGAACGCGGTAACCCTGATCGATACCATCATCTTCCGTCGCGCCAGCGATGCCGAGGACAACGTGGCCTTGTGGGCACACGAGCTGAAGCATGTGCAGCAGTACCAGCAGCTGGGCGTGAGTGAGTTTGCCCGGCGCTACACACGCAACTATGAAGAGCTGGAAGGCCCGGCCTACAAGATCGAGGCCGAAGTGGGGAAGGCATTGCACGAGCGCAGTTCGGGGCAGGCTCGATGACCTGCACCGGCCCCTGCGGGAGCGTGTGCGTCGCGACGCCGCGAACAGGCCGGTGCAAGCAACCTGCAGCGATCAGGACGAAGCAGTCGCCCCCTCACCCACCGGCTCCCGACTGGCATAGCGCTGCGCCAGCACCGCACACACCATCAGCTGGATCTGGTGGAACAGCATCAGCGGCAGAATCATCGCGCCGATGCCGCTCCCCACGAACAGCACCTGGGCCATTGGCACCCCGGTGGCCAGGCTCTTCTTGGACCCGGCAAACAGGATGGTGATGCGGTCTTCCAGGTTGAAGCCCAGCAGCTTGCCCAGCAGGCGCGTACCGAACAGCACCACCGCCAGCAGGACGCCGCAGACGGCGAACAGCCCGGCCAGGTGCTGCGGCGACACGGTGTGCCACAGGCCGGTGACCACCGCCTCGCTGAACGCGGTGTACACCACCAGCAGGATCGAACCCTGGTCGACGCTCTTCAGCCAGCGGGCATTCTTCTTGACCCACGCACCGATCCAGCGGCGTGCAATCTGCCCGGCCACGAACGGCACCAGCAACTGCAGCGTGATCTTCAACACGGCGTCCAGCCCCGAACCCGTATCGCCACTGGCGCCCAACAGCATCATCACCAGCAGCGGGGTCAGGAAGATGCCGATCAGGCTGGACGCCGCCGCACTGCAGATGGCAGCCGGCACGTTGCCGCGGGCCAGCGAGGTGAAGGCGATCGCCGACTGCACGGTGGCTGGCAGCGCGCACAGGTAAAGCACGCCAAGGTACAGTTCGTTGCCTACCAGCGGCACGAACAGCGGCTTGAACGCCAGGCCCAGCAGCGGGAACATCACGAAGGTGCAGGAGAAGACCAGCAGGTGCAGGCGCCAATGGCCGGCACCCGCGATGATTGCCTCGCGCGACAACTTCGCACCGTGCAGGAAGAACAGCAGGCCGATCGCCAGGTTGGTCAGCCAGCCGAAATACACCGCGCCGTCGCCCGAGCAAGGCAGCACGGTGGCGATCAGTACCACCCCGAGCAGGCACAGGGTGAAGTTGTCGAACAACATGCGCAAATACTTCATAACAGTTTCCATCTTGTCGTTGTGCAGGGCCTGACGATAAGGTCTTGGCTTTTTTCCCGCTAACGCCGGAACCCCCATTGGTGTCGCTCAACGGACACATCCACGAAAAGGACCCTTTGCATGCCTCGCGTACGTCTATCTCCACTGCTGATGCTGTTCGGCCTTGCCTCGGCGCACGCGGCCGAGCCGCTGCAGGCCCAGGTGGACGAGGTCATCCGGCCGCTGATGAAACAACAGGACATCGCCGGCATGGCCGTGGCGGTTTATGACAACGGCCAGGCCCACTACTTCAGCTATGGTGTGGCCAGCAAGGCCGACGGCAAGCCGGTGACCGCCGACACCCTGTTCGAAATCGGTTCACTGAGCAAGACCTACACCGCCACTCTCGGGGCGCTGGCCAGTGCCGAAGGCAAGCTCGACCTGGACGCCCCTGCCCGGCGCTACGAGCCGGCCCTGGCCGGTGCGCCATTGGGCGAGGCCAGTGTGCTGGAGTTGGGCGCCTACAGCGCCGACTGCCTGCCGCTGCAATTTCCCGACGAGGTACAGACTGCAGAACAGGCACTGGCATTCCTGCGCAACTGGAAGGCCCACAGCGAACCTGGCACTCAACGCTGCTATTCCAACCCGAGCCTGGGGCTGTTCGGCGACCTCGCGGCACGCGCGCAACATCAGCCTTTCGCAGCCGTCATGACCCAGCACCTGCTACCTCAGATGGGCCTTCGGCACACCTACCTGCAGGTGCCAGAAGCGGCAAAGGCCTTGTATGCACAGGGCTACGACGCGCAAAACCACCCGGTGCGCGTCAGCCCTGGTCCCTATGCCGACGAAGCCTACGGCATCAAGACCAGCGCCAGTGACCTGCTGCGCTACGTGCGCCTGCACATGCAGCCTGCGCAACTGACGACGGCACTGCGCAAAGCCATCGGCATCACCCAGGCGGGCTACTTCAGGGTTGGCAGCATGACCCAGGGCCTGGGCTGGGAGCGCTACCCTTACCCGGTCGCGCTGGAGACGCTGGTCGATGGCAACAGCCCGCGCATGATTCGTGAACCCCAGGCCACCCAGCGCCTGCAGCCGGCGCTTCCGGCCCTGCCCGCCGCCTGGTACAACAAGACCGGCTCCACCAACGGGTTCGGCGCCTACGCTGCCTTCATCCCGTCCGAAGGCAGGGCCATTGTCCTGCTTGCCAACCGCAACTACCCCAACGAAGCCCGCGTTCGGGCGGCCTTCCAGATCCTGTCCGGGCTCGACCGCTGAGTCACCGCCGAGCTGATTGCCAGACAATATGACAAGAATGTAGTGAGTGAAAATATTCACTACAAAACCATTGACGACGCTCATCGGCCTTGTGCATGATGAGGCCGTCTCCCTGATCGGGAGCGGTGGCAAGGGTGTTCCAGACGGCTTGCGCGGTAACGCAGGCCGTCCGTGGAGAGGGAATCTGTCCAAAAGGCAGCGTGAGAAAGCCCCTGTTGCGATGCTGCTGTAGCAGCCTTGGTAGTGCGCTACAACCTGTGGCGCCAACTGTGACAATCAACAACAAATAGGTGATGGGGGCTTTATGATGAACTTGAACGACAATCCGACTATCGACCAACTGGCCCAGCTGTTCGCGGTACGCAAGGACAGCCTCGATGACCACCTGCTGTGGGTCAGCCAGACCGGCGAGGTGCGCATCGACCGCCTGCCGCCGAACACGGTCGAAGATGAATTCGAAGCGCACCTGCCCAGCATGCGCGCCCGCTTCAAGGTCTACCGCCGTGGCCAGGGCTACGTCGGCAAAAAGGCCGCCGCCGACACCGAGTTCGTCGGCCGCGTGCTACAGACCCTGCAACAAGAATGGCCCGCCGTCCGTGAGCGGCAGGCAGTCAAGGTGATCGATCCGCTGAACTGAGGGTTGGCCACCACTTAGCGAGCCCGGCCTGCATAGGCCGGGCTTTTTCATGCCCGCTGTCGGCGCTGCGGCATCGGTAACGCACCGATCGCCAGCGCCCGGGCCCGGTTCACCCCCCACACCAGCGCACGGGTCATGGTTTCGCCGGGCCGCGCCGGGTAATACTCCTCCAGCAGTGCCCTGCCGTCCTGCCCGTAAAGCCCAAGGAACAGTTGCGTCGCGCCGAGCCGCGACAGGCGCACCTGGATATCCAGCGAAGTGCCGTCGCTGAGCACTTCGTCATGGCAGCGGCTATGCAGCTGCGCATCGGCCCACTGCCAATAGGTCTCGTCCCTGACTCGCATGGAAAATCAATCCTCCCTTTCCTGGATGCCGCGCCAGAAGACCACAACTGCGCCGCCGCCGCGAGAGCAACTCACGGTTACCATGAGCGGGATCAAACAACATCAACAAAAACCCCGCCGTTGGGCGGGGATCTGTGAGCAGGTTCACCTTTTGACTGGCCTATTTCCTGGCCGGCACCCGGGGTGTGAAGCGGCCCTTCTTGATACGCTGCAGGTAGGCAGGCTTGAGGTCTTCCGACTCCTCCAGGGTCATGTGGACGAAGCCGAGGCGAAACGCCGCCTGACCGCAACGCACCTGGCTATTGATCGGAAATGCATCGTTGCTGTCTTCGAAAAAGGACTCGCTCATGCCCCTATCTCCATTGAGTGGCGACCGCGTCAGCCAGCAATGGGCTGACCTGAAAAACGCGACCTGTGCCAATGAGACTAGCCGGTCACAAGCGGACCGCTCGGACGAAGCCGGCAGACCCGACCAGTGGCATTTAGCTACTTCAGCCGCACGGCAGTACCGGTGGCGAACACCACGACCATGCCGCCTTGCACCGACGGCATGCTGATCTCGAAGTCCACGCCTACCACCGCATCGGCTTGCAACTGCCGCGCCCGCGCCATGAGCTCTTCGGTGGCCTGCTCGCGGGCCTCACGCAGGGCGCTCTCCAGGGTTTGCGAACGGCCGCCGAAGACGTCGCGCAAACGTGTGAAGAAATCGCGCACGAAGTTGATGCCCTGCACCGATTCGGAGCTGACCACGCCAAGGTACTCGGCGATCGGGCGGCCTTCGAGCTGGCTGGTGGTGGAGATGATCATGTTTGCGCTCCTTGGCCTTGCAAAAAAGGCCAAGTCTAACAAAAGCGCCGGTGGTTCCCGCTATTGCGCACTGGCTGCCCGCAAACGCTGCCCCAGCCTGGGTCCGAACACGTTGACCAGCAAACCAAGCATCACCAGCAATGCGCCCCAGCCCTGGGTGGCCGTCAGCCGCTCACCCAGCAACCAGGCTGACGAACTCAGGCCGATTACCGGCACCAGCAGCGAAAACGGTGCCACCTTGCCCGCAGGATGGCGCGACAGCAGCTTGCCCCACAGGCTGTAACCGATCATGGTGGCGACGAAGGCCAGGTACGCCAGCGCCAGTACCGAGCTCCAGCCGATATTGGCCAGGGCATGACCAATCCACTCCGGCCCTTCCAGCCACCACGACAACGCCAGGAACGGCAGCGGTGGAATCAGCCCGCCCCAGATCACCAGCGCCACCAGGTCCACCGAGCCAAAGCGGCGGGTAATGATGTTGCCCATGCCCCACATGGCCCCGCCACACAAGGTCAGCAGCAGCGCCACCAGCGGTACATGGCCGCTGTCCTCGCTACCGATCAGTGCCAGGCCGCTGGCCGCCACTATCAGGCCGAGCACGCTGGCCAGACGCAACCGCTCACCGAGGAACAGCGCGGCGAAGCCAAGCGTGAAGAACGCCTGCGATTGCAGCACCAGCGACGCCAGGCCCGGTGGCATGCCGCTGTACATGGCCTGGAACAGGAAGGCGAACTGGCCGAGGGAGATGGTCGCGCCATAGGCGACCAGCCAGCCCCACGGCAGCTTCGGCCGCTTGACCAGCAGCACAGCCGGAAACGCCACCAGCAGAAAACGCAATGCCCCGAGCAGCATCGGCGGCAAGCCATCGAGGCCGACCTTGATGACCACGAAATTGACTCCCCAGGCGACAATCACCACCAGGGCGATCAGCAGGTCCTTGAGCGGCATTGCAGCTTCCTTCTTCCGGCGTTCTAGACATATTTCGTAACAGCATAAGGCCATTTTCCGCCCACGGACCAGCACAGTTATGGCCAACCCTTGCGCTACAGATTGGCTGTTATGCCCCGCAGACTTCACTTGACCCTACTTGTATAGACATGCTGATATCAGGCAGACGCCATCCGCGCAGTGCAGCGGCGATGGCCCTCCCTGACACAAAAACAATGAAGTGGAGCCCTCAATGTCCCGCAAATCTGTGCTCGAACGGCGCTCTATCGACTACATCCCGGAAGCCGAGCGCCATGGCAAGCTGTACAGCCAGTTCACCCTCTGGCTCGGCGCCAACCTGCAGATTACCGCCATCGTCACCGGCGCCCTGGCCGTGGTGCTGGGCGGCGACGTGTTCTGGTCGCTGATCGGCCTGCTGCTGGGCCAGCTGATCGGCGGCGCGGTGATGGCCTTGCATGCAGCCCAGGGCCCGCGCCTGGGCCTGCCGCAGATGATTTCCAGCCGCGTGCAGTTCGGCGTGTATGGCGCAGCCATCCCGATGGTGCTGGTGTGCCTGATGTACCTGGGCTTCACCGCCACCGGCACGGTGCTGTCCGGGCAGGCCATCGGCCAGTTGCTGAGTGTCAGCGATAGCACCGGCATTCTTGTCTTCGCCTCGGTGATCGTGCTCGCCACCCTCGCCGGCTACCGGGTGATCCACTGGATCGGCCGGGTCGCCAGCGTGCTGGGCATCATTGCCTTCGTCTACCTGTTCAGCCGCATCCTGATGCTCGCCGACATCGGCCAGTTGCTGGAAAACCGCCACTTCAGCTGGGCCACCTTCTTGCTCGCGGTGTCGCTGGCCGCCTCCTGGCAGATCGCCTTCGGCCCCTACGTGGCGGATTACTCGCGCTACCTGCCGAGCAGCACCTCGCCGGTGAAGACCTTTCTCGCCGCCGGCCTGGGCTCTGTCATTGGAGCACAAGCGTCGATGATCCTCGGCGTGTTCGCCGCAGCCATCGCCGGCGGGCAATTCAGCGGGCGTGAAGTGGCCTACATCGTCGGCCTCGGCGGTGCCGGCACCACTGCCGCGCTGCTGTACTTCAGCATCGCGTTCGGCAAGGTGACGATCTCGACGCTGAATTCCTATGGCAGCTTCATGTGCATTGCCACCATCATCAGCGGTTTCCGAGGCCACCTGGCAATCAGCCGCGTGCAACGCCTGGTGTTCGTGCTGGCCATCGTCGGCGCCGCCACCCTGGTGGCCCTGCTCGGCCAGCACACCTTCCTCAGTGCGTTCAAGTCGTTCATCCTGTTCCTGCTGACGTTCTTCGTGCCCTGGAGCGCGGTCAACCTGGTGGATTACTACTTCATCACCAAGGAGCGCTACGACATCCCTGCCCTGGCCGACCCGGAAGGCCGCTACGGCCGCTGGAACTGGCCTGGCATCAGCGTCTACACCCTCGGCGTGCTGGTGCAGATGCCGTTCATCGACACCAAGCTGTACACCGGCCCCATGGTCGCGCACCTGGGTGGCGTGGATGTGTCGTGGCTGATCGGGCTGGTGGTGCCGAGCGTGCTGTATTACTGCGTGGCGGGCCGCCGAGGCGCCGGCCGGCCTGATCGTGCCGCAGGCGCGCTGATGCCGTGTGCTGAGTTCTCCTTGCACCGGCCTCTTCGCGGGTAAACCCGCGAAGAGGCCCGAGAGTCAGTCGCAGTAGTCCGGGGCGATTCGCTCCAACATCCTCAGCAAAGCGCTCCAGGCCAGCTGAAGCGCATCCGGGTCATTCAGTTCACCCTGCTTCAACCCGCGCATCGGCGCATTGAACTGCCGCTCGGTATGCGCGCACACCGCTTCCGACGGCAACACCAGCTGCCCGGCGCTCTGCGCCGCCAGCTGGATCTCGCAAGCCTTTTCCAGGTAATACATTCGCAGGAACGCCTCGGCCACCGAGCGCCCGGTGGTCAGCAAGCCGTGGTTGCGCAGGATCATCACCGGCTTGTCGCCCAGGTCCGCCACCAGCCGCTGCTGTTCGTCCAGGTCCAGCGCGATGCCTTCGTAGGCGTGGTAGGCGACCTTGCCATGGAACTCCATCGACATCTGGTTGACCGGCAGCAACCCGCACTCCAGCGCCGCCACCGCGCAACCGGCGCGGGTGTGCGTGTGCAGCACGCACTGGGCGTCCTCGCGGGCGGCATGGATCGCACTGTGGATAACGAAACCGGCCGGGTTGACCGGATATTCAGTGGGCGCCACCGGCCGGCCTTGCAGGTCGATCTTCACCAGGCTCGAGGCGGTGATTTCTTCGAACAGCAAGCCGTAGGGGTTGATCAGGAAATGATGCTCGGGGCCCGGCAGGCGCAAGGAGATATGGGTAAAGATCAGGTCCGACATGCGGAAGTGGGCAATCAGGCGATAGCAGGCGGCCAGTTGCTGGCGCAGGGTCTGTTCCGTGGTGTCCATCGTTGTTCTCCCTGTTGGCAGTTCGGGGGTGCCGGGCAGCCCCGATAAGCGACATCATTTGCTGGCCCAGGCATTGAAGCGTTGCTCCAGCTCCTCGCCGTGATCGACCCAGAACTCTACATCCATCGCCAACGCACCTTGCAGGTTCTCAGGCGAGGTCGGCACCCAGCTGGCCAGCGCCGGGTCAAGCCTGGCCGCCGCCTGAGTATTGGTCGGCCCGTAGGGAATCTGCTGGACGTAACGCACCTGGGTATCCGCCTGGTTGGCGTAGCTGATCAAGCGTTTCGCCTGATCGACATGCTTCGAGCCCTTGATGATCGCCCAGTAGTCCATGCCATACAGACTGCCAGGCCAGACCACCGCCAGCGGGCTGCCTTGCTGCGCGGCCACGGCGATGCGGCCACTGTAGGTCGAGGTCATCACCACATCGCCCGCCGTCAGCCACTGCGCCGGTTGCGCGCCGGCATCCCACCACTGGATATACGGCTTGAGCTCGGTGAGCTTGGCAAAGGCGCGCTCGACGCCTGCCGGGGTCGACAACACCTTGTACACGTCAGCGACCTTGACCCCGTCGGCCAGCAAGGCGAACTCCAGGTTGTACACCGCGCGTTTGCGCAGGCCGCGTTTGCCCGGGTACTTCTGCACGTTCCAGAAGTCGGCCCACGAGGCCGGTGCCTGGGCCAGCTTGTCGCGGTCGTAGGCAATCGCCACGCTCCATACCAGCGCCGCCGAGCCGCAGTCCTGGGCCGCAGCGGGGATCAGTTCGGCGGCATGCCCCAGGCGCTGCCAGTCGAGGTGCTCGTAGATGCCCTCCTCGCAGCCGCGCATCAGGTCTGGCCCCTCGATCTGCACCACGTCCCAGTCGACATTGCCGGTATCGGCCATCACCTGGATGCGCGCCATCTCACCGTTGTATTCGCTCTGGATCAACTGGCTGCCGTCCTGGGCGCTGAAAGGCTGGAAGATCGCCACATCCTGGGCTTTCTGACCGGCGCCGCCATAGCCGACCACGACCATCTGCGGCGCCGCTTGCGCACTGCCCAGGCCCAAGGCCAAGAGCGCTGCGCAAAGGCCGGTACTGCAAGGAAATGCCTGCATCGAGTTGCCTCCTGTCGGTACCGCCGAGCGTTGGCTCGAAGGCCCGTTTGTTGTTGTAGTGAGGTCACGCGCCACGGCCGTGGCGAGGGAAAAGCTAGTCCGGCCCCAGTAAAAAAACAAGTTGATTTTTTACTGGGGCTACACTTTCATGAGGAAAACAAGAACGACACCGCACCGGAGCCGCCCGCATGACGACCGCCTTCGCCCATTTGTTCGAACCCCTGCAGATCCGCGGCAAACGCCTGAAGAACCGCATCATGTCGACCGGCCACGACACTTGCCTGCCCACCGACAACCTGGTCAACGACAAGCTCATCGCCTACCAGCGCGCCCGTGCCGCCGGTGGTGTCGGCCTGATCGTGCTGCAGGTGGCGGGGGTGCATGAGAGTGCCCGTTACACCTCGCACGTGCTGATGGCCACTGACGACGCCTGCATCGACGGCTACCGCCGCCTGGCCGAGGCCTGCCATGCCCACGGCACGGTGGTGTTGTCGCAATTGTTCCATCCGGGACGGGAGATCATGGAGTCGGCGGACGGCCTGCTGGCAGTCGCCTACTCGGCCTCGTCGGTGCCCAACGAGCGCTTCCGGGTGATGCCGCGTGCCCTCGACCAGGCGATGATCGACGAGATCGTCCAGGGCTACGCCAGCGCTGCGCGGCGCCTGCATCAGGCGGGGCTGGACGGTGTCGAGGTGGTGGCCAGCCATGGCTACCTGCCGGCGCAGTTCCTCAACCCGCGGGTCAACCAGCGCAACGACAGCTACAACGGCGAACTGGAACAGCGCCTGCGCTTCCTGCGGGAAGTGCTGGCAGCGGTCAGGGCGGCCACCGACGAGCAGTTCATTGTCGGCCTGCGCATCAGCGCAGACGAACGCGACAGCGAGGGCCTGAGCGAAGACGAATCGCTTGCCGCCGCCCAGGCCGTGCAAGGCCAGGTCGATTACCTGCACATCGTCGCCGGGACCTCGGCGTCGCTGGGTGGCGCCGTGCATATCGTGCCACCCATGGCCATCGCCCCGGCCTACCTGGCACGCGAGGCCGGCACTTTCAAGCAGCACCTGGACATCCCGCTGTTCGTCACCGGGCGCATCAACCAGCCGCAGGAAGCCGAACTGATCCTGGCCCGTGGCCAGGCCGACGTGTGTGGCATGACCCGCGCACTGATCTGCGACCCGCAGATGCCGGCCAAGACCGAGCGCGGCCAGGTCGAAGACGTGCGCGCCTGCATTGCCTGCAACCAGGCCTGCATCGGCCACTTCCACCGCGGCCTGCCGATCTCCTGTATCCAGCACCCGGAGACCGGGCGCGAATTGCAGTACCAACACCCAGCCCCCGCTACTGCGCGCAAGCGCATCCTGGTGGCGGGCGGTGGTCCCGCCGGCATGAAAGCCGCAGCCGTGGCTGCCGCCCGGGGGCATGACGTCACCCTGTACGAAGCCAGTGCACAACTCGGCGGCCAGGTACAGCTTGCCCAGCTGCTGCCCCGGCGCAGCGAGTTCGGCGGCGCCAGCACCAACCTGCAGCGCGAAATGGAACTGGCCGGCGTACGCGTAGTACGTAATACGCGTGTTGATCGCGCACTGGTCGAACGCGAACGCCCCGACCTGGTGATTGCCGCCACCGGTGCCACGCCCTACTGGCCATCGTTCGAACGCAGCGGCGAGCTGCAGGTGGTGGATGCCTGGCAAGTCCTGCGCAATGAAGTCGCCCTTGGCCGCTCGGTGCTGGTGATCGACTGGCGCTGCGACTGGATCGGCCCCGGCATCGCCGAGCGCCTGACCCGGGATGGCCACCAGGTGCAGCTGGCGGTGAACGGCACCCACTGCGGCGAAACCCTGCCGCTGTACGTGCGCGACCAGATGGCCGGCGAACTGCACCGCCTGGGCATCCCGATCACACCCTATGCCCGCCTGTACGGCTGCGATGACAACACCGTCTACCTGCAGCACACCGCCAGTGGCCAACCGATGATCTTCGAAGGTATCGACACCCTGGTACTGTGCCTCGGTCACCAACCTCAGGACACCCTGGCCATGGAGCTGGCAGGCCTGGTGGAGGTACGGCGCATTGGCGACTGCCTGGCCCCGCGCACGGTCGAAGAGGCGATCCATGAGGGCCTGACAGTTGCCTGGGCACTCTGAGGCTGTCCATACTGCGGCTTTCCCGATGGACCGAAGCGCATGAGCCAGCAACCCCAGTTCCCGCCCGCTGCCGCAGAGGGTGGCAGCGCGCCACAGTTCCTCGGTGGCCGCATCCGCGGCCTGCGCAAGCGTCGCGGCATGACCCTGGCGGAGCTGGCGGCGCACAGCGAGCTGACCGCCGGCTACATCAGCCAGCTGGAGCGTAACCTGTCATATCCGTCGATCCCGGCGCTGTTCAACATTGCCCGCAGCCTCGGCGTGACCATCCAGTGGTTCTTCGCCAGCGAGGCCACCACCGCACCGGAAGACCAGGGTTACGTGGTGCGGCGCAACAGCCGGTTGAGCGTGCATTACGAGGACGGCATCGTCGACCAGCTGCTCACGCCGCAACCCAACCGCCAGTTGGAGATGCTGCACTCGCGTTTTCCACCTGGTACCTACAGCCAGCAGAGCTACAGCCATGAGGGTGACGAAGCGGGCTATGTGCTCTCGGGCAGTTTCGAAGTGTGGGTGGGTGAACGTCACTTCCTGCTGGGCGAAGGCGACAGTTTCAGTTTTTCCAGCCAGGAGCCGCACCGCTACGGCAACCCTGGCGAGGTGGATGCCGTGGTGATCTGGGTCATCACCCCGCCCACATTCTGAAAAGAGCTGTCAGCAGGCCCGGTTCAACTGTGGCCCTGCTGAGCCGCACGGCCAGCGCACCTTGCAATTGACGCTCGCGCCCGTTGCATTTGCGCTTTTCTCCGAACCCATGGCATAGATGCAGGTCGACGTCCTTAGGTGGACGCTTTCGCGCTTTCCAAGGAGACCCTCTGCATGAGCAAGCCCCCCTATGTCCCGCCCAAGGTCTGGCGCAACGATGCCGCATCCGGTGGCCAGTTCGCCAGCATCAACCGGCCGATCGCCGGGCCGACCCATGACAAGGACCTGCCGGTCGGCAAGCACCCGTTGCAGCTCTACTCCCTGGCCACCCCCAACGGTGTCAAGGTCACCATCCTGCTCGAAGAACTGCTCGCCCTGGGCCACAGCGGCGCCGAATACGATGCCTGGCTGATCCGCATCGGCGACGGTGACCAGTTCTCCAGCGGCTTCGTCGAGGTCAACCCCAACTCGAAGATCCCCGCCCTGCTCGACCGCAGCGCTGAACCGCCGGTGCGGGTGTTCGAGTCCGGTTCGATCCTGCTGCACCTGGCGGAGAAGTTCGGCGCCTTCCTGCCCAAGGCGCCGGCTGCACGCACCGAGAGCCTCAACTGGCTGTTCTGGCAGATGGGTGCGGCGCCTTACCTGGGCGGCGGCTTCGGCCACTTCTATGTGTACGCGCCGGAAAAGATCGAGTACGCGATCAACCGCTTCACCATGGAAGCCAAGCGCCAACTCGACGTGCTGGAGCGCCGCCTGGCGGTCAGCCGCTACCTCGGCGGCGACGAATACAGCATCGCCGACATCGCCGTGTGGCCGTGGTACGGCCAGCTGGTGCGCGGCAACCTGTATGGCGCGGCCGAATTCCTGGCGGTGGATGAATACCCACAGGTCAAGCGCTGGGCCGAAGAAATCGCCCAGCGCCCGGCCGTGCAGCGTGGCACCCGGGTCAACCGTACCTGGGGCGATGAAGCCAGCCAGGTACCCGAGCGGCACTCGGCGGCCGACCTGGGCTGAAGCTGTCGGGGCCGCTGGGCGGCCCCGACAATGCCCCGTTGCAAAAAACCATTTCTGCCGCGCAAACCTCCCAGCCCTGATCCCTTCTTGTACACTCCTCGCACTAGCCCCAACCTGCACAAATTTTGGTGAAAGCATGATCGAGGTAACCGAGGTTTCCATTGCCGAGCTGCGCGACGCACTCGAAACGGGCCGCACGACGGCCGTCGAGCTGGTCAAGGCCTACCTGGCGCGCATCGACGCCTACGATGGAGCCGACACCGCCACCGCGTTGAACGCCGTGGTCGTACGCAACCCTGACGCGCTCAAGGAAGCCGAGGCCTCCGACGCCCGCCGCGCCAAGGGCCAGACCCTGAGCCCGCTGGACGGCATCCCCTACACCGCCAAGGACAGCTACCTGGTCAAGGGCCTGACCGCCGCCTCCGGCAGCCCGGCGTTCAAGGACCTGGTCGCCCAGCGCGACGCTTTCACCATCGAGCGCCTGCGCGCCGCCGGTGCCGTGTGCCTGGGCAAGACCAACATGCCACCGATGGCCAATGGCGGCATGCAGCGTGGCGTCTACGGCCGCGCAGAAAGCCCGTACAACGCCAACTACCTGACCGCACCATTCGCCTCCGGCTCGTCGAACGGCGCCGGTACCGCCACCGCCGCCAGCTTCAGCGCCTTCGGCCTGGCCGAGGAAACCTGGTCGAGCGGCCGCGGCCCTGCCTCGAACAACGGCCTGTGCGCCTACACCCCCTCGCGCGGGGTGATCTCGGTACGTGGCAACTGGCCGCTGACCCCGACCATGGACGTGGTGGTGCCGTATGCCCGAACCATGGCCGACCTGCTGGAAATCCTCGACGTGGTGGTTGCCGACGATGCCGACAAGCGCGGCGACCTGTGGCGCCTGCAGCCATGGGTACCGATCCCGGCCGCCTCCTCGGTGCGCCCGGCGTCTTACCTGGACCTGGCCGTTGACGCCAGCTCGCTCAAGGGCAAGCGCTTTGGCGTACCGCGCATGTACATCAATGCCGACGCTGAAGCCGGCACCTCTGAGAAGCCAGGCATCGGCGGCCCGACCGGCCAGCGCATCATCACCCGCGACAGCGTCATCGCCCTGTGGCAGCAGGCTCGCCAGGCCCTGGAAGCGGCCGGCGCCGAAGTGCTGGAAGTGGACTTCCCGCTGGTGTCCAACTGCGAAGGCGACCGCCCGGGCGCGCCGACCGTCTACAACCGTGGCATCGTCAGCAAGGAATTCCTCCACGACGAGCTGTGGGAGCTGTCGGGCTGGGCGTTCGACGACTTCCTGCGGGCCAACGATGACCCCAAACTCAACCGCCTGGCCGATGTCGACGGCCCGCAGATCTTCCCGCACGACCCGGGCACCCTGCCCAACCGTGAGGACGACCTGGCCGCTGGCATGGACGAATACGTCAACATGGCCAAGCGCGGCCTGAAGACCTGGGACCAGATCGAGACCCTGCCCGATGGCCTGCGCGGGCTGGAAAAAACCCGCAAGATCGACCTCGAAGACTGGATGGACGCGCAGGGCCTGGACGCCGTGCTGTTCCCGACCGTGGCCGATGTCGGCCCGGCCGATGCCGACGTCAACCCGGCCTCGGCCGACATCGCCTGGAGCAACGGCATCTGGGTGGCCAACGGCAACCTGGCGATCCGCCACCTGGGCGTGCCGACCGTGACCGTGCCGATGGGTGTGATGGCCGATATCGGCATGCCGGTGGGGCTGACCTTTGCTGGCAAGGCGTATAGCGACAATGCGCTGCTGAGCTTTGCTGCGGCCTTTGAATCGACCGGTTCGCGCCGGATGGTACCGCCGCGTACCCCGCCGCTGGGCTGATCATCCTGGCCCCAGCGTCGACTTGCCGACGCTGGGGCCAGCTGGTATGACAGGCTTCCTTTGTATTGCGCAAACCAGCCGGCGTGTGGGGCGGCGTTGGCGCTGGCTTATGAGTCAGCAGCTTTGGCTGGCTACCAGAATGGTGGTTTGTGGGGGCGCTACTGCAACTCTGCAGCAGATTCAGGCGTGGTTGAAGCAGGTAGGATGAACGGCGGTATGGCCTCCGGGTGCTCGCCGAGGCATTTTCGGCGCCTGTGAGATCGAGCGCCGGGCGGGCGGCGCTCGGTCTCACAGGCGCAAAAAACTGCCACGGCGAACACATACCACCGGTCACCCTGTCATCAGAATATTCATTTCCTCCTGTACCACTGAACCCGCCGCTGCCGAATCATTTCACCTGCAACAACCGCCACGCAGACGAAATACACCATCCGCCCTTTCGATCTGCGGCAAGTGAAGGCACAATGCGGATCTTTTTTTTGGCCGGCCTGGCCGGGGGCCTTTAAATGATCAAGACGCCGCACTACCTCATCGACAAAACCAAGCTCCTGCGCAACATGGAGAAGATCGCCTACGTGCGTGAAAACTCCGGTGCCAAGGCGCTGCTCGCCCTCAAGTGCTTCGCCACCTGGTCGGTGTTCGACCTGATGCAGCAGTACATGGACGGCACCACGTCGTCCTCGCTGTTCGAGCTCAAGCTCGGCCGCCAGAAGTTCGCCGGCGAAACCCACGCCTACAGCGTGGCCTGGGCCGATGACGAAATCGAGGAAATGCTCGAGAACTGCGACAAGATCATCTTCAACTCGATCGGCCAGCTGCAGCGTTTCGCCGAACAGTCCGAAGGCAAGGTCCGCGGCCTGCGCGTCAACCCGCAGGTGAGCAGCTCCGACTACCTGCTGGCCGACCCGGCCCGCCCGTTCAGCCGCCTCGGCGAGTGGGACCCGGTGAAGATCGAACAGGTGATCGAACAGATCTCCGGCTTCATGTTCCACAACAACTGCGAGAACGGTGACTTCGGCCTGTTCGACAAGATGCTGACACACATCGAAGAGCGCTTCGGCCACCTGCTGCACAAGGTCGAGTGGGTCAGCCTGGGTGGCGGCATCCATTTCACCGGCGAAGGTTATGCCCTGGACGCCTTCTGTGCACGCCTGAAAGCCTTCTCCGAGCGATACGGCGTGCAGGTCTACCTGGAGCCGGGCGAAGCGGCCATCACCAACAGCGCCTCGCTGGAAGTGACCGTGCTCGACACCCTGTACAACGGCAAGCACCTCGCCGTGGTCGACAGCTCGATCGAAGCGCACCTGCTCGACCTGCTGATCTACCGCCTCAACGCCAAGATGGCCCCTAACGACGGCGAGCACACCTACATGGTCTGCGGCAAGTCGTGCCTGGCCGGCGACATCTTCGGCGAGTACCAATTCGATCGTCCGCTGGCCATCGGCGACCGTCTGTCGTTCATCGACACCGCCGGCTACACCATGGTCAAGAAAAACTGGTTCAACGGCCTGAAGATGCCATCGATCGTGGTCAAGCAGCTCGACGGCAGCGTCGAGGTGGTGCGCGATTTCGGTTTCGAAGACTACGTTTCCAGCCTGTCGTAAGACTGGCTACCCAAGTAAGGAGCAACAGGTAAATTGAAGAAGAACGTTCTTATCATTGGTGCAGGAGGTGTCGCCAAGGTGGTGGCCCACAAGTGCGCGCAGCATAACGACGAACTGGGTCGTATCGCTATCGCGTCACGGAACATCTCCAAATGCCAGGCCATCATCGACAGCGTCAAGGCCAAGGGTAGCCTCAAGGTGCCCGCCGACATCCAGGCCTTCTCGCTCAACGCCCTCGATGTCGAGGCGACCAAGGCACTGATCCGCGAGACCGAATCGCAGATCGTGATCAACGTCGGTTCCGCCTTCCTCAACATGTCGGTGCTGCGTGCCTGCATCGATACCGGTGTCGCCTACCTGGACACCGCCATCCACGAAGAGCCGGGCAAGATCTGCGAGACCCCGCCGTGGTACGGCAACTACGAGTGGAAACACCTCGAAGAGTGCCAACAAAAGAACATTACCGCCATTCTCGGCGTCGGTTTCGACCCGGGTGTGGTGAACAGCTACGCAAAACTTGCGCAGCAGCAATACTTCGACAGCATTGATTCGATCGACATTCTCGACGTCAACGCCGGTTCGCACGGCAAGTACTTTGCCACCAACTTCGACCCGGAAATCAACTTCCGCGAGTTTACCGGGCAAGTATGGAGCTGGCAGAACAGCCAGTGGACCAGCAACACCATGTTCGAAGTCAAGCGTACCGACGACCTGCCGGTGGTCGGTTCGCAGAACCTGTACCTGACCGGTCACGACGAAGTTCATTCGATCTCGAAGAACCTCAACGTACCGAACGTGCGTTTCTGGATGAGCTTCGGCGAGCACTACATCAATGTGTTCACCGTGCTGAAGAACCTTGGCCTGCTTTCCGAGCAACCGGTGAAGACGGCCGAGGGCCTGGAAGTGGTCCCGCTGAAAGTGGTCAAGGCCGTACTGCCTGACCCGGCCTCGCTGGCCCCGGGCTACACCGGCAAGACCTGCATCGGTGACCTGGTGAAGGGCACCAAGGACGGCAAGCCGCGTGAAGTGTTCATCTACAACGTGGCCGACCACGAGGAAGCCTACGCCGAGACCGACAGCCAGGGCATCTCCTACACCGCCGGTGTACCGCCGGTGGCTGCGGCCCTGCTGGTCGCCCGTGGTGAGTGGGACGCCAAGCGCATGGTCAACGTCGAGGAGCTGCCGGCCGAGCCATTCCTCAAGGCGCTGGACGTGATGGGCCTGCCAACCCGCGTGAAAGATGAGAATGGCGACCGTCCGTGGGACGCTGAAGCCTAAGCCGTAAAA
>NZ_JABWRP020000028.1 GCF_014269035.2 Pseudomonas vlassakiae
GGGTTTCTTTTTGGTTGGCATACATGCACCTCTTACTCATGTTATGCCCGAACACAAAATTTCTGACACCCTCGAGGTCGATGGCTCTGGGGTATCTGTCTTGCGTTTTTTGGTGTTGCAGAAATCGAGCGCCGCCCGGGCCCTTGAGTTCAGATCCAGATTGCATCCCAATGCGGATAGTCACCGATTCTGTTCACCAGTCCTGCTCTTCTTGGATTGGCAACTATGTACCTTGCGGCCTTGACCACATCTTCCTCCCTGCGCAGCGCGCGGTCGTGATAGCCGGCTTGCCAGACAGGGGCTGTCGGGGTTCCAGCCTTTCGCAAGCTGTGGCTCGACCTTGCTTTGAAGCGGCGCATCAGGGTGCTCAGGGTTATCTCTTTGAGTTCGTTCAGCCAATGTACATGGTCAGGCATTACGACCCAGGCGATTGAAAGGCAGTTGTTCTCCTGCTCTGCCATGCGCAGGTGGCGAATCACGATGCGAGCGTACTGGAAATTCAGGAACAGCGGGTGGCGATCCTGGGTTACGGTTGTGAGCACATAGAGCCTTCCGGGTTCTGAGCACCTGCCGCGCCGTAGCAGGCAACCTTTTGGTGGGTGCATGATGATCCTCCATGAACATGCGATTCCCGTCTCAGCCTAGAATTGCCAGCAATAGGTGCCAGGACAATAGGTTTGCAGATGTGTCGCCGAACTCACGCCATGCGTTAAGGCAGGCGGCCCTGGCGTAACAGGTTCGGCACGTTGCAACAAATGTGGGAGCGGATTTATCCGCGATGCGCCGCGCCGGGCGGCGCTCGATCTCACAGGCGCAATCCCTCTACCGGCGAACACTGTTGCCCCCCAAACACCCCCCAAACATTTTGCCCTCACCCCAGCACCCAGCCCCCACCAAACCCCAACAAAATCAACCCCTTGAACCCGGCACAACTCCTGCAACAGGCCTCCCATAGCCCAGTCCCCCGCAGGAGCGCCCTTGAACATTCCCATTCTCCCCCTGATCCCGCTCTGCACTGCACTGGTCTTGCTCGGCTGCGAAAAAGGCGAGCAGCACAGTGCGCACAGCACCACGCCGCAACCGGGCGGCACCCTGGTCTACGCCACCGACCGCGAACCCACCTGCCTCGACCCGCATGTGGCCGGCGACATGCCTCAGGTGTTTGTCGCCCAGCAATACCTCGACTCACTGGTGTCGATGGACAGCAATGGCCAGATCGGCCCCTGGCTAGCGACAAGCTGGGAAGTCTCCCCGGATGGCCTGCGCTACACCTTCCACCTGCGCCGCGACGTGCATTTCACCGACGGCACCCCCTTCAATGCCGAAGCGGTCAAGGCCAACCTCGACCACATGGCCAACCCCAAGACCCAGTCCAGCACCGCCGGTGGCTATATCCGCCAGTACCGCGGCACCCAGGTGCTCGACGCCTACACCGCCGAGGTCACCCTGGCGACGCCTTACGCGGCCTTCCTCGAAGTGCTGGCCCAGGGCTTCCTCGGCATCCAGTCGCCCACCGCGCTGCTGCGCAGCCGCGACCAGAACTGCGAAAGCCCGGTTGGCAGCGGGCCGTTCAAGGTGGTGCGCTGGGACCGGCAGAACCAGGTGGAGCTGGTGCGCAACCCGGACTACAACTGGGCACCGCCGACGGCGCAGCATCAAGGCCCGGCGTACCTGGAGCGCATTGTCTGGAAGTTCATCCAGGAACCGTCGGTGCGCTTCGCATCCCTGCAGGCCGGTGAGGTCGACGTGATCGAGGCGCTGCCGCCAGAGTCGCACGAAGCGGCTCGGCGCAACCCGGACGTGGACTTGATCATTGCCCAGCGACCGGGCAACCCCACCAATGGCACCTTCAACCTGCGCCGTGCGCCCTTCGACGACATCCGCGTGCGCGAGGCCTTCGTGCGCAGCGCCGATGTCGAGGGTGCGCTCAAGAGCGTGTATTTCGGCGAGTTCCCCCGCGCTGGTGGCCCGCTGAGCATCGCCACGCCGTTCTACAGCGGCGACTTCGAACACAGCCAGGACTACGATCCGGCCCGTGCCGCCAAGCTGCTCGATGAAGCCGGCTGGACCGCACGCGACAGCGAGGGCTACCGCACGAAGAACGGCCAGCGCCTGCGCGCCGTGGTGCTGATCGGCGCCCGTACGCCACCTTCGGAACTGACCTTGTGGGAACAGGTCCAGGCTACCACCCGACAAGCTGGCCTGGAGCTGGTGCTCGACCAGATGAGCGACGCCCAGGTCACGGCTCGCCAGGCGGCCTGGGACTACGACATCCGCGTCGGCTACTGGAACACCAACACCCCCGATGTGCTGCGCATCATCTTCACCACCGCGTTCGTGCAGCCGGCCGGGGTCGGCGGCTATCACCAGAACTCCTCGGGTTACGCCGACCCCGGCTATGACGCCCTGCTCGACAGTGCCCTGGCCACCCAGGACCCCGTGCTGCGCCGCCAGCGCTATCAGCAGGCGCAGCAACAGGCCGCCGCGCAGTACCTGCAACTCACCACCTACCCGCAAAGCACACGCCTGGGTATCTACAAGACCGCCCACGGCGTGCGCCTGGAGCCTTCCTTGGCAGTGACCTACCTGTATGACGCATGGGTGAGCAAATGACTACGACGACACATGCAGTGACCGACCCGCGCCGCGAGCGCCTGGCCGCCCTGGGCCGGCGCGCTGCCATCCGCCTGGGCGGCGGTGCGCTGGTGCTGTGGGCGGTGGCCACCCTGACGTTCTTTGCCCTGCGCCTGATGCCGGGCGACCCGGTGCTGGCGATTCTCGGCGGCCCCAGCGCCAACCCGACGCCCGAAGCGATCGAGGCCGCCCGCGTGGAGTTCGGCCTCGACCAACCGCTGGCCGTGCAGTACCTGCTTTACCTGGGGCGATTGTTGCAAGGCGACCTCGGCGTGTCGTACTCGCAGCACTTGCCGGTCACCCGCGTGCTGGCCGAGCAGGGCGGGGCGACACTGGAATTGACCATCGCGGCGTTGGCGCTGGCCTGGCTGCTGGTCCTGCTGCTGACGGTGGTCACTGCCGGGCGGGGCAGGCTGGTGGGCGGCATCGCCTCGCTGGCCGAAACCCTCAGCGCAGCCTTGCCGCACTTCTGGCTCGGCGTGGTGCTGTTGGCGGTGTTCGCCTTCGGCTTGCGCTGGTTCCCGCCCGCAGGCAGCGACAGCTTTGCCAGCCTGGTGCTGCCGGCGTTCTCGCTGGCGATTCCGTTGGCCGGTTTCATTGCCCAAGTCACCCGCGAATCCCTTGAACTGACCCTCGAGCAACCCTTCGTGCTCACGGCCCGCACACGGGGCCTCAGCGACCTGGCCGTGCGTTTCCGTCACGCCTTGCGCCATGCCTTGCTGCCAGGCGTTTCGCTGTCGGGCTGGGCCATCGGCGCGCTGATCAGCGGTGCGGTGGTGTGCGAGGTGATCTTTTCGCGCAAAGGCATCGGCCGTCAGCTGTACCAGGCGGTGCAGGCCCAGGACATGCCCTTGGTGATTGGCGTCAGCCTGGTAGTAGCGGCTGGCTATGTACTGGCGAACATTCTGGTCGACCTGCTGTACCAGTGGATCGACCCACGGCAACAGGAGGCCGCAGCATGACAGACCTGACCCTTGACCGTGCGCTTGCGCCATTGCGCCGGCAACGCCAGCTGCAGCTGCCGCCGTTGGGTGCCAGCCTGGCGCTGCTGTTCCTGTTCGCACTGGTGCTGGCGGCGCTGCTGCCGGGGCTGTTCACCGCTATCGACCCACTGGCCATCGTCCCGCGTGAGGCTTTTCAGCCACCCAGCTGGACACACTGGCTGGGCACCGACCAGTCGGGACGCGACATCTTTGCGCGGATCATTCACGGTGCGCGGCAAAGCCTGTTGATTGGCGTGGCGGCCACGGCCATCTCCATGGCCATCGCCATTGCCCTCGGTTTGCTCGGGGGCCTTGGCGGTGCCCGTGTCGACCGTGCGGTGGGCTGGATGCTGGAAGTGCTGTTCGCCTTCCCCAGCCTGGTCCTGGCGCTGCTGTTCGTGGCGGTGTTCGGCAGCGGCGTCGGCCCGCTGATTGTCGCGACCGGGCTGGGCGGTGCGCCGGGATATGCGCGCATGGTCCGTGGCCAGGTGCTGGCGGTGCGCAATGCCGGCTACATCGAGGCGGCGCGGGCGTTGGGGCATCCGACGTCGCGCATCGTGCTGCGTCAACTGCTGCCCAACGCCATGCGGCCGCTGGTGGTGACGCTGACCATGGGCGTCGGCCAGGCCATCGTCTGGGCCTCGGCGCTGAGCTTCCTTGGCTTGGGTGCCCGGCCTCCGGCGCCGGAGTGGGGCACCATGTTGTCCATGGGGCGTGACTTCATCGCCAACGCCTGGTGGCTGACCTTCTTCCCCGGCCTGTTCATCGTCCTCACCACCTTGGCCACGACCGTGACTGGCCGCTACATCCAACAACGTCTGGAGGGCCGCCTGCCATGAGCGACAAGACCTTGATCGTCGAAGGCCTGAACGTGGCTTTCGAGGGCCGCAGTGTGGTGCGCGACCTGTCCTTTACCTTGGCGCCGGGCCGGTGCGTGGCGCTGGTGGGCGAGTCGGGATCGGGCAAGAGCGTCAGCGCCCGCAGCCTGGTTGGCCTGGCTGGCGCCAAGGCCCAGGTCAGCGCCCGGCAACTGAGCTTTGCCGGGCATGGCCTGCTCGACCTGAGCGAACGCCAGTGGCGTGAGGTACGTGGCAAGGACATCGGCTTCGTGCTGCAAGATGCCTTGGTGTCACTCGACCCACTGCGCCCGGTGGGCAAGGAAATCCTTGAGGTGCTGCAGACACACCAGTATGGCGACCGCCAATCGCGTGCGGCGCGTGTGCATGAGCTGCTCGAGCGGGTTGGCGTGCCGGACGTCGAGTTGCGCGCCCGGCAGCGCCCCGGAGAGCTGTCCGGTGGCCTCCGGCAGCGTGCGCTGATTGCCAGTGCCCTGGCCCTGGACCCTGCGCTGGTGATCGCCGACGAGCCGACCACTGCGCTGGATGCCACGGTGCAGGCGCAGATCCTTGAGGTGTTCCAGCAGATCAAGGCGCGTGGCGCCTCATTACTGATCATCAGCCACGACCTGGCGGTGGTCGCGCAGCTAGCTGATGAGGTGGTGGTGCTGCGCCATGGCGAAGTGGTGGAGCAGGGGCCGATGCAGCAGGTGTTGCGCCAGCCTCGGCATCCCTACACCCAAGCCTTGCTGGCGGCGGTGCCGGCCGAGCATCCGCGTGGGAGCCGGTTGTCGCCGGAGCGTGCAGGTGTGCGCCGCGAGCCACGGGCACATGCGCACCGCGACGTGCTGCTCGAAGGCCGTGGCTTGGGCAAGCGCTACCTCGGCCCGGACGGCCTGTTGCGCCAAGTGGTGCAGGGCGTCGACTTCACCCTGCGCGCCGGGCGCACCTTGGGCATCGTTGGCGAGTCCGGCTCGGGCAAGACCACCGTGGCACGCATCGCCCTTGGCCTGTTGCAGCCCGACCAGGGCGAGGTGCTGTATCGCGGCCAGCCGTGGAACCGCCCGGCCGATGGCGTGAGCGAAGCGCTGCGCCGGCCATTGCGCCGCGACATCAGCGTGATTTACCAGGACCCGCTGGGTTCGTTCGACCCGCGCTGGAGCGTCGCGCAGATTCTCGATGACGCCTTGCGGGTGGCCGGTATCGAAGCGGCGGCCCGGCCGGCGCGGATCGCCGTGCTGCTCGACCAGGTGCGTTTGCCGGCGGACCTCGCCCGACGCCGGCCACTGCAGCTGTCCGGTGGCCAGCGTCAGCGGGTGGCGATTGCCAGAGCCATTGCCAGCGAACCGAAGGTGATCCTCTGTGACGAGCCGGTTTCGGCGCTGGATGTTTCAGTGCAGGCCCAGGTGCTCGACCTGCTGGCGGATCTGCAGGACGAGCTGGGCCTGGCCTACCTGTTCATTTCCCACGACCTGGGGGTGATCCGCCATGTCAGTGACGACGTGTTGGTGATGCGCCATGGCCAGGTGGTGGAGCAGGCGCCGGTCGAAGTGCTGTTCGAGCGCCCGGCCCATGCGTACACCCAACGGTTGCTCGGCGCAGTGCCGCGCCTGCCCGGTAGCGGCGCCGATCTGGTGGTGCCGCCACTGGACCTCGAACACGAGGCCTTCGACCTGTTCGACGAAACCCGACTCTGGAAAATCGCCATCTAAAGGACTGAACCATGACCACTTTCCAACGTTTCCCAACCCAGGCTCCGGCGACCAATGTTGCGCAGCTGAAGGCGCGCATCCTTGCCCTGTTGCCCGGCATCGGCGCAGGCGCCGCAGAGCGCGAACGCGAGCGCCAGCTGCCTCATGAAGCCATCGCCCAGCTCGCGGCAGCCGGGCTCTACACCGTGCGGATCCCGACCCGGTACGGCGGCCCCGGTGGCAGTGTCAGCGATGTCATCGAACTGCTGCTGCAGATCGCCTCGGTCGACTCCAACGTCGCCCAGGCCCTGCGGCCGGGCTTTGCCTTTGTCGAAGGCCTGCTGGCCGCCCAGGGCGAGGGTGCCGAGCAGGAGCGCGAGCGCTGGTTTGCCCGTTACCTGCAAGGCGCCGTGATCGGCAATGCCGGCTGGGAACTGGGCGGCGCCAATGGCTCCATTGCGGCACGCCTGGTCCGCGAGGGCGATCACTGGCGCGCCAACGGCAGCAAGTTCTACAGCACCGGCGCATTGTTCGCCGACTACGTCAGTGCGGTGGCGCTGGATGAAGACGAACAACCGGTGTCGTTCATCCTGCCGCGTGACCGCGAGGGCCTGGAGCTGGTCGATGATTTCGATGCCATGGGCCAGCGCCTGACCGCCAGCGGTACCACGCACTTGCGCAATGTGCGGGTCGAGGCCAGCGAGATTCGCACGCGCACCGTCGAGGAGGGCAAGCGCACCGTGGTCACGCCGTTTCTGCAGTTGTTTCTCGGCACCGTGCTGGCCGGCATCGCCCGCAACGCGCTGGATGACGCCACGCGCTTCGCCCGCGAGCATGCCCGGCCAATCAAGCACAGCACGGCCAGCCGTTCGGTGGATGACCCCTACGTGGAACTGTCGGTCGGCGATATTGCCGCCCGCGCCTATGGCGCCGAGGCGCTGGTACTCAAGGCCGCAGGGACGATCGACAGGGCCTGGGCCGCGCAGCTGGACGAAGCGGCCGTGGAGCAGGCCGCCATCGAGGTGGCGCAAACCCAGTACCTGGTCGCCGAGCTGGCGCTCAAGGCGGCGCAAACCCTGTTCGATGTCGGGGGGGCCTCCACCACCGGCCGCCAGCACAACCTTGACCGGCACTGGCGCAACGCACGTACCGTGGCCAACCACAACCCGCGCCAGTGGAAGGCCGCGGTGGTCGGTGCCTGGCAGCTCAAAGGTACCCGGCCACCTGTGTCGGGGCTGTTTTGACCGCCCAGCCGGCCTTGCTGGCCGGCCATCTGCAAAGCCCCAAGGTGCCGGTGATCATTGGCGCTGCGCTGTTCATGGAACTGCTCGACAGCACGGCGGTGATGACTGCCTTGCCGCAGATGGCCGCCGACTTCGGTGAACCCGGGCTGCGCATGAACCTGGTGGTCTCGCTGTACATGCTCGCCCTGGCCCTGTGCGTGCCGGTCAGTGGTTGGGCTGCCGAACGCTTTCGCCCACGCCAGGTGATGTTGCTGGCGATGGGCTTGTTCACCGCCGCCTCGCTGGCCTGCGCCCCGGCCGAGACGCTCTGGCAGCTGTGCCTGGGGCGCATGCTGCAGGGGGCGGCGGGGGCGTTGATGACCCCAGTGGGGCAGGTGATCATCCTGCGCTGGTCTAGCCGCGAACAGTTGCTGCAAGCCATGTCCTGGCTGGCCTTGCCGGCCTTGGTTGGGCCCTTGATCGGGCCACTGCTCGGCGGGTTGCTGGTGACGCTGCTGTCGTGGCACTGGATCTTCCTGGTCAACCTGCCGATCTGCCTGGTCGGCTGCTGGCTGGTCCTGCGTCATGTGCCGGACTATCCGGCACGGCCGGTCCCTGCGCTGGATGGGCGCGGCCTGCTGCTCAGTGGTGGCGCCTTGGCCATGCTGGTGTTCGGCCTGGAGTCGCTCGGGCTGGGGCAATTGCCATGGGCCTGGGCGCTGGTGCTGGTTGCCGGTGGCGTTGCCTGTGCCTTCGGTTACCTGCTGCACGCTCGGCGGCACCCCAGCCCGCTGGTCGATCTGTCGCTGTTGCGCCTGCGCAGTTTTGGCGTGGCCCAGGCCGGTGGCGGGCTGTTTCGCCTCGGTTCGGCGGCGCAACCCTTCCTGATCGTGCTGCTGTTGCAGAACTGCCTGGGCATGAGCCCGCTTGCCGCCGGATGGCTGGTGGTCAGCGGTGGGGTGGGGGCGCTGTTGATGAAGCTGCTGGCTGTGCCGTTGGTGCGGCGCTACGGCTATCGACAGGTGCTCAGTTGCAACGCCGCGCTCAGCGCTGCGGGAATTGCCCTGTGTGCCAGCTTCGATGGCGACACCGCGGTCTGGTTGATGGCGGTGGTGTTGTTCGCGGCGGGACTGGTGCGCTCACTGCAGTTCTCGACCTTGGGGGCTGCCAGCTATCAGGATGTGCCCGGGGAACGCTCGGCGGCGGCCAGCTCGCTGTCGGCGATGTCGGTGCAACTGACCATGGCCATGTCGGTGAGCCTGGCCGGGGTGATGCTGGGGCTGTTGGCCGGGCTGGACGGGCGCAGTGAAACGTCGGTGGCCGACATTGCTACGGTGATGCTGCTGTGTGCTGGAGTGTGTGGGGCGTCCGGGTTGGTGTTCCGGCGATTGGCGAGTTGATTGTTGTGTTGCCTGCACTGGCCTCTTGGCGGGTAAACCCGCGAAGCGGCCAGTCCAGGCTATGCAGACCTTAGATCGACAAGCGCACCACCCGGTTATCCAGCACCTGCGGCTGCTGTGCCCGACGCTTGTTCACCACCAGTTCGCCAATGGCAATCAACCGCGTGCGCGTGACGTTGCGCGACAACCCGAGCAACTGGGCGGTGTGCACCTGGTTGTAATGGCAGAAGTGGTAGGCCGAACGCAGCAGGGCATTCTCGACCTTCTCGTACAAATCGCCAGGCTGTTCTTCATACAACCGGCTGAACGCCTGCAGCAGCAGATCGTCCACGCCAGGGTTGACCGGTTCTTCTTCCTGGCGCTCCAGGCGCAGGTTGGACAGCCGCAAGTCCTGCGCCTGTACCACGCCGTCGCCGCAGGTCAGCAGGCTGTGGTGGATGACGTTCTCCAGCTCGCGGATATTGCCTGGCCAGCTGTACTCGACCAGCTTGGCCTGGGCTTTGGGGCTCAGCTCCACCGGCCCGTAACCCAGCCGCTCGCTGTAGCTGCGGATGAAGTGCCGGGCCAGTGGCAGAATGTCCCCCGGGCGGTCGCGCAGCGGGTGCAATTGCAGGGTCACCACGTTCAGCCGGTAGTACAGGTCTTCGCGGAAATGCCCGGCGTTGATCGCCTTCTCCAGTTGCACGTTGGTCGCCGCCAGCACCCGCACATTGATCGGGATGCTCTTGCGCGAGCCCAGGCGCACCACTTCACGCTCCTGCAACACGCGCAGCAGCTTGACCTGGATCGGCAACGGCAGGTCACCGATCTCGTCGAGGAACAGCGTGCCGCCGTTGGCCTCTTCGAACCAGCCGGCCTTGGCTGCCAGGGCACCGGTAAAGGCGCCTTTTTCATGGCCGAACAGCTCGGCTTCGACCAGCGACTCGGAGAATGCGCCGCAGTTCACCGCGATGAACGGGCCGTTGCGCCGGCCGCTGAGGTTGTGGATATGACGTGCGACCAGCTCCTTGCCCGTGCCGGTTTCGCCAATGATCAGGACGCTGGCCTCGCTGGGGGCGACCTGTTGCAGGTGGGCGAGCAGCGCCTGCGACCTGGGGTCTTCGAAGACCTGTGCGGTCGCCCTGATCGAGGTAGCCAGTGTCGGTGACGGGGGGAGGGTCAGCAGTTGCATGAGCGATCCTTAGGAATAGAAGGATGGGGCGGGGCGCTTGCCGACGAGGGCCCACTCGCCGAGCTCGTGGATGCGGTAGTCCACCGGGTCGTGCAGGGTTTGCGTCCTCAGATTGCGCCAGTGGCGGTCGAAACGCAGCGAGGCGTGGGTGGCGCGCGCGCCGGTCACCTCGAACAGGCGGTTGCAGATGTCCAGGCCGTGGCGCGTGGCCGCGACCTTGGCAGTGCCGATGGCCAGTGCCAGGTCGCCGCGTTCCTCGGCGCTCAGCGCCTGCTCCTTGGCCCAGGCGCTATCGAGCTGGCGGGCGGCGCGGCCGATCAGCAGGCGCACGCTCTCAAGGCCCACCCAGAACTCGCCGTAGTGATGCAGCACGTACGGGTCTTCGGCGCTGCTGGCTGCAGTGGAGCGGAACCACGGCCGGCTCTCCTTGAGGCTGTACTGGCGCGCCTCGTCGAAGGCGCCTTCGGCGATGCCGAGGAACAGGTTGGCAAAATGCAGCTGGGCGATCAGTGGACGCAGGGCGGCGAACGGCGTGCTCAACGGCCCGGGGTCGAGCAGCAGCTCGGCGTGTTCGACGCGCACCCGTTCGAAGGTGGCGCTGCCGCTGTCGGTCTGGCGCTGGCCGATGTTGTTCCAGTCGTTGTGCAGGGTGATGCCGGTGCGCCCACTGGGGATCGCGGCAATCAGCAGCTTGCCGCCGGCACGTTCGTCCACCGCCGAGGCGATCAGCATTTCCGAGTCGCTGGCGCCGGAGCAGAAGCTCTTCTTGCCGGAGAACTCGCACCAGCCGTCGAGGTGCCTGACCACGGTGCGGGTGTCCAGCGGATTGAGGGCGTTGCCCCAGAACCAGTGCTTGCGTGCGGTCTGCTCGAACCAGGGTTGCCACTGCTCCGGGCGCGAGAACAGGCGCACGGTGGCCAGCATCAAGTGGTGAAAGCCGAACACATGGGCAAGCGAGCTGTCGACCCGGGCGAACTCGCGCACCACCTCGAAGGTGTCATGCCAGCTCGCGCCCTGGCCGCCGAAGGACTGGGGAATGACCAGCGACAGTAACCCGCTGCTGCGCAGGGCATCGCGTTCGGCCTTGGGCGTGCCACCGCGTTCGTCGCGCTCCACTGCGGTCTGGGCGAACTGCAAGGCCAGGTCGCGCGCCACCGCCAGTGCTGGACGGGCCGCATTCAAAGGTGCATTCATGGCGGCTCCTCAGGCGCTTTCACGCAGCGCGTGATGGGCCCCGAACAGCGGCACGGCGCGCTCGGCGGCCAGGCGGATGCGCGCCCCAAGGGCCTCGCTGGAAACCTTGTAGTCGGCGAGCTCGGCCTGGCTGGCATACACGCCGATCGGCAGGGTCAGGGCCTGCAGGAAGCTGAACAGCGGGCGCAGCTGGTGGTCGAGGACCAACGCGTGACGTTCGCTGCCACCGGTGGCAGCAAGCAGCACGGGCGTGTCGACCAGGGCGTCCTGGCCGATCAGGTCGAACAGGTGCTTGAAGTGGCCGGGGAAGCTGCCGCGGTAGACCGGCGCGGCAACCACCAGCAGGTCGGCCTTTTCCACCAGGCGCAGCTGTTGCTCGACGGTGTCGGGCAGTTCGCTGCGCCACAGGGCGGCACCCAGCGGCCGGGCGATGTCACCCAGTTCGATCAGGTGTGGCTTGATGTGCAGGTGCTGGCTGAGTTCGGCGAGGATCGCCTCGGTCAGGGCCAAGGTACGAGAGGGGCGGGTGGTACCGCCAGACAGGGCGACGACGTTCAGTGGGGTGCTCATGGGCAGGTCTCCGGTTCTGGTTGAGCGGGGGACTTTGCTTGAGCAATCGTCGTGCCGGGTTATTAATGCTTTATAGATCAACGGGTTGCGAAAACTGAGACGTTACCGCTGTTGCTTTGTGGGCGTTGTGTGTTGATCGGGTGTTGCGCTGCAGACAGTTGGCCGGGTGTTGGCGGCTGTACAGTTGGGACCGTTATAGCGAAATTGACCGTGGTTAAAAAAGAATAAGAATTCATATTCTTATGCAATTAAAGGATGAGGCAGCCGCGCAGAGGCGGGTTGCCGATTACTTGCCGTTGCGTCCATACGCCTGGCTGATCCGGTCGATGACCATTGCCAGCGCGACGATGGCCAACCCGGCTTCGACGCCTTGGCCGACATTGAGCGTCTGGATGCCGGCCAACACATCCTCGCCAAGCCCCCGGGCACCGATCATCGAGGCCACCACTACCATCGACAAGGCCATCATCACCGACTGGTTGAGCCCGGCCATGATGCTCGGCAACGCCAGCGGCAGGGCAATGCGCCGCAGCCGCTGCCAGCGGCCGGCACCGAGGCCGTGGGCGGCCTGCAGCAGGGAAGGGTCGATCTGGCTCAGGCCCAGCTCGGTCAGCCGCACCAGCGGTGGCAAGGCATAGATCAGGGTGGCGAACACCGCTGGCACCTTGCCCAGGCCAAACAGCATCAGCACCGGGATCAAGTAGACGAAGGCCGGTAGCGTCTGCATCACGTCCAGCACCGGCAACAGCAGGCGCCGGGCCAATGGACGGGTGGCCAGCAAAATGCCCAGCGGCACGCCAATCAGTACGCACAGGCCGGTACTGACCAGCACCAATGCCAAGGTCTGCAGCAGCTTGTCCCACAGCCCGAGCATGCCGATGAACGCCAACAGTGCGACCAGCACTACGCTGCGCAGCAGGCTGCGACTGGCGTGCCAGGCGAGCAGGCCGACCAGCAACAGCAGCAGCCACCAGGGCATCAGGCGCAGCAGGTTCTCCAGGCCGACCAGCAGCTGCAGCAATTGGTCGGAGACACTGCGCAGGTGGTCGCCATAGTGCAGCACCAGCCAGTCGACCCAGCGGTTGATGGTGTCGGCGAAAGACAGTTGCAGGGCTTCGGGAAAGCCAGCACTCACAGGCTCGCCTCGACCTTGGTGGCCACCTCAGCGGGTAGCCAGGCCTTCCACACCTGCGGGTTGGCGCGCAGGAACGCCTTGGCGGCATCGGCTGCTGGCTGGCGCTTTTCGTTCATCTCGGCCAGGGCCTTGTTGAGGACGTCGATGGGCAGGTCGACCTTTTCGAACGCCGCTACCAGGTCCGGGTAGCCGTCGCGAAATGCCTTGGACACGCCGATCGACAGCTTCGCCGGCAACGACTGGCTGCCTTTCGGGTTCGGGTTCTTCGCATCGGTCAGGGTGGCCCAGGCGCTCGCGTCGAACGGTGGTTCCTGCAGGCGCACCAGGTCGTAGCGCCCAATCAGCGCGGTGGGGCTCCAGTAATAGAACAGCACCGGCTGGCCGCGGCGGATGGCCGAGCTGATTTCGGCGTCCAGCGCTGCGCCTGAGCCACTGCGGAAGTTGTTGTACAGGCCATCCAGGCCATAGGCCTTGAGCTTTTGACTGTTGACGGTCTCGGAAGTCCAGCCACTGGGGCTGTTGAGGAAACGGCCCTTGTCTGGCATCTCGGGGTCGCGGAATACCTGCGGGTAGCGCTTGAGGTCGTCGACGCTGCGCAGGTCCGGGGCCAGGGGCTTGAGGTTGCGGGCCGGGTCACCCTTGATCACGTAGGCCGGTACCCACCAGCCTTCCTCCGCATTTTTCACCGTGTCGCCCAGGGCGAACACCTGGCCGGCCTGTTCGGCCTTGACCCAGGCGGGGCTGCGCCCGGCCCATTCCTCGGCGATCACCTGCAGGTCGTTGCGCGCCAGTGCCACTTCCATGCTCACCGAGCTGCCGGGGAGGGTGTCGGTAGGGTAGCCGTAACCGTGTTCGACGATGTGACGGAGGAGTTCCGTGGTCAGGGCGCCGCTTTCCCAGCCGATGGCGCCGAAGTGGATGGGTTTGGCTTGCTCTGCCGATGCGGCACTGTCGGTGCTGGCCAGGCCGATGGCGAGCAGCAGGCTCGCCAGCAGCGTTGGAAATTTCTTCATCGGGGCCTCGTCGTTACCGTGCCTTGGGTGGAGCAAGTGTAGACGACGGATCCGTGTGCCCGGCCAGGAAGGCTTTCGTCATGGCAGCGAGGGGGGCGGAAGGAACAATTCAGCGGCGCATGGCACCCCGTCATGCCCTCAAAGAGCGCAGGCCAATGAACCTCGATCTGGATTTCGTGTACTACCGCAACCTTCGTTTCGACGGCAAGTTTCATGTCCGATGTAGCGGCGGCGATCTCGACAAGGTGGCGCGCATCCGCTACGAACTGGAGCGTATCGAACCGGGTGGGCCGGTCCACCTGACGGGTGAGTCGAGCGTCTCCATGGCCTTCAGCGGCGCGCTGGTCGACCATGGATGCCCGGCGACGCTGTTCACCACGGCGCGCCCGGGTACCTACCGGATCAGCCCCAGGGTCATCCTGCTCGATACCCAGGCCTTGGCGCACGGCTTGCCGCCGGGCGCGCGTGGCGTGATCGACCTTGAGCCACTGACGCTGGTCCTCACCGAGCAGGACCTGACCCGAAGCATTGTGGATGCCGTGCCGCTGCGCCGTCGTCGCCGTGCGTTGGTGGAACCGGCGGCGGCCCCATCGCTCGATGAGCCCTTCGCCCAGCTGGGTGAGCCTGCCGGCCACTCGACCATTGGCACATCACTGCCGCCGCTGCTGGTCAAGTTTGCTCCGGGCGGCGTCGATCAGTTGCTCGCCGACCTCAAGCCTCAGTCGCGCTCGAGGCTGGCGCGTCTGTGGCCGAACCTCGGCGAGGTGATCGAACTGCGGCCCCTGCTGGCCGCCCACGAACAGGATGACCAACGCTTGCAGGTGCTTGCGGCGTACAGTCTGATCGAGCAGCCGCGCAGCATGCTCAATGACACCTTCCTGGCACTGTCGCGGACCTTGGCCTCGCTGGACTATGTGCAGACCCTCCAGTTCCTGGCCGAGCAACCTGAGCCGCACCCTTTGGTGTTTTTCGTCGCCGGCGCACTGGCGACCTTGCTGACCGGTGCCGCAGTGGTAGCTGGCGACCGTGCCTACGAGCATGCCTTGCCTACCCCGGACTATGAGCCGCGCCAGCATTATCTGGACGCTCCTGGCGGGCGCTGGCAGGGCTTGAATGTGCGCCAGGCGTGGAGCCGGCAGGTCAGGGGCCAAGGGGCGAGAATCCACTTCAGCGATGGCGGGTTGTTCCCCGACCATGAAGACCTGCGCAACAACCCCGCGCTGAAGATCGTTGCACTGCAGCCCAATGACGACCCCCGGCATGGTACGGCTTCGGTCGGCCTGCTGCTGGCGGCCGACAATGGCTTCGGGGTCACCGGCATCAGCCATCAGAGCGAATTGTTCGTCTATCACAACCGGGCGGCGGATAGCGCAGGCCATCTGCGTACCCTCAAGGACCTGCTGCGCCAGGTGGAGCCAGGCGACATCGTCGGGATCAATCGCCAGACCGCCAACGTCAACGACCTCTACACGTTCCTGCCCAGCGTGCATGACCACGCCTGGTGGGACACGGTCCGCAGCCTGACCGAGCGAGGGGCGGTGGTGCTGGTTGCAGCGTGCAATGGCAGCAATCGAACGGACAAGCGAATCGGCAGTGTCGCCGGGCAGGGTGTCGACCTTTCGCACTGGCGTCACTTCAATGACCACGGCGATGCCGGCGCCATCCTGGTGGGCGCCTGCCAATCCTGGGATGGCAAGCCGCATCGGTACTCCAACCATCACTACCGCTACCGCATGCTCAATGCCTGGGGCGACAGTGTGACGACCCTGTCCAGCGGCAAGCTGCAGGACAAGCCCGGGGAGAATCGTGACTACACCGACAGTTACAGTGGTACGTCGTCGGCAACGCCCATGGTCACTGGCGCCCTGAGCCTGATCCAGTCCTATGCCATCGGGCAGCATCATATCTACCTGAACGCCGACCAGATGCACCTGTTGGTCATGGCGTCGGGGTATGACGATGCCAGCGAGGCAGGCAGCGAGGTATTGCCAATGGGGGCCAGGCCCAATGTGCAGGGGGCATTGCTGTTGCTTGACCAGCTACTCGGTAGCGGTCGTTTCCTGAGCGCGCATGACGAGTTGTGAAGCGCGCCCGGGCCGCTGTGCGTATGGCACGGCGGCCCGGGGCCGGGCGGGGGGTCAGACGCGGAACTGGTCCATCAGTGCCTGCTGCTGATTGGCCAGGCTGTTCAGCGACTGGCTGACCCGCGCCGACTCGTTGGCCTGGCCCGACAGCGACTCGGTGACATCACGGATGGTCGCCACGTTGCTGTTGATCTCTTCGGCCACCGCGCTTTGCTCTTCGGCCGCCGAAGCGATCTGCAGGTTCATGTCGGTGATCACGCTGACCGCCTGGCCGATGCGCTGCAGTGCGCTGACCGCCTGGCCAACCTGCTCGACCCCGCCTTGAGCCTGGCGGTGGCTCTGGTCCATGGTGCCGACCACATCACGGGTGCCGGTCTGCAGGGCCTCGATCACCTGACGGGTTTCTTCCACCGACTCCTGGGTGCGCTGGGCCAGGTTGCGCACTTCATCGGCGACCACGGCAAAGCCGCGGCCAGCTTCACCGGCGCGGGCCGCCTCGATGGCGGCGTTGAGTGCCAGCAGGTTGGTCTGCTCGGCGATCGAACGGATCACCTCCAGCACCGAACCGATTTTCTCGCTGTTTTGCGCCAGGCCTTCGACTTCGGCCATGGCTTCGCTCATGTTGGCGGCCAGGGCATCGATGCTGGTGGTGGTACGGTCGATCACCGCCAGCCCCTCGCGGGTGGCCTGGTCGGCCTCGCGGGCAGCCTGCGCGGCCTGGGCGGCGCTGCGAGCGACGTCCTGGGCGGTGGCGCTCATTTCATGGGACGCAGTGGCCACCTGGTCGACCTGGCGGTACTGCTGTTCCATGCCGGCGCTGGTTTCAGTGGCGATGGCCGACGACTGGTCGGCGGTGCCGCGGGCAGCCTGCACCGAGCGTTTCACCTCGGCGATGGTCGGTTGCAGCTTGTCGAGGAAGCGGTTGAACCAGCCGGCCAGCTCGCCGAGTTCGTCGCGCTTGTCGTAGGTCAGGCGGCGGGTCAGGTCGCCTTCACCGCTGGCGATGTCCTTGAGCATCGCCGCCACGCCGAGGATCGGCTTGGTCACACCACGGGCCATCAGCCAGACCAGCAACAGGCCGGCGATCGCGGCAGCCAGGCCCAGGCCCAGTTCGAGCAGGGTGCCGCTGGTGTTCAGGGTGTCCAGCTCTTGCTTGAGTGCTTCGGCGGGGCCGGTCAGGGCATTTTCCGGCACATCCAGCAGCACGCCCCAGGGCTGGGCACCGGGGACCGGCTCGAAGGCGGCCAGCACTTTCAGACGTGCCTCGTCGTGGACGATGTTCAGCTTGCCAGTGGCCAGCTTACGCACCAGCTCGGCGCCCTGGCGCGGGTCGACCTGGTCGAAGCGCTGGGCCAGCTTGCTGGCGTCGGCGCTGTAGCCGGCCAGCAGGCCGACCGGGCTGAGGATACCGACCGTGGTGCGGCCCTCGTAGAGGCTGCGGCTGGCGTCCTGGCTCAAGGCCTGCAGGCTGTTGAGGTTGATGTCGATGGACAGGGTGGCGATGATCTTGCCGTTGACCGCCAGCGGGAAGACGATGCTGGTCATCAGCACGCGCTGACCGTCGATGTCATAGAAGTACGGCTCTACCACGCAGACCTTGCCGGTGCTGCGCGGGCAGGTCCACCAGGTGTTGGCCGGTTGGCCGCTGGGGCCGATCTCGGTGTTGGCCATGTCGTGTTCGGGCAGCGCCATGGCGGTCAGCTGGCCGGCGCGTGGCTGCGACCAGTACAGGGCGAAGCGCCCGGTTTCGTTGCTGCCCAGCTCGGCTTTGCCGGCGAACAGGCTGTCCTTGTTGTCCAGTGCGTTGGGCTCGAACACCAGCGACAGGCCGAGCAGGTCGGGGTTGGCCTGCAGCGCGGCGCGCACCTGGCGAGTCATGTCTTCGCGCAGGTCGAACGCATCGAGGAAGCGTTTTTCCGCCTGTTCACGCAAGAACATGACCTGGCGCGAGAACCCTGCACCGTACTGGTAAGCGTCCATGAACTGGCGGCGAATGTTCAGGGCCTGGACCTCACCTTGCGACTCGATACGCGACTGCGCGGCCTCGCTGAGCATCTGCATGCTGCTGGCCTTGACCAGGTCCGAGCTGTGGTCCATGCGGTACAGGGAAAGGCCGACGAGCAGGGTGACGATGCTGGCGAGGCAGAGACCGGCGAGCAGGGTGATCTTCCACTGGATGGAAAGTTGTCGCAAAGGCATGGGGAGTCCCTTTTTCTGGCAGTAAGGGTTTGGCGGTGAGGCTCAGAGGTGTTTGGCTTGAGGTATTGGGCGCCTGGGAGCCTCCCCCTGTATCGGCCCTGGCGCTTTTTTCTTTATTCAAACATTCAATTTAAAATGCCGGCGAAATTCGCCGCAACATGGCGCTTTTGACATCCAACGCCCACTCCGTCACAGTGCGCGCTTTTTTGTCTGCCGCTATGAGGAACCCCACACCATGAACGCAGTGATCGCCGCCGTCGGCATCATGCTCATACTCAGCCTGTCCCGCGTGCATGTGGTCATCGCCCTGATCATTGGCGCACTGGCCGGTGGCCTGGTGGGCGGGCTGGGCATCGAAGGCACGCTCAAGGCCTTCAACGGCGGCCTCGGTGGCGGCGCTACGGTGGCACTGTCCTACGCCCTGCTCGGTGCCTTCGCCGTGGCCATCGCCAAGTCGGGCCTGGCCCATGCCCTGGCCGACCGCGCCCTGACCATGATCGACCGGCAGGGCCATGCCAACGGCGGCAAGGTCAAATGGCTGCTGATCGGCCTGATGCTGGTGGTGGCGGTTTCGTCGCAGAACATCCTGCCCATCCACATCGCCTTCATCCCGCTGCTGGTGCCGCCACTGCTGTACGTGCTGACGCGCCTGCGCATCGACCGTCGGCTGATCGCCTGTGTCATCACCTTTGGCCTGATCACGCCGTACATGTTCCTGCCGGTGGGCTTTGGCAACATCTTCCTCAACGAGATCCTGCTGGCCAACGTCGCCCGTGCCGGGGTCGATGTCAGCGGGGTCAACGTCACCCATGCCATGGCCATCCCGGCCGCTGGCATGTTGGCTGGCTTGCTGCTGGCGGTGTTCATCAGCTACCGCAAGAAGCGCGACTACGACCTGGCGCGCATCGAGCAGGTCGAGCAGGTCAGCGTGCAGTACAACCCGCTGACCCTGCTGGTGGCGGGGCTGGCGATCGCTGCGGCATTCGTCGTGCAACTGTGGCTGGACTCGATGATCATCGGCGCCATGGTGGGCTTCCTGATCTTTTCGCTGTCGGGGATCGTGCGCTGGAAGGACACCGACGACCTGTTCACCGAGGGCATGAAGATGATGGCCATGATCGGTTTCATCATGATCGCCGCGTCCGGGTTTGCCGATGTGATGAAGGCCACCGGCGAAGTCAAAAGCCTGGTCGAAGCCTCCGCGCAGTGGATCGACCACAGCAAGGGCATTGGCGCCTTGCTGATGTTGCTGGTGGGGTTGCTGGTGACCATGGGCATCGGCTCGTCGTTCTCGACGGTGCCGATCCTGGCTGCGATCTTTGTGCCGCTGTGCGTGCAGCTGGGCTTCGATCCCTTGGCCACGGTATGCATCGTCGGCACTGCAGGAGCCCTGGGCGATGCCGGCTCGCCTGCGTCGGATTCGACCCTCGGCCCGACCTCCGGGCTGAATGTGGATGGCCAGCACCACCACATCTGGGACACGGTGGTCCCCACCTTCCTTCACTACAACCTGCCGCTGCTGGCGTTCGGCTGGCTGGCGGCGATGACGCTGTAAGGCGTCAGCCCTTGTCGGGTGGTGGTGAAATGCTGTTGAGGACGGTGCTGCCGTCCTTGCTGCGGGTCAGGTAGACCGGCAACACCTTGGGCAGGTTGTCCACCAGCCGCTCGACCTCGCCGGTGTTGTAGATGCCGCTGATGCGGATGCGCCCGGTGCCGGGGTCGGCCAGCAGCAGCGGGGCCTCGAGGTAGCGGTTGATCACCGGCAGGGCCTGCTCCAGGCTCAGGTTGTCGAGCACCAGCTTGCCGTTGCGCCAGGCCAGGCTGTTGTCGTAGTCGCTGTTCTCGGCCAGTTGCGGCTCGAAATCACCCGTGTGGTAGCTGGCCTGCATGCCAGGGCCAAGGCGGTAGCCGCCAGCACTGCCCGCGCTGCTGACCAGCACCGAACCCTGCACCAGCGTGACCTTGACCTGGTCCTGGTACTTCCAGACGTTGAACTGGGTACCGGTGACGCGGGTCTGGCCGCCACCGGCGCGGACGATGAACGGGTGGCTGCTGTCGTGCTGCACCTTGAAGAAGGCTTCGCCACGCGTGAGGGTGACCTGACGCTGGTCCTTGTAGTTGAGGTAGGTCAGTTCGGTGTGGAGATTGAGCTCGACCACGCTGCCGTCGCTCAACTGCACGGACTTCATCTCGTTGCCCGCTTCGAAGTGCTGGTAGTGGTTGGGCACCCAGCCTTGCTCCCAACCCACCCAGCCGGCCAGCGGCAATGCCAGCAGGGCCAGCGCCGCTGCCGACGCCAGTGGCCGCCAGTTACGTGCCCGGGGCACGTGCCGGGCAGGCGGGTTGAAGTCGACGACCGTGGCGGTGCGCGGCAACAGGTCGGCGGTTTGCCAGATTTCCAGCATCGCCTGGTATTCCTCGGCATGACGCGGGTTGGCCGCCAGCCAGCGGGCGAAGGCCTCACGCTCGACCAGTGTGCAATCGTCGGCGTGCAGGCGCATGCACCAGTGCGCGGCGGCATCGGTGATGGCATCGTCTGGGCTGGGATTGAGGCGGTCTTGGTTCATCATGGCTCCGGGTTTTGCGCATTCTACCCCTGCAAAGGGGTTCCCGAGAACCGAGGTAATGGCGAATGACTATCAGTTATGTGGGTCTTTCGTCGGTTTCGCAAAGGATTTCCAGCGTTTGAGAACGCTTCGCGGCAAGCACGAAGCGCTCCCTTGCCGGCTCAGAACTGCTCGGCTGCCATTGCGTACAGGCTGGCGCTACCGGCGCGGATGCTGGCATCCAGGGCCAGACTGCGCGGCAGCAGGCGCTGGAAGAAGAACGCCGCACAGGCCAGCTTGGCGCCATGGAAGGCCGGGTCTTCGGCGTGCCTGGCCTGGGCCACCGCCGCCATGCGCGCCCACATGTAGGCGTACGCGGTCAGGCCGAACAGGTGCAGGTATTCCACGGCCACGGCGTTGACCAGGTTGGCCTCCTCGCGTGCCCGAGCTCGCAGCCATTCGCTGGTGGCTTCCAGGCGCGCCAGGCTGGCCTGCAAGGCTTCGCGGTGCAGCGGTGCCCCGGCACTGAAGGTCCGCACTTCGGCGGCGAAGCAGGCCAGGGCCTGGCCGCCATCGGCCAACACCTTGCGCCCGAGCAGGTCGAGGGCCTGGATGCCGTTGGTGCCTTCGTAGATTTGCGCGATGCGCACGTCGCGCACCCGTTGCTCCTGGCCCCACTCGCGGATGTAACCATGGCCGCCATACACCTGCTGGCCAAGCACGCAGCTTTCCAGGCCGTTGTCGGTGAAGAACGCCTTGGCCACCGGTGTCAGCAGCGCGACCAGGCGCTGGGCATGCTCGCGTTCACCGCCATCCTCGGCGTAGCGTGCCAGGTCCAGCTGCTGGCCGACATAGGCGGCAAAGGCGCGGCCGCCTTCGGTGAGGGCGCGCATGGTCAGCAGCATGCGCCGCACATCGCCATGCTCGATGATCGGGTCGGCGGCCTTCTCAGACGCCTTCGGGCCGGTGGCGGCGCGGCTTTGCAGGCGCTCGTTGGCGTAGCGTGCGGCGCTCTGGTACGACGCTTCAGCGCAGCCGATGCCCTGGATGCCTATCGACAGGCGCTCGTAGTTCATCATGGTGAACATCGCCGCCAGGCCCTTGTTCGGCTCACCGACCAGATAGCCGCTGGCGCCGTCGAAGTTCATCACGCAGGTGGCCGAGGCCTTGATGCCCATCTTGTGCTCGATCGAGCCACAGTGTGCGGCGTTGCGCGGGCCGAGGCTGCCGTCGGCCTCGACCCGATACTTGGGCACCAGGAACAGCGAGATGCCCTTGGCCCCGGCCGGGGCGTCCGGCAGCTTGGCCAGCACCAGGTGGACGATGTTCTCGGTGAGGTCCTGTTCGCCACCGGTGATGAAGATCTTGCTGCCGCTGATGCGATAGCTGCCGTCAGCCTGGGGTTCGGCGCGGCTGCGTATCAGCCCCAGGTCGGTGCCGGCGTGGGGCTCGGTCAGGCACATGGTGCCGGCCCAGCGGCCTTCGTACAGCGGCGGCAGGTAGGTGGCCTTGAGCGCTTCGCTGGCATGGGCGTCGATGGCCAGGCAGCTGCCGGCGCTCAGCGCCGAATACAGGCTGAAGCTGCAGTCGGCGGCGTAGAGCATTTCTTCAAACAGTACGCCGAGCATTTTCGGCATGCCCATGCCGCCGTATTCGGGGTTGCCACCCAGGCCGACCCAGCCGCCTTCGCGGTAAGTACGCCAGGCCTCGCGAAAGCCCTCCGGGGTGGTGACATTGCCGGCGTCGAAGTGCACACCTTGCTCGTCGCCGTTACGGCTGAGCGGGGCGATCAGCTGGCCAGTGACCTTGGCGGCCTCTTCGAGAATGGCGTCGGCGGTTTCGCCGTCGACGCGCTCGGCCAAGGCGGGCAGGCGTGCCCACAGGGCCGGGCCCTGGAACACGTCATGGAGGATGAAGCGCATGTCGCGCAGCGGAGCGGTGTAGTCGGTCATGTCAGGCTCGATAACGGTTCACAGGGCCTTGGCGCGGTCGCGCAGGACGTATTTCTGGATCTTGCCGGTGGAGGTCTTGGGCAGCTCGCCGAAGACCACGGTCTTCGGTACCTTGAACCCGGCCAGGTGCTCACGGCACCAGCTGATGATGTCGCTTTCACGGGTCTGCTCATGGCCGGGCTTGAGGGCGACGAAGGCGCAGGGCGTTTCGCCCCACTTGTCGTCGGCGCGGGCGACCACGGCGGCTTCCAGCACGGCGTGGTGCTTGTACAAGGTGTCTTCGACTTCGATGGTCGAGATGTTCTCGCCGCCGGAAATGATGATGTCCTTGAGCCGGTCCTTGATCTCGACATAGCCGTCGGCGTGCCACACGGCCAGGTCGCCGGTGTGGAACCAGCCGCCGCGGAAGGCCTCGGCGGTGGCCTCGGGGTTTTTCAGGTAGCCCTTCATTACCGTGTTGCCACGCATGAAGATCTCGCCCAGGGTGTTGCCGTCCTGCGGTACCGGCTGCAGGGTCTGCGGGTCGGCGACCATCAGGCCGTCGAGGGTGGGGTAGCGCACGCCCTGGCGCGACTTGATCTGCGCCCGTTCCTCCAGCGGCAGTCCGTCCCAATCGTCATGCCAGGCGCAGACGGTGACCGGCCCGTAGACCTCGGTCAGGCCGTAGGTGTGGGTGACGCGGATGCCCATCTGCTCGACCGCGCCGATGACCTTGGCCGGTGGTGCGGCGCCGGCGACCATGGCCTGCACCGGGTGGTCGATGGCGGCCTTGGCGGCCTCCGGCATGTTGACCAGGGCGTTGAGCACGATCGGGGCGCCGCACAGGTGGCTGACCCGGTGTTCGCGGATCAGGGTGAGGATCTTCTGCGGGTCGACCCGGCGCAGGAACACGTGGGTGCCGGCCAGCGCGGTGATGGTCCAGGGGTAGCACCAGCCGTTGCAGTGGAACATCGGCAAGGTCCACAGGTACACCGGGCGGTGGCCCATGGTCCAGGTCATCTGGTTGCCGATGGCGTTCAGGTAGGCGCCGCGGTGGTGATAGACCACACCCTTGGGGTTGCCGGTGGTGCCCGAGGTGTAGTTCAGCGAAATCGCCTGCCATTCGTCCTCGGGCCATTCCCAGGCAAAGTCCGGGTCGCCTTCGGCCAGCAGCGCTTCATAGTCGAGGTCGCTGACCGCACGGCCTTCGCCGTACTCGGGGTCATCCACATCGACCACCAGCGGCGGGTGTTCGAGCATGGCGAGGGCGGCGGCGATCACGCCGTGGAACTCGCGGTCGGTGATCAGCACCTTGGCTTCGCCATGCTGCAGCATGAAGGCGATGGCCTCGGCGTCCAGGCGCACGTTGAGCGTATTGAGCACGGCACCGATCATCGGCACACCGAAGTGCGCTTCGAGCATGGCCGGAATGTTCGGCAGCATCACCGCCACCGTGTCGCCGCGGCCAATACCACGCCCGCTCAGGGCGCTGGCCAGGCGTCGGCAACGCTGGTAGGTCTCGCGCCAGTTGCGGCGGATGGCGCCGTGGATCACGGCCGGGTAATCGCCATACACGGCGGCGGTACGTTCGATGAAGCTCAGCGGGGTGAGGGCGACGTGGTTGACGGCAGCGGGCATCAGGCCCTGGGCGAAGATCGACATACGGTAATCCTGTAGCGGAGGCAGACGCAGCCTGTGCGTGTGGCCCCCCGGTGGCTGATTGTTAGCTCTGATCAGGGTGCGGGCAGCGCGCCGATGGCCGCTTGCCCCTGTCGCAGTTTTACGCGAACCGCTATCGTAGATGGAATATCGACTATAGCAATATAGTAAAACTACTATAAGAACGAGCGCCGACAGTGGACCAGACCCTTTCACCCTTGCTCGCCAAGGACCCACAACCCAGCGTGCTGCTGGCCGCCGATGCCCGTGCCCTGGCAAGCAACCCGGCTTTGCAGGCGCTGATTGGCGCAGGCGCGGTGCTCGACGACTGGCTGCCGGGCAACTGTGCGGCGCTGGTGCGTGCCTGCCTGCGTCAGCACCGGGCAATCGCCGATGTGGAAAAGCAGGTCGGCGATCGCATTCTGCTGTGGACCTTCATCCCCGATGACCAGGGCCAGCGGGTGCTGGTGCGCTGCCGCGATGCCAGCGAGGAGCGCCATGGCGCCCGTGAGGCGAGCCGCGCGCGGCGCCTGTATCGGCTGATCATCGAGAACACCACCGACCTCATTTCCCGGCACAGCCCGGACGGCCGTTTCCTCGATGCCTCGCCAGCCGCCTACCGCCTGCTTGGCCTGTGGCCGGAGCAGCTGCGCGGCATGCCGGTACGGGCCCTGCTGCACCCGCGCGAGCGGCGCCAGGTACTGCGCCAGGCCGCCGCCGCATTGGACCAGGACGGTTATCACACCATGACCTGCCGCGTCCGCCATGCCAGCGGCGCGTATCGCTGGTTCGAGATCGCCAGCCGCGCGATCCGCGAAACCTACACCGGTGCGGTGGTGGAGGTAGTCAGCGTGTCGCGTGACATCACTTTGCGCATCGAGGCCCAGGAGAACCTGGCCCACAGTGCCCGGCTTGCCACCCTGGGCGAACTGGCGTCGGGGATCGCCCACGAGATGAATCAGCCGCTGGCGGCGGTGGTCAACTATGCCAATGCCAGCCAGCGTTACCTGCAAGGCCTGGAGCGCGACCCGCAGGCGCGTGAACGGGTTGGCCAGGGCCTGCAGCGCATCACCGAGCAGGCGACCCACGCCGCCGAGGTGATTCGCCGCCTGCGCGCCTTCCTGCGCAAGGGGCCGCGGCGCCTGCAGGCGGTGGAGGTGGCCGAAGTTGCGGCGGAAGCCATGCGCCTGTGCGCCTGGGAGGCGGCACGTGACCAGGTCGCTGTCGAACTGCGCATCGGCGGGCAATTGCCAGCGGTGTTCGCCGACCGGGTCTTGCTTGAGCAAGTGCTGCTCAACCTGCTGCGCAATGCCATCGAGGCCAACCGCGAGCAGCAGGGGACGCAGCCGTCACGTATCCTGCTGGGCGCCGTGCGCGAGGGCGACGGGGTGCTGATCGAGGTCGCCGACCAGGGGCCGGGCGTGGCCGCCGAGCGCCTGGATGAGATCTTCACCCCGTTCAGTACCAGCAAGGCCGATGGCCTGGGCCTGGGCCTGAGCATGAGCCGCAGCCTGATCGAAGGGTTCGGCGGCAGCCTCTGGGCGCGTGCGGGTGAGGCGGGTGGGCTGGTGCTGTGCTGCCGTCTGGCAGTGAACCGGGGATAAGGAGGGAGCAGGGTGCAAGCGAAGGTGTATGTGGTCGACGACGACCAAGGCATGCGTGATTCGACGGTGTGGTTGCTGGAGTCGGTGGGCCTGCAGGGCGTGCCGTTCGCCAGCGGCCAGGGGTTTCTCGATGCCTGCGTGGACGATGGGCCGGCTTGCGTGCTGCTCGATGTGCGCATGCCCGGGCTGGGCGGCATGGCGGTGCAGCAGGCACTGCGCGAGCGCGGGCTGCAGATCCCGGTGATCTTCGTCAGTGGCCATGCCGATGTGCCGATCGTGGTGCGGGCGTTCAAGGCCGGGGCAAGCGATTTCATCGAAAAGCCCTACAGCGACCAGTTGCTGCTCGACAGTGTGCAGGCTGCACTGGAGCGGGCAGGGCAGGCGCGCCAGGACGACCTGGCGCTGGCCGCAGTGCAGGCACGTGTGGATGCCCTGACACCCCGCGAGCGCGACGTATTCGTGCCGCTGGCCCAAGGCTTGAGCAACCGCGAGATCGCCGAGCGCCTCGGCATCAGCGTGAAGACCGTGGACCTGTACCGGGGGCGGGTGATGAAGCGCTTGCAGGCAGGCAGCCTGGCCGAGCTGGTGGGCATGGCGATCGCTTGCGGGGCCGTGGAGGCGCTGGGTTTGCGCGCGCGGTGAAACGTCGCCGGCAACGGCCGTTTCATGAATATTTGCATAGCCCCCTAATCAAAGCTTTGACATTCACTGCCTAGGCAGTAATATTTTTAAACAATTGCCCGAGCAGACCCCCGATGTCCCATTTCACCCCGGAAAACTTCCAGACCTGCGCCATCGGCATGCTGCTGGGCCGTGCGGCGATCCTCAAGGACCGCATTCTCGACTGGCACCTCGAATCGGAGGGCGTCACCGCCGCACAGTTCAAGGTGCTGATCATCGTCACCCAGTACGAGGTGGATACCCCGGCCGAACTGTGCCGCTACCTGGGCCTGGACAGCGGTTCGATGACCCGCATGCTCGACCGCCTCGAGCAGAAGGGCCTGATCCTGCGTAACCGCTGCGCCGATGACCGCCGCCAGGTGCGCCTGGCGCTGACCGCCGACGGCCAGCGCCTGGCCGACCGCCTGCCGGAGATCGGCGCGGCGGCGATGAACGAACTGGTCGGCGTATTGCAGCCAGACGAGCTGAAGACCCTCGAAGGTTTGCTGGCCAAGGTTCTGCTGGGTGCCGGCGACCCGCTGACGATCCGCCGCTTCGGCGATCGTTGATCCCTGTTTCGCATATTCCAAGGTATTGTCATGGCCACTCCCACAGACACCGCAACTCCCCCCGCCGACGCGCCAGCGTCGGGCAAGCGCAAGGCCTGGCTGCTTGGCCTGCTGTTGCTGGTACTGCTCGCCGGCGCCGGCACCTGGGCCTGGTACAGCCTGATCGGGCGCTGGCACGAAAGCACCGATGACGCCTACGTCAACGGCAATGTGGTGGAGATCACCCCGCTGGTGACCGGCACTGTCACCAGCATCGGCGCCGATGACGGCGACCTGGTGCATGCCGGCCAGGTGCTGTTGCAGTTCGACCCGTCCGACAGCGAGGTGGCCCTGCAGTCCGCCGAGGCCAAGCTGGCTCGCACGGTGCGCCAGGTGCGCGGGCTGTACAGCAACGTCGACTCGCTCAAGGCTCAGCTGCAAACCCGCCAGGCCGAACTGCAGAAGGCGCAGCAGAACTACAACCGACGCAAGGTGCTGGCCGACAGCGGCGCAATTGCCGCGGAAGAGATTTCCCATGCCCGGGACGACCTGACCGTGGCCCAGGCCGCCGTCAACAGCGCACGCCAGCAGCTCAACACCAGCACCGCCCTGGTCGATGACACCGTGGTGTCCTCGCACCCTGAGGTGACGGCGGCCGCGGCCGATCTGCGCCAGGCCTATCTCGACCACGCGCGTACCACTTTGGTGGCGCCGGTGACCGGCTATGTCGCCAAGCGTACCGTGCAGCTCGGCCAGCGCCTGCAGCCCGGCACCGCGACCATGGCGGTGATCCCGCTGAACGAGGTGTGGATCGACGCCAACTTCAAGGAAACCCAACTGCGCGACATGCGCATCGGCCAGCCGGTGGAAATCAGCGCCGACCTGTACGGCAGCGAGGTCAAGTACAGCGGCACGGTCGACAGCCTCGGCGCGGGTACCGGCAGCGCCTTCGCCCTGCTGCCAGCGCAGAACGCCACGGGCAACTGGATCAAGATCGTCCAGCGCGTGCCGGTGCGCATCCACCTCAGCCCTGACCAGCTCAAGGACCACCCGCTGCGCATCGGCCTGTCCACCGTGGTCGAGGTCGACCTGCACGACCAGAGCGGCCCGACCCTGGCCCAGCGGCCACCGCAGCAGGCCAGCTACACCACCCAGGTGTATGACCGCCAGCTGGTCGAGGCCGACAACCTGATCGCCCGGCTGATCCACGAGAACAGCGCCACCGGCAAGACGGCGCAGCGATGAGCAACAACGCCCCGGCGCAGTTCACGCCGCCGAGCCTGCTGCTGACCACCATCGGCCTGTCGCTGGCGACCTTCATGCAGGTGCTCGACACCACCATCGCCAACGTGGCACTGCCGACCATCTCCGGCAACCTGGGGGTGAGCTACGAGCAGGGTACCTGGGTGATCACCTCGTTCGCGGTGAGCAACGCCATTGCCTTGCCGCTGACCGGCTGGCTGAGCCGGCGTTTTGGCGAGGTGAAGCTGTTCATCTGGGCCACGCTGCTGTTCGTGCTGGCCTCGTTCCTCTGCGGTGTCGCCCAGTCGATGCCGGAGCTGGTGGGTTTTCGTGTATTGCAGGGTGTGGTGGCCGGGCCGTTGTACCCGATGACCCAGACGTTGCTGATTGCTGTATACCCGCCGGCGAAACGGGGCATGGCCCTGGCGTTACTGGCGATGGTCACGGTGGTGGCGCCGATTGCCGGGCCGATATTGGGCGGCTGGATCACCGACAGTTACAGCTGGCCGTGGATCTTCTTCATCAACGTGCCGATCGGCCTGTTCGCCGCTGCCGTGGTGCGCCAGCAGATGCGCACGCGGCCAGTGGTCACCAGCCGCCAGCCGATGGACTATATCGGCCTGCTGACGCTGATCGTCGGCGTCGGTGCGTTGCAGGTGGTGCTGGACAAAGGCAATGACCTGGATTGGTTCGAGTCGTCGTTCATCATCGTCGGCACGCTGATTTCGGTGGTGTTCCTGGCGATCTTCATCATCTGGGAACTCACCGACCGCCACCCGGTGGTCAACCTGCGGCTGTTCGTGCACCGCAATTTCCGGGTCGGCACCATTGTGCTGGTCGGTGGTTATGCGGGGTTCTTCGGCATCAACCTGATCCTGCCGCAGTGGTTGCAGACGCAGATGGGCTATACCGCCACCTGGGCGGGGCTGGCGGTGGCGCCGATCGGTTTGCTGCCGGTGATCATGTCGCCGTTCGTGGGCAAGTACGCGCACCGCTTCGACCTGCGGGTGCTGGCGGGGCTAGCGTTCCTGGCGATCGGTACCAGTTGCTTCATGCGTGCCGGGTTCACCAGTGAGGTGGACTTCCAGCACATCGCCCTGGTGCAGTTGTTCATGGGGATTGGCGTGGCGTTGTTCTTCATGCCGACCTTGAGCATTTTGCTATCGGATTTGCCGCCGCATCAGATAGCGGATGGTTCGGGGCTGGCGACCTTCCTGCGCACGTTGGGCGGGAGCTTTGCGGCGTCGTTGACGACGTGGATCTGGATTCGTCGGGCGGACCAGCATCATGCGTACCTGAGCGAGCACATCAGCCCGTTCGACCCGGCGACGCGGCATACGCTGGAGCAGATGGGCGGGGCGAGTGCGCAGCACTATGCGCAGCTGGAACAGATCGTCAACGCGCAGGCGTACATGATGTCGACGGTGGATTACTTCACCTTGATGACGTGGGTGTTTGCCGGGTTGATCCTGCTGGTGTGGTTGGCCAAGCCGCCGTTTACGGCGAAGGCGGGGCCGGCTTCGGCGGGGCATTGAGGGCGTTCGCCAGGAGTGCTTTGGCGCGTCTGAGATCGAGCGCCGCACGCGCGGCGCATCGCGGATAAATCCGCTCCTACAGTTGTTGCAACGTGGCCATGCCTGTGAGGCCAGGGTTGTCAGCCGGTTTGCAAGCCTCTACACATGCGCCAAGGCTGGCAACCATGGCGTTACAGGTTCGGTACGTGGCAACAACTGTAGGAGCGGATTTATCCGCGATGCGCCGCGCGGGCGGCGCTCGATCTTATAGGCACTAAAGGTGTTGTGGCGGACACCTCTTACAGGCGCCGATAGCCCCAAGGCGAACATCCCCACGTGTAGAGCTGATGTGAAAGCCCACTTCCAAAAGCCAAAGCCAAAAGCACGAGCCCGATGGCTTTGAATCAGTCGAGCGCATTCATTTGCGATGGCGACGCACTACGCGACGCTCACAGTCAGCGCATGGCTGGCCACACCATGACACCCGCAGGCCAACCGATGGCCTTGCAGCACCACCGGCTTACCGTTCATGCGTCGGCTTGGGTGCCCTTCGACAAAGGCAAAAAACCCTAGGTGGAGCGGGCAACTGGCCTTGTCGCCCAGCACCGCTGGCGTTTTACCGTTGATGGTATGGGTGCCAGCCAGCTGGCATGACAGCACGCTGCCCCCGCTGCTGGTGGGGTCGCCCAGGCAGATGGGAGCACTCATCCCTCGGATCGTCCGATACTTGGTAGTCCATACTTGAACGGGTCAGCGCCACGGTTCTGCTGGTTCTTCGCCTTGCGGGCCTCATCTGGCGGGCTGATCATCTGCACGGTAAGGCTGCCGTCGCTGCCTGCGTACACTACGGCGCTGGCACCACCGTCGAGGTAGCTGGCAATGGTGGCCAGGTTGATTTCCACCAGCGCGCCGCTGACGCCGGTATTGCCCAGCCGGCGACCGATGTCATAGCCCTCTTCGACATTGCCCACGTCCAGGCCTTGGCCATCGGTATTGAGGCTGTGCAGGGCGTTGGTCAGGGCGATTTCCGCTTCAGCATTGTTAGTGGTGTCGTAGAACACGCGTACGGGCTTTTGCCCAGCGGGCAGGGTATCGAGGGCCTTGAGCCAACCTGCCTGCAAGGCCTTGGCTTGCAACGCGGGTTTGAGGCGCTTGCCGTGTTGGTCCTGCATCGAAACCTTGATCGGACGGTGCAGGTAGCCCAGTACTGGCGCTGCGTCGAACTCCTTCAGTTGGTGTTCGGCCCAACGCACAGGCAGCCAGGGGGAGGGTTCGAAGTGGCCTGGGCCGCGGTTATCGATGGTTTTCCACAAGTTAGGTAGTTGCGATTGCCAGTAGGCGGTGGACATGGTGCCGGGTGGTAATAGCACTTTATTGCCTTTGGCATGCTCGGCGGCTACATACCAATCTCCAAAGGCCTTGCTCCGGTCCCAATAAAACGCCCACAACTTGCCAAAGTCAGATTTTTTGTCCTGATTGTCCTCGGCGTCACGGGTGACGAAGGGGCGAATATAGCGGTCCACTCGGTCCGAACGTGTGACCAGCAGGCCAGTCATGCTTTCGTAGATCGTCGGAACCACGTGGCCATTTTGCAACCCCGGTGTGCCGGGTTTGCGATAGCCGTTTCGCGTCACGTCACCGTCTTCGCTGGCGATCAAGGCTTGTGGCACCTTCGGGTTATCGTCAAAAAAGGTGAACAGTCGCTCGATCATGCCTTGAGCATGCGTCGTGCTTTCATTGTCTTGCCACAAAAACTGGGTAACGCCCAAGGTCGCGGCGTTACGACCTGAGTTGATCAGGCCTGCTGCACTGTCGGCGCTGTCGTAGGGGGCGGGCGGTCCCAGCGCAAACACCGGGATTGGCCAGTACGCTACTGCCTCACCTGCCGAGTTTTTGAATGCAATACGGACTTTAATGTCTCTGGAGCTTCGCCTTGTGTCTAATGATGGGTCGTAGTCTTTCGCGTCCTGCGAGTAAATCGATGCGAAATTGTCGTTCTTCTTTTTTATGAACTGCCAGATTTTGGATTGGCCATCTGTGTAAATTCCAAGTCCGACCCCACGAATTTCTAAGGCATAGGTGCGAACTTGAGTGGCCTGTTGTTCGGCGTTTCTGAGCTCCATCTGGTTGCGATAATTGGCAAACTCTGCCTTCTCACTTGCCAGGGCATTGCCCCACCAATGAATGCCAAAGATCATTAGTAGCGGGCCGACAATAGCGGCAACGCCCCAGGCCATGACGCGTTTCATGTCACGAAGTACCATGCCGGTTTCCTGTGCTTTGAGTTGGACAATCCAGATGAAGCTGAGCCAGAGCACAATTAGCACTCTGGCGATCCGCTGATGGAGTTTGAGGCTGGGCGGCCCGAATCTCGTGACTATGCGACGCTCACAGTCAGTGCATGGCTGGCCACGCCGTGACACCCGCAGGCCAACCGATGGCCTTGTAGTACCACCGGCTTACCGTTCATGCGTCGGCTTGGGTGCCCTTCGACAAAGGCAAAAACCCCTAGGTGGAGCGGGCAACTGGCCTTGTCGCCCAGCACCGCTGGCGTTTTACCCTTGATGGTATGGGTGCCAGCCAGCTGGCATGACAGCACGCTGCCTCCGCTGCTGGTGGGGTCGCCCAGGCAGATGGGAGCACTCATGCCTAGGATCGTCCGATACTAGGGAGGCCATACTTGAAGGGGTCAGCGCCACGGTTCTGCTGATTCTTCGCCTTGCGGGCCTCATCAGGCGGGCTGATCATCTGCACGGTAAGGCTGCCGTCGCTGCCGGCGTACACCACGGCACTGGCACCACCGTCGAGGTAGCTGGCGATGGTGGCCAGGTTGATTTCAACCAGTGCGCCGCTGACGCCGGTATTGCCCAGCCGGCGACCGATGTCATAGCCCTCTTCGACATTGCCCACGTCCAGGCCTTGGCCATCGGTATTGAGGCTGTGCAGGGCGTTGGTCAGGGCGATTTCCGCTTCAGCGTTGTCAGTGGTGTCGTAGAACACGCGGACCGGTTTTTGCCCGGCGGGCAGGGTATCGAGGGCCTTGAGCCAACCCGCCTGCAAGGCCTTCGCCTGCAACGCGGGTTTGAGGCGCTTGCCGTGTTCGTCCTGCATCGGGACCTTGATCGGACGGTGCAGGTAACCCAGTACTGGCGCTGCGTCGAACTCCTTCAGTTGGTGTTCAGCCCAACGCACAGGCAGCCAGGGGGATGGTTCGAAGTGGCCAGGGCCGCGATTACTGATGGTTTTCCACAAGGTGGGTAGTTGCGATTGCCAGTAAGTGGTGGACATGGTGCTGGGGTCTATCGAGACTTCAGCGCCTTTGGCGTGCTCGGCGGCCTCATACCAGTCAGTAAATGCCCGGTCCCGCTCCCAGTAAAATGCCCACAATTTCCCAAAATCAGTTTTTTTGTCCTGATTGTCCTCAGCGTCACGAGTGACGAAGGGGCGAATATAGCGGTCCACTCGGTCCGAGCGCGTGACCAGCAGGCCAGTCGCGTTTTCGTAGATCGTTGGAACCACGTGGCCATTTTTCAGTCCCGGTGTGCCCGGTTTGCGATAAGGGTCACGCGCCACGTCACCGTCCTGACTCGCGATCAAGGCCTGTGGCACCTTGGGGTTATCGTCAAAAAACTTGAACAGTCGCTCGACCATGCCTTGAGCATGGGTAGTGTTTTCATCGTCTTGCCATAGAAACTGAGTAACGCCCAAGGTCGCAGCATTACGGCCTTCATTGATCAGGCCTTCTGCTCTGTACCCTTTAGCGTAGGGATCGGGTGGGCCTAGCGCAAACACCGGGATTGGCCAGTATGCCACTGCTTCGCCTGCCGAGTTTTTGAATGCGATACGGGCTTTGATGTTTGCGGAGTTTCTCCTCGAAGTTAATGACGGGTTATAGTCTTTAGCGTCCTGCGGGTAGATCGACGCGAAGTTGTCGTTTTTCTTTTTGATGAGCTGCCAGATTGTGGACTGACCATCCGTGTAAATGCCAAGTCCCACCCCCCGAATTTCCAAGGCGTAGGTGCGGACTTGGGTGGCCTTTTGTTCGGCGTTTCTGAGCTCCATCTGGCTTCGATAATTGGCAAGTTCTGCCTTCTCACTCGCCAGGGCATTGCCCCACCAGTGAATGCCGAAGATCATCAGTAGCGGGCCGACAATAGCGGCAATGCCCCAGGCCATGACGGGTTTCATGTCGCGAAGTACCATGCCGGTCTCCTGTGCTTTGAGTTGGGCAATCCAGATGAAGCTAAGCCAGAGCAAAATGAGCACCCCGGCGATCAGCTGATAAGGTTTCAAGTTGGGCCGTGAACTAGGGGAGGGGGATAAGTTCTTCATCGATCACCTCCTTATACAGGTGCATTGGCTAACAAGGAGGGTGGCGTTAGCGAGACCAGCTCAGAAGACGGGAACACGCCCCGTTGATAATACTTACTACTGGCAGTCACCAATGCTTGAGCTTCCCTACTCAGTCGCGGCCAAGCCGGTAATTCTTTGATTATTTCAAAGTAATTTTTATCCATCTTCCAATCCGCAATCGCAACCAACAGCTCCCGCATATCCGGGTCATCAAGGCTGTGCGCCTGGCCAATAGCAATATCCATCGCCGTCACCCAACGTTGATTCTCCGGGCTACGCAGAACAGCCGAGTGGTAGCTGTTAGGCTCCCTTTCTTTCGGATCTATGCGCATCCGCTCCTGGATTTCATTAGGCGTTTCTTCACGATAAATGACGTACTCCTTCACCTCAGAGCCTCGATGCACGGCAGCTTGGCTTATGCCTGAAGTTTGATCGCCGGGCTCTTTGCCAGCGTTCAACCGGGCAAGTTCTTCATCCGAGTTCACGCGATAAGGGCTGGTACGGACCTTGAACCATTTGAAGCGGGCACTCGGATTGCCCAGCGCGGAGCGGATACTCACGTCATCGGGGCTGTCCTTGCCTGCCTGGGTGGGTGTGCCCGGTTCTGCCTCGCCGCCAAACAGATCTGGCGCATAGGGTGGGCATAAAGGTTCGGCATTGATCAGCACTTCCTCCCCTTTTGCTACTGGCGCTTGCGAGGCCACGGCGCCGGCAGACCAACCGCCAGGGTAGCGGGGTTCCCCTTTGGCACGCAGCACCGTTTGTTGTATGGCGTCGCCGACCAGTACCGGCTTACCGTCGCGATGACGCTTGGTCCACAGGCGCTGGTAAAACCGCACGGACTGCAACGCCGACATCGCCGGTTTGCCGTCCGGCAAGGTATTGGGCACCCCATAGGTACCGATGCCATGCACGTCGTCCAGGGCGACCGTGGTGTCGTCCGGGCAGAAGTACAGGTAAACCTTGCCGCGATTGTCACGCTCGGGAAAAACGGTGAAGTTGCCGACCTTGTCCCTGCGTGTACCCTGTATGGGTGACCACCTGGGGCCCGTGCGGCCGCCGTAGGTCTTGCTGTCCCTGAGTGCGGACAACGGCGGCTGGGCGTGGGGCGCCTGGGTGACGGCGGTGACGATGTTGATCAAGGTCGCGAGTGTGTCATGGCCTTTGGGGGTGGCCTTGGGCAGCACACTGTAAGGCGTGTCCACCATGATGACGGTGTCGGCACAGCGGTGGCCCTTGTCGATCAACAGGGCTTGCGCAAGCAGGGTAATCAAGGTGCCTTGACTGTGGCCCATGATGGTGACGGTTTCATCAGGCGATACACGGCGGATCTCGCTGACCAACATGGCCAATCGCGTTGCTGCGAGCACAAAGTAACGCCGGTGTGGCCCTTTACCCATGTACTGGGTGTTGGAGAGCATGGGTTGTGCGAGATGCCGGATAAACTTGGCAAAGCCGGGGCTGTACATCTCCAGCAGGTTGTTGGTGGCATTGGCGAAGAACCCGCCGCCTTTGGCGAAGTGCCGGTCCAGACGGTTATCGAATATGTCCTGGTATTGGCCGCGCAGTTTGGTCGGGTCGTCGTTTTTATCGCGCTTGATCTCGCCAGGCTCAGCGCGATAGCCCCAGTAAAACGGGATCATCAGGCTACGGGTTTTAGGGTCGTCCGCGTCTCGCTGATAAAGGTACGTGTCTGGATCGTCGAGTGTGGCTTTGTGATCCTCACCAAGTTCTTCAGTCGGGATTTTTCTTGCAGCACTGTAGTCAGCCCCGTACCGCCCCGCCTTCAGATCAGGCCGGTCCAAACGCTCGTTCACGCCCTGGCACAACCCCGTCTCCACCGACTCGTAGGAAGCCCCCGGGTCATTCACGCCGTGCAGGAAGATCACCACACCCGGCAGGTCGGCGGGCACTTCCATTTTGCGTTCGGTGCTGAAGTTGGGTACCAGCCGTGTGACGCTTTCAGCCACGGTGATTTGATCGCCACTCATTGGCTGCCTCCTTTGCTGCTGGTGCTGCGCAGGGCAGCCACTTGTGCCCGGTGCATCGCTTCGCGCTCGACGCGTTCGGTAAGCCCGCTGGCATCGGTCAGGCCCTGTACGGTACTGCCGTCTTCAAGCGTGATCTGATAGGCGTGGTCTACGGCCATGCGCACGCTGTCGTCGGCGTGCCCCGGATAGTGGAAGGCCAGGCGTTGTGCCGCCGGGTCGCGGTTGAATGCTGGCACCTGGGCGCTGTCGGTCTTGGGGCCGACCCAGTCATGCTCGCTGGCATGGACGATCACCTTGCCCTGGCTGCCGATTTCGACACCGCCACCGATCTTGATGTAACTGCCATCGTCGGCCACCAAACGAATGGTGGGTGCGGTGACGACTACCTCGCCTTCAGCGGCCGACAAGTGCAGGTTCTTTTGGGCATTGACGGTGATGTCGTCTTCCTGGGCCTGGACCAGTACTTTGCCGCGGTTGGCGATAGCACTGATGCCCTCATCCTGTGCGAACGCGCTGATGCCTTTGCCGGCTTGCAGGCGCATGGCGGCTCCGCTGGTCAACTGCAGATGGTCCTGGGCGGTGGTGTCGTGGTTCGCGCCGGCATAGTGCAGTTGCGAGCGTGGTGTGGCACTGGCAATACCCGCTTCTGCCGCAACGGCCATGACGGGTTCGCCAGCGCTGTCGCTGTCGGGTGCTGGCCACTGTTTCAGCGCCTGGCTCAAGGTGTCGATGCCCTCGCTGTCCACCGCTGCGCCGCCTCGTGCGGCGGCCGTTTGCCCAAGGCTTTTGAACAACTCGCCACAGTCGGCCAGCAGCGTGAGCAGCTCTTCGCGGTCCAGCTGCGAACCGGTCGCGTCCTGGCGGGCATAGGTGGTCAGCAACAGGCCTTGGGCGGCGCGCAGGGCAATCGCGGCGTCGGTGCGCAATTCGGCACCATGGCCACGGGCCTTGGCCTGGCCGTCGATACGTGGCTCGGTGAGCTTGCCCAGGTTGAGTGCCGTGGCGTGGTGCGTGGTACCGACACGGGCACGCAAGGCGCCCGGTGTGTCATCGAACAACAGCTCGTTGAAACCCCGGCCTTTGTGTTCCTGGGTCTGAATGCCGGAGAGCGCCCGGTTGCCTGGCAGGCCCGAGGCTTTGCTGAAACGCGGCGGTGTGTGGTCGGCGTTGTACAGCACCGAGGTGACCACGGGGCGGTCGATATCGCCAGCCAGGAAGGTCACCAGCACCTCCTGGCCGATACGTGGCAAGAACTGATGGCCGAAGCCACTGCCCGCGCTGGGCATCGCTACCCGCACCCAGGTGGTGCCCTGCGGCAGGCTGTCGCCGCGCTGCCAGTGGAACCTGACCTGGATCCGCGCCAGCTCGTCGGTAAAGACTTCATCGCCCTCCGGCCCGACCACGATCGCAGTGAGCGGCCCGTTGATGGTGGGGCGTGGCACGGTGATCGGGTGACGGTAAGGGATGCTTTGGCGAATGCAGACAAACTGGTTGTCGTAACCGGCGGGCTCATCGGAAAAGTAGTTGTTGCGCCCCTGGTGCGCGACCGACACCAGCAGGAACTGGCGGGCGTCTGCCGGGCCGTGTTCATGGTCGAAGTGCTGGGTGAGTTCGAAGCTGTAGCCTGGCCGCATGGCCCGGCAATTGCTGTTGCCGGTGAAGGTCTTGGCCTGGGCCTCGATGATCTCCAGGTGGCGACGCACCAGCGCCTCGCCCTCGTCGCGCAGGCCATGGCTGTAGGCGCCGAGAAAATCGTAGACCTCGTAGGGCGGGGCGTCGCCTTGCTCGTTGACGCTGTCCATGTCGATGGACAGCGAATGCCTTGGCTGCTTGTAGTCGAATGTCTGGATGGCCATCTTGCCCGGTTGCAAGGTCCGGTGGCTGCGCCACTGGGTGATCGAATCACTGGTCTCGGTGACAAAGGCGCTGTGGTAGCGGATGCGCGGTTGTTCGGGTAGCGCTTCCAGCCCCTCGGAGCGATCGGTGATGATCAGGCTGTGCCCATCCTGGCGGTGGTCGAAGTAGAAGAACAGGCCGTCCTGCTCCAGTAGACGCAGCACGAAATTCAGGTCGGTTTCGCGGTACTGGGTGATGTAGCTGTGGGACTTGAGCGGCCTGAGCAGGCGAAACTCGAATTGGCGCAACCCGCCGTAATGCTCGAACACCGTGCGAATGACCGTTTCAATGGTCTGCTCTTGGAAAATCCGCGAATCGACCCGTCGTGTCAGCATCCACAGCCAGGGGCTGAGTGTCGCGCTGTAACGCGCCAGGCCGCCGTCGCTGCCCAGCAAGTTGAAGCGGGTGATGTGGCCATGGATGGGGCGCACACTGCCGTCGGCCAGTTCGATCTGCAGCAGGGCAGGCTGGCCCATCAACGACTTGAGTTCGAGCCGGGCATCCTGGCTGATCAGCGCCAGCTCGAAGCTGAACAGTGTGGACAACCCTTCGTTGCCGCTGAAGTGCTCCAGCAACAGCGCCTGATCGCCCTGGATCGGGCTGGTGAACGTGATCAAACGGCGGTGCTGGGGTGTAAAAATGCTCGTCAATTCCATCGACGTCATATTCCTTGGCGAAACAAGCCGCGCAAGGTATCACAGTTTTTGGCATAACCGGCCCGCACAGGGCGGGCCAAAACTTGTCAAGACGTGACGGTCATTCCATTGTCAGGTTATGTCACCTATTGTCGGGCCTTCGTCCCTTATCGATCCGTCAACCGCCATGCACAACGTCATCGTCATCACCGGTGCCAGCCGTGGCATCGGTGCCGCCACCGCCCTGCAGGCCGCCCGTGAGGGCTATCGCATCTGCATCAACTACCACGCCGACGACCAGGCTGCCGAAAGCATCCTCGCTCAGGTCCGCGCCCTCGGCGCCGAAGCCATCACCGTGCGCGCCGACGCCAGCGTCGAGGACGAGGTGATCCAGTTGTTCCACCGCGTCGACCAGGAACTCGGCCCGGTGACTGCCCTGGTCAACAACGCGGGCACCATCGGCCAGCAAAGCCGTGTCGAGGCCATGTCCGAGTTCCGCCTGCTGAAGGTGATGAAGACCAACGTCGTCGGCCCCATGCTCTGTGCCAAGCACGCCTTGCTGCGCATGGCCCGCCGCCACGGCGGTGCCGGCGGGGCGATCGTCAATGTGTCCTCGATCGCGGCGCGCCTGGGCTCACCCAACGAGTACGTCGACTACGCCGCCTCCAAAGGCGCGCTGGATACCTTCACCATCGGCCTGGCCAAGGAAGTGGCGGGCGAGGGCGTGCGGGTCAACGGTGTACGACCGGGCTACATCCATACCGGTTTCCATGCGCTGTCCGGTGACCCTGACCGCGTGACCAAGCTCGAACCCGGCCTGCCCATGGGCCGCGGCGGCCGCGCCGAAGAAGTGGCCGAGGCGATCCTCTGGTTGCTGTCGGAAAAGGCCTCGTATTCCACCGGAAGCTTCATTGACCTCGGCGGCGGGCGCTGAACGCTGCCCCGTCAGGGCAGCTCACCCGCCAGCAACTGGCGGACCCGTTCGGCCAGCGCTTCGAGCTCGAAGGGTTTGGTCAGCACGCTGGTGCCCTGCAGCAGCTGGCCATCGCTGAGGGCCGCGCTCGCGTCGTAGCCGGTGATGAACAGCACCTTGAGGTCCGGATACAGTTGCCGGCAACGCTCCGCCACCTGGCGGCCATTGGGGCCGTCGGGCAGGCCGATATCGCTCAGCAGCAGGTCGGGTTGCGCGCACTGCTGCATATGCGCCAGCGCGGCCGTGCCATTGGCGAAGGCTTCGACCTGGTAGCCCAGTTCTTCCAGCACTTCGCCGACCACCAGCCGCAGCGCCGCCTGGTCTTCCACCAGGACGATGCGTTGCCCAACCGAATCGCTGCCTGTCAGCGTCTTGCGCTGTGCCGGCCGGGCCGCAGCAACAGGCTGTTCAGTGTGACGTGGCAGGTACAGGTCGACCCGTGTGCCCTGGCCAGGCGAGGAAATCAGGCGTAGCTGGCCGCCCGACTGGCGCACGAAGCCATAGGTCATCGACAGCCCCAGGCCCGTCCCATGGCCCATGGGTTTGGTCGAGAAGAACGGGTCGATTGCGCGCGCCGCTACGGTTGCGGTCATGCCGCAGCCGGTGTCGGCAACACTGAGCCTTACGTAGTCCCCGGCGGCCAGTTCCAGTGCCCGGGCCTGCTCGTCGTCGAGCGTGAGATTGTCGCCCTGGATGTCGATGGTACCGCCGCCCGGCATGGCGTCACGTGCGTTGATGCACAGGTTGAGCAGGGCGCTTTCCAGCTGTGGCGGGTCGATGAAGGTTGGCCATGGCCGTGCCAGGAAGCGGCTGTGCAAGCTGATGGATGGGCCGATGGTGCGGCGAACCAGTTCTTCCATGCCAAGAACCAGCGCCGCGACGTCGGTCGACCGCGGTTGCAGGGTCTGCTGGCGGGAGAAGGCCAGCAACCGGTGGACCAGGGCCGAGGCTTTTTGCGCCGAGCCGCTGGACAGCGCCAGCAATGGCTCAAGCTCTGCGTAACGCTGCTGGCCCAGGCGCTGCTGCATCAGCTCCTGGGCGTTGATGATGCCGCCCAGCAGGTTGTTGAAGTCATGGGCGATGCCGCCACTGAGCTGGCCCACGGCCTCCATTTTCTGCGCCTGGCGCAGCGCCTGCTCGGCCTCGGCCAGGCGCCGCTGCTCCTCAACCCGGTCGGTGATGTCGTAGGCAAACAGATAAGCGCCTTGCACGCTGCCGTCATGCTCTCGCAGGGCGTTGAAGCGCAGTTCATAGTGGCGTGGCCCGAACCTGCCGATCTCGGTGAACCGCTCCCCCGCCAGCGCCCGGCGCCACATCGGCATGATCAGGTCATGGTCCGCCGGGTGGCTGGCCAGCACCGCTGGCAGGTGTTCGCCGACTTCGGGTGTGTGGCCATACAAGGCGTGGAAGTCATGTTTGGCCTGGCGGTTGACTGCCAGCCAGCGCAGCTGGGTATCGACCACATGCACGTTGAGCAGGCTGTCCTCGACCAGTTCGGCAAACCGGCGGCGTTCGGCCAAGGCTGCGCTGACCCGCTGTTCGAGTTCGGCATTCAGCCGCTGCAGGGCCACCTCGGCCTTGCGCCGCTCGGTGACATCGGTGAACAGCACCGCGACCTGGCGGCGCTCTGCAGGCTCCACACGGAAGGTGATCACCGACAGCACACGGCCGGTGGCGACCAGCTCCTGCTCGAACTGCAGCGGTTCGCCCGTGCGTAATACCGCACCGTAGCGGGCGACCCAGTCGTCCGCCTCGTCGGGCACCATCTCGCGCAGTTTCTGCCCGACGACGTTGGGGATGCCGGCATGCTTGGTGTAGGCGGCGTTGGCCAGGACATGCACATAGTCGCTGAGTGGGCCATGGGGGCCGTCGAAGAATTCGATGACGCAGAAGCCTTCATCCATGGTGTCGAACAGGAAGCGATAGATGCTTGGGTCCTGATGTTCGTGGTGCTGCAGCAGCTGTGATTCCAGCTGTGCGTTACGTTGGCGCAGGGTTTCGACTTCCTGACGCAGTGCGAGCAGCTCGCGTTGGGGCATGGCGACGTCCGGCACAAATGAGTGGCCAGACTTTACCTGCCCGCAAGGCCGCCGCATAGCGGCCTAAGGGGGCAACCCCCGGTTTTTCAGCAACTGCTCGACTTGCTGGTTGAGGGTGGCCAGCGCGAACGGTTTGTACATGACCGCGCAATGCTTGCCCGGGCTGACATCGACCCGATTGCTGGCATAGCCGGTGATGTACAGGACGTCGACGGCGCCAGGCAGTTGCTGGCAGGCCGCCGCGACCTGGTAGCCATCGATGCCGCCCGGCAAGCCGATATCGGTGATCAGCAGGTCAGGGCGCAAGCCTTTTTCCAGGGTTTCCAGTGCGCGGCGGCCGTCGCTGCAGGCGTGTACGTCATGCCCCTGTTCTTCGAGCATTTCGCTGATCAGCAGGCGCAGAATGTCCTGGTCCTCTACCAGCAGTACTACACGGGGCGCTGTGTGAACCTGCTGCTCCGGCGCCTGTGGCTGCGCGCTGGGTTGCCCGGCATCGTCGCCGCCGGCCCGGGGCAGGTAGAGGTGGATGCAGGCGCCTTGCTCCGGTTCGCTGACAATGCGCAACTGGCCGCCGGACTGGCGCACGAAACCATACACGATCGACAAGCCAAGGCCGGAACCGTGGCCCAGGGGTTTGGTGGTGAAGAAAGGCTCGAACGCTCTTTGCAGGACCTCGGCGGACATGCCCATGCCGGTGTCGCAGACACTCAGATGCAGGTAGGCGCCGCTGGGCAGGTCCAATGCGCGTGCCTGCAGCTCATCGAGCCAGGTGTTTTCGCTGGCAATGCGCAGCGTGCCCCCCTGAGGCATGGCATCACGGGCATTGATGCACAGATTGAGCAATGCGTTCTCCAGCTGGTGCGGGTCGATGCGCACCAGCCACTGGTTGCTCAGGGGCTGGTCAATGAAGGTGATGCGCGCATCGAGCGAGCTGGCGATCAGCTCATGCATGCCTGCCACCAGCTGCTGCACATCTACCGCCTGCGGCATCAGTGTCTGTTGGCGCGAGAACGCCAGCAGACGCTGAACCAGCGAGGCTGCCCGTTGAGCGTTTTGCCGGGCGAGGCCCAGCAGCCGGGTGGAGTCCTGGTAGCGTTGTTCAGCCTGGCGTTGCTCGGCCATTTCCAGGGCACCCAGGATGCCACCGAGGAGGTTGTTAAAGTCATGGGCAATGCCGCCAGTCAGCTGGCCCACGGCTTCCATTTTCTGCGATTGGCGCAGGGCTTCCTCGATCTTGCGCACGCGCTCCTGTTCAGCGACGCGCGCGCTGATGTCGTAGGCGAACAGGTAGCCACCCTGGATCTGCTGCTGGGCGTCGCGCAGGGTGTTGTAGCTGATTTCGTAGTGGCGCGGGGCGTCGGGCGGACCCAGGGCGATGATGTCGGTGAACGCCTCGCCGGCCAGCACGCGCGGCCATACCGGCTCCAGCCACTTGACGATGTCGGGCTGGTTGGCAATGAACTGCGGGATGTAGTCGCCCACCTTTGGTACGAAGCCGCGCAGGCGCTTGAACGTCTCCTGCGCGGTGCGGTTGATCGCCAGCAGACGGAAGTTGCGATCAGCCGCGAACACGTTGGCCTGACTGTGGTCGACCAGCTCGCCCAGCAGCCTGCTGTTGGCCTGGGCCTGGTCGATACGTGCCTGCAGTTGCAGTGTGGAAGGCGTCGAGTCGTCAGGCATCATCGTGGCGATCCAGCGTGTGGGTCGCCCAACTATAGCTGCAGTTTTTCAGGCCTTCCTTCAGAACGAGCGGATGATGCGCCCCAGGGTTTCCATGGCCCGTTCGGCGGCCTCGTTCCAGGGGGAACCGTAGTTCAGGCGAATGCAGTTGCCAAAGCGCCGGGTTGGCGAAAAGATCGGCCCCGGTGCGATGCTGATGCCTTGGGCCAGGGCCATGTGGAACAGTTTCAGGGCATCCATCTGCTCGGGCAGCTCCAGCCATAGGAAATAGCCGCCGGCGGGCTGGCTGACGCGGGTCTGCGCGGGGAAATGACGGGCGATGGCCGCCAGCATGTTGGCCTGCTGACCCTCCAGGGCGTAGCGCAACTTGCGCAGGTGACGGTCGTAGCCGCCGTGTTGCAGGTAATCGGCGATGGCCGCCTGGGCCGGCATCGAGGCGCACAATGAGGTCATCAGCTTCAGCCGCTCGATCTTCTGTGCGAAGCGCCCGGCCGCGACCCAGCCGATGCGATAACCCGGCGCCAGGCTTTTGCTGAACGAGCCGCAATGCATCACCAGGCCTTGGGTGTCGAAGGCCTTGGCCGGTTTGGGAGCTTGCTGCGCATAATACAGCTCGGCGTAGACATCATCCTCGATCAGCGGCACCTGGTGGCGGCTCAGCAACTCGACCAGCGCCTGCTTCTTCGCTTCGGGCATGCTGGCACCGACCGGGTTCTGGAAATTGGTCATGCACCACACCGCTTTGACCGGGTGCTTGTCGAGGGTCTGGGCCAGCACCGCCAGGTCCATGCCTTCGCGCGGGTGCACCGGGATCTCCACGGCCTTGAGCTTGAGCCGCTCCAGCACTTGCAGGCAGGCATAGAAGGCCGGCGCCTCGATCGCCACCAGGTCGCCGGGCTCGGTGACCGCCTGCAGGCACAGGTTCAAGGCTTCGAGCGCGCCATTGGTGATCAGCAGTTCTTCCATCGGCAGCATCAGCCCACCGACCATGTAGCGCAAGGCAATCTGGCGGCGCAGTTGCGGGTTGCCCGGCGACAGGTCGGTGACCACCATGCGTGGGTCCATGGCCCGGCTGGCACTGGCCAGCGAGCGTGACAGGCGCTGCAGCGGGAACAGCTCGGGGCTGGGGAAGGCCGAGCCGAACGGTACGGTGCCGGGGTCCTTGATCGAGTCGAGGATTGAGAACACCAGGCCGCTGACATCGACCTCGGTCGATTCGCTGATAGGCTCCAGCGCCTGGGGTTCACTGAACTGGCGCGGGGCGTGGGCGTTGACGAAGTAGCCCGAGCGCGGCCGTGCGCGGATCAGCCCACGGCGCTCGAGCAGGTAGTAGGCCTGGAACACGGTGGACGGGCTGACGCCGTGGGTCTGGCTGGCGTAGCGTACCGAAGGTACGCGCTGGCCTGGGCCGAGCACCCCGGAGCGGATCAGTTCGGCAATGTCGTCGGCGAAGCGTTCGTAGCGTTTCATGGGGGCTCGGCAGGCAAGGTGAAGTGTCAGTGTAAGGGATCAGCGGTTCAGTGGTGCCACGAAGCGGCTGTGAGCCACGCTGCGCACGGCGGGCTGGTCGCTGTCGCGGATTTCGAAAGCCAGTGCCTGCGAACTGCTGGCCGGCCGCTCGGCCAGCAGGGCCACCGACACTGGCATCTCGCTCATTTCCCCGGCCGGGATACTGAATTCGGTAGCGCCATGCAGTTCGAAGCCCTCGGCATCGAGCAGGCGCAGGTGGTAGCGCTGCGGCTGCGCGGTCTTGTTGATGATCTTGAGCAGGTAGATGTTCTCGATCTGGCCCTGGGCGTTTTCGCGGAACAGGCCGCGGTCCTTGATCACGTCCAGCGACACCATGGGGCGCATCTGCAGCGCCGCAACCAGGGCGCCGATCATCAGCAGCAAGGCGGCGGCGTAGCCCAACAAACGCGGGCGCAGCCAATGGGGGGTGCCGCCTTGCAGGCTATGTTCGGACTTGTAACCGATCAGGCCGCGGGGGTAACCCATCTTGTCCATCACCTTGTCGCAGGCATCGATACAGGCGGCGCAACCGATGCAGGCCATCTGCAGGCCATCGCGGATGTCGATGCCCGTGGGGCATACCTGCACGCACAGGGTGCAATCGATGCAATCACCCAGGCCCTGGGCGCGCGGATCACTGCCTTTCCTGCGTGGCCCACGGGATTCGCCGCGACGCGGGTCGTAGGCCACGGCCAGGGTGTCCTTGTCGAACATCACGCTCTGGAAGCGTGCATAAGGGCACATGTGCAGGCACACCGCTTCGCGCAGCCAGCCGGCATTGATATAGGTGGCCGCCGTGAAGAACAGCACCCAGAACAGCGCCACGCCGCCCAGTTGCAGGGTGAGCAGTTCATGGGCCAGGGGGCGGATCGGGGTGAAGTAACCGACGAAGGTCAGCCCGGTGAGCACGCCGATGGCCAGCCACAGGCTGTGCTTGAGCGTGCGCCGGGCCAGTTTGTTCAGGCTCCAGGGTGCGGCGGCCAGCTTGATGCGCTGGTTGCGGTCGCCTTCGGTGACCTTTTCGCACCACATGAACAGCCAGGTCCAGATGCTTTGTGGGCAGCTGTAACCGCACCACACCCGGCCGGCGTAGACCGTGATGGCGAACAGGCCGAAGGCACAGATGATCAACAGCGCCGAGAGGAGGATGAAATCCTGCGGCCAGAAGGTGGCGCCGAAGATGTGGAACTTGCTCTTGGCCACGTCCCATAACACGGCCTGGCGGCCGTTCCAGTCGAGCCAGGCGGTGCCGAAGAACAGCACGAACAGCGCGCCAGCGAAGGCAATGCGCAGCGTGCGGTACAGCCCGGTGAAACTGCGGGTATGGATGCCCGTGGCGGCAATCTCGATGGCAGGGATACGTCGGGTCATGGCGTCGGTGCTCTTACGGCCTCGATCAGGCACGAGCACTATGGCCCCCCCACTGTTTTCAGCACAGGCTCAGGTCAGGCAATAAAAACCATATCAGATTGCTGCGAAGTGTGTCCGAAGCCTCAGATCACGGAACCTGGGGTGCTGGCCTTGAGATGCCTGCGGCTATCTACCGCACCTGCCACGGTCAGCGCGTCGGCTTCGGCTTCGGTGATCGGGAACCGCTCGCCGGCGAGAATGGCCACGGACATGCGCAGCTGCTCGTCGGTGACGATCTCGATTTCGGGCCCTTTGCCTTCGATGCGCAGCTTGTCGCCAATCAGGGTGCAGCGTTGCGTGCTTTCTTCGACTTCGATGGGCATGGTGTGGTCCTCCGGTGGCGGTTACAGGCTGTGACCGCAGGCAGCGGCTGGATGCTGCATCGGCGTGCCGGATGGGCACTTTGCGGGGCGTGCAAGGGTCAACTTTATCAGGCGCCTTTGCCGGCCTCTTCGCGGGTTTACCCGCGAAACGGCCGGGGCAGGCGGAGCATATTTTCAACCCGGTAGGGCATCCATGGAGCTGATCTGGCAAGCCATTCAAGCTGAGTTCGCCGACATCACCGACATTCGCGAAGTGATTCAGATCCTTGTGCGGTTACTGATGGCGGCACTGCTTGGCGCCGTGCTGGGCTTCGAGCGCGAACACAAAGGCAAATCCGCCGGGGTGCGCACGCACATGCTGGTCTCCCTGGGCGCGGCGCTGTTCGTGCTCGCGCCGAGCATGGCGGGTGCTGATGAGCAGGCGCTGAGCCGGGTGATCCAGGGTATCGTCGCCGGCATCGGCTTTCTCGGTGCGGGCACCATCCTCAAGGGTAACGGCCAGGACACCAGCCACGTGAAAGGCCTGACTACCGCTGCAGGGCTCTGGATGACGGCGGCAATCGGTACTGCCGCAGGCATGGGGCGAGAGGCCACGGCACTGATCAGCACGGTGCTGGCGCTGTTGGTACTGGGCACGATGCCGCTGCTGGTCGAGAAGGTCGAGAGGCAGGACGAAGAGAAGCAGAAAGAAGAGGGCAGGAAGCACTGAGGGGAGCCGAAGCTCCCCTCAAAGCGTTGTTGCTTGCTCTTTTCTTATTATTGAGGCCGGCCTTTTGTTGTTTTTGTAGGCCAGCCTTGGTGTTGCGTGCGACCCCCATCCGGGGTCAAGAGCAAACGTATTTTTTTGAGCGCTGACCTGCTTTCATCCGCTGGATCCGAAGCTGACTGCCGCTACCTTGAGGTAGTTTTATTGTTCTGTGTCAGTCCGCGGGGCGAACCCCTGAAAAGCCTGTCGACTCCAAAAAAATCTGCTTGCTGCGCCTCTGCCGTGTTGTTCTTGTTATGTCAGAGCCGTTACATGTTGTTTTTATTGGTTATCGCGTTTTTCTTGTTGTTGTACCAAACCTATAGCAGGCGCCGTGCCAACTTTTGAAAAGCCTTAAAAATCAATGAGTTGACCAGGTGTGGCGAAATCGCGCGGCCTGACAATCCATCGATTTGTTTCCCTGTTACCCGATTTTTTGCTGAAACCTGTGGGGGAGGTAACACTCACCCACACTCATGTGACACCTGCATGAAACTCATGCTGCGCTGCGCGCACGGGCCACCCGCGAACCATTTGCCCTGCCCAGCACCGCGCTGATGCGCTGCCCGGCGGCGATCAACCGGTCGAGGTCGATACCGGTCTCGATGCCCAGCCCCTGCAGCAGGTACACCACATCCTCGGTGGCGATGTTGCCGGTGGCGCCCTTGGCATAAGGGCAGCCCCCCAGCCCGGCCACCGAGCTGTCGAACACGCTGATGCCTTCGAGCAGGCTGGCGTACACGTTGGCCAGGGCCTGGCCATAGGTGTCATGGAAGTGGCCAGCCAGTTGCGCGCGGGGCACCACGGCCGACACCACCTCGAACAGCCGACGGGTGTCACCGGCCGTGCCGGTGCCGATGGTGTCACCCAGCGATACCTCGTAGCAGCCCATGTCGTGCAGCGCTCTGGCGACCGGGGCCACTTGCTCGGGACTGACCTTGCCTTCATAAGGGCAGCCCAGCACACAGGACACGTAACCGCGTACCCGCACGCCGTGGCTGCGCGCGGCCTCCATGATCGGTTCGAAGCGCTGCAGGCTTTCGCTGATCGAGCAGTTGATGTTGCGCTGGGAGAAGGCTTCGGAGGCAGCGGCGAACACCGCCACTTCCTTCACCCCGGCAGCCAGGGCGTCTTCGAAGCCGCGCAGGTTTGGGGCAAGTGCGGCATAGGTAACACCTGCACGCGGGTGAATGCCGGCGAACACTTCGGCGGAACCGGCCATCTGCGGCACCCATCTGGGCGAAACGAAGCTGCCGACCTCGATATAGCTCAGCCCGGCGTCGGTCAGGTCGTCGACCAGGCGCACCTTGTCGGCGACGCTGATGGGCTGGGCTTCGTTCTGCAGGCCGTCGCGCGGGCCGACTTCGACCAGGCGGACTGTTGCGGGCATGGGCATGGTGGGGTTCCTGTCAGCGTTTGTCGTTGTTGTTCAGGGTGGCGGCCAGGGCCTGTTCGCAGCGCTCCTGGGCGGTGTCCAGTTCCAGCTGCATCTGGTGGATGTCGAGCATCTGCTGTTCGAGCTGGGCGCGACGCTCGGCGATCTTCGCCAGCATGCTGTGGAGCTGCTTGAGGTTGCCGCTGCTGGGGTCGTACAGCTCGATCAGCTCGCGGCATTCGGCCAGCGAGAAACCGATGCGCTTGCCACGCAGGATAAGCTTCAGGCTGACCTTGTCACGGGCCGAATAGATGCGTTCCAGACCACGCCGCTCGGGGCTCAGCAGGCCCTGTTCCTCGTAGAAGCGGATGGCGCGGGTGGTGATGTCCAGTTCGCGGGAGAGGTCGGAGATGCTGTAGGTCTGGCTGCTCATGCTTGGGCTCGGCGTGGGGTATGGCAGTATCCTGAAGGCAGGTTGACGTATACGTCAAGCAGATCAGTCGGGCTGTACCGCACGCCGGTAACCATTGGGCGTTTGCCCGCTCAGGCGCTTGAAGAAGCGGGCGAAGTAGGTCGGGTCGCTGAAACCCAGGCTGTCTGACAGCTGGCCGATGCTCATGCGTGTATAGATGAGGTTGCGCCGTGCCTCGAGCAACAGGCGTTGATGGATGACCTGCAACGCGGTCTGCCCGCTCAGCGCCCGGCACAGTTGGTTGAGCTGCAGGCTGGAGATGTTCAAGCGTGCGGCGAATTCCTCGACCGACAGGTGTTCGCGGTAATGCGCTTCTACCAGGCGCAGGTACTGCCCCAACAACTGCCGGTCACGCTCGTCCCGGTTGCGTGGGGCCTGGCCCAGTTGCTGGCGGCGGCTGATCCACACCATCAGCGCGGTCACCAGCGCGTCGAGCATGGTCGCCCGTGCGGGCGCGTTGCCTTGGTATTCCTGCTGCAGGGTTTCGATCAGGCGGCGCAGCTGGATGCGGTCCTTGCCCAACGGGTAGCACGCCGCTTGCGCCAGTACCCCCAGCGGTGCGCCCAGGCGCTGTTCGAGGTCGGCCACCAGCGCGGTGCCGAAGGTCAGCACATGGCCCTGGATATCGGCGCTGAAGCGAAAGCCATGCACGGTCAGCGGCGGTACCACCTGGATCGCCGCTTCGAGGATGGTGCTGCGCACGCCCTCGATTTCCACCTGCGCCTCGCCGCGCTGCACGTACAACAACTGGAACAGCTCGGCGTGCTGGTGCGGCTTGATTTCCCAGTGATGCAAGCGGCTGCGAGCCGGAATCGACTCGCAGTGCAGCAGGTCGGTACCGGGCCAATGCTGGTTTTCGCCATATAGCTGAAACAGCGGCACGCCAGGAAGGGTGGATCTCATGGGTTGAACACCTGTCCGTTAATCGAACGGTTTTATCAAAAGTGCATTTTTTGCATCGGATATCACAGCTATTTGGCAGTTATTGCCATTAAAAATGCAAGGGCACCCCCTCTCACGAGATAAAAACAATGAACACTCAGGTTGCAATCATCGGCGCCGGTCCGTCCGGCCTGCTGCTCGGCCAGTTGCTGCACAAGGCGGGTATCCACACCGTCATCCTCGAACGCCAGCCCCCTGAATACGTCCTCGGCCGCATTCGCGCGGGGGTGCTTGAACAAGGCACCGTCGACCTGCTGCGCGAAGCCGGCGTGGCTGACCGCATGGACCGTGAAGGCCTCGTGCACGAGGGCGTCGAGTTGCTGGTCGCGGGCCGTCGCCAGCGCCTGGACCTCAAGGGCCTGACCGGCGGCAAGACGGTGATGGTCTATGGCCAGACCGAAGTCACCCGCGACCTGATGCAGGCTCGCGACGCCAGCGGCGCGCCGATCATCTATTCGGCCAGCAACGTGCAGCTGCACGAACTCAAGGGCGAACGGCCCTACGTGACCTTTGAAAAGGATGGCAAGGCCCACCGCCTGGAGTGCGACTACATCGCCGGTTGCGATGGTTTTCACGGCGTCTCGCGCAAGAGCATCCCCGCAGGCGTACTCAAGGAGTACGAGCGGGTCTATCCGTTCGGCTGGTTGGGTATGCTGTCCGATACTCCACCGGTCAACCATGAACTGATCTACGCCCACCACCCACGAGGTTTTTCGCTGTGCAGCCAGCGCTCGCAGACGCGCAGCCGCTACTACCTGCAGGTGCCGCTGGACGAGCGGGTGGAAGACTGGTCTGACGAGCGCTTCTGGAACGAGCTCAAGGCGCGCCTGCCCGAGGATGTTGCACAGCAGCTGGTCACCGGGCCTGCGCTGGAAAAGAGTATTGCGCCACTGCGTAGCCTGGTGGTCGAACCGATGCAGTACGGCCATCTGTTCCTGGTCGGCGATGCCGCGCACATCGTCCCGCCGACTGGCGCCAAGGGCTTGAACCTGGCGGCGTCGGACGTCAATTACCTGTACCGGATCCTGGTCAAGGTGTACCGCGAAGGGCGTATCGACCTGTTGCAGCAATACTCGCCGCTGGCCCTGCGCCGGGTCTGGAAGGGCGAGCGTTTCAGCTGGTTCATGACCCAGTTGCTGCATGACTTTGGCGAGCACAAGGATGCCTGGGACCAGAAGATGCAGGAGGCCGACCGCGAGTATTTCCTCACATCGCCAGCCGGGCTGGTGAACATCGCCGAGAACTATGTGGGGTTGCCGTACGAAGAGGTGGCCTAGCGGCTTTGAGGGTAGGGCGAAAGAGGTTTGTCGCCCGTCAGACCGAGCGCCGC
>NZ_JABWRP020000029.1 GCF_014269035.2 Pseudomonas vlassakiae
CGATGCCTTGCAGGTAGTACTCGCCAATGCGCGGCAAGCCGTCGACGAAGAACTCGGCGAGCGAGGCGATGCCCAGCACGCCGAGGATCCAGCCGCTGACCTTGAAGCCGATGGCGGTGCCGGCTACGCCGCCGGGAATGGCACCGGCACCGCCGGCGAATGCGCCGATGCCGGCGCCGAGCAGGCCGCCGGTGAGGGCAGTGCCTGCGACGATCATCGCCATTTGCTCGGCGACGCCGAGCAGGTCGTTGAGGATGCTTTTGATATCGAGGTCGGCGAAGCGCTGGCGCAGCAGCTGGCCGGCTTTCGATTCGGCCTCGTAGAAAGCGCGCCGCACGCTGTCCACGCGGCGCAGGTTGAGGGCCACTGACGGCACTGCTTCGTTGAGGTAAGTACGGAAATGGGCACCTCCTTGATAGCCCATTTCATCGGTGATGCGTGTCTCGATATCGCGCCAGGTGGGCACGATGTGCCAGAGCAGCATGAGGCGTCTCCCTGCCAGTGTTGTGCAGGGGAATCACATCATGGAGTGAGGATGGGAAATTCCTGAGTCGGCTGTAGGAAAAGTCTAATCGTAGTTACAGCATTTGTGAGCAAGACCCCGAAAGCAGACATGGGGTAGATAGTTAGAGCAAGCGCGCTATCAATTCATCGTTGAATCATACCCGCCAACGACTGGCGTTCATTTCAAGAGGACCACCAGATGATTGACGATGAAAAGTTCGAGGAACTACTACCGGCCGAGACTACCGGGGACGGCGAACCTGTAGAAACTGAGGTTGACGACCGAGAAGTATCTCCCGAGCCGGAAACTGAAGAGCCGGAAGTTCCGGTAGGCCCGATTGACCCACAGGGCCCGCTGGCGCGTCTTTTTCAGGAAGGCAAGGAAGGGCGCGATCTCAATGACGAAGAGTTCGCGGCTTTTGAACAGGTAAAGATGCACGTTCACACTACGTTCATTACCGCCCTGGCAGAACAGGACCTGGACGGTTATGAAAATGCCGCCTGCTATGTATATGACGCAAAGGGCGACAAGTCATCCCTGAGAACTTACCTGATCTGGGCCCTCATAGCGGGAACACTGGAGAAGGCGGACATCGACAAGTTCGAATTTGACGGAACGCTCTTCGCTGACGATGAGGGGAAACTCTGGACCGCCGTGGAAGAAACATTCCGACGCATGATGAAAATGGCGCCCATCGTCTGAAAATCACAGCTTGGCCCAGCAGGCCAGCCCGTTTGTTCAATCAATAGCGACAGCTTGCACAGCGCCTGCTCGGCTGCAAACCGACTCGACGCAGCCTCGAGTCATTATCACCGGAGATCAAAGATGGAATTCATCGACGTCAAATCGCGAGACTTCGTGGAGCTGGCCGGCAGGCCTGAACATGAACATGGGGCGATCATCGCCGAGCACCGCGTCATCTGGCGACTGCGAGACGCCTTGGCAGCCAACGACATCCATGAGCCGATCGAGCAACTGCACTACACCACTTGGGATGCGAGCACTGGAGCAGTCAACTACAGCAAACCGCTGGTGGAGTTGCTGGTCGACGCCGTGCTGAACAGTGAAGCGCCCACCATAGGGCCTGACGGCGGCATCTTCAGTGAGCGTGGCGTGAACGGCGAGGAGTACCATGTCAAGGTCGACCTGGCGGCCGTGCATGATGCCGCCTCGGCCGTCTACCGGCATATCAAGGAAACCGAACAGGCCGGTTGACCAGCCACGGCGGGAAGGGCCAGCCTGCGCCCCTCCCGCCAAGCCGTCAGTGGCTCAGCTGGCTGGAAAACTGCCCCACCGCATCCACCACCTTCTTCGCCCCCTCCTGGATCTCGACGATCACCCCACCGGTATCCGCCGCCAGCGCCAGCCCCTGCTCGGCCTGGCGCTTGCTGGTGTCGATGATGTCTACCGCCGCCTGGGCGAGCTGTTCGTTCTGCTGCACCACCTTGGCGATCTCTTCGGTCGCGCTGCTGGTACGCGAGGCCAGCTGACGCACTTCGTCGGCGACCACAGCGAAGCCACGGCCCTGCTCGCCGGCGCGGGCGGCTTCGATGGCGGCGTTGAGCGCCAGCAGGTTGGTCTGCCCGGCGATGTCGCTGATGGTCTTGATGATGGCGCCAATCACCTTCGACTGCCTGTCCAGCGCCTGGATGCCGTCGGCAGCATCCTGCATGGAGCCTTCCAGCCCACGCATCACGTCGACGGTCTGAGTCACCACATCGGTGGCTTTACGGGCGCTGCTGTCAGTTTCCAGGGAGGTGTTGTAGGCAATGTCGGCAGCCTGGGCTACTGCCAGCTCCTGATTGACCTGCTCGGTGATCACAGTGGCGAACTTGACCACCTTGTACAGCACGTCGTGGGCATCGAAGATCGGGTTGTAGGAAGCCTCCAGCCAGATGGTGCGCCCATGGGCGTCGATCCGCTTGAAGCGATCGGCCACGTACTCGCCCCGGCGTAGCCTGTCCCAGAAGGCCTGGTAGGCGGTCGAATTGACTTCAGCCGGTTCACAGAACATGCGGTGATGCTTGCCACGCACCTGCTCGAGGCTGTAGCCCACCGTCTGCAGGAAGCGGTCGTTGGCGGTCAACACCTCGCCGTCGAGGTTGAATTCGATCACCGCGGTGGAGCGCATCAAAGCCTTGATCAGGCTCTCGTGCTCACGCGAGGTCTCGATGGTGCGGGTCAGGTCGCTGGAGTGCATGGAAAAATGCCTGATCCGCCCGTCGACCGTCTTCACCGGCTGCAGGATGGAGCGCAGCCAGGCTTCTTCACCATTGCCGCGCAGCAGGCGGAATGCGCCATTGAGGTGCTCGCCCCGGGTAATGGCGTTTTTCATGCGCTGGTAGAAGTCGAGCTTCTTCACGTGCGTCGGCACGATCTCTTCGATGTTGCGCCCAATCAATTGCTCGGCACGGTAGAGCATCTCGCTCTCGAAATTGCCGTTGACCTGCTCGATGCGCCCCTGAGGGTCGAGCTGCAGCACCAGCATCTCGCTGTCGAGGCTGCTTTTGACCTGCTCGACGGCCATCAGCTCTTCGCGCAGTTGCTGGATTTCTTTCTTGAGCTTGCTGTTGAACATCACCGCACTCCCGGAGCGCATCAGACCGATTCGGATGCATCTTCATCGGCTGCGCGGCGAGCGGCTTGAGCGCCCTGCAAAGAAATATTCACACACCACAAAAAGCCGAAAATCGGGCGTCACCTGCGCGTCACAAGGCTGTCATGTGAGCGCAACGCAGCAGGTGGACACTTTTGTCATGAATACACCTGCCCTACGCATTTGCCTTGTCAGCGAAACCTTCCCACCCGAAATCAACGGTGTGGCCAATACCCTTGGCCGCCTCAGCGAAGGTTTACGACAGCGTGGCCACCAGGTCGAGATCGTCCGCCCACGGCAAGCCAACGAGGCCCAGGTGGATGATGACCAGGGGCTATTGCTCTGCCGAGGCTGGGCACTGCCCGGCTACCCCGGCCTGCAGTGGGGCGAAGTGTCGATGCACAAGCTGCTGCGCCGCTGGCGCCGGCAGCGCCCGGACGTGCTGTACATCGCTACCGAAGGGCCATTGGGCCTCAGCGCCCTGCGCGCCGCGCGGCGCCTGGGCGTTGCCGTGGTCAGCGGCTTTCACACCAATTTCCCACAGTACTCCGGGCAATACGGCCTCGGCCTGCTGGCACGCCTGCTGACCCACTACCTGCGCTGGTTCCACCGGCGCACCGCCGCCACCCTGGTGCCCAGTGTGAGCCAGCGCCTGGAGCTGGAACGCCGTGGGTTCGAGCGCCTGGCCTTGATGGCCCGGGGCGTCGATGCCGGCCTGTTCAACCCGGCCAAGCGCAGCCAGGCGCTACGGGAAAACTGGGGGCTCGACGCGGACGACATCGCCGTGCTGCACGTCGGGCGCCTGGCAGCGGAAAAGAACCTGACACTGTTGCAGCCCTGCCTGCAAGCCTTGCAGAGCACTCACCCACAGCGGCGCCTGCGCCTTGTGGTGGTGGGTGATGGCCCGCAGCGGGCGGCCCTTGAGCAGCAGATGCCCGATGCGGTGTTCTGCGGCGCCCAGCGCGGCGAAGCGTTGGCCGAACATTACGCCAGCGGCGACCTGTTCCTGTTCCCGAGCCTGACCGAAACCTTTGGCAACGTGGTGCTCGAAGCCATGGCCTCGGGCCTGGCCGTGGTCGCCTACGATGAGGCTGCCGCAGCCCAGCACATCCGCCATGGCCACAGCGGCGCGCTGGCCATGCCTGGCGACCAGTGCGCATTCATCGATGCCGCCTGCTGGCTGCTGGAAGAAAACGAAACCCTGCGCCGAGTGCGCCTGAACGCACGTCAGCACGCCAGCCGCCAAGGCTGGCCGGCGATCGTCGAGCAGTTCGAATCGCACTTGTTCAATGCCTGCCACACAGCACCTGCCGGCAGCCAGCCGGCAGGCGCCGCGCTGGCGATCAAGCCAGGGTCGTCAACGCCTCGCGGCTGAACGGCAGCACATCCGCTTCACGCCCTTCGCGTACCTTCTGCGCCCATTCGCCATCCACCAGCAGGGCACGGCCAACCGCCACAAGGTCGAACTCTTCATCGCCCAGACGGCGCAGCAAGCCTTCCAGGCTGGCCGGTTTGGCCACCTTGTCGGTAGCGACCATGAACTGCAGGAACTCACCATCGAGCCCCACGCTGCCGACAGTGATGGTCGGCTTGCCCGTGAGCTTGCGGGTCCAGCCGGCCAGGTTCAGCTCGGAGCCTTCGAATTCTGGCTCCCAGAAGCGCCGGGTCGAGCAATGGAAGATGTCCACACCGGCCGCCGACAGCGGCTCAAGGAACGCCGCCAGTGCTTGCGGGGTTTCCACCAGGCGTGCGCTATAGTCCTGCTGCTTCCACTGCGAGAAACGGAAGATGATCGGGAAGTCCGGCCCCACGGCAGCGCGCACGGCCTGGATCAGCTCGATGGCGAAGCGCGAACGGCCAGCCAGGTCACCGCCATATTCGTCGCTGCGACGGTTGCTGGCGTCCCAGAAGAACTGGTCGATGAGGTAGCCGTGGGCGCCATGGATCTCCACGCCATCCATGCCGATGGCCTTGGCGTCGCGGGCCGCCTGGGCGAACGCAGCGATCACCTCGCGAATATCGTCATGGCTCATGCCATGCACCAGCACCTGGCCGTCCTTGACCTTCTCGCTCGGCCCGTACCCTGGCACGCTGGCGTCCGGCTCGGTGCCCAGGCGGCGTACCATGCCCACATGCCACAGCTGCGGCACGATACGGCCCCCTTCGGCATGCACGGCGTCGACTACCTGCTTCCAGCCTGCCAGGGCATCCTCACCGTGGAAGCGCGGCACATTGGGGTAACCGTTGGCTGCCCTGTGCCCGACCGTGGTGCCCTCGGTGATGATCAGCCCCACGCCTGCGGCGGCACGGCGTCGGTAGTACTCGACCACGCCAGCGTGCGGCACGCCGCCGGGGCAGAAGGTGCGGGTCATGGGCGCCATGACGACACGGCTCGGCAACTCGAGCGCGCCGAGGGTGAAGGGTTGGAACAACGGGTTGCTGGGCATGGGGCGCTTCCGTCTGCGGGGGGAGATGCGCCTGAGGTTAGGGGCAGCACGGAGCTTGGCCCAGCATTATTGATCTCGGTGATTCCGGGCTATCGCCGGGGGTGCATTACACTCCCGGCCAACAGGTCACTTCAATGCATTCTCGATGGCCTGCACCACCGTTGGATCATCCGGTGCGGTACGCGGCGCAAAGCGCGCCAGCACCCGTCCATCCTTGCCCACCAGGAACTTCTCGAAGTTCCAGGTGATGTCACCCGGGAATTCCGCGCCCTCGCCCGCCAGCAAACGGTACAGCTGATGGCGGTCATGGCCGTTGACCTCAAGCTTGGCACCCAGCGGGAAACTCACGCCGTAATTCAGCCTGCAGAACTCCTGGATTTCCTTTTCGCTGCCCGGCTCCTGGCCAGCGAACTGGTTGCAAGGAAGGCCCAGGACGTTGAAGCCCCTGCCCTTGAACTGCTGCTGCAGCCTCTCAAGCGAGGCGTATTGCGGCGTCAGGCCGCACTTGGAAGCGACATTGACCACCAGCACTACCTGGCCCTTGAACGGCGCCAGGGGCAGGTCCTCGCCGTTCAGCGCCTTCAACGTCAGGTCGTGAAATGCACTCATGATGATCCCCTTCAGGTTGCCGGTTGCCGCAGGAGGCGAACAGCGCCCACTAAAAAGGCGCTCTTGCAAGCCGCGCGCCTCCCGTGGGAGAGGCATGCCGGCTTGTCCGAGCGCCTGGCGACTTTCTGAGCTTAGCGCAGAAAATCAGTGGTGATGGCCACCTTCACCGTGGATGTGACGGTGAGCGATTTCTTCTTCGCTGGCGTCACGCACGTCGACAACCTTGACCTTGAAGTTCAGGCGCTGGCCAGCCAGTGGGTGGTTGCCGTCGACGGTGATGTCGTCGCCGTCGATGTCGCGGATGGTGACGATCTGCATCTGGCCGTCCGGCGCCGAAGCGTGGAACTGCATGCCGACTTCCAGTTGGTCGACACCTTCAAACAGGCTGCGGTTCAGGGTGCTCACCAGCTCGGCCAGGTATTCGCCATAGGCGTCTTCCGGCTCGATGGCAACGTCCAGCTCGTCACCGGCTTGCTTGCCTTCCAGGGCTTTTTCCAGGCCTGGAATGATGTTGGCGGCACCGTGCAGGTAAACCAGCGGCGCACCGCCGGCGGAGCTGTCGATGGTCTCCCCGGCGTCGTTGGTCAGGGTATAGTCGATGGAGACAGCCTTGTTGGCGGCGATCAGCATGGGGCAAGACCTTTTGCAAAAGTATGTAGAGCGGACAAGTGTAACCAAGGCATCGCCCGATTGCGACCGCAGCGCGGACGAGGGGCGACCCATCAGTCGGATCACCGGCTTCCACCAGGACGAGGAAGGCCACTGGGTGGTCGAGCTGTCTTGCGGCCATACCCAGCACCTGCGCCACCAGCCACCGTGGCAGGCACGCCCATGGGTGCTCGACGCCGCGCAGCGTGCCGAGCGCATCGGCCAGCCATTCGCTTGCGGCTGGTGCGCACAGGGGGTCGATAGCGCTACCCTTGGCCGTTGATTCCTTGCACCGCTTATTTCGAGAAGCACGCATGCAGACATTTTTCATTGCGCCGACCGACTTTGGTGTCGGCCTGACTTCCATCAGCCTGGGCCTGGTCCGCACCCTGGAGCGCGCCGGGCTCAAGGTCGGCTTCTTCAAGCCGATCGCCCAGCCTCACCCCGGCGACACGGGCCCCGAGCGCTCCACCGAACTGGTCGCCCGCACCCACGGCATCAGGCCTCCGGTACCACTGAGCCTGGCCCATGTCGAGCGCATGCTCGGCGAGGGCCAGCTGGACGAGTTGCTCGAAGAAATCATCCGCCTGTACCAGCAGGCCTGCATTGGCAACGACGTGGTGGTGGTCGAGGGCATGGTGCCGACCCGCCATGCCAGCTATGCGGCGCGGGTCAACCTGCACCTGGCCAAGAGCCTCGATGCCGAAGTGATCCTGGTCTCGGCACCGGAAAACGAAGTGCTCAGCGAATTGTCCGGGCGGGTCGAACTGCAGGCCCAACTGTTCGGCGGCCCACGCGACCCTAAAGTACTGGGAGTGATCCTCAACAAGGTGCGCACCGACGAGAGCATGGCCGACTTCGCCACCCGCCTGCGCGAGCACTCGCCGCTGCTGCGTGGCAACGACTTCCGCCTGCTCGGCTGCATTCCCTACCAGCCCGAACTGAACGCTCCGCGTACCCGCGACGTGGCCGAACTGCTGGGTGCCCAGGTGCTCAATGCCGGCGACTATGAGCAGCGGCGGATGAACAAGATCATCATCTGCGCCCGCACCGTGGCCAATACCGTACCACTGCTGACACCGGGCACCCTGGTGGTGACCCCGGGCGATCGCGACGACATCATCCTTGCGGTGAGCCTGGCCGCGATCAATGGCGTACCCCTGGCCGGCCTGCTGCTGACCAGCGACAGCAAGCCCGATGCGCGCATCCTCGGCCTGTGCCGTGGCGCCCTGCAGGCCGGCCTGCCGATTCTGTCGGTCAGCACCGGCTCCTACGACACGGCCAACCTGCTCAACTCGCTGAACCGCGAAATCCCGGTGGACGACCGTGACCGGGCCGAATTCATCACCGACTTCGTTGCCAGCCACCTGGACGCCGCCTGGCTACACCAGCGCTGCGGCACCCCACGGGAAATGCGCCTGTCGCCCGCGGTATTCCGCTACCAGCTGATCCAGCGGGCGCAACAGGCCAACAAGCGCATCGTCCTGCCGGAGGGCGCCGAGCCGCTGCTGGTGCAGGCGGCGGCGATCTGCCAGGCGCGCGGCATCGCCCGTTGCGTGCTGCTGGCCAAGCCAGAGGCAGTCGAAGCCGTGGCCCGCGCCCAGGGCATCACCCTGCCGGCGGACCTGGAGATACTCGACCCCGAGCTGATTCGCGGGCGCTATGTCGAGCCGATGGTCAACCTGCGCAAGAGCAGGAACCTCAATGCGCCCATGGCTGAACAGCAGCTGGAAGACCCGGTGGTGGTCGGCACCATGATGCTGGCCCTGGATGAGGTCGATGGCCTGGTCTCGGGGCTGGTGCACTCCACCGCCAACACCATTCGCCCTGCCCTGCAGCTGATCAAGACCGCACCCGGCGCCAGCCTGGTGTCGTCGGTGTTCTTCATGCTGTTCCCCGAGCAGGTGCTGGTGTACGGCGACTGCGTGATGAACCCGCACCCCAGCGCCAGCGAACTGGCCGAGATCGCCCGGCAGAGCGCCGAATCGGCACAGGCCTTCGGTATCGCACCGCGAGTAGCGATGATCAGCTACTCCAGTGATTCGGCCAGTGACGAGGAAGTGGAGAAAGTGCGCGAAGCCACGCGCCTGGCACAGGCAGCGGAGCAAGGGCTGCTGATCGACGGGCCGCTGCAGTACGACGCCGCCGCCAATCCGCAAGTCGCTCGCCAGCTGGCCCCTCACAGCCAGGTGGCCGGGCGGGCGACGGTGTTCGTGTTCCCTGACCTGAACACCGGCAATACCACCCACAAGGCGGTGCAGCGCAGCACTGACGGGGTCAGCCTGGGGCCGATGCTGCAGGGGCTGCGCAAGCCGGTGAACGACTTGCCACGCGGGGCGCAGGTGGACGATATCGTGCATACCATCGCCCTCACGGCGATTCAGGCCAGCAGCATCCGCTGAAACGCAAAAGGGCAGACCGTCACCGGCCTGCCCTTTTTTATTGCGCCGTACCGAACGGCTTATGGGTACTGCTGAACCTGGCCCTGCTGCTGGTCATACTGCTGACCCGGAATAGGCTTCAGGTTGACCTCCACACGGCGGTTCTGTGCACGGCCATTGGCGTCGGCGTTGCTGGCAATCGGCTGGTCCGGGCCCATGCCACGTACCGTTACGCGCGACGCATCCACGCCTTGCGAGGTCAGGTAGGTGCTGACTGCCTGGGCGCGGCGCTGCGACAGGTCCATGTTGTGCTGGCGGCTGCCGGTGCTGTCGGTGAAGCCCACCACTTCGATGGTGTTCTGATTGAACGACTTGAACGAGTTGGCCAGGTTGTTCAGCGGGTTGTAGAAGCTCGGCGAAATGTTGGCCGAGTCGGTAGCGAAGGTGATGTTGCCCGGCATGATCAGCTTGATCTGGTCACCCTGGCGCTGAACCTCAACGCCCGTGTTGGCCATCTTCGCGCGCAGCTCGGCTTCCTGTTTGTCGGCGTAGTAGCCGTAACCGGCAGCGGCGGCACCGACTGCGGCGGCGCCGATCAGCGCACCCTTGCCACGGTTGTTGTGGTCGATGGCGGCACCGGCAATGGCACCGGCCAGCGCGCCCAGGCCGCCATACTTGGCGGTCTTGCTCATCCCCGTGGACTCGCCCTGAGCCTGGCCTTGGCTGTCATAAGGATTCTGCCCGGCGCAGCCGGTCATCAGGGCTGCAGCGGTTGCGACGATAATCAGACGACGCATGGTGAACATGGACAAGCTCCTACAAAAATTCGTGTGTGCGGCGGATCGCAGAGGGATCGGTGCCAGGCTTGGATCGCCAGCATACGGAAAAATTCCATGAAAGGCTTTTCATGCAGCTTCATGCCCGCACGAACGGGTTCTCGCGCATCTCGTCGCCCAGGCGGGTGTCCGGCCCGTGGCCCGTGACCACAATGGCATCTTCGTCCAGGCGATACAGCCGTTCCTGGATCGAACGCACGATGGCGCGCTGGTCGCCGCCCCACAGGTCGGTTCTGCCGATGCCACGGCGGAACAGGGTGTCGCCGGCGATCAGCAGCTTGGCGTCGGCGAACCAGAAACTCATCGAACCTGGGGTGTGGCCAGGCGTGTGCAGGGCCACACCGCAACCGCAGGCGAGTTCTTCATCATCATCGAGCCAACGGTCTGGCGACGGCACCGGGGTGTAGGGCACGCCAAACATCTGGCATTGCATTTCCAGGTTGTCCCACAGCGGCTGGTCCTGCTTGTGCAGGTGCAAAGTGGCGCCGGTGAGCTCCTTGAGCTTGCCCGAAGCGAGGAAATGGTCGAAGTGCGCGTGGGTGTGGATGATGCTCACCAGGGTCAGGCCATGGGCCTGCAGGCGGGCGAGGATCTTGTCCGGGTCACCCCCCGGGTCGACGACGATCGCCTTCTTGCTGACCGGGTCGCCGATCAGGGTGCAGTTGCACTGCAAGGGGCCTACAGGAAAGGTTTCGCGGATCAGTGTGGTGGGGGCAGTGTTCATGGGGGCTCCTGACTACTGTCGGGATGGTAGCGTGGTCAGGGGGTGCATGTCTTAGAAGTTGCAGCGCCTGTGAGACCGAGCGCCGCCCGCGCGGCGCATCGCGGATAAATCCTACAGTTGTTGCAACGTGCCGAACCTGTGACGCCATGGTTGCCAGCCTTGGCGCATGACTTGAGCCGTGCATCCAGCTGACAATCATGGCCTCACAGGTATGGCCACGTTGCAACAAACTGTAGGAGCGGATTTATCCGCGATGCGCCGCGCGGGCGGCGCTCGGTCTCACAGGCGCTGAATAGCGTGTGGCAGGCACATGTCGGCCCTGACGCTACGGCAAATACAACCTGAACAACCCGCCCCCAAGCACCCCGCCATTGGCAATGTCGATCCGCCCGCGCACGCCGTTACGCTCATGCAGCGCCGCAATCCGCGCCGCGAAATACAGCCCCAGCCCGGTGCTGCCGCTCTGCGAGTCGATACCCTGCACATAATCCTGCTGACGCTCGAGCATTCGCGCCGGGTAGCCCGGGCCGTCGTCGTTGACGCTGATGACCAGTTGCTCGCTTTCCTCGCCAATGCTGATCAACAGTGTATGGCCGGCATAGCGGGTGGCGTTGGTGATCACGTTGGCGATCACCGAAGCCACCAGTTCGCGGTCGAAGAAACCCAGCGGGTTGTCGGTTTCGACACGCCAGGTGGCGAGGATGTCGTTGTGCTGCAGCACTTCCTGGTGGGCGGCCAGCTGGGCCTCGATGAAATCATCCAGCTCATGGTAATCCGGGCATACCGGCAGCTGGTTCACCCCCAGTTTGTAAAGCCCCAGCAACTGCACCAGCATGCCGTTGAGGTGACGGAACTCATGCTCGATCACGCCCTGCTCGGTACCGCTGCGCCATTCTTCAGGCAACCGCGCCATCCACTGGTCATGGGACTGGATCAGCGCCGACAGCGAGTTTTTCAGGTCATGCACGGTGGAGGCGATCACCGTGGAGAAATCCAGCCCCTGGTTATCCTGGCTCATGCACCGAAGACCTTGATGTGCAGTTTGCGGTAGCGGTCGTAGCGACTGTCACTGGTCGGGATGCCGGCCACCCGGGTCAGGCAATCGCGGCATTCCTGCTGGATAGCCGGCGGTGTCACCTCGCCACCGATGCGCAGCAGGGCCTGCGCAGTGTTGAGCGCAATACTGATGTTCTTCGGCTGCAGCGAAAGCGCTCTGCGGAACATCTGCAAGGCTTCGTTGAGTTGCCCGGCCTGGTAGCTGCGCACGCCCTGGCGGTTGAGGTCGACCGCTTCGGTGACCGCACCCAGTACGGCCGGGTCGTCGGTCAGCTTGGCCACGCTTTGCATGACCTTGGGATCGTCGCCGTAGGTTTCCACGCAGCCTTTGAGGATGCTGCCGCCGGCTGCTTCCTGGCCGAGTGCCTGCAGTTGCCGGGCCACGGTCAAGGCCGCCTCGACCGAGAAGAACTGGTCCATCTTCTCCAGCCGCTGCATGGCTTGTTCGGTGAGCTTGGCCGCTGTCTCAGGGTCGCCCGCCTGCTGCAGGCTGGCGGCCTTCATCAGCCGGGCACGCACTTGCAAGCCCTGGTCTTCGAGGTTGTCCTTGGCCACTTCACTGAGCACAGTGTTGATCTCGACCCGGGCACGCGCATCCAGGCCAAAGCCGGCGTTCTTGCTCATCAACGCCTGGACCAGCCCAAGGTTGCTTTCGGCATCCTTGTAGCGCGAACTCTGGCCCTGATTCACCGCATGACGGAACGCCTTGGAGGCGCTTTCGAAATCTTCGTTATCCAACGCCAACTTGCCCAGTGCAGCCTGCCGGCGCACCGCCAGGGGCGACAGGCGGACAGCCTCCTCGAGCATGCTCTGGGCGCGCTTGGTTTCGCCTTGGGCGACCAGCACTTCGGCCATGCCATCGTACAGCCCGGGCATGATCGGGAAGGCCTTGAGCGCCTGTTCGTAGACGCCCTGGGCCTGGGCATTTTGCCCACGCTTGTGCATCAGGCTGCCGAGTGCCGCATACACCCACGGTTGCGGGCGGCTGGCGAGGATGCTCTTGAGAAACTTCTCCAGCTCATCGAAGCGGTTGAGGTCACGCAACGCGTCAGCGCGATAGCGCAGGCACAACGGGGCAAAACGCGGGTCCTTCTTGCACAGCTCGGCACACGCCGCCAACACTTCGGCCGGGCGACCACGGTCGAGGGCTTGCAGAATCGGCTTGAGCAGCGTCTTGCGCTGGGTCAGCTTGTCCAGGCGCTGGGCCAGGCCTACACGGTTGAACGGCTTGGTCAGGTAGGCATCAGGCTCGTGCTCCAGGGCACTGAGCACGATGGCCTGGCTGCTCTCGGCCGTGACCATGATGAACACGCATTCATGGCTGATCAGCTTGTCGAGGATCAGGTCCTCGAGGACCTGCTGGCCGTTCTTCTTGCCGTCACCGAGGTGGAAGTCCTGGAGGATATAGTCGTAGCGCTTCTGCCCGCACATGCGCAGCGCCTGCTCGCCGCTGTCAGCGGTATCCACATCGCGCACGCCCAGTTCGCGCAGCATGGAACGGGTCGACGTGCGAAAGTCAGTGAAGTCGTCGACGATCAGAAAGCTCTTTTGCCCGTACTGCAGCATCAACACGACCTGTATTGGAAAGATGGGTGAATGGCGCGAAGCGATGCATACCGCCGAAACCTATATCGGCAGCCAGCCAGGAAAGATGAGGGTGGAGAACGCAGCGGACGCACGCCACCGCCGGGTAATGGCCTAGCGCCATTATTTTACCGTTGCGGCCAGCTTCAGGCCAGCAAGCCCAACGCTTTGGCCCGGGCCACGGCTTGGGTACGACGCTCCACACCCAGCTTGCTGTTGATATGACTGGCGTGGGTCTTGACGGTATGCAGGGAAATGAACAGCCGCTCACTGATCTGCTGGTTGGAACAACCTTGGGCGATCAGTTCGAGCACCGCCAGCTCGCGACCACTCAAGGCCTCTGCGGCGTTGGCTGTAAGCACCGCAGGTTCGGGCAGGCGCCCCAGCAATTCGGCCTGGGCCTGGCAGGCTGGCTGTGCAAGGAGTTGCTCGCGCAGCCAGCCAGGATGCAATTCGAGCAGCCGCTGGAAGGGCTGTACCACCCCACCCCGAGCGGCGCTCAATGCCATGGGCAGCAGCCGCGCTGCCTGTGCTTCACGCCCCTCGCTCAGCAACAGGTCGATCCACTGGCAAAGGGCATGCAGGGTGAGCATCATCCCGCCACTGGCCTGACCGCGTTCGGCCAGGGCGCACAGCCGCGCCATGGCATCTTCGCTGCGCTGCTGCACCCGCTCGAGCAAAGCCTGCTGCAGTTCGATATGCAGCGGCAGCAAGGGGTGGAACTCGGGCGCTGCCGCAGGGTGCTCGCCGCCATAGGTCTGCCCCAGGCGCAGCAACCACGACTCGGCCAAATCGATACGCCCCTGCGCGAGCCATAGTTCGCACTTCACCAGGGTGATCATCGCCAGGTAAAAAATCGGCGGCACATCCCAGATGTGCATCAGCCGCTCCGCCTCGGCCAGTTCGGCGAAGGCCTCGGCATACTGGCCCTCACGGCCATCCAGCGAGGCGATCACGCAATGGCCGATCAGCACGCTGATGTCACGGCAGGCACGCGCCTCGCCCAGCCCTGCACGCAAGCGCGCACGCCCTTGGGTGGGATGCAGGCGCGCCACCAGCAGGTAGCCCTCGTACAAGGTCAGCCGCGCCCGCACTGCGTACAACCGCTGTGCCGACAGCCCCTGCAGGCGCTGCAAACCCTGGCGCACCTCATCGAGCGCGCGCAACACCTCGCCGCGGGCATGCAGCACCCGGGCCCGATCGTAATGCGCCAGCGCCTCGAACAACGGGTTACCCACCCGCTGCGCCAGCTCCAGCGCTTCGCGGTTCCAGCCGCGCGCACGCCAGAAGTCGCCGTCGGCAATGGCCAGGTTGGACAGCGTCGACAGGCATACCAGGCGTTGCCCATAGCGCTTGCACGGCAGGCTCTGCAGCGCCTCGCCGCAATAGGCCAAGGTCCGATCGCGGTCACCCCGACCACGGGCGATGACTCCGCTCAGGGCCAGCCACTGCGCCAGCATCGACTTCTGTGCAGTGGCCGAAGGCGCGGGCAGGAAGCGGCTGAGGTAACTTGCCAGCTCTTGCGCGGCATCGAGCTGGCAGGCCAGGCCAAGCGCCCAACTGTACAGCACGATCAACCGCGGCGTGCTGATCAGCAGGCTGTCGGGGAGGTCCATCTTCCAGCGCAACAGCATGCCCACATTCTGCTCGGCCAGCAGTTGCTCTTCGGACAGGCTCTGCACCAGGTCAGCCGCAACGTCGAGGTGGCCGGCGCGTAACGCCTGTTCCACCGCCTCGTCGAGCAACCCCTGGGCCTGGAACCAGCGGCAGGCGCGCAGGTGCAGGCGCGCCTGCGGTTCGCTGGACTGGCGACTGCGCAGCAAGTCAGAGAACAGGTGATGGTACCGATACCAATGGCCATGCTCGTCCAGCGGCACCAGGAATACCTGGTGCGCCTGCAGATAACGCAGTATCGCGTCGCTGTCGTGGCGCTCACGCAGCGCATCGCACAGCGCCGCGCAGAAGCGCTCCTGGCAGGCCGTGTCGAACAGGAACGCCTGCACGTCCGCCGGCAGCATCTCGATGACTTCTTCCAGCAGGTAGTCACGAATCAACCCTTCACCACCATGGAGGGCCTGGGGCAAGGCATGCTCGTCACCCGCCTCGCTGGCTGCCAACTGCCAGAAGCGCAGCCCCGCTACCCAGCCATCGCTGCGCTGAATCAGGTTATCCAGCGCCTGACCGCGCAGCCCGGTGGGTTGGCGGCCAATCACTGCCAGTGATTCATCCGGCGTCAGGCGCAGATCCTGCTCGCCAAGCTCGACCAGTTGCCGTGACAGGCGCAGCCGCGCGAGGTGCCAGTCCGGGCGCTGGCGGCTGGTCACCAGCAGTACCAGGCCAGCAGGCAAGTGATTGAGGAAGAACTGCAGGCAGCGATCGAGAACCGGCCCCTGGGCCAGGTGGTAGTCGTCCAGCACCAGCAGCAAAGGCGTGTCGGCCTGGAGGTAGAGCGCCAACTCGTCCAGCAGGCTGTCGATCCACTCTTCGAAGGCAAAGGGTTGGTGGCGCTGACGCATCTTCAGCAGGCCCATGGCCTGCCCGCCCAGTGCCGGACAGTACTGCTGCAAGCCTTCAAGCAGGCGCTCGAGGAAACGGCCGGGGTCGGCATCCCGTTGGCTCAGGCCGAGCCAGAGGCTGCGCCAATGGCTGGGCAGCGACTCGCAGAATTCGATGGCCAGGGAGCTTTTGCCAAAGCCTGCGGGGGCGTTGACCAGTAACAAGCGCCCGCCAAGCCCGCCCTGCAAGCGCTGGCACAGACGTGCACGCGGCACGTGGCCGTCCGGCTGCGGCGGCCGGAAGAAACGCCCGTCCAGCAGGCCCAGGGCCTGACTGGCGAATCCATGCGTACGGGACAGATCTGTCATGGCCGGCTCGTTCTGGTGGGAAAACTACGGCGGTACGGATGTTTGCGAGACTAGCGGGTAATACAACGCATTTGAAGATGATGGGCGCCATTTACCTGAAAAGACTGCGACAAAAAGCAACATGGCTGACAGACAGTGGCTGGGACGGGGCTTTGGCGGGGTATTCACTGGTTTTATCGGCCACACAGAAACGCCCCGGCAAGCCGGGGCGTTCTGGGGGATCACACGGCGTTGCGGTTTCAGCTCAACGAATACCCGACTGACGCAGGGCTGCTGGCTGGAAATCGGCTTTACTGGCGGTGAAGCCGAAGTCGTAGGCTTTCTTCTCTTCGTTTTTCATGCCCAGCGCCAGATAGCGGCCCGATTGCAGGTCGTAGATGGCTTCCAGGGTGTACCACGGTACCTGGTTGTTGTAGTACGGCTGGGCATGCGCCTCGGAGATACGCCACAACTGACCGCGACCGTCGTATTGGTCGATCACCGCTGCTTGCCAGGTATCCTCGTCGATATAGAAGTCACGCTTGGCGTAGATGTGCCGCTGGCCAGGCTTGAGCGTCGCGACCACATGCCAGACCCGGCGCAGCTCGTAGCGGGTCAGGTCCTGGTTGATGTGCCCGGCCTTGAGGATATCGGCGTACTTGAGCTTGGGGTCATCCAGCTTGAAGGCGTTGGAGGCGATGTACATCTCCTTCTTGCCTTCGAGCTTCCAGTCGTAGCGGTCCGGCGCGCCGTTGTACATGTCCAGGTTGTCCGAGGTACGCAGGCCGTCTGCTGCGGTACCCGGGCCGTCGTAAGACACCTGCGGCGCCTGGCGCACCCGGCGCTGGCCGGCGTTGTAGATCCAGGCCTTGCGCGGCTCCTTGACCTGGTCGAGGGTCTCGTGCACCAGCAGCACGGTGCCGGCCAGGCGCGCCGGAGCCGTCACCTCCTGCTTGAAGTAGAACAGGATGTTGCCTGGGTTGTTCGGGTCGTAGTCCTTCATCTTGTCGCGGAAGACGAACTGATCGGCGAAATACACCAGGCTGTAGGAACCGTTCTGCTGCGGGGTTGCCTGGGTCACCAGGCGGCTGACGCTGCCGCCGCGGTAGCGGGTGATATGGTTCCAGATCACTTCCAGGCCGCTTTTCGGGATCGGGAAGGGCACGGCGGTCTGGAAGTTGTTCAGGCCGTTGCCGCCTTCGACCAGCGTGGTCGCGGTGGCGTTCTTCTTGATGGCGGCGAAGACATCGTCAGGTACCGTGGCGCCACGGTGGGTCTTGAACACCGGAATCTTGAAGGTATCCGGGTAGCGCTTGAGCATCGCCAACTGGCCCGGCGAAAGCTTGTCCTTGTACTGCTCGGCATTCTGCGCGGTGATGGTGAACAGCGGTTTGTCGCTGCCGTACGGGTCAGACAGGAAACCCTTGGCATCGACGCTGCCTGCGGTCTTCGACAGCGGTTCCCATGGGCCGATCGAACCATCGGCGTTACCGGCTTTTTCCGCGCCCATCGGGGTCAGGGTGCTACCCAGCTTTGCCGCTTCATCGGCGGATACCGCAGCCATGACGCTGGTCGCCAGCAGGGACAGGCCCAATACACCGGCTTGCAACAGACTTCTGGTCTTGTTCATCTCGTGTCGTCCTGGATCAATGCGCTTAGAAGTTCACGCCGAAGCTGAGCGCGACGAAGTCGCGATCATCCACGGTGCTGTACTTGCCATCGAAGAAGTTGGTGTATGACAGGCTGGCGGTATAGGTATTCTGGTACTCGGCATCCAGGCCCAGGCTGACCGCCTTGCGCCCTTCCTCGAAGTTGGCACCAGGGCCAGGCGAGTAACCGGAGACGTCATGCGACCAGGCCACGTTAGGCTTGAGATTGACCCCGGCAAACACGTCGTTGTAGTCCCAGATGACCCGGGCGCGGTAACCCCAGGAGGTGCTGGTGGTGTAGCCGTCGTTCTCGCACTTGCGGTTGAGGTTGGCCGTCGAGGCACCGGCACCGGCGCCGGCGATGGTGCTGGCATTGAGCGCCTGACAGGTGTCGGCACCGCCGGTAGCTGGCAGCGGGCCAGGGCCGAACACCGGGTCACGGCCGTAGCGAGTATCGTGGGCATTCTCCAGGCCACCCACATGGGTTACCCCAAGCTCACCGACCACGGTCATGCGGCTGGCGCCCATCACCTGGTCGAAGAAGTGCGTCAGGGTGGTCTGGAACTGCGTGACTTCCTTGCGACGGTAGCCATGCAGGTCTTGCCCCGGAGTGCCGGAGAGCAGCGAAGCGTTGGTCAACGCGCCACCCAGTGGCCGTACACCGGCGAACAGGATGTCGGTGGTGTTCAGCTGCACCGGCGCGTTGGGCCGGTAGCTGACTTCACCGCTCCACGCGGTACCGGTAGGCAGGGTGGTGGAGAAGCTCAGGCCGTACAGGCGGATGTCCTCTGGGTATTCGACGAAGTACTTCGAGTTGCCCGCAACGATCAGCGGCGCCAGGGCGCGCAGCTGCGCCGGCAGCCCGGCAATGCCCTGGAACACCGACGGCGAAGCGCCGGTGGCGCTGAATATCGGCGCACGGCTGTGGTAGTTCATGAAGTAGGCACCGAACTCGGTGTCCAGCGGCTCGAACATGTAGCGCATGGCCACCCCGAACTGGCCGCTGTCCCGGGCATCGCGGTCGGCGCCACGGGCCACCATCACGCCCTCCTGGTTGATGTTCACGCCACGGGTGGCCAGGAACTGCTGGGCGGCGGCCGGTACCGTGCGGCTGCTGTTGAGCACCCTCAGGTTGTCGGTACAGCCGTCGGCGATGATGTCAGGCTGGGAGAAGAAGGTGCCGCAGTTGTCGACGACTGTCTGGTCCCACTCGATCTGGTAGAAGGCTTCGGCCGACAGATTGTCGGTCAGGCTCTGCGAGATGTAGAACATGTTGACCGGAATCAGGCCTTCCTTGATCTCGGCACCGGGGCGACGGAAGGCCGCTACGTCGATCGGGTTGATCGAGTTGATACCGCCACCGATGAAGGTGCTCTCACCCCAGCTCACCACCTGCTTGCCTAAACGTACCGAGCCCGGCTGATCGCCGATCGAGTAGTTGTGGTAGACGAAGGCATCGAGCAGCTGCGTACCCGACGACTTGGCGCCTTCCTTGCGGCCCGAGTCGCTGATGTCCTTGAACTCGCGGCCTTCGTCTTTCAGCTCGAAGTCGTACCAGTACTTGCCGCGCACGAACACGCCGGTGTCGCCGTACTTGAGTTCGAGGTCATGGATGCCTTTGAAGATCTTCGAAAAGGTTTCGCCCTTCTTGAAGTTCAGGTGGCCGTCGTCGGAGGTCTGCGACAGGCCTTTGCCACCGTTGTTTACCCCGATCAGGTTCTTGTTGGGGTTGGCGGTGGACCAGCTGGCGCCGACGGAGAGCGACGAGTCGAACTGGCCTTCGATTTCACCAATGTTGAAACTGACAGCGAAAGCAGGACTTGCGAGCGTGGAAGCAAGGCTGACGGCCAAGGGCAACCTGGCCCGGCGCCAGAACGGATTTGCAGATTTCATCGACGCTACTCCATGTACTTTATTGTTATGGCAGTGAGTCCTTTCAGAAACGGCTCGAGCGACCGGTGAGCAGGTTTGCCCTGCAGCGGCACGTCTTGCGCGTGCCGCCCTCCCCCATTCCTGAAAATCCCCTGGCCCCGACTATAGCCAGCAGGCTCAGGTGCTTGATCCCTCTAAAGTGTGATTTGCGCACCTGCTGCCAAATCGCCCCGGCGTTTCCCGGGCAGCGCATCGGCCGTGCTGAAGCATGGCCGAAATTTTACGTTTGGCAAGGGCTCAGCCTCTCTAGCATGCGGGTCGCGCACCGTGATACGCGACCCGGAGCGGGCTTACAAGGTAGACAGGAACGCGCTGTTACTGGCCTGCCACTGGACGATGTCCTGGCGGATACGCTTCTTGTCGAGCTTGCCGACACTGGTCTTGGGAATTTCAGTAACAACAGCGATCTGGCTGGGAATCGCCCACTTGTTGATGTGGCCTTCCTCGACGAAAGGCTTCAGATGTTCCTTCAGGGTTTTGGCGTCGATCGCCTTGTCCTCACGCACCACCAGCAGGGCAAACGGGCGTTCGCCCCATTGCGGGTCGGCTACCCCTACCACCGCCACTTCACGCACGGCCGGATGACGGCTGATCAAGTCCTCCAGGTCGAGCGAAGAGATCCATTCGCCGCCGGTCTTGATCACATCCTTGATGCGGTCGCGGATGTCGATGTAGCCCATGCCGTCGAGGGTGGCGACGTCACCGGTGTGCAGCCAGCCGCCCTGCCACAGCTCCTCGCTCTTTTCCGGTTCCTTGAAATAGCCCATGGTCAGCCACGGCGCACGCAGCACCAGTTCGCCCTGGGTCTCACCATCGGCCGGCAGGAAATTGCCTTCGCCATCGACAATCGCCGCTTCCACCAACGGCACCGGTACACCGGCCTTGATGCGGTAGGTAACGCGTTCATCCTCGCTGCCGGCCTGCAACTCGTCATTCAGGTGCGCGGCAGAAATCAGCGGGCAGGTTTCGGACATGCCGTAGGCGGCAGTCAGCTGGATGCCACGGGCCAGCGCGGCCTTGTACAGCGAACTGTTCAGGGCGCTGCCGCCGATGATGATCTTCCAGCCGCCGAAATCCTGGTCCTGAGCGTTCGGGCAGTTGAGCAGCATCTGCAGGATGGTCGGCACACAGTGCGAGAAGGTGACCTTTTCTTCGCGCCACAGCTTGACCAGCATGTCCGGCTCATAACGGCCCGGGTAGACCTGCTTCATGCCGAGCATGGTGGCCGCGTAGGGGATGCCCCAGGCATGCACGTGGAACATCGGCGTGATGGGCATGTACACGTCATTGCTGCCGAGCAGGCGCACGCTGTCGATACTGCCGGTCACCGCCGCTTCGGCCAGGGTATGCAGCACCAGCTGGCGATGCGTGAAGTAGACACCCTTGGGGTTGCCCGTGGTGCCGGTGGTGTAGAAGGTGGTGGCCACCGAGTTCTCGTCGAAATCCGGGAAGTCGTAACGCGGGCTGGCGGCCGCGAGCAGTTGCTCGTATTCACCGACGAGGTTCGGCAAATCGGCGGTCTTGTCCGGGCCATCGGTGATCAGCACGGTCTTGTCGACCGTGGTCAGTTGCCCGGCGATGGCCTGATAAAGGCCGACGAAGTCGCTGTTGACCAGTACGAAACGGTCTTCAGCGTGGTTCATGGTGTAGAGGATCTGCTCGGGCGACAGGCGCACGTTGATGGTGTGCACCACTGCCCCGATCATCGGGATGGCGAACATGCATTCCAGGTAACGGTGGCTGTCCCAGTCCATCACCGCCACGGTGTCACCGGCCTTGACCCCGGCGTCGGTCAGCACATTGGCGAGGCGGGCAATGCGTTCGTTGAGCTGCGGATAAGTCAGGCGCAGCTGGTCGCGATAGACGATCTCGCGGGTCTTCTCGTAGCGGCTGCCGGACATCAGCAGGCGCTTGATCAACAGAGGGAAGCTATAGGCGCCCTCGGCGGGCTTGATGATGCGGGTCTGCAACATGGTGATCCCTTTTCTGAAAAGCATGCCGAACAAGTCTGGATCTACTGTAGTTGCTCAATGTGACGGTCAAATCAGCCGAAGGAATGATTTGGCGTCGCCAGGTATGAGTGGCATTGTGCGCAGTGACGGACCAACCCCTGCCCTGCCACCGGAGCTCCTGTGATGCCCAGCTTGCGCCGCGCCGTGTTTCTCGATCACCAATCCCTGGACCTTGGCGACCTCGACCTGTCGCCGTTGCAGCAACAGTTCGACGAATTCGAACTGTTCGCCGCCACCCGCCCGGAGCAGGTCGCCGAACGCCTGCAGGGCGCTGTCGCGGTGGTCAGCAACAAGGTCATGCTCGATGCCGCCACGCTGGCCGCCAACCCGCAGCTGAAGCTGATCCTGGTAGCCGCGACCGGCACCAACAATGTCGACCTCGCAGCTGCCCGCGCACAGGGCATCACCGTCTGCAACTGCCAGGGCTATGGCACCCCCTCGGTGGCCCAGCACACCATCGCCCTGCTGCTGGCCCTGGCCACACGCCTGTGCGACTACAACCAGGCGGTGGCCGACGGCGAGTGGGCCAAGGCCAGCCAGTTCTGCCTGCTGGATTTCCCGATCATCGAGCTGGAAGGCAAGACCCTCGGCCTGCTAGGCCATGGCGAACTGGGCGGCGCGGTGGCACGACTCGCCGAAGCCTTCGGCATGCGCGTGCTGAGCGGGCACATCCCTGGCCGCCCGGCCCGTGACGATCGCCTGGCGCTGGATGAACTGCTGCCACAGGTCGACGCGCTGACCCTGCACTGCCCGCTGAACGAGCACACCCGGCACATGATCGGTGCCCACGAACTGGCGCTGCTGAAAAAGGGCGCTCTGGTGGTCAACACCGCCCGCGGTGGCCTGATCGACGAGCAGGCCTTGGCCGACGCATTGCGCAGCGGCCACCTCGGCGGCGCGGCCACCGATGTGCTGAGCGTCGAGCCGCCGGTCAATGGCAACCCGCTGCTGGAGAAGGGCATCCCACGCTTGCTGATCACTCCGCACAGCGCCTGGGGCGCGGTGGAGTCGCGCCAGCGCATCGTCGGCCAGCTCAGCGAAAACGCCAGGGCCTATTTCGAAGGCCAGCCACGCCGCGTGGTCAGCTGAGCTCCAGCTCAGTCCCGCGCCCGGCTCTGTTACACTGCGCCACTTTTTCAGGAGGCGTCGTCCATGGACCCGCGCAGTGAAGTATTGCTCCGCCAGGCAGAGCTGTTCCAGGGCCCGCTGCTGCTCGCCGGCGCCCCCGCCGACGGCCTGCTCGGGCAGCTGCCCCAAGCCCTTGGCTGGACCTGGCATGCCGGCGACCAGGCCATGCTCGACAGCCGCTTCGCGGGGCGCAGCCACTACGGCGTCGATGTGCCGTCGGCAGCCTTCGAGACGGCGGTGCTGTTCCTGCCCAAGTCCCGCGAACTGGCGGCCTACCTGCTCAATGCCCTGGCTGCGCGCCTGGCAGGCGGTGAGCTGTACCTGGTGGGTGAAAAACGCGGTGGCATCGAAGGCGCGGCCAAACAACTGCAGGCGTTCGGCAAGCCGCGCAAGCTGGACAGCGCGCGGCATTGCCAACTGTGGCAGGTGACCGTGGAACACGCGCCGCAAGCCAAACCGCTGGAGAGCCTGGCCGAGCGCTTCACCCTCGATCTCGAAGACGGCCCACTGCAGGTGGTGAGCCTGCCGGGGGTATTCAGCCACGGCCGCCTGGACCGCGGCACTGCCCTGCTACTCAAATATCTGGACAATCTTCCTGTCGGCCACGTGCTCGATTTTGGCTGCGGCGCTGGCGTGCTGGGTGCCACGGTCAAACGGCGTTATCCACAAAGCCGGGTCACACTGCTGGATGTGGATGCCTTCGCCGTGGCAGCCAGCCGCCTGACCCTCGCGGCCAACGGCCTTGAGGGCGAAGTCATCAGCGGCGATGGCATCGATGCCGCACCTGCCGACCTGAGCCTGATCCTGAGCAACCCACCGTTCCATACCGGGGTGCACACGAACTACCAGGCATCGGAAAACTTGCTGAAAAAATCCGGCGAACATCTGAGAAAAGGTGGCGAAATGCGCCTCGTGGCAAACAGCTTCCTGCGCTATCAGCCGCTCATCGAAGGTGCCTTGGGCAATTGCCAGACCTGCGCCGAAGCCGATGGCTTCCGCATCTATCGGGCAACACGCGGTTAAAAACAGGGCTTGCCGAAACGGTTTCGGCTAGGCAGAATCCGCACCGTCCTAGGGGAGTAGTCTCCCGCGAGCGCCCTGCTCGCCCGGTACGCGTCAACATACTTGGCCCACAGGCCATGGCGCGTGCGACCCAGCGGCCTGCACAGACAGGTCCTCGGTTTGACAAGACCTATGACACGCACACCTTACCCGGGGCGGGGAGGCTGTACGTGTCATAGCCGTGTCGACCCGCCCCCGTAGGAAACCTGATGCTGGAATCTCTGCTGGTCCCCACCGCAATCGTTGCCTTGGCCGAAATTGGCGACAAGACGCAACTGCTCGCGCTCATCCTCGCCGCCCGCTTCCGCAAGCCTTGGCCGATCATCGCCGGCATCATCGCGGCTACCTTGGCCAACCATGCCGCGGCCGGCGCCGTGGGCGCCTGGGTCGGTAGCTTCTTCAGCGAGTCGGTACTGCACTGGGTGCTTGCCGCGAGCTTCACTGCCACGGCGCTGTGGACCCTGGTGCCGGACAAGATGGACGATGACGAGAATCCGGCCCGCCGCTTCGGCCCGTTCCTGACCACACTGATCGCGTTCTTCCTGGCCGAAATCGGTGACAAGACCCAAGTGGCCACGGTGATGCTGGCTGCGCAGTATCCGCACTTGATCCTGGTCATCGTCGGGACGACCTTGGGCATGCTGATCGCCAACGTGCCGGTGGTGCTGGCGGGTAATTTCGCTGCGGAGAAACTGCCGCTGACGCTGATTCGTCGCCTGGCGGCTACCGCGTTCTTCGTGCTGGCCATCGTTGCCGTGTACTCGGCGATGAAGACCAGTGGCTGGGTGGGCTGAGCTGAAAAACAGGGGCCGCTGTGCGGCCCCTGGTGGTTTTACTTCTTCGCGGCCTCGTACAACGGCATCACTTTTGGAATCGCCGCCTGCAACGAGGCGATTCGGCTGCTCGAAGCCGGGTGAGTACTCATGAACTCAGGCGGCGCCCCTTCCGAGGCCTTGCTCATCTTGTTCCACAAGGTGATCGCGGCATTCGGGTCGTAACCGGCACGCGCCGACAACTCCAGGCCGATCAGGTCGGCCTCGTTCTCGTTGGCGCGGCTGTTCGGCAGGGTCATGGAATAGTTCACCACGGCGTCGGCCAACGCCATGCTGTCCTGGCCAAGGCCAAGCAAGGCACCCGCACCCTGGCGCGCCATCTGCACGCCGTAGGCCTTGGACATCGCTTCGCGGCTGTGCTCGCGCAAGGCATGGGCGATTTCGTGGCCGACCACTGCGGCGATTTCCGCATCGGTGAGCTTGAGCTGATCGATCAGCCCGGTGTAGACGATGATCTTGCCGCCCGGCCCGCAGTTGGCATTGAGCTCGTCACTCTTGATCACGTTGACTTCCCAGTTCCACTGCGCCGCATCCGGGCGGAACTTGGGCGCCTGGGCAATCAGTCGGCTGGCGATGGCCTGCACACGCTTGGCATCGTTGCTGGACTTGTCCAGCACGCCCTTGCTCGACGCCTCGCCGAGGGTCTGCTGGTACGACTGCGCGTACATCTGGTTGACCTCATCGGTCGAAAGCATGCTGAACATGTACTGCTGGCGGTCGACGCCGACAGCACCGCCACTGGTGGTATTCACCGCCTGGCAGCCGGCCAGCAGGATGCCAGCACTCAATAGGCTGACGACAAAAGACTTACGCATGAAAACACTCCCTTTTTACATGCGCCGTATCCTAGGCTGAGTCGCTTGTACCCGCCATAGCCGCAGGGAAGATTTTACCTAAGCGGGTGTCAGGCACTCAGGCGCGTCCAGTTTCGGGTCGTTGACGAAGTTCGCCAGGGCCCGCTCGCGCAGCATTGCCGGTGGGCTGGCGAGCAGCTCGTGCAAGCGTGGCAACGGGGTGTCCGGGTCCAGCCAGGCAGCCTGGCCGGCCTGGTCGAGAATCAGCGGCCGGCGCTGGTTCATTGCGGCCTGGGTCACTACCGCGCAACTCAACCACACCTGGTCCTGTACCGGGTAGGCCTCCCAGACGGCAGCAAAATACAGCGAAGCGCCCTCCCCCGGCGTCAGCCAGTAAGGCCGTTTGCGCACCGTACCGCGCCACTCATAAAAACCGTTGGCGGGCATCAGGCAACGGCGCTGGCGAAATGCTTCGCGGAACATCGGCTGCTCGGCCAAGGTCTCGGCCCGGGCGTGAGCGGGGGTGCGCGAGAGGTCGGTGAGCCACGCAGGGGTCAGCCCCCAGCGGGCCTTTGCCAACTGCTGCTGGCCGTCGAGCAGGCGCTGGATCAGCACCGAAGCGCCAGGCGCGATATTCCATTGGGCCGGCTGGCCGGCGGGGAAACCCGGCAGGCTGGCCAGCGCCTGGGGCCAGCGAAACAGGGCGTAACGTCCACACATGGGCGATTTCAGAACCTAGCAGATCAAGGTACCGGGATGACTCTCCGGCTCGTCGCCGGCAACCGGCTCGGCACCATTGTACGCATCGATCAGTTGCCGTGCGTATTCAGCCTGTTCGTCGGGCACCGCAAGCCCGAGCAGCCCCTGCAATGGCAACTCACCCGCGCCGCCCATCAGGTCGCGACCGGCGAGGTGCGCTTCGATGCCTTCGCTGGCCAGCATGCACACCAGCATTTCAGCTTCCATCAGGTTTTCCGGTTCGTAGATCCGCCGCATCAGTCGTTCTCACCGTAGACGTCCAGCATCCATTCCTCGCCATGAACCTGCAGCACGAAGCGGATAGGCTTGCAGCACACCTGACAGTCCTCGATGTACTCCTGGTCGCCCCCGGACAGGTCCACTGTCGTTTCGACTTCTTCACCACAATAAGGACAATCGTAGAACGCTTGTTCGAGCATCGCGGCCTCCGGGGTGACTTGTGCGTATAATTGTCGGTCTGTTTACAGGGCTTGAGTGTGCCCGAGCCGTTTTTTCGGGCCCCACCCCTTACCTTATTACCCTAGCCGTTTCCAACAAGAGAGCATGATGGGCGAATTCGATGCCATCCGACCGTACGACGATGCTGAGGTCCCTGCCGTTCTGGCACGCCTGCTCAGCGACCCGGCATTCCTCGATATCCTCACCCACTTCAAATTCCCGCGCGCAGCCGGCGCCCTCGGCTGGCTGCTCAAGCCGCTGATCGCCCGCCGCCTGCGCAAGGAGTTCGCCGGCGTCACCTGCGTGTCGACCCTGCAGGACAAAGTCGAGTACTACGTCGACCAGACCATCGAACGCGCCACCGACGGCGTCACCTACTCCGGCGTCGAACAGCTCAAGTCGGGCACGGCCTATCTGTTCCTGGCCAACCACCGCGACATCGTCATGGACCCGGCCTTCGTCAACTACGCGGTCTACCATGCCGGCCTGCCGACGCCGCGCATCGCCATCGGCGACAACCTGCTGCAAAAGCCGTTCGTCAGCGACATGATGCGCCTGAACAAGAGCTTCATCGTGCACCGCTCGATCAGTGGCCGCCGGGAAAAGCTTGCGGCCTACCAGTTGCTCTCGGCCTATATCAACCATTCGATTCGCAATGACGGCACGTCGATCTGGATCGCCCAGGCCGAAGGCCGCGCCAAGGACGGTGACGACCGGACCGATTCGGCAATCCTCAAGATGTTCCACATGAGTCGCAAGGACGAGCCGTTCGGTGCGGTGATCCAGAGCCTGAACCTGATCCCGGTGTCGATCAGCTACGAATACGACCCCTGCGACCAGGCCAAGGCCCGCGAGCTGTACATCCGCGCAACCACTGGCACGTACAAGAAGGCCCCCGGCGAAGACGACAACAGCATCGCCAAGGGCATCACCGGCTACAAAGGCCGGGTGCACATCAACTTTGCCCCGCCAGTGACCGAGTACTACGAGGACACCAAGCAGCTGGCACAGGAAACCGACCGGCAGATCCTTGGCGGCTACCGCCTGTTCCCGGTGCACTACCTGGCCTATGCGATGTGGAGCGAGAAGGACGAGGCACTGCAGGTGCCGAGCGCCGAGAAGGTGTTCCCGGCAGAAGAGCTGGCCAAGGCCAGGGAAGAATGGCAACGGCGGCTGGACGCCTGCCCCGAGGAGCAGCGGCCTTACCTGGTGTTGCAATATGCGACGCCAGTGCGCAACCAGTATCAGGTCAAGCAGCAGGCGCCTGTGGCCTGACCTGAGCGGGGCCGCCTGGCGGCCCCGGTACGTTCAGATCCAGGTGCTGAACCAGGACAGCAGCAGCGCCATGGCCAGGCAGGAAAAACCCAGGATGTAGTAGTAGCGTGGCACGCGCTGGGCGAACACATCCGCCGGCCCCTCCTCCACCGCCAGACGCTCGCGGGTGATCGCCTCACGCCGCCGTGCACTCTGCAGCAGCAACCCGCCTGGGCAGGTCAGCAAAAGCGCCAGCAGATTGATCAGCTTGGTAGGGTGGGCGGAAAGAAAGCCCCAGAGCACTTGCAACGACATCACGCAACCTCGGTCATAGCCACAGCGAAGCCCGGCATTCTACCGAAGTCCGCCCCGGCCGCCCGTGCTTGGCGACAAAGTGTCACTTGATTTCATCCTGTCACATGCTCGTCATCAGGACAGGCCACGCTATTGGCCTTTTCCCGTACCGGAGCTTGTTGATGCTGCACGCCGAAAACCAGGATCGTCTCTATCTCGTGGCCCAGAGCGATGAGCAGCAGGCGTTGATCGATGGTTTTGCCATCAATGTCCAGGACCGCCAGTGGCTGGTCTACTGCGCGCTCGGTGGGCACATGCACGAAAACCTGCCCGAGGTGGATGCAAGTACCGGCGTCAGCTTGCTGGATTTCCACATCGCAGCCGCCTAGGTCTGTCCAGGCAATAAAAAACCCGCTACCTGGCACGCAGGTAGCGGGTTTTTCGTTTGCAGCCTGAGGCTTATTCGCCCAGCACCTGACCGATGGTCGGGTCCTTGAACAGGCGGGTCAGCGCATCGCTCAGCACATCGCCCACCAGCTGGGTGTTGGTGTCCTGGTTCGGCGCCATGCCGAAGCGCTGGTCCAGCGAAGCACCGTAACGGCCGCTGTAGCGGCGGCTGGCATTCTGCACATCGGCACGGAAGGTGGCACCAATGGTGGCTTCGGTCACGTACAGGTTGTCTTTAGGGGACTGATACTTCAGTTCGGCCAGGGTCACGGTCAGCTGTGGTGCGTTATAGGCATTCGGCGTCGGGGTGAAGCCGAGCAGGCGCACGGCGGCTTCGGCCTGGGCCTGCAGCTTGGGCACGACATCATTGCCACTGACGCTGATGGTGCTGGTTTCGGGGTACATGCCGCCCCGGGTGCCCAGGGACTGCGAAGCACGCCCATCGACCACCTTGACCACCACCGGCTGGCCGTGGCCGACCGGTGCGAGCTGAGCCTTGAGCGTGGGTTGCGGGCTGAGTTGTTGCGGGCTGTGGGCACAACCGACCAGGCTGAGGCTGGCTACGGCAATCAAACCGAACAACAGACGTTGCAACATGCGCGTTTCTCCAGAAAATACGGCGAAGGCCCACAGTATACCCAGCCAGGCGCAGACCAGTCATCGGTCCGACCCGCTTGTCACAATCGTTTCATGGCCGCGCCCTTATCCTTGCGCCAAGCCCAAACGAACAGGACGTACCGCCATGGCCTCGCTCTGGACACTGCTCTGCCAACGCCCGCGTCACAACGCCTATGCTCGCCTGGACGGCGAAGGCAGATGCCTGGCCTTCAAGCAGTGCAGCCAGGCACCGAGCGGTAGCGGATGGGTACAGATCAGCGAAATCCAGCTCGCCTGGCTGGGCCGCGAATTGCCCGCCGAAGCCCGGGCTTGCGCCCGCGCAAGCCGCCGTTGGCACCAGCGCATCCTCGCAGCCTGACAAACGCTGCAATAAAAACCACGAATTACGACCTTTCTGCCCGCGACATCGTTATAATCTCCCCCCGATTATAAGGACGTCTCCTGATCGGGCCCCGCATCTGTCGATTGACCTCGGCACCTACACCCGCTTCGCCCACAGAGAGCCTTCCACTCAGGTCTTGCATCGGCTGTCGTGCCTGCTTTTCCGGCCCTTCGCACTGCATGAACCTGTGGGTTGCCATCGCGCAGTCCCCTTTTGAGGTTCACGTCTCCAAAAGAGCGTGAAAAAACGGTTTTTCACAACTTCACGAGAGTGTGGCGAGCAAATGAACAGTCTGGCATGTGCAAAAGCGGCAGATGAGTCCCGAACAGCCCTGAACAGGCGACAGAAGCGCTCATTGCGGATGAGTGTCTGAGGTCGTTCCATAGCGCACGCACGACACCTTGACCATAAGTCGAATTGCCGCACCCGTGGCAGGCAGCGTTCAATAACTGAACCCGAAGACTGGTTGGCGGTGTCCGCGGAAGTTGCAAGAACTGCGAAGAGTCGGACATGGCGATCCTGGCAACCCCAGTGGTCCTATGCTGTCAATTAGGTAGCTGTAGATTGTGGAGACGCGTTAAATGGCGCAGAACGAATCGGTTGATGTGGTATTGGTAGGCGCGGGCATCATGAGTGCCACCCTGGCCGTACTGCTCAAGGAGCTTGACCCGACCCTGAAGCTTGAGGTCGTCGAGGCAATGGACTCCGGAGCCGCGGAAAGCTCCAACCCCTGGAACAACGCAGGCACCGGCCACGCCGGCCTGTGCGAGCTGAACTACACGCCTCAGGCTGCAGACGGCAGCATCGACATCAAGAAGGCCGTGCACATCAACGCCCAGTTCGAGGTCTCGCGCCAGTTCTGGGCCTACCTGAGCAAGAAGAGCACCTTCGGCTCGGCACGTGCATTCATCAACCCGGTCCCGCACCTGAGCTACGTCGAAGGTGACAAGGGTGTGTCCTTCCTGAAGAAGCGCTTCGAGCTGCTCAAGCAGCACCACGCCTTCGCCGAGATGCAATACACCGAAGACAAGGGTGTGATGAAGGAGTGGATGCCGCTGATGATGCCAGGCCGCCCAGCCGACCAGCACATCGCCGCAACCCGCGTCGCCAAGGGCACCGACGTCAACTTCGGGGCACTGACCAACAAGCTGCTGAAGATTCTGGGCGACAGCGCCGATGCGCAGGTCAAGTACAGCAAGAAAGTCGTCGGCCTGCGCCGTAACGGCAGCGGCTGGACCGTCAGCATCAAGGACGTCAACAGCGGCGGCGCCCGCGAAGTCGACGCCCGCTTCGTGTTCCTCGGCGCTGGCGGCGCGGCACTGCCGCTGCTGCAAATGTCCGGCATCCCGGAAAGCAAAGGCTTCGGCGGCTTCCCGGTCAGCGGCCAGTGGCTGCGTTGCGACAACCCGGAAATCGTCAAGCAGCACCAGGCCAAGGTGTACAGCCAGGCTGCGGTCGGCGCACCGCCAATGTCGGTGCCACACCTGGACACCCGCGTGGTGGACGGCAAGACTTCGCTGCTGTTCGGCCCTTACGCCGGCTTCACCACCAAGTTCCTCAAGCACGGCTCGCTCATGGACCTGCCACTGTCGGTGCGCATGGGCAACATCGGCCCGATGCTGGCCGTAGCTCGTGACAACATGGACCTGACCAAGTACCTGGTCAGCGAAGTGATGCAGTCGATGGAACAGCGCCTGGAATCCCTGCGCCGCTTCTACCCGGAGGCCAAAGCCGAAGACTGGCGCCTGGAAGTGGCCGGCCAGCGCGTGCAGATCATCAAGAAGGACCCAAAGAAAGGCGGCATCCTGCAGTTCGGTACCGAGCTGGTCTCGGCACAGGACGGCAGCCTGGCTGCCCTGCTCGGCGCCTCGCCAGGTGCTTCGGTAACCGTGTCGATCATGCTCGAGCTGATCGAGCGCTGCTTCCCCGAGCAGGCCAAAGGTGCCTGGGCTGCCAAGCTCAAGGAAATCTTCCCGGCTCGCGAGAAGGCCCTGGCCACCGATGCCGCACTGTACCGCAAGATCAGTGCCGACAACGACGTGGCGCTGGAGCTGGTGGAAGACAGCCCGGCCAAGCACTATGCCTGAGCCGGCCTGAAACGAAAAAACGCCCCTCGGGGCGTTTTTTTGTGCCTGGGCGTTATCAGCCGCGGGCCTTGGCGATGATCTCGATGTACTCCGGCGCATTGCGCTGGTCGGCGATCACCTCGACGAAGGTCTTGCCGTGCTCGTCCTTGCCATCCAGGTCCAGGCCCGCCTCGACGAAGAAGCCCACGAAGCGCTCGAAGTCATCGACACGCAGGCCGCGGTAGCCTTTGATCAGCTTGTGGTGCGAAGGCGAGGTTACGCCATCGGCCGGCTCAAACTGTAGGAACGACTTGATGTAGTCGTCGCTGATTTCGTCACCAATCACCTGCTTCTTGTCTTTGCGCATTGCCGGCTCCAACTGACCATCAAGGAATTTCGAAGGCCGGCAGTTTACCCCCCACAGCCAGCACGCCTCAACGCGAACGTACGGTACCGGTGTGCAGGTCGGCCCAGATGTGGCCGTTGGCGTAGGTCAGGAACTGCACATAGACGGTCTCGTTACGCAGCAGGTCCATGATCACCCGGTAATCGCTAACCGGGTAATTCAGGCTCAAGGTTCGCGACTTTTCGTCGAACACTGGCTTCTTCAGGCTTTTGCCCGCCTCGCCATCGAAGTTGAGCAGCACCTGGCTGATGGTCGCGCCCTTGCTCAGCGGTTTGCCCTTCAGGCGCATCTGCAGCGAAGCCGTGATCGGGATCGGCTGTTGGTCGGACTGGCGCTGTGCTCCCACCACCACCGAGTAGTCGGTTACTTGCAGCAACTGCTGGCCGGTCGGCGCTTCCTGGCGCAGGGACTGGTCATCGGGCGGGAGGAACTGGCTGTGCAGCGGCGCGGCGGCGAGAGGCAGGCTCACCGCCAGCAGCAGGGGAAGAATCGCACGCATGTGAGGCTCCTTGGCATGAAGGCGCACTCTAGCACGCGGGCAACAGCAGAACTCAATCGAACTGCGCGAGCATCCAGGCTTGGTATTCAGCCGCGCCGGGTTCACCTTCACGTGGCGCCCAGGCGGCATGCTCACCCTCGACCAACTGGCGGTAAGGGCCGGCCTTGCATTCGAACATGATGGTGTTGGGGTCGAGCGCCACCAGACCATGGTAGACGCCCGGCGGCAGGTCTACCCCCATGCACTCGCCACCCGCTTCGAGGATGCGGGTGCCGGTCAGCGCGCCCTGTTCATCGAACAGCAACAGACCGAGCCGGCCCTTGAGCACCAGCATGGTTTCAGCCTTGTCGTCGCTCAGGTGCCGGTGCGGCGCGATGTAGGTGGAGGGTTGCAAGCCGATCGCCAGGCGGTGGCAAGGGTCTGCCATCTCATGGAAGTTGTGATGGTGCCGCAGGCGCGGCGCATCGGCGGCTTTTTGCGCCAGCCCGGTAAGCAACGTTTGGTCGATGAATGCAGGCTGGCTCATGGTTACAGTCCCTTGACCGCGAAAATGCCGTTAGCGTTACGCCAGTAGCCTTTATAGTCCATTCCGTAACCAAAGATATAGCGATCAATGCACGGCAGGCCGGCATAACTGGCTTTCAGGCCTGGGCTGGCCTTGCGGTCGTGGTCCTTGTCGATCAGCACCGCAGTGTGCACCGCGCGCGCGCCGGCATGCTTGCAGAATTCAATGATGGCGCTGAGGGTGTGGCCTTCATCGAGGATATCGTCGACGATCAGCACGTCACGGTCGATGAACGACACTTCCGGCTTGGCCTTCCAGAACAACTCGCCACCACTGGTCTGGTTACGGTAACGGGTGGCATGGATGTACGAGACCTCCAGCGGGAACTGCAGGTGGGTCAGCAGTTTGCCAGCAAAGATCAGGCCGCCGTTCATCACGCAGAACACCACTGGGTTGGTGTCGTGCAGGTCCTTGCAGATCTGCTCGCCGACTTTGGCGATAGCCGCTTCGACTTCAGCTTCGTGGTAAAGGCAGTCTGCCTCGCGCATGACTTGACGGATGTGCTCGAGATCGGCGGACATGGCGCGCTCCAGGGGTGCATTTTGGAAAAGCGGGCAAAGGTACGCATCCGCTCGTCACAGATCAAGCATTTATGGACTAACGTGCAAAAGGACTACACGACAGCAAAGGCTGAATAGATTAATCTAGCGCGGTTTTTTTGCCCGCCTTTCGGAGCCCCCTATGCCTACTCGTGAGATCCGCCATCCGCTGATCCGCCACAAGCTCGGCCTGATGCGCCGTGCCGACATCAGCACCAAGAATTTTCGCGAACTCGCCCAGGAAGTCGGCGCCCTCCTGACCTACGAAGCCACCCAGGACCTGCCCCTCGAAAGCTACGAGATCGACGGCTGGTGCGGCAAGGTACAAGTTGAAAAAATTGCCGGCAAGAAGATCACCGTGGTACCGATCCTGCGCGCCGGCATCGGCATGCTCGACGGCGTACTCAGCCTGATCCCGGGCGCCAAGGTCAGCGCCGTGGGTGTTGCCCGCAACGAAGAAACCCTCGAAGCACACACCTACCTGGAAAAGCTCGCGCCAGACATCAACCAGCGCCTGGCCCTGATCATCGACCCGATGCTGGCGACCGGCGGTTCGATGGTGGCCACCATCGACCTGCTGAAAAAGGCCGGCTGCAAGGAGATCCGCGCCATGGTGCTGGTCGCCGCGCCGGAAGGTATCGAAGTGGTGGAGAAAGCCCACCCGGACGTGCAGATCTACACCGCTTCGATCGACCAGCGCCTGAACGAGCATGGTTACATCGTCCCAGGCCTGGGCGATGCCGGTGACAAGATCTTCGGCACCAAGCAGAAGGACGCCTGACCATGCAGGACGGCTTCAACGACCCGCTCTGGCGCCAGGTCGTCTCGGGCGCGCAGATGCTCTTCGTGGCATTCGGCGCGCTGGTGCTGATGCCGCTGATCACCGGCCTCGACCCCAACGTGGCATTGTTCACCGCCGGCATCGGTACCCTGCTGTTCCAACTGGTCACCGGCCGTCAGGTACCGGTATTCCTGGCATCGAGCTTTGCCTTCATCACCCCGATCATCCTCGCCAAGGGCCAGTTCGGCCTGGCCGAGACCATGGGCGGCGTGATGGCCGCAGGCTTCGTGTACACCTTCATGGGCTTGATGGTGAAGATCAAGGGCACCGGTTTCATCGACCGCATGCTGCCCCCTGTCGTCATCGGCCCGGTGATCATTTCCATCGGCCTGGCCATGGCCCCGATCGCGGCCAACATGGCGATGGGCAAGGCCGGTGACGGCAGCGTGCTGCTGCCGTACAAGACCGCGATGCTGATCTCCATGCCTGCGCTGCTGACGACGCTGATCGTCGCGGTGTTCGGCAAGGGCATCTTCCGCCTGGTACCGATCATTGCCGGCGTGCTGGTGGGCTTTGCCCTGTCGTTCGCCTTTGGCGTGGTCGACACCGCCAGGATCGCCGCCGCGCCGTGGCTGGAAATCCCCAACTTCACCGCACCGGCCTTCAACTGGCAGGCCATTCTGTTCATCGTGCCGGTCGCCCTGGCGCCGGCGATCGAGCACATTGGCGGGGTGATTGCAGTCGGCAGTGTGACCGGCCGCGACTACCTGAAGAAACCCGGCCTGCACCGCACCCTGTTGGGTGACGGCCTGGCCACCACCGCAGCCGGCCTGTTCGGCGGCCCGCCCAACACCACCTACGCCGAAGTGACCGGTGCGGTGATGCTGACCAAGAACTACAACCCGAAGATCATGACCTGGGCGGCAGTCTTTGCCATCACCCTGGCTTTCATCGGCAAGTTCGGCGCGCTGCTGCAGAGCATCCCGGTGCCGGTCATGGGCGGCATTCTGTGCCTGCTGTTCGGTTCGATCGCGGCGGTGGGCATGAACACCATGATCCGCCACAAGATCGACCTGGCCGAAGCGCGCAACCTGGTAATCGTTTCAGTGACCCTGGTGTTCGGTATCGGCGGCGTGCTGATCGGCAGCGGCGACGGCCCGGATGACTGGGGCCTGAAGGGTATTGCGCTGTGTGCCCTCGTGGCCATCGCGCTGAACCTTATCCTGCCGGGCAATGACGGCTGGAAGCACAAGAAGCTGGATGTGTAGGGGCGCTCTCGTGCCACCAGGGGGCCGCAGGGCGGCCCCCTCGATTCAGGCCTTTTCGCACATCCCCGCCAACACCCTCACCCACTCCGGGTGATCATTCAGGCACGGCACCAGCACCAGCTCCTTGCCGCCCGCTTCGACAAACTGCTCGCTGCCACGCATGCCAATCTCTTCCAGCGTCTCGATGCAATCGGCAACGAACGCCGGGCACATCACCAGCAGCTTCTTCACCCCGGCTTTGGCCAGCTCGTCCAGGCGCGTCTCGGTGTAGGGCTCGATCCACTTGTCACGCCCCAACCGCGACTGGAACGACACCGACCACTTGCCATCCGGAATGCCCATCTTCGCCGCGAAGGCCTTGGCCGTAGCCAGGCACTGCCCGCGGTAACACACGGCACGCACTTCGGCGCTGGCATCGCGGCAGCAGTCGGCTGAACGCAGATCGTGCTTGCCGGTCGGGTACAGCTTCTTCAGGTGCCGCTCCGGCAAGCCATGGAAACTCAGCAACAGATGGTCGTAGTCCTGCTCGAGGTAAGGCCGGGCGCTGGCGACCAACGCGTTGATGTACTCAGGATGGTCATAGAACGGCTTCAGCACGCGCAACTGCAACGGCAACTGGCGCTCGGCCAACGTCTGCCTTGCCTGTTCCACCACGGTGGTGACCGTGCTGTCGGCGAACTGCGGATAAAGCGGCGCCAAGGTCACTTGGCGCACACCTTGTGCAGCCAGACGCGCCAGCACCTCGGGCAACGCCGGCTCACCGTAGCGCATGGCGATTTCCACCGGCCCGTGTGGCCAGTGTTCGACCATCGCCGCCTGCAAGCGACGGGTCAGGACCACCAGTGGCGAGCCTTCATCCCACCAGATCGAGGCGTAGGCGTGCGCCGACTGCTCCGGGCGCTTGATCAGGATCAGCGACACCAGCAGGCGTCGCACCGGCCAGGGCAAGTCGATCACGTAGGGGTCCATGAGGAACTGGTTGAGGTAGCGGCGCACATCGGCCACCGAGGTGGAGGCCGGCGAACCCAGGTTAACCAGCAGTAGAGCGTGATCGGTCATGCAGCGTCCTTTGTCAGAGGCGGCTGGACAAGTTGCCCAGGGCCGATTGCAGATCGTTGAAGCGGAACGTGAAGCCTGCCGCCAGCAAGCGCACCGGGCGCGCTCGCTGGCCGCCGAGCAGCAAGGTCGACAGCTCGCCGAGACCGGCCTTGAGCAGCAAGCCGGGCATCGGCATGAATGCAGGCCGATGCAGCGCACGCCCCAGCGCCTTGGCGAAATCGCGGTTGCGGACCGGCTCTGGCGCGCAGGCATTATAGGGACCGCTGGTATCCTTGTGCTGCAAGAGAAAATCTATCAGGGCGATCTGGTCGTCGATATGCACCCACGGCATCCACTGCCGGCCATTCCCCAATGGCCCGCCCAGCCCCAGCTTGAACGGCAAGCGCAGGCGCGACAGGAATCCACCGTCGCTGGCCAGTACCAGCCCGGTGCGCACCAGCACCACGCGAATGCCAAGCTGCTGTGCGCGCTGGGCGGTTTCTTCCCAGGCGATGCACAGCTGGCTGGCGAAGTCCTCGCGAACCGGCGGTGAGGCCTCGGTCAGTTCGCGTTCGCCGCCATCGCCGTACCAGCCTACGGCGGAACCGGAAATCAGCACCTCCGGGCGCTGTTCACGGTTGCCCAGCCAGGCCAGCAGCTGCTCGGTGAGGGTGATGCGACTGGCCCACAGCAGGTTGCGCCGCGCGGCCGACCAGGGCCGATCGGCGATCGGCGCTCCGGCCAGATTGACCACTGCATCCACCTGCTCATCAGGGCCCAGATCCTCCAGCCGGCCAATGCCGCGCACCCCGCTGCCACACAATCGCGAGACGTGTTCAGGGCGCCGACTCCACACGGTCAGGCGATGCCCCTTGCCCAGCCAGTACTGGCAAAGGTGCTGGCCGATCAACCCGGTACCACCTGTCAGCAATATATGCATGGCTGTGTCCTCGCAGCGTGCGGCCATGGTCTATTTTTAAGAACAAGGCACTTTTCCAGACCTATCGCTCTCGGATAACCATAGGCCAAGTTGCCTATGAAGCGGAATAACCTTATACAAAGATTGTGCATTGTACAGGTTTACCTGACAGCGTAGTCTGCCTACAGCAAGGTTCGAAGAGGCCATCATGACAGTACCTATTGCCATCATCGGTGCCGGTATCGCCGGCCTGTCCGCCGCCCAGGCCCTGCAGAAGGCCGGGCAGTCCGTTCACTTGTTCGATAAAGGCCATGGCAGCGGCGGGCGCATGGCCAGCAAGCGCAGCGAAGCCGGCGCACTGGACCTGGGTGCGCAATATTTCACCGCCCGTGACCGGCGCTTCGTCGAGCAGGTGCAGCAGTGGGTCGCTGCCGGCTGGGCCGCGCAGTGGAAGCCGCAGCTGTACAACTACCGGGACGGTGAACTGACCCCGTCTCCCGACGAACAGACCCGTTGGGTGGGCGTGCCGCGCATGAGCGCCATCACCCGCGGCCTGCTCAAGGACGTCACGGTGAACTTCGGCTGCCGTATCGCCGAAGTGTTCCGCGGCAAGCAATTCTGGCACCTGCAGGACACCGAAGGGTGCAGCCATGGCCCGTTCAGCCGCGTGGTGATCGCCGTACCCGCGCCCCAGGCCACTCAATTGCTGGCCGCCACGCCGAAGCTCGCGGCCGTGGCAGCCGGGGTGCAGATGGAACCGACCTGGGCCGTCGCCCTGGCCTTCCAGGCTCCACTGGAGACGCCGATGCAAGGCTGCTTCGTGCAAGGCAGCGCGCTCGACTGGCTGGCCCGCAACCGCAGCAAACCCGGCCGCGAAGAACACCTCGATACCTGGGTGCTGCATGCCACATCCGACTGGAGCAGGCAGCACATCGACCTGGCCAAGGAAGAAGTGATCGAGCACCTGTGGGGTGAATTCGCCGAGCTGATCGGCTGCGTGGTCCCGGCCCCGAGCTTCGCCCTGGCCCACCGCTGGCTGTATGCGCGGCCAACCAGCAATCACGAATGGGGAGCGCTGGCCGATGCCGACCAAGGCCTCTATGCCTGTGGCGACTGGTGCCTGTCAGGCCGTGTCGAAGGCGCCTGGCTCAGTGGCCAGGAAGCTGCGCGGCGGCTGTTGGAGCACCTGGATTAACCTCGCGCGGCAGCGCTATACAAAAATACTAGTTTGCATAACTTTCTGGCTGTGCTGGAATTAACTTGTACGTGATAGATTCCTTGTACAAGTTTTCGGAGACAGCCATGCCAGATCCTGCACCCGCACATAAGCCCCGTATCGCCATCAGCGCCTGCCTGACCGGCCATAGCGTGCGCTACAACGGCGGGCACAAGGCTTCCGACCTGTGCCGTGAACAACTGCAAGCGCACTTCGATTGGTTGCCGGTATGCCCTGAGGTCGCCATCGGCCTGGGCGTGCCACGCGACCCGATCCGACTGGTCGGCGACCCCTCGCGACCCGCCGTGGTCGGCACGCGCAACCCGGAGACCGACCTGACCGCCCCCCTGCGCAACTACGGCGAACAGATGGCCGATGAGCTCGATGACATCTGTGGCTACATCTTCATGCAGAAGTCCCCCTCCTGCGGCCTGGAGCGGGTCAAGGTCTATCAGGAAAACGGTTATCCTGCGCCGCAAGGCGGCATGGGGGCCTATGCCGCTGCCTTCTGCGCCCGTCGCCCGGACTTGCCGGTCGAGGAGGAAGGACGCCTGCACGATCCGGTGCTGCGCGAAAATTTCATCAGCCGCGTCTACGCCTACGCCGACTGGCAGCAATTGCTGGCGCAAGGGTTGAGCCGTGGCGCCCTGGTGCGTTTCCATTCACGCTACAAGTACCTGCTGATGGCCAACAATCCCCAGGCTTATCGCCAGCTCGGCCGCCTGCTGGGCAGCATGAGTCGGGAGGATGACCCCGAGCAGATCGGGCCTCGCTACTTCAGCCAGCTGATGCAAGCGCTGCGGCGTTGCGCCAGCCGGGGTACCCACGGCAATGTCCTGCAGCACCTGAGCGGCTACTTCAAGGACTCGCTGACACAGCAGGACAAAGCTGAGCTGCAGCACCTGATCGGCCAGTACCAGCAAGGTGAAGTACCGCTGGTGGTGCCACTGACGCTGCTCAAGCATCACCTGCGCAAACATCCCGATCCTTACCTGCAACAACAGACATACCTGCAGCCCCACCCCGACAGCCTGGGGCTGCGCAATGCTGTCTGAAACGCTTGTGCCGATTGGCGAGCTGGCCCGGCGCACCGGCGTCAACCCGGTCACCTTGCGCGCCTGGGAGCGTCGCTATGGCTTGCTCAAGCCGCAACGCACCGCCAAAGGCCATCGTTTGTATGGGCAAGACCAGCTGGAACGGGTCCAGGCGATACTCGGCTGGCTTGAACGCGGTGCTTCGGTCGGTCAGGTTCGTGAGCTGCTCGATCAACCGGTGGAGCGTGCGCCGATGGGCGACTGGCAGCCGCGCCAGCTGCAGTTGATCGAAGCCATTGCCCACCTTTCCCAACGCAGTCTCGACCAGCAACTGAACCAGGTGATGGCCTTGTACCCCGCCGTGACGCTGTGCGAACAGTTGCTGCTGCCGCTGCTGGCGTCCCTCGCGGTGCGCTGGCGCAGCCACTTCAACGCGCGCCTCGAACAGGTGTTTTTCCATACCTGGCTACGCAGCAAGCTAGGGGCTCGGGTGTATCACGATAATCAATCGTTGCAGGGGCCGGCCGTGCTGCTCTGCGAAGACAGCGAGCGCCCGTTCGACCCAAGCCTGTGGCTGTGCGCCTGGCTGCTAAGCAGCAACGGCATCCCCGTAGAGGTGTTTGAACAACCGGTGGGCGGCGCGCAGCTGCAACGGGCCGTGACCACCCTGCAACCTCGGGCCGTGCTGATGCACCTTGGCCCACGCATCGATGCCAGCACCTTGCAGCGGACCTTGCAGGGCATCGGCGTGACCAAGCTGCTGGGCGGCGCCACCCTCGCCCTGCACCACGCCGAGCTGAACGCTTTCGATCTGCCCGACCTTTTCCTGTTCGATACCCCGCAGGCGGCATTGCGTGTGCTGCAAGGCAATGTGCGCCTGCCTGTAGAGACGAGTGCCCCATGCAACTGATCTGGCTGCGCAGCGACCTGCGCATCGACGACAACTCCGCCCTCAGCGTCGCCTGCGAACGCGGCCCGACCGTGGCCTTGTGGCTGGCCAGCCCCGGCCAATGGCAGGCCCACGACGACGCTGCCTGCAAGGTCGACTTCTGGCTGCGCAACCTGCGCCAGCTGCGCCAGGCACTGGAGCAACTGAACATTCCACTGCTGGTGCGCAAGATCGACACGTGGGACCAGGCGCCGGCAACCCTGCTCGACGTGTGCCGGCGGCACAACATCGAAGCGGTGCACTGGAACGACGAATACGGCATCAACGAGGAGCGGCGTGATGCAGCCACGCGCAAGCTGCTGCAGGATGCCGGCGTGCGCGCTCACAGCTACCTGGACCAGCTGTTCTTCCGCCCGGGCACCATCGTGACTCGCAACGGTGACTACTTCCAGGTCTTCTCCCAGTTCAAGAAGGTCTGCCTGGAACACCTGCACCGCAGCCTGCCGACACTGGCCCCGCGGGTGAAGCGCCAGCAGCCACTGGATATCGCCAGCGACCCGATCCCAGAGCATATCGATGGCTTCGACAAGCCCGCCGTTGCGCTGAGTGATTACTGGCCCGCCGGTGAGGACCAGGCGCAGGCGCGGCTTGCCCGCTTTATCGATGAAACGGTCGAAGACTATGCGCACCTGCGCGACCTCCCGGCCAAACCTGGCACCAGCCAACTGTCTGCCTACCTGGCTGCTGGCGTGATCTCGCCCCGCCAATGCCTGCACGCAGCGCTGGCCAGCAACCGCGGCGAGCTCGACAGTGGCAGCAGCGGCGTGCAGACGTGGATCAACGAGTTACTCTGGCGCGAGTTCTACAAGCACATCCTGACGGGTTACCCACAGGTCTCCAGGCATCGTGCCTTCCGCCCCCAGACCGAAGCCCTGCCCTGGCGCGATGCGCCAGACGATTTCAAGGCCTGGCAGGAGGGGCGTACCGGCTTCCCGATCATTGACGCGGCCATGCGCCAACTGCTGCACACCGGCTGGATGCACAACCGCCTGCGCATGATCGTCGCGATGTTCCTGAGCAAGAACCTGCTGATCGACTGGCGCCTGGGCGAACGGCACTTCATGCGCCATCTGATAGACGGTGATCTGGCCGCCAACAATGGCGGCTGGCAATGGAGCGCCTCCACCGGCACCGACGCAGTGCCCTATTTCCGCATCTTCAACCCGGTTTCCCAGTCGCAGCGGTTCGACCCCGAAGGCCGCTTCATTCGCTACTGGCTACCGGAATTGCGCGGGCTGGACGAAAAATCCATCCACCAGCCCGTGAAGTCAGCGGATCTTTTTGCTAATAATTCGTATCACAGTCCGATTGTCGATCTCGGCAGCAGTCGCCAGCGTGCACTGGAAGCCTTCAAGGGCCTACCACGCCGGCAGGATCAGAGGGCAGCATCTTGAATAACTCGCGTAGTTTCTGGGTTACGGGGGCCAGCAACGGACTGGGTCTGGCCTTGGTGGAGCGGTTGCTCGAGCAAGGGCACCGGGTTGCCGCAAGTGGCAAAGGCAGCGAGGAACTGGACGCACTGGCCGTGCGCCATGGTGGCCGGCTGTTGCGCCTGCCTTGGCAACTGCATGAAGACGGCACGGCCGCCAGGGCGGCAGAACAGATATGCCATGCCTGGTGTTCGCTGGACGTATTGATCATCAACGGTGGGGCCAGTGATTACCTGGCCGATGACGTGGCGGACAGCGATGTGTTCGAGGCCATCGTCAATGACAACCAGCTGGCTGGCGAGCATTGCCTGGCCAGTGCACAGCCGTTGCTGGCAAAGGGGCATCAGCCGCAGGTCATGGCGATTTTCAATCGTTATTCGGCCTTGCAGCTCTACTCACCGACCCAGGTTTCGGCGGGCTGGAACAATCTGCCACAGTGGTCGCGTGAGCAGCGCCAGGCGTTGAAAGGGCTGGGGGTTGACCTGACCGTGGTGGCACCGCAGTCGCTGAAAACGCCGGTGACCTCCGTGCAGGCGGTTCCGGATGCCTGGACGCCGCACAGTGCGGCAGATGAACTGATCGCTCGTTTGGCGTTGCGCGAACCGGAGTTGGTGCTGGAAGTCCTGGATATCAGCAGCCTGTGGCCGTTATCCCGCTAAGTTGCGTTTTTCAGGCCCGGCCTCATCGCGGCCAAGCACGCGAAGAGGCCGGTACAGCAATCATCAGAGCGCCATGCGGTAATGCAGGCTGTAGCTCTCGACACCATCGTTAGGGGTCTGGATCCCCGCATTGGAATAGTGGATCGCCCTTATCCCGACCTCATGCCCACCGGCAAAACGCAGGCCGAAGCCAATTCGGTCTTCGAACTGGAACGCCGAACCTAACTTGTTGCTCTCGAGTTCGGTATGGGCAAATGCCGCCACACCAATCCCCGCTTCAATATACGGTTTCACCGAATTCCCGGCGAACTCGTAAACGAACACGGGGGCAAACGAAAGGCTATGGTTGCTCGAGGTCTCGTCGCCCTCCCAGTAGGTGTAGGCGCCGTCCCAATAGCCCGTCAGCCGACCGACGCTGGTCTGCCACCAGCTCGCATCCCAGTTGGACTGCAGGCCCAGTCGGTAAACCATGGTGGAATCACCGGTCTGTCCCACCGAAAACGATACATCGGCTGCTTGCGCTGCCACCACATGCCCCAGAGTAAACGCGGCAGCGGCCGCCAAACCGATCAGCTTCCTCATGAAAAACATCCTTTCCTGATGCTGTTATTAGTGTTCGCCTTGTGTCAGGCAAATCGGTAGAAATCGGCAAGGCAACGATAGTTCAGCTGTTTTCACATTTTTTTTACAACTGAAAGCGTTGCACAACGTTCGACTTATGCCACAGCACCGGCAGGATGTTACTCAGGGCCTGCGGTTCGCCACTGGTCCAGAATGCCGCATCACGCGCCGGCCCGGCCGCCAGCAGATCGCGTGCGGCCAGCAGGCGTTGCAGTTGGCGCGCCACGGCGGCACCGGTATCGATGATGGCCACATCGGCGGGCACCATCTGCGCCAGCAGCGAACGCAGGAACGGGTAATGGGTGCAGCCGAGGATCAAGGTATCGCAGCCAGCGGCCAGCAGCGGCTGCACATACCCCAGCAGCAACTGGCGCAGCTGCGGGCTGCCGAGGTCACCGGTTTCGATCAGCTCGACCAACCCCGGGCAGGGTTGGGTGACCACTTGCACGTCGTTGGCGAAACGGTCGAGCAAGGCGGCAAACTTGGCACTCTGCAAGGTGCCGGTGGTGGCCAGCACGCCGACCACGCCGGAGCGGGTGGCGGCCGCAGCAGGCTTGACCGCCGGCTCCATGCCGACCAACGGCCAGTCGGGGTACAGCTCGCGCAGGTCGCCGACCGCAGCCACGGTCGCGGTATTGCAGGCCAGGACCATTGCCTTGGCACCTTGCGCCTGGAAGAACTCGGCGATGCGCCGGCAGCGCTGGCGGATGTAGTCCGCAGACTTTTCGCCATAAGGCACATGACCGCAATCGCCCACGTAGAGCAGCGACTCGTTGGGCAACAGGCGCTGGATTTCGGCGAGCACCGACAAACCGCCGACCCCCGAGTCCATCACGCCGACCGGCGCCGAGCGATCAGCCATCGCGTTTGCCACACACGGCACAAGCCGGGTCACGCTTGACCCGCAATTCACGCAGGCGCGTGCCGAGGGCATCGATCAACAGCAGGCGGCCTATCAACGGTTCACCGAAGCCGGCCAGCAGTTTCATCGCTTCCAGCGCCTGCAGGCTACCTACCAGTCCCACCAGCGGGCCGATCACGCCGGCTTCGCTGCAGGTCAGCTCATCTTCGCTGCCGTGGCCGTACAGGCAGTGGTAGCAAGGGCTGTAGTCACGACGCGGGTCGAACACCGACAACTGGCCTTCCAGTCGGATCGCCGCGCCACTCACCAGGGGTTTACCCGCTGCGAAGCAGGCCGCATTGACCGCCTCGCGGGTGCCGAAGTTGTCGGAGCAGTCCAGCACCAGGTCGACCGCAGCCACCGCAGCGGCCAGGGAGTCTTGGTCCAGTGCCTGGCGGTGGGCGACCAGCGCGATCTCGGGGTTGATCGCCTGCAGCCGCTGCAGCGCCGAATCCACTTTACTCATGCCGACGCTGTCGCTGTCATGGATGACCTGGCGTTGCAGGTTGGTCAGGTCGACGGTGTCGAAGTCGGCCAGGTGCAGCTCACCCACGCCCGCAGCCGCCAGGTACAACGCCACTGGCGAGCCGAGGCCACCGAGACCGACGATCAATGCCTTGCTGCGCTTGAGCCGCAGTTGGCCGTCGATGTCGACCTGGGCCAGCAGGATCTGCCGGCTGTAACGCAACAGTTCCTGATCGCTCAACATGCCAGACGCCCCAGTGAAATACGCTCATGGCCGCCCAGGTCCTTGCGGCTGGCCACCTCGGTGAAGCCTTGTGCGGTCAACAGGGCACGCACGTCCGCCGCCTGGTCGTAACCGTGCTCGAGCAGCAGCCAGCCACCCGGCACCAGGTGCTCAGGCGCCTGGGCGACGATCACCCGCAGGTCATCAAGGCCATCGCTACCGGCCACCAGCGCACTGCTGGGCTCGAAACGCACGTCGCCCTCGCCCAGGTGCGGGTCTTCGGCACGGATGTAGGGCGGGTTGCTCAGAATCAGGTCGAAACGCTGCCCGGCGAGGCTGCCAAACCAGTGGCTGACCAGCACACGGACGTTACCCAGGCCCAGCCGTTGGCGATTACGCTCGGCCAAGGCCACGGCCTCTTCGACGCGGTCCACCGCCGTAACCTGCCAGGCCGGGCAATCGCTGGCCAGGGCCAGGGCGATGGCGCCAGTGCCAGTGCCCAGGTCGAGGACCTTGGCAGGCGATGCGGGCTGCAGCTCCAAGGCGGTTTCGACCAGCAGCTCGGTATCCGGGCGCGGAATCAGCGTATGCGGTGCCACTTCCAGGTCGAGCTTCCAGAAGCCTTGCTGCCCGAGGATGTAGGCCACCGGCTCACCGGCCCGGCGGCGCTGCAGGTAGCTGGCGTAGGTCTCGGCATCTTCGCTGCTGACGATGCGCTCGGGCCAGGTGTGCAGGAAGCTGCGCGACTTGCCGATGGCAGCGGCGAGCAGCAGTTCGGCGTCCAGGCGTTCGCTGGGCGAGTCCGGCAGCTGCGCGTTGCGCAGGAGGCTGGCAATGATGGTCATCAGTCCCCCAGGGCAGCCAGCTGGTCGGCCTGGTACTCGGCCAACAGCGGTTCGATGACGGCCTCCACGCCACCGGCAAGGATGTCGTCGAGGGAGTACAGGGTCAGGTTGATGCGGTGATCGGTCACCCGCCCCTGTGGGTAATTGTAGGTACGAATGCGTTCGGAGCGGTCACCGGAGCCGACCAGCAGCTTGCGCTCGCTGGCGATGGCGTTCTGCGCGGCACTGGTCTGCATGTCATTGAGCTTGGCCGACAGCCAGGACATGGCGCGGGCGCGGTTCTTGTGTTGCGAACGCTCTTCCTGGCACTCGACCACGATGCCGGTGGGCAAGTGGGTGATGCGGATCGCCGAGTCGGTCTTGTTCACATGCTGACCACCGGCACCCGAGGCACGGTAGGTATCGACCCGCAGGTCGGCCGGGTTGATCTCGATCGCCGCTTGCTCGTCGGGCTCGGGCAGCACGGCCACGGTGCAGGCCGAGGTGTGGATACGGCCCTGGGATTCGGTTTCCGGCACCCGCTGGACACGGTGCGCGCCAGACTCGAACTTGAGCTTGCCGTACACGTTGTCGCCTTCGACACGGGCAATGATCTCTTTGTAACCACCGTGCTCGCCTTCGTTCTCGGAGAGGATCTCCAGGCGCCAGCCGCGCTTCTCGGCGTAGCGCGAGTACATGCGGAACAGGTCGCCAGAGAAGATCGCCGCTTCGTCACCGCCCGTGCCGGCACGGATCTCGAGGAATACGTTGCGGCCATCGTTGGGGTCCTTGGGCAGCAGCATGCGCTGCAGGTTGGACTCCAGTTCGACCAGCTGCTCCTTGGCTTCGCGCACTTCTTCGACGGCCATCTCGCGCAGGTCGGGGTCAGCGTCCTTGAGCAGCGCCTGGGCGCCTTCAAGGTCGTCCTGCACCTTGCGCCATTCCTTGTAGGCGGCATGAACCGGCTCGACTTCGGCATATTCGCGGGAATAGGCGCGGAAGCGGGTCTGGTCGGAAATCACTTCGGCGTCACCGAGCAGCGCGGTGAGTTCCTCGAAGCGGTCCTGGAGAATCTCCAGTTTGTTCAGCAGCGACGCTTTCATTGCGGGGATTTGTCCGTCGAGCCCTCGTTGAGGGCAAAGAGTTCCTGGGCCATGGCCAGCGCATCGAGGCGGCCCTCGGCCGAGAGCTTTTTCAACTGCACGCTGGGGGCATGCAGGAGTTTGTTGGTCAGGCCCCGGGCCAGTTGCGCCAATACCTCTTCGGGGTTGCCGCCATTGGCCAGCAGGCGCTGGGCCTTTTGCAGTTCTTCGTCGCGCAGGCGCTCGCTTTGCTGGCGGTAGGCGCGCAGCACATCGACCGCGGCCAGTTCGCGCAGGCGCAGCATGAAATCTTCTGCGCCCACCGAAACCAGCTCTTCGGCGGCCTGGGCTGCACCCTGGCGGCTCTTGAGGTTTTCTGCGACCACTTCGTGCAGGTCATCGACGGTGTACAGGTAGACGTCGTCGAGTTCGCTCACTTGCGGCTCGATGTCACGCGGGACGGCGATATCGACCATGAAGATCGGTTTGTGCCGGCGCTGCTTCAGCGCGCTTTCCACCGCGCCCTTGCCGAGGATCGGCAACTGGCTGGCGGTGGAGCTGATGACGATATCGCTGTTGGCCAGCTCCTGCGGGATGTCGGCCAGCAGCACGGCATGGGCACCGAACTGCTCGGCGAGGATGCTCGCCCGCTCCAGGGTGCGGTTGGCCACGACGATGCGGCGCACACCTTGTTCATGCAGGTGACGGGCGACCAGGGTGATGGTCTCGCCGGCACCGATCAGCAGGGCCTGGCTGCGGCCCAGGTCGCTGAAGATCTGCTTGGCCAGGCTGACCGCAGCGAATGCCACGGAAACCGGGTTTTCGCCGATCGCGGTGTCGGTGCGCACCTGCTTGGCGGCGCTGAAGGTGGCCTGGAACAGGCGCCCCAGCAGCGGGCCGATGGTGCCGGCCTCACGCGCCACCGCATAGGCTGACTTCATCTGACCGAGGATCTGCGGTTCGCCGAGCACCAGCGAATCGAGCCCGGAGGCGACCCGCATCATGTGCCTTACCGCATCGTGTTCTTCGTGGACGTAGGCGCTGGCGCGCAGTTCGTCCAGGCTCAGCCGGTGATACTCGGCCAGCCATTGCAGCACGGCATCGGCCGACAGGTGGTCCTGCTCTATATAAAGCTCGCTACGGTTGCAGGTCGACAGGATCGCCGCCTCACGGCTGGCGGTCAGTCGGCAGAGCTGCTGCAGGGCGTCTACCAGCTGCTCCGGGGTAAACGCCACGCGCTCGCGTACGTCTACCGAGGCAGTCTTATGGTTGATACCAAGTGCAAGAAAGGCCATGCAAGATCGCTGGTTGTGACGAGAAGCCGATAATTGTCCTCTTTCGCAGGTTCTAGAACAACCACCGTTCGCTATTGTCGTGATAGGCCTGGCCCCGAGGAGCCCCTGCCGACGACCGAGGCAAGCACGAAACCTGTGGGAGCGGCGGTGCGGCGACCCGACATGCCCGCGAAGAGGCCGGAGCAGGCACAGCCAATTTCTCATGCCCCCCTCACCAGGCTGCTCACCCCGAGTGACTGCACGGCCTGCGGGTAATTTTTCCTACAAAAAACACCTGTCAATGAAACTTCCCGACACATCCGGACCGAAGTTATCCACAACCTTGTAGTCCATTTCCCAAATAGATGTCCCTCTATTGCCTTCCCCGATATCGCTGCCTAGCCTTGCCAATCACTGACCAGACCAAGTTCCCCGCCAATCATTCATTCCCCCTAACTGATTGCCAAGGAGAGGTAAGCATGGCATTTGACGCATATATACAAATCGACGAAATCCCAGGTGAAGCCCTGGATGAAAAATACAACAAATGGATTGAAGTCACTGGCTACGATTTTGGCGTCAGCCAAAGTACCTCAGCAACTGCAAGTTCCGCCGGTGGCGCCTCCTCGGGCCGCACCGCTGTCAGCAACTTCCGGTTCACCAAGTTTCTCGACAGTGCCAGCTGCAAATTGATGGAAGCCAGTTGTGCAGGCCTGCATCTCAAGGAAGTTAAACTCGCGCTATGTCGCGCGGGCGGCGACAAGCTCAAGTACTACGAAATCATTCTCGAAGAAGTGATCATTGCCGATTACACACAAAGCGCTGCCGATGGCGTACCGATCGAAGTAGTGCAACTCGACTACGGCCGAATCAAGACCACCTATACCCAGCAGAAACGCATCGACGGATCCGGCGGCGGCAACATCGCTGGCGGCTGGGACCGCATCGGCAACAAGAAACACGCATAAGGAAGATGCCATGACCGAAGCCCGCGCGTTCATCAACCCCAAAATGCAGAATTACCACACACTCAAGGCAGGCCTTGCGCTTAGCGGGCATTCGGCCAGCAAGTTCGATATTCTGAATGCTCACATCTACAACAATGTGGTCAGGAGCGGAGAACTGGTCATTGTCGGCGACTGGTCGACGCCTTCGTGTACCAGCCAGGAGGCGTATCTGATGGCGAAGGCTACCCAGACGCATATGGGGCTGATGCGCAGCGGGCAAGGAGCCGACGAGTTTTTTCTGGATAATTTCGAGTTATTGAAGAGCCTGCTTGCCCATGCCTCCGTGGGCGCAGGCGTGGTTAGCGAGGGTTGGAGTAGGCACCTGAAGGCCATCCAGGACACGCTGCTGGAAATTGAAAAACTGTATCAGCAGCACATGAGCTCAGGGACACTCAAGGCTCGCGAACAATTCTATGCCAGGCGTGCGGCGCTGTTCGCCAGGCTGGATGAGCAGTTGAGCAAAATGGCCGCGTTTGGTGCTAGCTTGCGAAACAAAGGATCCATCAAAAGAACCCTTGGCCTTTCCACGAAAAGCTATTTGAACGCTGGTGAGATCGCAGGGTATGCCGATAAGGTCGCAGGAGTTAGCAAGGCTGCCAACCTGATCAAGAGAGGCGTCTATATAGGCGTTGCGCTCGAGGTCGCAAGCACAAGCCTATCAATCAAAAAAGCATGCACAGAAGGGAGAGAGGAAGAATGCAAAAGAGCTACCGTTGTTGAGAGTGGTTCACTTGCCGGAAGCTTGGGAGGAGGCCTAATTGGCGCATACGGTGGAAAACTGATTGGCATGGCAGCCTGCAGCGTGGTCTTGGGAATAGCATCGGGTGGGCCTGGAGCGATCGCTTGCGGCGTAGGGGGCGGAGCCTTGGGAGGAATGATCGGCGGAGAGCTGGGAAGTGACGGAGGAGCATATCTGGGCGAAATTCTGTATGAGCGAGTAATAAAGT